>NZ_PJIK01000050.1 GCF_002929275.1 Arthrobacter sp. ZGTC131
ACGGACAGCCCGGGGCGGAACAGCTGGACATCGCCGCTGGACCTGCTGAGCCGGACCCGCCGGATGCCCGTCCCGGCGGGGTCCGCGACGATGGTCACCGGCGCTTCGAGGGACAGGGTCAGCCAGGCCGCGAGCAGGATGGTGCTGGGGGAGTCGGACGCTCCTTCGACTGCGACGGCCGTGACCGGGGAGGAGTCGACCTGGTCCAGTACCGCGGCGAGCTGGATGCGCCAGTTGGTGAGGCGGGTCCAGGCGAGGTCGGTGTCGCCTGCCTTGTAGGTGTTCCGGATGTTCTCCAGCGCAACCTGCGGCTCGGCCTCGTTCGCGGAGTCGGTGATGCGCCGGTGCGCGATCCGGCCGATCGAGGTTTCGCTGGCGTTCTTCGGCGCGCCGTGCGGCCACCAGGCCACGATCGGCGCGTCGGGCAGGAGGAGCGCGGCCACCAGGGATTCGCTTTCCTCGGCCAGTTCACCGAACCCGCGCAGCACAATGACCTCGGAGGCTCCGGCGTCCCCGCCAACGCGGATCTGGGCGTCCAGCCGGTTGGGGGCGGAGGAACCGGCGTCCGCGAGCACGATGATCCGGCAGGGGTGTTCCCGGCTGGCCTCGTTGGCGGCCTCGATGGCTTCTTCCTCCAGGCCGGACTTGGTGACCACCACGAGGGTGAGGACGCGGCCCAGGGCGATCACACCGCCCTGCTCGCGCAGGGACATGATCTTCTTGGAGACCTTGGAGGTGGTGGTGTCAGGAAGATCTACAATCATGGCCTTCTCCAGGTTCGTCCGTCGCGGGCAAGGAGCTCGTCAGCGGAGGCGGGGCCCCAGCTGCCGGGTGCGTACGGTTCAGGCTGCTCGCCCAGGCCTTCCCAGTAGTCCTCGAAGGGATCCAGGATCTTCCAGGACAGCTCCACTTCCTCATGCCGCGGGAACAGCGGCGGCTCGCCCAGCAGCACGTCCAGGATGAGCCGTTCGTACGCTTCGGGGCTGGATTCGGTGAAGGAGTGGCCGTAGCCGAAGTCCATCGTCACGTCCCGGACTTCCATCTGCGTGCCGGGGACCTTGGAGCCGAAACGGATCGTGGCGCCCTCATCGGGCTGGACGCGGATGACCACGGCGTTCTGGCCGAAGTCGTCCTCGCTGTGGTCCCGGAAGAGGAGGTTGGGGGCGCGCTTGAACACCACGGCGATTTC
>NZ_PJIK01000051.1 GCF_002929275.1 Arthrobacter sp. ZGTC131
ATTGCTGCGGAAGTGTTCGTGACGAGCCCGTCCCGTAACTTCGTGACCCTCCGGATCACCACCGAGGACGGGGTGACCGGGATCGGTGATGCCACCCTGAACGGCCGCGAGCTCGCGGTGGCGGCGTACCTCAAGGAACACGTCGCGCAGCTGCTGATCGGGAAGGATCCGCATCGGATCGAGGATACCTGGCAGTTCCTGTACCGGTCCTCGTACTGGCGCCGGGGTCCGGTGACGATGGCCGCGATCGCGGCGGTGGACATGGCGTTGTGGGATATCAAGGGCAAGATCGCCGGGATGCCGGTGTATCAGCTCCTCGGCGGGGCGTCGCGGAACGGTTTGCGGGCGTACGGGCACGCGTCGGGCGCGGACATCCCGTCTTTGTTCGATTCGGTCCGCGAGCATCTGGAGCTGGGCTACAAGTCGGTCCGGATCCAGACCGCCGTCCCTGGCATCAAGGCCGTCTATGGCGTCGCGGCCCAGGCGCAGGCCTCGGGGGAGCGGTATGACTACGAGCCCGCCGGGCGCGGGGCGTTCCCGGTGGAGGAGGACTGGGACACCCGGGCCTACCTGCGCCACCTGCCGTCGGTGTTTGAAGCCGTCCGGAACGAATTCGGCCCGGAGCTGCCTTTGCTGCACGACGGGCACCACCGGATGACCCCGATCCAGGCCGCGAAGCTGGGCAAGGCGCTGGAACCCTATGACCTGTTCTGGCTGGAGGACTGCACGCCGGCGGAGAACCAGGAGGCGCTGCGCCTGGTCCGCCAGCACACCACCACCCCGCTGGCCATCGGGGAGATCTTCAACACCGTGTACGACTACCAGACCATCATCAAGGAACAGCTGATCGACTACGTCCGGGCAGCCTCCACACACTTCGGCGGGATCTCCCCGCTGAAGAAGGTGATGGACTTCGCCGCGCAGTACCAGATCAAGTCCGGCTTCCACGGCCCCACCGACATCTCCCCGGTCGGGTTCGCGGCGCAGCTGCACGTGGGCCTGGCGATCCACAACTACGGCATCCAGGAATACATGCAGCACTCGGACGCGACCAACACGGTGTTCGAGCAGTCCATGACGTTCGTGGACGGCTACCTGCACCCGGGCGACAAGCCCGGCATCGGCGTCGAATTCAACGAAGAGGCCGCCGC
>NZ_PJIK01000052.1 GCF_002929275.1 Arthrobacter sp. ZGTC131
TGACACTGGCACCAGAAGGCCGGAAGATGCTGCGCATTGAGCAGCGCAATGCGGCCACCCCGGTGGAGCGTAAGCCGGAATGGATCAAGGCCAAGGTCCAGATGGGCCCGGAGTTCGTCCAGCTCAAGAACCTTGTCAAGAAGGAGGGCCTCCACACCGTGTGTGAGGAGGCCGGCTGCCCCAACATCTTTGAGTGCTGGGAAGACAAGGAAGCGACGTTCCTGATCGGCGGCTCCGAATGCACCCGGCGCTGCGACTTTTGCCAGATCGACACCGGCAGGCCTTCCCCGGTGGACCGATTCGAACCGACCAAGGTTGCCCGCTCCGTGCAGGCGATGCAGCTGCGCTACGCCACCGTCACGGGCGTGGCCCGGGACGACCTCGCCGACGAGGGCGTCTGGCTCTACGCCGAAACGGTCCGCAAGATCCACGAGCTGAACCCGGGCACCGGCGTCGAGCTGTTGATCCCGGACTTCTCCGGCAAGCCCGAGCACATCGAGGCGATCTGCGATTCCAAGCCCGAGGTCTTCGCCCACAACGTCGAGACCGTGCCGCGGATCTTCAAGCGCATCCGCCCCGCGTTCCGCTACGACCGGTCCCTGGACGTCATCACGCAGGGCCGGAACCTGGGCATGGTCACCAAGTCCAACCTGATCCTGGGCATGGGCGAGACCCGCGCGGAAATCTCTGAGGCCCTCCGGGACCTGCACGAGGCCGGCTGTGACCTGATCACCATCACCCAGTACCTGCGCCCGTCCGAACGGCACCTGCCGGTGGACCGCTGGGTCAAGCCCCAGGAATTCGTGGACCTGCAGAACGAGGCGAACGAGATCGGCTTCCTGGGCGTCATGTCCGGGCCCCTGGTCCGGTCCTCTTACCGGGCCGGCCGGCTCTGGGCCACCGCGATGCGCAAGAAGGGCTGGGAAATCCCGGCCGAACTGGCACACATCGAAAGCTCCGGCAGCACCCG
>NZ_PJIK01000053.1 GCF_002929275.1 Arthrobacter sp. ZGTC131
GTTTGATCCTGGCTCAGGATAAACGCTGGCGGCATGCCTAATACATGCAAGTCGAACGGGGGTGCTTGCACCCCAGTGGCGAACGGGTGAGTAACACGTATCTAACCTACCTCATAGCGGGGGATAACTTTTGGAAACGAAAGATAATACCGCATGTGAATCTTATTATCGCATGAGAAAAGATTGAAAGGACCGTTTGGTTCACTATGAGATGGGGATGCGGCGTATTAGTTAGTAGGTGAGGTAATGGCTCACCTAGGCGATGATACGTAGCCGAACTGAGAGGTTGATCGGCCACATTGGGACTGAGATACGGCCCAGACTCCTACGGGAGGCAGCAGTAGGGAATTTTTCACAATGGACGAAAGTCTGATGAAGCAATGCCGCGTGAGTAATGACGGCCTTCGGGTTGTAAAGCTCTGTTGTAAGGGAAGAAAAAATAGAGTAGGAAATGCCTCTATATTGACGGTACCTTACCAGAAAGCCACGGCTAACTATGTGCCAGCAGCCGCGGTAATACATAGGTGGCAAGCGTTATCCGGATTTATTGGGCGTATAGGGTGCGTAGGCGGTTTTGCAAGTTTGAGGTTAAAGCCCGGAGCTCAACTCCGGTCCGCCTTGAAAACTGCATTACTAGAATGCAAGAGAGGTAAGTGGAATTCCATGTGTAGCGGTGAAATGCGTAGATATATGGAAGAACACCTGTGGCGAAAGCGGCTTACTGGCTTGTTATTGACGCTGAGGCACGAAAGCGTGGGGAGCAAATAGGATTAGATACCCTAGTAGTCCACGCCGTAAACGATGTCGACTAGCCGTTGGGATCCTTGAGATCTTAGTGGCGCAGCTAACGCATTAAACATTCCGCCTGGGGAGTACGGTCGCAAGATTAAAACTCAAAGGAATTGACGGGGGCCCGCACAAGCGGCGGAGCATGTG
>NZ_PJIK01000054.1 GCF_002929275.1 Arthrobacter sp. ZGTC131
CAGGCGCTACGAGGCCACGCCGCTCGCGCCGTCGAGCCGCCGCGGAACGCCCGGTTGGGCGCCCGCGGCGCGGCGGACGTGTGCGAGCACCTCTGCCCGTGGGACGGGTAGCAGCGCGCAAGCATCTCTTCAAGCCTGGGGCGGCACGGCGCGTGGACGGCCGTGGAGTGACGGGGCCCGGGAGCCGGCAGTCGGCCGCACGAGGGCGGGGGTCCTGCGAGCATACACCGGTCCAAAGCAGCTCATACGCTACGCAGCCACGGCGGCAAGGCCGCCCAAGCATCCTGCCGCGCGGAGCACGGCTGGTCTGCTGGGAGGACGGCCTACCGGAGGGCCACCACGCGTGGGAGAGGTGTCGGGAGCGAGTCCCGTTCTTTCGGCGGCACGGGTGCCTCAAAAACCGTGCGGAACGGGCCCGTGGCGAGACTCGCCATGGCGCCGTGCCAGCAGGCTAGGAGGCGGTGGGAAGGATCTCACGTGCGACGCCCCGCAGCGGCCGGGGTTCGGCTAGTGCCGTGAGTCGTTTTCCCATAGGTGTTTTGGGCACCTAGCCCCCCTCAGGTCCCTCCGCGCCTGGCCCTTCACAGGGTGCACACAGCTCTCTCGTTCTCTCCCGTCCCCCTCAGACCGGCTCGGGGCTTGCGTTTTACTCGCGGGCATGGCCGTTCTAGTGCCTCGGTCGACCGAATCGGGGTCCAGGGCGGCGTTAGCCCTCCCGTCACCTCCCCCCGTGCCCGGTACAGGCTACGTGCCCGCACACGGTTTTCGGTCGGTCGCCCAGCCGACCGAACCGGGTGCCGTGCAGCTCGCACACGGTTTTCGGTCGGTCGCCCGGCGGACCGAACGTGGACCGAAACGGGTTTCCGGTCGGTTGGCCGGTGGGTGGC
>NZ_PJIK01000055.1 GCF_002929275.1 Arthrobacter sp. ZGTC131
AATTCAGTTCTAACTTTCGGGGAGCAGTTTCAGGTTTAAGGGCAGTTCGTTGTCTGAGGAGCAGCGCGAAGCCGCGGTGGCGCTGTTTGCGTCCGTTGGGGTTCAGGGCCGTAGCGAGCAAGCTTGGGGCCGGTAGGAAAGCTGTCCTCCGGTTGCACGACACTGGAATAGTTGTGCTTTTCCCGCTCGGGGGCGGGACGGGCCTTCGCCTGACAGCCGCCGCAGATCCGGTCAGGCCAGCCAGCGCCACCAGCGTGACCGCTCCGGTTCCGGCGTCGGTTCCGGTTCCGGCTCCGGTTCCTCGCCCAAGGCCAGTGCGGCCTTGACGATGTCGTCCGCGGTGAGCGTCATGACGGCCTCACGATCGAGCGTGTCGAGACTTTGTTTCTCGTCGAGCGAGAGCCGCAGCGCCTGGCGGTTGAGCGCCTGCTCGAACAGCGTGCGGGCGAACCGTGCGTTGCCGGAGTCCTCGCCCGCGTGGAGCCCGGTGAGGATGCGGCGCAGCAGCTGGTCCGCACCCGGCTCCAGCGTGTATTCGTGCTGGGCCAGCATCTGGTGGAAGATCGTCTGGAGCGCGTCGACGGAGTAGTCGGGGAACGTGATCTCGCGGGCGAACCGGGAGCGCAGTCCGGGGTTCGAGAGCAGGAAGGACTCCATCAGCCGCGGGTACCCGGCCACGATCACGACCAGGCGGTGGCGGTGGTCCTCCATCCGCTTGAGCAGGACCTCGATCGCCTCGGGGCCGAAGTCCATCCGGCCGTCTTCCGGGGCCAGCGCGTAGGCCTCGTCGATGAACAGGACGCCGTCCAG
>NZ_PJIK01000056.1 GCF_002929275.1 Arthrobacter sp. ZGTC131
CAGCCTCGAGGATCTGCGAGAGAATTGTTGCGATATCCCCCACGATGGCTTTGCCCATAGGAGCACGGGCCGCCTCACCCGAATCACAGGTGATGTGCCGCAACTGAGTCCCTTCGGGGAGGTAGTTGCCCGGCTCGTACTGGTGGTAGCGAAATACCGGCGCTCCGATAACAAGGACAAGGTCGTGAGCGTTGAACAGCGCGTTGATTCCCGCGATGGATGCAGGGAGGACACCGCGGAAGTTTCTGTGTCTCGTCGGGAAAGGGCAGCGGGCGGGAGAGGGGGCGATCCAAGCCGGTGCATTCAGCTTCTCCGAGAGTCTCACCGCATCGTTGTTAGCGTGGACCGAGTCCACGTCGGGCCCGAAAACGAGGACCGGGCTACGTGCTGCCTTGATCTCGGCCACTAGCCGGTCCAGTTGTTCTGCAGTCAGGGCTCCTCCCACTTCAGACGTGCGGGAAGCCAGATGGTGTGCGTTTTCAGGGGCTGCGTGGTCCCAGTCGTCATAGGGAATGGAGAGGTAGACAGGGCCTGGGGCAGGGAGTGTGGCCGTGTGAATTCCCTGACTGATAGCCCTGGGAACATCATCGGCGGTCAGTGGCTCCGTGCTCCACTTCACGAGGGGACGGGGCAGGCTCGGTGCATCCACGTTGGCCAGCATCACTTCCATGCCAACGGTCGCACGGACTTGCTGGCCGGCCGTGATCACCAGCGGCGAATGTGAATAGACAGCGTTCGTCAGCCCACCCATCGCATTGCCCGTACCGGCGGCAGCGTGCAGATTAACGAAGGTGGCGCTCCCTGATG
>NZ_PJIK01000057.1 GCF_002929275.1 Arthrobacter sp. ZGTC131
CTACCAGCCGCGCTCGGCGAGGCGGTGGGGCTGCGGAATCTCGTCCACGTTGATGCCCACCATGGCTTCGCCCAGGCCGCGGGAGGCCTTGGCGATGACGTCAGGGTCGTCATAATAGGCAGTGGCCCTGACGACGGCGGCAGCACGCTGGGCCGGGTTGCCGGACTTGAAGATCCCGGAGCCGACGAACACGCCGTCGGCGCCGAGCTGCATCATCATCGCGGCGTCGGCCGGGGTGGCGATGCCGCCGGCGGTGAACAGCACCACCGGGAGCTTGCCGGTGGAAGCAACTTCCTTGACCAGTTCGTACGGCGCCTGCAGTTCCTTGGCCGCGACGTACAGCTCGTCCTCGGGCAGGGACGCGAGCTTGAGGATCTCGGCGCGGATCTGGCGCATGTGCGTGGTGGCGTTGGAGACATCGCCGGTGCCGGCCTCGCCCTTGGACCGGATCATCGCCGCGCCCTCGTTGATGCGGCGCAGGGCCTCACCGAGGTTGGTGGCACCGCAGACGAACGGAACGGTGAAGTTCCACTTGTCGATGTGGTTGGTGTAGTCGGCCGGGGTCAGGACCTCGGACTCGTCGATGTAGTCCACGCCGAGGGACTGCAGGACCTGGGCTTCGACGAAGTGGCCGATGCGGGCCTTGGCCATGACCGGAACGGACACGGCTTCGATGATCTTGTCGATCATGTCCGGATCGGACATGCGGGACACGCCGCCCTGGGCACGGATGTCGGCCGGGACGCGCTCGAGCGCCATAACGGCAACGGCACCGGCGTCTTC
>NZ_PJIK01000058.1 GCF_002929275.1 Arthrobacter sp. ZGTC131
CAGCCGATGCCGTGATCACGGCTATTTCAGCAACCCGGCGGCCGGCGGCGCTGCGGGCCAGATGCACCACCACGTCCAGGGCGCTTGCAGCCTGCAGAGTAACCGCGGTGCTGCTCATGCCGGCGAGCGCCCCGAGAGCTGCCAGCCGGGCGGGAACATTGGCAGCCGAGTTGGCATGGATTGTGCCGCCGGCGCCGTCGTGACCGGTGTTCATGGCGGCCAGGAGTTCACGGACCTCGGCGCCGCGGCACTCCCCCACAATCAGCCGGTCCGGCCGCATCCGCAGGGCCTGGCGCACCAGTTCGGCCTGATCCACGGACCCGGCTCCTTCGACGTTGCCATGCCGGCTTTGCAGGCCCACAACATGCGGGTGGCGGGGATCCAGCTCTGCGGCGTCCTCCACGAGCACCAGCCGTTCGTGCGGTTTGCTCAATGACAGCAAGGTGGAGAGCAGTGTGGTCTTCCCCGTGCCGGTGGCTCCGCTGATCAGGAAGTTCAGGCGGGACGCGATGATGCGCCGAAGCACTGCGGCGCACTCAGGATCCATAGTTCCACCGGCCTGCAGTTCCTCCATGGTGAAGGTCAGCGTGCGCCGGATGCGGATGGAGAGCAGCGTGGAACCAGTGGATACCGGACGCAGCACCGCGTGGACCCGGTAGCCGCGCAGCTGCACATCAACGCACGGATTGGAGTCATCCAGCCGCCTTCCCCCGGCAGCAATCAGCCGGGCGGCAAGTCCCTGAACCTCCGCGTCGGAACCGAA
>NZ_PJIK01000059.1 GCF_002929275.1 Arthrobacter sp. ZGTC131
GCTTGGGCCGGTTCGGCCGCGCGGAGGGAGAGAGAAGTTGGGCCGAAATCGGCCCAACGGCCTAGGAGGGGTTTTTTTGAACTTTTTCAAATAAAACAATTTGTGAAATGTTGTTTCAAATACTAAAAATACTTCCCTTGCTCAAATAATTCCCAGAAAATTCTAGAAAATAGAGGAGCAAGCATAGTATTTAATAAAATTTTATCTAGCTCATTTTTATATTGAGATTTAACAAATTAAAATTAGATCTTCTCTTTTAAGCTTTTAAAATCATTTCTAATAATTCCTTTTAAACAACAATTTATAATTTAAGGATTTTAAACAAGAAAAGCACTTAACAATTATAATTAGATCATTATTGATCAAATAATTACTGAACTGTTCTTTGTATCAT
>NZ_PJIK01000005.1 GCF_002929275.1 Arthrobacter sp. ZGTC131
GCCTGGGCGAAGCCATGGTGGGCATCAACGTGGACGAGATTCCGCAGCCCCACCGCCTCGCCGAGCGCGGCTGGTAGCTCGCACCGTTAGGTGCGCCGAACGGCGCGATCCTCTGCACGCTATTCCCCGTGCCCAGCTAAGGCCGCTTTGCGGCGAGCTGGGGCGCGGGGCCCCTTTTACGCGTGCTGCCGGATCCCACCGCTCGGCGCTTGGCGCTCCTGATTAGTAGGACGACGGCGAGTCACCTTTGGTGGGTGACTCGCCGTCGTCGTTTGCTTTTGGAGGAGTTACTCGAGGCCGCGGCGCTTGAGGAGCGGTTCCAGGGCTGCGTCCCGTCCCCGCAGGGTGCGGAACGACTCCAGGGGATCCTGGCTGTTGCCGCGGGACAGGAGCTCTCCGCGGAAGCGGTCCCCGTTGGCGCGGGTGAGTCCGCCGTTCTCGGTGAACCAGTCGACGGTTTCGGCGTCCAGCACCTCGCTCCAGATGTACGAGTAGTAGCCTGCCGCGTAGCCGTCGCCGGCGAAGATGTGCTGGAAGTACCCCGTGCGGTAGCGGGGCGGAATGAGCCTGTGGGCAACGCCGGCCGCCGCCAGCGCCTTGGCCTCGAACTCCAGGACATCCTGCGGGACGGTGCCGGCATCCAGCACATGCCAGGCCAGGTCCAGCAGCGCGGCTCCGAGGTACTCCGTGGTGGCGAAGCCCTCGCCCCAGAGCCTCGACTCGTTGAGCCGGTCCACCGTGTCCTGGGGGAGCAGCTCCCCGGTGGCGTGGTGGCGGGCGTAGTTGGCCAGGACCTCGGGCCACATGATCCACATTTCGTTAACCTGCGAGGGGTACTCCACGAAGTCGCGAGGCACCGACGTGCCGGAGAACCGCGGATAGGTGACGTCCGAGAAAAGCCCGTGCAGGGCGTGCCCGAATTCGTGGAACGCGGTCCGGACCTCGTCCAGCGTCAGCAGGGTGGGCTCACCGGCCGGCGGCTTGGAGATGTTCAGGTTGTTGATCACCACCGGTTTAGTGCCCAACAAGGCTGACTGCTCCACGAGGGAGTTCATCCAGGCGCCGCCCCGCTTCGATTCCCGGGTGTAGTAGTCGCCCAGGAACAGCCCCAGCTCCGTGCCGTCCTGGTTGCGGACTTCCCACACACGGACGTCCGGGTGGTAGCCGGCGAGGTCGCTCCGTTCATGGAAGGTGATGCCGTAAAGGGATGTAGCGGCGAAAAACACGCCGTCCACCAGCACCCGGTCCAGTTCGAAGAAGGGCCGGATTGCCTGTTCGTCCACCGCGTACCGCTCCCGCCGGACTTTCGCGGAGTAGTAGGCCCAGTCCCAGGCCTCCAGCGGGTGGCCGGCGCTTTCGGCCAAGGCGGCGGCCTCGGCGTCGGCGTTCCGGACTGCGGCAGGCGCCAGCCGGTTCAACATGGTCCGGACAGCCTCGAAGTCCGGTGCTGTCTGCCGGTCCACCACGAGTTCGGCATAGTTGGCAAAACCCAGCAGCGCGGCCTTCTCTGCGCGAAGCCGCACCATGGACTTCACAAGGTCGAGGACGTCCAGGTCACCCCCGCTGCTGCCCCGGGCGACGGACGCCTCATAGAGCCGGCGGCGGATTTCCCGGTTTTCCAGCGCAGCCAAGGCCGGCTGGTTGCTCGGCTGGATCAGCGTCAGCAGGAACTTCCCGTCGTGGCCGGCCACCCGGGCGGCTTCGGCGGCGCTGGCCACCTCATCCGCCGGCAGTCCGGCCAGTTCCCCGGCGTCATCCAGCAGGAGGGCCGCGGACTTCATACCTTCCTTGACCCGCTGCCCGAACTCTGTGCCAAGCCGCGAAAGCTCGGCGTTCAGGGACCTGAGTTTGTCCTGGCCCGGATCATCCAGCTGAATGCCCGACTGGCGGAATTCCTTGAGGTATTCCTCCACGAGCCGCGTGGACTCGGCGTCCAGTCCCTCGGCGCGGATGGCCGCGAACCGCTCGTAAAGCCCGCGGTTGAGGTACACGGCGTCCTGGTGGGCGGCAAAGCGTGGCGACAGCTCTGTTTCAAGGTCCCGGATGGCATCGGAGGCGTCAGCGGAAACCAGGGTGAAGAAGGACGCGGCGGCACGTTCCAGGAGCCGGCCCGACCGCTCCATCGCGAGGGCGGTGTTCTCGAACGTCGCCGGTTCCGGGTTGTCCACGATGGCCGCGATCTCGGACAGGTGCTCTGCGAGGCCGGCATCAACAGCCTCGGCGTAGTGGGCGTCAGTGATGTCTGCAAACGGAGGCAGGCCGAACGGAAGTGTGCTCGGGATCAGCAGCGGATTAGTCATGAAGCAACACTTTCATGCAGCAGACCGGCGCACAATCATGTCCGGCGTGTTTGGCTGCGCGTTCCGGCGGGACGTGGCCGTAGGATTGCGGAATGGGGAACATTCGCACCAGAATCGCTGGCCGTGCCGTCCGGACCGTCGCGGCGGCATCGCTCATCACAGCACTGGCGTCCTGCGGGGTCGTCGCGGAACAGGACGAGCCGGGGCAGGGCGGGCAGCCCACTGCCACCGCCTCGTCGGCAACACCTCCGGCGTCCTCGGCAGCGGCTGCCCCGGCCCCAACCGCGACGCCCGCTCCAACACCTGCCCCGACGCCCGGCGAGGGCCCTGCCTGCAAGGCGGTCAGGTGCACGTCCGTGCTGGTCACGGGCGACATGCTGGTCCATACCCAGCTGTGGGAGCAGGCGCGCGTCGACGCGCTGGCGGGCGGAGTCAAGGGGCTTGATTTCGGCCCCCTGCTCGAGGGCCAGCGGCGCTACATCCAGCAGAGTGACCTCGCCATTTGCCACCAGGAGACCCCGGTGGCCGTTCCGCAGGGCCCGTTCTCGGCCTACCCTTCCTTCAACGTCCCGCCGCAGATCATCGCCGCTTCGAAGGCCGTGGGCTACCGGGCCTGCACCACCGCCAGCAACCACACCATCGATCAGGGCACCGAAGGGCTCGTCCGGACTCTGGACGCTTTGGACGCCTCAGGTCTGGAGCACACGGGTTCCTACCGGACCGAGGCCGACTCCCAGGATGTCCTCATCATGCAGACCGACGCCGCGAAGATCGCCGTCGTTGAAGCGACTTACGGACTCAACGGGCAGATCCCGGAAGCGGAATGGCAGGTGGACATGCTGGACGCCCCCGCCATGATCGCCAAGGCAAAGAAAGCCAGGAAACTGGGGGCCGACATCGTGCTCGCCGCCATGCACGCCGGCGATGAATACGCCAGTGTACCGAATGCCCAGCAGCAGGAGCTGGCCCACGCCCTCGTGGACAGCGGCCAGTTCACCATGATCTACGGCCACCACACACACTCGGTGCTGCCCGTCGAAAAGTACAAAGGGACCTGGATTGTGTACGGCCTCGGCAACGGCGTGACCGAGCTGTCGCCCACCTACGTGGCGAACAACGAGGGCCTGCTGGTGCGGGCCCAGTTCAGCCAGGACGCCGCAGGCAAGTGGACGGCCTCGGACCTGGGCTGGGCCCCGTCCGTCATCGTGAACGCGCCCTACCGGTGGTGCTCCGTGGCTTCCGATGCGCCGCAGGGCGTCTGCGCCAGCCCCGCCGCGGACGCCGCGACGCGCGAGCGGACCAAGACGGTGGTGGAGTCGATGGGCGCCGCCGAGGCCGGCGCGCATGAGCTGCTGATCAGCAAGGAACGCTGACGGGCAACTGTCTCCCGCCCGGCAGCGGCACGGGGACGCCGGCAACGGCCGGCGGGCCGCTCCTGGCGCAGCTCGCTCCTAACGGGGCCGGCGGGCCGCGTGTTCCCTGGCCAGGACCGCATAGCGGTCATCGGGGCCGCCCGGCGTGAAACTCCCGTATTTGCGTTCGACGGCGGCCCGGATCAGGAAGTCGGCAATCGCCGGGTTCTTCGGGAGCAGGGAGCCGTGCAGGTAGCTCGCCACGATGTTGCGGTACCTGGCGCCCTCCTGGCCGTCGCTGCTGTTGTTGCCCGTCCCCTTGGGCACGGTGCCAAGCGGGGCCACGCCCGGGCCGAGGGTGGTCTGGCCGCTGTGGTTTTCGTAGCCCAGCACCTCGCCGAACTCAGCCGTGGTGACCTTGACGTTGCCGATCAGCCGTTCGTCCGTGCCGTGCGTTTCCACGTCAAGAACGCCAATGCCGGGAATGACCGAACCCGAGCGGGTCTTGAAGAAGCGCCCGAACAGCTGGTACGTCCCGCAGATCAGCAGCATGGGCGTGCCGTCCTCCGCGAGGCCCCGGAGGGTTTCCGCGCGGGCCTGCAGGTCCTCCTGGATGACCAGCTGCCCGCTGTCCTGTCCGCCGCCTCCGACAATAATGTCCACTTCGTCCGGGAATTCGTCGCCCACGTTGTACTCCAGCAGCTCCGGGGCGTAGCCGTGCCATTTCAGCCGCTGCTGCAGCACCAGCGCGTTGCCCCAGTCGCCGTAGATGTTCATGTCCCGCGGATAAAGCTGCAGAACCCTGATAGTTCCCTTGCTGGCTGACGTCCCGGGGGTCATGAGACCACCTCCACTGTGGTGATTTTGGAGAGCTCACGCCGGATGGCGAGCATGGCGGTGTAGGTGCAGAAAATGCGCTTCGGCTTGTCCTTGGCCGCGGCGATGAACGCGGCCAGGGCGGGCGCGATCTCGGTGTTCACGGCGCCGACGGCGACCTCGTCGTACTGCAGCCGCAGCGCCATGTCGTAGGCCCGGGAGCCGGTCACTTGGTCCACGCCCTCAGCGCGCAGGGACTCGAAGTCGACGTCCCACAGCCAGGACATGTCGCGTCCGTCCGCGTAGTTGTCATTGATCGCGATCATGGTGGCGTAGCCGCCGGCCGGGAACGACTTGAGGCCCAGCCGGAATCCGCTCGGGTTCTTGACCAGCACGAGGTCCAGGGGCAGGCCGTCGACGACGAGGCTTTCGCCGCGGCCGAAGGCCGGTGCCACCTGGGACAGCGCGGTCAGCAGGGTGGCGTGGTCGGCGGCGGCAGCGCCGCTGCCGCAGATACTGCGGGCCAGTGTCAGCGCCGCTGCTGCATTGAAGATGTTGTAGACGCCGCGGAGCTTCATCCCGGTGGTGACGGTGCCGCCGTCGTACTCAAAATCGGCGTTGTCCGGCCCCACCCGGCGGAGGACGACGTCGGCGTGCGGCTTTTGCTGTACCGGCGCCGGGGCTGGGCTGCCGGGGCCGGCGCGCAGTTCGTCGTCGTTGGGGAAGGTGCTCAGCAGCGAGTCGTCGAGGCCGAAGTAGCGGACGTCCGGCCCGTCCAGCGTGTCGGCGATGCGGGCCACCCGGGGATCCTCACGGTTGAGGACAACGGTGCCGGTGGTCTTGGAGGCGATGTGCTGCAGGAGCTGGGCGGTCTTGTCGATCTCGCCGAAGCGGTCCAGCTGGTCACGGAGAACGTTGAGCAACAGGCTGTAGCGCGGCGGGACCCGGTTGACGAAGTGCACGGCGTGGGCCTCGTCCAGTTCCAGTACGGCGATGTCGGCGTCGAGCCGTCCGCGCCAGTCGACCTCGCCGAGCAGGGCGGCGGCGACGCCCCGGGTGAAATTGCTGCCGGTGCGGTTGGTGAAGACCTTCAGGCCCTGGCTTTCCAGCAGTTCCACCACCATCTTGGTGGTGGTGGTCTTGCCATTGGTGCCGCTCACTACGGCTACACCGTGGGGGAGCGTGGACAGAGTCCGCTGCATGAAGCCCGGGTCGATTTTCTCGACCACGAGCCCGGGTAGCGCGGAGCCTCCGCCCCTGAGCCGGGAGACCCGGCGGACGAGCTTGCCGAGCGGAACACTGAAGGAAAACATGCTCTGTAATATATCCCAGTAGCGGCATGCGATGAGGCGGGCAGGGGCCAGCGGGGACGCCGGCCGGCGCCCGGGACACTATGCTGTTTGGATGACCAATCCCCTTTCCACCGCGCCTCCGCGCGCTCGTGCAGGTGCCGGTTCGGGCCTGCGCATTGGCGTACTGACGCTGCAGGGCGACTTCCGCGAGCACCTTCGGGCCGTCGAAGCGGCCGGCGCAACCGGCGTCGGTATCCGGCGCCCTGCCGAACTCCACGACCTGGACGGAATTATTATTCCCGGCGGTGAATCCACCACCATTGACAAGCTGGCGCGTGCCTTTGAACTGGCGGATCCGCTGCGGCAGCGCATCGCTGACGGGCTGCCCGTGTATGGTTCCTGCGCCGGGATGATCCTGCTCGCCCACGATATCGCCGATCCCGCCACGGACCTCGCCGGAAACCCGCAGCAGACCTTCGGCGGCCTGGACATCACCGTCCGGCGCAACGCGTTCGGCCGCCAGCGCGAATCGTTCGAAACCGACCTCGACTTTAAAGGCCTGGATTTCAGCGCCACTGAAGCGGGGGTCGCGCCGGTGCATGCGGTGTTCATCCGCGGACCATGGGTGGAGCGCGTGGGGCCCGGCGTCGAGGTGCTTGCCCAGGTGGAACCGGCGGATCCCTCGCATGCATCCCACGCCGCCCATCTGCAGGGGACGGCTAGAATTGTTGCAGTGCGTTCCGGCCACCTGCTGGCCACCTCCTTCCACCCGGAAGTGACAGGGGAGAAACGCGTACACGAACTTTTTATTCGAATGATCAGAGGAGAAGCGTAAAGCATGTCAGGCCACTCCAAATGGGCAACGACCAAGCACAAGAAGGCCATCCTTGATAGCCGCCGGGCAAAGTCGTTCGCCAAGCTGATCAAGAACATCGAAGTCGCTGCCCGGATGGGCGGCCCGGACCTGGCCGGCAACCCCAGCCTGGAGCTCGCCGTCACCAAGGCGAAGAAGACCTCGGTCCCGGCCGACAACATCGACCGTGCCATCAAGCGCGGCGCAGGCCTCACCGGCGAAGTCGTGGACTACACGGAAATCATGTACGAATGCCGCGGCCCGCAGGGTTCGGCGCTGCTTATCGAATGCCTCACGGACAACAAGAACCGTGCTGCATCCGAGGTCCGCCTCGCCATTTCCCGCAACGGCGGCACCATCGCCGATCCCGGTTCCGTCAGCTACCTCTTCTCCCGCAAGGGCGTGGTCACCCTGCCCAAGAACGGCCTCAGCGAGGACGACGTCCTGATGGCGGTGCTCGACGCCGGTGCCGAGGAAGTCAAGGACAACGGCGACACCTTTGAAATCCACTCGGACCCGAAGGACCTCCAGGCAGTCCGCGACGCCCTCAAGGAAGCCGGGATCGACTACGACACCGACGAGGCCGAATTCGTCCCCTCCATGGAGGTGCCGCTCGACCTGGATGCCGCCAAGAAGTTCATGAAGCTCGTGGACGCGCTGGAAGACCTCGACGACGTCCAGAACGTCTATAGCAACGCCGATCTCAGCGACGAAGTGCAGGCCGCACTGGAAGCCGAGTGATCCCGCAGTGCTGCTGTGATTTTGAGGCCCGGCCTTGACCCTGCGTGTGTTGGGCGTCGACCCGGGCCTCACCCGTTGCGGCATCGGCGTGGTGGACGTCGAGAAGAACCGCCGCGCCACCATGGTGGCGGTCGGCGTGGTGGGCACGTCCCCCGAGGAGTCGCTGGACCAGCGCCTGCTGGTCATCGCCCTCGCCATTGACGACTGGCTTGACCGCTACGAGCCGCACGTGCTGGCGGTGGAGCGTGTTTTCTCCCAGTTGAACGTCAGCACGGTAATGGGTGTGGCCCAAGCGTCCGGGGTCGTCATCGCTGCAGCCGCCCGGCGGGGGATACCGGTGGCGCTGCACACGCCGTCGGAAGTTAAAGCGGCCGTGACCGGCAGCGGTAACTCGAATAAGGACGCCGTCACCAAACTGGTGACCAAGATTCTCCGGCTCGACGCCCCGCCGCGTCCGGCCGATGCCGCGGACGCCCTCGCCCTTGCCATCACCCACGCGTGGCGGGCGGGCAGTGGGGCGGCGGTGGCCACCACCGGACCGGGATCGCAGTCACTGACACCGGCCCAGCGCGCCTGGGCCGAGGCCGAGGCAAAGGCGCGCCGTGCGCGCTGATTGTCCGCGGCCCTTGCTAGGGTATTCGTAGATATGTTCGGATAGTCGGTCTTTGCCGGCGGTAGTTCAGGAGCCCGGCCTTGATAAGTTTTCTCCGCGGAACCGTAGCGCACGTTGGCCTGTCCACCGCTGTGATCGATCTCAACGGTGCCGGCATGAGCGTTCACGCCACGCCGCAGACCCTCAGCAAGCTGCGGACCGGCGAGGAGGGCAAGCTGTTCACGTCCCTCATAGTCCGGGAGGACTCGCTGACGCTGTTCGGATTCGCCTCCGATGATGAACGGGAGGTCTTCGACGTCCTCCTCAGTGTCAGCGGCGTTGGCCCCCGGCTCGCGCTGGCCGTCCTGGCTGTCCATGATCCCGAAGCGATCCGCGTGGCGGCCCACACCGGCGACAGCAAGACGTTCACCAAGGTCCCCGGCATCGGCCCGAAGGTTGGCGCCCGCATCGTCCTGGAACTGGCCGGAAAGCTGGTTCCGCACGGAACCCCCGCAGCAGCCGCCCCCGCCGCCTCCGCCGAATCGGTCTGGAAGCCGCAGGTGGTGGCGGCCATGACCAGTCTCGGCTGGTCCGAGAAGGACGCCACCGGCAGCATCGACAAGGCACTGGCCGATTCCCCGGACCTTGCAGACCAGGGAAACGTCGCCGAGATCCTGCGCACCACGCTGCGTTGGCTCGGCCAGGACGGCGCCCGCGCCGGCAACCGGGTAGGCAGCCGTGGCTGAACCGTCCCTCGTTGCCGGGGGAGAAGAGCCGGAGGAGCGGGCCATCGAGGCCGCCCTTCGGCCGAAGAACCTCCACGACTTCGTTGGCCAGCACCGGGTCCGCAAACAGCTGTCCCTGGTGCTGCAGGCCTCCCGGATGCGGGGGCGCAGTGCGGACCACGTGCTTTTTTCCGGTCCGCCCGGACTCGGTAAGACCACCCTGGCCATGATCGTGGCGGCCGAAATGAACGCGCCGCTGCGCATCAGCAGCGGCCCTGCCATCCAGCACGCCGGGGATCTTGCCGCCATCCTCTCTTCCCTTTCCGAGGGCGAGGTCCTCTTCCTCGACGAAATCCACCGGATGTCCCGCCCTGCCGAGGAAATGCTCTACATGGCCATGGAGGACTTCCGGGTGGACATTGTGGTGGGCAAAGGCGCGGGGGCAACGGCAATACCGCTTGAGCTGCCGCCGTTCACACTCGTCGGCGCCACAACCCGCGCCGGGCTCCTGCCCGGGCCCCTGCGCGACCGCTTCGGTTTCACCGGGCACCTCGAGTTCTATTCCGTGGAGGAGCTTGAGCTCGTCCTACGCCGGTCAGCCGGGCTCCTTGACCTGAAAGTGAACTCGGCGGGTTTCAGCGAAATAGCGGGCAGGTCCCGCGGCACTCCGCGTATCGCCAACCGGCTGCTGAGGCGGGTTCGGGACTGGGCCCTGGTGCACGGCATCGAACAGATCGACGCCAGGTCAGCGTCGGCCGCGCTGGACATGTACGAGGTGGACAAGCGCGGCCTGGACCGCCTGGACCGCGCGGTGCTGGAAGCGCTGATAACCAAGTTCGGCGGCGGCCCCGTGGGCCTGTCTACGCTGGCCATTGCCGTCGGCGAAGAACCGGAGACCGTCGAGACCGTTGCCGAGCCGTATCTGGTCCGGGAGGGGCTGCTCGGCCGGACGCCCCGGGGCCGCATTGCCATGGCGCCGGCATGGACCCACCTGGGCTTCGCAGTTCCTTCCGGCGTGTTCGGGCAGGAACCCCTGGACGTGTTCGCTGTTGACGAACTCGCCGGGGATACGGGCGCAGAGACCGAATCGCAATGGATTCCGAACAGCCACTAGCACCGTTGCAGGCTGTTTCCCTCTAGACTGGAAGAACGCTCGGCACCTCCGGGCTTTGTTTCCGTGGCTGGCGCCAGCCAGCCGTCCGTCGCCAGTCATGCGTGTCTGGGCCGACACCCGCGGTGCAAAGCGGATGTTGCTGTCAACCAGCTACGCAAGTACAGAATGGAACTTCCCTGTGTTCGGACATATTACTGCCCAGGCCCAGCCGCAGGCCGGCGGCGGCATCGACATCATGACCATCCTGCTGTTCGTCATGCTTGGCATCTTCATCTTCATGATGTTTCGCCGGAATAAGAAGACCCAGCAGCAGCAGGCCACGCTCCAGTCGCAGTTTGCCCCGGGAGTTGAAGTCATGACCAGCTTTGGCCTCTTCGGCCGCATTGTGTCGATCGATGACGAAGACAACAAGGTTGTTCTGGAACTCTCACCCGGCAACCTGGCCACCGTCCACCGCCAGGCCGTCACCAAGATCGTGGAGCCCACCGCCGCCGAGGCGACCGCCGTTCCCGATGACGCATCGTCACTGACGGCGGAGGAGCACGGAAGTGCCCCGGCCGGCAACGAGACGCCGGATGAAACCCTGAAGCGCCTCAATGACGAGGGCAAAAAGGACATCTAGTCCGCCGTCGCGGCCCGCTGGGCACCACCATCTACGGCTGCGGGCTGCCGCCGGCGCGGGTCACACCCGCACCGGCGGCTTCTCCGTAATTAATAGAAAGATCGACAATGGCACGAACTGGCCGCAATAAACCATCCCTCCGGGTGTTGGTCTGGCTTGGCGTAATTCTGGCTGTGCTGACGGCCGTCCTTGCGGGCGGCACCATGGCCGGAAAGGCAAGCTGGGCTCCGAAGCTTGCGCTGGACCTTGAGGGCGGTACCCAGATGATCCTGGCGCCCAAGGTCGAGGGTGGTTCCGACATCAACGAGGAACAGCTCAACCAGGCGGTGGCGATCATCCGCCAGCGCGTGGACGGTTCCGGCGTGGCAGAAGCTGAAATCAGCACCCAGTCGGGCCGCAACGTGGTGGTCAGCCTCCCCGGTACTCCCTCTTCGGAGACCCGCGCCCTGATCCAGGCGTCCGCGGACATGAACTTCCGCCCGGTTCTGGTCACAGGACCCGGTGCGGCTGTTCCCGCAGAGTCCCGCACACCGGCAGCACAGCTGCCCAAGCCGACGGCCAAGCCTACGAACGGCAGCGACACCAACTGGATCACGGCAGACGTCCAGAAGCAGTTCGAGGCGCTCGACTGCGACAAGCCGGCGCAGGACAAGCAGGAGCGCTCCGACCCTGCCAAGCCGCTGGTGACCTGTGAGCCCGCCACCGACCAGACTCCCGCGATCAAGTACATCCTTGGTCCCGTGGAGGTCAAGGGTGTCGAGATCCAGGGGTCCACGTTCCAGCTCCAGCAGGGTGCCCAGGGCGCCGTCACCAACGAGTGGGCCGTCAACATCCAGTTCAACGGCGAAGGGACGGCCAAGTTCAAGACCGTCACCGAGCGCCTGAATCAGTTCTACGTGGCCGCCGGCGGCGAAGCCGGCTCGGATCCGAAGTCGCAGTTCGCCATTGTCCTGGACGATCAGGTCATCTCCGCCCCGCGGTCGCAGGCGGTCATTACCGACGGCCGCCCGCAGATCACCGGCGGGTTCACCGAGCAGTCGGCCAAGGCCCTCTCCGACCAGCTGCGATTCGGTGCCCTGCCGATCAGCTTCGACATCCAGAGCGAGCAGCAGATCTCGGCGACCCTCGGCGGCGAGCAGCTCCGCATGGGCCTGCTTGCAGGCCTCATCGGACTCCTGCTGGTGGTGGTGTATTCCCTGTTCCAGTACCGTGCCCTGGGCTTTGTCACCATCGCCTCCCTCGTGGTGGCAGGTGCGTTGACGTATCTGGCCATCGCCATCCTTGGCTGGACGGAAAACTACCGCCTATCCCTCGCCGGCGTGGCCGGCATCATCGTCGCGATCGGTCAGACGGCGGACTCGTTTATTGTGTACTTCGAACGCATCCGCGACGAACTCCGTGAAGGCCGCGGCCTAGTCTCGGCCGTCGAGAACGGCTGGAAGCGGGCCAAGCGAACGGTGCTGGCCTCCAAGGCTGTCAACCTCCTTGCCGCGCTGGTTCTGTACTTCGTGGCCGTGGGCAACGTGCGGGGCTTTGCCTTCACGCTGGGCCTGACGGCACTTGCCGACCTCCTCGTCGTGTTCATGTTCACGCACCCGATGCTGCGGCAGTTGGCCCGCACCCGGTTCTTCGGTGAAGGCCACAAACTCTCGGGCCTCGATCCCGAGAGCCTCGGTGCGGTGCCGCTCTACCGTGGCGCCGGCAGGCTCCGCAGCCCGGAGGACAAGCCGTCCGTGGTGCGTGCAAAGAACACCGGTGCCGCTGCTGAAGCGGAGCGCAGGATGACCATCGCTGAACGCCGCCGCGCGGAACAGCAGGAGCAGCTCGCGGGTTCCTCCAAGGGCCCGGCCAAGGAGGGCAAGTAATGTCCAGTTTTGCGAAATTCGGTAACGAGCTCTACACGGGCAGGCGTTCCTACGACTTCGTCGGCAAGAAGAAGATCTGGTTCCTCATTGCCCTCGTCGCCGTCGCCCTGTCCATCCTGATTCCGGTCGTCAAGGGCGGGTTCAACCTCGGCATTGAATTCCGGGGCGGCTCCGAGTTCACCGTCTCCAACGTCAAGACCACCGATGCGTCCTTGGGCGAAAAGGCTGTGCACGACGTCGTTGCCGGAAGCGTGCCGCGCGTGGCAAATGTCGCCGGCACCACCATGCGCATCCAGACAGACAAGCTCACCGACGACGAGACCATCAAGATCAAAGAGGGCCTGACGTCGGCTTACGGCGTCACGGACAACGAGGTGACTTCCACCTTCGTGGGCCCGACCTGGGGTGCCGACGTCACCAAGCAGGCCCTGATCGGCCTGGTGGTTTTCGTGGCCTTGGCGACGGTCCTGATGGCCCTGTATTTCCGGACCTGGAAGATGTCGCTCTCCGCGATCGCTGGCATGCTGGTGACGATGTTCATCACGGCCGGCGTCTATGCGCTGAGTGATTTCGAGGTCACACCCTCGGCGATCATCGGATTCCTGACCGTGCTGAGCTATTCGCTGTACGACACCGTGGTGGTGTTCGACAAGATCCGCGAGAACACGGCAGATCTTGATACGTCCACCCGCCGCACGTTCGGCGAAGAGGTCAACCTGGCCGTCAACCAGACCCTGGTGCGTTCCATCAACACCATGATGGTGGCCATCCTGCCGGTGGGGGCGATCCTGTTCATCGGTGCGGGCCTGCTCGGTGCAGGTACCCTGCGCGACCTGTCGCTGGCCCTCTTCGTGGGGATTCTCATCGGCACCGCGGCGACCATCTTCATCGCGGCGCCCATGTACGCCTGGCTGCGGCAGAACGAACCGCCCCTGGTCAAGCAGGCCCAGCGCGTGGAGCACCGCCGTGCGGACACCGCGGCCAAGGGCGCGGCCTCCGTGCAGCCCGCACAGGCATAGCAAGCACCATCCCGCGCCGGATGCCGTCATCATGACGGCATCCGGCTTTTTGCGTCGAAGCCCCCGGCCATCGGACGGGGCCGGTTATCGAACACGACCGCGGCGGGAATAGACTGGGATAATTAAACGGGTTGATGAGGGGTGCTTCATTGGAAGAGGGTTCGACGTCGGCTCCAGCAGCGGCCGGGGACAACGGTCCGGGCCAGGGTCCGCAGACTGGTCTGGTTGCTGACGGACGCCCCGGGCCGGGGGTTCCGGTGGACAATTCGGGTGTCCGCCCCACGTTTCCCGGGCGGCGCGAGCGCACGCGGTCCCGGCTGGCGAGGCTGACAGGCCGGAGCACCGCGACCTATTCGCCCATCCTTGAGCCCTTGCTGCGGACAGTCCGGGCGAACAACCCCAAAGAGGACTTCGACCTGATTCAGCGTGCCTTTGTGGTCGCTGAACAAAGTCACCGCGGCCAGAAGCGCAAGAGCGGCGATCCCTACATCACCCACCCAGTGGCCGTGGCAACCATCCTCGCGGAACTGGGACTCAGCGGGACCACACTCGCCGCGGCGCTGCTCCATGACACTGTCGAGGACACCCCTTACACGCTGGCCGACCTGAAGGCGGACTTCGGCCCGGAAGTGGCCATGCTGGTAGATGGCGTGACCAAGCTGGACAAGGTCAGCTTCGGCGAGGCCGCCCAGTCCGAGACGGTCCGCAAGATGGTCGTGGCCATGGCCAAGGACATCCGTGTCCTCATGATCAAGCTGGCCGACCGGCTCCACAACGCGAGGACCTGGCGATTCGTCTCCGCGGAGTCCTCGGCCCGGAAGGCCCGCGAAACACTCGAGATCTTCGCCCCGCTGGCCCACCGGCTCGGCATGAACACGATCAAGTGGGAGCTGGAGGACCTGTCCTTCGCTGCGCTTTACCCCAAGGTGTACGAGGAAATCGTGCGCATGGTGGGCGACCGCACGCCGGAACGTGAAAAGAGCCTCAGCGTTATACGCAACCAGATCGCGGATGACCTGCGCACGGCCCGGATCAAGGCCACCATCACCGGCCGGCCCAAGCACTACTACTCGATCTACCAGAAGATGATCGTCCGGGACAAGGACTTCGACGACATCAACGACCTCATGGGCGTGCGCGTCCTGGTGGACTCCGTCCGCGACTGTTACGCGGCCCTTGGAACTCTGCATTCGCGGTGGAACCCCCTGCCGGGGCGGTTCAAGGACTACATCGCCATGCCCAAGTTCAACATGTACCAGTCCCTGCACACCACGGTGATCGGCCCGGGCGGCAAGCCGGTGGAGATCCAGATCCGAACGCATGAGATGCACCGGCGCGCAGAGTACGGCGTGGCAGCCCACTGGAAGTACAAGGACCAGCCGAACCGCACGGCCACGGGACCGGGCAGCCCGCGCGACGGCGACATGGGCTGGCTCCGCTCCCTGGTGGACTGGCAGCAGGAAACGTCCGATCCCGGCGAATTCCTCGATTCGCTCCGGTTCGAAATCAACGCCCGTGAAGTCTTCGTTTTCACGCCCAAGGGCGAGGTCATGGCGCTTCCGGCCGGTTCCACCCCCGTGGATTTTGCCTATGCGGTGCACACCGAGGTGGGCCACCGGACCATCGGGGCCAGGGTCAACGGAAAGCTGGTCCCGCTCAACAGCGAACTCAACCACGGCGACTGGGTGGAGATTTTCACGTCCAAGGCCGAAGGGGCCGGGCCGAGCCAGGACTGGCAGCATTTCGTCAAGAGCGCCCGTGCGCGGAACAAGATCCGCCAGTGGTTCAGCAAGGAACGGCGCGAAGAGGCGATCGACCGCGGCAAGGAGTTGCTGACCCGCGCCATGCGGAAGCAGAACCTTCCGCTGCAGCGCCTGATGACGCACGACGCCCTCGCCGCCGTTGCGGAGGACTTCAAGTACGTCGACATCTCTGGCCTCTACGCCGGCGTCGGGGACGGGCATACGTCTGCCCAGTCCGTCATGGAAAAGCTCATCGAGAGCCTGGGCGGGAACGAAACGCCCGACGACGACCTCACCGAGGTCAGCATTCCCACCCAGGTCAGCAAGGCCCGCTTCTCGGACTCCGGAGTGGTGGTCCGCGGCGTGGGCGACGTCTGGGTCAAACTGGCACGCTGCTGCACCCCTGTGCCGCCGGACCCGATCCTCGGCTTCGTTACCCGCGGCTCGGGTGTCTCCGTGCACCGGACTGACTGCACCAACGTTTCCGGGCTGAAGGACCAGCCTGACAGGATCGTCGACGTCGATTGGGCCCCGACGCAGTCGAGCGTGTTCCTCGTGGAGATCCAGGTGGAGGCGCTGGACAGGAAATCCCTGCTGTCCGACGTCACGCGAATCCTTTCCGAGAACCACGTCAACATCCTCGCCGCCAGTGTTCATACGTCGACCGACCGGGTGGCCATCTCAAAATTTGCCTTCGAGATGGGCGACCCCAAGTACCTGAGCCACGTGCTGAGCGCCGTCCGGCGAATCGACGGCGTGTTCGACGTCTACCGGACCACAGGTAACCGCCGGAGGAGCTAGCAGCGCCAGCTTTTCCAGCGCCGCGTGCTTGTGGGGGAGCCGGGGCGTCGCTTCCACGGCCAGGGTCAGGAGCCGCAGCCGGACATCGAGTTCGGGCCTGTCAAGCATTTTGCGCAGGGCCGGAACTGCGCGCTCCGCCTCAACGTGCAGGGCGATATCCAGGGCTGTCCGCAGCGGGCTTGAGACCATCAGCCCGCCCAGGCTCACGACATCGAAGGGGCCGAGCCTGATCTCATGGAGCGTACACCCCCTGGTGGACCGCAGGCTCGAAATGCGGCGCTTGACGTCCACCAGCAGGGCTAGGCGGTCCGGTTCGCGCGCGCAGCCGTAGATCCAGGCGGCCGTCATGCGGCCGGCCACGACCCGCTGCCGTATGGCAGGTGGCACGGCGAACGCGGCGGCGCGCGCCCGCAGCTGCGGGGATGCGACGATGCCCGGGACGGTGTAGCCGTGCTGGTAGAGCTGCGCCAGCACGCCGTCGGCCGCCATGGACTGCAGTTCCGGCCAGGAAAACAACGGGCCCGGGGCATAGAGGTCCAGAAGCTGCGCGGGGGACTCGGGGGCGGCGCGCCCGGAAAATGCTGCCATTAAGCCATCCTGCCGGAACGGCGCAAAACGAGTACAGGCCCCGTCCCGGCTATGTGGATAACCGGTGCGGGGCCTGCAGGGTGTCCTTGTTAGGAGAGTTCGCTCGCCGAGCGCTGGATCTGGTCCAGCCACGCCTGGCGGGCGTCCAGGGCTTCCCGGGCAGCCTTGATCTTGCGCTGGTCGCCGGCCTTCTCTGCCTTGGCCAGATCATCCTTGAGCCCGGCGATGGCCGACTCAAGCTGGCTCAGGGCGCTGTTGGTGCGGGCCTTCGTCTCCGGGTTCGAGCGCTGCCAGATTTCCTCCTCGGCCTGCCGGACCGCATCCTCAATCCTGCGCAGGCCGGCCTCGATGCGCCCCATATCCGCACGGGGCACCTTTCCGGCTTCCTCCCAGCGGTCGCGGACGGACTGCAGTGCCTTCTTCGCGGCGCCGAGATCCTTGATCGGCAGGATCGAGTTGGCCTCCACGAGGAGGGCCTCCTTGACCTTGAGATTGGCAGAATACTCCTGGTCGATCTCGTCGTTAGCAGCCTGGCGGGAGGAGAAGAAGACATCCTGGGCCGCGCGGAAACGCGCCCACAGGGCGTCGTCGTCCTTGCGGCTGGCGCGCGGTGACGCCTTCCACTCGTCCATCAACCGGCGGTATTCGCCGGCGGCGAAGCCCCAGTCAGTGGACGAGGACAGTGCCTCGGCCTCGGCGATGAGCTTTTCCTTGGCAGCCTTCGCCGCGGAGTTGTTGCTGTCCAGCTGGGAGAAGTAGGCACGGCGGTGGCGGTCGAAGACCGTCCGGGCAGCACGGAACCGCTTCCACAATGCATCCTCATTGCTACGGCCAAGCCGGACGCCGCTCTTCTGCGCGGTCTTCCAGCTTTCGAACAGTTCGTTCATCCGGGCGCTGGAGGTCTTCCACTGGATCTGTGCAGGATCCGTTCCCGAAATAGCCTCGGCCTCGGTCACGATGGCCTCGCGGGCGGCGAGTTCGGCCGCACGCACGGCGTCATGCTGCGCCTTTTCCGCCTTCTCGAGCTCGGTAATCTCGGCGGACAGCGTGTCCAGCCGGCCCTCTGCGGAACGGATGTCACCCACCATGTTGCGCTCAGCAAGCTGCTCGCGGAGGTGTGTCACGGTCTTCTGCATGTCGGTGGTGGGTGCCTTGGACGCAACGCGCTGTTCGAGCAGCACGATCTGGGCCACGATGTCGTCGTACTTCCGGGCAAAGTACGCCAGCGCCTCGTCGTTGCTGACATCCGGGTACTGCCCGACCGGGTGCTCCTCGCCGTCGATGGTCAGGAAGACGTGGCCGTCCCCCTCAACCCGGCCCCAGCGGGCCGCTTCGGCCAACGACGTGGCGGGCGCGGCCGGCACAGGCGCCACGGCAGCCGCAGGGCCTGCCTTGGGGCGGGCGGCGAACGCCGCAGGCGACGGTGCCGGGCGGGGCGCCGGACGCGGGGCAGCGGGCGCAGGCGCTTCAGCAGGGGCGCCGGCTTCGGCGGCGGCCGGGGTAGCCTCGGCCTCTGCGTGCTCGGGCTCAGCCTCAGCGGCTGGGGCAACGTCGGCCTGCTCGGCCTCAGCCTCAGCGGCCGGGGCAACGCCGGCCTGGTCGGTCTCAGCCTCAGCGGGGGCGACGTCTGCCTGCTCGGCCTCAGCGGCCGGGGCAACGTCGGCCGGCTCAGCCTCAGCCTCAGCGGCCTGCTCGGCCTCAGCGGCCTGCTCAGCCTCTGCCTGCACCGCTTCTGCCTGCGAGTCGTCTGCTGCTGCTTCCGTGGGCTCGGCCGGAGGGGCCGGAACCTCGATCAGGTCGGCAGCTGTTTCGTCGGATTTCTGACTGTCTGTCACCGCTAAAAGTCTTTCGCTTGGAGGAAAATACTCTCGTAATGCACCCGTGGCCGCTTGGGACACGGGCTTATTACTTCAGAGAGAACGAGTCTATCGTGACTGGTTCCACAGGAGCGCCGTCGGTGTCACTTCCGCCCGACTTAAGACCTGCAGCCGCAATCTTTGTCACGGTGTCCAGGCCGGAGGTCACCTTGCCCACCACGGTGTAGCCACCCGCGGCGTCGGCGGGGATGACCGTGTCCTTGTATACGACGAAGAACTGCGTGCCGTTGCCGTAGGCGTTTCCGCCGGTGCGCGCCACCGCAATGGTGCCGGCAGGATATTTGTTGTCCGCCGGTGTATTTTCAAGCGGACCCCAGGTGTAGGCGGGATCGCCTTGGCCGTCTCCCGTCTTGGAGCCGCACTGCAGCACGCCGAAGTTGTCGGCAGTGGTGAGCCGGTGGCAGCTGACGCCCTGGTAGTAACCCGAGTCGGCAAGCGACTTAAAGACGGCTGCGGCTTGCGGCGCCTTGGTGCCGTCCAGCTGCACGCCCACCGTTCCGCGGTTCAGTTTCAGCTCGCCAGTGAAGACCTTGCCCGCGGCCGCTTCCGGCTTGGGAATATTGGGGGCGTTGGTGGTGGCGGCGGCCGATGGCGAGGCCGGCGCCGAGGGGGAGGGGGAGGGGGAGTTAAGTTCGGCTTCTGCCGCTGCAAACTCTTCCTCTGTCGGGTTTCCGGAGAAAACTGCCAACTGAAGCACGACGGCGAGGATCACCGCTGCCGCTCCGGCGCCTCCCGCGAACAGGTTGTCCCGCTTGCGGCGCTTCTCCTGGTCGCGGCGAAGCTCGCGTTTGGCTTCCATTTGCTGGATGCGCCTTCTGGCTTCACGCGTCTCACGTGGACTGGCCGCCACAGGTCCTCCTCGTTGATCGGGCTGCCCGCCTGATCCGCCCTGAAGGCATCCCCGGCTGCAGCTGCAGTGCGGCAGCCGTACGTCCCGGCCCCGCATTAGAGATGCAGGCGCCGAAAGCATAAACTGACTGCCGCACATAGTTTATGCATGACAGGCTGGACTCCCGCCCTTGCCGCTTCTTTTTGAACCACATGGCGGCGCGGATTACTGCGCAGCGGACTCCAGCCTTCGGTTACCTGAGGAGAAACTCCACCATGGCACGCACAGCCTCCCTGTCCGGATTCCCCGAGTGGCTTCCCGAGGAGCGGCTGGTGGAGCAGCATGTCCTGGACTCCCTGCGGCGTACCTTTGAACTGCACGGCTTCTCGTCGATCGAAACCCGCGCCGTGGAAACGGTCGGCCAGCTGCTGCGCAAGGGCGAGATCGATAAAGAGGTCTACGGGCTGAGCCGGCTCCAGGACGACGAGGGAGAGGAAGCGAAGGGCAAGCACGATCCGCACGCCCTGGCCCTGCACTTCGACCTCACCGTGCCGTTTGCCCGGTACGTCGTGGAAAACGCCGGCTACCTTGCGTTCCCGTTCCGCCGCTACCAGATCCAGAAGGTCTGGCGCGGCGAACGCCCGCAGGAGGGCCGCGCCCGCGAATTCACGCAGGCGGACATCGATGTGGTGGGCGACGGCGACCTTCCGTTCCGCTACGACGTGGAAATCGCCCTGGTCATCGCCGAGGCGCTGGGCGCCCTGCCGATCCCGGATTTCCGGCTCCGCATCAACAACAGGAAGCTCGCGGAGGGCTTCTACCGCGGCATCGGCCTGGACGATACCGCGGGCGTGCTCCGCAGCATCGACAAACTGGAGAAAATCGGCCCCGGCAAGGTGGCCGAGCTGCTCAGGACCGAGCTGGGCGCCACAGACGAACAGGCACAGGCAGCACTGAAGCTCGCGGGCATCCGGACCGAGGACACCTCCTTCGTGGCGCAGGTCCGTTCCCTCGGCGTGAGCAACGAGCTCCTCGAAGAGGGCCTGGACGAACTCGAGCAGGTCATCGAGGCCGCCGTGAAGCGCGCCCCGGGCAAGGTGATCGCTGACCTGAGCATTGCCCGCGGGCTGGACTACTACACCGGAACGGTCGTGGAAACGGTGCTGGTAGGCCACGAGCAGTTGGGCTCGATCTGCTCCGGCGGCCGGTATGACGCGCTGGCGAGCAAGGGCAACCGCAAGTTCCCCGGCGTCGGGCTGTCCATCGGCGTGACCCGGCTCGTCTCCCGGATCCTCAGCCAGGATCTCGCGAAGGCGTCCCGCTCCGTGCCCACCGCCGTGCTCGTCGCGCTGAACGCCGACGACACGTGGGGAGAGGCGCAGGATGTCGCCACCCAGCTGCGCAGCCGCGGCATCGCCACGGAAGTCGCCGCCAAGGCCGAAAAGTTCGGAAAGCAGATCAAGTTCGCCGACCGCCGGGGGATCCCCTTCGTCTGGTTCACCGACGACGACGGCAAGCACCAGGTGAAGGACATCCGCTCCGGCGTGCAGACCGACGCGGATCCGGCCACCTGGACGCCGTCGGACGAGGACCTCCACGTCCAGGTCACCGGCGTCTCACCGGAGTAACCGCCTCGAGTGGCCACACCACGGGTGACGTCCGGAGATATCGCTCCACGGAGCGGCGGCTTAGCGCCGGCGCAGCCGGAGGGCCAGTGCCCGTCCGCCCATCCCGGCGGCGAGCACGGCCGCCATGGTCAGGACCGAAGCCGGCGGCAGGGTGAACGCGAGCAGGAGGCAGCCGGCGAGTCCCGCGGCATTGAGCCACCTTGGCGCATGCCGGGGGCGGTCCTTGAGCGTGTAGGCCGCTGCGTTGGTCACGGCGTAATACAGCAGCACGCCGAAGCTGGAGAATCCCACCACCGTGACGACGTCGCTGGTCAGCAGCAGCAGAATCACGACGGCGGCCACCGCGAGTTCGGCGACGAACGGCACCGGATGGCGTCCGCCCACGCGCGCCAGCGGTCCGGGAAGGTCCCGTTCGCGGGCCATGGCCATCGCGGTGCGGCCCACTCCGGTGATGAGCGCCAGCAGTGCGCCCAGGGAGGCGGCGGCGGCCCCTGCCTGCACGAGCGGCGCCCAGCCGGACAAGCGGGACTGGGATACGGCGTCGAGCAATGGTGCCGCTGATGCGGCGAGCGACTGAACCGGCAGATGGGCCAGCAGCAGCGCGCCCAGCAGCAAGTAGATGGCGAAGGCGCCACCCAGTGCCCCGAGGATGGCACGCGGGATAACCCGGGCCGGGTCCTTCACTTCCTCGCCGAGGGTCGCGATCCGTGCATAGCCGGCGAAAGCGAAGAACACCAGGCCCGCGGCCGGCAGGACGCCCCATGCGCTGCCCACGGATTCGCCCGTCCCGCTGCCGGCAGGGTGCGGACCGAGGACACTGGCCGCGGCCACAAACGCCAGAGTGGCTAGGACGACGCCCAGCAGAATGCGGGTCAGGAACGCCGTCCGGGTGATGCCCATCAGGTTCACGCCGGTCAGCACCGCCACGGCCGCGAGGGCCACCGGGGTGGCGTAGTCCGGCGCCACATACTGCCCGAAGGTCAGGGCCATGGCGGCGCACGAGGCCGTCTTGCCGGTCACGAAACCCCAGCCTGCCAGGAATCCGCGCCATTCGCCCAGCTGCCGGCGCCCGTAGATGTACGTGCCGCCGCTCTCCGGGTACATGGCCGCGAGCTGGGCCGAGGCCACGGCGTTGCAGTATGCCACCGCGCCGGCAATCACAATGGATGCGAGGAGCAGATGTCCGGCCAGGCCGGCAGCCGGACCGAAAACCACGAAGACGCCGGCGCCCAGCATCGATCCGAGTCCGATGGATGTTGCGTCGAACACACCCAGCCTTCGCTGGAGCTTCTGGTGCCTGGTCATGGCGGGTTGTGAACCTTTCCAGCGGGTAAACTCGGACGGGATCGTTCCGCAACGATCCTATTGAACTTCATTTCGTTTTCCTTCTGAAAGGAATGCTGTGCTGCGCACACATGACCTCGGATCCCTCCGTTCCGAGCACATTGGACAAACCGTAACCCTGGCTGGCTGGGTTGGCCGCCGTCGTGATCACGGTGGTGTCGCATTCGTCGATCTGCGTGACGCCTCAGGCGTTGCTCAGATCGTGGTCCGGGAAGAAGAGGTTTTTCACGGGCTGCGCAACGAGTATGTGCTGCAGGTTACCGGCACGGTTTCCAAGCGCCCCGAGGGCAACGAAAACCCGGCGCTGGCCACCGGCGAGATCGAGGTCATGGCGGACAAGGTGGTCATCCTCAACACCGCGGACGCACTGCCGTTCCAGATTGACGAGCACGTTGAGGTCGGCGAGGAAGCTCGGCTCAAGCACCGCTACCTTGACCTGCGCCGCCCCGGCCCTAGCCGCAACCTCCGCCTCCGCTCCGAGGCCAACCGTGTGGCACGGGAACTGCTGCACCAGGACGGCTTCGTCGAGATCGAGACTCCCACGCTGACGCGTTCGACGCCGGAAGGCGCCCGCGACTTCGTGGTCCCGGCCCGCCTCGCCCCCGGATCCTGGTATGCGCTGCCGCAGTCGCCGCAGCTTTTCAAGCAGCTGCTGCAGGTGGGCGGCTTTGAAAAGTATTACCAGATTGCCCGCTGCTACCGGGACGAGGACTTCCGCGCGGACCGCCAGCCGGAGTTCACCCAGTTGGACATCGAGGCCAGCTTCGTTGACCAGGATGACATCATCTCGCTGGGCGAAAACATCGTTAAAGCGCTGTGGAAGCTGATCGACGTCGAGATCCCCACGCCCATCCAGCGCATCACCTACGCGGATGCCATGGCCCGGTACGGCTCCGACAAGCCCGACCTGCGGTTCGGCCAGGAACTCACTGAGCTGACGGAGTTCTTCAAGGACACCAACTTCGGCGTCTTCAAGGCGCCCTACGTGGGTGCCGTGGTCATGCCGGGCGGAGCCTCCCAGGCACGACGCGCCCTGGATGCCTGGCAGGAATGGGCCAAGCAGCGCGGCGCCAAGGGCCTGGCCTACGTCCTGTACAAGGAAGACGGCGAGCTCGCCGGCCCCGTGGCCAAGAACCTGACCGAGACAGAACGCGCCGGCCTGGCCGACGCCGTTGGCGCCAAGCCCGGCGACTGCATCTTCTTCGCCGCCGGCGAGAAGACTCCGTCCCGAGCACTGCTCGGCGCCGCCCGGGTTGAGATCGGCCACCGCACCGGCCTGATTGATCCCACTGCCTGGGCCTTCTGCTGGGTGGTGGACGCCCCCATGTTTGAACCGGCTGCCGCCGCTGTCGCCTCCGGTGACGTGGCCGTGGGTGCTGGCCAGTGGACTGCCGTCCACCACGCGTTCACCTCGCCGAAACCCGAGTTCATGGACTCGTTCGACAAGGATCCTGAATCGGCGCTGTCCTACGCGTACGACATCGTCTGCAACGGCAACGAAATCGGCGGCGGATCCATCCGTATCCATGAGCGGGACGTCCAGGAGCGTGTCTTTGAGCTCATGGGCCTCGACAAGGCGGACGCGCAGACCAAGTTCGGCTTCCTGCTGGAGGGCTTCAAGTACGGGGCTCCGCCGCACGGCGGCATCGCCTTCGGCTGGGACCGTGTCGTAGCGCTGCTCGCCGGAGTGGATTCCATCCGCGACGTCATCGCCTTCCCGAAGTCCGGCGGCGGTCACGACCCCCTCACGGACGCTCCTGCGCCCATCACCGCCCAGCAGCGCAAGGAGGCCGGCGTCGACTTCAAGCCCGAGGCCAAGAAGCCTGAAGCGATGAAGCCCGAAGACAAATAAGCGGCTGCACCCGCGGCATTAACAGCACATCCGTATCAACGGAACGTGCAGTAACAACGGCTCCCTGGAATCCCGGGGAGCCGTTGGCGTCCGCAGACAATCCGCCTGCCTTTACTGCGGTGCGGAACGCGTACCTGCGTCCGTGCCCGACCCGGACGTTGGAACGAACTTCCAGTCGAAAGACCCGTTGTCCCGGAGTGTCAGCCGAAGGAACCCGTGAGTGTCGCTGAATCGCTTCGCGATGTACGACGGACTGCTCGTGAAGTCGCGCAGACGGATGCCTCCCGTGGAAACCTGGAACGCTGTCATCCCGTCATCGACGCACTGGTCATCGTTGTTCACCGGACATGACCGTTCGTAGTTGTGCTGTGACCCTGACAGGGTCAGACGGACCCGGTGCTTCCACATCACGTCGATCCAGGGCTTGTGCTCAGCGGCCCGTCCGTGTTCGTCCGTGTTCGACGTGAAGTACGGTTCGTGGTGCACGACTGCCAGGTGCTTACCCGCCGCCCTGGCTGCCGCGAGGTCGTCGTCCAGCCACTTCGTCAACTCCTCAGCCTGCGTGGAGTCGTACCGCCAGTGCGCAGACGACAGGAACGCGAAGTGCCAGTTCCCGAAGTCCTTCGAGTACGGTTTCCCGTTCCCGATGAACCCACGCTGCTGGTTGATCGCGGCCTTCGCCGTAGAACCCGGGCACTGGCCATTCATGAAGTTGTCGAGGTCTTCGTTGCGGCCGGGTTTCCAGTCGTGGTTGGGGGCGGACACCCAGTACAACTTGGGCTTCGTGCCGCCCCACAGCGGCGTCCAGTACTTCACATAGTCAGCGCAGTACGCGGTGTCGTACTGGAAGTCCCCGAGCCCTAGGAACGCGTCAATCTCGTTGTTCTTTACGAGCCGGGTAATCGCCGCACCGTTCCGACCGGACGGGCTATCAGGCGCAAAGTTCCTTTCGCCGTTCATGTCACCAACAGCAGCGATCTGAACACCACCGGCAGGGGACGCGGCCTCACTGGTGCAACCTGCGACAGAGACCGCCAGAAGGGCTGCGGCGGCTGTGGCCACACACTGGAAGGATCTGAGACGAGGGAGTGCTGACTTCATCCGATAAACCCTTCGAGAAGCCGGACCGCAGGTCGCCTCCCGGGAGACAGCCAGGCGTACCGGCACCTTTGATATTCCTAAGGACTGGACTGGCTGTCAAGGGCGCGCGCTGCCCAAGAAAGATGCCCGCCTAGGTTCTATCGAACCACACGTTCTGAGGTCGGGGGGGTCGTGATGGGGCCCTACTCCGCCGTTTCGACGGTTCCCAGCGCACTCGATGCTGCGCCGCATCGAACCGGGAGGGAACCCGTCGAAACGGCGCCACCCGTCTAAACGCCGGGGGCCCGGCGGGAAATCACGACGGCGGGTCGGTCACCTGGATCCGCACGGCACAGGCGTCCGCGGCTGCTTTCTTCAGCACAGCCGCACGGGGATCGGGGACGTCGAGGTAGGCCAGCCGCTGCACCTTGGCGTAGGCCTTGAGCGCCGGCTCGTCGAGGACCAGCTCGGCCATGCCCCTGTCGCCGCCGGGAACGATGTACTCGATGACCTGCCCGGCAAACACCTGCCGTGCCTGGTCAGCAACGGCCTCCACCATCGCGTCCGCCTGGTTGGCGCGGCGCCGCGCGTACCGCTGCTGGGACTGGCCGCCGGCTGCGGTGCGCGACTGCACGTACTTCGATCCGGTCTTGGCGGCCAGGAGCCTGCCCTCACTCGCCACGGCCACCCCGTATCCGCCCCTCCGAATGAGGACCAGGCCGATCCTCCGGGGTTGCGACGCGAGGGAGGCCAGCCGGGCCACCAGATCGGCGCCCCGTCCGGGCCGGCCGTCGTCCGGCCACGGCGCCTGGAGCAACGCGCTGGCGCCGTCGGCCGCAAGCAGCCGCACGCCGTCGTCGTGGTCCGCAATCTCAAGGTCCCCGTGGCTGGCACCGAAGCGATCCACCCAGCCGGCCAGCCGTGCGCCGGAGATGAATGCGGTCCGGGAGGCTACGGCAGGACGTCCCACTGATTCGCCGCTGTGTGACACTGCCGACTTCCTTGCTCCCGTGACCGGACTTTGCCCGATGAATCTATGAGTAGCCTATCTATGTGGATGATCTCTTCGGCCCGGGGCCGGACAACGAAGACGAGGGCGACGGCGACGCCTCACCGTCGGGCCTCCCGGGTGGTGGTCCGCTTGGCGGGCGAACGGCCTCGCCGCGCAGTCCGCTGGCTGTCCGGATGCGGCCGCGCACCCTGGATGACGTGGTGGGCCAGCAGCACCTGCTGGGGCAGGGCTCGCCGCTTCGCCAGCTGGCCGCCGGTACCGATGCCGTTGGACCGGCCGGTCCAAGCTCGCTCATCCTCTGGGGTCCGCCGGGCACCGGCAAAACAACGCTGGCGCATGTGATCGCGCGGGGGCCAGGGCGCAAGTTCGTGGAACTGTCCGCCATCACGGCCGGCGTCAAGGACGTGCGCCGGGTCATGGACGAGGCCCTGACCGCCCGCGACCTCTACAAAACCACCACGGTCCTGTTCCTCGACGAGATCCACCGCTTCAACAAAGCGCAGCAGGATGCGCTGCTGCCCGGCGTCGAAAACCGCTGGGTGGTACTCGTGGCAGCAACCACCGAGAACCCGTCCTTCTCCGTGGTCTCCCCGCTGCTCTCCCGCTCGCTCCTCCTCACGCTCAAGCCGCTGACCGACGCCGACATTGAGGGCCTGCTCGAGCGCGCCGTTGAGGACGCCCGGGGGCTGAACGGCAAGGTCCGGCTCAGTGCAGACGCCCTGGCCCACCTGGTCAGGCTGTCCGGCGGGGACGCCCGGCGCGCCCTGACCGCGCTGGAGGCTGCTGCCGGCGTGGCGTTCGGCGACGCGGACGACGTCGCCCCTTCGCCGGGCGGCGGAACTGCCGACGCCGAGCCTGCCGCCAACGCCGACGGCGACACTTCCGCCGCCGCCCCGGCGCCTGAAGAGCCGGTCACCGTTGAGCTCCGCCACACCGAGCGGGCGCTGGACGTCGCCGCGGTCCGGTACGACCGCGCCGGCGACCAGCACTATGACGTCGCGAGTGCCTTCATCAAGTCCATCCGGGGTTCCGACGTGGATGCGGCGCTGCACTACCTCGCACGGATGCTGGAGGCGGGGGAGGACCCGCGCTTCGTGGCCCGCCGCATCGTGATTTCCGCGGCGGAGGACGTGGGCATGGCCGACCCCACCGCGCTGCAGACCGCCGTGGCGGCCGCACAGGCGGTCCAGCTGATCGGCATGCCGGAAGGCAGGATCGTCTTGGCCGAGGCCGTGGTCCACCTCGCCACGGCGCCGAAGTCGAACGCCGCCTACATGGGCCTGAACAAGGCCATTGCGGACGTCCGGGCAGGCCTGGGCAACGGAATCCCCGCGCACCTGCGGGACGCGCACTACCCCGGATCGAAGCAGCTGGGCCACGGGCAGGGGTACAAGTACGCCCACGACGCCCCGCACTCCGTGGCCCGCCAGCAGTACCCGCCGGATGACCTCGTGGGCCGCGACTACTACGAGCCCACCGGCAACGGGGCTGAGCGGGACATCGCCGTCCGGCTTGAACGCCTCCGGAAGATCGTCCGGGGCAAGTGAGCATCATGCTAAGATTGATGTTTGTCTGGCAAGGCGCGGACGCAAAATCCACCAAATTCACGTTTGATGAGGTTATGCCTGTGCCCAGTAGCAAAAGGCAGCGGTTGGCCGATGCTCTCCATCGTGGAGGCCAGTAACACTGACACACCGCAGTAATTGGAAGGACACAAGTGGCTAACAACACTCGTGCTCGCCGTACCGCACGCCTCTCGCGTGCACTCGGCATCGCTCTGACCCCCAAGGCCGCCAAGTACATGGAGCGCCGCCCGTACGGCCCCGGTGAGCATGGCCGTGCCCGCAAGAAGCAGGACTCCGACTACGCCGTACGTCTGCGCGAAAAGCAGCGTCTGCGCGCCCAGTACGGCATCCGCGAAGCCCAGATGACCCGTGCCTTCGAAGAAGCACGCCGCACCAAGGGCCTGACCGGTGAAAACCTGATCGAACTGCTCGAAATGCGTCTCGACGCCCTCGTGCTGCGTGCCGGCTTCGCCCGCACCATCGCCCAGGCCCGCCAGCTGGTTGTGCACCGCCACATCCTGGTTGACGGCATCCGCGTCGACCGCCCGTCCTTCCGCGTCGGCGAGGGCCAGCTGGTCCACGTTCACAGCCGCAGCGAAACCATGCCTCCGTTCCAGGTTGCAGCAGCCGGCGCGCACCGCGACGTCCTGCCCCAGGTTCCGGCCTACCTGGACGTCAAGCTCGACGCCCTGCAGGCACGCCTGGTCCGTCGCCCGAAGCGCTCCGAGGTCCCCGTGACCTGCGAAGAGCAGCTCGTCGTCGAATTCTACGCACGCTAAATTTCCGGCAGCGTACCCAAGGAAGCCCGTGGCAAGCGCCGCGGGCTTCTTTGTATGTAAGGTACTTGGGGGACATCCGCGGCTGGCGCACACTGCCGCCGAGGACCATGTACCGTTCCACGGAGTTTCAAGGAGATGAACGTCTATGTCTGGTGGCGATATTGCCGGCCTGATCGCGGCCGGAGTATTTGCGCTCCTGGTCCTGTTGCTTGCTGTCCCGATCCTGAAGCTGGGGCGGGTATTTGATGAGGTGCGGACCTCGATCCGCTCCATCAGCGACGGTGCGACCCCACTCATGGACGAAGTCACGGCGACCGTATCCACCACCAACCAGCAGCTGAAGAAGGTGGACGGCATCGCTTCCAACGTTTCGGACGCCTCCGCGAACATCTCGGCGCTTTCCTCCCTGGTTGCCGCCACTGTGGGCTCGCCGCTGATCAAGGTGGCCGCCTTCAGCTACGGCGTTCGCACCGCCTTCGCCGCACGCAAGAAGCCCGCAGCCGGCCGTCGCAGCCGCTAGCCCCCACCCGGAGAACTTAAAATGAAACGACTTGTCTGGATGGGAATCGGCGTGGCTATCGGAGTCATCGCCTTCCGCAAAATCACCGAGGCCCAGGCGAACCTGGGGCCGGAGGGCCTGAACCGCGCCGTGGGCCGACTGGCCGACGGCGTCTACGACTTCGCGGACGCCGTCCGGGCCGGGATGCACGAGCGGGAGACCGACCTCCGCACCGCGCTCGGCGTCGAATCCCAGGACGTTGTACGGCGATAGCCGCCCGCTGCGGGAGAATTAAACAGGCAGCAACCGTCATTTCCGGAACAGCCACCTGAATCAACTGTCACGCGGCAGAACGCGTGAACCAAGAAGGGTAAGTAATCAGCTCATGAAGTCGCAGGAGATCACCAAGCGCTGGATCGACTTTTTCGTCAGCAAGGGCCACACCGCCGTGCCCTCCGCCTCCCTGGTCTCCAGTGACCCGTCCCTGCTGTTCACGGTTGCCGGAATGGTGCCGTTCATTCCGTACCTGACCGCGCGGGAGGAGCCGCCCTACAACCGGGCCACCAGCGTGCAGAAGTGCATCCGCACCGGCGACATCGAGGAAGTGGGCAAGACTGCCCGCCACGGCACCTTCTTCCAGATGTGCGGCAACTTTTCCTTTGGCGATTACTTCAAGGAAGACGCCATCAAGTTCGCCTGGGAACTGCTCACCACCAGCGTTGAGGACGGCGGTTACGGCCTTCCGCCGGAACTGCTGTGGGTGACTGTCTACGAAGAGGACGACGAAGCCAAGGACCTCTGGCTCAAGAACACCGGCGTCCCCGCCAGCCGGATCCAGCGCATGGGCAAAGCCGACAACTACTGGCACACCGGCCAGCCCGGACCGGCCGGCCCGTGCTCGGAGATTTACTACGACCGTGGTCCCGCGTACGGCGTGGAAGGCGGCCCCATCGCCGACGAAAACCGGTACGTCGAAATCTGGAACCTGGTGTTCATGCAGTACCAGATCAACAACGTCCGCTCCAAGGACGACTTCGACATCGTGGGCGAACTGCCCAAAAAGAACATCGACACCGGCCTGGGCATGGAGCGCCTCGCCATGATCCTGCAGGGTGTCGAGAACATGTACGAGACCGACCAGGTCCGCCCGGTCATCGACAAAGCGGCCGAGCTCTCCGGCAAGGAATACACGTCGGCGGAAACGGCCGACGATCCCCACCACACGGACGACGTCCGGATGCGCGTGGTGGGAGACCACATCCGCTCGGCGCTGATGCTCATCGCCGACGGTGTCACTCCGTCCAACGAGGGCCGCGGCTACGTGCTGCGCCGCCTGATCCGCCGCGCCGTCCGCTCGATGCGCCTGCTCGGCGTCGAAAAGGCCTGCCTGCCGGACCTCCTGCCCGCCTCCCGCGACGCCATGAAGGGCGTGTACCCGATCGTGGAGACGGACTTCGACCGCATCAGCCGGATCGCCTACGCGGAAGAGAAGGCATTCCTCCGGACCATTGCCTCCGGCACGGCCCGCCTCGAAGATGCCGTCAACGAGTCCAAGGCCGCAGGCCGGCCGCTGTCCGGCGCCGACGCGTTTGCCCTGCACGACACGTACGGTTTCCCGATCGACCTCACGCTGGAGATGGCCGAAGAAGCCGGGCTGAAGGTCGACGAGCCGGAGTTCCGCAAGCTCATGCTGGAGCAGCGCAAGCGCGCCCAGGCCGACGCCAAGGGCAAGAAGGGCGCTCACGCGGATCTTAGCGCCTTCCAGGAGCTGCTGTCGGAGGGGGAGACCGTCTTCACCGGTTACACCGAGCTCGACGGCGAGTCCCGTGTCCGCGGGATCCTCAGCTACGGCCGCAAGGTTTCCCAGGCGGCCACGGGCGACGAGATCGAACTGGTCCTCGCCGAAACACCGTTCTACGCCGAAGCCGGCGGCCAGGCTGCGGACACCGGCCTCATCACCGGTGACGGGTTCGTCGTCGAAGTTCTCGACGTCCAGCGGCCGGTCAAGGGCCTCAGCGTCCACAAGGCGATCGTCCGCGAGGGCGAAATCGCGTCCGATGCGCTGGTGCGCGCCGCGGTGGACCGTGAACGCCGCCATGCCGCCGAGCAGGCGCACACGGGAACGCACATCGTGCACGCGGCGCTGCACCAGATCCTGGGCCCGGAAGCCACCCAGCGCGGCTCCTATAACAAGGCCGGGTACCTGCGCTTCGACTTCGCCTGGGGCGAGGGACTCAGCGCAGCCACCCGCTCCGAGATCGAGGAAGTGTCCAACCTGGCCATCCGGAACGACTTCCGCGTGGACACCAAGGTCATGGCCCTCGCCGAAGCCAAGGCGCTCGGCGCCATGGCCCTGTTCGGAGAGAACTACGGCAGCGAAGTCCGTGTCGTCGAAATCGACGGCGCGTGGTCGCGCGAGCTGTGCGGCGGCACGCACGTTTCCAACACGTCCCTCATCGGCAGCCTGTCGCTGCTGGGCGAGCAGTCCGTGGGATCGGGTAACCGCCGCGTCGAGGCATTCGTCGGCATGGACGCTTTCCGCCACCTCGCCGCCGAGCGAGCCCTGGTGACGGAGCTGACCGAAATGCTCAAGGTCCCGTCCGGCCAGCTGGCCGACAGGATCGCCACGACCCTGACCAAGCTCAAGGCCACGGAAAAGGAGCTGGATCGGCTCCGCAAGGAGAAGCTCAGCGCCGAGGCCGCACAGCTTGTGGGTACAGCCAAGGACGCCGCAGGCGTTCGTGTCATCGCACACGACGCCGGCCAGGTCAGCGGTGCGGACGACCTCCGCGGACTCGCCATGGACCTTCGGAACCGCCTCGGGTCCGAAGCCTCCACGGTGGCCGTGGCCGGAGTCAGCAACGACCGCCCGGTCATCCTGATCGCCACGAATGAAGCCGCACGCGCAGCCGGGGTCAAAGCCGGAGCGCTGGTCCGGCTCGCGGCCGGCATCCTCGGCGGCGGCGGGGGCGGCAAGGACGACGTCGCCCAGGGCGGCGGCACCGACGCCTCGAAGGTCGGCCCGGCCCTGGCGGCCGTCGTAGATGCCGTAACCCGGCGCTAGCAGATCCGTGACCTCATCCGCTGCGTCCGACGTCTACCCCCAGGGCATCAAACTGGGGGTAGACGTGGGCACCGTCCGTGTAGGCGTTGCCATCTGTGACCGTGATGCCATCCTGGCTACGCCGTTCAAAACGCTGGACCGCAACCCCAAGAAGAACTCCGATGTCCGCGTGATTGCGGCGTTGGCGGCCGAGCGGGGCGCCGTGCAGATTTTTGTGGGCCTGCCGCGGACCATGAAGGGCGAGGAACATGCCTCCGCCCGGATGGCCACGGAGTACGCCCAGCTGCTGGCAGACGAGCTGGGCCGCACGGGGCTGGAGGTGCCCGTTAACCTCGTTGACGAGCGCCTCAGCACGGTAACAGCGCACCGACACCTGCACGAAGCTGGCATGAGCAGCAAAAATCACCGTAAAGTGGTGGATCAGGTTGCGGCTGCGGGAATCTTGCAGCACGCCATCGACATGCAAAAAGCCAGGGGAACGGATGTGGGGAGCCGCGTACGCGCGCTTCCCCAGCCGGGGCTGACCGGAGACGCCACAGCAAGCAGCGCTGAGCAGGCCGTCCCGGGGCAAGACACACAATCTTCAGAGGATGGAAGGCTACAGTGAGCCCGGTCAATAACGACGACTCCTCCGGCAGGAACTTCAGGGACGCCGGACGGGCGCTGACGCGCAAGGAAATCCGTGCCAGGGAGAAAGCCGTCACGGCGGAATCCGACGACGTCGTTCCCGAGCACGCTTACGAGTCCGGGGAGGACTCGGCGCCCGAGATGCCCGGACACCGCCCGTCGCCCGGCCAGGCCGCGCCTGCGCAGCCTGCCGCCGCTCCGGCGCCGGCACCGCAGCGGGCACCCGAACCGGTGACGGAGTCTGAGCCTGTGCCCGCAACGGTCGCCGTGCCGCGCGTGCCGCTGGTTGCGCCCACCGTCCAGGAGCCCGCTGCCCCGGAACCATCGGTCCAGGCGGCAACCGTTCAGGTGCCGTCGCCGCAGGCACATGAGTTCACCCCGCACACGCACCACGGAGACACCCCGTCGTCTCACCGGGAAGGCGGCAGCGACGAAGCAGCCTTCCACCCAGACGAAGACCTGCACCACGGTGATGCCGCAGAAACCGGCTACCAGGACCACCATTATGACGCGCACCACGAATCGTACGAGGACCATGACGCTCTTGAACACGAGGCCGTCGGCCACCAGTTGCTGGCCGATGCGGACAGCGTGACCACGGTGTCCAAACCCTCGAAGAAAGTCCGCCACCGGCGCCGTGTTGTGGCGCTGCTGCTGTCCCTCGCGCTTTTCGTCACTGCCGCGGTCGTAGGTGCACAGTTCCTCAAGCCGCTGCTCGGTACCGACAAGGCCAGCGACTATCCCGGCCCGGGAACGGGTCAGGTGAAGGTGGCGGTGCTGCCCGGCGAGGGGCCCGTCTCGGTCGCCGCGAAACTTGAGGAAGCGAGGGTGGTAGCCAACGCCGAGACCTTCGTCTCCGAACTCACGGCGGCAGGTGGCACCCTTGCCCCCGGCGAGTACGACTTCAAGCAGGAAATGAAGAACGCCGACGCCGTATCGGTCCTGCTCAACACCGAAGAGTCGAAGGTCATGTACTTCGCATTGAGCGCCGGACTCCGGATCGGAGAATCGCTGGAGGCAATCTCCGAAGGCTCAGGGATACCTTTGGCCCAGCTCGAGGCGCTCAGTGATTCGCCCAAGCAGTTTGGCCTCCCCGCCGAAGCAAAGAATCTTGAGGGCTACTTGGCGCCGGGCGAATACAGGTTCCCGCTCGGGACCACACCGAAAGCGATCCTCACGGCCCTGGTGAAGAGCACCACCGACGAGCTGAAGGCGCAAGGCGTCACCGACGCCGCCAAGCAGTATGACGTGGTTACGGTCGCGAGCATCGTGCAGGCAGAGGGCGGCCAGGCCGAGTACAAGGACGTCGCCGGCGCCATCTACAACCGGCTCAAGCCCAACAACACTGAGACGGCTGGGCTGATCCAGTCCGATGCCACGGTCACCTACGGCCTGGGCCGGAAAAGCTTCCACATTACCGAAGAGGAAAAGGCGGACAAGTCCAATCGGTACAACACATATGCGAACCAGGGACTGCCCGTAGGTCCCATCGGTTCGCCGGGCAAGACGGCCATCGATGCTGCGGCCAAGCCGAACCAGAATGAATACATGTACTGGGTGACCATCAACCTGGACACCAAGGAGACAAAGTTCTCCAAAACACTGGCGGAGCACCAGCGTTATGTTGACCAGTACAACATTTGGTGTGAGGCCAACCAGGGCCGCTGCGTATGAGCCTTCGTGCCGCTGTCCTGGGGCACCCGATCGGCCACTCCAAGTCACCGGCGCTGCACCGGGCCGCTTATGCGAAGCTCGGCGCGGACATTGGCTACACAGCCATCGACGTGACGGAGGAATCCCTGCCCGCGTTCATGGAGTCGGTCCGGGCCGAACCGGGATGGCGCGGGCTGTCCGTGACCATGCCACTCAAGAAGGCCATGGTCCGTGAAGTGGATGAGGTCCGCGGAGTGGCGCAGGTGCTCGGCGTCATCAACACCGTCGTGTTTGAATCCGGGGGGGAGTCCGGACGCCGGGTTGGCTACAACACCGACGTCGCGGGCATCGTCAACGCCCTGCGCAACGCCGGAGCGGTCGAGGCGCCTGCTGCGGTGGTCCTCGGCGGCGGCGGGACGGCCGCGGCGGCCGTAGCTGCGCTACAGGAACTCGGTGCACGGTCAGTTGCCGTCTACGTCCGGGACACCGGGCGGGCGGCCGAGGCCCGGGCGGCGGCAAGCGGCCTGGCAATGGAGATCGCCGTTCGTCCCATGTCGGAAGCCGTCACCGCATTGGCCGGCGCCGACGTCGTAATATCCACTTTGCCGCCCCGGGCGGCGGACGGCATGGCCGCCGAACTCGACGTGCTGGGCGCGAGGACGAACGGCGTGCTGCTTGACGTTGCCTACGATCCCTGGCCCAGCAGGATCGCGGCCGTCTGGGAAAGCCTCGGCGGAACAGTGGTCGCCGGCCTGGAGATGCTGCTGTACCAGGCCGTCGAACAGGTCCGCTACTTTACGGGCCGCGACGACGCCGCCAGCGCCGAAGTCATAGATGTGATGTGTGACGCAGTCGGGGCTCCCCGGCGCGTGTACTGACCGCCAGACATGGCAGGATGGATTTTATGTTGCGTTGGTTGACTGCCGGTGAATCCCATGGTCCGGCACTGGTCGGAATTATCGAAGGCGTCCCCGCAGGTGTTGAACTCACCAGCGGGCAGATTGCCGATGCCTTGGCGCGCCGCCGCCTCGGCTATGGCCGGGGTGCCCGGATGAAGTTCGAGCAGGACGTTGTCACCATTCTTGGAGGAGTCCGCCACGGCATCACGCAGGGCGGCCCGGTCGCCATCCAGGTGGGCAACACCGAATGGCCGAAGTGGGAGCAGATCATGTCTGCTGACCCCGTTGACCCCGAGGAACTCGCCGACCAGGCACGCAACGCCCCGCTCACCCGTCCCCGTCCGGGCCACGCTGACTTCACCGGCATGCAGAAGTACGGTTTCGATGAGGCCCGCCCGGTGCTTGAACGCGCCAGCGCCCGCGAGACCGCCACGCGCGTCGCCATGGGAACCGTCGCGGCACAGTTCCTGAAGCACCTGGGCATTGAACTCGTCAGCCATACGGTCTCCATCGCCAGCGTCGCCGTCCCCGAAGGCAGGCCCCTGCCGGTCCCGGCGAACGTCATTGCCCTCGACGCCGACCCCCTCCGCTGCTTCGACCGTGAAACCTCCGACGCCATGGTCGCCGAAGTGGACGTCGCCCACAAGGAAGGCGAAACGCTCGGCGGAGTGGTGGAGGTCCTGGCCTATGGACTGCCTCCGGGACTTGGCAGCTACGTCCACTGGGACCGCCGGCTGGATTCCCGCCTGGCCGCCGCCCTCATGGGCATCCAGGCCATCAAGGGCGTCGAAGTGGGGGACGGTTTCCTCACTGCCGCCCGCCGCGGATCCCAAGCCCACGACGAAATCGTCAAGGATGAATTCGGCAAGATCATCCGCACGAGCAACCGGGCCGGCGGCATCGAAGGCGGCATGAGCATCGGCGATGTCCTCCGTGTCCGGGCCGCCATGAAGCCCATTGCCACTGTTCCGCGCGCGCTGAAAACCATCGACGTGAGCACCGGGGAGGCCGCCAAGGCCCACCACCAGCGTTCGGACGTCTGTGCCGTTCCGGCCGCGGGCGTCGTTGCCGAGGCCATGGTCGCCCTGGTCCTGGCCGAAGCGGTCACTGAAAAGTTCGGCGGCGATTCCGTGGCCGAGACTGCCCGCAACATCAAGGGCTACCTCGAGAGCATCCCGGCGTCGCTGGACACGATCGGACGCTAGTGCCTTCGAGCAATACGCCCTGCGCAGCAGGGGACCGGCCCATAGTGCTGATCGGACCCATGGCCGTCGGCAAGTCGGCGATCGGGCAACAGCTGGCGCAACAGCTGGGCGCCCCCTTCGTGGATACTGACGCGGTCATTGTTGAAAACCACGGCTCCATTGCCGACATCTTCGCGGGGCGCGGCGAGCGGGTGTTCCGGGAGATTGAGGCGAGGACTGTTGCACGGGTCGTTGAGGAAGCGGCCGGCACAGGCACTGTGATTTCTCTGGGCGGCGGTTCGGTCCTGGACTCCGGAACCCAGCAGCTGCTGGACCGCTGCACGGTGGTCTACCTCGAGTGCGACGTGGACACCGTCGCGGCCAGGATTGCGAGGAATTCGGGCCGGCCGCTCCTTGCCGGCGACGGGATCCGCCGCTGGAAGACCCTGTTTGCCACCCGGAAACCCGTGTACGAACGCCTCGCCGACATCGTCGTCGACGTCCGTCAGGGAACGGTGCCGGAGCTGGGGCGCCGGCTCGAAGCGGCGCTGGGCGCCTTCCTTGCCGGCACGGGAGACGAAGGTGACGGCACCGCCGCTGCCGGCAAAGACGCACGTACTGCAGGTGCGGCCAACCCGGCCGCGGACAACACCACCAACGCGGGATCGGCGGCCGGGGAAAGCACGGCCGCCACTACGGCAGCCGGGGAATCCACGGCCGCGAAACAGGAAGTTGAGAAGTGAGCGAATCAACCGTCATCAAGGTCACGGGCGAGTCGGCCGGCGACAACTACGACGTCGTCGTTGGCCGCGGCCTGCTGGGCACCCTCCCGGAACTGCTCGGTGAGCGCGTCCGGCGTGTGCTGGTCATTCACCCCCGGGCCCTCCGGCTCACCGGAGACACCGTCAGGGACGAACTCGCCGCGGCGGGCTTCACCGCACTCACCGCGGAGATCCCGGACGCCGAAGAGGGCAAGCACATCCAGGTGGCCGCGTTCTGCTGGCAGGTGCTGGGCCAGAACGATTTCACCCGTTCCGACGCCGTCGTTTCCGTCGGGGGAGGAGCCGTGACGGACCTCGCCGGCTTCGTTGCCGCCACCTGGCTGCGCGGCGTCAAGGTCATCCACATGCCCACCAGCCTCCTCGGCATGGTGGATGCCTCGGTGGGCGGCAAGACCGGGATCAACACGGCGGAAGGCAAGAACCTCGTGGGCGCGTTCCACCCGCCGGCGGCTGTCCTCGCGGATCTTGACACCCTGAACACGCTGCCGAAAAACGAGATCATCTCCGGCATGGCGGAGGTCATCAAGTGCGGCTTCATCGCCGATCCCGCCATCCTCGACCTCGTTGAAAAGGACCCGGAGGCTGTCACGGACCCCGGCTCGGACGTGCTGCGTGAGCTCATCGAGCGTGCCATTGCCGTCAAGGCCCGCGTGGTGTCCGAGGACCTGAAGGAATCCGGCCTGCGCGAGATCCTCAACTACGGGCACACCCTCGGCCACGCCATCGAGCTCGTGGAGCGCTACTCCTGGCGCCACGGTGCCGCCGTCTCCGTCGGAATGATGTTCGCCGCCGAACTGTCCCGCAGCGTGGGCCGCCTCAGTGATGCCGACGCGGACCGCCACCGGAGCATCCTCGAATCCCTTGGACTGCCCGTCACCTACCGCCGCGACCGCTGGCAGGGGCTGCTGGACGGCATGCGCCGCGACAAGAAGTCACGCGGGGACCTCCTCCGTTTCGTGGTGCTCGACGGCATCGCGAAGCCCGGCATCCTGGATGTCCCGGACACGTCCCTGCTTTTCGCCGCCTACCAGGAGATTGCCTCTTGATGCGGGAGTTCGATGCCGGCACCATCGAGTGGCCCGCCGGCGGCTTCCCCGGAATCAGGATCAACCCGGAAACGCTTCTGCCGGAAATCACCAACGCCGAAGCGTGCGCTGCCGCCCTTGAGTCATCGGCCGACCCGGCGGACCGCGTGTTCGTGCTGCTTGTTGAGGGGCACGGTTCGGACGCCGCCGAACTGCTCGCCGAGGCGCGGTACAAGGACCCGGAGTCCTTCCGGCTGCGGACCTTTGAAGCCGAGGTCCTCCGGGTGTCCCATCGCTTTGACCGCGCTGTTGAGCTGTTCAGGCAACTGCTCGCGGAAGTGGCCGGCACACCCAATGAGGCACTTGTGCACCAGTACCTCGGCAGGACCCACTTCGTATCCGGCCACATCGGCGCCGCCGTGGAGTCGTTCGCCCGGGCGCTCGATCTGAGGGTCGCGCAGTCAGCCGACGCCGCTCTCATCTATTCGTCGACGGTGGCCCTTCAGCGGGCACGGGACGTACTCGAACTGGCGTCCTGACGGCCGCCGCCGGAAGGGGCCGACGGAGCCCGCCCGCATTTCCGCTAGAATGGTTCTTGGATTTTTGATAAATACACGCTGGCGGGCCGTTCGGCATGCCTGCTTGGCATACGGCTGGCCGCTAGAAGCAGTCAGATACAAACCAGAGGAAACCAGTGGCAACCACAAACGACATCAAGAACGGAACTGTCCTGAAGCTTGAGGGCCAGCTCTGGAACATCATCGAGTTCCAGCACGTCAAGCCTGGCAAGGGCGGCGCGTTCGTGCGCACCAAGATGCGCAACGTTATGTCCGGCAAGGTGGTCGACAAGACCTTCAACGCCGGCCTCAAGATCGAAACCGCCACCGTGGACCGCCGCGATTACCAGTACCTGTACCAGGACGGCGCGGACTTCGTCTTCATGGACACCCAGGACTACGACCAGATCACCGTTTCCGGTGCCACGGTGGGCGACGCCACCAACTTCATGCTCGAAAACCAGATGGTCAATATCGCCATCCACGAAGGCACCCCGCTGTACATCGAACTGCCGCCGAGCGTTGTCCTCGAAATCACCTACACGGAGCCGGGCCTGCAGGGCGACCGCTCCTCCGCCGGAACCAAGCCGGCAACCCTTGAGACCGGGTACGAGATCCAGGTGCCGCTGTTCGTCGAGAACAACACCAAGGTCAAGGTCGACACCCGTGACGGCAGCTACCTGGGCAGGGTAAGCGAGTAGTGAGCGCCCGCGGTAAAGCCCGTAACAGGGCTCTTGACGTCCTCTTCGAAGCGGAGCAGCGTTCCGTTTCCGCCTTTGACGTGCTTCGCGCGCGCCGGGAGAGGACCGACCAGATCGTCAACCCCTACACGCTCGAAATCGTCGAGGGCGTGGTGTCACTGCAGCCGGCCATCGACGAGTTCCTGGAGACGTACTCCCAGGGCTGGACCCTGGAGCGCATGCCGTCCGTGGACCGCATCATCCTGCGGATCGGCACCTGGGAACTGCTCTACAACGACGACGTGCCCGACGGCGTCGCCGTCAGCGAAGCCGTGGCCCTGGCCAAGACGCTTTCCACCGATGAGTCGCCGTCGTTCATCAACGGCCTGTTGGGGCGCCTCCAGCAGCTGAAGCCTTCGCTGCTGGCCTGACCGACGCGGGTTATCAGCAGGACAAGGGAGCCCCGGCCACTGTGAACTGGCCGGGGCTCTCTGCTGCCCGCTTCAGGTAGCTTTAACTGTCCGACGGCGTCGAGCTGCAGACGGCGGTTCGCTGTCCTGCTGGTTAGTGCCCGACGGCCGCGCGCAACGCGACGAGTTCGCGGAGCTGCTGCACCTCGTCCTGCTGGTGGACTTGGACGTCCCTGCCGCTGAGGATCCGCTGGCGGGTGAACGCCAGCCTCGTGGCCCCCTTGACGAACTCCTTCATCTGCGGCGCACGGTTGTAGGCGCCGGCCCACCGCACGGCCTGCCGCCTGCCGCCCGGAGTGGCCAGCATCTCCACTTCGGTCTGCGTGAACCAGCCCGCGGCCGCGTACTCGAACAGGCGCTGCCGGGTGAGGCGCGTTTCGGCGACCCGCAACACCACGATGCAGGCGACCGCCAGCAGGAAGATGGGGACCTGCACCAGCACATACTGCGCCAGGAAGTCCTGCCCCATGCTGTTCCACCTGTTGTGCAGGATCATCGCGGGTATAAGGCCCACCACGAAGGCCACAACCGATGCGCCGGCGTGCCAGCGCCGCGCCGCGAGCCCCATGATCAGGCCAGTGGTCCCGGTGAAGATGGCGTGCGCGAACGGGGACATCACGCCGCGCAGGAAGAAGATCTGGACGAGGTCGCTGCCGGGTGTGCCCGACTCGGCGATGGCGCGGCCAAAGTAGAGGATGTTCTCGGTGAACGCGAAACCGCCCGCAATGGTGAAGGCGAACACCACCCCGTCCACCGGGCCGTCAAAGTGTTTCCGGGCCATCAGGAGCAGCAGGAGCAGGCCCAGGGACTTGGCGAATTCCTCCACCACCGGCGCCTGGACCGTGGTCATGAAATCGCGGAAGGCGGCCTCGTCCGAGTACGGGGCGGCAAGGGCGAAAACGGGTTGGATGAGGAGTGTGACGGCAATGGACACCGCGGCGCCCCACGTGAACGCAAAAAGGAGCAGCCTCTTCGGCTCAGGTTCCCAGCGGTCAATGATGTAGACAGCCCCCAGTACGGCCCCCAGCGGGATCAGTGACGCCACGAAGCCGATGGCGAACCCGGTGATGCCGGTGTTGGCCAGCAGGAAGGGCACCACGAGGAACAGGCTGACGAAGGCGAGGATTCCTCCGCCCACAACGAGCCCCACCACGCCGCCGGACGCCCGCGCGCCGACTGTGGATGCGGACGCCGGGATGACCTGGACTACCGAGCCCCCGCTGTGCCCGGGCGCCGGCCGGTAGTTCTGCGGCTGGACGTGACCCATCCAGCTCGGGTTCGTGGCCTGGTCACGGTACTGCCACTGCGGGTCACCGGGGCGGTTGCCTGACGGCCCGGGCGCCGGCTGTTGGGGGTTCATCGACATAGGGATGAGCCTATGCGGCGGGAAGCGCGTCGCCAAAGGTCTGTTCGGCCACAAAGTACGGCCGCCGCAGGTGTGACCGACGACGCCTTCGGTCCGGGCAGTCCCGGGGCGCCTGTGTGGTAATTTTGGAAGGCAAATGTTCCTTTTTTAATTCCGTCCCGTGAGGCGGGGAAAGGGGAGACGAGCGTTGACTCACGTCACACAGGCACCGGTCCCGGCCAGGGTTGTACTCAACCACGCGGACATCGACCGTGCACTCACTCGTATCGCCCATGAGATCCTCGAAGCCAACAAAGGCTCAAAGGACCTGGTGCTGCTGGGCATTCCACGCCGCGGCTATCCGCTGGCAGTCCGGCTTGCCCAAAAAATCGCCGCCGCCGATCCCGCCGTTGACGCGGCCGCCATTGTGGGTCAGCTCGATGTCACCATGTTCCGGGATGACCTTTCCCACCAGCCCACCAGGCCCCCGCACCGCACCCAGCTGCCGCTGTCCGGAATCGACAACAAGGTTGTTGTCCTGATTGACGACGTCCTGTACTCCGGCCGCACCATCCGCGCCGCGCTGGACGCGATTGTTGACCTCGGCCGCCCGCGCATCGTGCGGCTGGCCGTGCTGATCGACCGCGGGCACCGGGAACTTCCCATCCGCGCCGACCACGTGGGCAAGAACCTGCCGACGTCCTCGGCCGAAAAAGTCCGGGTACGCCTCGAGGAGACCGACGTCATTGACGGCCAGGCCGTCAACGAAGTGGTCATCGAGGCCGGCGCATGAAGCACCTGCTGTCCACCGAAGGCCTCAGCCTGGCCAACGCGGTACGCATCCTCGACACTGCAGAGGAAATGGCCGCCGTCGGGGACCGCGAAGTCAAGAAGCTGCCCGCGCTACGCGGCCGCACCGTGGTCAACCTCTTCTTCGAGGACTCCACCCGGACGCGCATCTCCTTTGAGGCAGCCGCCAAGAGGCTCTCCGCGGACGTCATCAACTTCGCAGCCAAGGGATCGTCCGTTTCCAAGGGCGAGTCCCTCAAGGACACCGCCCAGACGCTGTCCGCCATGGGGGCGGACGCCGTCGTCATCCGCCACTGGGCTTCCGGCGCTCCGCACCGGCTGGCAGCGACCGACTGGATCGACGCCGCCGTCATCAACGCCGGGGACGGCACCCACGAACACCCCACCCAAGCGCTGCTGGACGCGTTCACCATGCGCCGCCACTGGACACAGCTCGCCGGGCTGCCCTCCAGCGGTGCTGACCTCAAAGGCATGCGCGTCGCGATCGCCGGCGACGTCCTGCACTCCCGCGTGGCACGGTCCAACGTCTGGCTGCTGCGCACCCTTGGCGCCGAGGTCACGCTGGTGGCGCCGCCCACGCTGCTGCCCATCGGCGTGGAGCAGTGGCCCTGCAGCGTCAGCTACAACATGGACGAAACCCTGGAAAAGGGCGTGGATGCCGTGATGATGCTCCGCGTCCAGGGCGAGCGAATGAATGCCTCGTATTTCCCGTCCACGCGCGAGTATTCGCGCCGCTGGGGCTTTGACGACAACAGGCTCCGGGCGCTGGACAGCCTGGGCCTGAAGGACACCATCATCATGCACCCCGGCCCGATGAACCGCGGCCTGGAGATTTCCGCGGCCGCTGCCGACTCGCCGCGTTCCACCGTGCTCGCACAGGTGCGCAACGGCGTGTCCGTCCGCATGGCCGCCCTGTACCTGCTGCTCTCCGGGGACACCCGTGAACCAGCCGCCACCCTGAAGGAGAGCAACTGATGGCTGAACAATCCGCCGATAACGGCGTCAACAACAACGCCACCACCGGAACCTACCTCATCCGCGGAGCGTCGATCCTGGGGGCCGGAACCGAGGACCTGCTGATCCGCGACGGCGTCATCGCCGCGCGAGGCACGGACCTCTCGACCGAGGGCGCCACGGTCATCGACGCCGACGGCCTCATCGCCCTGCCGGGCATGGTGGACGTCCACACCCACCTGCGGGAACCGGGCCGCGAGGACGCGGAAACCGTCGAGACCGGCACCCGGGCCGCCGCGCTGGGCGGCTTCACCGCCGTGCATGCGATGGCCAACAGCACCCCGGTGGCCGACACCGCCGGCGTGGTGGAGCAGGTCCACAGCCTGGGCCGCGCCGCCGGCTGGGTGGACGTCCGTCCGGTGGGCGCCGTCACGGTCGGGCTCGCGGGGGAGCAGCTCGCCGAGCTCGGCGCCATGGCCGACTCGCGCGCCCAGGTCCGGATGTTCTCGGACGACGGCATCTGCGTCCATGACCCGGTCCTGATGCGCCGCGCCCTCGAATACGTCAAGGCGTTCGACGGCGTGGTGGCCCAGCACGCGCAGGAACCGCGCCTCACCGCCGGCGCGCAGATGAACGAAGGCGACGTCTCCGCCGTCCTCGGGCTGACCGGCTGGCCAGCCGTCGCCGAGGAAAGCATCATTGCCCGCGACGTCCTCCTCGCCCAGCACGTCGGATCCCGGCTCCACGTCTGCCACGTCTCCACGGCAGGCTCCGTCGAGATCATCCGCTGGGCCAAGGCCCGCGGCATCAACGTCACCGCCGAAGTGACTCCGCACCACCTCCTGCTCACCGACGAACTGGTCCGCAGCTACGACCCCGTCTACAAGGTCAACCCGCCGCTGCGCACCGACGCTGACGTGCAGGCGCTGCGGGCCGCCCTCGCCGACGGCACCATCGACGTCGTGGGCACGGACCACGCACCGCACCCCAGCGAGCACAAGGAATGCGAGTGGGCGCAGGCGGCGATGGGAATGACGGGGCTGGAGACGGCACTCTCGGTGGTCCAGCACGCCATGATCGAAACCGGCCTCATGACCTGGGCAGAGTTCGCCCGGGCCACGTCCGTCGCACCGGCCGGCATCGGCCGCCTCGCCGACCAGGGCCGCCCCCTGGCGGAAGGCGAGCCTGCCAACATCATCCTGGTGGACCCGGCCGCGCGCTGGACCGTTGACCCGTCCGCCATGGCCACGATGGGACGCAACTCCCCGTTCCGCGGCATGGAGCTCCCGGGCAAGGTGGTGGCCACGTTCTTCAAGGGACACCCCACGGTCCTGAACGGCAAGCTCAACACGCCCTACCGTCACCCGACCGACGCCGCCGCAGCGCCGGCGGGCGGGTACTGATGGACAATAAGACCCTGACGCTGGTCATCACGCTGCCGCTCATCGCCGTCGTCCTGATGCTGATTGGCATCGGCTGGCGGAACCGGCTGCGGCGCCAGTCCGACGTCGAACAGCTGCCAGTGGTTCCGGCGGAACTGAGCATGCCGCTTGCGGCCGCCGACGGCCAGTACGTGGCCACCACCACGGCCGGCGACTGGCTCGACCGCATCGCCGTGCACGGCCTCGGCATCCGCACGAACGCGGAACTGACGGTCCACCCGGAAGGGGTGCTGTTCGAGCGGTCCGGAGCCGGGCCGCTCTTCATCCCGGCGGCCAGCCTGGCCGGCGTCCGCCAGGACAGCGGCATGGCCGGCAAGTTCGTCGAGAAGGACGGCCTACTGGTTCTCAGCTGGTCGCTCGGAACCCACGAACTGGACACGGGCTTCCGGACCCGCCGGGCCGCTGACAAACCGGCCCTCTTCAAAACTCTTCAGGAATTGATCTCCGCAGGCCCCCAGGCCGATGCCCATAGTGGAAAGTAATACAGTGACGGATCCCAACGAAGTAAACACAGCGACTGCACCCCAGGCGGCCAGTTCCATCCCGGCCGCCCTGGTGCTCGAAGACGGCCGCATCTTCCGCGGCAGCAGCTACGGCGCCCAGGGCACCGCCCTCGGGGAGGCGGTCTTCGCCACCGGCATGACCGGCTACCAGGAGACCATCACGGACCCGTCCTACGCCCGCCAGCTGGTGGTGCAGACGGCCCCGCACATCGGCAACACCGGTGTGAACAGCGAGGACGCGGAATCCCGCCGCATCTGGGTGGCCGGCTACATCGTCCGCGACGCCGCGCGCCGGCCCTCCAACTGGCGCTCGGAGCGCAGTCTGGACGAGGAACTTGTGGAGCAGGGCATCGTGGGCATCCAGGGCGTGGATACCCGAGCCATTACCCGCCACCTGCGCGAGCATAAGACCATGCGCGCCGGCATCTTCTCCGGCGAGGCCGCACAGGCCACCGAAAAGGAACTGCTGGACATCGTGCTCGCCAGCGAGCCGATGGAAGGCGCCCGGCTTGCCGAGGAAGTCAGCATCGACGACGCCTACGTCGTGGACCCGAAGGACCACGGCTGGGAGGGCGATGCCCGGTTCAGCATTGCCGCGATCGACCTCGGCATCAAGGCCATGACGCCCGTCCGCTTCGCCGAGCGCGGCGTCCGTGTGCACGTGCTGCCCGCCACCGCCACCCTCGAGGACGTCAAGGCGCTCAACTCGGACGGTTTCTTCATGTCCAACGGTCCGGGAGACCCCGCCACGGCCGATAACCAGGTCAAGCTCCTCCGCTCCGTGCTGGACGAGAAGCTGCCCTACTTCGGCATCTGCTTTGGCAATCAGATCCTGGGCCGTGCCCTGGGCTTCGGCACGTACAAGCTCAAGTACGGCCACCGCGGCATCAACCAGCCGGTCATGGACCGCCGCACCGGCAAGGTGGAGATCACCTCGCAGAACCACGGCTTCGCCGTCGACGCGCCCCTTGACGGGCCCACCACCGCACCGGAGGAGCGCTTCGGCCGGGTCGAGGTCAGCCACATCAGCCTGAACGACGACGTCGTAGAAGGGCTCGCGTGCCTCGACATCCCGGCGTTCTCGGTCCAGTACCATCCTGAAGCCGCGGCCGGTCCACACGACGCCGCGTACCTGTTCGACCGCTTCATCGACCTGATGGAAGGCACGCGGGACGGCCGCACCGCCAACCTGTCCGGCGAGCCCGTGGACGCGGCGCACCCCCCAGCCGGACCGAACGCTGCCGGGACGGAAGCCGCCGGAACTGGCGCCGCCGCACAACACGAAAATGACAACAAGACTGAGGACAAGAAGTAATGCCTAAGAGAACTGACCTTAAGAGCGTCCTGGTCATCGGTTCCGGCCCGATCGTGATCGGCCAGGCGGCTGAATTCGACTACTCCGGAACCCAGGCCCTCCGCGTCCTCAAGGAGGAAGGCCTGCGCGTCATCCTCGTCAACTCCAACCCGGCCACCATCATGACGGACCCGGAGTTCGCGGACGCCACCTACATCGAACCCATCACCCCCGAGGTGGTGGAGAAGATCATCGCCAAGGAGCGCCCCGACGCCGTGCTGCCCACCCTGGGCGGACAGACGGCCCTGAACACCGCCATCGCGCTGGACAAGAACGGCGTGCTGGAGAAGTACAACGTGGAGCTCATCGGCGCCAACATCGCCGCGATCGAACTCGGCGAGGACCGGGAGAAGTTCAAGGGCGTCGTGGAGCGCTGCGGTGCTGAATCCGCCCGCAGCCACATCATCCACACCATGGACGAGGCACTGAAGGCAGCCGAGGACCTCGGCTACCCGATGGTGGTCCGTCCCTCCTTCACCATGGGTGGCCTCGGCTCTGGCCTGGCCTACACCGAAGATGACCTCCGCCGGATCGTGGGCCAGGGCCTGCAGTACAGCCCCACCAGCGAGGTGCTGCTCGAAGAGAGCATCCTCGGCTGGAAGGAATACGAACTCGAGATGATGCGCGACAAGAACGACAACGTCGTTGTTGTCTGCTCCATCGAGAACTTCGATCCCGTCGGTGTCCACACGGGCGACTCCATCACCGTGGCCCCTGCGCTGACCCTCACGGACCGTGAATACCAGCGGCTGCGCGACATCTCCATCGCCGTGATCCGTGAAGTCGGCGTGGACACCGGCGGCTGCAACATCCAGTTCGCGATCGAGCCGGACACCGGCCGCGTGGTGGTCATCGAGATGAACCCGCGGGTGTCCCGGTCCTCGGCCCTGGCGTCCAAGGCCACCGGCTTCGCCATCGCCAAGATCGCCACCAAGCTCTCGCTCGGCTACACCCTGGATGAGATCCCCAACGACATCACCCAGAAGACGCCGGCGTCCTTCGAGCCCACCCTGGACTACGTGGTGGTCAAGGTTCCGCGGTTCGCCTTCGAAAAGTTCCCGGCAGCAGACCCCACGCTCACCACCACCATGAAGTCGGTGGGCGAGGCCATGGCCATGGGCCGGAACTTCACCGAAGCCCTGCAGAAGGCGCTGCGCTCCCTCGAACAGAAGGGCTCGCAGCTTGACTTCAGCCACGTTCCGGAATGGGAAGTGCCGGAGCTGATCGAGAAGGCCAAGCGCCCCACCACGGAGCGCCTGCACCAGGTCCAGCGCGCCCTGCTCGGCGGGGCCAGCGTCGAGGAGCTCTACGAGGCAACCAAGATCGATCCCTGGTTCCTGGACCAGCTCCAGCTGCTCAATGAGATCTCCCGCGAGATCCGCCAGTCCGGTACCCTCACCGTGGAGATGCTCCAGCGGGCCAAGCGGCACGGATTCTCGGACGAGCAGATCGGCGCCCTCACGCACAACTCCGAGGCCGTGGTCCGCGGAGTCCGCCAGGCCCTGGGCATCCGCCCCGTCTACAAGACCGTGGATACCTGCGCGGCCGAGTTCGCCGCCTACACGCCGTACCACTACTCGTCCTACGACGAGGAGGACGAGGTGGCCCTGCACTCCAAGCCGTCCATCCTCATCCTCGGCTCGGGTCCCAACCGCATCGGCCAGGGCATCGAGTTCGACTACTCCTGCGTGCACGCCTCCATGGCCCTGCGGAAGGCCGGCTACGAGACGGTCATGGTCAACTGCAACCCGGAAACCGTCTCCACCGACTACGACGTCTCAACGCGCCTGTACTTCGAGCCGCTGACCCTTGAGGACGTCCTCGAGGTCATCGCGGCCGAGGAACGCACCGGCGGCGTGATGGGCGTGTTCGTGCAGCTCGGTGGCCAGACGCCGCTGAAGCTGGCCCAGCAGCTGGCCGATGCCGGGGTGCCCATCCTGGGCACCTCGCCGGAAGCGATCGACCTCGCCGAGCACCGCGGCGCGTTCTCGCGCGTTCTGGACACAGCCGGGCTGATTTCCCCGAAGAACGGCACCGCCGTGTCCTTCGAGGATGCCAAGAAGATCGCGGACGAAATCGGCTACCCCGTGCTGGTCCGCCCGTCCTACGTCCTCGGCGGCCGCGGCATGGAGATCGTCTATGACGAGCCCAACCTGTCCCGTTACATCGCCAACGCCACGGAAATCACGCCGGAGCACCCGGTGCTGATCGACCGGTTCCTCGAAGACGCGGTGGAAATCGACGTCGACGCGCTGTTCGACGGCAAGGACATGTACCTCGGCGGCATCATGGAGCACATCGAGGAGGCCGGCATCCACTCCGGCGACTCCGCGTGCGTCCTGCCGCCCATCACGCTGGGCAGCAACGTGCTGGAACGCGTCCGCACCGCCACCCGGGCCATCGCCGAGGGCGTGGGCGTCCGCGGCCTCATCAACATCCAGTTCGCGCTGGCCTCGGACGTCCTGTACGTGCTGGAAGCCAACCCGCGGGCCTCCCGCACCGTCCCCTTCGTCTCCAAGGCCACCGGCGTGCAGATGGCCAAGGCCGCCGCGCTGATCGGCACCGGCGTGACCATCAACCAGCTGCGCAGCGCGTACAAGATGCTGCCGGAAACCGGCGACGGGTCCACCCTGCCGCTGGACGCGCCGGTCTCGGTCAAGGAAGCGGTCCTGCCGTTCAGCCGGTTCCGCACCCCCGAGGGCAAGGTCGTGGACTCGCTCCTCGGGCCGGAAATGCGCTCCACCGGCGAGGTCATGGGCATCGACAAGCACTTTGACACCGCCTTCGCCAAGAGCCAGGCAGCCGCGAACAACGCCCTGCCCACCGAGGGCAAGATCTTCGTCTCGGTGGCGAACCGGGACAAGCGCTCGGTGATCATGGGCGTCAAGCGCCTCTCCGACCTCGGCTTTGAGATTGTTTCCACCGGCGGCACCGCCGACGTCCTGCGCCGCAACGGCATCCAGGCCACCCCGGTCCGAAAGGTTGCCGAGGGCAGCAGCGCTGAAGGCGAAGGCACCATCGCCGACATGGTGGTGGCCGGCGAAATCGACATGGTGTTCAACACCCCGTCCGGCGGCGAGGCCCGCAGCGACGGCTATGAACTCCGCGCCGCGGCCACGTCGATCGGTATTCCGTGCATCACCACGGTGGCCGAATTCAACGCCGCCGTCCAGGCGATCGAGGCGCTCCGCACCTACGAATGGTCTGTGACCAGCCTGCAGGAGCACGCCGCGGCCCTCGTGGCTTCCCAGAATGCAGCAGCGCAGCAGACGGCAACGCAAAATGCCTGAGGTTGCGGGCCCCGCGGCCGCGGCGGCCTCCGTTGAAACGGCCGGCCGGGAGTCCTTCGGCTCCCGGCTGGGCCGGGCCATGGCCGATCGCGGCCCCCTGTGCGTCGGCATCGATCCCCACCCTGCGCTGTTGGCCAGCTGGGGACTGAACGACGACGCCGCGGGCCTGGAGCGCTTCTCACTGACCGTCCTGGAGGCCGTGGGTTCCCTTGCTGCCGCGGTCAAGCCGCAGGTGGCGCTCTACGAGCGCCACGGTTCCGCCGGCATGGCCGCCCTCGAGCGGACGCTTGCCGCCGCAGCGGAAGCCGGCGTGCTGAGCATCGCCGACGCCAAGCGCGGAGACATCGGCTCCACCATGGCCGCGTACGCTGACGCGTGGCTGCGCGACGGCTCGTCCCTCGCGGCGGATTCCGTGACCCTGAGCCCCTATCTGGGGTTCGAGTCGCTCCGCCCGGCCCTAGATCTCGCGGCAGCCCACGGCCGCGGCGTCTTTGTCCTGGCCCTGACCTCCAACCCGGAGGGTGCCTCAGTCCAGCACGTGGGCGGAAGCGACTCCGTGGCACGCCGAATTGTCCAGGCGGCTGCCGGCGAAAACGCCCGGTACGCAGGACCGCTGGGTTCAGTGGGCCTGGTGGTCGGCGCCACCGTGGGGACGGCGTTGTCGGACCTCCACCTGGACCTGGAGGCAGTCCGCGGGCCCATCCTGGCTCCCGGCCTGGGCGCACAGGGGGCCACCCCTGCGGACCTGCGGCGGACGTTCGGCCCGGCGTACCCGCAGGTGCTGGGGACGTCCAGCCGGGACATCCTCAAGGCGGGCCCGGGGGTCCGGGAACTGACCGACGCGGCGGCGCGTACCCTTGAGGGACTCCGCGTCGAATAGTCCATTGATTTCTCTGGTCGGCAAGGAGTAGGTTCAGGAAAAGTCCAACGCCCGCCTTGGCCTTGGATCCGCTGGATGACCCCGGGGGAAATGACCGTGAGCTTACGACCCTTGTCTCCGCAGGAACGAGCCGATGCGTTGAAGAAGGCCGCGGCGGCGAGGGCTGCCAGGGCTGCCACAAAGGAGAGACTCAAAACCGGGGACCTGTCCATCGCCCAGGTGCTGGACTCCGGGGGCACAGAGGAAGCGATCGCCCGCATGCGCGTCTCCGAACTGCTCGAAGCGCTGCCGGGGATCGGAAAGGTCCGGGCTGCCGCCATCATGGACAACCTGGGCATCGCAGCTTCGCGTCGGGTGCGGGGGCTGGGCATCCACCAGCGCCGGGCGCTGGTAGATTTTATGAACGAGAAATAGATTCATCCGCACAGAGTTATCTGAACACCGCCCAAAGGAATACGTGAGCAAGAAACCCGGACTGACAGTCCTCGCAGGTCCTACGGCTGTTGGCAAAGGCACCGTGTCCACCTATATCCGCGATAATTACCCCGAGGTCTGGCTGTCCGTTTCGGCTACCACCCGCGCGCCGCGGCCCGGGGAGGTCGATGGAGTGCACTACTTCTTCAAGTCGAAGGAGGAGTTCGAGTCGTTGGTGGCCGCCGGCGAATTCCTGGAATGGGCCGTGGTGCACGGACAGAACACCTATGGCACGCTGAAGAGCACGGTCAACGACGCCATTGCCGAGGGCCGCTCGGTGCTGCTGGAGATCGATTTGCAGGGCGCACGCCAGGTCAAGGACGCCGTTCCCGACGCGCAGTTCGTCTTCCTGGCACCCCCCAGTTGGGACGAAATGGTCCGGCGCCTGGTGGGCCGCGGCACAGAAAGCGCCGAGGAACAGCAGCGCAGGCTGGAAACCGCTAAACTAGAACTTGCCGCTGAGCCGGAGTTCGATCACACGGTCATCAATGATGACGTTCGACGGGCAGCGGACGAGCTTGTTTCACTCATGGGGCTGACCCCGAACCCGCGCTAGGCGCCGGATCGTGCCAGCCCGTTAGAATTTGGAGAATTCGTGTCCACGAACCTTGAAGGCATCATCAACCCGCCGATCGACGAGCTGCTGAAGGCTGCCGATTCGAAGTACGGACTGGTGATTTTCGGTGCCAAGCGTGCGCGCCAGATCAACGCTTACTACGCCCAGCTGCACGAGGGCCTGTTCGAGTACGTTGGACCGCTGGTCGACACCAAGCTGAACGAGAAGTCGCTGTCCATCGCGCTGCGCGAGATCAACGAAGGCAAACTGGTCGCCACTCCGGTCGAAGCTGCAGAGTAACTTCCGCAGAGTAAACAGACTGCCTGTTGACGGAGGTCACGTGCGCATAGTCCTCGGAGTCGGGGGAGGGATTGCCGCCTACAAGGTGGCGTCGCTCCTCCGGCTTTTTACTGAAGCCGGCCACGACGTCACGGTCATTCCCACCGAAGCGGCCACCCGCTTCGTCGGCGTGGCAACCTGGGAGGCGCTCTCCGGAAACCCGGTGACCAACAGCGTCTTCGACGACGTCCACCTGGTCAACCACGTCCGGCTCGGTCACGAGGCCGACCTGATGGTCGTGGCTCCCGCGACCGCAGACCTGCTGGCCCGCGCCGCGACCGGTCAGGCCAGCGACCTCCTCACCAACACGTTGCTCATGGCCAGCGGCCCCGTGCTCTTCGCCCCCGCCATGCACACCGAAATGTGGCAGCACCCCGCAACGCAGGCGAACGTCGAAACGCTCCGCAGCCGGGGCGCAACCGTGCTGGAACCCGCCAGCGGGCGCCTGACCGGCTCGGACTCCGGTCCGGGCCGCTTGCCCGAACCCGAGGCCATCTTTGAAGCGGCCATGGCGCTGGCCCGCGGCCTGCAGGAGACCGCTCCGGGGCATGGCGGGGCCGAGGTCCCGCTCTTCCCGCTCACCGGCCGGACCGTGACCATCAGCGCCGGCGGCACCCGGGAACCCCTGGACCCCGTCCGGTTCCTCGGAAACCGCTCCTCCGGGAAGCAGGGCGTCGCACTGGCCGCGGCGGCCCGCGACGCCGGAGCAACGGTGCGGCTCATCGCCGCCCACATGGAGGTGCCCGCTCCGTCGGGCGTCGAAGTCGTGGAGGTCGAAACGGCGCTGCAGCTTCGGGAAGCCGTCCTTACGGCGGCAGTCGATTCCGACGTCGTCATCATGGCCGCGGCGGTGGCGGATTTTCGCCCCGCAGACGTCTCCGGCACCAAAATCAAGAAGCGGGACGATTCCGCCGACCCCGTCATCACGCTCATCCGGAATCCCGATATCCTCCATGAACTCGTCGCCGTCCGCGACGCCGGGGGCAACAGCCAGCTGGTGGTCGGGTTCGCCGCCGAAACGGGCGACGCCCACGGCGACGTCCTCGGGTACGCCGAGGAGAAGCTGAAACGCAAGGGCTGCGACCTTCTTGTGGTCAACCATGTGGGTTCGGACAAGGTTTTCGGGCAGGACCACAACTCCGTGGTCATCCTTTCGCGGACCGGCTCCGAACCCCAATCGGCGTCCGGCTCCAAACAGGACGTGGCCGCCGTCGTCATCGATCGCGTCAGCGCCGAGCTGAGCAAGGTCTTTCCGCGAACCTGACGGGCGTAAGGAACGTCTCCTTCGCATTCGGACACACGCTGACGCCCGCCCGTTTGCCAACCAGTAAGGTAGTTGAGTGACTTTACCGCTGCACATTCCAGAATCCCACGGGTCCGTACCGTCCGCGCTCCGGCTCTTCACGTCGGAGTCGGTCACCGAAGGCCACCCGGACAAGATCTGTGACCAGATCAGTGACGCGATCCTGGACGCCCTGCTCGCCAAGGACCCTGAGTCGCGGGTGGCCGTGGAGACCATGGCCACCACCGGCCTGGTCCACGTAGCCGGCGAGGTCACCACGGACGCCTACGTCGAGATCCCGCAGATCGTCCGCGAAACCATCCTGGGCATCGGCTACGACTCGTCCGCCAACGGCTTCGACGGCGCCCGTTGCGGTGTGTCCGTCTCCATCGGCCAGCAGTCGAACGACATCGCCGGCGGAGTCTTCAATTCGCTGGAAGCCCGCGAAGGCCGCCAGGTGGACGACTACGATCTTCAGGGCGCCGGGGACCAGGGTCTTATGTTCGGCTACGCCAGCGATGAGACGCCCTCCTACATGCCTACCCCGATCTGGATCGCCCACCGGCTCTCCGAGCGGCTCACCGAAGTGCGGAAGAGCGGCGAGCTGTCGTACCTGCGGCCGGATGGTAAGACCCAGGCCACCATCGGGTACGACGGCGACCGGCCGGTCTCTGTCGAGACCATCGTGATCTCCAGCCAGCACGCCGAGGGATTCAGCCTCGACCAGCTTCGCGCCGATCTCGCCTCGCACGTGATCGACCCCGTGCTCGCCCTCGCAAACCTGGATATCTCCCGGACAGCCAACATCCTCAACCCCGCCGGCGCGTTTGTGATCGGCGGACCGGTCGGCGATGCCGGACTCACCGGCCGCAAGATCATCGTCGACACCTACGGCGGCATGGCACGCCACGGCGGCGGCGCCTTCTCCGGCAAGGACCCGTCGAAGGTGGACCGCTCCGCGGCGTACGCCATGCGCTGGGTTGCCAAGAACGTGGTGGCAGCCGGTCTGGCCAAGCGGGCCGAGATCCAGATCGCCTACGCGATCGGCCAGGCCCGTCCCGTGGGCACGTACGTGGAAACGTTCGGAACCGAAACCGTGGATCCTGCCAAGATCAGTGCCGCGATCGCTGAGATCTTTGATCTCCGGCCGCGCGCCATCATCGATGCGCTCGACCTCAAGCGCCCCATCTACGCCAAGACCGCCGCCCACGGCCACTTCGGCCGTGACGATCCCGACTTCACGTGGGAGCGCCTGGACCGCGTGGAAGACCTCAAGGCGTACTTCAACGCCTAGGCCGTTGCCCCGAAGGCGTCAGCAGCCAGGAATGTCACACCCGTGTGCTTGGCTGGTGGTCAATTCAGGACGGAGGTAGGCGTTGATGTCTGACGGCATGCCTGACCAGCCCCTGCAGCTTTCCCTGCTGCAGGGGTTTCCCGCCAGTGCCCGGACCGCTGAGGGCCCGCCGTTGGCCAGCGTTAACCCGGTGGCGCGGGTGCTGATCGAATCGTCCCTGCCGCACCTGGACCGGCCTTTCGATTACAGCGTGCCGGCAGAACTCGATGAAACCGCGCAGCCTGGCGTCCGGGTCAAAGTAAAGTTCAGTGGCCAGGAACTGAGTGGCTACATCCTGGACCGGGCCGAGGAGTCCGACGCCGGCCATGTCCTGGTGCCGCTCCATAAAATCGTCTCGCCGGTCGCAGTTCTCACCCCTGAACTTCGGGAGCTCGCCGGCCGTGTTGCCGCCCGGTACGCGGGCACGGTCAGTGACGTGCTCCGCGTTGCCATACCGCCCAGGGTGGTCAAGGTGGAGAAGGAAATCGCGGCCGAGGACGCGCCGCCGCCGGTGGCCGTTTTCCCTCCCGGTGCCGAACCCGTTCCAGTTCCCGTTTCCGGTGCCGTAGCCGGATGGGCAGACTACCGGAACGGCGCCGCGTTTCTCCGACACCTGAGCGCAGGCGGGTCGCCCCGCGCGGTCCTGAGCGCCCTGCAGGGTTTCGGCCCGGACGGCTGGCCCCGGCTCCTTGCCGGGGCGGTAGCCGCCGTTCGGCAGTCCGGCCGGGGCGCGGTGGTGGTTGTCCCTGACTACCGTGACCTGGACCGGGTGCAGTCCGCCATGGAGGAGTTCCTGCCTGCCGGAGATGTCGCCCGACTCACTGCAGACGACGGCCAGACGCCCAGGTACCGCAGCTACGTGCGGGTTCTCAACGGCACTGCCGGCGTGGCGGTGGGCACGCGCTCCGCAGCCTACGCGCCGGTCCGGAACCTCGGCCTGGTGGTCTGCTGGGACGACGGCGACGATCTCCATGTGGAGCAGCGCTCCCCGTACGCCCACTCCCGGGAAGTGCTCCTGCTCCGGGCGGAGCAGGAAGGCGCCGCGTGCCTGATGGCGGGGCACACCCGCAGCACGGAACTGCAGCGCCTCGTGGATGCAGGCTGGGCCATGCCCGTGGAGGCTGAGCGCAGTGTGGTCCGCCGGACCGTTCCCCGCGTGCTCAACACCGCCGACAGCTTCGAAATGGAACGGGATCCCCTGGCCAGGATGGCGCGCCTGCCCGGCGCAGCGTGGCGGACGGCCAAGGAAGGACTGGAACGGGGCCCGGTCCTCGTGCAGGTTGCGCGCTCCGGGTACGCGCCGTCGCTGGCCTGCGAGACGTGCCGCGAGTCCGCCCGCTGCCAGTCTTGCCAGGGTCCGTTGGCCATTGCCGGCGCGTCCGCCGTGCCGCAGTGCCGGTGGTGCTCGACGCCGGCGCCGGCCTGGCGCTGCAGCCACTGCAGCGGCGCCCGGCTGCGCCGCGGTGCCACGGGGGTTCTGCGCACCGCCGAAGAGCTGGGGAGGGCCTTCCCGGGCAAGGCCGTCGTGACCTCCTCCGGGGACCATGTCAAAGCCACCGTCGCGGACACCGGGGCACTGATCGTGGCCACCGTGGGTGCCGAGCCGGTCGCCGCCGGCGGCTATGCGGCCGCCCTGCTGCTCGACGGCGATTCGCTGCTGCGCCGCGAAAACCTGCGGGCGGGGGAGGACGCGGTCCGGCGCTGGTTCAATGCCGCTGCCCTCGTGCGCCCGGCCAAGGAGGGCGGCATTGTGGTGATCACGGCCGACGACACCGCCGCCGTGGGCGCGCTGCTCCGCTGGGACCCGGCCGGATATGCGCAGCGCGAGCTGGCACTGCGCACCGAACTGCAGCTTCCGCCGGCGGTCAGGGTGGCGTCGGTGACCGGGGGACGCACCGCCGTCGGCCATTTCACAGCCTCGGTCACGAAGTTTCTCGAAGGGGAGGGCGTGGAGCTGCGCATCGCAGGCCCTGCGCCGCTGGTTCCTTCTCCGCACGTGCCGGCGCCGGGGCAGGGCGCCGGCGGGGCACCAGCGAGGGCCGGGGCCGAGGACGTCCGCACCCTGTTGTTCATCCCGTACGGCCAGGCCAGCACCGTGACCAGGCTGCTCAGGGCAGCGAAGGCGGCCAGTGCGGCCAAGCGCAGCGAAGACCCAGTGCAGCTGCGGCTCGACGGCGTGGACGTCCTCTAGTCAGGCCTGGCGGCTAGTCATGCCTGCCGGCTTGGCAGGCTAGCGGGCGCGGAGTGCAACCACTTCCGCTGCGACGTCAACCAGCTGCCGGGCGGAGGCGTCCCAGCTGAACTCGTTGGCTCGTTCCACCGAGCGCCGGGACACTTCCTGCCAGTGCCGGTCGTCGCCGAGGCCGCGGACGGCCGCGGCAAAGGCATCGGGCGACTCCGGGTCCACATACGCGGCGACGTCGGCGCCCACCTCACGGAAAATCGGAATGTCGCTGGCGATGACGGGGGTGCCCAGCGCCATGGCCTCCACGAGGGGCAGGCCGTAGCCCTCCGCCTTCGACAGGCTGACCAGCGCCGTGGTGCGCTTGAGCAGCGCGGTGTATTCGTCGTCGGTAACGCCGTTATGGAAGACGACGTCCGCGCTGGCGGGAATCACGGCCTCGAGTTCGGCGCGGCGCTGCGGCGTGATCCGGCTGAGCAGGTGCAGCGTGTAGCCGGAGAGCTCCGCCATCCCGGCGAGCATGGTCTCCACGTTCTTGTACGGCATGAACGAACCCATGTAGAGCAGGGTTTTGTCGGCCCCCGCTGCGGGGTCGCGGGGGAGCTGCGCGGGCTGCGGGGCGTTGCTGACAATGCGAACAGGACGGTTGGTCAGCCGGTACTTGGCCATCAGCGCCTCCGTGGTCCGGCTGATGGTGGCCACGATGTCCGCGCGGTTGAGCAGGAGCCGCTGGGGCCAGAATGCCTTGTGGTAGAGCCGCCACAGGATGCGGACCGGAGCCGGCAGGAAGCCCGGCGGCTCCGGGTGCTCGTAGTAGATCAGGTCGTGCAGCGTCAGCACCAGGCCGTACTTCCGCCCCCACGTGCCCATGGTCTGCATGGGGCACACCACCACGTCGGCGCCAAGTTCATTGACCTTCCGGGCCACGAACAGCTCCTCGGGGGAGAGCGGACTGTTGATCAGCGTGTAGGGCACATCCGGCAGGAGGGCCAGCTGGCCGGGGTCGCAGATGAGCATGGAGACGTCGGCGATTTTCGAAGCCGCGGCGATGAGGCTCGCGCCGTAGCGGCTGATGCCGTCATGGTGGTCCGTCCGGGTGAAACGGGCGTCGATGACAATTTTCACGCGGGGTGGTCCTTCAGGAAGCGTCGGATGAAAGCGGCGGCCGGTTCCGGTGTTTCGTAGTGGATCAGGTGCCCGACGCCGGGAATCACGTCCAGCTCGACGTCCGGGAGCAGAGCGGCAAGCTTGTGCTGGTCCTTCAGCAGGGCGATTTCATCCTTTTCCCCGGCGATCAGCAGGACCGGAAGGGTGAGCTCCCCGGCCACCTCGGCCACGTTGCTGCTGACTGATGCCGTAAAGGATTCCAGCAGGCTCTCGCGGTTGGCGAAGGCGCTGAAGTAGGCATGGTGCTGCCCGTGAATGAAATTCAGGAGCTCCTTGTCCTTTGTCTTGGCCATGGCCATGCTCATGACCCTGACAATGAGCCCGCTCCGCAGCAGAAGCAGGCCCAAGCCCCGGGGGAGCCGGGCCGAGAGCCGGTAGTAGAGAACGGCAAGCCTGGTCATGGCGCCCTTGGCTCCTTCCAGGGCCGGCGCGGCAATGGGGTTGACCAGGATCAGCGGCCGCACAGCCCCCGGATGGCTGGCGACGAAGTGGGCCGCCACGATGGAGCCGAAGGAGTGTCCCAGCAGCACGGTGTCCGGGCCAAGGTCCAACGCCGCCATGAAGTCGCTGATGAACTGACCGTAGCGGCGGACGCTGTGGCCGTCGTCGGCAAAGGCATCTGAACTGCCGAATCCGGGGAGGTCCGGCATGATCAGCCGCATTTCGGGCAGCTGGTCTGCGACCCGCAACAGCCCGTGGTGATCGCCGCGGAAGCCGTGGATCACCAGGATGGTGCGTGTCTGTGGCGTCGTCCGCACGGGTTCGTAGGTCCAGTACGCCACAGTGGTGCCCTGCAGGTCGACGTCGGAGGCCGTGGTTCTGGCTGCAAGGTCGCGGCTGAAAAAGGACGGCGTAGTGGACGGCTCGGAGTCTGCTGTTTGCATGCTGAGTGGATCCTAGTTGACGTTGTCGGGGTGGGAGCCGGTGCGGTAGCCGCGGTCCAGGCCGGCGATGTCCGCCATGTCCAGGGCGGAGAGTTCGAAGCGGAAAATATCGAGGTTCTCCCGGATCCTGTCGGCGGAGCTGGCCTTGGGAATGGCGATGTTGCCCAGCTGCAGCTGCCACCGCAGAATGACCTGGGCTGCCGTCACGTCATGCTCGGCGGCGAGCGCCAGGATGACGGGATCCTCCAGGACCTGGCCGCGGCCCAGCGGGCTCCAGGCCTCCGTGAGGATTCCCAGCTCCCGGTGCTTTTCGCGGAGTTCGGCCTGTTGCAGCCAGGGATGCAGCTCGATCTGGTTGACCGCGGGTATCACTTCGGCGGTCTCCAGCAGCTGGTCCAGGTGCTGTGGCTGGAAGTTTGATACTCCGATAGCCCGCACCTTCCCTTCGCGGTACAGCGTCTCAAGGGCGCGGTAGGTCTCCTGGAACAGTCCGCGCCTGGCGCAGGGCCAGTGGATCATGTACATGTCCACGTACTCGAGTCCAAGGTTGACCATGGACGTATCGAACGCGCGGAGTGTGGCGTCGTAGCCGTGGTCGTCGTTCCAGACCTTGGTGGTGATGAAGAGGTCTTCGCGCGACGTGGGCGGTGCGGCCTCGCCCGAACCGCCCCGGGCAGCCTCCACCCCGTACAGCGAAACGATTCCGCGGGCTACGCCGGATTCATTGCCGTACATTGCCGCCGTGTCGAAGTGCCGGTATCCCGCCTCAAGGGCCGTGGCCACCAACCTGGCAGCGTCCTCAGGCGGAACCTTGTAGAGCCCGAATCCCAACTGGTCGATCAGCACGCCGTTGTTCAGGCTGAGCCGGGGTGAGGTAATCATGGTTATGACTCTACCGATACGGCGCAGGGACGCGTGGAACCGCCAGCGGCAGTGGCGGATGGGCCGCAGCCCTGCCGGCCGGGCATTTCACAAAATCAAGACGACCGCTGCCGTGTAAGACTCAACGGATGACTCGTGATTTGGTGGGCGTCCTGCATCACATTGAACTTTGGGTTCCTGATTTTGAGAAGGCGAGCCGCGAATGGGGCTGGCTGCTATCCGAGCTGGGCTACGGGGCATTCCAGAGCTGGCCGAACGGGTGCAGCTGGCGGCTGGGGGAGACCTACATTGTCGTCGAGGAGTCACCGGATTTAAGCGGCCGAACGCATGAACGGACTTTGCCGGGACTCAATCACTTGGCCTTCCACGCGGGGACCAGCCCTCAAGTGGATGCCATGGCCGCCCGCGGTGTGGAGCACGGCTGGAGGCAACTTTTCGCCGATAAGTATCCGAACGCAGGGGGAGATGGCCATTACGCTGCCTACCTTGTTAACTCCGACGGATTCGAAGTCGAACTCATCGCAACCGGATGACGGCTTTGCCCACGCCCAACGGGACGCCGGGCCAGCCGCTAACCTCGTGATCGCGACGGTGCAACGCCGGAAGAGCAGACCTTGCGCCCAACTAACCAGGCGTGCTCAACGTCAGCGTGACGGGGGAGGCGGTCTCGGGACCCCCGCATCCCACAGTCTCTCCGGTGCGCTGCCAGTGCAGTGGCATCTTTTGCTCTGCGCGGGTGGCGCCGGTGCGGTCGAGAGCCCGCACGGTCGCGGACCCGGGGGTATCCACTTCGAATCCGAACCGCCACGTATCCGAGCCAACCTTCTCGACCGTGATGCGACGCACGGTGGGACCACCACCCGGCGGGAAACCGAGGCCGTTGGCCCCGGTTGGAGCTGCGGTCGGGGATGGAGGTACGGCCTGCGGTGTAGGGCGCTCCGTCGACCGGGAACACGCGTCCGGGGTGCACAGCTGCACCCAGGACACGTTGCGGGTGTCCCCATCCACGGCCACAGTGACGTAATTGGTCCAGGCGATTGCCGGGCAAACCTTCGCGCAGCCCGTAGTCGGCACTAGTGCCGGCAGCAAGACCGTGAGCCATGCAAGGGATCGCAGGACCGCCATGTGGCCAGCATAAGTCCGCGCCACTTTGAGTGGCTATGTCCACGCAGGCGCGCCGCCACCCGCGCGTCAGACGCTCAGTTCGCGCCGTCAAAACTGACCAGGCGCCTGGCCGACGCTTCGTCCAGGATCAGGTCCGTGGCGAGGCCTGCCGCCAAAGCGCCGCGGAGGCCGTTGATTTTGGATGCGCCGGAGACCACGCAGATCCTTCGGCGGACCTGGCGAAGCTGGTGCAGGGAGGGGCCGGTGGACCGCTCGTTCAGCGTGATGCCGTCCGAGGAGCCGTCGCCGCGGAAAAACACCGTGGCCACGTCTCCCACAACGTCGGAGCTCGCGAGGATGTTCAGATCGTCCTCGTCCAAGTAGCCGCCCGCATATACGTGGCTGGGGTAGTCGGCGTCCACGGAGCCGACGCCGAAGATGGCGATGCTCATGCGGGTCTGCAGGTCCAGGATGCGTTGAACGCTCCGCTCATTCCACATTGCCGTCTTCGTCGCAGCATGGTCGAAGAAGGCGGGTACCGGGAACTGTTCCACCCGGGCTCCGTAGGCGCTGCCGAAGCGGCGCATGATGTCGCTCGCGTACGTGATGCCCGTGGTTTGCATGTTGCCCGCCCCGTTCAGCTGCACGATCACACTGTCGTGCGTGATTTTGCGGGTCAGGTGCCTGCTGACGGCGCTGAGGGTGGAACCCCAGGCAACGCCGATGATGGCGTTGGAGTCCACCAGCGGACCGATGGTGCGGGCGGCCTGCATGGCCACGCGGTCCAGTGTTTCGGCCTCGTTCAAGGTGTCCAGGACGGGCACGACGTGCACATCCACCCTGTACTGCGTCCGGATTATCCGCTCGAGTTCCGGGCCGGTGTCCAGCGGACTGCGGATCTGGATCTGCACCAGGCCAGTTTCGCGGGCGGTCGACAGCAGCCGCGAAACCGTGGACCGGGACGTCCGGAGCTCCCGCGCAATGGCGTCCATCTTGAGGTCCTGGAGGTAATACAACTGTGCGGCCCGGAGGGCATCGGAATGTCGTAGACGCGGCATGCTGTTTCCGTTCTGCACGTTTGTGCATAGTGCTTGACTCCATTTTCCATTGCTTCGAACAATAGTGGTGAACGGCGGCGCGTCCCATGGCGCGCCGCCTGAAATAAAGCCCACGGACCAAACCCCAAGGAGCAGTTTTGGGATTCAAGGATTCATCCGGCCATCCGTTCGATTCCAGCGCACGGAGCACGTCCGAGCGCGCTTCGGTGGCCAGCCTGCGGCAGCGGCCCAACGCCCGCGTCCTCATTATCGGAGGCGGCATTAACGGCGTCGGCGCCTTCCGCGACCTCGCCCTGCAGGGTGTGGACGTGGCGCTGGTGGAGCGAGGTGACTACTGCCAGGGCGCCAGCGGCGCCTCCTCGCACATGATCCACGGAGGCATCCGCTACCTCGAAAACGGAGAGTTCCGCCTCGTCCGGGAATCCGTCGTGGAGCGCAACCGGCTCCTGCGGATTGCGCCGCACTATGTGAAACCCCTGCAGACCACCATTCCGATCTTCAGCACCTTCTCCGGCGTCCTCGCGGCGCCGCTGCGGTTCCTGACACACAGGCAGCACGGCAAACCCAAGGAGCGCGGGGCCTTCCTGATCAAGCTGGGACTCAGCCTCTACGATTCCTTTTCCCGTGACGGCGGAAACGTCCCGCGCCACAGGTTCCGTGGACGCAAGCGGGCGCTGGCCGAGTTGCCGATGCTGCACCCCGGCATCAAGTACGCTGCCACCTACTTCGACGCCTCGGTCCATAACCCTGAGCGCCTCACCCTCGACGTGCTCCAGGACGGCGAGAAGGCCGGCGGAAACGCCGGTGCGTGGAAAGCGGGGAGCAGCGCCCGTGCCAGCAACTACCTTTCGCTGGCCTCCATCAAAGCCAGCGGACCCGGTTCCAGCACGGTGGAACTCCGCGATGAACTGACGGGCGAGGTCTTTGACTTCACCGCGGATGTCATCGTCAATACCACCGGTGCCTGGGTCGACCTCACCAACCAGGCGATGGGAGCGCCGACGTCCTTCATGGGCGGCACCAAGGGCTCGCACATCGTGCTGGACCACCCCGGGCTGCTGGCCGCCTGCGACGGCCGCGAGATCTTCTTCGAACACACTGACGGCCGGATCGTCCTGATCTACCCCATGGGAGACCGCGTGCTGGTGGGAACCACGGACGTGGACGCCGACATGGCCCAGGACGCCGTCTGCACCGAAGCCGAAATCGACTACTTCTTCGACCTCATCGGCCACGTCTTCCCCGACGTCGCCGTCGACCGGGGGCAGATCGTCTACACGTTCTCGGGCGTCCGGCCCCTGCCCAGGCACGACGCCACCCAGCCTGGTTTTGTTTCCCGGGACTACCGCATCGAACGGCGGGCGCCGGACGCCGGCGGCAGCGGCGCCGTCGTCCTCAGCCTCGTGGGCGGCAAATGGACCACGTTCCGGGCCTTGGCCGAACACCTGAGCAACGACGTTCTTGCGGAACTGGCCATCGAACGTAAAGTCTCGACGGCGGACCTCGCCATCGGCGGCGGCGCCGGCTTCCCCGACAGTGACGCCGGAATCCAGAAGTGGATCAAGGCGCACATGACCGCGGACCGCGACGCCGACCGCGTGGCAGGTCTCCTGACCCGCTACGGAACCCGCGCCGGCGAGGTCATGGGCTACCTCGACGGCGGTCCTGACAGCCTGCTGCGTTCCACGCGGGAACTCAGCGCCCGCGAGCTGGAGTACATGGCAGCCAACGAGCAGATCGGCCGCCTCGTGGATGTCCTGATCCGCCGCACCTCCCTTGCCTTCCGCGGCCTGGTCACCGGTGAGCTGCTGAACGAGATGGCCGACATCCTGGCGGCCCCGCTCGGCTGGGATGCGGCAGACCAGGCAGCCGAGATCCACCACGCGCAGGAGGTGCTCAAGCGATACCACGGCGTCGAGGTCCACAGCCTCGTCTCCTGAGCCAGGATCGACACAGATCCCGGCGCCCGGGCCGGGCCGCCCGGGCGCCAGTGCCAGGCCGGATCGACGCACAGTCAACCCGGCCCGGCAGCGCCGTCAGCGCCAAAGCGGTGACGGCACAACCGTCCTTCCAACTGTCGAAGGACTGACAACAGAAAATAGAGGAGTCAAAGATGTCTCTTGGATTGGTTTTTCTTTCCGAAGTATTCGGAACCGCGATGCTGACCCTGCTGGGTTGCGGCGTGGTGGCCAACGTTGCGCTGAAAGGCACGAAAGGCAACAACGGAGGATTCCTGATGGTCACATGGGGATGGGGCATCGCCGTGTTCGCCGGCGTCTACGTTGCCGCGCAGTCCGGCGCCCACCTGAACCCGGCCGTGACCCTGGGCCTGCTGGTCAACCGCAAGAGCGAGTATGCCCCCGGCGTCCCTGTGGACTTCGCATCCACCTTCACCTACTTCGGCGCGGAGTTGCTTGGGGCGTTCCTGGGTGCCGTGGTCGCCTGGCTCGCGCACAAGCAGCACTTCGACGCTGAGCCCGAGCCTGCCAACAAACTCGGGGTTTTCTCCACCGGCCCTGCCATCCGTTCCACCCCCTGGAACCTGATCACGGAAATCATCGGCACCTTTGTGCTGGTCTTCGTCATCCTCACCTTCGGCGGAACGCCGTCGGGACTTGGCCCGCTGGCCGTGGCCCTTCTGGTCGTCGGCATCGGTGTGTCACTGGGCGGCCCCACCGGCTACGCCATCAACCCGGCCCGCGACCTCGGGCCCCGCATCGCGCACGCCGTTCTCCCCATCAAGGGCAAGGGATCCAGCGACTGGAGCTACTCCTGGATCCCGGTGGTGGGCCCGCTGATCGGCGGAGCCCTGGCCGGCCTGGTCGGGTGGCTTCCGATCGTCTTCACCGCGGCCACATAACGCCTGATTCACTGCACGACGCCGGCCACACACCGCTTTCAGTTCTCTTACGCACGTTTCCTCATTAGCAAGCACCACGACAAGGACGTCATCATGAGCCAATACGTAATCGCCATCGACCAGGGCACCACCAGCACCCGCGCCATCGTCTTCGACCAGAGCGGCAGTATTGTCTCCTCCGGGCAGATGGAACACGAGCAGATTTTCCCTCAGGCCGGCTGGGTTGAACATGACCCCGCCGAGATCTGGGACAACACCCGCGAGGTCGTTGGTTCCGCGCTGTCCAAGGCGAACCTGACGCGGCACGACATCGCCGCCGTCGGCATCACCAACCAGCGTGAGACGGCGGTGGTCTGGGACAAGACCACCGGCCAGCCGATCTACAACGCCATCGTGTGGCAGGACACCCGGACCCAGCCGATCGTGGATGAGCTGGCACGCGACGGCGGAGCGGACCGTTTCAAGCAGAAAGTCGGCCTGCCGCTGGCCACCTATTTCTCCGGTACCAAGATCAAGTGGATCCTGGACAATGTCGACGGCGCCCGGGCCAAGGCCGAGGCCGGGGACCTTGTCTTCGGCAACACGGACTGCTGGGTTCTGTGGAACCTGACAGGCGGCGTCGACGGTGGCGTGCATGTCACCGACGTCACCAACGCCTCCCGGACGCTGTTCATGGACCTCGACACGTTGCAGTGGGACGAGGAAATCCTGGGCATCTTCGGGGTTCCGGTGACCATGATGCCGGCCATCAAGTCCTCATCCGAGGTCTACGGCACCGTCCACACCTCGCAGCTGCTGCGCGAGGTTCCCGTGGCAGGCATTCTGGGCGACCAGCAGGCGGCCACGTTCGGCCAGGCGGCATTCCAGACAGGCGAAGCGAAGAACACCTACGGCACGGGCTGCTTCCTGATCTTCAACACCGGCGAGGAGATCGTCCACTCCAAGAACGGGCTCCTGACCACTGTCGGATACAAGCTGGGAGACGCGCCGACCCACTACGCGCTGGAAGGGTCGATCGCCGTCACCGGTTCGCTCATCCAGTGGCTGCGTGACAACCTCGGCCTGATCAGCACCGCCCCGGAAGTGGAGACCCTGGCGGCCGCCGTCCCGGACAACGGCGGCGTGTACATCGTTCCTGCCTTCTCGGGCCTCTTCGCGCCGTACTGGCGCTCGGACGCCCGCGGCGCCATGGTGGGACTGACGCGGTTTGTCAACAAGAACCACATTGCCAGGGCCGCGCTGGAGGCCACTGCCTTCCAGACCCGCGAGGTGCTGGACGCGGTCAACGCTGACTCGGGCGTGCCGCTCACCGAGCTGAAGGTCGACGGCGGGATGGTCGCCAACGATGCCCTCATGCAGTTCCAGGCGGACATCCTGGGCGTCCCGGTCATCCGTCCGAAGGTGGTGGAGACCACCGCCCTGGGCGCCGCCTACGCGGCGGGCCTCGCCGTCGGCTTCTGGAAGGACCTCGGCGAGCTTTCCGCCAACTGGTCCGAGGACAAGCGGTGGGAGCCGGCGATGGACCCGGCAGAGCAGGACCGGCAGCTGCGGCTGTGGAAGAAGGCCGTCACCAAGGCCATGGACTGGGTGGACGAGGACGTGAGGTAGGCCGGCGGATAAGCCCGGATCCGTGAACTGTCACGGATCCGGGCAGCCGTTGTGCCCGGAAGCTACCGGGTGTTGCGACTTCGGCGGGAGGAGTGTTGGCGCAGACGGTGCGGCTGGCCCTGCATGCGTGCCGGTCCGGTGTTCGTGCACCATGATTCCCCCGGAGACGCTAAGGTAGAACTATGCGTGCGATCCTCCTGCTTAGCTAGCCGCCCGGTATCCCGGATATACGGACTACCGAGCGGCCGCCCCTCCATGTCGAGGGGCTTTTGTGTGTCCGGGACGCATTCCCGGCGGGCGGCAGGGGATCAGACCGTTGTGACAGACAGACGTCATGACAGAACAGAAGAGGGCAGCAGTGAGCGTTCAGCCGGAGACCGAGACCGGAACAACAGCAGGTGGAGCGGAAAGCCCCGAGGAGGGCGCCTACAGCTTCGCGGCAATGGAGGCCAAATGGCCGCAGGTGTGGGAGGACCTCAAGGTCTTCACACCGGCCGACGACGGCTCCCGCGAGCGCCGCTACGTGCTGGACATGTTCCCCTACCCGTCCGGCGACCTCCACATGGGCCACGCCGAGGCGTTTGCCATGGGCGACGTCGTGGCACGGTACCTGCGCCAGCAGGGATACGACGTTCTGCACCCGATCGGGTGGGATTCCTTCGGCCTGCCGGCGGAGAACGCCGCGATCAAGCGAAACGCCCACCCGAGCGAGTGGACGTACGCCAACATCGACACCCAGGCGGCCTCGTTCAAGCGCTACGCCATCTCTGCTGACTGGTCCCGCAGGCTGCACACGTCCGACCCCGAGTACTACCGCTGGACCCAGTGGCTGTTCAAGCGTTTCTACGAGCGCGGCCTCGCCTACCGCAAGGATTCGCCGGTCAACTGGTGCCCCAAGGACCTGACCGTGCTGGCCAACGAGCAGGTAGTCAACGGCGCCTGCGAGCGCTGCGGCACGGCCGTAACCAAGAAGTCGCTGAACCAGTGGTATTTCAAGATCACCGACTACGCGGACAGGCTGCTGGACGATATGTCCGAGCTGCAGGGGCACTGGCCCGAGCGGGTACTGGCCATGCAGCGGAACTGGATCGGTCGCTCCGAGGGCGCGCACGTCCGGTTCGTGATCGAGGCATCCGACGGACGCGCCGAACGCGAAGTCACCGTCTTCACCACGCGTCCGGACACCCTGTACGGCTCGACCTTCTTTGTCGTGGCCGCGGACGCGCACCTGGCCCTGGACCTGGTCACCCCCGAACACCACGACGCCCTCATGGCCTACCGTGAAAAGATCAAGGCCCTCTCGGACATCGAGCGCCAGTCCACCGAGCGCGAAAAGACCGGCGTGTTCACCGGCCGCTACGCCATCAATCCCCTGAACGGTGAAAAGCTGCCGGTCTGGGCAGCGGACTACGTCCTGGCCGACTACGGCACCGGCGCCATCATGGCCGTGCCCGCGCACGACCAGCGCGACCTTGACTTCGCCAAGGAGTTCGGCCTGCCTGTGCGCGCGGTGCTGGACACCGGCGAAGAGGATCCCGCCGTCTCCGGCAAGGCAACGGCGGGCGAAGGTACGCTGATCAACTCCGGTCCGCTCGACGGCCTGCCCAAGGCAGAGGCCATCCGGGCCGCCGTCGAAATCCTCGGCCAACAGGGCACCGGCGAGAAGTTCGTGAACTTCCGGCTGCGTGACTGGCTGCTGAGCCGCCAGCGTTTCTGGGGCACGCCCATCCCCATCATCCACTGTGCCGAGTGCGGCGAAGTGCCGGTGCCCGACGAGCAACTGCCGGTCACCCTTCCGGAGGACCTGCGTGGCGAGGCGCTGTCCCCGAGGGGCACCTCCCCGCTGGCGGCGGCCGCCGAATGGGTCAATGTCGAGTGCCCGAACTGCGGCCGTGCAGCCCAGCGGGACACGGACACCATGGACACCTTCGTGGACTCGTCCTGGTATTTCCTGCGCTTCGTCTCCCCGCACTACACCGACGGTCCGTTCGATCCCGCGAAGATCAACGACTGGATGCCGGTGGGGCAGTATGTCGGCGGCGTCGAGCACGCCATCCTGCACCTGCTCTATGCCCGCTTCTTCACTAAGGTCATTCATGACATGGGACTGCTCGCTGCGGACGAGCCCTTCAGCGCGCTGCTGAACCAGGGCCAGGTGCTCAACGGCGGCAAGGCCATGAGCAAGTCGCTCGGCAACGGCGTGGACCTGGGCGAGCAACTGGACAAGTACGGCGTGGACGCCGTACGCCTCACCATGATCTTTGCGTCACCGCCCGAGGACGACGTCGACTGGGCCGATGTTTCGCCGTCGGGATCCGCCAAGTTCCTGGCGCGCGCCTGGCGGCTGGGGCAGGACGTGACCAGCGAGCCCGGCGTGGACTTCAGCACGGGTGACCGGGCGCTGCGCACCGTCACGCACAGGACCATCGCGGACGCCGCGGAACTGCTGGACAACAACAAGTTCAACGTTGTTGTGGCCAAGCTCATGGAGCTGGTCAACGCCACCCGCAAAACCATAGACGCAGCCGCTGGCGCCGGCGGCGCCGATCCAGCCGTCCGCGAAGCGGCCGAGGCGGTGGCCGTGATCCTGAGCCTGTTCGCACCGTACACCGCCGAGGACATGTGGAACGTGCTGGGCCACCCGGCCTCGGTGGCCAACGCAGGCTGGCCCGCCCACGATGAGGCCCTGCTGGTGCAGGACACCATCACGGCTGTGGTCCAGGTCCAGGGCAAGGTCAGGGACAGGCTGGAAGTTTCGCCGGCAATTTCCGAGGACGAGCTGCGCGAGCTTGCGCTGGCTTCGGAAAACGTCCAGCGCGCCCTCGACGGCCGCGGCATCCGGACGGTCATTGTGCGTGCGCCTAAACTGGTGAACATCGTCCCGGCCTAGCCGGGTTCCGGCCGCCGGCAATGCCGGCGGCCGGCCAGAACTGCAGGAGGTGTGCCGTGATCGACCGCGAACCGGCTGCCTGGCTGTGGCTGAAGGAACACCTCGTCCGTCTCCGCCAGGCCACCCGGCCGGGGCAGGCCCCCGCCTCGGGCGAGCCCGCCGTCGTCGTCCGCACCGCTGTGGTGACCGACTCCGCCGCGGCGCTTCCCGCCGACTGGGTGAGGGCCTTCTCCATCAACGGCCGGCTGGCCGTTATTCCGATGCCCGTCATGGTGGGAGCGGAAATCTATGGCGAGGGCGAGGACGACATCGCCGAAACGATTGCCGTGGCATTGGCGGCCGCCACGCCGGTCAAGACGTCCCGGCCGTCGCCGGGGCAGTTCGAACAGGCCTACCGGGCGGCCGAACGGCACGGCTTCGAGTCCGTGGTGTCCGTCCATCTTTCCGGTGATCTGTCCGGCACGGCGGATGCCGCCCGCCTGGCGGCCGCACGGGTGAGCATCCCTGTCGAGGTACTGGACACGCGCACCGTGGGGATGGCCCAGGGGCTGGCGGTGCAGAGTGCGGTGGTGGCGGCGGCGGACGGCCGCAGTGCAGCCGAAGTGCGCAGCCTGGCTGAATCGCGCGCCGCCAAGACCAGGGTGTACTTCTACGTGCCCAGCCTGGAGCAGTTGCGCCGCGGCGGGCGGATCGGCGCGGCAGCGTCCCTGGTGGGGGCCATGTTTTCGATCAAGCCGATTCTTGCGGTCGACGGCGGCAAGATCGTTCCGCTGGAGAAGGTCCGTTCCGCTGCCAGAGCCGTTGCACGGCTGGAGGAGATCGTGGTCGCGGACGCCGCTGCGCGGCCGCCGGGAGAGGCCAGGGTGGCCATCCACCACTTCGGCAACGAGGCGGAAGCCGAGCTCCTCGCGGCCCGGCTGGCGGCCGCCTTGCCGGACACTCCGCCGGCGCAGATCAGTTCACTGCCTGCCGTGCTGGCGGCCCACGCAGGCCTCGGCGTCCTGGCCGTGATCGTGGGTGAGAGCAGCACATCGCTGGCCGGTTCCCCCAATGCCTCGGACGCCGGACGCGAAGAGGAACGGGACCGGCCGGAGGAACCCGCTCAGGGGTAATGCGCTTTGGGCCGGGGTATGGCTGTGCCGGGTCGGTGGTAGTACAGTCTGGTCACCGACCAAGGAGGCTCCCATGGGAATGCAGGTGCACCACGTCGCCCAGTTCGACAAGGACGTTGCCGGCGAAGTCACCAAATGGCTGAAGTACCTTAAAGGCCAGGTGACACACGTCCAGTTCCTCACCACCACCGTTCCGGATCCCAAAGCCCCCGAGAAGTGGCGCGTGCAGTACGAGGCCTACATCACGTATCAGCAGTAGTCGTACCTGGCCGGTTTACGTGGCAGCGCGCCACCGGCGCTATCCACATAGGGGCGGAACGCCCTTCATGCCTCGTTGCCGGTCTCCTACGGTGGTGGTATGTCACGCCGGAGCGCTGGAACCGCAGCCAGCACTCTGCCGCGCGCCGTTGCAGCACGCCGATCGGACGCGGGGCGCGTAGCAGGCGGCCGGGCAGCCGACGGGCGTGCAGCGAGGCGGCTCGCGGCAACACTCGGGCCGCTGCCGGACGACCAAGGTGGCCGTGCGTCTGGACGCACCGCTCCCGGAATGCTGGACACAGGGGACCTCCATGGCTTCAGTTACGGCGGCGGGACGGGAACCGCACCTGCCCCGGGGCCGGCCGACGGCGCGGGGGACGCGCGGCTCAGATGGCGGCTCGGGATCCGTGCCGCGGTGCTGCTGGGGGTAGTGTCGTTGCTCGCCGGAGGCTGGTTCTGGTGGAGGGTTGCGACCACCGGCCCGGAAGTCATGCCGCTGAGCGCTGTCACCAGCGATGCAGCAGAAACGACTCCCTCGGATGCCCCGGGAACGGTCGGCGACGGCTCCGCCGCGGCCGCCGACGGCCAGGGAGACTCTGCAGTAACGGTTGTGGTGCACGTCGCCGGTGCGGTCAAGAAGGCCGGCATCGTGGAACTGTCCCGGAACAGCCGCGTCCACCAGGCCATCGCGGCAGCGGGCGGCGCCACTCCGGCGGCTGACCTGAACCGGCTCAACCTCGCGTCCGTGCTGGAGGACGGCCAGAAGATCTATGTGCCCAGCCGTGGTGAAGCAGCGTCACCCGAAGCAGCGGTGGGAGGGGCGCCCTCGGAGGGAGGAGCGGGAGGCCCGGCCACATCCGGGGAGACAGGTGGTGGCGGCGGCTCGGCTCCGGGCGGCAAGGTGAATCTGAACAGCGCCGGCGCCGAGGAACTCGAGGAGCTCCCAAAGGTCGGACCGGTGCTGGCCCAGCGCATCGTCGATTGGCGCAAGGAGCACGGGCCGTTCAAGACCGTCGAGGAAGTCGACGCCGTGGACGGCGTGGGTCCGAAAATGCTTGAAGCGCTCCTTCCGCTGCTGACCATCTGAAATGGACGGCAACCGGAAAGGAACCAGGAGCCGGTGGCACCGGTATGTTGAGGCGGCGGTCAATGCGGAAGCCGCCGGCCGGGGTCCGGCCAGTCAGCCGGCGGCCGGCGGTGCAGCACACCAGATCCGGCCCGGCAGAAGGACGCAGCCAACCGGATCGGCACCCGGCCGGGCAGCTGCCGGCCACGCGGGAGCAGCCGGCCTGCACAGCTTCCGCGAAAAGGTCCGGCGGCGGCTTCTCCCCGATGCGCCGGACACGGCGGCCGCCGGCCAGCTGCGGCCGCGGGTCGACATCCGTCTGGCGCCGCCGGCACTGCTCGTGTGGGCCGCTACGGTCGCCGGCCCGTGGCTCACACCCATGGGGCTGCTGGGCATGTGCTGCGGGTGTGCCGCCGGGGCAGGATGCCTACTCCTCCTGGTGCTGCGGCGGCGAGACGCCCGCGGCCGCATTCCGCGGAGCTTCCTGATGACCGTTGCGGCATCCATGGTGCTCGCCGCTGCCGCAACGGCCCATTCCGCGGTGTCCGCCGCGCAAAGGCATGACGGTCCCGTGGCAGGGGCCATCGCCGCATCCGCGTCCGTCGTGGCGGAGGTGGAAATTACCGGCGCCCCTCGAGCGCTCAAAACGCCGGGCAGTTCGTCCCTGGCGCAACGTTGGGCGGTGAAGGCCATGGTCAAGACGCTGAATACCGGCGGCCGGCTACTCCGTGCGGAGGCCGCCGTCGTCATCATGGGTGGGCCGGACTGGGAGCATGCGGTCCTAGGACAGCTGGTCCGGGCCACAGGGAAGCTGCGGCCTCCTGATCCCGGCGACGTTGAAGCCGGTGTCCTCACCGCGTCTTCGCCACCGGTGACCCTCGAGGCGGCCGCGCCCTGGCAGCAGCAGCCTGCCGCCCTAGGCCGGCAGTTCGCAACGGCGGCCGGCTGGCTGGATGCTGATGCCCGCGGGCTCCTGCCGGGCATGGTGACCGGAGACACCAGCGGTCTGGACGAACAACTCGAGGCCGCCATGAAGACCGTGGGCCTGACTCATCTGACGGCCGTCAGCGGCGCCAACTGCAGCCTCATCCTCGGGGCCCTGCTGCTGGCCGCCCGCAGCCTGCGCCTGGCCAGGCTGCCGGCTGCCGCTTGCGCCCTGGCCGGACTTGGCATGTTCGTGCTGATGGTGGGCCCGGACGCCAGTGTCCTGAGGGCCTCGCTGATGGGCGCCATCGCGCTGGCATCACTCGCCGGCGGAAGAGCCGGCAGGGGGCTGAGCTTCCTGTGCCTCGCGGTCATCGCCCTGCTGCTAATCGATCCTGCACTGGGCACCAGTTTCGGATTCCTGCTGTCTGTCCTTGCCACGCTGGGGATCATCGTGCTGGGACGGCACATCATGGACTGGATTCCACCTGCAGTCCCGCGCTGGGCGGCCGCCGGCATCGCCGTGCCGCTGTCCGCCCAACTGCTGTGCGGACCCGTCATCGTGGTGCTGCAGCCGCAGTTCGCCACATATTCGTTGCTGGCCAATATGCTCGTGGCCCCGCTGGTGGCACCGGTCACCATCCTGGGGACGGCTGCGGTCCCGCTGGTGCCGCTCCTGCCGTGGCTGGCCACCGCCCTGATCGGCGTGGCAGGGCTGTTCGCGGCTGGGGTGGCCGGCATCGCCAGGTTCATGGCCGGCCTTCCGGGCGCGGCCCCGCCCTGGCCTGAGGGTCCGTTCGGATTGCTCACCATGGTGCTGTTCTCCGTCCTGACTGCGCTGGCAGCATGGGCGGCGGCCCATCCCGCCGGAACCATTCGTCTCGTGCTGGCCGCCCACTGCAAGACGGCCTGTGTGCTTGACCGGATCCTGGAAGGAAAGTCCATGCGGCCCGGGCCTTCCCGCAGGTCCGGCCGCGGCTTGGTGCAGCCGTTGCGCCGTGGCAGGCTTAGAGTCTGCAATCCAAATCCCGGGAGGAACCAACAGTGGCCGCTGCCCAGCCGCAACGATCCAAGACACAGGCCACCAATTCGGCCACGTGGCGGGATGTGACCCCAGCCGGAATCGTGCTGATCACCGGGCCTGAGGAATATCTCGGCATCCGGGCCATGGACCGGGTCCGATCCCAGGTGCGGGCCGCAACTCCGGACGTGGAGATCACCCGGCTCAATGCGGGCGCCTACGAAGCCGGGTCGCTGGCCATGAACGTCAGCCCGTCGCTCTTCGGCGAGAGCAAGCTGATCGAGGTTGAGGGCCTCGAATCGATGAATGACTCCTTCCTCGCCGACGGCCTTAAATATCTTGCCCGCCCGGAACAGGATGCCGTGCTGGTGCTTCGGCACGGCGGGGGAGTGCGCGGCAAGAAACTCCTCGACGCAGTCAAGGCCGGGGGCTGGCCGGTCGTCGACTGCCAGCCGCTGAAAAAGGACGCCGAGAAGACCGCATTTGTCGTGGCGGAATTCAAGGGGGCTTCGCGGCGGATCGAACCCGACGCTGTGCAGGCCCTGGTGAATGCGGTCGGCTCCAATCTGTCCGAGCTTGCGGCGGCCTGCAGCCAGCTCATTGCCGATGCCGCCACAACCGTTGATGCGGAAATGGTTGAACGCTATTACGGCGGCCGCATCGAGGCGACTGCCTTCAAGGTCGCTGATGCCGCCATGGCGGGCAACGGACCGGCCGCCCTCTCCACGCTGCGCCACGCCCTCGCCACGGGCGAGGACCCTGTTCCCCTGGTGGCGGCCCTGGCCGCGAAATTGCGAACGGTGGCCAAGGTGGCCGGCGCCCAAGGGTCATCGGCGCAGATTGCCAAGCAGCTCGGCATGCAGCCGTGGCTCGTGGAACAGGCTCAGCGCGACGTCCGCCGGTGGACGCCCGAGGGCCTCGCCCGGTCCATCCAAGTGACCGCCGAGGCCGACGCGCAGGTTAAGGGCCTCTCGCGGGACCCTGTGTACGCGGTCGAACACGCGGTGACCGTGATCGCCACCGCCGCCCGCGGCCGCTAGCAGCAAGCGGCAACACGGCTCCGACCAGCCAAGCGGCGGCTGGCAGCAACACCTTAAAGAGATGTGGCCGGCACCAATGGTGCCGGCCACAAGCATCAGTTCAGTTGAACTGGAAAACCTTAGAGTGCGTTGACCTTCTTGGAGATCGCCGACTTGCGGTTTGCAGCGTTGTTCTTGTGAAGAACACCCTTGCTGACAGCCTTGTCCAGCTTACGGCTGGCAGTAACGAGCGCAGTAGCAGCGGCATCCTTGTCGGTGGACGCAACGGCGGTGGTGACGGCGCGGATGGCCGACTTCAGCTCGGACTTGACTGCGTTGTTGCGCAGGCGAGCCTTTTCGTTGGTCAGGATACGCTTCTTCTGGGACTTGATATTTGCCACGTGTGAACTCTCTTTTTAATGCGGAAATGGTCTAGAGGGCTTTCAGGTTGGCCATTGACTGAGCGGCGTGGGGATACCTATGGCGGCCAACCATCAGTGGCCGTCGACCTGCACGGACACACAGCTATGAATAGTATCAGATTTCGGTCAACCGTGGCCATTTGGTGCAGGCGCGCCGCGCCAGCGATTTACTTCCAGCCGCGCAGCTGACGAAGAGCGTCGGCCACCAGGAAAAACTGGCCCCGGTCAAGGATTGCGCCCTCCCGGCGGATGTCCGCGGCGTGGATCTGGAGGACGCGGTCGAGTTTGGCCTCGCTGGGGCGCCACTGCCGGTCCCAAGGCCCGGTGCCGATATCGACATAGTCGCGGCGGCCGCGGGGATGACCGTCGTGGTCCTTGCTGGTCAGCATCAGCCCGAGCAGGTACCGCCCGTGGCTACCGACCAGCAGCACCGGACGGTCCTTGCCCCGGGAATGGTCTTCTTCGTACGGCACCCAGGTCCACACCACTTCGCCCGGGTCCGGGCGTCCGTCGGGGGAGGGGGAATACCGGATGGTTGCCGTGCCCCGGAAGTCGCCGGGGTAAGTCCCGGTCAGCGCCCCCGCACCGGTCCCGGCGCCGACCCCGGTCCGGGACGTTGCCGGCGCGGACGTCCGGACGGAGGCGCTCTTTGCTGTCGCCGCACGGGAGCGCTGCGGACGCCCCAGGTCCTTGAGGAAGCGGAGGGGCGCCCGTAGCGCCCTGCCGATGGTGCGTAGGTTCATGGCCATGAGCGCAACGATACCGCCGCGTTGGTCACCGGCCCGGACGCGGAGGCGCACCGGCCGGGCATAGCAGCGCAGAATGTACTGCCACGGGCCAGGACGTGGGAGACTAGAGGCTCAGATATGCGGCAGGTGGCAGGATGGCCAGATTCAGCCTGAACAACGCCGCGGAATGCCAACAGTAAGGACCCTGCGTGTCTCCCATGGCCCGCACCGCCCCGGTGCCCGCCGCGACAGATCCGGCCATCATTCGGAATTTCTGCATCATCGCGCACATTGACCACGGCAAATCCACCCTGGCCGACCGCATGCTTCAGTACACCGGCGTCGTGCAGTCGCGCGACATGAAGGCCCAGTATCTGGACCGCATGGATATCGAGCGAGAGCGCGGCATCACCATCAAGTCCCAGGCCGTCCGCATGCCTTGGGAACTCGACGGCGTCAGCTACGCATTGAACATGATTGACACGCCGGGCCACGTGGACTTCACATACGAGGTGTCCCGGTCCCTGGCCGCCTGCGAAGGCGCAGTGCTGCTGGTGGACGCGGCCCAGGGCATCGAGGCGCAGACCCTCGCCAACCTCTATCTGGCGATGGAAAACAACCTAACCATCATCCCGGTCCTGAACAAGATCGACCTGCCGGCTGCGCAGCCCGAGAAGTACGCGGCGGAACTGGCCAGCCTGATCGGCGGCGACCCCGACGACGTGCTACGCGTCTCCGGCAAGACCGGCATGGGCGTCGAGGTGCTGTTGGACAAGATTGTTCGCGACCTTCCCGCCCCCGTGGGAGACCCGGACGCCCCCGCACGTGCCATGATCTTCGACTCTGTCTACGACACCTACCGCGGCGTCGTCACCTACGTCCGTGTGGTGGACGGCATGCTGCACCCGCGTGAACGCATCCAGATGATGTCCACCCGCGCCACCCACGAACTCCTGGAGATCGGTGTCAGCTCCCCGGAGCCCACCCCCTCCAAGGGGCTCGGCGTGGGCGAGGTCGGCTACCTCATCACCGGCGTGAAGGACGTCCGCCTGTCCAAGGTGGGCGACACCGTCACCAATCTTGCCAAGCCGGCCACCGATTCGCTCCCCGGCTATGCCGACGCCAAGCCGATGGTCTTCTCCGGCCTGTATCCGCTGGACGGCACGGACTACCCGGTGCTCCGCGATGCCCTCGAGAAGCTGATGCTCAACGACGCCGCGCTGGTGTACGAGCCCGAAACCTCAGCCGCGCTGGGATTCGGTTTCCGCGTGGGATTCCTGGGCCTGCTGCACCTGGAAATTACCCGCGAGCGGCTGGAGCGTGAATACAACCTGGACCTGATTTCCACCGCCCCCAACGTGGAATATGAAGTGACGCTGGAAGACAAGAGGGTCGTCCACGTCACGAACCCCAGCGAATACCCCACGGGCAAGATCGCTGAAGTCCGCGAGCCGATGGTGTCCGCCACCATCCTGGCGCCGAACGAGTTCGTCGGCGCCATCATGGAGCTGTGCCAGAGCCGGCGCGGCGTCATGGGCGGCATGGACTATCTTTCCGAGGACCGGGTGGAAATCCGGTACCGCCTTCCGCTGGCCGAGATCGTCTTCGACTTCTTCGACATCCTCAAGTCCAAGACCCGCGGCTACGGATCGCTCGACTGGAAGGCCGACGGCGAGCAGGTGTCGGATCTGGTGAAGGTGGACATCATGCTCCAGGGCGAGCAGGTTGATGCCTTCTCCGCCATCACCCACCGGGACAAGGCTTACGCCTACGGCGTGATGATGACCGGCAAGCTGCGTGAACTCATTCCGCGCCAGCAGTTCGAGGTCCCCATCCAGGCCGCCATCGGCTCCAGGATCATCGCCCGCGAAAGCATCCGCGCCATCCGGAAGGACGTCCTCGCCAAGTGCTACGGCGGTGACATTTCCCGGAAGCGCAAGCTGCTGGAAAAGCAGAAGGAAGGCAAGAAGCGCATGAAGATGGTGGGCCGCGTCGAGGTCCCGCAGGAAGCCTTCATCGCCGCGCTGACCACCGACGAGTCCAAGGACAAGGCCAAGAAGTAGTGATGATTGTGGCCGGAACCACCGGAGGCCGCACCCGTGCCTAGCGTTCTTCCCCTCGGCGACCCGGCGCCGTCGGACGGTCTGTTGCCCGCCCAGGCAGCGGACGGTGCGGCGGGCCGGGCCTTCGGGCTGTACGTGCACATTCCGTTCTGCGCCGTCCGGTGCGGATACTGCGACTTCAACACCTATACGGCCACAGAGCTGGGCGGCGGCGCGTCGCAGGATGCCTACGCCTCCACGGCCATCTCCGAGGTGGACTTCGCGGCTGCCGTCCTGCGGGACTCAGGGATTCCGGACCGGCCGCTGAGCACGGTGTTCTTCGGCGGCGGGACGCCCACGCTCCTGCCGGCCGAGGATCTGGCCCGGATTCTCGGGGCTGCCATCAACGAGTGGGGCCTGGAACCCGGCGCCGAGGTCACCACCGAGGCCAACCCTGACTCCGTCACGCCGGAGTCCCTTGCCGTCCTCAAGGATGCCGGCTTTACCCGGGTTTCCTTCGGCATGCAGTCTGCCGTGCCCCATGTGCTGAAGGTCCTGGACCGTACCCACACCCCCAGCCGCGTGCCGCAGGTGGTGCAGTGGGCACGGGAAGCCGGACTGGCTGTGAGCCTGGACCTGATCTACGGGACACCGGGAGAGTCGCTGGACGACTGGCGCCACTCCCTCGAGACCGCTCTGTCCTACCAGCCCGACCACATCAGCGCCTACGCGCTGATCGTTGAGGACGGCACCAAGCTCGCCGCCCAGATCCGCCGCGGTGAAGTCCCGGGCATCGACGACGACGACCACGCCGACAAGTACGAACTCGCCGACCAGCTGATCGGCGAAGCGGGTCTTAGCTGGTATGAAGTCAGCAACTGGTCACGGACGCCGGAACAGGCCTGCCGGCACAACCTTGCCTACTGGCGGGGAGACGACTGGTGGGGGATCGGGCCCGGGGCGCACTCCCACGTCGGCGGCGTGCGCTGGTGGAACGTTAAGCACCCGACCGCCTATGCCGGCCGACTTGCCTCGGGCGCCTCCCCGGCGGCAGGACGCGAGACCCTCGACGCCGAAACACGCCAGGTGGAGAAGGTCATGCTCGAGGCCCGCCTGGCGTCGGGACTGGACGTCGCTTCGCTGTCCGCCTCGGGCCGGCACGCTGTGGCAGGGCTCATTGCGGACGGCCTTGTGTCACCGGCGGAGGCCTTTCAGGGCCGCCTGGTCCTCACGCTCAAGGGCCGGCTGCTGGCCGATGCCGTGGTCCGCAGGATCCTACCGGACTAGCCGCACTGCAACCAGACCGCCGGGGCGTTACTTGATCCAGCGCAGGTTGTACTGGTACCGGTGCGGCTGGCCACGGTTGACGTGGATGCCCGCGGACACCGAGAAACACGTCAGGGCAATCCAGATGAGGGTCGCAAGCACAGCGAAGATGTTGCCCACCACGGGAAGCAGCACCAGGATATTCGCCAGGACCGCCGCGATGGTGGGCGGCAGCGCGAAGTTCAGGGCTTCCTTGGACTCCTGCGCCGTGAACGGCCCGCGGTCACGGAAGATCAGGTAGATCAGCAAGGCCGGCACGCAGCCCAGGATGCCACCGAAGTGCGCCAGCGTGGCCCACTGCCTGTCCTCGCTGGCGGTCAGCGGAAGCGCATTGGCGGGAACGCCATGGTACTGCGGCAGGTCCTGGCCGGGCGGTGTGTCCCTGCGGTCGCGAGCGTCTTCTGCCACGTGTCTTCCTTAAACTTGCGTTGTTGCGTTATTGCCGGTGCCTGCGGTGTGCTGGCGCGACCGGCCCCGCGGGGCCGGACGGCGGCAGCGCACAAGGCGCCGTACCAAGAATACTGGGTCGGGCGTTGAATGGACGACCAATCTCCCGCACGGCACGCGTTTTGCACCCATGGCACACCACGAGTGCCGCGCGTTCGGCACAGTGCCCGTGCCCGCCTACGGCCATGTTTCCCTTGCCTGCCTACGGCAAAGTTCCCCTTGCCCCGCCTATGGCACAGTGAGGAAGTCGATGACCTCTTCCACCCTGCCCAGCAGGGCGGGCTCGAGGTCGGCATACGTGCGCACCGCGCCGAGCAGTTTCTGCCAGCCGAGGCCGATGTCTTCCTTCGTGGAGTGGGGCCAGCCGAACGCTGCGAGGATGCCCGTTTTCCAGTCCGTTCCGCGGGGCACTACCGGCCACTGCGCGATGCCGAGCACGGAGGGCCTGATGGCCTGCCAGACGTCGACATACGGGTGGCCCACAATCAGCACGTTTCCGGCGGCGCCGGGAGACGCCATGACGGCCGCGGCGATCCTGGATTCCTTGGAGTCCGGAACCAGGTGGTCAACCAGCACGCCCAGCCTCCTGCCCGGTCCCGGGCGGAAAGCGGCGACGGCGCCGGCGAGGTCGTCAATCCCGTGAAGAGGCTCGACGACGATGCCCTCCACCCGGAGGTCGTCACCCCAGACCTTTTCCACGAGTTCGGCGTCGTGCTTGCCCTCGACCCAGATCCGGCTCGCCTTGGCCACCTGGGCCCGCTGGCCCTCCACCCTGACGGAACCTGACGCGGTCCGCGCCGGCGTCGCGGATCCCGGAGGTTTGCCGGCAGGGGCAGGGGCAGGCGGCATCAGCCGGATCGGCTGGCCCTCAAGAAGGAAGCCGAAACCAAGCCGGAATGTCCGCGACTTCCCGCGCCGGTCCTCAAGCGCTACGACGTGCATCCCGCCGGATTTCTCCACGCGCGTCACCGCGCCCACCCAGCCTGACTGGACATCCTCCAGCACCATCCCGCGCTCGGCAGGCACTTCCGGCAGTTCGTTCTTTGCGGGCGCTGCGATGTCCTGCGGGCCCCAGGTCTGGTACTGCATTCGTTCACACCGCTTTGCACTAGGAAGATGCCGCCCGGGCAGCCTATCTGCTGCAGGGCCGGGTGGTGCCCGGAGTTTCGCCCGGAGCGGTACCAATGCTAACAACGCGCCGACTCATATTAGACTTGTTAGCACTTGGGCATGTCGAGTGCTAACAAATGGGTTGCCGGGCGCCCGTCCTGACTATCCAGTAACGGTCGATCGGAGGTGGACTATGAGCGAACCGCGCAAGCTCGAAGTGCTGCGCGCCATTGTCGAGGACTACGTCCATTCCCGGGAACCCGTCGGATCGAAGGCCCTGGTTGAACGCCACCATTTGGGCGTTTCCAGCGCCACGATCCGCAACGACATGGCTGCGCTGGAGGATGAGGGGCTCATCATGGCTCCGCATACCAGTGCCGGAAGGATCCCCACCGACAAGGGCTACCGGCTCTTCGTCGACCAGATTTCGGCCGTCAAGCCGCTGTCTCAGGCGGAGCGCCGAGCTATCCAGTCCCTGCTGGAAGGATCCGAGGATCTTGACGACGTCCTGGACCGGACGGCAAGGCTCCTGTCCCAGCTGACCAACCAGGTCGCCGTCGTACAGTACCCGCACCTGAGCCGCGCCGTAGTGCGCCACATCGAATTCGTGCTGCTGGCCCCCCGCAAGGTCCTCATAGTCCTGATCGCGGACAGCGGCAAGGTTGAGCAGCGGGTCATCGACGTCGGCCAGGAACTGGGGGACGACGCCCTGTCCGACCTTCGTGCGCGGTTCCTCGCGGGCGTCGGCGGGACGCCCCTGATCATGCTCCCGCAGCACCTCGCCGCAGTGCTGGCCGGCTGCGGACCCGCCCAGCGCCCGGCCGCCCTCGCCCTCAGCAGGGCGCTTGAAGCCCTCGCCCACAGCAGCCGGGAGGACCGGATGGTGATGGCGGGCACCGCCAACCTCGCGCGCTCCAACGTGGACTTCCCGCTCAGCATCGGCCCCGTCCTGGAAGCACTCGAAGAGCAAGTCGTCATGCTGCGGCTCCTCAGTGACATGGCGCAGGATCCCCGCGGCGTGGCCGTCAGCATTGGCCGGGAGAATCCCTACGACGGACTCGCTGAGGCTTCGGTGGTGGCCACGGGCTACGGCCCCGATGCCAGCGCCAAGGTCGGCATCCTGGGCCCCACCCGGATGGACTACCCCACAACCATGGCCGCCGTCCGCGCGGTGGCCCGCTACCTTTCGAGGATCCTGGGCCCGTGATGCCACGGCTCGGCGGTCCCCGCACCCCAAGCAGTACAACGAGGAAGAGATACGAACTTTGAGCAGCCACTACGACGTTCTTGGAGTCTCCCCGGAAGCCACCGGAGAAGAGATCAAAAAGGCCTACCGCAAGCTGGCCCGCACTCTGCACCCGGACGTTAACCCCGGAGAGGATGCCTCGGACCGCTTCAAGGCCGTCACGCATGCCTACGAAGTGCTGTCCGATCCGCAGAAGCGCCGGGTCTACGACACCACGGGCAACGAGAACGGCACGGACAACGGCTTCGGCGGCGGCGGCTACGCCGGGCAGGGCTTCGCGTTCCAGGACATCTTTGACACCTTCTTCGGCGCCGGGGGCACCTCGGGTCCGGCGTCGCGGGTCCGCAGGGGACAGGACGCCCTCATCAGCGTCCGGATCGAGCTGCGCGACGCCGTGTTCGGCGTCAACAAGAAGATCGAGGTGGACACCGCGGTTATCTGCCCCACCTGCGACGGTTCATGCTGCCGCGAAGGCAGCCACCCCGAACGCTGCGACATCTGCGGCGGCAGCGGCCAGGTCCAGCGCGCCGTGCGGTCCATCCTCGGACAGGTGATGACCGCTGCGCCGTGCGGTTCCTGCGAAGGCTTCGGAACGGTCATCAAGGATCCCTGCAACGAGTGCAACGGCCAGGGCCGGATCCGCAGCCGCAGGTCCCTGACCATCAAGGTTCCCGCCGGCGTGGCCACCGGCACCCGGATCCAGCTCTCCGGGCAGGGCGAAGCCGGCCCTGCCGGCGGCCCCTCGGGCGACCTGTACGTCGAGATCCGGGTCAACAACGACGCCACCTACGTCCGCGACGGCGACGACCTCCATGCCACCCTGAACATCCCCATGACGGCCGCGGCCCTGGGCACCGAACTCAGCCTGGACACCTTCGACGGGAAACAGGAGATCGACGTCAAGGCGGGCACCCAGTCCGGCGAGATCATTACCCTCCGCGGCCTGGGCGTCACGCACCTGCGGGGCTACGGCCGAGGCGACCTCAAGGTACACCTGCAGGTTGAGACGCCGTCGAAGCTCGATCCGGCGCAGGAAGACCTCATGCGGCAGCTCGCGAAGCTTCGCGGCGAACAGTTCTCCGAAGGCAAGCTCGCAGCCAGCGGAGGCGTCTTTGCCAAGCTGCGGGACCGCCTCGGTAACCTGTAGCGGTGAGCAACCCCGTATTCTTCACCACGGCCGGAGCGCTGGACGAGGCAGTGCCCGGTGCCCATTTCACGTTGGACGGGGCCGAGGCGCGGCATGCCGTCACCGTCAAGCGGCTGTCGGTGGGGGAGAACGTTGATATTGCCGACGGCGCCGGCAAGAGGCTCACCGGGACGGTGTCCAGCGTGGCGCCGTCGGCCCTGACGGTCGAGTGCGCCTCGGTCACTGTTGAAGATCGGCCAGACGTGCGTCTGGTGCTCGTGCAGGCACTCGCAAAGGGTGACCGTGACGAACTGGCGATCGAGACGTCAACCGAACTCGGCATAGATGCGGTGGTGCCCTGGCAGGCCGAACGCTCCATCGTCAGGTGGAAGGGTGACCGCGCGGCGAAGGCCCACGGCAAATGGCAGTCCGCCGTGACGGCCGCGGCGAAGCAGGCGCGCCGTGCCTGGATCCCGGAGGTGCGCTCCGCCGTCGAAACCCAAGGCCTTGTCGCCGCGGTGTCCGCCGCGGACCTTGCCGTGATACTCCATGAGGATGCCGTCAGGCCGTTCCGCCGGATTCTGGAGGGGTGGCGTGACGCCGGCCAGCCGTTGGACGGCGGACCGAGGGAGATTCTCCTGATCGTCGGACCCGAGGGCGGCATCAGCTCCCGGGAGGTCACCAAGCTGTGCGGGGCGGGAGCGGTGACGGCCCTGCTCGGGCCGCACGTGCTGCGGTCCTCCACCGCCGGGCCGGCCGCCGTCGTCGTCGCAAGTGACGTGCTGGGCCGCTGGTAGCTGCCGCGCTGCTGCCGGCGTACCGACAGTTGGGGTACCGAAGACCGGGCCTCGTGACAGCTAGCTGTACAGCTAGCGGACGGTGAAGCCCCGGGAGTCCACGTTCAATTCGTCGTCGGCCCGGGCGGGATCGATCTGGGAAACCCGGATCTCGTAGCTGCCCGGTCCCAGGTTGACAGCCATGTTGAAGACTCCGGAGGCCCCAGGTTCGGCGGCCGCGGTGGTTTCGCCGGCCAGGTAGCGTTCCTTGTCGCCGCTGTCGGAGACCTTGAGGATCTGCCAGTGCAGCTTGCCGCCCGGAACGGTGCTGCGGCCGGTGATTTTCACCCGGCCGTCAGCGACCTCCACACCCTGCTGGGGATCGATGATCCACACTGGCGCCACCATCCCGGCGCTGCGTGACGTGGGCGAGCCGAGCTTGACGTGCTTAAAAGCCACGTAGTCGGTGTGCCCGTCCACCAGGATCACCACTTCAATCTGCTGCCCGGCGTCGATTAGGCCGGAACTCGCGCCCGCCGCCGTCGCCGTGTACACCAGCTGCTGGATGGCCCGCTGGGCCATGTCGGCGTCGAGATTGCTGTTGAACGCATCGGCGGACACGTCAACCGTGATGACGTTAGTGCCCGAAATCGACGTCGCGAGGTTCTTGGGGTTCTGCCACGGCGTGAAGTAGTCCGGATCGAGGGGTGTCTCCGACATCATGGCGCGCAGTGCCCTGGTGATCGGGTTCTCCTCGTCTGGAACGTCGCGGAACTCCCGGTACAGGAACACGTTGCTGTTGCTCCGGCCGATCCAGTAGACCGGTGCCTTATTGGAGGACTGCATGGTCTCCAGCGGGGCGCTGGTGGTGGGGACACCGTCCACTCCCGCGGCGCGCTGGGACGTGGAGGGAACATTCGAAGACGTGACGGCGGGGTCCTGATCGGCGATGCAGCCGGACAGCAGCAAACCGGCAGGGAACAGCCCAAGCAGCACCGCGGAGCGCATCCGCAAAGCTACCTTCCGGCTGGACGTTCCTGGCTGCCTGATATCTGTGGTCCCTTCGTGTCAGCGGCATGCTGCCTGCTGGATGTGTCTGCGGCGGTGGCTGCGGGCAGGTCGAACCTATGCCCTGTGGCTTCATTTCCAGCATTACACACGGCTCCGGAGCGGTGGGCACCTTTGCCCGCTGGCAGGCGAACTGCAACGGGAACGATATGAGGCCGATACAAAGTTGATACCTAATTGCGGGAACCGGTCACGGAATCCGCCGCCTCAGTGACCTCAAAGGGACGGTGAGTGCGGGCGGGCGCTGGCGTAAGATGGAAGAACTCTGAAGAGTAATTTTTCAAACTGGAGGGAACAAGAGGCCTGCGGGCCGGCACCATGACTGAATCAGCAAACGGAAAGCGCCGCCTCAACACCGGAGACCGCACTACAGGTGAATTCCCGCATACTCTCCCCGGTGTCCGGACGGAGGTGGTCATCTTCGACAACTCTGATCAGATGGTCCAGTCCCTCGGAAGCCATGACGAAGCCCTGCGCTTCATCGAGGACCAGTTCCCGGCGGTCAGCTTCCATGTCCGCGGCAATGAACTCTCCATCAGCGGTCCCGCGGCCGATGTACCGCGGATCATGCGCCTGCTGACCGAGGTGCAGGGCCTGGTGGCACGGGGCACGGTGATCACACCCGCCGTCCTCCAGCAGCTCGTCCTGCTGCTCCGCAGCCAGTCGCTGCAGAATCCGGTTGACGTGCTGACCCACGACATTCTGTCCAGCCGCGGCAAGACCATCCGCCCCAAGACGCTGAACCAGAAAAACTACGTGGACGCCATTGATGCCAACACGGTGATTTTCGGCATCGGCCCGGCCGGCACGGGCAAGACCTATCTGGCGATGGCGAAGGCCGTGCAGGCCCTGCAGCAGAAGGAAGTCAGCCGGATCATCCTCACGCGCCCGGCCGTTGAAGCCGGCGAGCGGCTCGGGTTCCTGCCCGGCACGCTCAGCGACAAGATCGACCCCTATCTCCGGCCGCTGTACGACGCGCTGCACGACATGATCGACCCCGAATCCATTCCGCGGCTCATGGCGGCGGGGACCATTGAGGTGGCGCCCCTGGCGTACATGAGGGGCCGGACGCTCAATGACGCCTTCATCATCCTGGACGAGGCCCAGAACACCACTCCGGAACAGATGAAGATGTTCCTGACCCGGCTGGGCTTCGGATCAAAGATGGTCGTGACCGGCGACGTCACCCAGGTGGACCTGCCGTTCGGGACCCGCTCCGGGCTCCGCATCGTGGAGGAGATCCTCCAGGGCATCGACGACGTCAATTTTTCCTTCCTGGACTCCGCGGACGTGGTGCGCCACCGGCTGGTCGGCGACATCGTCAACGCATACAGCATCTGGGACGAAGTACAGCGGAACCGGGTCAAGCATTCCGTGCCCCGGGAGAGGCGCGGAGAGCACGCATGAGCATTGAAGTAAACAACGAATCGGGCGTCCACATAGACGAAGCCGAGCTGGTGGCGCTGTCCCGGTTCATCTTCGAACAGCTGTACATTCATCCCCAGGCCGAGCTGTCCATTCTGCTGGTGGACGAACCCGCCATGGAAAAGCTGCACGTGGAACTCATGGACGAGCCCGGCGCCACCGACGTACTCTCCGTCCCGATGGATGAGCTGACGCCGGGAACCCCGGACAAGCCCACCCCGCAGGGGATGCTCGGCGACATTGCAATCTGTCCCCAGGTTGCCGAGGTCCAAGCCCGCAACGCCGGGCACTCCACGCAGGACGAGATGCTGCTGCTGACGACGCACGGCATCCTGCACCTGCTCGGCTACGACCATGACGAACCCGAAGAAAAGGCAGAAATGTTCGGCCTGCAGCGTGAGCTGCTCACGGCGTTCACCGGCAAAGAAGCTCCGGCCGAGACCACCCAGTGACATCCTTTCTCCTCGTCTGCATGGCGCTGGTGTTCCTTGGTGCCGCCGCGCTGCTGACGGCCGCCGAAGCCGCGTTCAGCTTCCTGCCGCGGCACGATGCGGAACAGGCGCTCCTGAAGACCCGCGGCACGGCGCTCCGCAGGATCCTGGACCAGCCCATGACGCACATGCGGGCGCTCCGCTTCTGGCGCATCTGGTTTGAGACCGCGTCCGCAGTGGCCGTGGCCGTCCTCCTCTACAGCCTCCTAAGCAATGTCTGGCTTGCCGGCCTCGCGGCTACGGGGATCATGGCGGTCCTTGGCTTCGTGATCGTTGGCGTGTCACCCCGGCAGCTGGGCCGTTCACACTCGGCGGCAGTGGTCCTGTTTTCAGCTCCGCTCATCAGGTTCCTGGCCAGGGCGCTGGGGCCCATACCGGCCTGGCTCGTCAGACTGGGCAGCTCCGTGGCCCCCGGTTCGCCGGGCGGCGATGACGCGTTCTTCAGCGAAGAGGAGTTCCGCGAGTTCGTGGACCGGGCCACCGAATCGGACATGATCGAGGACAACGAAGCCGAGCTCATCCAGTCCGTCTTTGACTTCGGTGACACACTGGTCCGGGCGGTCATGGTTCCGCGGACCGACATCCTGACCATCGACGCCGGCTCAAGCCTGCACCGTGCGATGTCCTTGTTCCTCCGCTCCGGCTACTCAAGGATGCCCGTCATCGGGGAGAACACGGACCAGATCCTCGGGATTATCTACCTTAAGGACGTTGCCGCAGTCCTTCACGACCTGAATCCTGAGGAAGAGCCGCCTGTGGTGGACGCCCTCGCCCGCGAGGTGCGGTACGTGCCGGACTCCAAGCCCGTGAGCGACCTCCTGCGGGAGCTGCAAAAGGAATCCACGCACGTGGCGATCGTCATCGACGAGTATGGCGGCACCGCCGGGCTCGTCACCCTGGAGGACCTCATCGAGGAGATCGTCGGCGAAATCGTGGACGAGTATGACACCGAGAGTGCCGAAGCAACCGAACTCGACGACGGCACGTACCGGGTGAGCGCCCGGATGAGCATCGACGACCTCGGGGAGCTTTTCGACATCGAGCTCGACGACGACGAAGTGGACACCGTCGGCGGCCTGCTGGCCAAGGCGCTCGGCCGCGTGCCCATCGTCGGCAGCACCGTGCAAGTAGATGGTGTATTGCTGCGGGCCGAGCGGCTTGAAGGCCGCCGAAACCGCCTCAGCCACATCATTGCGGCGGCCGTTCCCAATGGCGCCATTCCGAACAATACTGACCTTGAAGACCTTCTCGACGAGGCCGAATCAATGCAACAGGGAGTTCCACGTGAGCAAGCAGAATAAGGCCGACGGCGGCGAACCCTTCGGCGGGTACCACGCCGGATTCTCCGTCCTGGTGGGCCGGCCCAACGCCGGAAAGTCGACGCTGACCAACGCCCTGGTGGGCAAAAAAGTCGCCATTACCTCCGCGAAACCGCAGACCACGCGGCACACCATCCGGGGGATCGTGCACCGCGAGGACGCCCAGCTCATCCTGGTTGATACGCCGGGACTGCACCGGCCGCGCACACTGCTGGGCAAGCGGCTCAACGACCTCGTCGCCGACACGCTGGCCGAAGTAGACGCCATTGGCTTCTGCCTCCCGGCCAACGAGAAGATCGGCCCTGGCGATAAATTCATTGCCGCCCAGCTCGCAGCCGTGGGGCGGAAGCCGATCATTGCGCTTGTCACCAAGGCCGACCTCGTGGACCGCCAGGCGCTGACCGAACAGCTGCTGGCCGTCGCCGCGCTGGGGCGGGAAGTGCTGGGCGAGGAAGGCTGGAAGGACATCGTTCCCGTCTCAGCGACCGACGGGTTCCAGGTGGGCACGGTGGCAGACGTACTGATCAGCCACATGCCGCCGTCGCCACCGCTCTACCCCGACGGTGAGCTGACCGATGAGCCGGAAGCCGTCATGGTGGCGGAACTCATCCGTGAGGCCGCGCTGGAGGGCGTGCGGGACGAGCTGCCCCACTCCCTGGCGGTCGTCGTCGACGAGATCGTTCCCCGGGAGGGGCGGGCCGAAGACAATCAACTCCTCGATGTCCGGGTGAACCTCTACGTGGAGCGTCCCTCCCAGAAGGCGATCATCATCGGCAAGGGCGGAAGCAGGCTGCGCGACGTCGGAACGAATGCACGCAAAGGCATCGAGGCCCTGCTGGGAACGCGCATCTATCTCGACCTCCACGTGAAGGTTGCCAAGGACTGGCAGCGCGATCCCAAGCAACTGGTCAAGCTCGGGTTCTGACCCTTGCGTGCCTGTGGCCGGGCCCCGGCGCGCCGTCAAACAGCCGCATTTTCGGTAAATTCCCAGATAGGGCGCCTAAAATAGGCCGGATCCCATTTTTAAGGAAAGGTACAGCCTGTGGTGCGACGCCGCGACAACCGCGCAGAAGGGCCGGGTAATACCCGGTCCGAGCCAGCTGCCCGGCATGCCGAAGATGCCCGCGTGGGCGCTGCCCGTCACTTGAACGTGCGCGACATGCCGCTATGGCTGAAGGTGACCACCGCCGTCGTCTCCGTGGCCCTTCTGGGCGGGCTTGCCTTCGCCGGGTACTGGTACTTCCGGCTGCAGTCGAACATCTCCACGGCCGCACTCGGCGCCGGAAACGGCCGCACGGACAACATTGACGATGCCACCGGCCGGATGCAGATCCTCATCCTCGGCTCCGACACCCGCGACGGCAAGAACGCCACCTACGGCAACGCCGACGATTCGACGGGCTACGGCAATTCCGACGTGATGATGCTCATGGACATCTCCGAGGACAACAAGCGCGTCAACGTCATCAGCTTCCCCCGTGACCTGCTGGTAAACATTCCCAAGTGCACCGACCAAAAGACGGGCAAGGAATACCCCGCGCGCACCGGCGTCATGATCAACGAAGCGATGAACGAGGCGGGCATCGGCTGCGCCGTGGACACGGTCAACAAGCTGACAGGGCTGGAGGTGGACCACTTCATGATGGCCGACTTCAACGCCGTGAAGGAACTCTCCAACACGGTGGGCGGCGTCGAGGTCTGCATCAGCGACGCCGTCTACGATCCCGACTCGCGGCTCCGCCTGCCCAAGGGCACGTCGCAGGTGAAGGGTGAGCAGGCCCTGGCCTTCCTGCGCACGCGCCACGCGTTCGCCGACGGCGGCGACCTCGGCCGCATCAAAGCCCAGCAGGGGTTCCTGTCCTCCCTTACCCGGAAGATCAAAGACGACGGAACCCTGTCGGATCCGGCCAAGATGCTCAACATTGCCGATGTGGTGACCCAGAACCTCACGGTCGATGAAGGGCTGGCGTCCGTTCCGTCGATGATCACCATCGGAAACCGGCTCAAGACGATCGACGTCGGGAAAGTGGCCTTTGTCGCCGTCCCCACGACCCCTGCTGCCAGCGATCCGAACCGGCTGGATCCCGCCCAGCCTGCCGCGTCCCAGTTGTTTGCTGCCCTGAAGAAGGACATCGACCTCACCGACCCTGAAGGGAAGGCAACGCCTTCTCCTTCTGCCACGCCCTCGGCCAGCGCGAAGCCGTCTGCAACGCCAAAGCCCACCAAGCCCGCCGCCCCGTATGACAAGTCGCTTCAGCCGGTCACCGTCGCGAACGGGACCGGTGTCCCCACGAGGACGCAGGAGATCGCGGAGGCGGTGATCGCCGGCGGATTCACCCAGGTGGTGCCGCTAGAAGCCGACCCCGCTGCAAAGACCTTCGTCTACTACGGTGCCGAATTCGCCGACGTGGCGGCGGACGTCGCCGCTCTGCTGGGCATCCCGGCCGGCCAGATCGCGCCGTCACCCGGAATCTCAGGCGTGCAGGTGTACCTCGGTGCCGACTTTACGTCCGGAACCAAATTCGGCAAGACCACCGTGCCGAAGGACATCGTGAACCAGACCGCCGGGGACACCGTGTGCCAGCAGGCCAACCCCGAGCTGATCGTGGAGCAGTAGCCAGACCAACGCAAAAATGCCGGGCCAACCTGAGGGTTGGCCCGGCATTTTGCTGCTGTCACCAGATGCTGACGCGTTCCTCCGGCGCCATCCACATTCCGTCCTGCTCCACGACGCCGAAGGCGGCGTGGAAGGAATCCAGGTTCTTGGCGATGGCGTTGGTGCGGAACTCATTGGGGGAGTGGGGGTCCGTGGCGAGCCGCCGGATGGCCTCCTCCGTACGGATGACCTGGCGCCAGCCCGCGGCCCAGGACGCGAAAAACCGCTGTTCGCCGGTCAGGCCGTCGAGGACCGGCGGCTCCTCCCCGTTGAGGCTCAGCCGGTAAGCCTTGTGGGCGATGGTGAGCCCGCCGAGGTCGCCGATGTTTTCACCGAGGGTGAGTTTTCCGTTGACGTTGTGCCCAGGGGCCGCATACGGAGAAAGGACCTCAAACTGGGCCACGAGCCTGGTGGTCAGAGCCTCGAAGGCCTTGCGGTCGTCCTCGGTCCACCAGTTGCGGAGCTCACCGGTGCCGTCGAACTGCGAGCCCTGGTCATCGAAGCCGTGCCCGATCTCGTGGCCGATGACTGCTCCGATTCCGCCGTAGTTGACGGCGTCGTCCGCGTCCGCGGTGAAGAACGGCGGCTGGAGGATGGCTGCCGGGAAGACGATCTCATTGAGCATCGGGTGGTAATACGCGTTGACCGTCTGCGGCGTCATCAGCCATTTGTTGTGGTCAACGGGCTTGCCCACCTCGTCAAGGTGGCGGTCGACGTCGGCGTTGTGGGCCCGTTCGATGTTCCCCAGCAGGTCCGCGGGGTCGATCACCACTGCCGAGTAGTCGATCCACTCGTCGGGGAAACCGATCTTTGCCCGGAACGCCCCCAGTTTCCGGAGCGCCTCGGCCTTCGTGTCCTCGCCCATCCACTCAAGGCCGGTGATGCTCTCCCGGTACGCCTCGATCAGGTTCCCGACGAGGGTCTGCATGCGGGCCTTGTGGCCCTCCGGGAAGTGCCGGGCCACATAGATCTGGCCGACGGCCTCGCCGAGGGCCGCTTCGACGACGGCGACTCCGCGCTTCCAGCGGTCCTTGTTCCGCGGCGTGCCGCTGATCGTGGTGCCGTAGAACGCGAAGTTGGCGTCAACGAAAGCAGAGGACAGGTACGGGGCGGCCGAATTGATGACCCGCAGCGCCAGCCATTCCTGCCAGACAGGCAGGGATTCCGAGACCAGCAGGGCAGCGGCGCCGGCGAAGAAGTCCGGGGTGCTGACCACGATCTCCTGCCGCTTGTCCGCCTCGATGTCGGCCGCCTCGAACCAGGTGTCCAGCAACGGAAAGAGTTCGCTGGCCTCGTCGGCGGACTTCAGGTTGTAGGTCTTCTGCGGATCCCGGAGCGTGACGTTGTCCCAGTGGTGCGATGCCAGGGCCGTTTCCAAGGCCACCACGCGGGCGGCGGCACCTTCCGGGTCCGGAACGCCGGCCATGCCGAACATGGTGCCGACGTACCCGCGGTAGGACTGCACCAGTGGCGCGAACTTTTCTTCGCGGTAATACGATTCGTCCGGGAGCCCCAGCCCGCCCTGGCCGGTGTAGAGCAGGACGCGTTCCGGGTTGCCGGCGTCCGGGGCAGGGTAAATGTAGAACAGGCCGGAAACGTCTGCGCGGAACAGCCTGCCGGCCAGCGCCAGCAGCTCGCCCACCGTGGCCGTGGCAAAGACCTCGGCCAACCGCCCGCGAATCGGGTCCATTCCCTTAGCTTCGACGGCGGCCTCGTCCATGAAGCTGTTGTAGAGATCGCCGATCTTGCGCTCAATCCCGCTGGCCTCGGCACCCTTGCCGGCCGCTTCCTCGATGATTTCCCTGACCGCCAGCTCCGCGCCGTCTCGAAGGGCGGTGAAGGTTCCTTCCAGCGGGCGGTCGTCCGGGATCGTGGTGCTCTTGAGCCAGGCCCCGTTCACATGCTGGTACAGGTCATCCTGCGGCCTGACGCCGTGGTCGATGTTTGACAGGGCGATCCCCGAATTTGGCACTGAGGCTCCTTCGATGACGGGCTGCTGCCGGCGCTGGCACCGGTGCAGCGTCTGCATGGTGGACGTTGCTGGAGGTGTTGCTCCTTCATCTTACGCACCCGTGTTACTGTGAAATGGTGCGCGCAGAACTGCTCCTTCTTAGCTGCCGCGGCGAGGCCTCAGACGCGATCTAGCGCAAGGCCCACCCTCGCTGCGGAGTTTGTGTTGCCCGGCCACCCTTTCACTCAGAATCACAGAAAAGGCCCCGATAGTAATGCGAAACGCACAGAAGCCCTCAGGAATGCCGGTCCACCGCTATGTCCCGTTCCAGGACCAGATCACGGTTGAGCTGCCGGACCGGACCTGGCCGGACAAAGTCATCACTAAGGCCCCGCGCTGGTGCGCCGTGGACCTGCGTGACGGCAACCAGGCCCTGATCGATCCGATGAGCCCCGCCCGCAAGCTGAAGATGTTCCAGCTGCTGGTCCGGATGGGCTACAAGGAAATCGAAGTCGGTTTCCCTTCCGCCTCACAGACAGACTTCGACTTCGTCCGGCAGCTGATCGAGGGCAACCACATCCCGGACGACGTCACCATCCAGGTCCTGACCCAGGCCCGCGAGCACCTGATCGAGCGGACCTATGAGTCCCTGGTCGGCGCCAAGCAGGCAATCGTGCACCTGTACAACTCGACGTCGGTCCTGCAGCGCAGGGTCGTCTTTAACCAGGACGAGGACGGCATCCTGGATATCGCCCTTCAGGGCGCCCGGTTGTGCAAGAAATACGAAGAGACCCTGCAGGACACGCACGTCACCTACGAGTACTCACCGGAATCCTTCACCGGGACCGAGCTGGAGTACGCCGTCCGCGTCTGCAACGCCATCGCGGACGTGTTTGAGGCCTCCGCCGACAGCCAGGTCATCATCAACCTGCCCGCCACGGTGGAGATGGCAACCCCCAATGTCTACGCCGACTCCATTGAGTGGATGAGCCGCAACCTGCACCCGCGCGAGGGCATCATCCTGTCCCTGCACCCGCACAACGACCGCGGCACCGGCGTGGCAGCCGCGGAACTGGGCTACCTGGCCGGCGCGGACCGGATCGAAGGCTGCCTGTTCGGCAACGGAGAGCGGACCGGCAACGTGGACCTGGTGACCCTGGGCCTGAACATGTTCGTGCAGGGCATCGACCCGATGATCGATTTCTCGGACATCGATGAGGTCCGCCGCACAGTGGAGTACTGCAACCAGCTGCCCGTGGCCGAGCGCGCACCGTACGGCGGAGACCTCGTCTTCACCGCCTTCTCCGGCTCGCACCAGGATGCCATCAAGAAGGGCCTGGAAGCCCTGGAGAAGGACGCCGCCGCCGCAGGCAAGGACATTGCCGACGTCACCTGGCAGGTCCCGTACCTGCCGGTCGACCCGAAGGACCTTGGCCGCAGCTACGAGGCCGTCATCCGGGTGAACTCCCAGTCGGGCAAGGGCGGCGTGGCCTACCTGCTGAAGAGCGAGCACAACCTGGACCTGCCGCGCCGCGCCCAGATCGAATTCTCGGGCGTCATCCAGAAGCAGACCGACACCGTCGGCGGCGAAGTCAGCGGAGCCCAGCTGTGGCAGGTCTTCCAGGACGAATACCTGCCTTCCGGCGCGGCCGACGCGCAGTGGGGACGCTACGCCCTGGGCCCGTTCAGCACCGAGACCGACGAAGACGGTTCCATGACGCTGCACGCAGCGCTCAAGATCGACGGCACTCAGGTACAGCGCACAGGCACCGGCAACGGCCCGATCGCCGCCCTGCTGAGCATCCTGCGGGAAGACGGCGTCGACGTCCGCGTGCTGGACTACAGCGAACACGCCCTGTCCGAGGGCGGCAGCGCCCTCGCCGCGGCCTACGTCGAATGCGCCGTCGGGGAACGCGTGCTGTGGGGCGTCGGGATCGACGCCAACACCAGCACTTCCTCGCTCAAGGCCGTCATCTCGGCCGTGAACCGCGCCATCCGGGACGCCCAGGCCTGAGCCTCGGAGCGGTGCGCCGCCGGCACGGTCCGGCGGCGCACCTGAATCCCGGAAAGCAGGACTTTCCGGAAGACAGTGGGAAGATTAAGCGTGGTCCAACAGTCCTTTGCAGCGCGCGCCTACCGCGATGACGCCGTAGTGCTCCGCACCCACAAGCTGGGCGAGGCCGACCGCATCATCACTCTGCTGACCAAGCATCACGGCCAGGTCAGGGCGGTGGCGAAGGGCGTCCGGCGCACAAGCAGCCGTTTCGGTGCACGCCTGGAGCCGTTCATGGTGGCGGACTTGCAGCTGATCTCCGGAAAGTCCCTGGACATTGTTACGCAGGCTGTGGCCAAGGGCGCGTACGGCGGGAATATCGCCGCCGATTACGGCCGGTACACAGTGGCCGCTGCCATGACCGAGACTGCCGAAAAGCTGACCGACGTTGACGGCGAAGCCGGGACAGCGCAATACAACCTTCTCGTCGGCGCCCTCGCGTCCCTGAGCCGGGGGGACCACACTCCGGAACTGATCCTGGACTCCTACCTGCTGCGCGCCCTCTCCACCGGCGGCTGGGCACCCAGTTTTACCGGTTGCGCGCGGTGCGGCGCGGCCGGTCCGCACACGGCGTTCTCTGCGCCCCTGGGCGGCATGGTCTGCGGAGACTGCCGCCCGCCGGGCTCCCCGGCCCCCGCCGCGGAGACCGTGACGCTGCTGGGCGCGCTACTCACCGGGGACTGGGCGACGGCGGATTCCTCGCTTCCGCTCCACCGGCGGGAGGCGGCGGGTCTCGTGGCCAGTTATCTGCAGTGGCATCTTGAGCGTGTCCTGAAATCCCTCAAACATGTGGAGCGTACCTAACAGTGGCCTTGGGAAAGAAGACCAGCCCCGCACGGCGCCGGACCGATCCGGTGGTGCACCCCTATCCCCATCCTTCGGGAGCCATACCGCCCTCCATTCCAGGGGAGTTTGTGCCGGAACACGTGGCCATCGTGATGGACGGAAACGGCCGCTGGGCCAACCAGCGCGGCCTGCCCCGCATCGAGGGGCACAAGGCCGGGGAGCCGGCCCTCCTGGACGTCGTCGCCGGGGCCATCGAGCTGGGCATCAAATACGTCACGGTCTACGCATTTTCCACGGAGAACTGGCGGCGCTCTCCCGAGGAAGTCCGCTTCCTGATGGGATTTAACAAGGACGTGCTGCGGCGTCAGCGCAACCAGCTGGACGAGTGGGGCGTCCGGATCCGGTGGTCGGGGCGCCGGCCCAAGCTGTGGGGCTCGGTGATCCGTGAGCTGGAAGAGGCCGAGGAGTACACCGCCGGGAATAGCACATGCACGTTGACCATGTGTGTTAACTACGGCGGCCGTGCGGAGATAGCGGACGCGGTGTCCGCCATTGCGCAGGAGGTGGCCGCGGGCCGGCTCAAGCCCGGCGCAATCACGGAGAAAACCATCCAGAAGTACCTCGACGAACCGGACCTTCCCGACGTCGACCTCTTTCTGCGCAGCTCTGGCGAACAGCGCCTTTCCAACTTCATGCTGTGGCAGTCGGCGTACGCCGAATTCGTCTTCATGGACACCTTGTGGCCCGACGTCGACCGCCGCACCCTCTGGGATGCCGTGCTCGAGTACGCCCAGCGGGACCGTCGCTACGGCGGCGCAGTGGACGCGGCGCCGAAACCCGTGGACGCCACACAGCCAGGGTAGGGGTTCCTTCGATCCGCAGCCTTCGTCACGGGAGCTCCCCGCCGACGGGTCCGTCGCCGGCCGCGTACCCGCGGATCCACCTCGCCAGCCGCCGGTAGGCGTCTGCCCGGACCTCGGCGCGGGACAGGAACACGTCATGCAGGGCGCCGTCAATGCGCTCCACGGACACGCTCCGGCCGAGGGACAGGGCCCGGGTGGCGATCACATTGACGTCCAGCACGGCGTCGGTGCTGCGCATTGCTTCGGTCCAGATCATGCCGTTTTCGCTGGCACCGGACAGGAGGACCAGAATGGGGATGTCGATGCCGAGGCCCCGCGCGACCTTGGCGTGGCCGGCAAGAACGGCGCTGAGCCAGGCTGCGCGGACCGGAAACGCCATCGGCGGCCGGTAGGTGTCGTCCACGCTCCATTCGCCCTCGGCCGAGCTGCTGATGCTCCGCCAGTAGAAGCCCCGCTCCGGCAGCTTCAGCACTGCCTCTGGCCGTATCCGGGCAAGCGGTTCCACCATGGCCCAGGCGGCACGGCGGACCAACGTGCTGCCGTGCATTTCCAGCCACGGACTGTTCAGGACCAGCTGGGAAACGACGCCCGGATGCCGGCTCACCCACAGGGCGGCAACCAGACCTCCCGTGGAGTGGCCCATCAGGGCGAGGGACAGCGGCGCCTGCGGTCCGGACGCCGAGATCATCCCGATTGCGGTGCTGATTTCGGCGTCGTAGTTTCCCAAGTCTGCAACGTACCCGCCGTGGGCATCGGGCTGAAGGCTGCGTCCGTGGTTGTGCATGTCGAGGGCAAAGAACTCGAAGCCCTGGCCGTCCCAGAATCGTGCCAGCTCAGTATTGAAGAAGTAGTCGCTCCAGCCGTGGAGGAACATCACGGCACGGCGCCGGCCGGCCGGCCGGGAGCCGGTCCCCTCCCTCCGCGGGAGGAAACGGACGAGCGTCGCGGTGCGCGTGACACCGTCACTGCCCGTGGCAGCGAAGGCGCTGGACTGGAAGTCCGCGCCGAGGATGTCACTCTGCCATTCCATGCCACCAGCCTAGACTTCCGCCGCGCCGCCGTGGCTTGGGTCACGGCCACCAACGCGGTGTGCCGTGGCCGGGCGCTTGTGTCGGGCCGGGTTTGGTCTGCACCGCCCGAGACGGAAAACTAGAGGCATGCGCGTATATCCCACATTCTTCAGGCTGGCCTTTTCATGGATGGACGCGGAACGCGCCCACAAAATCGGGTTCAAAGGCATCCGGCTGGCCCACACCACCGGCGCGGGCCGCCTGCTGGAGCGGTTTACCGCTCCTCCGGCGTCGCTGCAGACTACTGCCCTCGGCATGACGTTTCCGTCGCCATTCGGCCTCGCGGCCGGCTTCGACAAAGAGGGGCACGGAATCGAGGCGCTGACCGAACTCGGCTTCGGCCACGTCGAGGTGGGAACCATCACGGGCCGTGCCCAGCCTGGTAACGAGAAGCCCCGGCTGTTCAGGCTCACCGAGGACCGAGCGGTCATCAACCGGATGGGATTCAACAACGACGGCGCCGCCGCCGTGGCGCCCCGGCTCAAGTCCGCCCGCGCCGCGCTTCAGCTCCGGCACCCCAAGGTCCGTCCCGTGATCGGCGTGAACATCGGCAAAAGCAAGGCGGTGGAGCTCGACGACGCCGTCGAGGACTACCTCATCAGCGCCCGCAGCCTGGCGCCGGCTGCGGACTATCTCGTGGTGAACGTCAGTTCGCCGAACACACCGGGGCTTCGGCTCCTGCAGAACGTGGACACTCTGCGGCCGCTGCTGAAGGCCGTGGGGGAGGAAGCAGACAAGTCGGCCGGACGCCACGTTCCGCTGCTGGTCAAGATTGCGCCCGACTTGAGCGATGAAGACATCGACGACGTAGCCCGGCTTGCGCTGGACCTGGGCCTGGACGGCATCATCGCCACGAATACCACCATCGGACGTGCCGGGCTCTCGTCATCCGCGGAAAAAGTCGAGGGCTGCGGTGCGGGCGGGCTGTCCGGCGCGCCCTTGAAGGGCCGCTCGCTGGAAGTGCTTCGCCGGCTGAAGGCGGCAACCGCGGGCAGGCTCGCCCTGATCTCCGTCGGCGGGGTGGAGACGTTCGAGGATGTCCAGGACCGGCTGGACGCCGGCGCAACCCTGGTCCAGGGTTACACCGCCTTCCTCTACGAGGGGCCGTTCTGGGCAGCCCGCATCAACAGGCAGCTGGCTAAGAGCCGTCGCGCCGCGTAACCTGGCCGGACCTGAACGCAGCATGCATTAACGCAGCAGCCCCCGGCGGTAACTACGCCGGGGGCTGCTGCACTCTGGAGGGTCCGGGGCCGGTCCTCAGAAAGGGCCAGCCTGGAGGAACGGTTTGATCAGGACGGGTACTGCCCGCGCTGGACTTGGGGCTTGGGCAGGCGGAGCTTCCGGAACTGCAGGGAGCGCATCGAGCCGTACCAGACGGTGCCGCGCTCCACCTCGCCGAACTTTTCGGTGAGCCGCTTGCGGAGCTTGCGGGAGAGGATGAACACGTCCACGAAGACGGCCAGGAACATGACCCAGAATCCGCCGAGGACGTAGATCATCTGCTCACTCGTGGACGGGACCACCAACGAGATGATGACGAACACCAGCGCGCCGAACATGAGGTACTCGCCCAGGCTGAAGCGCGCATCCACGTAGTCGCGGGCAAAGCGCTTCTGGGGCCCCTTGTCACGGATCGGCAGGAACTTCTCGTCGCCCGTATCCATGGCCTGGCGCATCTTGAGGCGCTGGTCCGCGATGGCAGCACGCTCTGCCGCCTTGGAGGCCTTGCGGTCCTCGGGCACAAGGGGGCGCTTGCGGGCAGCCTCCTGAGCCTTGCGCTTGGGCGTGGGGGCGCCCTTGCCCAAAGCTTCACTCTGGGCCGCTGCCTGGGCAGCCTGCTGGTCTACTACGTCCTGCGCCGTTGGCGCTTCCTTTTTACGTCCGAACACCACAACAGAATACCTTGCAGGACTCGGCCCACCGTCATGCCGGCGGGCAGGCAGCACGTGCCTCGGACTGGCGCCTGGCAGTCCGGAACCGCGGTTTGCTGTGGTGTGTGACACAGGTAGTGTTTGGGCCATGACTCCATCACCAGCGGCGACCCCGCAAGAGATCGGTGACCCAGTGGCGGGCGTCGACTCCGACGCCCTGCGCAGCGCCGTCAGTGCATCCTTTGATTCCACGGTTGCCCACTTGAAGGATCTGGTCAGTGTTCCGGGCATAGCATGGCCAAGTTTCGATCCCGCGCCGCTGGACCGCAGTGCCGAGGCCGTCGCTGCCCTCGTCCGGAACGCCGGTATTGCCGACGTCCGTATCCTGCGGTGCAACAAGGAAGACGGCACGCCCGGGGGACCGGCCGTGGTGGCGCGCCGGGAGGCTGCGGAAGGCAAGCCGACCATCCTGCTGTATGCACACCATGATGTCCAGCCGCCGGGGGATGAGGCGCTGTGGGATTCCGAGCCCTTTACCGCCGTCGAACGTGGCGGCCGGCTGTACGGCCGCGGCGCCGCGGATGACAAAGCCGGGATCATGGCCCACATCGCCGCCTACGGGGCCGTGACGCAGGTGCTCGGCGACGATTTCGGGCTCGGCGTCACCCTGTTCTTCGAGGGAGAGGAAGAAGCCGGCTCGCCGACATTCCGGACATTTCTTGAAACCCACCGCGAACTGCTCCGTGCGGACGTCATCGTGGTGGCTGACTCCAGCAACTGGAAGGTGGGCGTTCCGGCGCTCACCACCAGCCTCCGCGGGCTGATCGACGGAACCGTCGAGGTGCAGGTGCTCGACCACGCCGTGCACTCGGGAATGTTCGGCGGACCGGTGCTGGATGCGCCCACGCTGCTGTCACGGCTCATTGCCACGCTGCACGACGCTGAGGGAAATGTGGCCGTGGCCGGGCTGGTCAGCCGGGACGACGTTGACGTCGATCTCACCGAAGCGGAATACCGCGCCGACGCCTCCGTGCTCGACGGCGTCCAGCTCGCCGGGAGCGGCACCATCGCATCCCGCCTGTGGACCAAACCGGCGCTGTCCATCATCGGCTTCGACGCGCCGGCCGTGGATGTCGCCTCCAACACACTGCTTCCCAGGGCCCGCGCCAAGTTCAGCCTGCGCCTGGCCCCCGGCCAGGTCCCGTCCGAGGCAATGGAGGCGGTCCGGAAGCATGTCGAGCGCAACGCGCCGTTCGGAGCGAAAGTGGTCTTCACGCCGGGGGAGAGCGGCAACGCGTTCCAGACGGACACAAGCTCCGCTGCCGCGGGGTTCGCACTCTGGGCACTCGGGGAAGCCTGGGGGGTGCCGGCCGTGGAGATGGGCATCGGCGGTTCCATCCCGTTCATATCCGACCTGACAGACGTGTACCCGGCTGTCCAGATTCTCGTGACGGGAGTTGAGGACCCGGATTCGCGGGCGCACTCCGCCAACGAATCCCTGCACCTGGAGGACTTCCGGAACGCCGTCCTCGCCGAAGCGCTCCTGCTGGCCCGGCTCAATGCCGAAGATATGCGCTGACATCAGGAACTGGCGGTTCGGGGCCCCGGCGGATGGGTCCCGGCGGCGAAACCGCGGAACTTCGGCAGCGCCCGGAGAGCCGCCGGAGACGGCGCGGGAACAAGTCCGGGAAGGCTTCGGTTACGTCTTTAGTTAGAGCTACAGGCGTGATCGACGTAGCATGTAGCTATAGCCCATACCGTTTCCGTAGGGGCAGGCACCGTGCAAGCGGGGCCGCCAGGACAGTCGTTAGAAGGTAGGCCAATGAGCACTACGACCAATGAAAACAGCACCGAACCCACCGGTACGGCCAGTGACGAACTGGCGAGCCACGAGGTTCAGCTGACCGACGTTGCAGCAGGAAAGGTCCGCAGCCTCCTTGAGCAGGAAGGCCGCACAGACCTCCGTCTCCGCGTTGCCGTACAGCCGGGCGGCTGCTCCGGCCTGATTTACCAGCTTTACTTCGACGAGCGCCTCCTTGAGGGAGACGCTGTTCGCGACTACGACGGTGTCGAGGTCGTCGTCGACAAGATGAGCGTGCCCTACCTCAGCGGCGCCAGCATTGACTTCGAAGACACCATCTCCAAGCAGGGCTTCACCATCGACAATCCCAATGCCGGCGGATCCTGCGCATGTGGTGATTCCTTCCACTAACGGGCACTTTTGCCCCTTCTAGACCGTTGTGGCGGCGTCGGTGACAACCGGCGCCGCCACACTGGTCAGACATGTGGGCGAAATCCCGCGGGGGGCGGTAAGCTCTACACCGAGTAGTAAAACTTTTAGTGTGCCCGGGAAGCTTCATGCCGCCTTGGCAACAGCAACAAGTAGGAAGGGCCGTCTGTGAGTTCGCAGAACCGAACCGGCAGCCGACGCAAAACGATCACCTCGATCTCTGGCTTGGCAATTGCCGGCGCGTTGGTTTTGACTGGATGTTCGCCAGAGGTAACGAAGGGGTGGCTGCCCACCGAGCGTGGCACCACCAATCACACTGACCGCATCATGGACCTCTGGGTCAACTCATGGATTGCCGCCCTCGTGGTGGGCATCATCACCTGGGGACTCATCGTCTGGTGCATCGTCGCCTACCGGCGCCGCAAGGGGACCGTGGGCTTCCCGCGGCAGACCAGCTTCAACCTCCCCCTCGAGGTCTTCTACCTGACCATCCCGCTCTTCATGGTGCTGGTGTTCTTCTACTTCACCGACCGTGACCAGCAGGCCATTGATGACCGCTCCAAGCCCGCCGACGTCGTTGTCGACGTCCGTGGCAAGCAGTGGGCCTGGGACTTCAACTACAAGCAGGGCGACGTCGTCACCGAAGACGTCCACGAGGCCGGCGTCCAGGCGCACCTTACCGGCAAGGAACTGGACAAGGAAAAGCTGCCCACGCTCTACCTGCCGGTCAACAAGTCCGTTGATCTCGAACTGAACTCCCGCGACGTCATCCACTCCTTCTGGGTTCCGGCATTCCTGCAGAAGCGGGACATGATCCCGGGCAAGACGAACTACATCCGGTTCACGCCCACCAAAGAGGGAACCTACGACGGCAAGTGCGCCGAACTCTGCGGTGAATACCACTCCGAAATGCTGTTCCGCGTGAAGGTGGTGTCCGAGTCCGAATTCCAGGCTCACCTGACCCAGCTGCGCCAGGACGGCAACACGGGCCTGCTCGGCGAAGAGTACGACCGCAACCCGAACCTGAACGAAACAAAGTAAGGGGAGCGACGTGGCTACTTACACTCAATCCGCACCTGTCGGGACCCTTGCGGCTCCCGTAGTTCCTAAGTCCAAGGGACGCATCGTCGTCAACTGGATCACCTCCACGGACCACAAGACCATCGGGTACATGTACCTGATCGCCTCGTTTATCTTCTTCTGCCTCGGCGGCGTGATGGCGCTGCTCATCCGCGCCGAGCTGTTCGAACCCGGCATGCAGGTCCTGCAGACCAAGGAGCAGTACAACCAGCTGTTCACCATGCACGGCACGGTCATGCTGCTCATGTTCGCCACCCCGCTGTTCGCAGGGTTCGCGAACGTCATCATGCCCCTGCAGATCGGCGCACCGGACGTTGCCTTCCCGCGCCTGAATGCCCTGGCGTTCTGGTTCTTCCTGTTCGGCTCCACCATCGCGGTGTCCGGCTTCATCACCCCGCAGGGTGCGGCATCGTTCGGCTGGTTCGCCTACGCCCCGCTGTCCAACACGACGTTCAGCCCGGGCATCGGCGGTGACCTGTGGGTCTTCGGCCTGGCGCTCTCCGGCTTCGGCACCATCCTGGGCGCGGTCAACTTCATCACCACCATCATCTGCATGCGCGCTCCGGGCATGACCATGTGGCGCATGCCCATTTTCACCTGGAACACGCTGGTCACGGCGATCCTCGTACTGATGGCCTTCCCGCCGCTGGCCGCCGCGCTGTTCGCCCTCGGAGCGGACCGCCGGTTCGGTGCCCACATCTTCGATCCGGAAAACGGCGGCGCCGTCCTGTGGCAGCACCTGTTCTGGTTCTTCGGCCACCCCGAGGTGTACATCATCGCGCTGCCTTTCTTCGGCATCGTTTCGGAGATCTTCCCGGTCTTCAGCCGCAAGCCGATCTTCGGCTACAAGGGCCTGGTCTACGCCACGATCGCCATCGCCGCGCTCTCCGTGACCGTGTGGGCACACCACATGTACGTCACCGGCTCGGTGCTGCTGCCGTTCTTCGCATTCATGACCATGCTCATCGCGGTCCCCACGGGGGTGAAGTTCTTCAACTGGATCGGCACCATGTGGCGCGGTTCCATCACGTTCGAGACCCCCATGCTGTGGAGCATCGGCTTCCTCATCACGTTCCTCTTCGGCGGCCTGACCGGCATCATCCTGGCTTCCCCGCCGCTGGATTTCCACGTCTCCGACTCCTACTTCGTGGTGGCGCACTTCCACTACGTGGTGTTCGGCACCGTGGTGTTCGCGATGTTCGCCGGCTTCTACTTCTGGTGGCCGAAGTGGACGGGCAAGATGCTCAACGAGCGCCTCGGCAAGATCCACTTCTGGCTCCTGTTCCTCGGCTTCCACGGCACGTTCCTGATCCAGCACTGGCTCGGTGTCGAAGGCATGCCCCGCCGCTACGCGGACTACCTGGTGGAGGACAACTTCACCTGGATGAACCAGTTCTCCACCATCTCCTCGTTCGTGCTGGGCGCGTCGCTGATCCCGTTCCTCTGGAACGTGTACATCACCTCACGGAGCGCGGAGAAGGTCCAGGTGGACGATCCCTGGGGCTTCGGGGCTTCGCTGGAGTGGGCAACGTCCTGCCCGCCGCCGCGCCACAACTTCACGTCCCTGCCCCGCATCCGCTCGGAGCGTCCTGCCCTGGATCTGCACCACCCCGAGCTGTCACAGTCACAAACCGTTGAGTCACCAGCACCGGCAGCATCCGTGCTCGGTAACGCCGATCAGAAGGACACCGCGCAGTGAAGATCGAATCATGGATTTTTGGAGCAGGAGTCTTCTTCTTCGTCCCTGTCTCAATCGTTTACGGATTCCTGACCAACTGGAGTGAGTGGGTCGGCATCCTGGGCATTCTCCTCGTGGGCGGCCTGGCCGGCATGATCGGTGCCTACCTTGGGTTCACCGGCAAGCGCGTCGGCATGCGTCCCGAGGACCGCAATGACGCCGAGATCCACGAAGGCGCCGGCGAGCAGGGGCACTTCAGCCCCTGGAGCTGGTGGCCGCTGGTGCTGGGCCTGGCCTGTGCAACCGGCTTCCTGGGCCTTGCGATTGGCTTCTGGATCACCTTCATCGCAGCAGGCATGGCCCTTGTGGCCCTCGTAGGCTGGGTCTACGAGTACAGCCGCGGAGACCACGCGCACTAAACTCTCAGGACACAGCCTGAACGACGGCGGGCCCCACCTTTTGGTGGGGCCCGCCGTCGTTTCCTGTTGTTGCCGCTGTTAATGTTGTTGGCCGCGGCAATGGCCGCCTGCGGTTAGTGTCAGCCCGCCTTCTGGGACTCCAGCAGCTCGGCCAGGCCCAACAACGCCGATTCTGCCTCCACCACGCTCCGGCCGGCCGGAAGAGCCGCCTCGGTGACGCCCAGCTCCACCTCGCAGCCGCAGTCGAAGTCGGCTGTCATGACCTCGAGCAGCGAGCGGGCGTCTACGGCGTCAATGCCGGCCTTACTGATGGTCACCGGCAGCCCGGTCTCCGTCACGGCACGCACGAAGACCGCAGCTGGGCGGGCGTGCAGGCCGATGGCGGCTGTGACAATTGCCTTGCGAACTGGCAACGGGACTCCTCTTCTTGGACGGAACGGCGCCGTCGTCTTTCATGTCTGACCTTAAGAATATCCGCCCCGGAGGGCCCTCACGGCCGCCCGATGCGTGGTCTAGACCTGACAGGTGAATGGCCTACCCTTGAAATGTGAACATGCATTCCAGGAGTAACTGCCGTGGCCGCTAACGCCTCCGGCATTGTCGGCGAGATCGACAGGAAAAGCGGAACCCCCATTTACGTCCAGCTTCGCGAGATCCTCAGGACGTACATCACCACTTCGTGCCCGCCCGGATCGGGCCTGCCTTCGGAACGTGACCTGGCGGAGCGTTTCGGGCTGGCCCGGATGACCGTCCGGCAAGCCATTGACGCTCTCGTGGGGGAGGAGGTCATCGAACGTGTGGTGGGGCTGGGTACGTTCGTGCGCAAGCCAAAACTGGATCTCCAGGTCAAGCTCACCTCCTACAGCGAAGAAATGCAGCGCCGCGGCATGGTTCCGGCGGCCAAGGTGCTCAGCTTCGAGCAGATCGCCGCAAGCGCCTTCCTCGCGCGCGAACTGCAGCTGGAGGAGGGAACACCCCTGGTGCGCTTCCGGCGCCTCCTGCTGGCCGATAACGAGCCAATGAGCGTGGACGAGAACTTCATCCCCGCGCACCGCGTTCCGGGCCTGCTGGACGGCGAACCGCCCACTTCGCTGTACAACGTCCTGAGCGAGCAGTTCGGCCTCGTCATGGAATGGGGCGAGGACATGATCGAAGCGACGGCCGCCTCACCTTCCACCGCAAGGCTGTTGAACGTTGAAATAGGGTCACCGCTGCTGAAGATCCAGCGGCACGCATTCGTTGCCCGCACCATGGTGGACTACTCAGTCTCCTACTACCGTGCGGACCGCTATAAGCTCTGGGTGCCGCTGCAGCGTCCCGGCACCCGGCCTGCGCGAAACTACGCTTCGGGTTACCGCCACCAGTAGCCGGACCGGCTGGAGGGAGCCGCTACAAGGCATTCGGCGGACGAGCAGTCGGAGACACAGCAGACGAGCAGCGAACAGCGAACAGAACACAGAAAGGCCCGGTCCAAGCGGACCGGGCCTTTCTGCGTATTGATAAGGACTAGCTGGTAGGCCTAGTGGCTAAGCGTCTTCTGCGCCTCGCCGGCTTCCACTGCCTCGTGGTGGCCGTGGCCGGCCTCGAGCTCAGCGGGAGTTGCCGGAGCAACCCTGTCCTCGAAGAACCACTGGGACAGCTTGGCCCGGCGGTTCTCCTTGCGGGTGACGATGCCATGTTCGTTCGGCACAGCCGGAAGCGGAACCGGCGACTCAAAGCCGACAAGCTTGTAACGCTTGTACTCGTCGAGCGGTGCGTGGACTTCGATGAACTCGCCATGCGGAAGGCGCACGATGCGGCCGGTCTCGCGGCCGTGGAGGGCAATCTCGCGGTCCTTGCGCTGCAGGGCCAGGGCGACGCGCTTCGTGACGACGAAGGCGAGGATCGGGCCGATGAAGAACAGCGTGCGCAACCAGTAGGTCACGTCGTTCAGAGACACGTGGAAGTGAGTCGCGATGAGGTCGGACCCCGCGGCCGCCCACATGACGCAGTACCAGGTGAAGCCGGCCATGCCGATGGCTGTGCGGGTCGGAGCGTTGCGGGGACGGTCCAGGACGTGGTGCTCGCGGTTGTCCTTGGTGATCCAACGCTCAATCCACGGATACATGAATAGAACAGTGAAGATAATGCCTGCCGGAACCAGCGCGGGCAGCAGCACATTCAATGTCAGAACATAGCCGAAGATCACGTATTCGAAGTGAAAATTGCCGATCACACCCGGCATGAGTCGCAGGGCACCGTCAACGAATCCGATGTACCAGTCGGGCTGGGTGCCGGCGGACACCGGCGAGGGATCGTACGGGCCGTAGTTCCAGATCGGGTTGATCGTGAAGAACCCGGCCATCAGGGCGATCACACCGAAGACGATGAAGAAGAATCCACCGGCCTTCGCCGCGTAGACCGGACCGAGCGGGTAGCCGACGACGTTGCCGTCATTGCGGCCCGGACCGGGGTACTGGGTGTGCTTGTGCACAACCACCATGAAGAGGTGCAGGACGATCATCAGCAGGATCAATGCCGGTACCAGCAGGATGTGCAGCATGTACAGGCGGCCGATGATGAGGGTACCCGGGAACTCCCCGCCGAACAGGAAGAAGGAGATGTACGTACCGATCACGGGGATCGACTTGATGACGCCGTCGATGATGCGCAGGCCGTTACCCGACAGGAGGTCGTCGGGGAGGGAGTAACCGGTGAAGCCGGCGGCCATGGCCAGGATCAGTAGGACGCCGCCCACCACCCAGTTGAGCTCGCGGGGCTTGCGGAAGGCGCCCGTGAAGAACACGCGCAGCATGTGGACTGCGATGGACGCAACGAACAGCAGGGCGGCCCAGTGGTGGACCTGGCGCATGAACAGACCACCGCGCACGTCGAAGGAGATATCCAATGACGAACTGTAAGCGACAGACATTTCAACGTTCTTCAGCGGCGTGTAGGAGCCCGTGTAGTGCGTCTCGGCCATGGACGGATCGAAGAAGAATGTCAGGAACGTCCCGGACAATAACAGGATGACGAAGGAGTACAGCGCCACCTCGCCGAACATGAAGGACCAGTGGTCCGGGAATACTTTGCGGCCGAATTCACGGAGGATTCCGGATCCGCCGACACGCTCGTCAACGAAATCAGTAACACGTCCGACTTTGGTGTTGGCTACATACGCGGGGGCTTCAGCTGTTGATGCTGCGCTCATGCTCATCACGCTCCCAGTAACTTGGTCCTACAGGTTCTTTGAAGTCGCTGGTAGCGACCAGGTATCCCTCATTATCGACTGCAATGGGCAGCTGGGGGAGGGGGCGGCTGGCCGGGCCAAAGATAACCTTGCATTCCTGGGTGAGGTCGAAGGTTGACTGGTGGCACGGGCACAGCAGGTGGTGCGTCTGCTGCTCGTAAAGGGCAACAGGGCATCCGACGTGGGTGCAGATCTTCGAGTAGGCAACGATGCCGTTGTAGCCCCAGTTCTCACGTCCCGCGGACGGGTTCAGCGAGGAAGGATCGAGGCGCATGAGCAGAACGACGGCCTTGGCCTTCTCGTTGAGCTTGCCTTCGTGCAGATCGTTGAGGCCTTCCGGGATCACGTGGAAGGCGGAACCGATGGTCACGTCCGAGGCCTTGATAGGAGTGCCGTCGGGGTCGCGGGTCAGGCGCTTGAGCTTGCCTTCCTGCGGAGCCCACATGGTGTGTGCCAACTTGTTGTCCGGCCGCGGGCCCAGGTCACCGAAGACGGCCAGCGCCGGCAGGGGTGCAAGTGCCACAGCGCCGAGCAGGGTGTTCCGGATCAGGGGACGGCGCTTGATGCCCGTCTCCTCGACGATGTCATCGACGATTCGCACTGCGGCCTGGCGGTCGTCTTCCGTGCGGATCGGGTGACGTTCCTCCGAGACTTCGTGGTCCGGCATGAGGGCCTTGGCCCAGTGGACAATGCCGGTGCCTATGCCGAGCATGGCGAACGCAGTTCCCAAGCCCAGCAGTGCATTCTGGAGCCTGATGGTGGCGATGGTGGAGTCATCGCCCAGATCGATGGCGAAGTACGCCACCAGGAAGATCACGGTGCCAACGACCGAAGTGCCGAACAGAATGGCAACCTGCCGTTCTGCTCGCTTCGCGGCCTTCGGGTCCGTGTCAGCCAGGCGCAAACGATGCGGGGGAATTCCAGGATCCTGGAACTTCTCCACCTCATTCTGACCAGCCGTAGCTACGGTGCCCGAGTGGTTCGGACTGCCGTCACTATGGTTGCCCATGATTCGCCTCATCCTTCTCTCGTCTCGGCTTCCGCCGAGTTAATGTTCAATTTCGAACCTGCTGAACGGTCAGCAGGACATTCTTACAGTGCCCGGGTCCGGCTAGGACGTGCGGGACGTCAGCCAGATGGTGAAGGCGATGATGACGCCGAGGCCGGCGATCCATACGAACAGGCCTTCGGAGACCGGGCCGAGCGCACCGAGGTCAGCGCCGCCGGGGGAGCCGTTGGCCTCAATCTGCTTGAGGAAGGTGATGATGTCGCGCTTGCCTTCCGGGGAAACGTTGGAGTCGCTGAAGACCGGCATGTTCTGCGGACCGGTCACCATTGCTTCGTAGATGTGCTTGCCGGAAACGTCGGTCAGGGCCGGGGCGAACTTGCCGCGGGTGAGCGCGCCGCCTGCAGCAGCAGCGTTGTGGCACATGGCGCAGTTCACACGGAAGAGCTCTCCACCTTCGGCGGCGTTGCCCTGTGCGTCCGTGAGTTCCGCGGAGGGAATCGAGGGGCCGGGCCCCAGCGAGGCGACGTAAGCGGAAAGCTGGCGGGTCTGTTCGTCGTTGAACTGGGCGGGCTTCTCGTAAGCCTGCGGGCCGTTCATCTGCATGGGCATGCGTCCGGTGCCGACCTGGAAGTCAACAGCGGCGGCGCCGACACCCACCAGGGAGGGGCCGTCCTGCGTTCCGCCGGCACCCATGCCGTGGCAGGTGGCACAGTTGGCGGCGAACAGCTTGCCGCCTTCCTCGGTGTCGCTGGCGCTGAAGTCGGCGGTGCTGGCCTTGGCCTCATTGGCGCTGGTGGCAACGGCGTACAGCCCACCAGTGAGGAGGAGGCCCATCAACAGCAGCGCAATCGCTGCCAGTGGGTGACGTCGCTTCTGCGAGAGTGCCTTCACGTGGTGGTTCCTTTATTCGTTCGTGCGTCGGCTCCGGGAGCCGCTTCTTGAAAATCTGTCTCTTGTAGAAAAAGAGTCAAGCGGTGACTACTGGAGTACATAGATGACCAGGAAGAGGCCGATCCAGACGACGTCCACGAAGTGCCAGTAGTACGAGGTGACAATCGCCGACGTCGCCTCGAAGTGGCCGAACTTCTTCGCGGCGAAGGAGCGGCCCATGATGAGGAGGAAGGCGATCAGGCCGCCGATGACGTGCAGGCCGTGGAAGCCCGTGGTCATGTAGAAGGCCGAGCCGTAAGCGTTCGAGGACAGCGTCACGTGCTCGGAAACCAGCATGGCGTATTCCATGGTCTGGCCGGCAACGAAGAACGCGCCCATGAGGAACGTCAGCGTGAACCACTCGTTCATGCCCCAGCGGGTGAACTGCAGCGGACCTCCGCTGCGGCGGGGCTGGAGCCTCTCGGCGGCGAAAACGCCCATCTGGCAGGTGAAAGAACTTGCCACGAGGACGATGGTGTTAACGAGCGCAAAGGGGAAGTTGAGCTTTGCTGTCTCTTCGGCCCACATCTGACCGGACGTAGACCGGAGTGTGAAGTACATGGCGAAGAGGCCGGCGAAGAACATCAACTCGCTGGACAGCCAGACTACGGTTCCAACAGAAACCATATTGGGGCGGTTCAGCGTGGGGTGCGCCGGGGTACTGGGGGCATGGGTCGCAGATGTCACATAGACATTATGTCTGTAAAACTCCGTCCTGCCCAACGCAAACCGCCTTTTGGGGAGACTTTTTCTACAAAGACGCGAAATCGCGCTGAAAAGTTCCCGGCACCGTTCACATTGGTCTTCTGAACGCGCACCTCGATAGCATCAGGAGGTGACTTCTCAGGCATCGGCACCGGCGGCAGGCAACACCTGGCCGCGGCTCATCTCCGCACTTATGGACGGTAAGGACCTGACTGCGGACAACACAGCATGGGCCATGGACACCATCATGTCCGGGGAAGCGACGCCCGCCCAGATCGCCGGTTTCCTCGTTGCGCTGCGCGCAAAGGGAGAGACAGTGGAGGAGCTGGCAGGCCTGGTCGACGCCATGGTTGCCCACGCGAAACCCATAGACATTGCCGGCGAGAAGCTCGACATCGTGGGCACCGGCGGGGACCAGCTCAACACGGTCAACATCTCCACCATGGCGGCGCTCGTCTGCGCCGGAGCCGGGGCACGAGTGGTCAAGCACGGAAACCGTGCGGCGTCCTCATCGTCGGGCTCAGCTGATGTTCTCGAAGCCCTCGGAGTGCGGCTGGACCTTCCTATCCCGGACGTTGCCCGCAATGCCGAAGAGGCAGGAATAACGTTCTGCTTCGCCCAGGTGTTCCATCCGTCGTTCCGCCACACCGCCGTGCCCCGCCGCGAGCTTGCCATACCGACGGCGTTCAACTTCCTCGGACCCCTCACCAACCCGGCGGGGGTCCAGGCCTCCGCCGTCGGCGTGGCCAATGCTCGCATGGCTCCCCTTGTAGCTGGCGTGCTGGCCCGGCGGGGGAGCCGCGGCCTGGTGTTTCGCGGCAGCGACGGCCTGGATGAACTGACCACCACCGGCCCCTCGACCGTGTGGGAAATCCGCGACGGCGAAGTGACGGAACAGCAGTTTTCGCCGCAGGCCCTTGGCATCCGTCCCGCGACTGTGGAGGAGCTACGCGGCGGTGACGCCCAAGTGAATGCCGCCGTCGTCCGTGACGTCCTGGCGGGCGTGGCCGGGCCCGTCCGCGACGCCGTTCTGCTGAACGCCGCGGCAGGGCTCGTGGCCTACGATCTTAACGCCGCCGGGCCGCTGACGGAGCGCATGCGCGTGGCCTTGGAGCGGGCCGCCGAGTCCGTTGATTCCGGCGCCGCTGCCGCCGTCCTCGACAAATGGGTCAGTCTGACCCAGGGTTAGGTCCGAAAAAGGAATGGCCCGGCACCAACGTGCCGGGCCATCCCTCTTTCACGCTGTGGCTACTCGAACCCCAGCGCGAAGGCGGCATCGAGATCATGCTGCGAGTACGCGCGGAAGGCTATGTGCGTGGTGGTGTGCACCACAGCGGGCACCTTGGACAGCTTGTCAGCAATCACGTCTGCAAGGTCCTCATGCTGCGCCACGCGGGCCACGGCGATCAGGTCCCATTCCCCGGTGACGGAGTACACCTCGCTGATGCCCTGGATGGCGGAAATCTCCTCGGCCGTCTCCGGGATTCGCGAGGCGTCGGTCTTGATCAGGACAAATGCGGTGATCACTGTGAACCCTTCCGGATCAGGTGTGCCGTGACGGTGCCCGGCTCGTGTGCGATGTGGTGCCAGCCTAGTACATCAGCCTTGCCGCCGGGATCGCCGCAGCCGGAGCAGGCCGGCGACGAGAAGGCGGTAGCCGAGGAGAAAAACGGCGAGGCTCAGAAGAGCCACGATGATGAACGGCAGCACCACAGCCTGGCCAGTCGACGCGCGGAGCAGCATCCCGATGCCCACGGCGCCGAGCCACACCGCAACGCCGGCCGGCCACAGCGCCAGGGGGCGGCGCCACAGCCGCAGCAGGAGCCAGGCAGCGGCCGCGCCGGCCAGGAACGGCCAGGCGGTGAGCAGGACCCCCGCCACGGGTTCTCCCCGGGAATGGGCGTCCCGGCCGATGGCGGCGAACGTCAGGATGAGCACCGTGTCTGCGGCCGCCGTTGCTGCAATGAGTCGGGGAGTGGACCGCAGGGTCGCGGGTTCTTCTGTGGAGCGCATGCCTCCGAGCCTATCGGTTTCGGGCGCCGCGTTGGCCGCTGTTGCCTCGGCCGGGAAAATCGCCGACGATGCTCGCAGGACCCGTGCAACGCCCAGCGAAGGAGGACCAGTGAGAGTCATACAGGTCGCACAGCGCGCCGAGAACCTTGACCGGGCGGCGGAGTTCTATTCGGCCCTGCTGGGAACCCGGCCGCTGGCTGTCTACGATCCGCCGGGACTGCTCTTCTTCAACCTCGACGGCGTCCGCCTCCTGCTCGAGAAGGGAGCTCCGCCGTCGCTGATCTACCTGGACGTCCCGGATGTCCGGCGGCTCATGGACGAACTTGAGGCCAGGGGAGTCGCTGTGGTCGCCGCGCCGCAGGTGATCTTCCGCCACGAGGATTCGAGGCTGGGCCCCGCGGGAACGGACGAATGGATGGGTTTCATCAAGGACAGCGAAGGCAACACGGTGGGACTGGTCAGCCAGCTGCCGGCCGGCGAGCCGCCGGGATAGCGTAACCGTCAGGCGGCCTTGCTGGTGGCGATCTTTGCGGCGAAGGCCAGAAGGACGACGCCGGCAATCCGGTCCGTCGCTTTCGACACGGTGTCCGACTGGAGCCAGCGCCGCGCATGGTGGGTGGCAAGAATGATGAGTGCGAACCAAGCCATTCCTTCGACGCTGTGGACCAGCGGCAGCAGGAGGCCCATCAGGAGCGGAGAGGCGTCCGGCGGCAGGAACTGCGGAATCATCGCCATGTAGAAAACGCCCACCTTGGGGTTCAGCAGGCTGGTGGTGATGCCCGACAGCCATGCAGAGCGAGCACTGCCCTGCCGGACCGAGACTGCTGTGTCGCCGACCGTGCCGGGACGGAAGCTGCGCACGATCATGCTGATGGCCAGCCAGGCCATGTAGCAGGCGCCGGCTACCTTCAGCGCCGTGAAAGCCGTTTCGGAGGCTGCCAGCAAGGCGGACGCACCCAGTGCTGCGGCGACTCCCCAGAGCACGGTGCCGGTGCAGATGCCCGCGGCGGTGGCAAACGCCCTTCCGTGGCCCCGGCTGATCGCCGTTTGCAGAACCAGAACGGTGTCCATCCCCGGAATCACGGTCAGGAGGGCAGCGACGAGCGCGTACTGAAGGACTGCTTCGGAGATGGCCATGATCGATGCTAAATGCAGCACGGCGGCGGACCACAAATCGCCCGTGCCCCTACCGTTGTCTCCGCGCCGGCAGGGGGATACGCTCAAGCCGCAACGGATCGGGGCCATCGGCGTTCGGTCCCGTCGATCTCAGGGAATGGACATCAGCATGCAGAAGATCACAGCCTGTCTTTGGTTCGACACCGAGGCCGAGGAAGCCGCCGAGTATTACGTGTCAGTGTTCGACAACGCCAAAATCAAGAATGTCTCGCGCTACGGCGAAGGCGGACCCGGCCCCGTAGGCCAGGCCGTCGTCGTCGAATTCGACATCGAGGGTCAGGCGTTCCAGGCGCTGAATGGGGGACCGGCGTTCTCATTCACCGAAGCGGTCTCGTTCGTGATGGACTGCGCCTCGCAGGATGAAGTCGACCGGTACTGGAACGCACTGACCGACGGCGGGACCGAGAGCCAGTGCGGCTGGCTCAAGGACAGGTACGGGGTTTCGTGGCAGATCGTGCCGTCGGTGCTCGGCCAGCTCATCGGCGGGCCGGATCCCGCAGGATCCCAGCGCGCCGTCCAAGCCATGTTGGGCATGCGGAAGCTCGACATCGCCGAACTTCAAAAGGCGTACGACGGCGGCTAGTCACCTCATGTTGTCCGGGACGCAATTGAAATCACTGCGCTGACGAAAGCTGGAAGGGCTGCAGCCGAAGCGGCAATAAGGACGCCTGCACCTGCCCAGGCTGGTAGGCGCGCCCTCCCGCGCGCGACCGCTGAGCCCACTGGAAAGATCGTCATCCAGGTCAGGAGCACAAGGGCACCCAACCCCACGGCGACGGCCGCAGGCGGGAAGAGCACGAATCCCAGGAGCAGTGGGGCGTAGTATTTGGCTGTCCTGTCGGCCCACAGCGGTAGCCGCTCACTCCACCAGCCCGCAGCGGCCGCGGCGACGGCGCCGTGCAGGATCGAGAGGCCGGTGAACAGAGCGACGGCGAGCCAGCCCGGTCCTACGATATTGAAGTCAATGTTGTCCGCACGCAGGGGATCGAGCAGTGCGCCAAGCCAGATGAGCAGGAGGACCCCAAGCAAGGGTCCCGCCAGCCGGCCGGCCGGCAGCCAACGGTGCAGGACAACGTACAGGATCGCGACGAGGTAACCGGCAGGCAGTCCGGCGAAGAAGAACAGGGCCAAAGACCCTTCAAGGGTTGGGAAGCCGACGTTGGCCTGGGCCTCCGTCAACCGGCCCTGAGCCGAGTCCGGCGAGGTCAATGCGAGGACTCTCATGATCAGCCGGCCGCCGGGCCACGCGGCCAGCAATGCGGAGGCCAGGGCCGCGAAGGTGGCAACGTTAGCCCACCAGAGATACTTCCGGAGCGCAGCAATCTTAGCGTCCGAGGGGTCCTCCGGCGCACCGCGGACCTCGCCCGGCGCTGGACCTGCAGAGTCCCGCGGGGGAGGCGGCCCGGCTTCAATGGAGGCAGAAGCGGGGGCGGGGTCCTTAAGCGGATGGCCTCCCCACCCGATCACCGCGAGGAGTCCGAGCAACAGCAAAAAGGTGCACCCGATCACTATTGCGAGCGCCATGTGCAAATCACCACCAAGGTAGTAGGGCTACGGCCTGCGGGCTGCCGCGGCGCTCCTCGGAGCCAGGGTCAGGGAAGCAACGCGTTTCAGCGTGGGGTGTTGCTGGTCGCCGTTGTCCACGACGCCTGTCTGCCACCAAAGCTTCAGACCCTCCGGTGCCACCTCAAGGCAGGCCAGGTTGTTGTGGAACCACGGGCCCCTGAGTCCCGACCAGCGAAACGGGGGGTCCGGGACGCGCGCCGAATGCGCGGCCAAGGCCCCCACCGGCGTGGCAAGGCCGTAGGACATGATGGCCGCGAAGGACCTCATGGTCCGCGGTAGCGGGTTGCGAATGGGGGAGCAGACAGCCTGCACGATCCGGCTTCCCGCAGCACGTTCCACTTCCGAAACGTAGGAGTAGTGGACGTCTCCGGCGAGGAAAATGACCGATTCGGGTGCGGTCCCGCGTTTGCCGTCGGCAACCTCGGTCACCATGTCCGCCACCTTCCGGAAGGTCTTCTCGAATGCGCCCCAGTGTTCAAGGTCCAGCGCCTGCCGCAGCTTCTCGCCGGCACTGGCAGCCAGCCTGCCCCATGCGCCTTCAGAAACGGCCTCGTTCCAGGATTCTACGTAGTGCAGGCCCATCGGCAATAGGAATGGCAGCGACGTCGCCACGATTACGTGGCGGAAGCCGCCCCGCATCCGGGCATCCAGCCAGGTCATCTCCGCCTCGTCAAGCAGGGCACGGTCGCCAGGCGCCAGGCTCCGGGCGGCACGGGAGTCCACCACTATCAATCGAGTGTCGCCGAAATCCCGGCAGAAGCTCCACCGGTAGGATGTGGGTTCCTGGTCCGCCCGTTCGGCCAAGCGGTCCAGTTCCCCGCTCAGGTCGAGCTCGGCCTCGCCAGAGTGCCCGGCGATCTGCCGCCAGATAGGATCCTCCGCCCGTTCCCGCGGCGACAGGTTCCCCAGATGCTGGTAGACCCAATACGAGGCCAGCCCGGCGACGATCCGCTCATGCCACCAGGAGGTGGCTTCCATTTTCTTCCGCCAGCTCAGCGAGGCATTCCAGTCGTCGCGGATGTCGTGGTCGTCAAAGATCATGGCGCTGGGAAGGGTGGACAGCAGCCACCTGTTGGCCGGGTCGGACCAGGCCAGATGGTAGAGGTGGGAGTATTCCTCGTAGTCCTTGAGCTCCTTGCCCGGCTGGGCCTTGATGTCGCGGCGGGCGCGGATGAATTCCTGCATTTGCTCGCTGGTCAGGTCGGCGTACACCTGGTCCCCGAGGAAGGCCACCAGATCAGGCCATGCCTGGCCGTTGCCGGAGGCCATCTCCACCGCGAAAGCACGGAGCGAGTCGACGCCGTGGGACCGGTTGCCGGACTCGTCGTGCGGGACGCTCGTGCGGCAGGAGCCGTAGGCCATCCGAAGCGGCTTGCCCGGTTTCAGCGTCGCGATCACGGGCGGAGGGAACTCAGACATGGGTTCGGGCCAGACCCGCGCCCCGTTGACCTCGAGGGTGTAGGGCGTGACCGATCCTCCCGCCAGTCCGTCCACGGCCACCAGCGCGTAATGGTGGCCGTGCACTGCGAAGGTGGGGGCCTCCCACGTCCTGCCCCCGGCACGGACCGCGACCCGGGCAGCTCCCTGGGTCTCCACCCAGATACTCGCTGAGGTTTCATCCACGTACCGCATCATCGGGCCGAGCACTAGGAGCGAGGTCGTCATGGTTCAGTTGTACCTTCTCGCGTGGGGTGCTGCTATGGCTCGGCGGCAAAGTCCTGCTCGAGTACTCACTCATGTGCTCCTCAGAAAGAGCTCAGGCCGAGAGCCTGCGCCGAATCAGGGCTGACGCCTGGTCAACAACGACGATGAGGATGAGCACCACGATCATGTGCGTGAGCATCTGGTCGAACTGTAACGACTTGATGGCCTGGTTGATGAGGAGCCCCACTCCGCCGGCGCCGACGAGGCCCAAGACGAGCGAGGACCTGACATTCACGTCGAACCGGTAGAGAAGCAGGCCCACGAACTGGGGGACAACCAGGGGAATGCTCGCATGGAAGGTCTGTTGCAGCTTGGTGGCACCGGCAGAGGCGAGGGCCTGGACAGGGCCCTGGTCGCTTTCCTCCATGGCTTCGGCCCAGAGCTTTCCCATGACGCCCGTGTTGTGGCAGATCAGGGCGAGCACTCCAGCGAACGGACCCAGGCCCACACGTATGTCCGCTTCCAGGAAATTCTGGCAGCCCTGTATGCAGCGAATGCACCGGTGGCCCTTGAGGGCGTGGAGGATGCCTTGCGGGCGCTGAAGTCCAGAGGCATCAAAGTGGCACTGACCACCGGTTTTTCCAAGGATGTCGCAGAGCCGCTGTTGGCCACGCTGGGCTGGCGGGTCGGCGACGGTGAACTGCTGGACGCCGTCGTGACCTCCGATGAGGTTCCCCGCGGCCGCCCCGCACCGTACATGATCCACCGAGCAATGGAACGCATCGGCGTCACGGATGTCGCGGCCGTTCTGGCCGCAGGCGACACCGCCAACGACCTGCAGGCTGCCGCGAACGCGGGCGTGACCGGCGTCGGAGTCCTTACTGGCAAACTCGGTGCAGAGGAACTGCGCCGATACCCCCATCACTCGATTCGTGAGGGAGTACGGCACCTCCCAGGCCTGGTGGGTGCGATCGGCAGTCCGGCAGGATCGTAGCGGTCGCTCCGGAGAATTGGTGGCCGCGGGAGTCTTGGCGCCGTGAGGCGGGGGCCACGACGCTGTGGCGCCCCGGACAACAATAGTCGAAAATGTGACCCGGGCAACACCTCGAGGGGCTGAGCCCGGACGAAGCGGTATGCCCGTAGGGGTGTACGTGTACCTTCCGGCGCAAATTATCGGTGTGTTAATCCCCGGTGAGGTGGCGATTCCGCGCCTCGATTAGCTCCCGGAGATAGCGCGCCAGGACCAGCTTCTCGACCAGACGCCCGATGGGTCCGAACGGTGCCGCGAACTCAATCCGGTCAACCATCGTAGTTCCGCCTGAATCCTGATTGAACTCATGGACATGCCGGAAGCTCCGGAACGGACCCATGACCTGCTCATCCACGAAATAGTCTGGCTCCTCCATCCGTGTGATCCGGCTCGTCATTCGAAGCGGAATGCCGAAGTGCCAGGCCCGCCACGTCACTTCCTCTCCCAGGGAGATGAGACCGGACGTGACTCCTGCTACAGCCTCTTCACGAGACTGCGCCATGGACACCTTGTGGGCGTCGATACTGCGGGCAAGATCAAAGAGCTCCGATTTGGGCATGCTTGTCCGCGTTGTGCATTCAAAGTAAACGGCCATCGTCAGAGTATGTCAGCAGGCCGTCATGCAAGGTGCCCGCCGGGGGAGTCAACGAGTGGTACCTCGCTTAGATGCCGGCTCAAGTTTCGCCAAGGTCTGCCCAACGCAAGGAAAACTTCTCCAGCCCCGGGCAGGGCGCCTCGAACCACTCCCATGCCCGGGGTTCGCCCCGCGAGAAAACTATCCAGCCCCGGGCGTGGGCGCCTCGAACCGTAATCGAAGATGACATCGAAATTCTGATGAGCCTCTATTTGGCACGCAGGTGAATTGGCAGAAGCATGTTCACGCAAGTATTCGCATCGCGATGCCTGTCATGGCATCGCACTAACGATGCATTGGCCGGATTTGGAATTAATAGTCAGCTGCATCCACGGGGAGAAGGATGTTCGTCCTTCTTGATCACCCGGTTTGGCGGACCGCGGTGCCATTTCTCTCGAGGCCACTAGGAGTACTTCAGACTCATTATGAGGGCCTTGAGCTGTGCGTACTGTGCCGTGGCCATCCACGCTTTTGCCGCCTGTCGGCTCGGGAATGCCGACTTGGGGCTCGGATACGGCGTCTGGTTGAAGATGACCCAGTTCTGCGCGCCGCCATTTCCCATTCTGAGTAAGGTGCAGTGCGACCCGACGTCACCCTCTTGCAGGTTGCGGGGGTGCATGACCGCCATGACGTACCAGTCGTCACCGACGACGTTTTCCACGATAAATCCGAACATGGGCGTGGTGCCATCAACTTCACGCATTCCTGGGACAGCTGCTCTATCGAGCACTGTGCGGTTGGCCGGTCCTGCCGCGCAGCCGATGCCGTCGGCGCCGCTTGCGACGCTGAAGAGGTCGGCGCCGGTTCCGTCCGAGACGATAGCGTTCAGGGGCTGCCACGGAGGCCCCTCCCGGCCCGGGCCCCGTTCGGTTCTGACGGACCAGGCGGCCGGGTAGGAGAAGGAAATGTGCCCATCGGGGAACGTGAAGGACTTCACTGTCGGCTGGACCGGCTCGACCGGCTGGGCGGGAATCTTAGGAGCCGGCGCAGTAGTTACGGCAGGTGGTGTCTGTGCCGGCTGGGTCGCCGTGGCTTGCTGTGCGGGAACCTCAGGAGACGAGGCAACGGTCGTGGCAGGCGATGTGGGAGTGGCGGTAGTGGTGGCAAAGGCCGTGGGCGCCGATGGCGCAGCAGCGCTCAGGCTGGGGGCCGCGCTTTCCGCAGTCGCATTCTCTGCCGGTTGAGGTCCGCAGGCTGAAAGGATAAGGCTGATAGAAAGACCGGCCACAGTCATTGCACCATAAATCCCAAAGCGGTTGAAACTCATCTTCTGGAATCCCTCTGAAAGCGCTTGAAAGCGCGGTGTCTGCTCCCTCAACCACAGATCGCGGCCGGCGGCATTAGTTCAAAGAATAGATGGGAATATATGTCCTGTCCCCATTTTTTGGCGGCCGGAGCGTAACTGATAAATAACGAAATTTTCAGACGGCGGAAGATGGTCTTAGAGGCCCTTTTTCTCTACATCTGGCGCCGGAGAGGCCCCTCCCCGCGGCCGCGCTGGAAGACCCATGGTCCTCCAGAACGCCGTCCTGGCGTGCAAAGCAACCATGCGGGCTACGGAGAAAAAATGTCTACAGATGCTGAGAGTTCCGAATCTGCAACCTCGCTGTGCCGCTCGGGTAAGAGGGGCCAGCCGCCCGATGGTGGGTGGCAGCGTTACGCAGCCACCCACCATCGGATACTAGGACGAGGGCTACTTGACGACCTCGAAGGTGATCGTCTCGGTGAACTCGCGGTCGTGCACGTCGGTCGCGGTGACTGTGGCGGTGTGCTCGCCGACGGCCAGGTTTGCTGGCAGCTCGAGGCGCCACAGGTGGGAGGTGCGGTCATGGAGGCCGCCGCCGTGCACCAACTGCTCGAGGGTGGCGGCTGGATCGGTGTACTCCGCGCCGATCAGCGGGACGTCGTCCGCGGTCATCGTCTGGGTGCGCTTGGCCTCGGTGGTCTCGCCGCCGTCGATGGATACTTTCACGGTGGAGCCGGTGGAACCCATCCAGAAGTTGGTGGTCAGCCAGGACTCACCGAGGTCGCCCTGGACCACAGCGTTCGGGTTCTCCGGGGACGGGGCCTTGCCGCGCTGGTTCTTGTATACGTCGAACCAGGCACGGTAGGCGGGGGAGTTGATGCCCAGGGCCATCTGGTCGGAACCGTCGTCGCCGGTCGCGGTGAAACGCTCGTGGATCTCCGTGTTCTTGATGTCCAGGGTCAGTACGCCGGGAGGGGTCCCGTCGCGCTGGACGGCGGACGGGAAGCCCTCCTCGAGCACCCGGCCGTTGTACCACTGGCCGGACACTGCCGGGACAGTCAGGTGGGTGAATGGCAGGCCGGCGTCACCGAGTGTGTCGGTCCAGCCTGCCATCAGGTCGCCTTGGCGGAGGTTCTCGGACATGTGGGTGTGTCCGGCGAGGGAGACTACCTCGCGGCCCTTGAGGATCTTGTAGATTTCCTCGATCTGGGCGTGGGTGTAGCTGTTGGAGTAGTAGAACTCGTGCAGCGGGGCGTGGGAGGCGATCACGATCGCCCGGTCTTTGGGCACAGAGGCGATGTCCTGGCGCAGCCACTCGAGCTGGCGTTCGCCGAGGCCGTAGGCGTAGCTGCTCTTCTTCGCGGGGATTTGAGTCGGGTACTGGATGTTGCTTAGCGCCACGACGTGGGCCTTGCCGGCGTCGTAGGAGTAGTACTCCGGGCCGAACTGGGCGCGGAAGGTGTCGAACTCGTGCTCGCCGTCGAGGGCGTCGAAGTCGAGGTCGTGGTTGCCGGGCAGGAAGCGGGCTGGGCCGTTGAGCATGGAGGTCAGCTCGCGGGTCTGCGGGTAGAGAGACAGATCGTCGCCCACGATGTCGCCAATGAACAGGGCGCCGCAGCCGGCGTAGTCGGTGCGGGCGGCCAGGTCGGCGAAGACACCGTTGCGCGCGAACTCCACCTCTTTCTGGTCGTAGGTCTGGACGTCGGCGCCGACGGCGCAGTGCTGCTCCGGGGATTGGGTGCTGTGGCTCTTGGCCAGCGGGAAGTTCACTTTGTCCGGAAGCGCTCCGGTGGGGGCAATGCCCCCGTACTTCAGCGCAGGGGAGCCTTCGGGCAGATGGTGATAGAAGAACTGGGCGATGTTGTCCTCGTCCACCGGCACCTGATAGCCGCGCGGCTGGGTAACGAAGACGGTCATGTTGTCGAAGGCCGGCAGGTCATAGCGACCCTGGCCGTCGGTCGTGACGACGTCGCGGCCGTTGGAGACTGTCACTCCGGGCATGCCCGGCTCACCAGGTTCCTGGTTGGAGTTCCTGTTCTTGTCATCGAATACGGTGCCATCGAGAGTCTGCTGGTTCGTCGCCGGGGCGTTAACGACGTCGACGCCTCCTCGATAGGCGGAGGAGGCCCAGTCGGCTTCATCCGGGGCGGGAGCGGCGGTCGCGGCGGGGCCAACCATGACGCTGGTAGCTATGAGAGCCAGTGCGCCGGTTAGGCGAAGGGGCATGGATAACCGCGTGGTTTGGGGATTAGGGGTCGGGTGCACGAAATTGAACCTCCGCTTGAGTGATTGCCGCCGGCGGGTGGCCGGCCGTGTCAACCCTTTCCCGGGCGAATGAACGGGAACCAAAGGGGAAGGGATGTACACGCCGCCTGCCGGTAATGCTGCTTTCGCCGAGAGTTAACCGTTTCGGCAAATCCAACAGATCTGGTTCACGGGATTTGCCGGCCCTGCCAGCCATCCGCTGGGATGCCATCATGCACTGCTCGCACCCCCTAACAGGGCTGGGCCTGGTCGGCCAGCCCTGAAGTGTTAGGAACGGCAAGGGCAAATCCTTACATCCTGCAACCACCGGCCGCTTGGCGGGTTCCGGGCCCGCGGGCCTCTGACAACGTCGTGCCTCAACTCAGCTCCGCCGTAAGGACAGACCGCGGGGTAGGCCGTGCAAAGGATTGGCAGCATTTGTGAGCCTGCCTGCGGCCGAGTTGCAGGAAAACAGTCCCCGGCCGCAGGGCGGCCGGGGACTGCCGGTCTGGGGGAGCCCGTGCGCAGCTGCTGCATGTGCGCTATCAGGCGCGGTGGCGCTCTTTCTCATGCCAGCCGCCCAAGAGGCAGCGTTAGCGTGTAACGGGTACCCAGTTCCGGTCTGTTAGGCCGCGTTGATCTGGGGCTGCTGGCCTCCCTTGGTCTCGATTTCGATCTTCCGTGGCGCTGCCTGGGCGGCGACGGGAATACGCAGCGTCAGGACACCGGCGTCATAGCCCGCCTTGATGTTCTCTGTCTCCATGGCGTCCCCGAGGATGAGCTGGCGGCTGAAGACTCCACGGGGCCGCTCGGATGCCACCAACTCGGTGTCTTTTCCGGCCGGGTCCTTGCGTTCAGCACGGACGGTCAGGACGTTCTTGTCAACGCCCAGATCAATGGAATCGATCTCGACTCCGGGCAGATCGAGTGCGATGACGTATTCATCACCTTCCCGCCAGGCATCCATCGGCATGGCGGCGGGATGGGCCACGGTGCCCAGTACCTGTTCAGCGAGGCGGTTCAGCTGACGGAACGGATCGAGCATCAACATGACATACCTCCTTTGATCAGATTCGATCCGGATCTATATCCGATGACATAGATTTAATAGCACCGGCCGTCGCCCCGCGCAAGGGTTTTTAACCGCTTTTCACACCGAAAAAACTCTTGCGCGCGCCATGCGATGGTGCTAGTAAATCTTTGGTGGCTGATATAGATCGGAGATGAGGCAGCGGGGAGAAGCGGACGGATACTGCGCAGGGCGGCGGGCACCCGTAGCTCAGCCGGGACAGCAGCGGACTTGCAATCCTCGGGTCGTGGGTTCGAGTCCCACCGGGTGCACGCATGGGCATTCCGTCGGACTCCCGGTCCGGCCGGGGGATTCAGATGAAGGGTGGTGCTTCGAAAATGAACCCAGAACTCCAGAGGCTGCGGGCGCTGGCGGCGGTCATAGCAACCGCCGAAACTACTCTGGACGTGGCGTGCCGGACGCTGCGGGAATCCGCCGCGGCTCTGCTGCGCACCGGCGATGCCACCCTTGCCGAGGTCAGCGAGGCGGCCGGCCTGGAGCAGGGGGAACTGCTGGACCTGCTGAGCCGAAACATTCCCGGACGGGAACCGCTCTGGAAGCAACCCGGGATTGCGGGCCTGTCCTAGAGGCGGAGAAGGCATGGAGCAGGTCTTCTCGCCGGCGGCCGGCCGTAAGCCGCGCGGACGGTGTCCTGGTTGCCTCACACGCTGTCGTTCGGACGGGCGCTGCGGGAGCGCTTTAGCTGGCGCCGCAGCCGAGCGTTGTCCATTTCCAGTTCCAGCACCTTGGCCACCCCTGCCAGATTGAGCCCCTCATCCAAGAGCTCTCCGACACGGCGAAGCACCGCGAGGTCGGATTCACTGTACTGGCGGGTGCCTCCCTCGGTCCGTTCCGGGGTTAGCAGGCCGCGGCGTTCATAGAGTCGGATGTTTTATTGCCCCGTCCCCAGAAGTTCCGCCACTACCGAAATGGCGTACAGCCCGCGCCCGCTGCTGCGTTGGTGTGCCATGCATTTTCCTCGATTTTGCTTGGATCTTCTTCTTGCAACAGTTTGTCACCAGTGCTATACGAAATCTATATCCGCTGCCACAGATATCCGGCGGTGGGTCACCGTGAAACCCAGACGCTGAAGGGAGCGGGAAATGACGCTTATCCGCACGGACCCGTTCCGTAAGCTGGATCGGCTTACCCAGCGCGTCTTCGGAACAGCAGCCCGTCCGGCAACCATGCCGATGGATGCATGACAGGAGGACGGGGTATTTTTGTGGTGGCGTTTGACCTGCACGGAATCTAGCCCAACGCCGTGGACCTGAACGTTGAAGGGAACGTCCTCACTGCCCGGGCGGAGCGCCGGGGATGCCACCCAGCCCAAGATGGAGCTGGTGGTTTCCGAGCGGCCGCGAGGTGTCTTCAGCCAACTTAGCCCTTTGACACTGACGGGGCAGCGTTGGGCAAGGGCACGGCCCCGTTCCTGGTCCCCGAAACCCATGAGGAGTCGCTGCCCCGGGCGCAATGGATCAACCCCGCAACCTTTGCCGCCCTAGCCGTGGTGCCCATCCGGACCGAGCATGACACGCATTGCCCTATACGCGACACAGGCCTTGGCACCGTCGAGGTCTACGCGGACCGAGAATCCGCAACTTCTCCTTAAGCGTGGCGCGGCGGGGTCCTTGTTTCATCCAGAGCTGCTACTCATTTTCCGGGGGTGCTGAAAACCCACACGATCTACCCTGCGGTGGTAAAGCATGCCAACATTTCCACCCAAAACGGCGCCTATCAGGCCTACGGCGGCAGCGACTATGCCTGCGATCAGATGGCTGATGCTGACCTGCCCTCCGAAGAATGCAACGTCGGGAAAACCGTTGCTGGCGGGGCCGACATTCGCACTCCTGCCGATGATCATGCTGAGCGCAACCACGACCCCAGCCATGAGGACTGCCCACAGCCACACCATCAGGCCTTGTCCAACGCCGTTGAAGCGGGCCATCCGCCCTGCCACGTAGCCGCCCGAATAAAAGGAAATGAAAACGATAAACAAGAGGACGATCGTGCCGGTCATTCCTATCGTTTGTGAAGACGCCAAGCCGGATAAGACGTTCGCGTCCCAGCCTGTCAGCAGCCCGGCAGCAACACCCGCCATGGCAGCGCAGGCGGTCAGCAGAACTGCAATACCTAACGCTGACAACAAGCCGAAGAAGGCCGACCCGACCTTGATGCCACCGAACCGATCCTCTTGGCGTGCGACAACGACTTCACTGGTTACGGCACCCGAGCCACCCACAAGGAAAGTAGCACCGTGAGCACCTGTGTGATCGACGTAGCTGACTTCCTCGACGTAGCCGCTGGTGTCCTGAACGTATTCGGGTTCCTCGACGTAGCTGACTTCCTCGACGTAGCTGACTTCCTCGACGTAGCCGCTGGTGTCCTGAACGTATTCGGGTTCCTCGGTGTAGCCGCTGGTGTCCTGGACGTATCCGGGTTCCTCGAAGTAGCTGACTTCCTCGGCGTAGCCACTGGTGTCCTGAACAGAAACTATGGCCTGCGTCGCGCCGGGGTCTTCGGCATAGCGGTAGTCGACAGTATCGTCATAAGCGAGGTCATCCGCTGGACCGACCCGATCCGGACTGCCTTCATAATCCTGCGGCCCTCCGTTGGGAACCACTGCGCTGCCCATCACGCATCCTTGCTGTTAGAGCGGACTTGTCACGTGCGGGATGGTTCATGGCGGTGGGCGGGCACGTGACCGACCTGGTGCCACCGCGAGACGGGCTGCGCCCTTCTGGTGTGCTGCGGTTTGCTTGGGCCGAATGGCGGGTTGGCGGGCCCGCCCCTGTACCCTGCGCTGATGTCGCGGCTCAGGCTGGGTGCCGGGGAACGCCGGAAGGACAGTTTTCCTCACCGCCGCTGCCCGTTTACTCGCAGACGCAATCAAGAGAGGCTTCAACGAATCCAGCCGCGGGAAACGGAATTCCGTGTGGGGCGGTGGAGTTTCCGAATTGGCCCGACACGACACGACAGCCACCCCCGTCATTGGGAGTAAGGACCAACGAAATCTCGGGTGCCGCAGCCGTCACCGCAGTGTGATTACCCGGCGCCCTTATCCGTTGGGACGACTTTGACGGAGTCTGCCTACCGTCTGCAACGAATATTTTATCCGCCGCCGACCCAGCTTGAAAAGCAGTCGCCGGCGTTCCAGGACTAGCCTGGCACCATGGAGACGGGCCCCACCGAAGTCCGCGGCCCTCTAACCTTCTCCACCTTTCGGGGTGCGTGGATAACCGCTCGCCCTCGTCGGGTGATCTTCTTGGGATTCCACTCCAGACTTTATCGAGCAGGATCACCAGCAGCCGGGGGAGTCCTCCGGGTGCCGAGGCGGCTTGCAGAGACTTCTCGGGTCCATCGACCTAACATGTCCCACATGAAGGTTGCCCGAGATGCGCGCTCTGCTGCTGTGGTGATTAACGCCGGATCCCGCCGGGGGGCGGCGGCGCACGAACTTGCGGTCGACAATATGCGAAAGGCAGGCGTGCCGATCAACTCCGTGCACCACGTACTGTCCGGGGCCGAGCTGGCCGGGACGCTCGATCGAGTGGTTGCGGACGGGCACGACCTGGTCGTTGTCGGTGGCGGCGACGGGACGGTGACCTGCGCCGCCGGTCGAGTTGCCGGCACCGACGTCATGCTCGGCGTCCTTCCGCTGGGCACCGCCAACGACTTCGCCCGCACGCTGGAGATACCGAATAATCTTGCCGAGGCGTGCGTTGCCGTCGCAGAAGGGAAGGTGGTGGACATCGACCTGGGCCGGGCCAACGGTGAGCCGTTCCTCAACGTCGCGTCCGTGGGCCTGTCGGTGGCTGTTACCGAAGCTCTCAGCCCACGCCTGAAGCGACATATCGGGCCGCTGGCCTACGGCATTGCCACCCTGGGCGCCTATGCCCGGCACAAGGCGTTCCGAGCCCGTCTCGAATTCCCGGAGGGGGACCACGAGCCGATGGAACTCGAGGAACTGCTCCAGGTGGCCGTCGGCAACGGCCGGCATTATGGCGGCGGCAACACGGTCTCGCCGACGGCGGGGATCGACGACCACACTCTTGACATCTACGCCATCCTGGCAGCGCCGCTGCGGGAGCACGTGAGGATCGCGCGGTTGTTCAAGGACGGAAGTTTCGTCGAGCACGACCGGGTGTACCATCTGACCAGCCGAAGTGTCCGGCTGGTCACCGTGCCGCCGTTGTCGGTGAACCTCGACGGCGAGATTGCGACTGCCACGCCGGCCGACTTCACCGTCGAGCGCAACGCCGTTCACGTAGTGGTACCTCAGAGCAGCAGCAGCGCATCGCTCGACGGACGGCGTGCTCCGCGAGAGGACCCGTCCATCTGAGGGTTGATTGGCCGGGGGAGGCTGGCGATGTTGGATCAGATGCCGTCATCACGATTCAGCTTTACATAATGTAGATTATCGGCGTTAACCAGTGGATAGCAGAAGTAGCTGCGAGAATTCCCGTGCATGCCAGTTGCGCAACGGCAACGGCAATGGCAGGTTCCTCGCATCTGCTGAGCGATTCGACGGTGGATAAACAAGGGCAAGTGTGCTTGTCTGAAGCCATTAACCGCAGATCAGGATTGTTCGGCGAGGTGACCACGGCATGAGGTTGACGACGACGACCAACGTCTCGGTGGACGGCGTGATGCAGGGGTTGGGCGGACCCGACGAAGACCGCAGCGGCGGCTTCGACCGCGGCGGGTGGGCCATACCTCTTCTCGATACCGAAACCGGCGATTATCTTAACCAGATCTACGGCGGCGCGGCCGCGTTCCTGTTCGGCCGGCGGACGTACGAGATCTTCGCCGGCTACTGGGGCGCGATGACCGACCCGAGCACGAACCACATCGCCGCCGCACTGAACAGCCGGCCCAAGTACGTGGCATCGACCAGCCTCACAGACCCTCAGTGGGCCGGCACGACCGTCCTGACCGGCGACGTCGCCGCAGCCGTCGGTGATCTGAAAGCCCATCGAGACGGCCAACTGCTGGTGCCCGGCAGCGGCGCCCTCGTCCGATGGCTGCTCGCCAACGGCCTGGTCGACCAGCTCGACCTGCTCACGTACCCCGTCGTCGTTGGCCAAGGCACACGGCTGTTCCCCGATTCCGGTCCGGACATCGCGCTCAATCTGGTCAGTTCGCGGACCACGTCCCGGGGCATAACCATCCAGACTTATCTGCCTGTTGGACGCCCGGATTACGCAACGTCCACGGCCGACCCCAATCAGTGAACTAGCCGCACAGACCGCCGTGGCTCCGGTCAGCTGCCGACGTACGCCGCCAGGTGCTCGCCGGTGAGCGTTGAACGCGCGGCGACCAAGTCAGCGGGCGTTCCCTCGAAGACAAGGCGGCCACCGTCGTGGCCGGCGCCGGGGCCGAGGTCGATGATCCAGTCGGCGTGCGCCATGACGGCCTGGTGGTGTTCGATGACGATGACCGATTTGCCGGATTCCACCAGTCGGTCCAGGAGACCCAGCAGGTTCTGGACATCGGCGAGGTGCAGGCCCGTGGTCGGCTCGTCGAGGACGTAGATGTCCCCCTTTTCCGCCATCTGGGTGGCCAGCTTGACGCGCTGCCGCTCGCCGCCGGACAGCGTGGTCAGCGGCTGGCCGAGGGTGAGGTAGCCGAGCCCGACATCCACGAGCCGGTTGAGGATCTTGTGGGCCGCGAGTGTGCGGGCCTCCCCTGCGTCAAAGAATGCCTCGGCCTCGCTCATCGACATGGCCAGCACTTCGGCGATATTGCGGCCGCCCAGCTTGTATTCCAAGACGGACGCCTGGAACCTCTTGCCCTCGCAGTCCTCGCACGTGGACTCGACGGTGGCCATCACGCCCAGCTCCGTGAAAATGACGCCCGCCCCGTTGCACGTGGGACAGGCGCCTTCCGAGTTGGAGCTGAACAGTGCCGGCTTCACCCCGTTGGCCTTCGCGAACGCCTTGCGGATCGGCTCGAGCAGGCCCGTGTACGTGGCAGGGTTGCTGCGCCGCGACCCCTTGATGGCGCCCTGATCGATGATCACCACACCGTCGCGGCCGGCCACCGAGCCGTTGATCAGCGAGCTCTTGCCGGAACCCGCGACGCCTGTGAGCACGCAAAGCACGCCGAGCGGAATGTCGACGTCCACGTTCTTGAGGTTGTGCGTCGAGGCTCCACGCACCTCCATGGTGCCGGCGAACGTGCGCACAGATTCCTTGACCCTGGCCCGGTCGTCGAGGTGCCGGCCGGTGATGGTGTCACTCCCCCGCAGCCCCTCGACGCTTCCCTCGAAAGAGACGCGGCCCCCCTCGGTCCCTGCGCCGGGGCCGAGGTCAACGACGTGGTCTGCGATGGCGATGGTCTCCGGCTTGTGCTCGACGACGAGCACGGTGTTGCCTTTGTCCCGCAGCTGCAGCAGCAGCTGGTTCATCCGTTCGATGTCATGCGGGTGCAGGCCAATGGTCGGCTCGTCAAATACGTAGGTGATGTCCGTGAGGGAAGAGCCCAGGTGCCGGATCATCTTGGTGCGCTGGGCCTCTCCCCCGGACAGGGTGCCCGCAGGCCGCTCCAGTGACAGGTACCCGAGCCCGATTTCGGCGAACGAGTCGAGCAGGTGCTGCAACCCTTTGAGGAGCGGCGCGACTGAAGGCTCATTGAGCTCGCGGACCCACGCGGCCAGGTCGCTGATCTGCATCTCGCACAGGTCGGCAATGTTCCTGCCCTGGATCTTCGAGGACCTGGCCTCCGGGCTGAGCCGCGTGCCATCGCACTCGGGGCAGGGCTGGAAGGTAATGGCGCGCTCCACGAAGGCCCGGATGTGAGGCTGCATCGCGTCGACGTCCTTGGAGAGCATCGACTTCTGGATCTTCGGGATCAGCCCCTCGTAGGTGAGATTGATGCCCTCGACTTTGATTTTGGTCGGTTCCTTGTACAGCAGGTCGTGCATTTCCTTTTTGGTGAACTTCGCGATCGGCTTGTCCATGTTGAAACCGGCGCCGCTGAAGATGCGGCCGTACCAGCCGTCCATGCTGTAGCCCGGGATCGTGAGAGCACCCTCGGCGAGCGACTTGGTGTCGTCGTACAGCGCAGTGAGGTCGAAGTCGGAGACCGAGCCCATGCCCTCGCACCGTGGACACATGCCGCCCAGGTAGACGGCATTCTGGACGACGCTTTTCTCGACCCGGCCGCTCTTCTCGGTGCTCATCACCCCGCTGGCCTTCCGCGTCGGGACGTTGAAGGAGAACGCCGTGGGCGGTCCCACGTGCGGCTGACCGAGCCGGCTGAAGAGGATCCGGAGCATGGCGTTGGCGTCCGTGGCGGTGCCCACCGTGGAGCGGGGGTTGGCGCCCATCCGCTCCTGGTCGACGATGATCGCCGTCGTCAGCCCCTCGAGGTGGTCCACCTCGGGCCGCGCCAGATTAGGCATGAATCCCTGCACGAAGGCGCTATACGTCTCGTTGATCATCCGCTGCGACTCCGCGGCGATCGTGCTGAACACCAGCGAGCTCTTGCCCGAGCCGGAGACGCCAGTGAACACCGTGAGCCGGCGCTTCGGGAGTTCGACGCTGATGTCCTTGAGGTTGTTCTCACGCGCGCCCTGCACCCGGATCAGATCGTGGCTGTCGGCAGCATGCAGCGCGGGCGACTGCGGGTCCGGCCTGGTGACAATGCTCATCGTGGCTCCATCTGTTGGCGGGCCGCCCTCGCGGCCTTCGTCGGCGTCGTCTGGCTCTATCTAACCAGCTTCGAGCAGCAGGTCCGGCCTTCTTTCGCGTCGACCCGCGTCGACTCCGGACCCCGCAGAATCATCGGTCCTCGAGCAGCCCGAGCACGTTGCCGTCGGGATCGGTGACCGTGGCCACCCGGCGGCCCCCGCCGACGCCGCGCGCGGGGTCCTTCACGGTGGCGCCCGCGGCGGTCACCTCGGCCAGCTTCGCCTCGAGGTCCTCCACATGCCAGTAGGCCACCGGCGAGGTCATGCTCTGCGGTCCGCCGCCCGGCACCAGCCCAATGTGCTGACCGGCGGCCTCGAAGCCGACGTAGTCGGGACCCTCGGTTTGCGGCGGTACGCCGAGCAGGGCGGCGTACACCGCTGTGGCCGCCGCCAGGTCGGAAACGGGATGCAACACGGTCTTGATTCCCTGGGTGGAAGAGTCGGTCATGATCACTCCTGAGGTCGTGGGCCTGGTCGAATGTGTTTGGCTAAGGGCGAAGAAAGCCCGATTGCCCCGGATGGCGATTTCGCCGTCGGCTGTTCGTCTTCATCGGGCGGAGCCCGTAAGCGGGAGCGCACCGCGGGGACCACCTCCGGGGTGGTCACATGCGAGAGATCGTGCCACGTCATACCGGTGTTGTCTAGCGCCGCCGGCGTCCCGCAGACAGCGGCGAATCACGTCCCAGCGGCGCAAGGAACCCCACTCCGACAGGCCATACGTGCTGGTCAGCGGGACCATCCGGTCCGCACGCCTCCATTGTCTTAAGCTGCCGTCTCGCTAAGAATGAACCAATGACGGTCTATGTGCGAGCCCTCGAAACCGCTGTCCCACCGACGCTGCTGATCCAGACGGAAGCCCGTGACGTTTTCGCCGCCCAGCCCGGCCTGACGCGGCTCGGCACACGGCTGGTTTCCACCTGCTTCGACTCGGCCGCCATAGATACGCGGTACACGGCGGTGCGGGAGCTGACTATGGATTCCCGGGCAGAGAATCCGCAATTCTTCGACCCCGAGACCGGCCTGCTCCGCAGCCCCAGCACCAAGGCACGCAACGACCTTTTCGCCGCCGAGGCCACCAAGCTTTTCATCGAGGCGGCCCATGCGGCCGTCGCCAAATGCGCCGGCATCGATCCGCTTGACATAACTCACCTCATCACCGTCTCGTGCACCGGCTTCTTCAACCCCGGCCCCGACTACAAGATCGTGCGCGCCCTGGGGCTCAACCCGGCCGTGCAGCGGTACCACCTGGGCTTCATGGGCTGCTACGCGGCGTTTCCGGCGCTCCGTGCCGCTAAGTCCTTCTGTGAGGCGGACCCGGAGGCCGTCGTCCTGGTCGTGTGCGCGGAACTCTGCTCGCTCCATGTCCGGACATCCAACGATCCGGACACCATCATGGGGTCGGCGCTGTTTGCGGACGGCGCCGCGGCCGCCGTCGTGACGGCGCGTGAGGTTCCGGAATCGACTGCGCTGCTCCATCTGGACCACTTCGAGACCGTCCTGACTCCCGTTGGTGAGGACTCAATGGCCTGGAACATCGGCGACGAGGGATTTGAAATGGTGCTCGGCAACTACGTGCCGCACATCATCGACGACCACATCGTGGGCGCCCTGGAGCCGCTGCTTGCCCGTGACGCCTCACTGCGGGGCCTCCCCTACCGGGACATCACCCACTGGGCCATCCATCCCGGCGGCCGGAGCATCCTGGACAAGGTGCAGTCCCGGCTGGAGCTGACGGACGAACAGCTGGTCCCGGCCCGCGAAACGCTGAGGAACTTCGGCAATATGAGCAGCGCCACGGTGCTGTTTGTCCTCAAGCACATCCTCGAGCTCCCGCCGCGGGATGGCGATGAACGCATCTGCTCGATGGCGTTTGGGCCCGGGCTGACCGTGGAGACTGGACTATTCACCAAGGTGCGGCAGCCAGTGCCGGACACCCCGGTGCCCGCTGCCGCTGAGGCCGAATCGTCCCTCGCCTGACCCGCCATGGGAATCCTGGGCGCCCGCGACACACACGCCATCGAGGAAATGGACCGGCCGGACTGCGATCCGGACCGACTGGACCGCACCTACAGGCAATTTGCGCTGGTCAACCGTGTTCTGTCCGGCTGGCATGGCCTTTATCGCAGCAGGGTCCGGCCGCTCCTCTCCACGACGGGCCCGGCCACCCTCCTGGACGTCGGCTGCGGCGGCGGTGACCTGGCCCTGCTGTTCGCCCGCTGGGCCGCCGCGGACGGGATCGACCTCAGGGTCACCGGCATCGATCCGGATGGGCGGGCTTACCGCTTTGCTGCGGGCCGCGAGCAGGCGCCGGGTGTGCAGTTCCGCCAGGCCACCAGCGCCGAGCTCGTCGCGGAGGGCAGGGTATACGACGTCGTAATTTCGAACCATGTGCTGCACCATCTGAACGCGAGCGAACTGCAGTCGCTCCTCAGTGACTCGTCCGCGCTGGCCCTAAGCTCCGCGTTTCACAATGACCTGCGGCGCAGCGCGCCGGCCTACGCCCTGTTCGCAGCCGCCGCGCTGCCGCTCAGGGGCTCCTACATCCGCCGCGACGGCCTGACCTCCATCAGGCGCAGCTACACCGTTCCGGAACTCGCCGCCGTCGTCCCCCGAGGCTGGACAGCGGAGCCCCACTCCCCCTTCCATTGCCTCCTCACCTACCGCACAGGCGCGGAATGACCGACGTCCTTATCGTGGGCGGCGGGCCGGTGGGACTGTATCTGGGTGCTCTGTTGCTTCAGCACGGGGTGGCGGTCCGGATCCTGGAGAAGCGGGCGGGCCGCAACAAGCACACCAGGGCCATCGGCATCCATCCGCCGGCGCTCGCAGCCCTGGACCGCATCGGGGTGGCCTCGGCGCTGGTCGACCGGGGCATCCCCATTCGCCGCGGCCGTGCCGTCAGCGCCGGCCGCGAGATCGCGCATATGCCGTTCGGGCCGGTCTCCGACCGCTACCCCTTTGTCCTCGCCGTCCCCCAGCCGGTCACGGAGTCAATCCTGGAGCGGCGGCTTCTCGAGCTGGACGGCGGCGCGCTGCTCCGCGGGGCACAGGTGACGGACATGCACGACGACGGCGGCCGGGTCACGTTCTCGCTCGCCGGAGCGGGCGTTCCGCCGCGCATGTGCGCTGCGCTCGCGGTCGGCGCGGACGGCGCCAGTTCGACGGTGCGCCGGCTCCTCTCAGTGCCGGCTGGCGTACGGCGGTATCCGGACCACTACCTGATGGGCGATTTTCCCGAATCCAGCCCGTACGGCAGCGACGCCGCACTGTTCCTTGAGGAAGACGGCATTGTTGAGTCCTTTCCGCTGCCCGGCGGAGTGCGCCGCTGGGTGGTCAGGCTGGAGCAACCGCCGGTCCGTCCCGACGCTGCGGAACTCGCCGGGCTCGTCGCAGCCAGGACGGGGGTGGCGGTGGACGCCTCCCGCAACACCATGCTCAGCAGCTTCGGCGTCCGGTCACGGCTAGCCTCCACCATGGTGGCCGGCAGGACGGCCCTCATCGGCGACGCCGCCCACGAAATCAGCCCCATTGGAGGGCAAGGCATGAACCTTGGCTGGCTCGATGCCGAAGCCCTGCTACCTGTCATCCTTGCCGCCCTGCAAGGCAGGCCGACGGGGGCTGCGCTTCGCCGTTTCGACGATACGCGCCGCCGGGCTGCCGCGGGAGCACGGCGGCAGGCAGAGGTGAACATGGCGCTGGGCAGGCCGCTCCCTGCCGGGGTGCTGCGTGCCCGAAACACGGCGATCGCCCGGGTGGCTTCCGTGGCTGCGCTCAACGCATTCGTGGCCAGACGGTTCACCATGCAGTGACCGGCCCTCCCCCTTGACATACTCCCCCACCGTGCGGCGGACCGGTTTGGTGGCCTCCTTCGGAACAACGCCGAACAGTGCCTAGCGAACAGTGCCTGGCGAGCGGAGCCGGCCGGCTGGTCAACGAGCGCGCGGGCGGCACGCCGCTAGGCTTGTCCCCATGAGCCACGCATCGCCGCCCACGTCCTTCAGCCCGGCCAGGATCCGGGAGTTCGTGCAGGAACTGCTCGCCATGGACACGTTGCCGCCCATCGTGCAGGCCGGCCATCCGGTTCTGCGGCAGCGGTCCGCCCTTTTCGACGGCCAGCTGGAGCAGGGTGAGCTGGGCCAGCTCATAACCTTGATGAGGAAGGTCATGCACGAGGCACCGGGCGTCGGACTGGCCGCGCCGCAACTGGGTATTCCGCTTCAGCTGGCGGTCCTCGAAGACCAGTTTGAAATAGATGAAGAAACCGCCGCAGCCCGGGCACGTACACCGTTGGACTTCTTCGCCATCCTCAACCCGTCCTATACGCCGCTGGGAGACACCACTGCGGCGTTCTTCGAAGGCTGCCTCTCTGTCTCGGGGCTCCAGGCCGTGGTGGAGCGTCCGGAGCGTGTCCGGCTCGACTTCGTGACACCGGAAGGAGAGCCTGCCAGCGGGGACTTCTCCGGCTGGCAGGCGCGGATCGTGCAGCATGAAACGGACCATCTGCACGGAATGCTCTACCTTGACCGTGCCGAACTGCGCTCACTGAGCACCAACAGCGAGTACGCCGCACGCTGGGCGGAGCCGGGCATCGGCACTGCCCGGCAGGAACTCGGCTTCATGGCCGGGCAGCCACTCGGCGGCCAGGATGTTCCCGGCGCGGCAGACGTGCCCGGCACGCCGGACGCGTGAGCCTAGCCGGCAGGGGCGGGATTCCCGGCCGTGGGCAGGAACCGCGCCCACCATGCCAGGATGTGCTCGAACCGCTGGCGGCGGTGATGCGGGGTGCCCGACCGGGAGAGTTCATGGTCTTCCCCGGGAAACACAAGGAACGCCGATTCCACACCCTGCTGCTTCAGCATGGTGAAGTACCGCTGGCCCTGTTCCACCGGACAGCGCAGGTCGTCTTCGCTATGGATCACGAGGGTGGGTGTCCTGACGGCGGCAATCGTTGCCATGGGACTTTGCGCCGCCACCACGTCTGCGGACCGGCCGTTGTATTCGCCGCCGAAGAACCAGCCGATGTCCGATGAGCCGGTGAAGCTGACGGGGTCCAGGAAGCCCCGCTCCACGATGGCGGCCTTGAAACGGTGGACCTGGCTGATGGTCCAGGCAGTGAGGTAGCCGCCGTAGGAGCCGCCCATGATTCCCACGGCATCCTGATCGAGCGAGGAGAACTTCTCCAGGGCACCGTCCAGGAAGGCGAGCACGTCCTGCATGTCCACGGTGCCCATCCGCTCCTTGATGGACCGGCCGTGCGCCTGGCCGTAGCCTGCCGATCCGCGCGGGTTGCACATCACCACCGCGTACCCTGCCTCGGCATACACCTGCGCCTCGTCAAACAGACCGACGGTGTACTGGGCGAATGGACCGCCGTGGATGTTCAGGAGCACGGGATGCGGGCCCTTCCCCGGGGGCATCAGCACCCACCCGTGCACGGGGTAGCCATCGGCCGAGGGGAACGTCAGCTCCTGCGGTTCGATGATTCCGGCCTCGGTGCGTAGCGCCGATGAAAAGTCGGTCAACAGCCGAAGCTGGCCGCCCTCGAGGACACAGACGTCACCGGCCGTGGCCGAGTCAGTGACGCTGACGTAGACCGAGCCCGCTGCCTCTGCGGCTCCCGTGACAACCCTGTCACCGTGGACCAGGAGTGCATGGTCGCCGGTGGCAGTGAGTTCCAACAGCTCAACCGTGCCTTGCGCGTTGTTCAGGACCAGGGTGCCGTCGCTTCCGCGGAGTTCAATCAGCCCGCCCGGCGCCGCGATGTCCATGTGTTCCGCATCGCTGAGCGCCTGCGCCTCTCCGCCCGCGGCGGGCATGACGTGCAGGACCGTGTTCTTGGCCACGAAGTCCTGGCCCGAGCCGCCCAGGTCCTGCGCCGTGAAGAACAGCCATTGTCCGTCCGATGATTCCCGGACATCCTGGACCGTCTGGAGTCCGGCGTTGGTGGCCTGGACGCAGACAGGCTCCCCGCCGTCGGCCGGAACGCGGTAGATCCCGCTGACCAGGTCCTGGTCGCTGGCTTCGTGAAGGGCTGCGACGAAGTACACGGAAGTTCCGTCGCTGCTGAAGGACTCGCCGGTGTGGTCGGTCGCCGCTGTGGTGAGCTGCCGGGCATCGGGAAGGCCGGCCACCTTTGCCCCGGCGCCCGCCGCGGGCTTGTCCCTGTCCCTGAGGGCACGCCCCGCCGGCTGGACTGCCGGCTCCGCGCCCAGGTCCGGCACCTCCAGAATAAAAACCTGCTGCGGCTTGTCCCGCGTGTAGCCCACGCCGTTCATCCTGTACTTGTACTCCGTGATGAGCCGGGCATCCTCGCCGCCGGAGCTCACGCCGTCCAGCGTGCCGTAGCGTCCGGCCTCCGGCTCCCTGGAACCGAAAACGATCCGCTGGGAATCGGGCGACCAGGCAAACGAGGACACGCCCAGGGCCCGGTCGGTCAGGGCCAGGGGCTCGCCGCCGGCGGCTTCCACCACATGGAGCTGGGGTTTGCCGCCGGCAGCGGCCCGGAGGAAGGCCAGCACCCGCCCGTCCGGTGAAAACGCCGGGGCTGTGTCGCGGAAGCCGCGGGTTATCAGCCTCGGTCGCTTTTCGGGATCCTGCGGCACACTCCAGAGCTGGCCCACATAGGCGTCGGCGTCGAAGTCGGGACGCGTGACCGAGACGACGGCGCGCGTGCCGTCAGGATGGACAGCAGGGGCGGAGACGGACTTGAGCAGCGGCAGATGTTCAGGCTTCACCCACGTGAGCCTAGCGTTTCCGGCTCGGCGTGTGAAACACCTCACGGGGCCCCTTCTGCGGTGCCGGAGCAGGAGCCCTAGGATTGTCGCTATGCCTCCCCGACTGCCTTCCCTGCTGTGCCCCGTCTGCCGGAAGAGGCTCACGCCCGCCTTTGGGGACGGCGCGGCCGGGGCCCGGCCCCGCGCCCTGGCCTGCGCCGAGGGGCACAGCTTCGACGCCGCCCGGCAGGGATATTTCAACCTGCTGGTGGGCAAGGGAACTGCCTTCCAGCCGGATTCGGCCGACATGGTGGCCGCCCGGGCCGCCTTCCTCGACGCCGGGCATTACGGGCCGCTGGCCGCCGCGGTCGCCGGCGCGGCGGCCCCTGCACTGCAGGGAGCCGAACCTGCCGTGCTTGACTCCGGAACAGGCACGGGCCACTATCTTCGGGCCGTCCTGGAACAGGCCGCCGGCGGCGGTCCCATCGCCGCCATCGGCCTGGACATTTCGAAGTTCGCGCTCCGGCGGGCTGCGAAACTCAACCCCGACGCAGTGAACCTGGTCAGCGACGTCTGGCAGCCGTTCCCGGTGGCGGATGCCGCCGTCGACGTCGTCACTGTGGTGTTTGCCCCCCGCAACGCCGCCGAATTCGCCCGGGTCCTCAAGCCCTCGGGTCGGCTCATAGTGGTGACGCCGCGGCCGGGGCACCTCGCGGAAATCGCCAGCCAGGCCGGCATGCTCGGAATCGAGGCCGAGAAGGATGAACGGCTGGCCGACGCGCTCGCGGGCCACTTTGAGCTACTGTCCGCACGTGACGTCGACCTGGCCCTCGAATTGTCCCCGCAGGACGTGGCGAACCTGGCGCTCATGGGCCCCGCCGGTCACCACACGGACCGCCTGGCCCTCACCGCAAGGCTCACCGGTTTTCCCGCCGTCACCGCCGTCTCCGGGAAGTTCCGGATCAGCATGTTTCATCCCCGAAAAACCCCAGAACCATAACGTCTTGGCCACGTTCCAACGCCGGGCGACCGCTCCCTGCCAGGTCCAGCTGCTTCGGTCTAGGATGGAAGAAAGTTACGGAGGGACTGCCCCGCAGCCCCCGGAATCAAGGGGGAACGGATGTTTGAATGGCTTAGCCAAAACTGGTGGGCACTCTGGCTCACGGTATTCCTGGTCTTCGCTGCCGTGGAGATGCTGACCCTCGATCTTTTCTTCATCATGCTGGGCGGGGGTGCCCTGGCCGGACTCGTGGCCGACTTCGCCGGCGCCGAGCTCTGGCTTCAGATCGTGGTCTTCTGCGTCGTGTCCCTGCTCATGATCGCCTTCGTCCGCCCCATCACCCTCAAACACCTGCATAAAGGCCCAGCCGAACAGCGCACCAACGTAGATCGCCTCATTGGCGAATCCGCGCTCGTCATGGAGGCGGTGTCCGCCACCGGTGGACGGGTCAAGATCGGCGGCGACGTCTGGAGCGCGCGTTCCGAATCCGGCGTCCTGACTGAGGGCCAGCGCGTCATTGTCGCAGCCATTGACGGCGCCACGGCCGTGGTGGCACCGCAGGCCGAAACTGCGGTCCAGTAACAAGCGCGAACACAAATTTTCTGCTGCAGCCGCTTCGGCCGCAGCAGTTGCGGCGGGCGATCCGCCAAGGTAGAGCTTCACTGAATTTGGGGAGAAGGAGAAGTATGGATAGCCCAGGAGGAATCGCCGTCACGGTCGTGATGCTGGTCCTGATCGTCTTTGTCGTCATTGTGCTGGTCCGGTCGGTACGGATCGTGCCGCAGGCCAGGGCCGGAGTGGTTGAACGCCTCGGAAAATACCAGCGGACCCTCAACCCCGGCCTGACCATCCTCATCCCGTTCGTTGACCGGCTGCTGCCGCTCCTGGACCTCCGCGAGCAGGTTGTGTCGTTTCCGCCGCAACCGGTGATCACAGAGGACAACCTCGTGGTGTCCATCGACACCGTGGTCTATTTCCAGGTGACCGACCCGCGGGCTGCCACGTACGAAATTGCCAACTACATCCAGGCCGTGGAACAGCTGACCACCACCACACTCCGCAACGTCGTTGGCGGATTGAACCTGGAGGAGGCACTGACTTCGCGGGACCAGATCAACGGCCAGCTCCGCGGCGTGCTGGACGAGGCCACCGGCCGCTGGGGCATCCGCGTTTCCCGCGTGGAACTGAAGGCGATCGATCCGCCCCACTCCATTCAGGATTCGATGGAAAAGCAGATGCGGGCCGAACGCGACCGCCGGGCCGCGATCCTGACGGCCGAAGGCACCAAGCAGTCGGCCATCCTGACGGCCGAAGGCCAGCGGCAGGCCGCCATCCTCAAGGCCGAGGGTGATGCCAAGGCGGCCATCCTCCGCGCCGACGGTGAAGCACAGGCCATCCAGAAAGTCTTCGACGCCATCCACAAGGGGAACCCGGACCAGAAGCTCCTGGCCTACCAGTACCTCCAGACGCTGCCCAAGCTCGCCGAAGGCTCGTCCAACAAGCTGTGGATCATTCCGAGCGAAGTGGGCGAAGCGTTGAAGGGCATTGGCAACGCGCTGGGCGGAACCAACCCGGATCCGCGCTCGGGCGATCTGTTCGGGCCCGGCCCGGATGCGGGCAAACAACCAGCGTCCTAGGCCGCAGAATTCAGGTTGCAGAGGAAGGGAGGCACGCCGCCGGGCGTGCCTCCCTTCTTCGTACCGCCGTCTATGATCAACCGCGTTGCCGTCGGTGCAGGGAACCCGTATAATAGTATATTTGTCCGGCCGGATCAGTCCGGGCGGAACAACAATGCTTGGCAAAGCGTTTCATCTAGTGATGCTACGTAGAGCACACCGTAGTCCGGAGGCCGCTTTTTCAGCCTCCGGCTAGCGCGGAGCGTGGCTCCGCGAACCGACCAGAGGGAGAAATCATGAGCGATCGCAGCCTGCGGGGTATGCGACTTGGCGCACAAAGCATGGAGACCGAATCCGGTGTGGAGCCGGCTCCGCGTCAGCGGGTTGAGTACCGGTGCGAGGACGGCGAACAGGTGTTTGTAACCTTCTCCTCCGAAGCCGAAATTCCCCCTGTATGGGTCTCCAAGACCGGCAAGGAAGCGCTGCTCGTCGATGGTGAACGCCCCGATACCAGCAACGAAAAGGCCGTCCGCACGCACTGGGACATGCTGCTGGAACGCCGGTCCCTTCCCGAGCTTGAGCAGATCCTCGAAGACCGCCTCACCATTTTGCGCGAACGCCGTGGAGAACGGCGCTCCGCGTAGTCGGCACTAAAGCGCCGGGCTAAGACGCCGAAAGGCCGGATCGGCTGCGTTTCTTCAACGCAGCCGATCCGGCCTTTTTCGTGCCAAGTTGGCGGACCGGTAGGTTCCCCGGTCCGGCTGGTTCCCCTACTGACGGGACGGGACGGTCGGGCTGGCCGGTCCGGCGCCTAGGACCGGTTGTCCGCCCGGTCTTTTCCGGTCAGCTTGTTCCAGCGGGCCATGAGGCCCCACTTCGTGACGTTGATCATGGCCTCGACGACGATGATGCCGCTCATCTTAGAGGCGCCCAGCTCGCGCTCCACGAAGGTAATGGGGCGTTCCACAATGGTGAGCCCCATTTTGGCGACGCGCCAGGCAAGGTCCACCTGGAAGCCGTAGCCAACGGACTCGACCTGATCGAGGTTCAGCTTCTCGAGGGTTGTGCGCCGGAAGGCGCGGTAGCCGCCGGTGACGTCTTTGATTTTGACGCCGAGCATAATGCGCGAATACGTGCTCCCGATCCGGGAAATCGCCTGCCGGTACAGCGGCCAGTTAACCACCTTTCCGCCGCGCACCCACCGCGAGCCCATGGCGAGGTCGGCACCCTGTTCCACTGCATCCAAGAGCTGCGGAAGCTGCTCGGGCTGGTGCGATCCGTCGGCATCCATTTCGACGAGGACGTCGTACCCGGCGTCGAGACCCCATTTAAAGCCCGCGATGTAGGCCGCTCCCAGCCCTTCCTTGCCCTTGCGGTGCAGGACGTGAACCTGGCTGTCTTCGGCAGCGATGCTGTCCGCGAGCTGTCCGGTGCCGTCCGGGCTGTTGTCGTCCACAACCAGGACGTCGGATGCCGGCACCGCGGCACGTAGACGGCCGAGCGTTATGGGGAGCGACTCCAGCTCGTTGTAGGTGGGAATGATGGTGAGGACACGCACAGGGAGGCCTTTCCTGGATGGGAGCGGTCAGCACGCGTGGAGCACGGCGGGACCGCCGACTCGCAAAGTGCAACTCTCCATTATACGGGCCCATGAAAGCCCAGATTCCCGCCGTTGTCCGGTTCCCCGCAACTGGCGGAAGCTCCAAGGCTGCACCCGCCCACGCCACGGGCAGGTCCACACTGCCGCGGGCCAGTTCCGGACTACGCGATGGGCGGGAAGGGAACTGTTTTCTGCTGCGTTGTGGACCTGCCCCGGAATGCCGCCGCCCGAGCCACCAGGCGGCTTTCGCGTTCCAAAAGGTGGAGCGGCGGCCAGACAGATACTGCTCCAGAAGCACCCGTCCGTTGACCCTCAATGCTACGGATCCCCGGTTGCCTGTCAACCGGCCCCTGACCAGCTCTTACGCGCATCGCCGCAGGTCAGCGCCGGCTTCGGTGCCGGGAATCCGGCACAGAATCATGCGTGGAAGGCGGTTTGTTGCAGCGGCCGCTGTCAGGCGCGGAGGGTCCCTTCGGAGAACAGTTCCAGCCCGTTCCGGACGGTCAGAAGGCAGCGCGGGTCTGTTCCGGTGTCCAAGGCCGGAAGCAGCGGCGTCCTGGCGCGAGGATCGGTACTCCAGGACTGGACCCTGCCGTCGGCCACCTGGACCATGAGCTCCTCGACATCCCAGACCGCAAACGTTGCCGGAGCACCGGGCACCAATTGCCCGGCCATCGGATTGGCGTACTTGGCCGCCCGCCAGCCTGCCCGCGTGTGACCGAGGAATGCTGCCCGGGCGGATATCCGTTGGTCAGGATTGGTGTGCTCAAGGCAGGCCCTCACGCTGGACCACGGGCGCAGCGGTGTCACGGGGCTGTCGCTTCCGAAGCAGATGGGAACGCCCGCCGAATAGAAGGACGCAAACGGGTTCATGTTCTCGCTCCGGGAACCCAGGCGCTGGCCGTAGAGCCGGCCCGGGCCGCCCCATGCCGCGTCAAACGCCGGCTGGACGCTGACCGTCACCGAGTACTTGGCGAGGCGCGCAATAGCCTGGGTGTCGGCCATTTCCACGTGTTCGAAGCGGTGCCCGGCCGCACGGATCCGCTGCTCCCCCACTTCCGCGGCGGCCAGGTCCAGCGCTTCCAAGGCGGCGTCGAGGCCGGCGTCGCCGATGACGTGGAACCCGCCCTGGATTCCCAGCAGGGAACAGGCGGCCAGGTGCGCGGCGGCCTGTTCCGCGGAAAGGTACGCTGTGCCCGTCTCCCCAGGGGCGTCGGTGTACGGCTCCCGAAGGGAAGCCGTCCGGGATCCGATGGAACCGTCGATGTTCAGGTCACCGGCAAGCCCCCGGACCGGAACGCCCAGCTCGGCGAGAAGTGCCTCGGCGTCCGCCGCCGACGCCGCCGGTTGACCCCAGTAGGCGAGGACCTCGGGAACGGGCGCGGAATCAGCCCCGTCATTCCAGCCTGCTGCCAGCTGCAGATCGAGCAGGCTCCCGATGTGCGGTGCGCCCATTTCGGCCAGTGCCACGTAGCCGTTAGCCGCGGCTTCTGCCAGCGCCCGCCGCTGGTGGTCCTGCAACCCGGCAGCCGAAAGGCGCCGGGTGGCCAGCCGGGCCGCGGCATGTGCCTCGCCTTTGACGTGACCGCCGGGCGCGAACCCGTCGAGTTCCCGCAGGCCGGCCGCGGCAGCCAACGCCGGGGACACGAGCGCCGAATGGGCGTCCACCCGTGACAGGTAGACCTGCCGGCCGCCGGCGGCGTGCTCCAGTTCGCCGGGTTCCGGAAGGGTGGGGTCATCCCACTGTGATTCGTCCCAGCCGTGTCCCAGGAGGGTGCCTGCCGCGCCGGCTCCGGCCACAGCGTCGAGGAGCTCCCGGGCCGAGCGGACATTGCCCAGCTGGAGCGCGCCCAGCGCAATGCCCGTCTCCGTCAGGTGGACGTGGGAATCCACGAATCCCGGGGCCAGCAGCGCGCCGCGGAGATCGATCACGTCCATGGAGCTGTCGGCGATCGACGTTGCGGCTTGTTCGGACCCCACCCATGCGATGGTGTCACCGTCCACGAGCATGGCGGTGGCGAAAGGGTCCGCCGCCGTGTAGACGGAGCCGTTCCGGTACATCGTCACCCTCGACGGTCCGGAACCGGCCTGGGGGCGCGCGTGTGCTTCGGTCATGGGGGTGGAACTCCTTGGGGGTTATTCGTGTGCGGGAATCAGACCACGGTGGAGTAGGCCACTACTCCCCGCCTGACAAGTTTGATGGCTTCGGCGCACAGCCGGGCAAGCCGTGGATCCAGCCCCGGAATCTTGGCCAGCTGGTCCAGCAGGTCAATCACCTGTTTGACCCACCGGACGAAGTCTCCGGCAGCGAGCTCAGTGCCGTTGAGCACTTCCTGGAGGTGGCGCCCGCGGGCCCACTTGTACATGGGCCAGATCAGGCCCAGCTCGGGCTCGCCCGTGAGGGGAAGCTTGTTCTGCTCCTCCACGTCCTCCAGTGCCGACCATTCCCGCACCACAATGTCCACGGCGGTTTCGAGCGAAACGCTGGGCATGCGCGGACGCAGGCCGCGGTCCTCCCGCTTGGCCTGGTATACGAGGACGCTGGCGAAAGCAGCCACTTCCACGGCGTCGAGGTCGTCGAACGCGCCCTGGCGCAGTGCCTGTGAGATCAGGAGGTCCTTCTCGCCGTAGATCCGGCGCAGCCGCTGCCCGTCGGTGCTGATCCTGTGCTTACCAGGTTCGGGTGTTTCCAGGTATCCGTAGGCGGACAGGACGTCGCACACGCGGTCGAACGTTTTGGCGATGGTGTTCGTGCGGCCCTGGATCTGGCGGACCAGCCCGTCCGTTTCCTTCCGGAGCTTCCACCAGCGTTCCGACCACCGGGCGTGGTCCTCACGCTCGTTGCAGCCATGGCACGGGTGGGCGCGCAAGGCACGCCGCAGCTCGGCGATCTTCTTTTCCTGGTTCGGAAGCACCGTGCCGAGGCCGAAGTCGTTGTTGCGGCTGCTGCCCCTGACCGGCGGACGGTTCTCCCGCAGCGCGTTCCGGACGGAGGAGGCAAGGTCCCGCCGGGACTTGGGCACTTTCGCATTGAAGGACTTGGGAATCCGGATCCTGGTCAGCGGGGAGATGGGCCCTTCGAGGTCGTCGATGCCGATTCTCCGCAGCTGGCTTTCCAGCGTGAGCACGGCAGGCCTTGGCTCGCGGGAGCTGTGGTCCGAACTCAGTACCACCGCAACCCCCGGTGCCCTGCCGGCCGGGACGTCCACAACATCTCCCGGAAGCAGGCGGCTGAGGGAATCTTCGTTGAGCGACTTCCGTGCCCTCGACTTGCTGCGTGACGTGAAGTTCTCGGCGTCGGAGAGCTCCCGCCGCAGCCGCGCATATTCGGTGAAGTCGCCCAGGTGGCAGGTCATGGACTTGGCGTACCCGGCCAGCGACTCCTCCCGGCTGCGCACCTGCTTGGCCAGCCCTACCACTGACCGGTCCGCCTGGAACTGGGCGAAGGAGGACTCAAGGATCTCCCGTGCCCGCGGGCGGCCGAACTGGGCGAGCAGGTTGATGCTCATGTTGTAGGTGGGCCTGAAACTGGAGTTCAGCGGATAGGTCCGCCGTGAGGCCAGGCCGGCCACCGCCGCGGGATCCGTGCCGGGCTGCCAGAGGACCACGGCGTGGCCTTCGACGTCGATTCCCCGCCGTCCGGCCCTGCCGGTCAGCTGGGTGTACTCCCCCGCGGTGATGTCCACGTGGGCTTCACCGTTGAATTTGTCGAGCTTCTCCAGGACCACCGAGCGTGCCGGCATGTTGACCCCGAGGGCCAGGGTCTCCGTGGCGAACACGGCCTTCACCAAGCCCTCGGCGAAGAGCTTTTCGACGACTTCCTTGAAGGTGGGCAGCATTCCGGCATGGTGCGCTGCGATGCCCCTCAGAAGCCCGTCACGCCAGTTCCAGAAGCCCAGCACCTCAAGGTCGTCCGAGGGTATGTCCTGGCCCGCCTCGTCGACGCGCTGGGCAATGATCCGCTGCTCCTTCTCGGTGGTGAGCCACAGCCCTGCAGCCACACACTGGGAAACCGCGGCGTCGCAGCCGGCCCGGGAAAAGATGAACGTGATTGCGGGCAGGAGGTCCTGCCGGTCCAGGCTGGCGATCACCTGCGGCCGGCTGGCCTTCCTGACGGCCGTGCGGGGCGGCGTCTGCTGGGACCTGTCGTCGGCACGCTGCCGGTGCTGCCGCCGCTGGCTGCGGCCGCCATGGCCGAAGCGTCCCTGGAAGTTCAGTTGGCTTTCTGCCCGGGCCATGGACAGCAGCTCGGGGTTGACCTCGAAGCCGCGCTGTCCGGCGGCTTCGGGACTCGGTGCCGCGGGCAGCGCTGAGGCGGGCAGCGCTGAGGCGGCGACGGGGTCGCCTTCGGGCGCGATTTCGTCGAAGGTGGTCTCTCCGGCGAACAGATCCACAATTTCCCTGCCCACCATCACGTGCTGCCACAGGGGGACGGGCCGATGCTCGGACACGATGACGTCGGTGTCCCCCCGGACGGTGTCCAGCCAGGCGCCGAATTCCTCGGCGTTGGAGACGGTGGCGCTCAGCGAGGCCACCTGGACTTCGCTGGGCAGGTGGATGATGACTTCCTCCCACACGGCACCCCGGAAGCGGTCAGCCAGATAGTGGACCTCGTCCATGACCACGAAGCCAAGATCGTCCAGGGAGGCGGAGTCGGCGTAGAGCATGTTGCGCAGCACCTCGGTGGTCATCACAACCACGGGCGCCTCGCCGTTGATGCTGGTGTCTCCGGTCAGCAGCCCAACGTTTTGCGCGCCGTACTTCTCCGTGAGCTCGGAGAACTTCTGGTTGCTCAGGGCCTTGATGGGGGTGGTGTAGAAGGCTTTCAGCCCGCGCTCCAGCGCCAGGTAGATGGCGAACTCGCCCACGATGGTCTTGCCCGCGCCGGTGGGTGCGGCCACGAGGACCCCACGGCCTTCCTGCAGCGACCTGCACGCCTGCCGCTGGAAATCATCCAGGTCAAAGTCCAGGGTCCGGGCAAACGAGCCCAGATGGGTTTTGGATTCAGCCGTCCGTTCGGCGCTGGCCCGGTAGCGTTCGGAGGGCGACGGTGAACCGGTTGTGGTGGACATGCTTCAAGCCTAGCCGGGACGGCGCTAGAGATTCCTCAGTTCACTGCCCGGAGTGGCAATGTCCGCAGTGGCTTCGGTCTCAGCGGCCTGCTTCGCCGCGCGGCGGTCGCGCCGGCGGTCGTTGAGGACGCACAGGCCGATCGCGGCGAAGAAGAGCAGCAGCATGGGCCCGGCAAGGTAGAACATGCTCATGGCGTCGCCGCCGGGGGCTGCCATCGCCGCAAACAGGCAGACGAGGAAGACCGTAATCCGCCAGCTCTTCACGAGCTGTTCGCCCCGGAGCAGTCCCGCGAGGTTCAACCCGACAAGGACGACCGGAAGCAGGAAGGCGATGCCGAAGGCAAGCAGCAGCCGCAACACGAACGAAAGGTAGACCTGCGCGCTGATGAAGTTTGAGCCGCCCGAAGGGGTGAAGTCTGTGAGCACACGCACGGCATTCGGTAGCACCAGCCATGCCAGGGTGACGCCACCGACGAAGAGCGGGACCGCAGCCGCCACGAATGACAACGCGAGCCTGCGCTCTTTCTTGTGCAGGCCAGGAACGATGAACGCCCAGAGCTGGTACAGCCACACGGGGCTGGCCAGGATCACACCGAGAAACACGGAGACCTGGATCATGAGGTCGAACGAGCTAGCGACACCGTCGAAGTTGAGGGACGCCTGCCGTCCCTCGTTTTCGTTGAGGTCCCGGATCGGCTTGATCAGTGCCGCGAGCATGGGCTGGTAAACCATGAATCCCGCAGCAGTGGCGAGCACTACCGCGATGGCGGATTTGAACAGTCGGTTCCTGAGTTCCCGCAGATGGTCCAGCAGAGCCATCCGTCCCTCAGGATTGGATCGACGACTCATGGTTAGTGCCACGTAATCCTAGGCGCGGTTGGGAGGCGGAACGTCGTTGCCATCTGCAGGATGGTTGTCCGGCATTGGTGAACGCGGGTGGTTCACCACCTTACCTTCAACGGGATCTGAGCCGTCCTTGGCTTCAGGGTTTCCGTCCTTCTTCATCTCGCGGACTTCCGACTTAAAGATACGCATCGACTGGCCGAGGCTCCGGGCCATGCCGGGTAGCTTCGGTGCCGCGAAAAGCACCAAAGCAAGAACGATGATGATGATGAGATGCCAGCCTTCAAGCCTCATGGTGGGTGTTCCTTTCGTTTAGATACATCCTACGTTTATCTGAATTCGATGTCGCGCAGCGCCTGGGGCTGGCCCCGTTCCGCCTTGCGTTGGACGCGGCGCTGGCGCCGCGATTCCCGGCGGGCAGACTTGGATGCGTGGTAATCATGTCGCATCCGGTGCGGCGAGGCAAAGACGGCGGCTCCGGGCGGGGTTGCGGCGGCGTGGGGCGTCCCTTCGCCGGGGGTGCCGTCCTCCGGAACGGGGGCGGGCAGGTGCCCCAGCTTCTCACCGGCGGCACCGAGCTCCTTGACCGTGGCCATGAACTGACGGAACAGCCTGACGCCAATCACTACGAAGAACAGAAGGGAAAGCGCTATCAGCGCAATCCAGATAAGGATCCAAGACCACCAAGGCATGCTGAGTAGTCTAGCTGGCGTACTGGGCCAGGGCCGCGTCGATCCATTCCCGGGACGCCTCGGCAAGGGCGGCGGGCGCCAGGATGCGGACGGTCCCGCCATGCTGGGCCACGAACATCGGCAGCCATGACGTGTTGCCGAATCTGATCTCCGCAACCAGCCCGCCGTCGGGCAGAACCGCTGTCCGCTCGGCGTAATAGTCGTCCGCAAGCCCGGCGCCCCTGGGGGTGAGCTGAACGGTCACCAGGGTGTCGTCGTCGTTGGGGGTGAACAGTTTTGCCGGGAACCCGCCGTCGGGCTTGACCGGGGAGGATACCGGCTTCCCGTTCGGGGCCAGGTGCTCGATGCGGTCGAGGCGGAAGTTCCGCAGCCCGACGGCTGAATGGCAGTACGCCTCGAAGTACCAGGTGTTGTCCATGGAGTAGAGGCGCAGCGGGTCCACGTCCCGCTCCGACAGGGAATCCGTCTGCGCGGACAGGTAGACGAGGTGCAGCTGCGACCCGGATTCGATGGCACTCCGGATGAGGTCGAGGTTCGCGGAATTGTCCGGCCCTACCTCGGGACCGGACAGCGCACCGGCGCGGAGCCCTTCCTCCCCGGCAGCGGCCATGAGCTTGAGGGTGACCGATTCCAGGGCGCTTCCCTCCGCGAGTTCGGGGAGGCCGTTCAGCGTCTCCAGCCCCGTCAGCAGTGCGCAGGCCTCGTCCACGGTGAAGCGGACGGGCCTGTTCAATTCAAGCGACTGGCTGATGAAGACGTGGTCGTCCTCCCACTGGATGTCGAGGAGTTCGTCGGGGTAGCCCTGCGGAAGCCCGGAGCAGATCAGGATCAGCAGATCATTCTCAAGTTCCTTGCGGGTCACCCCGAACCTGTCCGCGACGTCCTGAATGTGCAGTCCCTGGTTGTGGACCAGGAACGGAACCAGCTGCAGCATCCGCTGGAGTTGGTCTTCCGAGGTCCGTTTGCGGGGCCGCTTGCCGGGCGCGGCGTCTGCGAAGTCGAAGGACGGCACCGGCGCGGCGGCGAAGGCGGCGGCACTCGCCAGCCGGCGCTGCACGGCGGTGGCCAGTTCAGCGGGAGCAACCACCCTAACGTTCGGGCCGTAGGAGGCCAGTTCCTCCCCCAGCAGCTCGGCGTCGCGGTATGGCACCGCCAGGCGGTCCCAGTCGCCGTCGGCCCCTGCCTCTCCGGCCACGACGGCGGCAGGCGCCTCTCCGGCCACGACGGCGGCCGGTTCGGACCGCTTCCTCAGCCCCAGCAGCCGCCCCTTCCGGACGTCCACAACGGCGGACGTGAGCGGCAGCTCAGGAAGGCCGGCCAGCTCCGCCCGCACGTTGAAGGCTGCAGGGGCGGTGAATGCCTCCTTCTCCAGCACCGTGACGGCCGACGTGAACCGTGAGAGCCGGAAGTACCGCTGGTCGCCGCGCACCCGGTCGTAACCCACCAGGTACCACTGCCCAAAGCGGCTGCCGAGGCCCCAAGGCTCAACCACGCGCTCCTCCTCCTTGCCGGTGCTGCCGGCAAGGTAGCGGAAGCGGACCGGATGCTGGGCGTGCATCGCCGCAACGAGGTCTTCGAAGGCCTGTCCGGCCGGCTTGATGCGGGGCTGGACCCCGGCCGGCAGCTCAACGTCGGCCAGGCCGCCGGAAGCCTGGAGTTTGCGCATGGCGTTCGTGGCGGCCGCGCCGAGGGCAGCCCGCTCCCACAGCTGCGAGGCCAGCAGCAGCACCGTCCATTCGTCCGGGGTGAGCTGCACATCAGGCAGCCGGTTCGATTCCTTGCCGATCCGGTAGCGCGTGGTCGCGGGGTCATCGGAGTTCCAGCCGTGGTTCATGACCGTTTCGACGTCAAAGCCGAACTCACGCAGGTCGTTCTTGTCGCGCTCGAACATCCGGCCGAAGGCGGCGTCGCTGGCCGTGCCGGCGTGGTAGATCTTCTCCCGAAGTTCGCTGCGGCGGAGGCCGTACTTGGAGTTCAAAAGGGCGATCAGGAGGTTGAGCAAGCGCTCGGTTCGTTGGGCGGACACTCTGGTTACGTTACTAAAGCTGCCCGGGTTACCAAAAGCTGCCCGGGGAAAACCGCGAAAGCGCGGCAACAATGCGGACATTCCATCCGATTGTTGCCGCGCTTCCGGTGCAGCGAGGAGTCTCTAGCGGACGCCTACGAGGTCGACGACGAAAATCAAGGCCTCATTGGGGCCGATCGCCCCGCCGGCGCCACGGGAACCGTAGGCCAGCTCAGAGGGGATCTCGAGGCGGCGGCGGCCACCGACCTTCATGCCAAGCAGGCCCTGGTCCCAGCCCTGGATGACCTGGCCGACGCCGACCCGGAAGTCCAGCGGGGCGCCGCGGCCCCATGAGGCGTCGAACTCTTCGCCGGTGGACCAGGCAACGCCGACGTAGTGGGTTGAGACGGTGTCGCCTTTTTTGGCCTCCGGACCGTCACCCTCGATGAGGTCGGTGATGACGAGTTCGGTGGGAACCGGGCCTTCAGGGAAGTCGATTTCCGGCTTCTGGCGGTCGAGGTCTCGCTGACCAAATGACATGGGTGCTCCTTCTGCTTGGTTGGGAAACTGCTGTGGCGAACTTACTTGGTGCCCAGAATGTCGACGACGAACACGAGGTCGCCCTTGGCGTCCCCCTGGCCGGCATCGCCGTAGGCGAGGTCCTTGGGGATGACGAGCAGGACACGGGAACCCACCGTCTTACCGGTCAGGCCCTGCGTCCAGCCCTTGATGACCTTGTCCAGTCCGAACGAGGCCGTCTCCTTGCGGTCAAAGCTTGAATCGAACTTCTTGCCGCTGGCCAGGGCCACGCCCACGTAATTGACGGTCAGGGTGTCCGTGGCCTTGACCTCGGGGCCCTTGCCCTTGATGAGGTCCTGGGCGATGAGTTTCTTCGGGGCTGCGACGCCCTTGACGGAGATCTCCGGGATGCCGTCCTTCTCGGTCACGGTCGGCAGTCCGGCCGGCGGCGTGACGGCGTCACCCTCCGGCTTCTCCAGCACCTTCGGCGCGTCCTTGGCGGACAGGACCTTGATGATCAGGAGCTGGGTCGGCTGGGCTTCGGCGCCTTCAGCGGCAGCCTTGCCCGGAATGGCCAGGGCGAGCTGCGAGCCCACCTTGGCTCCGACAAAAGCGTTGTACACGATTTCGCTGCCGGTCTTGAGCTTGTCGTTCAGCTCGAGCGGTTCGGGGTCGCGGGGGAAGCTGTCGTCCAGCGTGGCACCGTCCTTGCCGTTGAGGGCAAGCACGGAGATCTCGGCGACCTGGTTGGCCTTGACCCGTTCGCCGCTGCCTTCCGTAACCACCTTGACGGTGGGCTCGGCGACGTCGAGGGGCTTGGTGAACTCTACGCCCGGGGCTTTCTTGTCGCCCTTTTCCGTCAGCTTGAGAGAGTCCAGCTTGGCGGTCTCACCCGCGGACTGGCTGGTCGGTTCCGGGGCTGCAGGCTGGCCGCCGCAGGCGGTCAGCAGAAGCAGTCCGGGAAGGAGAATTGCTAGTAGTCGGCGCACGTAAGAACTTTCGTCGGGGCAAGATGGATGCGTTGCCGCGGCAGGTAATACCCACGGCGGGGCAGTCAGGGCCGCAAAACAGCCTATTCCAGAGTAACGCCTGAAGCTGGGTATCAGCCCATAGAATCCAGAAGCGCATCCACGCGCTCGTCAACGTTGCGGAACGGATCCTTGCACAGGATGGTCTGGTGGGCGCGGTCGTTGAGCTTCAGGTGAACCCAGTCCACCGTGTAATCGCGTCCCAGTTCCTGGGCCCTGCGCACGAAATCACCGCGCAGCTTCGCCCGGGTGGTCTGCGGCGGCGCATCCACCGCGTCCTTGATGGCTGTCTCATCGGTGACCCGCCGGACGGCGCCCCGCGCCTGCAGGAGGTAGTACAGGCCGCGGCTGCGGGAAATGTCATGGTACGTAAGGTCCAGCTGGGCGATCCGCGGAGCATCGAGCCCCAGCCCGTGCCGGTTGCGGTAGCTGTCCATGAGCTTTTTCTTGATGGCCCAGTCGATTTCGGTGTCGATGGTGCTCGTGTCGCCGCTTTCGATGGCGCGTAGTGTCCTCCCCCACAGGTCCAGGATCAGCGGCACGTGCCGGTTATGCGCGCCATGTTCTTGGACGAAGGCCGTGACCTTGTTGAGGTACTCCTGCTGGATTTCCAGCGCGGTGAGCTGGCGCCCGTTGGCGAGCCGGACCAGGGCCCTGCCGCTGAGGTCGTGGGAAATCTCCCGGATGCTCCGGATCGGGTTTTCCATCCGCATGTCCCGCATGATCACCCCGGCCTCAATCATCCGCAGGATGAGGTCAACGGTGCCGACCTTGAGCAGTGCCGTGGTCTCCGACATGTTCGAGTCGCCGACGATCACATGGAGGCGGCGATAAAACTCGGCGTCCGCGTGCGGTTCGTCCCGGGTGTTGATGATCGGACGGGAGCGGGTGGTGGCGGAGGAGACGCCCTCCCAGATATGGTCCGCGCGCTGGGAGAAGGCGTAGGTGGCACCATGGGGCGTCTTGAGGATCTTGCCGGCACCGGCGATGAGCTGCCGCGTGACAAGGAACGGAATGAGAATTTCGGCCAGCCGAGTGAACTCGCCGCGCCGCGGTATGAGGTAGTTCTCGTGGCTGCCGTAGGAGTTACCGGCGGAGTCTGTGTTGTTCTTGAACAGGTAGACCGTTCCGTTGAATCCTTCGGCTGCAAGCCTGGACTGGGCTTCGTCCACGAGGTCGTCCAGGATGAGTTCGCCCGCACGGTCGTGGGCAATCAGTTGCGCGAGGTCGTCGCATTCAGCCGTGGCGTATTCCGGGTGCGAGCCGACATCCAGGTACAGGCGGGACCCGTTGGTGAGGAAGACATTCGAGGACCGCCCCCAGCTGACCACTTTCCGGAACAGGTACCGTGCCACCTCCTCGGGCGCGAGCGGGCGCGAATCGGGGCTCGAATAGGAAATGCCGAATTCGGTCTCAATACCGAAGATCCTCTTGTCCATTTCAGTTCTCCTCAGCCAGCAGTTCCATGACGTCGACGTCGGACAGCCTGCGGAATGCCCGGCGGGTCCCCCTGCTGCTTTCCGAGGCGCGGTCCAGCACCGCCACTTCCAAAGCCTTTGCCGGCAGCTCGGGCGACTCGTTGTCAGTTCCGAGGCCCTTCACGGCGAGACGGATGGCCGCCGCGAACGAAAGATCACGCTGCCAGCCGGCCTCGACAGCTCCGGAAACCTTGTCAGCCTGCCCGCCCATCACGATGAAGCCGTGCTCATCGGCGATGGAGCCGTCGAAAGTCAGCCGGTAGAGATGGTCGCGGTCCTGGGACGCACCAACCTCTGCCACGGCGAGCTCAACCTCGAAAGGCTTCTGCTCCGCGGTGAAAACGGCGCCCAGGCTCTGTGCATAGACGCTGGCGAGGCCCCGGGCGGTGACGTCGTCGCGGTCGTAGGAGTACCCGCGGACGTCGGCATAGCGGACCCCGGCCTGGCGCAGGCTTTCGAATTCGTTGTACTTACCGACGGCGGCGAAGGCGATTTTGTCGTAGATTTCGCCGATCTTATGGAGCGACGGCGACGGGTTTTCGGCCACGAGGGCGATGCCGTCCTCGCAGCTTACGACGATCACCGAACGGCCCCGCGCGATGCCTTTCCGTGCGAAGTCCGCACGGTCCTTCATCAGCTGTTCAGGTGAAACATAGAACTGCTGGGTCATGTCAGGCCTCCCGCCGGGCAGCTGCCCTGGACTCGATGATGGTCCCGGCCACGGCGGCGAGTTCCCGCTCGGCGACGCGCTTCGCGCCGGCACGGTTGACGGTGTAGACCACGGGCCACAGCTGGCGGACAGGGTCCGGGCCGCCGGTGGCAGAGTCGTCGTCGGCCGCATCGTACAGGGACTCGACGGCGACCGCCACGGCTTCCTCCTCCAGGAGGTTGGGGCGCCAGAGCTTCTTCAGCGCGCCGCGCGCGAACATGGAGCCGGAGCCTACGGCGTGGTGCTCCTGCTCCTCGTACCGGCCGCCGGTCACGTCGTAGGAGAACAGGCGGCCCACCGCGGCCGCGGTGTCGAAGCCGGCGAACAGCGGCACCACGGCGAGCCCCTGGAGCGCCATGGGCAGGTTTCCGCGGATCATAGCCCCGAGCCTGTTGGCCTTGCCGTCCAGGCTCAGCAGCGTTCCTTCGATCTTTTCGTAATGCTCCAGTTCAACCTGGAACAGCCGGGTGAGATCGATGGCGATGCCCGCCGTCCCCGCGATGCCGAGCACAGAGTACTGGTCCGCAGGAAAGACCTTTTCAATGTGACGGCTGGCGATGATGTTCCCCATCGTGGCACGGCGGTCACCCGCCATGACGACGCCGCCGGCGTACGTCATGGCGACGATGGTGGTGGCGTGCGGCACCTGCAGCGGCTGACCGGCGGAGGGGCCGTACTCGAAGGGCCGGTTATAGGGAAGCAGTTCCGGACGGTCGCGTTGGAGATGCTCAGTGAACGACGACGTCGCGTTGGCGGCTACCTTGTTGGCTGTTGTCTCCTGCACTGGTGCACTCCTTCAACGTAATTCAGCGGCTGTCCGGTACCTCAGGCCTCCGTGCCCGGTGCGGGGTGGTGGCGCTGCCGGGCTACTGTCCGCCCTTTTGCACGAACGCCCGGACGAACTCTTCCGCATTGGACTCCAGGACGCCGTCGATCTCGTCCAGGAGATCGTCAACACCCTGCGTGGATGCGGACGCCTGTCCCTCGGCCGGTGCCGGCGGCGCGGGGACCTCTTCCTCGACCTCGGTGTCGCGTGGCTGCGGCTGCTGCTGCTCCTGCCCTGCCATTTCATCTCCTTCGTACAGTCCCGCCGCTTCCGGCAGGACATCCTGTATGCCAATAGTGCCACGCAAAGCGGCTCTTCGGGACGCTTTATGCCGGTGGCGGAGCCGGTGCGGATCCAAGGAGTTCCGCAAGGAAGGAACCGGCCTCACGGTGCCGCGCAAACAGGGCCCCGGTCAGCGCTTTTGTGCCCCGAAGCGGCTCGCGCGTGGGGACGCGCTGCAGCCGGCCGTATCCGGGCACATCGAAGATCACCGAGTCCCAGCTAGCCCCCACCACGTCCTTGCTGAAGCTGCTGACGCAGCGTCCGCGGAAGTATGCCCGAGTGTCCGACGGCGGTTCCGTCACCGCGGTGGCGATGTCGGCGTCGTTCACTATCCGTTGCATGCGCCCCCTCGACAGCAGCCGGTAGTACAGACCCTTTTCGGGCCGGATGTCCGCCCACTGCAGATCCACCAGCCCCAAGCGGGCATCGTTCCAGTCGAGGCCGTCGCGTTGCCGGTATCCCTCCAGGATGGACAGCTTGGCCAGCCATTCCACGGAGGTGGCTGCCGCGGTGCGGTCGCTGTCCAGCTGCGTGAGCGTCGCGGCCCAGCGGTCCAGCACGGCGTGGGTGTGGCCGTCACCGTCCACGGCATCGGCAACACCGGTGTCCTGCGCCAGCTTTGCCGCGGCCTCGTGGTAAATCCACTGCAGATCCAGCGCCGTCACCCGGCGGCCGTCCAGCAGCCGGATCTTTGCCGTCAGAGAGGTGTCGTGGCTGATGGCCTGCAGGGCCGACACGGGCTCGTGGACTTCGATCTTCGGCGCGAGGCCGGCCTCGATCAGGCTCAGGACCATCGCGGTGGTGCCGAACTTGAGGTAGTTGGACGCCTGGCTGAGGTTGGCGTCGCCAATGATCACATGCAGGCGGCGGTACTTGTCCGCTGTGGCGTGCGGTTCGTCGCGAGTGTTGATGATGGGGCGGCGGATGGTGGTCTCCAGACCCACTTCCGCCTCGAAGAAGTCCGCCCGCTGGCTGATCTGGTAGCCCGGGCGGGAGCTGTCCTGGCCGATTCCCACCCGTCCCGAGCCGCAGATGATCTGACGGGTTACGAAGAACGGTGTCAGTCCCCGCACAATGTCGCCGAACGGGACCGATCGGGGCATGAGATAGTTTTCGTGGCTGCCGTAGGACACCGATTTGTTGTCGGTGTTGTTCTTGTAGAGGTTCACGGGCGGGAGCTCTGTGTCGCCGGCCAGCCGCCGGACGGCGGACAGCGCCACGAGGTCGCCGGCAGCATCCCAAGCAACTGCGGCGGCCGGATTGGTCACCTCCGGGCTGGAGTACTCCGGGTGGGCATGGTCCACATATAGCCGTGCCCCGTTGCCGAGGACCATGTTCATCAGGAGCGAGCCGGACTCGTCCTCCCCCTCAAGTTCCAGCTCGTCGCGCCCGTAGGCCAGCGCCACCGCTTCGGCGTCGAGCACGGGAGGCTGGTCGGTCAGCTGGCTCGGATGGGCCTGGCCCCGTTCCAAGGTCCAGCCCCGGGCGTCGTGGAGTGGCTCCTCGTCCGTGTAGTCCCACCGGGTCTCGGCCCCGCCGGCAGCCCTGAGGCGGGTGACCTGGGCGTACGCCTGCACCACCCGCGCAGACATCATGGTGGCGTTGGCTCCGGGAGCGGACGGCGCATGAATGCCGTATTCGGTTTCCGACCCCATCACCCGCATGGCGCCGCCTACGGGCAGGGCTCCCCCCGGCGCTGACCCGGAACCGGCTGTCACAGGTACTGGCCCGTGTTGGGCATCGTCTCGATGGACTTGCCTGGCTCCTGTCCGGCCTTGCCCTGGACGATGGTGCGGATGTATGTGATGCGCTCGCCCTTCTTGCCGGAGATGCGTGCCCAGTCATCCGGGTTGGTGGTGTTGGGCATGTCCTCGTGCTCGCGGAACTCATCAACCACCGCGCGGAGCAGATGGTCGATCCGCAGGCCCTTCTGCTGCGTGGTCAGGAGATCCTTGATGGCATATTTCTTTGCACGGTCCACAACGTTCTGCACCACTGCGCCCGAGTTGAAGTCCTTGAAGTACAGCATCTCGGTATCGCCGTTGGCATAGGTGACCTCGAGGTACTCGTTGGACTTTTCCGTGGAGTACATGGCCTCGACGGTCCGCTGGATCATGGCAGCGACCGTCTCGTGCACGTCGCCGTCATGCTCGACGAGGTCATCCTCATGGAACGGCAGGTCGGGGGTGATGTACTTCTTGAAGATGTCGGCCGCTGCTTCGGCGTCGGGACGTTGGATCTTGACCTTCACATCCAGGCGGCCCGGCCGCAGGATGGCGGGGTCGATCATGTCCTCGCGGTTCGATGCGCCGATGACGATGACGTTGTCCAGCCGTTCCACGCCGTCGATTTCGCTGAGGAGCTGCGGCACGATGGTGGTTTCGACGTCGGACGAGATGCCCGTGCCGCGGGTGCGGAACAGGGAATCCATTTCATCGAAGAACACCACGACGGGGCTGCCGTCCGAGGCCTTCTCCCGGGCGCGGGAAAAGATGAGCCTGATGTGGCGTTCGGTTTCGCCCACGTATTTGTCGAGGAGTTCCGGGCCCTTGATGTTGAGGAAGTAGCTCTTCAGATCGATGTTGCCCGAACGTTCGGCCGCGCGGGCCGCGAGCGAATTTGCCACGGCCTTGGCGATCAGCGTCTTGCCGCAGCCGGGAGGGCCGTAGAGCAGGATGCCCTTGGGCGCTTTGAGCCCGTGCTCGCGGTACAGGTCGGGGTGCAGGAACGGCAGCTCGATGGCGTCGCGGATCTGCTCGATCTGGGGACCCAGGCCGCCGATGTCCTCGTAGGTGATGTCCGGAACTTCTTCGAGGACCAGGTTTTCCACCTCGGACCGCGGGACTTTTTCGAGGGCGTAGCCCGTGCGGGAATCGATGGACAGGGCATCACCGACGCGGAGCTTCTGGGCCAGGAGCGGCCCGGCGAGCCGGATGACGCGCTCTTCATCTGCCCGGCCAAGGACCAGTGCACGGTCCGGGCCCAGCATTTCCTTGAGCGTGACGAGTTCCCCGGCGCGTTCGTAGCCGAGGCCGGCAACCACCAGGAGTGCCTCGTTGAGGAGGACTTCCTGGCCGACGGCAAGCTGGTTCATGTTGACCAGTGGGCTGATGCCCACCCGCATTTTCCGGCCTGCGTTGAAGATGTCCACCGATTCCTCGGTGGCGGCCTGGCCGCTGCCGCCGGCGGTGGCTTGCCGCCTGGGGTTCAGCTGGAGGATGGTTCCGAAGCTGTACGGCGGCTGCCCCTCCTGGTCGAGTGCGTTCTTCAGCCTCAGGATCTCCGACTTTGCCGTTTCCAGCATCGCCACGAGCTTGGTGTTGTTCTGCGTGGCAGCCGCCAGCTGACGGTCGATGTGCCGTAGCTTATCCCGGAGGATGTTGACCTGCCGGTCTGCAACAGACAGCTCGTTGGCCGCCTGCTCGGACGGCGTAGGTACGGAGTCATTGTTCGGCGTCTCCATGATGCATCAGCTCCTTCCTGCGCTTCTCTTAAGACCATAGCCCCAAGTCGGCGGGTACTGCTGAAGACATCCGAAATACGGACTAGTTTGTGATCTCTGGGTCGTCCTTGACGTTGGTTCCCGCGATGGCGTCCCGCGCCGCGCGCCGCAGTTTCTTGTCGGAAACCAGGCGTTCCCCGACAGCGCCGGGCGTCCAGGCGTTGACGTCCTCCTCATTGAAGTCCGTCTTGGACGGCCGCCGCTTCACCGATATGCCGGTCACACCGTCGGCCAGCCGGCGGGTAACCAGCAGGAAGCCGGTGTGCGCGACCATCCTGTGGTCGGGGCGCACCGCAAGGCCCTCAAGGTGCCAGCCGCGGACCATGGATTCCCAGGCATCCGGTTCCGTGAAGCGGCCGTCCGCCCGGATGGCCTCGGCGGTGCGGGACAGCTGGGTGACGGTGGCAACGTAGTTGATCCAGACGCCGCCCGGAGCGAGGACCGTGGCCACGGCGTCGAGGCATTCCCAGGGGGCCAGCATGTCCAGCACCACCCGGTCAATGGATCCGGGCTCTTCTGTGCGGACCACTTCCTCCTGGAAATCCCCGAGCGAGATTTTCCAGGCCGGGTGGGGGCCGCCGAAGATGGTTTCCACGTTGCCGCGGGCGATGGCTGCGAATTCCTCGCGGCGTTCGAAGGAGTGGAGGTAACCGTGGTCGCCGACGGCGCGCAGCAGCGAGATGGAGAGCGCACCGGAGCCGACGCCCGCTTCGACCACCCTGGCGCCGGGGAAGATGTCCGCCATGGTGACGATCTGGCCGGCATCCTTGGGATACACCACGGCGGCACCGCGGGGCATGGACAGGACGAAGTCGGACAGCAGGGGGCGCAGCGTCTGGTACTGCTGCCCCACGTTGTTGACCACCACGGAGCCGTCCACTTTGCCGATGATCTCGTCATGGTTGAGGAACCCGCGGTGCGTGTGGAAGGCTCCGCCGGCTTCGAGGCTGATCGTATTCATGCGCCCGCGCTCGTCCGTCAGCTGGACTCGCTCTCCTTCGCGGAAGGGGCCTCGCCGCCGGGCAGCGCCGACCGGCTGGTCCCCTGCGCCGGCTGCTCCGGCGTCGGAATGGCCGATACTGGTCCCGTTGGCGGCAGATTCGCTGCTCATGAAGATTCCTCGCTCCTGTAAAGCTGTGTTGCCGTGCCCCGTGGCGGTGCGGCAGGGGTGGGCCGTGTCTCGGCTGCCGATTTCACGACCGGCACGTAACTCTACCGGTTCTGGTCCTGCGGCCGCGTGTTTTCGCGGGGTACCTTGCCTGTAATGGCTGTCACCACCGTGGACTGACGCAGCAGGCCGGTCACCCGTCCGTTGTGGTCAATCACTGCGTAGACGTGGCCCTCCAGCTGGGCGAGGTACTCGAGCAGTTCCTGGCCCTTGGACCATTCCGGGACATACGCCCCGGCCCCGAGGACGGGGGCTACGGCACTGGCCGGCGTGGCCGCCGCAGCCGAAGCCGGAACGGCCGCCAGCGCAGCCGGGTCAACCACACTGGTGGGCCTGCCGTCCGGCGCGCAAAGTACGACGGCGGGCCCTCCGCCCGCTGTCACCTGCAGGACGTCGGCAACGGTCGCCGATTCGGGAAGACCGACCGCCGGTTCAGCCAGCGCTGCTGCGCTTACCAGGTGCAGCCTGCTGCGCAGGCGGCCCTGCTGGATGGAACCCGACGCGCCCATCCACAGGAATCCGCACACCAGCACGGTGATGAGCAGCGTGCTGGTGTCTGGCTCGCCTCCGCGGAGGAGGGGAAGGGCAACGAACCACAGCGCTAGGGCGATGACAATGATCCGTCCGCCCCAGCCCGCCGCAACGGTGCCCTTGGCATGGCTGCCGGTGACCTTCCAGACGGCAGATTCGACGAGCCTGCCGCCGTCCAGGGGCAGCCCGGGCAGGACGTTGAAGATGCCGATGACGAGGTTGGCCCAGAGGAAGATGTTGGTCAGGATGTCCGCCACACCGGTCGGGTGAACAGCCGATACCAGCAGCCAGGTAGCGCCTGCGAGCATGAAGTTCGCGGCCGGCCCGGCCATCGCCACGAGCACGGACCGTCCCGGGGTGGCCGTGAAGCTCTCGAACTGGGTGTGGCCGCCCCAGAGATTGAGGACGATCTTCTCGCTGGGCCAGCCGTACAACTTTGCCGTCAGGGCGTGGGCAAGCTCGTGCACCAGCACCGAGATCAGCAGCAGCAGGGCGTAGGCGAAGGCCACATAGTATGCGCCTGCTCCCAGGGCGGGGTTCCTGTAGGCCAGTACGGGGCCGTAGGCGGCCACGGTGAAGGCGGCGATGACAAACCAGGAATAGGCAAGGATGACGGGCACGCCGGCAATCCTGCCCAGCGGGATGCCCTCGCGGAGGCTGCGGCGCGGGGGCCGCTGTCCGGTGGTATCGGGGTCAGACACGTGCCGGGCTCCTTAGTTGAGGCTGTCCAGCGCAGCGGCAGGCACAGTGGACGCACCCGCAACGGACCCGTGCCGGCGCGCAACCAGCTCCTCAAGGTCCGCCACGGTGCGGTTTTCCAGGGAATCCCACATGGCCCGGCGCGGATCTTCGGGCAGCGGCACGATGTGCGGAATCGCAACTGTTACCGCTCCGGAGGCCACTGCCGCCGCGACGCCGGGAGCCGAGTCCTCAAGCGCCACGCAGTGGGCCGCTGTGAGTCCGGGGTCCTGCTGCCGCAGCAGTTCGACGGCCTTGAGATACGCCTCGGGGTGCGGCTTGCCCTGCGTCACGGTGTCGCCGGTGACCAGGAACTCGAAGTAAGGCTGCGGAAGGCTCGCCACGATTTCCCGGGCAAGGGGCGCCTCTGACATGGTCACAAGGGCACAACGCACGCCGGCGGTGAAAAGTTCATCGAGCAGCTCCCGGGCACCGGGCCGCCACGGCACGTGGCTCCGCACCCGGCTGATGACCTGCGCGGTGAGTGTGTCGATGATTTCCCGGACCTCAAGCTGCACACCGGCGCGCTGGAGGACGCCGGCCGAATGCACCAGGGATTGGCCCACGAGCTGCATCGCCTGCTCATGGGACCAGGTTCCTCCGTGGGCCTCGACCAGGCCGTGTTCGGCCTCTATCCAGTACGGCTCGGTGTCGACTATGGTGCCGTCCATGTCCCATAAAACGGCTTTGAGAAGGGGCTGATCGGCAGAAGATTGCATGGTCCCCAGTCTACGGGGCCACCAGGCTGCCCCTGCCCGGGGAGGGCCCCTGGCCTACGCCCTCGGCGAATATGCCTTCGGGACCGCGCCGCTTTCCCGGTACTTGTCACGATCTGTGGCGGTTCATTCAATGCATCGGGAACGGTTGTGGACGTAGGGTGAAGGGATGAATAGCTTCGACGACGGAGACACCACCGAACCGGGCACCGAGCCCGAGACGGAGCAGCTGCTGCAGCCTGTTCCCGAAGGCCAGCGCATCACGGTGATGCTGGCTGCCTTCGAGGGCTGGAACGATGCCGGGGAAGCCGCCAGTGACGCACTGCGCTATCTGAATAAGCTCTGGGGCGGCAAGAAGGTCGGCTCCATTGACGCCGACGAGTACTACGACTTCCAGTTCACGCGGCCCACCGTGCGGCGTACGGCGTCCGGCGAGCGGAAGATCAAATGGCCGTCCACCCGGATCTACAAGGCCAGCGCCCCCGGGACCAACGTGGACGTAATTTTCATCCAGGGAACCGAACCGTCGTATAAGTGGCGTGCCTACACGGCAGAACTGCTGGTGCACGCCGAAGCCCTCCACGTGGACTACGTGATTCTGGTAGGGGCACTGCTGGCGGACGTGCCGCACAGCCGGCCCATCCCGGTCAGCACATCAACGGATGACAGCGCCCTGCGCGAGCGGCTGAACCTGGAGGCCTCGCAGTACGAAGGGCCGGTGGGCATCGTGGGAGTCCTGTCCGAGGTGTCCCTCCTTGCGGGAATTCCCACCGTGTCTCTTTGGGCTGCGGTGCCCCACTACGTGGCGCAGGCCCCGTCACCCAAGGCCCAGCTGGCCCTCCTGCACCGCATCGAGGAACTGCTGCAGGTCCCGCTGGATACCCATGAGCTGGCCGAGGAGTCCGATGCCTGGGAACGCGGCGTCAATGAACTGGCCACCGAAGACCCCGAAATTGCGGCCTACGTGCGGCAGCTGGAGGAAGCGAAGGACACCGCCGATCTTCCCGAGGCCAGCGGCGAGTCGATTGCCCGGGAATTCGAGCGCTACCTCAAGCGAAGGGGCAAGGACAAGCCCTAGGCCGGGCGGCGCCTCGTGCTGCTGGGCGCTTTCGGCTTGGAGCGCGGGTCAGGCCTTAGAGCTCGACGCCGAGCAGCGCGTTGACGGCGTCTCTCACCAGGGCCCGGTCCGCGGCCGACGCCGCTGCCCCGCCGGCCGTCGCCAGCGCCGCCCAGCCGTCCACGGCCGCCAGGGCAGAGGGCGCGTCAAGGTCATTGGAGAGCGCCGCGCGCATGGCCCCCATGAGGGCTGCTGCCGACCCGGCGGGCGTGACCGCCAGCGCCCCGCGCCAGTGTTCGAGCCGTTCCTTGGCCTGCGCAAATCCTTCATCCGTCCAGGACCAGTCAGAGCGGTAATGATGTGCCAGGATGGCTAGCCGGATGGCCGCCGGTTCCTCCCTCGCCGCCCGCAGCTTGGACACGAGGACGAGGTTGCCCTTGGACTTGCTCATTTTTTCGCCGTCCAGACCGACCATTCCGGCATGCGCAAAGTGCTCCGCCAACGGCACTCCGGAGAGCGAGTAAGCATGGCCGGCGCCCATCTCGTGGTGCGGGAAGACGAGGTCTGAGCCCCCGCCCTGAACGGTAAACGGCGCCGGCAGGTACTTCTGGGCTATGACCGTGCACTCGATGTGCCAGCCGGGACGCCCCTTGCCCAGCAGACCGCCCTCCCAGCTGGGCTCGCCGTCGCGGGCGACGCGCCAAAGGAGAGGATCCAAGGCCTGGCGCTTGCCGGCACGGCCGGGATCGCCGCCGCGCTCCGCGAACAGCTCAAGCATCTCGGACTCCGGCAGGCCGGACACCGCACCCAGTGTCCAGGCATCGACGGTGACGGCGTGCTTGCCGGCGGCTTCGACGTCGTAATAAACGTCCCCGTCAGGCTCGCCGGGGGTGCCGGTGACGCGATACGCGAGACCGTCCTGGAGGAGCTGCTCGATGGCGGGGACGATCAGCGGCATCGACTCTACGGCGCCGACGTAGTGATCGGGGGCCAGCACATTCAGCGCTTCCATGTCGGTCCGGAACAGCTCAATCTGGCTGGCAGCAAGGTCGCGCCAGTCAACGCCGGTTGCGGTTGCGCGTTCCAGCAACGGGTCATCGACGTCAGTGACGTTCTGGACATAGGCAACCCGCTGGCCGCCGTCCCGCCACGCCCGGTTCAGCAGGTCGAATGCGACGTAACTCGCGGCGTGACCCATGTGGGTGGCGTCATACGGAGTGATTCCGCAGACGTACATTGACTGCTCGCCGTCGGCCTGGAGGGTCACGACTCCGCCGGCGGCCGTGTCGTACAGCCGGAGGGCGGGCATTGTGCCCGGCAGTTCAGGAACGGGGCGGGATATCCAGGACTTCACAGCCCAAGCCTAGTGCTAGGCGCTGATGACATTGAAACCGAGCAGCAGGTAGAGCGCCAGACCGAGAAAGATGCGGTACCAGACGAACAGCCGGTAGCTGCGCGTGGAAATGAACTTCAGGAACCAGCCGATGATGACGTATCCCACAACGAAGGCAATGAGCGTCGCCAAGGCCGTCTCGGGCAGTCCGTAAGGTCCGCTGACCCCCTCCTTGGTCACCACTTTGAACAGCTGGTAAAGGCCGCTGCCGAACACGGCCGGAATGGCTAGGAGGAATGAGTAGCGGGCCGCCGCCTCCCGGGTGTAGCCCATGAGGAGGCCGGCCGTGATGGTCCCGCCGGAGCGGGACACGCCGGGAATCAGGGCCATGGCCTGCGCAAGTCCGTAAAGGATGCCGTGTTTGTACGTCAGGTGTGTCAGGTCCCGCTTCTGCTTTCCGACCGCGTCCGCGACGGCGAGGATTAGGCCGAACACGATGAGGGTGGTGGCCACGATCCACAAGCTGCGCAACACCGATTCGATCTGGTCCTGGAACAGCAGGCCCAGGACGATGATCGGCAGGCTGCCAAGGATCACCAGCCAGCCCATCCGGGCGTCGGGGTCGTGCCGGGACACGCGCCCGGCCAGGGATCCGGACCAGGCCTTGACGATGCGGACAATGTCACGCCAGAAGTAGACGATCACGGCCGTTTCGGTGCCGAGCTGCGTGATCGCCGTGAAGGCCGCCCCGGGGTCCGCCGCATTCGGCAGGAAGGACCCCACGATCCTGAGGTGGGCGCTTGATGAAATAGGGAGGAATTCGGTCAGTCCCTGCACAAGACCCAGCAGGGCCGCTTCAATCCAGTTCACGCTAAGACCCTACGTCATGATGATGGTGGTTTCCCCGTAAGCTTGCTGCTATGCAGCAGCGTTACATCGGCAACAGCGGGCTACGATCATCGGCCCTGTCCCTCGGCACCATGACATGGGCCCGCGAAACGGATGACCAGGATGCCTCGGAACTGCTGCGGACCTTCGTGGACGCGGGCGGCACGCTCGTTGATACAGCAGCCTCCTACGCGGACGGGCAGGCGGAAGCGCTGCTGGGCGCCTTGCTCGGCGACGTCGTCTCCCGCACGGAAGTGGTCATTTCCACCAAAGCTGGGGTGTCGCCGTCGGACGGACGGCAGAAGGTGGACGCGTCGCGGAACGCGATGCTCTCAGGGCTCGACGCCAGCCTTGCCCGGCTGGGGACCGACTACGTCGACATCTGGTTTGCCCAGGCCTGGGACCCCAATGTTCCCCTGGACGAGACACTGTCGGCGCTGGACTTCGCGGTCCGCAGCGGCCGTGCCCGCTATGCCGGCATCTCCAACTACAACGGCTGGCAGACTGCCAAGGCCGCAGCCGTGGCCGGGTTCCCGCTCGTGGCCAACCAGTCCGAATATTCGCTGGTGCGCAGGAACGCCGAAGCCGAGCTGATCCCAGCGGTCGAGGATGCCGGGCTCGGCCTGATGGCCTGGGCACCGCTGGGGCGCGGCGTCCTGACCGGAAAGTACCGCGGGCATGTCCCCGCCGACTCACGGGCTGCCGGAACCAGGTTTGCCGCCTACGTGGAGCCGTACCTGGAACAGCCGGCGTCGCGCGTCGTTGAAGCGGTTGCCATGGCCGCCCGTGGCCTGGGCAGGTCTTCACTGGATGTGGCGCTCAGCTGGCTGCTCACCCGGCACGGCGTGGCCACCGCCGTCGTCGGCGCCCGGACTCCGGTGCAGCTCAAGGAGATTCTGGATGCACAGCTGACGCCGCTGCCCGCGGAGATTGCCCGGGCGCTCGAGGACGTCTCAAGCGGCTCCCCGGCACTCTAGGATCTGGTGAGGCGTCCAGGACCTGGTGAGGCGTCCAGGATCTGGACCGGTTCAGGACTTCGTCAGTCCTCCAGGATCTCGAGATCCTCGTCGTCGTCCACTGCGCCGGCTTCGTCTTCGTCTTCTTCCTCGTCGTCGAACACCTGCAGCGGCGTCACTTCGTTGTAGGCCTCATAGAGGGCGTCCTCGTAGACTTCGAAAGCATCAGCAACTGCAAAGAAAGCTGCTTCTACGGAGGGGTCACCATCGCCCCGGCGTGCTGAGGCTGCAGCCAGATGTTCTTCCAAAGCGGCAGTCAAGGACTGAAGCGCGACACGCGGATCGATGCTCATGCCTTCACGTTAGCGGGAAAAGGACGAAAATGGAGAGCAATGAAGGAACATTTTCTGACCAGCTCGGTCCTACGGGAACGGGACTACGTGAAGCAGTACGAGTACCTGGTACTGACGGTCAGTCCTGACGATTCACTGCCCGAAGCACGCCGCCGGCTGGTTGAACATTCGGAATACGGCAAGTGGGAACTGGAGCGCAGCCGGCTGTACGTGGGCGGCGGCAGGCGTTTCTGGCTGCGGCGCCGGGTCACGCAGGTGCAGCGGACCGTCTAGCCGATCCATGCCGCGGAGGCCCCGCCTCAGCGCCTGATCGCTAGTCTTCGAGCGGTCCGAGCCACGCGTTCGCTACGGTATTGTGCGCCGACTCGTCGTCCGACGGATGGAACATTCCGGCGAGCACGTCACGGTACAGCCGTTCGAGTTCGGATCCTCGGAAGTAGCTGGATCCTCCGGAGACGCGGATGGCCAGATCCACCACAGTCCGCGCCGTTTCCGTGGCACGCACTTTAAGTCCGACGAGCTTCGGGAACCACAGGCTTCCGTGATCCACCAGCTGGTCAACATCCCTGGCGACTTCCGCGAGCTGGGGGTAGAGGGCCTCCATGGCCATGGCAGCTTCCGCCACCTTCCAGCGGATATCCGGATCCTGGGCCAGGCTGCGTCCCCCGTTCTTGAAGGAGGTCCTGCGCTTGGCTGCATCGGCGCCCAAGAGAAGGGCCCGCTCGCCGATGCCGGCGTAGACAGCGGCCAACAGCGTCTCGAAGCACGCGAAGATGGCGAAGATCAGCGGATCCGCGTTTGGGCCCACCGGCAGCTTCCGGAAGATGCGCTCGGCAGGCACCTCGGCACCGTCCAGCACGGTGGTATTGGACTGGCTGGCCCGCATTCCCAGCGTGTTCCAGTCATCGAGGATCCGGTACCCCGCGGCGCCGCGGTCCATGAACCCGTGCACCAGCTCCCCCTCGCCGCCGCGGGCAGCGCCGTCCTTGCCGAAGATCCCCAGCCGGGTCCAGGCCGGCGAGAGGCTGGTGAAGATCTTGGTGCCGGTGAACGAGTAGCCGCCGCCAGGGAGGGGTCTCGCGTCCGTCAGGGAATCGAAGAGGACGGAGTCGTTGCCGGCTTCCGAGTTCCCGAACGCGAAGATCTCCCCGGCGGCGGCCTCGCGCAGCACGAAGTCGAGCGACGCGTCGCCCCGTGCGGCCAGGACGCGCGCCACCCCGGTCCAGACCAGGTGCATGTTGACGGCAAGCGCCGTGGCCGGGGCCGCCGTCGCAAGCCGCCGCTGGCACCTGGCCGCCGCTTCGAGACCGAAGCCGGATCCGCCGTCGGACTCCGGAACAAAAAGCTTCAGGTAGCCGGCAGCGGCGAGCTCATCAAGATCTTCGGAGAAGAAGGCATTTCTCTCGTCATAGCCTGCGGCCCTTCCGCGGATGCGGTCGAGCAGATCGTCGGGCAGCAGCTGTGCGGGATCCACGGGATGGCTCAATAGTTGGTGAGGAGAGTGTTGAGGACCCGTGCGCCGAACTTCAGCGACTCGGCCGGGACCCGTTCGTCCACGCCGTGGAACATGCCCGTGAAGTCCAGATCGTCCGGCAACTGGAGCGGGGCGAAGCCGTACCCGGTGATGCCCAGCTTGCTGAGGGCCTTGTTGTCCGTTCCGCCGGACAGCGTGTAGGGCAGGACTTTGGCCCCGGGGTCCTCCGAGTGCAGGGCATCGATCATGGAATCCACGAGGTTGCCGGAGAAGGGCACCTCGAGGGAGACGTCATTGTGCACGTAGCTGACGTCCACGCCGCTGCCGGCAAGCTCCCGCACAATTTCCAGCACCTGGTCCTGCTGGCCGGGGAGGGTCCGGCAGTCCACCAGGGCCTCAGCTGATTCGGGAATGACGTTGTGCTTGTAACCGCCCCTCAGGAGGGTCGGATTGGAGGTGTTCTGGAGTGTGGCGCCAACAAAGCGGGCCACTGTGCCCAATTCCTTGAGGAGCCTCTCCGGATTGTCCGGGTCGAATTCGACGCCGGTGAGTTCCGTTACGCCGTCGAGGAACTGACGGGTGGTGGCCGTCAGCTCGATGGGCCATTGGTATTCCCCGATGCGCGTGACGGCCCCGGCGAGGCGAGTAATGGCGTTGTCCGTGCTGATCTGCGAGCCGTGGCCAGCCCGGCCGTGGGCAACCAGCCTCAGCCACGAAATGCCCTTCTCCGCAGTCTGGAGGAGATAGGTGCGCTGCCCGCCGATGGTGGCGGAGAATCCGCCCACCTCAGAGATCGCCTCCGTGGCCCCTTCGAAGAGCTCCGGGCGGTGCTTGACGGCGAACTGGGAGCCGTGGACGCCGCCTGCCTCCTCATCGGCGAAGAAGGCAAAGATGATGTCGCGCTTCGGCTTGCGGCCGGTGCGGGCAAAGTCGCGCATCACGGACAGGATCATGGCGTCCATGTCCTTCATGTCCACGGCGCCGCGGCCCCAGATCAGCCCGTCCTTCAGTTCGGCGCCAAAGGGATCCACCGACCATTGCTCCCGGAGGGCCGGGACCACGTCCAGATGCCCGTGGACCACCAGGGCACTTGCGGAGGGGTCCTCCCCCGCCATCCGGGTGACCACGCTGCCCCGGCCCGGCTCCGATTCGAAGATCTCCGCCTCCAGCCCCACCTCGGAGATCAGTCCCGCGGTGTATTCGGCCGCCGCGCGTTCGCCCGGCCCGGAACCGTCCCCGAAGTTGGACGAATCGATGCGGATGAGCTCCTGGCAGATGGTGACGACTTCATCCTCTGGCCGGATCTGAGACATTGATCACTCCTAATATCGGGGGGATGCGGATTCAAGCGGGCGGCGGCGGGTTTCGGCTGCCGGAACGCGTAGGTTCAGCCTACCCAGTCGGCCCGATTCCATGTTTGCCCAAAGTTCGTGTTAGAGTTTTTCTCGCTGCTTCGGAGAGATGCGAAACGCTGAAAGGCGGAACGGGTCCCCGAAATACCACCTGCGCGGGTGGCGGAATGGCAGACGCGCTAGCTTGAGGTGCTAGTCCTCGAAAGGGGGTGGGGGTTCAAGTCCCCCTCCGCGCACAAAGGGAAAAGCCCCCGGAATTCAAGGATTCCGGGGGCTTTTTCGTGTCTGAGGCCGTCCTGGTGACAGGGACGAAGTGCGGGCCACCTGGATCACCGGTATGACTTGGAACAGCCATGCGCCCAACACGGCCAGCGCACTGATCCAGGTTGTTCTCTGCCGTTTCCGGCCCGCACCGTCGGGATGGCAGGGTTTGAACCTGCGGCCCCCGGCCCCTCCCGGCCGGATGCGCCCAAACTGCGCCACATCCCGTTGACCGGCACCGAGGTCGCCCCGCGCCGGCTACTTCCTATTACCGATTACTTCCGATTCAGGCGCCACGTCAACCCTCTTCGATGCGGGAGCCGGGCCAGCGACGGGCGACAGCCATAAATCATTGGGGAAAAGGTTCAGTGGCCCGGGCCACGGTGACGTGATCTCGTCATCGCTGGATCACCCTTCGCCAGGCAAGCAGACGCAGTGTCAGCCCGTCCGCGGCTTGGCCAACGGTGGGTGGATATGCCGGTCCGAGGCAGTGAACAGCGACGCAGGGGCGCCTCCGGCGGCGGCCTGGGTCTTGCGCCCGGTGTCATCCAGTTGGGGCGTCATTTTGCGGGTGAAGTTGCCCGCCGCGAGTGTCGTGTTCCAGACCGCCTCGTAGACGGTACGAAGCTGCGTCATGGTGAACTCGCGGGGCAGCATCCGGGCTGCGACGGTGGTGTACTCCATCTTCCCGGCCAGCCGGTCCAGGCCGTCGCGAAGAATCGCGGCGTGATCAAACGCCATCGGCTCCTCGAGGACCCGGTGGACGGGGTGCCATTCGGCGGCCGCGGCGTCGGTGCCGGCTGACAGCTCCGGAAGGCTATGTCCGTCGGTGGCCAGCAGGGCCAGATGCGCCACGGAGACGACCCGCATGCGCGGGTCCCGTTCCGGGTGGCTGTAGGTGGCCAACTGCTCGACGTGGACCGGCAGGTGGCCCAGGTCCAGTCCGGTTTCCTCGGCGAGCTCCCGGTACGCAGCCTGTTCCGCTGATTCCCGGGATCCGACGAAACCGCCGGGCAGGGCCAGTTCACCTTTGAAGGGGTGGCCGCCGCGGCGGACCAGTGCCGTGTAAAGCGCGCCCGAGCCGACTGCGAAGACCACCAGATCGGCGGTCACGGCGATAGCGGGATATTCCTTCGGCTTGTAGGCATCCAGGAATTCCTGTTCGCCTTTCGTGTCGCGGGTCATGCGGTCACCCCTTCAATAGCGGTGCGCGTGGCCCAGGGCGGGGAGGTGAAGCCGCTGCGCTGGGCGAGGATGAGATCGATGATCTCAGCCGCAGTTTTCATGCGCCGGAAGTGATCGCCGCTAAGAAGGACCCATGAGTGGCCCTCCCCCGTGAGGGTTTCCTTGAACCATTCGGTCATTTCCGCGCGGCGGTGTTCGCCTTCACGCCAGCCGTCGTCTTCGAAGTCCACACCTTCATGATCGGTGATCAGGTACAGGTCGCGCCGCGGCAGGTGCTCCAGGGAGTTGCACGCGCCGTAGCTGCGCTCACCAACGTAGTACCGCTCCCACAGGGTGGTGGCCAGAGCGTCAGTGTCGGCGATGACCAGCGGGCAGACGTCGGCGGCAGCGTTCTCGAGGGCGTTCTGCCGGGCGCCGATCTTGGCAAAGTCGGCGGCGGTCCACACCATCTCGTCCAGTCGAGCGCCCGGCCTCACGGCCCGCAGCTCGTCGAACTTCTCGTAGGTGTACCGGCGGCCATATTCAGGCACGTCTGCCAGCCGCGGAAACCGAGCCCGATAGTGCTCCATGAGCGCTTTGACCAGGCTCGTCGTGCCCGTGGATTCGGCGCCGACGACGATGATCCGGGTGGCCAATTCCTGCCTGGCCGGGCCGATGATGCAGGGCCAGGCCACACCAAGGTCGTCGCGGCACAGCGTTCCGCTGATGGGGTACGCGGTCCGGGACAGGTCGACGAGGACGTGCTCGGCATCGAAGGCTTCGGCCAGCCGGGCGCCGTACTCCTCGGAGCTGAAGACCGCATCGATTTTAACGACACCGTGTGACTTGAGCGCCAGTCGCATGAGCTCGTTCTGTGCCTTCCAGATCTCGTCGGAGTGGTAGTCCTCAGGGCAGTCGTTACGCATTCCTATGACGTGGACTCCATCTGCGTTGGCGAACTCTTCCTGCAGCCACTTGGTCCGCTCGGCGACCGTGACGGATTCGAAGCGGCTGCCGAGAACGAGGACTGAGACCCGCTCAGACTGCGCGGCGGCGCTGGCGATGAGGTGGGCGTGGCCTGCGTGGGGCGGGTAGAACTTACCGATGACCATGGCGTTCCTGTACATGTCAGGCTCCGACGGTGACAGTTTGGGGGGTCGCCGGCGCTTCGGCGCGGCCGCGCCTCCAGTCGATGAGGCCGTAGATGCATAGGGCGAAGAACCCCACATAGAGAATGGCGGTAAGCGTCAGCCCCCGGCTGAGATAGAGCGGAATGGAGATGACGTCGATGAGGATCCACACGTACCAGTGCTGGAAGATCTTCCGGGCCTGTCCGTAAGTGGCTACCAGGGATGCCGTCAGGACGAAGGCATCGGGCCAGGGCACCTGGGAGTCGGTGCCATGGGTGAGGATCATGGCTATCCCGGCCGTGCCGAGCGCGGTGGCCGCAAGTGCGACGAGCGCCTCCGTGCGGGAGGCGTCCCGGATGGGCAGGTCGTTCCTGCCTGCGGTCCGGGCGTTGCCGCGGACCCAGTTGTACCAGCCGTAGACGGCGACGGCGGCGAAGATGACTTGCAGGACAGATTCACCATAGAGGCCGGCGCCTAGGAACAGTATGGTGAACGCCAGGTTGTTCAGGATGCCGATGGGCCAGTTCCACAGCTTCTGCCGGGCGACGCCGTAGACGCAGGCGGCGCCGGTGACGAAGCCGATGATCTCGATCCAGCTCACGGGGGTGCCGAGCAGGCTGGGGATCGCCGCGGAGTTCATCCAGTCGAGCAAGACGTTCATCATGTACCCTTCGTTATTATCAGTATGACAATTAAGAGGTTAGCATGATTATTGTCATGTTGATAAAAACTGGGTTGCTCGCTGGCTTACTGCGCCGGTTTTAGCGCGGACCGCCCGAGGACGAGGGTTGGCCACAACAAGCCCTTGGTACGGTGGGGCCAGTTCGATCACGCACAGGATGGGTACACCGGAATGGGTTTCAAACAGTTCTTCGACTGGCTCAGCGGGGCCAGAACACGCACCAGGCCTGCGCCAGCAGCAGCAATTGATCCTCCGGTCGGCGCTTTGCTGCCGTCGGACCAAACGGCAAGTAGGTCAGGCGTTCGCGCAATCCTGGATGCAGAAAATCTCGTCGAGTACAACTGGTTTGAGGACCGCTACCAACACGAATATGAGGCCGGCATCCTGAAGGTGGACTCCGGGTGGCGTGTCTACTACGCGGATGAGAAGGCTGTCGCGCTCTTTGACAGAGAGTACGAAGATGAGGGACAGGCGCTCACCAAGTTCTTGGAGTTGGCCCGGCACAACAGCAGCGCCTGGAAAAAGCGCCGCGCGTGATCCGCCGGCATCGTCCCTGTGCTGTGCTTAGCAGGGTTTGTGCTTCGCGGAGCCCTTCGCGTTCTCCGCTCGTTGTCGTGCTGCCTTAAATTGGCGTTTCCCCTTAGCTACGCAAGGCGGCTGCGGACGATCTCGCTGACGGCTTTGCCGTCGAAGCGTCCGGCAACCTTGGCCGTGACGGGCTTCATTATTGCGCCCATGTGGCGGATGGACACCTCCGCGCCTTCGGCTCTGAGGGCTTCGATTGTCTCGTCAACGATGCTTTCGACCTCCCCGGCCGTCAGTGGCTGAGGCAGGAACGCCTCGATGACCTCGGCTTCTGCCAATTCAGCCGTGGCGCGTCCCTCCTGGCCGGCCTCCGTGTAGATGCGGGCAGTGTCATGGCGCTTTGCCGCTTCCTTTTGCATGAGGGCGGTCACCTGGGCATCGTCCAGTTCGATTGGCGTCTTGCCGGACTTTTCGCGCGTTTCGATCTCGCCCAGGACATTTCGCACCGTGGTGAGCGCCACCCGGTTGCCGTCCTTCATGTGGGCAACGACGTCGGCGTGCAGGCGTTCCTTCAGGGTGCTCATGATTTTCGTCCTTTCAACAGCATTCAGTATTCCAATGGTGTACCCGTGCGCCGGTTCTAACTAGGACCCGCAGCCCGCAGCGGCCGTGCCCGCGGAAGTCGGCCCGGCACTACTTTCGGTTTCACCGGCATGCCGCAGCCGGAAGGGGAGAATCTTCCGGGTATTGTTGTCGGGGTTTGGGGGGGCCGCTACCCCTGTCTGGGGAGGAATGAGCAACGTGGAACCGCACGGCCGAAATCGCCGGAACGCGAAAATTGGCCGCCGGCTTTTCGCGCTCGCCACAGTGGCCGTGGCCCTCAACGGCTGCGGTCCTGCGGCCCGAAGCGGCGCCACCGGAACCGCAGCGGCACCCGCTGCACCGTCGACTGCGGCCCCGCCCGTCGCGACCGTTCCAGCAAAACCTCCGACTGCGGCCCCTCCTGCCGCTGAGCGTCCCCTGCCGGACTCTCCGGCACCGGATCGGGTGCCGGTTCCTCCGGCGGCGGAGCCGACCGTCCCGCCGGTCACCGAACGCCCGCCCTCCCCTGCCGCCACCGGGCTGCCCGGGGCGCCGGCCAAGGACCGCATCGTGGCAGACTTCACGGGCAAGGCTCCGGGAACGTGGGGCCTCTTCGTGCCGGGGACCGCCACGAAGCTCACGGGCGGCGGCCGCAGGATCGCCCTGACCTTCGACTGCTGTGGCGGTCCCGGCGGGAACGGCGTAGACCAAGAACTCATCGACATGCTGCAACGTACGCGGACCCGGGCCACGTTCTTCCTTAATTTCCGGTGGATCCAGGCAAATCCAGGGGCCGCCAAATCCCTGGCCGAAAACCCTCTTTTCGAGGTCGGCAACCACGGCACCAAACACATCCCGCTCTCGGTTTCCGGCCGCAGCGCCTACGGAATCCAAGGCACGGCCAGCCCGTCGGAGGTCTACGAAGAAATCATGGTGAACCAGGCTGCACTGCACCGCCTCACCGGGAAGCCGGTCCGGTACTTCCGGCCCGGCACTGCCTATCTCGACGAGGCCTCCGCCGCGATCGTCAGGCAACTCGGGATGGTCCCTGTGTCATTCAGCGTTAACGGCGACGGCGGTGCCACCTACCCTGCGCCGGCTGTTGTTGGCGAAGTCGCGGCAGCCAAGGCCGGGGACATCATCATTGCCCACGCCAACCACCCCGGCTGCGGAACCGCGGCAGGCGTCGCGCAGGCATTGACCGCCCTCAAGGCGGACGGCCTCAAACCCGGACGGCTCAACCTGAAGTAGTCCGGCGGTAGCCTAGATTCCTATGGTTTACTTCGAAGCAGCCGCGCCTTCCCTCCCGCAACAATGGTGGGACCGCCTGATTTCAGGCTTCGCACAGTCCGACATTCCGGCGGTATCCATTGCTGAACTCCTGACCGTCGTCGTCATTGCCGTAATCCTCTCGGTCCCGCGCGCCACCTGGCGGTACTTCGGGTTGTTCGCGACAGTGACCCACGAGCTGGGGCATGCGTTTGCCGCCCTTACGAGCGGCCAGCGGCTTGGCGGCATCCAGCTGCGGCTCAACCATTCGGGCACCACCACCTCCTACACGCGCGGCCGGCTCGCCGCAGTGTGGTCAGGCTTTTGGGGATATCCCGTTCCCGGCATCACGGGCGCGGCCCTCGTATGGTCCGGTTTCACGGGGTGGGGCCCCGCCGCCATGTCCGCCGGACTGCTGATACTGCTGGCATCCCTGATGTTCATTCGCAATGTCGCCGGAGTGTTCATCCTCCTGGCGACGGTCATTGCATCGGCCGCCATGATCATTGCCGTGCCCGCTGCTTTTACCGGGCACGTGGCCATCATTCTGGGGCTGGCGCTGCTCGTGGCCGCAGTGCGTGACCTGGCCAAGCTCACCAACGTCCACCTCCGCCGCCGCGACCAGCTGAGAACTTCCGACGCCTACATCCTCTACCGTGCCACCGCGGTGCCGTCGGGCGTCTGGATCGTGCTGTTTTCCATCCTGGTGGCAGCATCCTGGCTAGTGGCATGGCAGCCGATCTCGCAGGTTCTTGCCGCGGCGACATAGGCTGGGTCAATGACCGAGACGCCCAGCACACTCGAACAACACAGCACCAGGGGATCGTATGTCACCGGTGGCGACTTCAACCGGGACACCAACTACATCGAGGACCGTATCACCAGGGAAGGCACCCCGGGGCCGAACGGCGAGCCCGGCTGGCCCGTGGCGCCCGGCCGCTACCGTTTGATAGCCGCTCGTGCCTGCCCGTGGGCGAACCGCGCCGTGATCGTGCGAAGGCTACTGGGTCTGGAAGAGGTCATCTCCATGGGCCAGCCCGGCCCCACACACGATGCCCGTTCCTGGACGTTCGACCTGGATCCGGACGGCAAGGACCCCGTTCTGCGCATAGAGCGCCTGCAGGATGCGTACTTCCGCCGCTTCCCGGACTATCCCCGCGGCATCACGGTACCCGCAATGGTGGACGTCGCGAGCGGGGCAGTGGTCACCAACGACTTTCCGCGGATCACGCTGGACTTTTCCACCGAGTGGACCGAATTCCACCGCCCCGGTGCGCCGCAGCTCTACCCTGAACACCTGCGCGAGGAGATTGACAGTGTCAACAGGCGCGTCTTCACCGAGGTCAACAATGGAGTTTACCGGTGCGGTTTCGCCGGCTCCCAAGATGCCTACGACGCCGCCTACAGCAGGCTGTGGACGGCCATGGACTGGCTCGAAGAACGGCTGAGCACCCGGCGGTACCTCGTGGGCGACTCGATCACCGAGGCTGATGTCCGGCTTTTCACGACGCTGGCCCGCTTCGATGCCGTGTATCACGGCCATTTCAAGTGCAACCGGAACAAGCTCAGCGAGATGCCCGTCCTGTGGGCCTACGCCCGCGATCTCTTCCAGACGCCCGGATTCGGGGACACCACCGACTTCGTGCAGATCAAACAGCACTATTACATCGTTCATGAAGACATCAATCCCACCGGCGTCGTCCCGGCAGGACCGGATTTGTCCGGGTGGCTGACACCGCACGGCCGCGAAGCGCTGGGCGGGCGGCCCTTCGGGGAAGGCACGCCTCCCGGACCCGTCAAAACAGGAGAAGAAGTGGCCCCGGGACACGGCCCCTGCTGAAGGCAGAGTCCTGCGTCGCACGCTCACCGGGCCCCCGGCGTTGACGGTTAATCCACTTGCCGCACACGGGCGGCGGCCCTACTGTTGGGCCGGATGAGCACCTCGAAGCAGGACACAACGGCCCGGGATCCACTGCCCTGGAAACTTTGGCAGATCACTGCAGGAAGGGTGGGGCGCGCCCTTGCCGCGCCGCGGCTGCAACTGGCCGCCAAGGCCGGCCTGGCCGCGGGCCTCGCGTTCCTGATCGCTCCGCTGATGCCAGGCGCTGCGGCACAGTATCCGTACTATGCTCCGCTCGGCGCGCTGGTGGTGATGTACGAAAACGTCGCCGGGTCCATGCGCCAAGGCGTGCAGACGCTGGTGGGACTGGCGGCGGGCATCGGCCTTGCCTTCCTCCTGATCAGCTTCGGCGCCACTCCCCTCACCGTGGGCGTGGTGATGGCCCTCGGTGTCCTGCTGGCCGGGCTCCCCCGCCTGGGCGCCGGCCGGGACTGGATCCCTACGGCGGCGCTGTTGGTCCTGCTCGTGGGCGGACACAACCCGGACGACTTCTCGTTCGGATACCTGCTCCAGATGGGCGTGGGTGTTGCCGTTGGCATCGTCGTGAACATGCTCGTGTTCCCGCCCCTCCACTTCAACGCGGCCGCGATGAGCCTGGCTGAACTCCGCCTCGCGCTGGCCCGCCAACTCTCCGACATGGGAGAGGCGATGCACGAAAAATGGCCACCCGAGCACCAGGAGTGGTCCCGCAGGTCCGAAGAACTGGCCGGATCGGCCAGGTCCGTCCGCGCCGCGGTGGAGAAAGCGGATGCCAGCAGGGAGGCCAACCCCCGGCGCCGTTTCCATCCCCGCGACGTGGACCTGGACTACCGCAACGTCCGGGACCTGGAGCGCATCACGTTCCACATCCAGGACATGACCGAGGTGCTGACGGACGTGATCTGGAGCGAGGACATGCCCTTCACCATCCCGTTGCCTTACAGCGAGCCGCTGGCGGAAGCCCTGGCAGCAGTCAGCGAAGTGCTTCGCTCGGCAGAAGAGGACGACGCCGGCCGGCAGGCGGAGCTGCTGCGTGCGGCTCACGCTGCGGTCGGTGCCCTCGAAGTACGCATCACCTCCGAGGACACCGACGCAGATGCACCGAGCGCCGCCGAGTCCATTCTGCTGAGCCTCCACCGGATCCTGCGAGTCACTCGTACGGACGGCCGGTGAGACTGCCCGGTCCCGGACGGCGCTACAGCGCCACCACGGATCCGCTGAAGTGCTTCCGGCCGGACCGCGGGCTCCACGCCACGTAGTCGGAACGCAACCATGCCGCGCCGTCCGTCTGCACAGTGGAAATGTCCAAAGCCACCCTCGCCGGCAGGAACACCGGCGCCTCGAAACTGACCTCCCAGCGGAAGGCCTCGCCCTTGGCGGACCCGACGTCCGCCAGCGCCCTCGACGCGAGGTACATGCCGTGCGCAATGGAACGGCGCAGGCCCAGGGCCTTGGCTGAGAGCACGCTGAGGTGGATGGGATTGAAGTCGCCGGAAACCGCGGCATACGCACGTCCGGCGTCGACCCCGAGCTGCCAGAGCCCAGTCGGATCCGGAGCCTTGAACGCCGCAGGCTGGGCCGCGGCCGCCGCCTTATCGATTCCGGGCAGGTAAACACCCTTCGCCAGATAGGTCGAAACCCCACGCCAGTGGACCGTGCCTTCGCCGGCCCCGCGGACCTCGGCCACGATGTCCAGTTGGGTTCCGGCGCGGTGCGCCCGAAGGTTTTCCGTCCAGGCCGTGATATCCATCGGGTCGGCAAACCTCAGCGCACTGCGGTGCTCAACCACGTTGCGCAAATGGATCATTCCCAGCAGCGGCAACGGAAAGTCATCGCGGTTCATGACACTCATGGCCACCGGGAACGCCAGCGCGTGGATGAAACCGGCGGGCAGCACGTCGCTGGCACTTTCACCCAGGAGGTGCTGATAGGCCGTGAGATTCCCGACGTCGGCCAGGACTCCCCTGACCTCATGGCTTACCAGGGGCAGCGCGGTGCTGTTATGTGAGCCCAGGATCCGGCGCCGGGCAGCCGCGGCGGCCGCATTCACGTAGAGCTTCGAGAGGGACGGCATTTCTCCCAGAATGATGGGCTGGGCGCTGCTCATGCTCCCACCATGTTTTGTCCGCACACCCGAAGCACCTCGCCGGAAATGCCGCCGGCGGCGTCGCTGGCGAGGAACGCAATGGCCTCGGCAACGTCCTGGGGGCGCCCGCCCTGCTGGAGGGAATTCAGCCGCCGTGCGATCTCACGCGTGGCAAACGGTATGCGGGCGGTCATCTCCGTTTCGATGAAGCCGGGTGCCACCGCGTTGATCGAGCCGCCGTGCCGGGCCAACAGAGGCGCCGTGGCCCTCACCATGCCCATGACCCCGCCCTTGGAGGCAGCATAATTCGTCTGGCCCCGGTTGCCGGCGATACCGCTGGTTGAAGCAACGGAGACGATGCGCGGCGACGACCGGAAGTGCTCGGAAGCCAGGAGGACGTCGTTGATGCGCAGTTGGGCGGCGATATTCACGTCAATCACAGAGCTCCAGCGGGTGTGGTCCATGTTGACCAGAAGCTTGTCCCGGGTGATGCCCGCGTTGTGGACCACTATGTCCAGGCGCCCGTGGCGTCCGACAGCGTGGTCAATGATCCTGGCGCCGGCGTCTTCCCGGCTGATGTCCAGTTGCAGGGCTGTTCCCCTGACGTCGTTGGCAACCTCGGCGAGGTGGTCGCCTGCGGCAGGAATATCGACCGCCACCACCGTCGCGCCGTCCCGGTGGAGCGTGCGGGCGATCGCGGCACCGATCCCGCGCGCGGCCCCCGTCACGACGGCGACCTTTCCTGCGAGCGGCGTATCCACGTCGTCGGGAAGCCTGCCGTCCGAAGAGCCGACCCGCACGAACTGGCCGTCCACGAACGCGGACCGCGCGGAAAGGAAGAACCCGAGCGCGCCCAGCGCTCCCGGAGCGGTGGCGCTCACACCGTCGGCCAGAAGGATGCCGTTGCCCGTGGCACCGGCACGGAGTTCCTTGGCCAGCGAGCGGAGCAGCCCGTCGACGCCCTGCCGGGCGGCAGCGGCGGCCGGCGTGCCGCCGTCGGGCACGCGCGAAACGGTGAGGACGCGTCCATTAGGAGCAAGGTCGCGCAAGGACGGCGCCGCCCTCAGGACCGGCTCCTCAAGGTCCCCGGGCTTTTCGAGGTCGTCGAGGACCAGGACGATCCCGCCGAGCTTCTCCCGGGGGACGGCATGGCGCCGGACGTCAAGGTCCCAGGCGAGAAGGTCAGCGGCGAGGGCGTCCGCTCCCGCGCTTGAGCCCACAACCAGCAACGGGCCGTTGACCAGGGGTTGGCCGGGTTCGTGGCGCCGAAGCAAGGCCGGCTGCGGGAGCCCGAGTTTCTTTGCAACATCCCGGCCAAGGCCCTTGCTGACCATCCGTGTGTAAGTGTCCGTCATGAGGATCCCCTACTGTGCTTCCAGCAGGGCCACGACGCCCTGGCCGCCGGCGGCGCAGATGGAGATCAGGCCGAGGGCAGGGCGCCCGTCGGGAGCGCCCTTTTCGTGCAGCATCTTGGCGAGAGAGGCCACAATGCGGCCGCCGGTGGCAGCGAACGGATGGCCAGCCGCGAGGGAGGACCCGTTGACGTTCAGCCTGGAACGGTCCACCTTCCCGAACGCTCCTTCCAGCCCCAGCCTGGTCCGGCCGAATTCCTCGTCTTCCCAGGCGGCCAGCGTGCTCAGCACAGTGCCGGCAAACGCCTCATGGATCTCGAAGTAGTCGATGTCATCCAGCGTCAGGCCGTTGCGCGCCAGCAGACGCGGCACGGCGAAGGCCGGAGCCATCAGGAGACCGTCCTTGCCGTGCACAAAATCCACGGCGGCGGCCACGCCGTCCAGAATGGTGGCGAGCTTGGGCAAGTCGTGCTGGTCCGCCCACTCCTCCGATGCCAGAAGGACGGTGGAAGCGCCGTCGGTCAGCGGCGTGGAGTTGCCTGCCGTCATGGTGGCCTGCGATCCGAGGTTCCGGCCGAAGACCGGCTTCAGGGACGCCAGCTTGTCGAGGCTCGTGTCGGCCCTGAGGTTGGAGTCCCTGGTGAGCCCGCGGTACGGGGTGAGGAGGTCGTCGAAGAAGCCGGCGTCGTAGGCCGCTGCAAGGTTGCGGTGGCTGTTGTACGCCAGCTCGTCCTGGGCCTCACGGGTGATCTTCCACTGGGCAGTGGTGAGGGCCTGGTGCTCCCCCATGGACAGGCCTGTCCGCGGCTCGCCCGTATTCGGTGCGTCCGGCGCCAGGTCCTTCGGACGCAGGCGGGCAAGGATCTGCAGGCGCTGCGGCAGCGTCTTGGCCCGGCTGAGGTCGAGGAGGACTTCCCGGAGTCCCTCGCTGACGGCGATCGGTGCGTCGGAGGCCGAGTCGACACCGCCGGCGATGGCGGAGTCAATCTGTCCAAGCTTGATCTTGTTGGCCAGGCCCAGGACCGTTTCCAGGCCCGTGGCGCAGGCCTGCTGGAGGTCATAGGCCGGCGTTTCAGCAGAGAGCGCAGAGCCCAGCACGGCCTCGCGGGTCAGGTTGAAATCCCGCGAGTGCTTCAGAACGGCGCCGGCGGCAACTTCGCCGATGCGCTCATCCTGCAGCCCGAAGCGGGCGATCAGTCCGTCTAGGGCGGCCGTCAGCATGTCCTGGTTGGACGACTTGGTGTAGGCGCCACCCGTCCGGGCGAACGGAATCCTGTTGCCGCCCACCACCACGGCGCGGCGTACGGCGTGTGCGGATGAAGCGGCCCGCGACGCAGCGGGCGCCTCGGGTCCATTTACTGACTGTCCGTCGATGGACATGCGTTCTCCTTGGGTCCGGGCTAGTTATCGATACCCAGCGTACCTGATACGCTGGGTATCGTGAATACGAGGCAGACTGATGGAGACCCCCTGTCCGGACCCGCGGCCGTAGACGGCCGCGCTTCCAGGTGGCAGTCCCACCGCGAGGAGCGCCGGCGGGAGCTCATAAAGTCTGCCCGGCGGGCAGTTCACGCTTTGGGAAGTGACGCCTCCATGGAGGACATCGCCACGGCAGCCGGCACGTCAAAGTCCGTCTTCTACCGGTACTTCGGGGACAAGGCCGGGCTGCAGCAGGCCGTGGGCGAAGTGGTGCTCAGCCAGATGCAGCGCCGCATCCGGGAAGCGGCCCAAAGCGCGCAGACCCCGCGCGAAGGGCTGTTCGCCATGGTCTCCGCGTACCTTCAGATGGCCGAGACAAGCCCCAACGTCTACACCTTCGTGACCCGCTATTCCGCAGGGGATCCCGACGGCGGCCCCACTGCCATTGCCACGGCGGGTGCGCTGGGGCACTTCTTCGACTCCATCGCAGACATGATCGCCCGGCCCATGCGCGCGCATCTCGGCGAAGGCAAGGAAGCCGTGATCGGCTACTGGCCGAACGCGGCGATCGGACTGGTCCGCAATGCGGGCGAGCAGTGGCTGGCCAGCCCGGACTCGCCGGCGAAACCGGACCAGGAGACCATGGCCCGCCAGATCACCGCCTGGCTGTGTGTAGGCATCGCACCCGAACTTCCCGACGTTCAGTAACCCCTCAATTGTCAGAACCAACGAAGGAATCGACATGACCGAAGTAGCGGACCGCCCCACGGGCACATCCTCCCGTCCCGCCCCCGCGGACCAGCCCGCCGTCGACGTCGCTGCGCTCGGCGAGCAGCTGCTGGGCAAGTGGGCGCACGTCCGGCGCCAGGCCCGCGAACTTGCCGCGCGCCCCGAACTGCACAAGACAGAGGGACTGACCCATACCGAACACCGCACGCGCACTTTCGGCCAGCTGCGCTACCTTGTGGAGAACGACGCCGTCCACCGCGCCTTCCCGGCAGCCCTCGGCGGCTCGGACGATCACGGCGGAAACATTGCGGGCTTCGAGGAACTGGTCACCGCCGACCCGTCCCTGCAGATCAAGGCCGGCGTACAGTGGGGACTCTTCGGCTCGGCCGTGATGCATTTGGGCACTGGGGAGCACCACCGCAAATGGCTCCCCGGCATCATGAACCTGGACATCCCGGGCTGCTTCGCCATGACGGAGACCGGCCATGGCTCGGACGTCGCCAGCATCGCCACCACTGCCACGTACGACGCCGGCATGCAGGAGTTCGTGCTCAACACGCCTTTCCGTGCGGCCTGGAAGGACTACATCGGCAACGCCGCCATCGACGGGCTCGGCGCCGTTGTTTTCGCCCAGCTGGTGACTCGCGGCGTGAACCACGGGGTCCATGCGTTCTACGTCAACCTCCGCGATCCCGCCACCAAGGAATTCCTCCCCGGCATCGGCGGCGAGGACGACGGCGTGAAGGGCGGCCTCAACGGCATCGACAACGGACGCCTGCACTTCAGCGACGTCCGGATCCCCCGCACCAACCTGCTCAACCGTTACGGTGACGTGGACGCGGACGGCAACTACAGTTCCCCGATTGCCAGCCCGGGCCGGCGCTTCTTCACCATGCTGGGCACGTTGGTGCAGGGCCGGGTAAGCCTCGACGGCGCCGCGGTGGCCGCGTCCAAGCTGGCGCTGAAGACTGCCATCACCTATGCCGCCGAACGCCGCCAGTTCAACTCCTCCTCGCTCACGGAGGAGGAGGTTCTCCTGGACTACCAGCGGCATCAGCGCCGGCTCTTCACCCGCCTGGCCACCACCTACGCCGCCGGCTTCGCCCACGAACAGCTGCTGCAGAAGTTCGACGACGTCTTCTCCGGTGCGCACGACTCCGACGCGGACCGCCAGGACCTCGAGACACTGGCCGCGGCCCTCAAGCCGCTCAGCACCTGGCACGCCCTCGACACCCTGCAGGAGTGCCGCGAAGCCTGCGGCGGCGCCGGGTTCCTGATCGAAAACCGCTTCGCCTCGCTGCGGGCCGACCTCGACGTCTATGTCACCTTCGAGGGAGATAACACCGTGCTCCTCCAGTTGGTGGCCAAGCGGCTGCTCGCGGACTACGCCAAGGAATTCCGCAGCGTCAATTTCGGTGTCCTGGCCAGGTACGTGGTGAACCAGGCTGCAGGGAACGCCGTCCACCGGACCGGCCTCCGCGGTGTGGCGCAGTTCGTGGCGGACACCGGCCTGCCCCAGAAGGCCGCCATCGCGCTGCGGGACGAGGAGAGCCAGCGCGCGCTGCTGACCGATCGTGTCCAGACCATGGTCGCGGACGCCGGCGGTGCCCTCAGGGGCGCCAGCAAACTCCCCCAGAGAGAGGCTGCTGCGGTGTTCAACCGGCATCAGGACGAACTCATCGACGCAGCGCAGGCCCATGCGGAACTGCTGCAGTGGGAAGCGTTCACCGAAGCCCTCGCCGGGGTCGAGGATCCGGGCACCAAGACGGTGCTCACCTGGCTCAGGGACCTGTTCGGGCTGTCCCTGATCGAGAAGAACCTGTCCTGGTACCTGATGAACGGCAGGCTCTCCATGCAGCGCGGGCGCACCGTGGGCGAATACATCAACCGGCTCCTGACCAAGATCCGCCCGCATGCAATGGATCTGGTGGACGCCTTCGGATACGGGCCGGACCACCTGCGGGCCGCCATTGCGACGGGCGCAGAGAAGCTGCGGCAGGACGAGGCGCGGGACTATTACCGCGCACAGCGCGCCAGCGGACAAGCCCCGGTGGATGAAAAGGTGCTCCTCGCGCGGAAGACGCAGTCCGCCAAGGGTTAGCTTTCCGCTCCCAAAACCTGCTGCTTAATGCGCGACGGCGACGCTCCCCACGCGTGGGGAGCGTCGCCGTCGGGCATTAGATTGCTTTGCGCTATTTAAGCACTGAGCGGTAGACGTCGAGGGTGGTCTCCGTGATGGACTCCCACGAAAAGTGCTCTTCCGCCCGCTTCCGCCCGGCCTCGCCCATGGCGCGGGCGCGCTCGGGATCGGACACTACCTCGGTCAGGGCGGCCGCGAAATCGCTGACAAACTTTTCCGGGTCGAGCGGCGTGCCGGTGCCGTCGGTGACCTGTTCGATCTCCACGAGGAGCCCGGTCTCGCCGTGCTGGACCACCTCGGGGATGCCGCCGGTGGCGCTGGCAACCACGGCGGCGCCACAGGCCATGGCCTCAAGGTTCACGATGCCGAGCGGCTCGTAGATGGACGGGCACGCGAAGGCAGTGGCGTGGCTGAGCACCTGGACGAGCTCGTTGCGCGGCAGCATCCGCTCAATGAGCACGACGCCGCTGCGCTGGGCCTGAAGTTCTTCGATCAGCCGTGCAGTCTCCGCGGCCAGTTCGGGGGTGTCCGCCGCGCCGAGGCACAGCACCAGCTGGACGTCGTCGGGGAGCTTGGCGGCCGACCGCAGGAGGTACGGAACGCCCTTCTGCCGGGTGTTCCGTCCCACGAACACCACGCTGGGGCGGTCGGGGTCAATGCCGAGCGTGCGGACGGCGTCGTCGTTCTCGTCGCGGTTCCACATGCTGACGTCGATGCCGTTGTGCACCACCTTGACCTTGCCGGGGTCCACGTCGGGGTAGCTGCGCAGGATGTCCTGGCGCATGCCCTCGGAGACGGCAATGATGGCAGCGGCCGCCTCGTAGGCTGTCTTCTCCACCCAGGAGGACAGCGCGTAGCCGCCGCCGAGCTGCTCCGCTTTCCACGGGCGCAGCGGCTCCAGGCTGTGGGCGCTCAGGACGTGGGGGATGCCGTGCAGCAGCGAGGCCAGGTGGCCGGCCATGTTGGCGTACCAGGTATGCGAATGCACCAGATCCGCGCCGGCGATGTCCGGAACGATGCGCAGGTCCACGCCGAGCGTCTGGACCGCGGCGTTGGCCGACCCGAGATCCTCCGGCACGGAGTAGGAAGTCACCGTGGCCCCGTGGTAGTCGGCGTCCCGGGGCGCACCAAAGGCGCGCACCTGAAGGTCGACGTGCTGGGCCAGGACCCGGCTTAGCTCGGCTACGTGGACGCCCGCGCCACCATAAATCTCCGGCGGGAACTCTTTAGTCACAATGTCTATTCGCACGATACCCAAGGTAGTCGTTACGGTTGAACTGTTCTAGTGTGAAGGAGTCCGGGCGTGCCGGACTTTTGGGGAAGTTACGAAGGCGTACAGGAGCGACCACATGCCGTTGAATAAGAAAGTCCTGGCCATTGTCCTTGCGGGTGGCGAGGGAAACCGTCTCATGCCATTGACGGCGGACAGGGCCAAACCCGGCGTGCCCTTTGCGGGAAGCTACCGTCTGATCGACTTTGCGCTGTCCAACCTCGTAAATTCCCGCTACCTCCAGATCGTGGTCCTGACGCAGTACAAGTCCCACAGCCTTGACCGCCACATTTCCGAGACCTGGCGGATGTCAACGCAGCTTGGCAACTATGTGGCCTCCGTCCCCGCGCAGCAGCGCGTCGGCAAGAGCTGGTTCCTCGGCAGTGCAAACGCCATCTACCAGTCCCTGAACCTGATCCATGACGCCAACCCCGACATCGTCGTCGTGGTGGGCGCGGACCACGTGTACCGGATGGACTTCGCCCAGATGGTGGAACAGCACGTCCGCAGCGGCGCCAAGGCAACCGTCGCCGCCGTCCGCCAGCCGCTGAACATGGCCAACCAGTTCGGCGTGATCGAGGTTGACGCCGAAGACTCCCAGAAGATCGCCGCCTTCGTTGAAAAGCCGTCCTCGACGCCCGGCCTGGCCGCCGATCCCACCCAGTTCCTGGCATCCATGGGCAACTACGTCTTCGACGCCGACGCCCTGGTGGACGCCCTGCACGTCGACGCCGAACGCCTGGACACCAAGCACGACATGGGCGGGGACATCATTCCCTACTTCGTGAACCAGGGCGAGGCCGACGTGTACGACTTCACGCTCAACGACATTCCCGGCTCCACCGAACGCGACCGCACGTACTGGCGGGATGTCGGCACGATCGATTCGTTCTACGACGCCCACATGGACCTGATCTCGCCGCTGCCGGTGTTCAACCTGTACAACTCGGAATGGCCCATCTACACGCGCCAGAGCATCTCCCCGCCTGCTAAGTTCGTCCGCGGCGAGAACAACACCGTGGGCAGCGCCCTGGACTCGATCGTGGGCAGCGGTGTGGTCATCTCGGGCGGCATCGTGGAGGGTTCGGTCCTCTCCAACGACGTGTACGTGAGCACCGCAAGCCGCGTGGTTGATTCCGTGCTGATGGACAAGGTCCAGATCGGCGCGGGTGCCGTGGTCCGCCGGGCCATTATCGACAAAAACGTCAAGGTTCCCGCCGGCGCCGCGATCGGCCTGGACGCGGAACTCGACCGCGCCCGGGGCTTCAAGGTCACGGACTCGGGGATCACCGTGCTGTCGAAGGGCCAGGCCGTTCCGGAGCCGGACGACGCCGAACGGGCCCTCTCCGCCGCCAACCTCCACCTTGTTCCCAACGCAGTGAAGGCCGCCACCGAGAACTTCCCGGACGTGCGCGAGTCCGTGGAGCAGGCCGGCAAGGTCCAGGCCTCCGCCGTCGGCGTGGATGCACCAGCGCAGCAGACCATCAACAGCCGCTCCTGAAGTCCCGGTCAATAAGGCTTCATAGGCGGGCCTGAGGCTCGGCAGGCTGTAAAATCAGATCAATGAGCTCCTCCGATCTGACGCCTGAAGAGATTCAGGCCTGCCTTAAAGTCCTTAACACCATCCACGTCTACGACGAGGAGCACCCGGACTACGTCTCGATCCGCCGGGCCACGGGCAAAATGTTCAAGGCCGTCAAGCGGCACCGGCGCGTGACCAAGCGGGACCTGATTGCGGAATCCGACCGCGCCGTCATCGCCCAGACGGCCACGGCCGCGCCGGACCGGATCGACGACGAGACCCGCGGCAATAAGCTCGCGCCGTCAGTTACCGGCAAGGTCGCGGGACACCTGATCAGATCCAGGCCGTGCTACATCTGCAAGCGGCACTACACGCAGGTGGACGCCTTCTACCACCAGCTCTGCCCGGAATGCGCGGCATTCAGCCACACCAAGCGTGATGCCAGGACAGACCTGACCGGACGCCGTGCCCTGCTCACCGGCGGCCGCGCGAAGATCGGCATGTACATCGCGCTGCGCCTCCTGCGCGACGGCGCCCACACCACCATCACCACACGCTTCCCAAAGGACGCCGCGCGCCGCTTCGCCGCCATGGAGGACAGCTCCGACTGGCTGCACCGGCTGAAGATCGTGGGCATTGACCTCCGCGACCCCTCGCAGGTCATGGCCCTCACCGATTCGGTAAGCGCCGCAGGGCCGCTGGACATCATCATCAATAACGCCGCGCAGACCGTGCGCCGCTCAGGCAACGCCTACAAGCCGCTCGTGGACGCCGAGGACGAGCCCTTGCCGGCGGCCCTCGAAACCGCCAACGGAGGGCCCGAGCTCGTGACCTTCGGCCACGCCCACGACAAGCACCCGCTGGCCCTCGCAAGCAGCGTCACCGAGCATCCGGTCCTCGCGGGCGACGCGATCACCTCGCTGGCGCTGTCCACCGGTTCTGCGTCGCTGGAACGCATCGCGACCGGGACCGCCATCGACGCCGGCGGGCTCGTGCCTGACCTTGCCACGATCAACAGCTGGACCCAGGTAGTGGACGAGGTGGATCCGCTGGAAATGCTCGAAGTCCAGCTGTGCAACGTCACCGCGCCGTTCCTGCTGGTCAGCAGGCTCCGGGATGCCATGCAGCGCTCAACGGCCCGCCGGAAGTACATCGTGAACGTCTCGGCCATGGAAGGGCAGTTCTCCCGCGCCTACAAAGGACCGGGGCACCCGCACACCAACATGGCCAAGGCGGCGCTGAACATGATGACCCGGACCAGCGCCCAGGAAATGCTGGACACGGACGGCATCCTCATGACGGCCGTTGACACCGGCTGGATCACCGACGAGCGCCCGCACTACACCAAGGTCCGGCTGATGGAGGAAGGCTTCCACGCGCCCCTGGACCTCGTGGACGGCGCAGCACGGGTCTACGATCCCATCGTCATGGGCGAAGGCGGCGAGGATCAGTACGGCGTGTTCCTGAAGGACTACAAGCCGAGCCCCTGGTAGACGGCAAACCGCTTCACCGCAGGGCACTCCAGCACCTCCGTCGGCGGCGCCCTCGGGGCAGGTCTTCCCCGAGTGGGCGCCGCCGGCAGCCAGGAAGGCGTCAGGCCAGCCGGGTGATCTCCACACTCACGCTGAGCGTGGAGCCGCCGCCGCCGGACAGGATGCCCTTGAGCGGAGGCACGTCCCGGTAGTCCCGGCCGCGTGCCACGGTGACGTGGAAGTCTCCGGCGGGTTTGTGGTTGGTGGGGTCCCAGCTCCGCCATTCCCCGTCCCACCATTCCAGCCACGCATGGGACTGGCCGGCCACCGGCTCGCCGATGTCCGCCGTTGAACGCGGGTGAAGGTAACCGGAGACGTAGCGTGCCGGGACGCCGCAGCTGCGCAGCGACCCGATGGCCAGGTGCGCCAAATCCTGGCATACCCCCTGCCGTTGGTTCCAGGCCTCCTCGGCGTTGGTGGTGACGCCGGTGGTGCCCTTCATGTAGGTCATCTCACCGCGCATCCACTCAAAAATGGCCATGGCGGCCTCGTGCGGGTTTTTGCCTGCCACGACGCCGGGGATGATGCCGAGCACTTCCTCCCCCGGGCCGGTCAGCTGGGACTGCGGAACCCAATCGCTGAACTGGTTGAGCGTCTCCGGCGAGGCGATGACGTCCCAGCCCACGATGTCCGCCTCTGACGGAATCCGGACGGCCCGGTGGACCTCGACGGTGGTGGTGGCCAGGACCTCCAGGTGCTCATGCGGCATCTGCATGTCGAAGGCGGTGACCCGGGTGCCCCAGTAGTCCCGGTAGCTGCTGACCGCCGCCTGGGACGGGGACACCTTCATGGACGACTCCAGCACCACTTGCTGCGGATCAGTCAGCGGCGTCATGCGGGCCTCGTTGTAGGACAGCGTGACGCGCTTGTTGTACTGGTAACCGGTCTTGTGGATGATGCTCAGCCGGGTCATGAAACTTCTCCCACCCAGGCCAGTTCGTCCGCCTGATTGAAGTACTTACGGGAAATGGCGTCCGAAGCCTGCGAAACCGCCTTCTGCACGCGCTCCATGTGTTCCGGAAGCTCCGACATCAGGTCGTCAGTCCGGTGGAACTCGAGGAAGGTGCGGGCCTGGCCCACGATCCGGCGGGCGTCATTGATGAAGCCGACGCGCTGGGCCGAGGGATCCAGCTTCGCCAGGCACTCGTCGGCGTCGCGCAGGGCGTAGACGATGGAGCGCGGGAAGAGCCTGTCCAGCAGTAGGAACTCGGCCGCATGCTGGTCGCCGAAGGCGGCACGGCGGGTCCGCAGGAAGGACTCGTAGGCGCCGGCGCAGCGCAGCATGTTCACCCAGGACATGCCCGCGGACAGGACATCGCGGGTGGAAAGCATGCGGGCCGTCATGTCGGCGCGCTCCAGGGATCGGCCCAGGGCCAGGAAGAGCCAGCTGTCATCGTGGCTGACAGTGGTGTCCGCCAGGCCGCTGACCATGGCCGTCCGCTCCAGCACCCAGTGGCAGAACCGGTAAGTGCCCACCACGTCCTTGCGGTGCTGGTTCAGGCCGTAATGCGTGGTGTTCAGGCTCTCCCACAGTCCGGAGGACACCGTCTCGCGGGCACGCCGGGCGTTCTCCCGGGCAGCGCCGAGCGAACCGGCGATGGACGTTGCGCTGTGCTTGTCATAGGCGAGGGCATGCAGGAGCTCGTCGAGACCGAAGTCCTCGCTCTGCGGGCGCGCCCCCATGACCGCCAGCAGTTCGCGGGCAACGCTGCGCTGCTCCTCTGTGGGCAGGTGGTTCAGCCGTTCAAGGTGGACATCGAGGATGCGGGCTGTGCCATCTGCCCGTTCAACGTAGCGGCCGATCCAGAATAGGGACTCGGCGATTCGGCTAAGCATGTGTGGCTACCTCCTGCGCGAGCATGGTGGTGGATGTGGGCATGAATACGTGCGGCGTCACTGCTGCTGCTCCGACTGCCGGTCGCGCCAGTTGCTCTCCACCGGCCACACGGAGACGCGTTCCCGGACAGTGACGGACTGCCGCGGCAGCCGCTCCACCGGTACCTGCGGGGAATCCGCGAGCACCCAGGTGTCCTTGGATCCGCCGCCCTGGCTGGAGTTCACGATCAGCGAGCCTTCCTTCAGTGCAACCCGGGTCAGGCCGCCGGGAAGCACCCAGACGTCGTCGCCGTCGTTGACCGCAAACGGGCGGAGGTCCACGTGGCGGGGGCCGAACTTGTCGCCGCTAAGCGTGGGCACGGTGGACAGCTGCAGGACGGGCTGGGCGATCCAGCCGCGAGGATCGGCAATGACCCGCTTGCGCAAGGCTTCCAGCTCATCCTTGGAAGCGTCCGGGCCGATGACCAGGCCCTTGCCGCCGGAGCCGTCCACCGGTTTGACCACGAGTTCGTCGAGGCGGTCCAGGACGTGCTCGCGGGCTTCCTTTTCCTCCAGCCGGAACGTGTCCACGTTGGCGATGACGGGTTCTTCGGCGAGGTAGTAGCGGATCAGGTCAGGCACGTAGCTGTAGACCAGCTTGTCATCCGCCACGCCGTTGCCCACAGCGTTGGCGATGGTCACGCCGCCGGCGCGGGCAGCGTTGACCAGGCCCGGGCAGCCCAGCATGGAGTCGGCGCGGAACTGCAGCGGGTCCAGGAAGTCGTCGTCGATGCGCTTGTAGATCACGTCAACTCGCTGTTCACCGGCGGTGGTGCGCATGTACACACGGTTGCCGCGGCAGACGAGGTCGCGGCCCTCCACGAGCTCCACGCCCATCAGACCGGCGAGGAGGGTGTGCTCGAAGTAGGCGCTGTTGAAGACACCGGGGGTCAGCACCACCACGGTGGGGTCGTCGACGCCGGTCGGCGCCGTCTTCCGCAGGGCCGACAGCAGCCTGCGCGGGTACTCCTCCACGGGCCGGATGAGCTGCTGGCCGAAGGCCTCCGGAAGGCCCTTCGCCATGGCACGCCGGTTCTCCAGCACGTAGCTGACCCCCGACGGCACACGCACGTTGTCCTCCAGGACCCTGAAGGTTCCGGCCGCGTCCCGGACGACGTCGATGCCCGAGATGTGCACCCGGACGCCGCCCGCCGGTTCGAAGCCGTGCACGGCGCGGTGGAAGTGTGCGCTGGTGGTGACCAGCTGCCGCGGGATCACGCCGTCGGAAACCACCGCCATCTTGCCGTAGACGTCATTGAGGAACGCCTCCAGGGCACGGACGCGCTGGGCCACGCCGCGCTCCAGGACGTCCCACTCATCGGCGGGGATCACCCGGGGCACGATGTCGAGCGGGAAGGGACGCTCCTCCCCCGCGAAGTCGAAGGTCACGCCACGGTCCAGGAACGTACGCGCCATGGAGTCCGCACGGGCGCTGACGTCTGCCAGCGACAGCTCGCGAAGGGCACCCGCCACCTGCCCGTAGGACTTGCGGGCCACTTGCCCAGGGGCAAACATCTCGTCGTAGGCGCCGGAGCGGCCGGCCGCCTCGGAGTAATCCTGGAATAGGTCAGACATGGGCATAAGCCAACCACCTTTTTGTTGCGAATTCATTACCGGACCCGCCCGTGGCGTGTTGGAGGGGTCCTCCCGGTTGGTCTTTTGCCGCCGGTGTCCGGCATGGTTGGGACGTGCCAGACTTCCGATTCCCGACGCCGATGCGGCGGCAGCTGCGCGGGGTGACGCATCAGAACTTTACCCGCATTCTGCCGGGCCTGCTGACGGCCCTGGTGGCGCTGGCGCTCGCCTTCGCCGTCCACGCCGCTGTTCCGGCCCTGCCTGCCATGACCCTGGCCGTGGCCCTGGGCCTGCTCGCGGCCAACCTGCCGTTCACGGCGGTGTGGGTGGCCGGGCGCGCACGGCCGGGGCTGGACTTCGCCGGCAAGCACCTGATGCGCGGCGGCATCGTGCTGCTGGGGCTGAAGGTCGGCGTCGCCGAAGTCCTGGGGCTCGGCTGGACGTCCCTGCTCCTGATTACGGCGGTGGTGCTGGCCAGCTTCGCCGGGACCTACGGAATTTCCCGGCTGTTCCGGCTTCCGCGGGAGGCCTCCCTGCTCATTGCCACGGGATTTTCGATCTGCGGTGCGTCCGCTATTGGCGCGATGGCCGCCGTACGGCGGATCCGGCACGCCGATACCGTCCTGCCGGTGGCCCTGGTGACGCTGTGCGGCACGCTGGCCATCGGGGCCCTGCCGCTGCTGGTCCATCCGCTGAACCTCAGCGCCGAGGTGTTCGGTGCGTGGACGGGTGCGTCTGTGCACGATGTGGGACAGGTGGTGGCTACGGCGCAGACCGCGGGGCCGGCGGCGCTGGGCATCGCGGTCGTGGTGAAGCTGACGCGCGTGATCCTGCTGGCGCCCATGGTGGCCGCGGCCGGACTGCAGCAACGCCTTGCGGCGGCTAAGACGTCGGCGGCTAAGACGTCCGCCGCCCAGCCGTCCGCTGCAGACGGCTCCCCTGCCGAGGCGCTGCCGCCGGTGGTGCCGCTGTTCGTCGTGGGCTTCGTGGCGCTGGTGGCGCTCCGGTCCACCGGCTGGGTCTCTGCAGGCTGGCTCGACGCGGCGGCCGGGCTGCAGGACATCCTGCTCGGCGCCGCGCTCTTCGGGCTCGGATCGGCCGTGCGGATCCGCACGCTGCTGCACACCGGGCTGCGCGCGCTGCTCGCCGCCCTCGTGGCATGGTTCCTGATCGCGGCCCTCGGCCTGGGAGCGGCACTGCTCATGATTCAATAGCTGAGTGTCGAATGAGAACCTCCAGCGCAATGAAGCGGCAGCACGGTCGGCCCTGATCACCACGCACAGCTACGACGTCCTCCTCGACGTCCGCAGCGCGGCGGATCCTGACGTCTCCGGCTACGCCAGCCGAAGCACCATCGCGTTTTCGGCGGACCAGCCCGGCGCCTCGACGTTCCTGGACTTCATGTGCCGGAATGTGAGCAGCGTGGTCCTCAACGGCACGGCACTGCCGGTCTCCGACGTCGTTGACGGTTCCCGGATCCGGCTGGACAACCTGCAGGCCGAGAATGAGGTGACCGTCACCGGGACAGCCCTCTACAGCAGTTCCGGCGAAGGCATGCACCGGTTCTTCGACCCCGCCGACGGCCAGTGCTACCTGTACACGCAGTACGAGCCTGCGGACGCCCGCCGCGTGTTCGCGAACTTCGAGCAGCCGGACCTCAAAGCTCGCTTCACCTTCCACGTCATTGCCCCGTCCGGGTGGGAGGTTGCTTCCAACGGCGCCGAGGCAGCACGGTTACCGCTGGCCGATGACGCCGCGGCCAGCCGCTGGGACTTCGCCTCGACCCTGCCTATGTCCACCTACATCACCACCGTCCTGGCAGGCCCGTACTTCAAGGCCCGGGACGAATGGAGCAAAATCCTCGATGACGGCACGCGGCTTGACGTGCCGCTGGCCCTTTACTGCCGGGCCTCCCTGGCGAAGTCCTTTGACACCGGCGAGCTGTTCAAACTCACCAAGCAGGGGCTCGACTTCTTTAACGGGCTGTTCGACTTCCCGTATCCGTGGGGCAAGTATGACCAGGCCTTCGTGCCCGAATACAACCTGGGCGCCATGGAAAACCCCGGCCTGGTCACGTTCACGGAGAACTACGTCTTCACCTCACGGGCAGCCGACTCGCAGTACCAGGGCCGCGCCAATACGCTGATGCACGAGATGGCGCACATGTGGTTCGGGGACCTCGTCACGATGCAGTGGTGGGATGACCTGTGGCTCAAGGAATCCTTCGCCGACTACATGGGAACGCTCGGGGTGGACCGCGCCACGGACTGGGACACCGCGTGGGTCAACTTCGCGAACAACCGCAAGTCCTGGGCGTACGTCCAGGACCAGCTGCCCACGACCCACCCGATCGTCGCCGACATTCCCGACCTCGAGGCCGCCAAGCAGAACTTCGACGGCATCACCTATGCCAAGGGGGCCTCGGTGCTCAAGCAGCTCGTGGCGTACGTCGGCTTCGATGCCTTCGTGGCGGGATCCCGGCAGTACTTCAGGGACCACCAATACGGCAACACCACCTTGGCGGAGCTGCTCAGTGCGCTGAGCGCATCGTCCGGACGGGACCTCGCGGTGTGGGCGCGGCAGTGGCTGCAAACATCCGGCATCTCCACGCTGGGCGTAGAGCTGGACGCCCGTGACGGTGTGCTGAACAGGGTGACCCTGCTGCAGGACGCGCCCGACCCCGCCTCCGGCCGGCAGGAGCTGCGTCCGCACCGTTTGCGGATCGGGCTGTACAACTTTGACGCAGGCGGCATGCTGGTCCGCACGGGTTCCGTAGAGACGGGCGTGACCGGGGCAGCGGAGGAGATTCCCGAACTGGCGGGAGCAGACCGGCCCGCGCTCCTGCTGGTCAATGACGAGGATCTGAGTTATGCCAAGGTCCGGCTCGACCCCGGCTCCGAGGCCACCGTCCGCGTCTCGCTGGACAGGATCAGCGACCCCATGGCCCGTGCCCTGTGCTGGACTGCCCTGTGGAATTCAGCCCGGGACGGCGTCACACCGGCGTCGCTGTACGTGGAGGCGGTCCGCCGCTTTGCCCCGGCCGAGACCGGAATCGGCGTGCTGCTGAATGTCCTCGGGAATGCGTCCACCGCATTGGAATACTACGTGCCGGCTGAGGAGCGTGACGAGGTTCGCGCGGCGTTCGCGTCCGCCGCGGCCACGGAGCTGCGCAGTGCCGCGCCCGGCTCCGACCAGCAGCTGGCATGGGCCAGGACGCTCGCGACCCTCAGCCGAACGGACGCCGGTCAGCTGGCCCTGCTCCGCGGCATGCTGGACGGCACGGTCGCCGTGCCCGGACTCGCCGTCGACGCCGAGCTGCGGTGGAGCCTGTGGCACGCCCTCGCGGCCCACGGCCTCGCCGGCGAGGCCGAACTCGACGCCGAGCTGACGCGCGACACCACGGCGTCGGGCCGTGCCGGCCACGCCACGGCCCTCGCCGCCAGGCCGGACGCCGCCGTCAAGGCTGCCGCCTGGGACGCGGCGGTCCGCGGCACGGAACTGTCCAACCAGCTGCTCAGCGCCACCATCGCCGGGTTCAACACCGGCCCGGAGGAACTGCTGGATCCCTTCGTGGAACCGTATTTCGGCTGCCTGGAAACAGTGTGGGCGGAACGGAGCATCGAGATCGCCAGCCGGATTGTCCGCGGGCTCTACCCCGCGTCCCGTCACCTTGCCCCGGCGGACGGTTCCGCGGCTGGAGGCTCCCCGGAGAATCACCCGGTGGTCGTCCGCACTGACGCCTGGCTGCTGGCCCACCCGGACGCGCCACGTGCGTTGCGCCGGATCATCATCGAGCAGCGGGACCACCTGCACCGCGCCCTCACGGCCCAGGCACTCACAGCCCAGACCCTCGCCGGGAAAACACCATCGGTAGCTCCGTAACTGCCGTTTTGAAGGCTCAGAACGGATTTCCTACGGCACGCGGTACAGCCACTCGTGCGTGCCGAACTTGGACGCCACCCGCTGCCGGGCGGTTTCCAGTTCCGCGCCGGTGAGCTCCGACGGAGTGGCTCCGTACATGCCCGCGAACACGTCCATCATGGCCGAGACGATTTCCGTCCGTGCCAGGCCGGTCTGACGCCGCAACGGATCAATCCGCTTCTTGGCGCTGGCTGTCCCCTTGTCCGAGAGCTTTTCCTTGCCGATCCGGAGCACCTCCACCATCTTGTCGGCATCGATGTCGTAGCTCATGGTCACGTGGTGGAGCATGCCGCCGTTGGCCAGCCGCTTCTGCGCGGCGCCGCCGATCTTCCCCTGATCGGTGGCGATGTCATTGAGTGGCACGTAGAAGGCGTCGATGCCGAGCTGCTTCAGCGCGGCCATGACCCAGGCGTCCAGGAATGCGTAGGAGTCCGCGAAGCTGATGCCGTCCACGAGGGTCTGCGGCAGGTACAGGGAGTAGGTGATGCAGTTGCCGGCTTCCATGAACATGGCTCCCCCGCCGCTGATGCGCCGGACCACCGTGATCCCGTGCCGTGCCACGCCGTCGGGGTGCACCTCGTTGCGGACCGACTGGAAGCTGCCGATCACCACGGACGGCTCCTCCCAGTCCCAGAAGCGCAGGGTGGGATTGCGGCGGCCGGCGCCGACCTCTTCGGTGAGGACCTCGTCCAGTGCCACGTTCAGGTGCGTCGGCAGGACGGTGGGCCCGATGATGTTCCAGTGGTGGTCGCTCCAGTGGGTTGCCTTGGACAGCGCCCTGCGCACGGCGACGGCCACGGCGCCCGCGGAGAAGCCAAACAGCACGGCTTCGGCCGGAAGGGACGCCTCCACGGCGGCGGCGATCTCAGCCGCCGTCGAACTTTCCGGGAGTCCCTCGAGCGCTGAGTTGATGTCCAGCAGCGCCTCATCCGGTTCCAGGAAGAAGTCGCCGCTCAGCGAGACGCCGGCGAAGGCGCCGTCCACGACGTCAAGGTCCACCACCACGAGCTTGCCGCCCGGGACCTTGTACTCGCCGTGCAGGCGCCCGGCGCCGTTGTCGGATACGTCAAGCGGTGTGCCAGTCATGGGTTCCATCCTGCCCCACGAACGCAAAAAGCCCGCACCGTTGCCGGTGCGGGCTTTCCAAAGAACCTTGGGGAGAAGTAAGTTACTTCTTGCCGCCGAAGCCCTTGAAGCGAGCGTTGAAGCGCTCGACGCGGCCTGCAGAGTCCATGATGCGCTGCTTGCCCGTGTAGAACGGGTGGGACTCGGAGGAGATTTCGACGTCGATGACCGGGTAGGTGTTGCCGTCTTCCCACTCGATGGTCTTCTTGGAAGACACGGTGGACTTGGTCAGGAACTTGACGCCGGAAGCCAGGTCGTTGAAAACAACAGCTTCGTACTTCGGGTGGATATCAGACTTCATAGTGGGACCTTTGTTCGCAGCGCTGGATTTTGCCAGCTGCCAGGTATGAATGGAATGGCCGCTGTCCGCGTCCGGAGCTAGCAAGAGCAAGCAAGAAACACAGGGCAGCCAGCTATCAATAATAGCGGATCCGGGGCCGGCTGACGAACGCCGTCATGCCCGAGGCCGCAGCTCCCAAAACGCCACCGCCGACGCCGCCGCCACGTTGAGCGAGTCGACTCCGGCGCGCATCGGGATCTTCACTGCAAGGTCGACGGCGGCAAGGGTCTCCGCGCTCATGCCGGCACCTTCCGTCCCCAGCACCAGCGCGAGCCGTTCCGGATTCCGGGCGGCCAGATCGTCGAGGTCCACGGCGTCCCCGGTGAGCTCCATGGCAGCCACGGTAAATCCCTGGTCCCGGAGGACGGCGAGGTCCCCCGGCCAGGACTCCAGCCGCGCCCATGGCACCTGGAAAACGGTGCCCATGCTGACGCGTACGCTGCGCCGGTACAGCGGATCCCCGCAGCGCGGGGACACGAGCACCGCGTCGACGCCGAGGGCTGCCGCCGAGCGGAAGATGGCCCCGACGTTGGTGTGGTCCACGATGTCTTCAAGGACCGCCACCCTGCGGGCCCCGGACAGCAGCTCGGGCAGCGGAACCGGAGCCGGCCGGTGCATGGCGGCCATGGCCCCGCGGTGCAGGTGAAAGCCGGTGATCTCCTCGAGCAGGCCGGCACTGCCGATGTAGGCAGGCACGTCCGGATACTGCTCAAAAATATCGGCCAGGTCCGGCAGCCACTTTTCCGCGAGGAAGAACGACCGCGGCCGGTGGCCCGCAGCCAGCGCCCGCCTCAGGACCCGGGAGGATTCGGCGATATACATGCCCTCCGCCGGTTCGCGGAGCTTGCGCAGGTGGACGTCGGTCAACTGCGTGTAGTCGGAGACCCGCGGGTCGGCCGCGGACTCGAGATAGTGGAAAGTCACCGGCCGATTATTGCAGCAGATTCGCGATCATGAAGCCGAGCGCAACCAGCCCCAGGGCGAAGATGACGCCCCGCAGCACGGGCGGCGAGAGCCTGCGGCCCACCTTGGAGCCGACGAGGCCGCCGATGAGCGAGCTGACGGCGATGATGGCCACCACGGTCCAGTTGATCCGGCCGAACGCGAACAGCAGGTAGGACGTCGCCGCGATGAGGTTAACGCCGAGCACCAGGATGTTCTTCATCGCATTGGCGTTCTGGATGGTGCCGGTCATGAAGATGCCGAGGATGGCGACCAGCAGGATCCCCTGCGCGGCCACAAAGTAACCGCCGTAGACACCGGCGAGGAAGACGAGCACCACGAGGAGGACGCTGTGGTGCTTGTCCCGGAGCGCGTGCTCGGGGTTTTCTTCGCGGTTGCGGACCCAGCGCTGCAGCCGGGGCTGGAAGACCACCATGAGCAGCGCAAACACTATCAGCACCGGCGCAGCATAGTGGAACACTTCTTCGGGGAGATGGAGCAGCAGCCACGCTCCGGAGATGCCGCCGAGGAGGGAGGCCGGGAGCAGCTTCAGGAGTTGCCGGCCGCGGCCTTTCAGCTCGCGGCGGTATCCCCAGGCGCCGGCCGCTCCGCCGGCCACCAGGCCCATGGCGTTGCTCATTGACGCCGTGACCGGCGCAAGTCCCAGGGCAATCAGCACCGGGAAGGTGACCAGGGTGCCCGAACCGACCACGCTGTTGATGGTGCCGGCCCACAGGCCGGCGAAGAACACAAGGATGCCGCTGAATAACTCCACGCTGTGCGGGCCGCCCCGCTAGCGGCGGGCAGTGGCGGAGTAACGGCCGGAGTTGACGGAAACCTCAAGGGGCAGGCCGAAGGTCTCGCTGAGGTTGCCGGAGGTGAGGACCTCTTCGACGGGTCCGGAAGCCACGACCCCGCCGTCGCGCATGAGCATCGCGTGCGTGAAGCCCGGCGGGACTTCCTCAAGGTGGTGGGTGACAAGCACGATCGCGGGAGCGGTGTCGTCGAGGGCCAGCTGGCTGAGCCGGTGCACGAGGTCCTCGCGGCCGCCAAGGTCAAGCCCGGCGCCGGGCTCGTCCAGCAGGAGGAGTTCGGGGTCGGTCATGAGGGCCCTGGCGATCTGGACACGCTTGCGCTCACCCTCCGAAAGCGAGGCGAACGCGCGGTTCAGCAGCGGACCCATGCCCCAGTCATTCAGCAGTGCGAAGGCCCGGCGTTCGTCGTCCTTCTCATAGCCTTCGCGCCAGCGGCCGGTCACTCCGTAGGCGGCCGTGACCACGACGTTGAGGACCTTCTCGTGCTCGGGGATCTGGTTGGCGAGGGCCGCCGAGGAAAGTCCGATCCGCGGCCGCAGCTCGAAGACGTCCACCGAGCCGAGGATTTCCTCCAGGATGCCTGCCATGCCGCTCGTCGGATGGAGCCTGGCGGCGGCGATCTGGAGCAGAGTGGTCTTGCCGGCGCCGTTGGGTCCGAGGATTACCCACCGCTCGCCTTCCTTGACCTGCCAGTCAACCTTGCTCAGGAGCGTTTTGGCTCCGCGGACAACGCTGACGGCGGCCATTTCAAGAACATCACTCATAGAAGTAGACACTAGGACAAAACGGGGTGCGACTGATAACCGGAACGCTGCCTCCCCCCGGTGCGTCGTCAGAACGTCGCCGGAGCGGGGCCGGTCCGCGAAACGAATTCGGGCGGCACCGCTGCGCTGGCTAAGATTGCAGCCATGAGTTCGAACGTGACCGCGGTCAGCTACGGCCTGAAATTGTCCCCTTCGGAACCGGAAAACCTCCGGTCCCTGCTGGCCGGTTCCGGCACGACATTTGGAACGGCCTCGCGCGGCGGCGACGGCCGCTATGACGTCTGCACCGTTGACTTTGACGTGCAGTCAGGATCCGCGGCCGACATTGCCGGGCTGCGGCACCGCGTAGCCGCAGCTAAAGAGGACGCCGGACGGAGCGGCGTGGATACCGCCATCGTGCCCGCGGAGCTGCGGAAGGCCGAGCGCAAATTCCTCATCATGGATGTGGATTCCACACTGATCCAGCAGGAGGTCATCGAGCTCCTCGCCGCCTACGCCGGAAAGCGCGACGAAGTCGCGGCCGTCACCGAAGCCGCCATGCGCGGCGAGCTGGACTTCGCCCAAAGCCTTCACGCCCGGGTGGCGGTGCTCGCCGGGCTGCCGGCCGCCGTCGTCGATTCCGTCCGTGCCGAAGTGAAGCTCAGCGAGGGGGCAGCGGAACTCGTGGCGGCGTTCAAGGCCGCAGGCCATGTGGTGGCCGTGGTGTCAGGTGGCTTCAACCAGATCCTGCGCCCGATCGCCGAGGAGCTGGGCCTGGACTACTGGATCGCCAACGAGCTCGAAATTGTCGACGGCGCACTGACCGGCAAGGTGCTCGGGGCGGTGGTCGACCGCGCCGCGAAAGAGAAGTACCTGCGCGAATGGGCCGCCGCCGAGGGAGTTGCCATGGAGCACACCATAGCCGTGGGCGACGGCGCCAACGACCTCGACATGCTCGGCGCCGCCGGAATCGGCGTCGCGTTCAACGCCAAGCCCGCGGTGCGCGCCGTGGCCGACGCCGCCGTGAACATGCCGTATCTCGACGCCGTGCGGCACATCGCCGGCGTCTGAGCCGGGGCATTTCAGCCGGGTCGGTTCAGCCGGTCGGCGGCGTGTACTGGCTCGCGGTGAACACCGCTCCCCCGGGATCGCGAATCAGGACAGTCCGCGTCCACTCGGTATCGTCCTGCCGGAGGATGCCGCCGCCAAGGCGCTCTGCGTCCTTGGCCGCGCGGTCCCGGTCCGCGACAGTGAAGGTCACGTGCCAGTGCGGCCGCTCGCCGGGGGCCGCAGGTGCAAGCCAGGCCACGGCATCCTCGAACCCGCGGGGGACGGCATCGCCCGCTTGGCGAACCCTGATGTTGGCGTCGACAGTGGCCTCCAGGTGATCACCATAACCGGGGCGCCGGATCATCGTTCCGAAGTCGAGGTTGTCGAACTGCCAGTCGAACGCCTTGGTGTAGAAGGCGACCGCGGCGTCGATGTTTGTTGTGTGAAGGTCACTGAAGTTCCATCCGCCCGGCAGATTGACCGCCTGCGCCCCGGGCCGCCCCCGGGCCTGCCAGATACGGAACTCGGCGCCTTCGGGATCCGCCAGCACCGCATGCACTGCTCCTGAGCCAGAGTCGGCGGGAGCCGATTTCAGGGTGGCGCCGATCGAAAGCAGGTGGCGCGCGGCAGCATCCGCGTCATCCACGGACACATAGGTGTGCCAAGCGGGGATGCCGGTTCCGGTGCCCGCGATCGCGCCGGCCTCCTGGCCGTCGAGTGTGGCTATCACGTACCTGTCGGCGGCACCGGTCGGGGCGGTGTCCTCGAACTCCCACCCGAAGAGTCCGCCGTAGAAGGCCATGGCGGCTTCAACGTCGGGCTGCTGAGTGTCCACCCAGCATGGGACACCTGACGGATAGGTTCGGCGGGTCACCTCTCGATGCTGTTCCATGCATAAAACCGTAAACGGCTCTGCCCCTATGGACAACGCCCCGGGCGCTCGGGCTGGGCGTCGCGACTTGGGGCGTCGCGACAGCCAAGAGCTCCGGGCAGGACAACTGCCCGGAGCTCTTGGAAACGAGGCTGTCGCCAGGACAACCGGCCCCGGACGGGGCGCGGGAAATCGCTACTCTGCGCCCTTGCCGAAGTAGTCGGCGCCCCCGGCATACTCCGTGTGGCCGGACTCGACGTCGGCGGTGGCCATGCTGGCAACTACTTCAGCGAACTCCGCCACGGAATACAGCTTGCCGGCCTCGGCGCGGCGGGCCTCGATGGCGCCCGGGTTGGAGCGGTCCAGCAGCGTAGCCGTGACGGTGCCTTCGATCATGTCGCCGGACACAACGACCAGCGAAATGCCTTTGTCGGCCAGGGCCGGCAGGAGCTCGCGGAGCGCGTCCTCGCCTGCGCGCTTGCTGCGTGCGACGGGCTCGTACTCCGGCATGGTGGGCACCGAGTTGATGAAGTGGGCCTGGTGGCTGGTAACGAACACCACGCGGGAGCCTGCCTTCATGAGGGGCACGGCGGCGTTGAGCATGTTGACCTGCGCGTCCCGGTTCAGCTTGAGGGCATATCCCTCTTCCATGCCCGATTCCATGCCGCCCGACGCGTTGAGCACCAGGACGTCCAGCGAGCCGAAGTTCTCCATGGCGGCGCTCGCCAGGGCCTGCACGCCCTCATCCGTGGTCAGGTCTGCGCCAACGGCCACGGCGCGGCCGCCCGCGGCCTCGACGTCGGACACCACCTTATTGGCGCGCGGCGCCTTCTGGCGGTAGTTAACGACGACGGCGGCTCCCTCGCCGGCGAGGATCTTGGCCACTTCGGCGCCGATACCCCGCGAGGATCCGGTCACAATGGCGGTCTTGTTGTCCAGCAGTCCCATATGAGCTCCTTTTGTTCCAAACGTCTAAATCACTGTAGGTCTGAAGTCCATCATGCCAGCGGAAATCCCCGATCCGATTGTCGGAACGCCACAAAGAAGGTCCGGGCAGCTAGTTTCCCCGCCGCGGGTTGTTGCCTGATCACCCCCGGCGTACGCTCCCGCCATGACAGTCGTCGGAGCGGCGGAAGCACCGCAATGAACCCGCCGGGCGGCGAGACGTCCACACCGGAGGAAGTCTTCCGTGGTTCTGCCGAGGGACTGGAGCTGTACCGGGCCGTCAGTACCTTGCTGGCGGCGACGGTTCCTGCCTCCGAGCGAATCACGAAGAGCCAGATCGCCTTCCGCAACCGGCGGGGATTCGCCTACGTCTGGAATCCGGGCCGGTACATCCGATCCAACGTTCCGGCGGTCCTCTCGATTGTCCTGCCGCGCCGCCTCGATTCGGGCCGCTTCAAGGAAATCGTCCACACGTCCCCCACCCTCTGGCTGCACCATTTGGAGCTGCGCTCGGCCGCTGACCTCGACGCCGAGGTGGCCGGGTGGCTCCGGGAAGCCTACGACCACGCCGGCTGAAGGACACACCAGCCGAGGGACCGCTCGTGGCAGCGCTCGGTACCTAGCGGATGCCGCGCTCCAGGACCGCGCCGAGGATGCGCGCCCCTTCCGGGAACGCACCCGGGTTTGGCCCGGCGTAATTGAGCCGGATGAAGGGACCTGCGGGTTCGGCCGGGAACCAATCTGTGCCGGCGGCGATGATGATCCCCGCGGTTTCGCACTCGCGGACGAGCCGTTCGAGGTCGGTCCCGTCGGGAAGGCGGGCCCAGAGGTTCAGCCCTCCCTTGGGCACGTGGGTGATGTGGGCCTGCGGCGCGTGCTCTCGCAGGCTGGTGACGAGGAGGTCCCGGCGCGCCTGAAGCTGCAGGCGGAGGCCGCGCAGGTGCGTCTGCCAGCCGGGCTGGGTGACGACGTCGAGTGCCGCGGCCTGGAGCAGGCCGCTCACATACATCGTCTCGGCACTCCTGTCGGCCAGAATGCGCTCGCGGGCCGGCCCGCGGGCGATGACTGCGGCAATGCGGATGGCCGGGGAGACGCTCTTGGTCAGCGACCGTAGGTAGACAACATGGCCGGAATCGTCATGGGCGGCAACGGGAACCGGGGTGGTGGTGATGCCGAAGTCGTGCGCCCAGTCGTCCTCCACGAGGAATGCTCCGTTCGCGCGGACGACGTCCAGGACCTGTTCGCCCCGCCCCGGCGCCCATTGCGCTCCGGTGGGGTTTGCATAGTTCGGCTGAGCGTAGAACATCCGGGCACCGGTCTCCTCGAATGCCCGGGACAGCTCCTGCGGATCCGGGCCGTCGGGACCGCTGGGCACCGGAACGACGCGGACACCGGCCTGGGCCGCCGCCAGGATGGCTCCCCAGTAGGTCGGGGACTCGATGAGCAGGGGCTGCCCCCGGCCGACAAGGGCGCTGAAAATGGAGCTCAGCCCGCTTTGGCTTCCCGGCAGCACAATGACGTCGCTCGGCGTTGGCGGGGTGACCCCGACCGGGGTCGAGGCGCCGAGTTCGTGCGCGAACCAGGACTGCAGTTCCGGCAGTCCGGCCGCAGGTGGACGGGATAAGGCAGCGTCGCCGCGGGCCGCCCGGGTGAGTGCGGCCCGCACCAGTCGCTCCGGCAGGAGTTCCCGGTCCGGGTAGCCGGAGTGGAATGCGATGACGTCGTTCGGGGCGCTCCGCATCGCGGCGGCAGCATAGCGAAGTGGTGCGCGCGGCGAACCCAGGGCCGCCGTCTGCCAGCCGTAGTCCGACGGGCGCGCGGTCCGCACGGCCCGGACGAACGTCCCGACGCCGGGCCGGCTCTCGATCAGTCCCTGCGTTGTCAGGGTTTGCAGGGCCTTCTGCACGGTGACGGGGCTGGCCTGGTACTCCGCAACGAGTGACCGGGTGGACGGCAGCCGGGCTCCGGGCGCGGCCACGGCGATCCACTTTCGGAGTCGCATCGCAATCCGCGAACTGCTATCGTTATTCATGAAAGACAATAGTAGCGCTACTACTCTTATTCGCCCAGCGATATCGCCTGTACGGTCCCGGCAGGCCAGCGGCCTTTGGTGGGGCCTCCTCGGAGTAGCGGCCTTCTCGTTCACCGTTCCGTTCACCCGGATGGCTGTCGCAGGCCTGTCGCCGTTGTTCATCGGATCCTCGCGCGCGGTCCTGGCCGCTGTGCTGGCGGCCTTCGCCCTTGCGCTCACCCGGCAGCGCCTTCCCCAGGGTGGGCAATGGGTGCGGCTCGCCGTGGTGGGCGGCGGGATCGTCGTCGGCTTCCCGCTGCTCACGTCCTACGCGCTCACCACCGCGCCCGCCAGCCACGGCGCCGTCGTCATCGCGCTACTCCCGGCGGCGACTGCAACCGCCGCCGTTCTCCGCGGGCGGGAGCGTCCCCGGCTGGCCTTCTGGATTGCGACGGCCGTCGGCGCCCTTGCCGCGATCATCTTTGCCTTCGCCCAGTCCGGTGGCCCAGGGCAGCTGCACTGGGCGGACCTGCTGCTCCTCGGCGCCGTCGCGGCCGCGGCCGTCGGGTACGCCGAAGGGGGCCTGCTTGCACGCGAGCTCGGCGCATGGCAGACCGTATCCTGGGCGCTCGTGCTCGCATCGCCCCTGATGGCGTTCCTGACAACACTCTCCATGGCACAGCAACCGCCGTCCGGCACACCGGCGCAGTGGGCTGCCCTTGCCTACCTGGGCGTCGTCAGCGCGTTTCTCGGGTTCTTTGCCTGGTACCGCGGCCTCGCGATCGGCCCCATGGCCCAGGTTAGCCAGATCCAGCTTGTCCAGCCCGTCCTGAGCATCTGCTGGGCCGCACTCCTGCTGGGCGAGGCCCTGACCTGGTACACCATGGCCGGCGGCCTGGCGGTCATCCTCTGTGCCGGCGCCGCGGTTCGTGTGCGGCTAAGTCCGGCTAATCCGCCGAAAGCAACGCACAATTCCTGACGATCCGCTGATCACAGGACTCCATCCAGCAAGAACGATCCCTCACCCAGCAAAGGAAAGCCCCATGTACACCCCGGAGCACTTCGCAGCCCGCCCCGACGCGGTTCAGGACCTTCTTACGAGGCCGGCAGCGGCCAACCTCATCACCGCAACCCCGCAAGGTATCCTCGCCACGCTGCTGCCCTTCGTCTACGATCCCTCGGTCGGCGAGCACGGCGCGCTGCAGGGACACCTCGCCCGGAACAACCCTCAGTGGTCAGAGCCTGCAATGGGCGAATCACTCGTCATCATCGAGGGCGGCGACGCCTACATTTCGCCCTCATGGTACGCGTCGAAAGCAGAACACGGACGCGTCGTGCCGACCTGGAACTACTCCACCGCCCACGTGTACGGAAAGCTCACGGTCCATCACGACCCTGACTGGCTCAGCTGGCACGTCAGGCGGCTGACCGACCTCCACGAAGCACGCTCCGAGCGGCCGTGGACCGTGGACGACGCACCGGAACGTTACATCTCGGGCCAGCTGCGCGCAATCGTGGGCGTCGAACTGCTCATCACGCGGATCGAGGCAAAGAACAAACTCAGCCAGAACCGGCCCGACGCCGACGTCGACGGCGTGGTGGCTGGACTTGCCGCCCGGGGGGAGGCAGAACTTTCCGCCGACGTCGCGCGGGCGAAGCTGGCAAAGTCAGCGGCAGTTAGTGGCCCATGCCCAGTCCGCCGTCGACCGGAATGACGGCGCCGGAGATGTAGGCGGCCTCGTCGCTGGAGATCCAGCGGACCACGTTGGCCACCTCGGAGGCATCGGCGAAGCGCCCGGCGGGCACCTTGGAGAGGTAGTCCTTCTGCGTAGCTTCCGGGAGCTCGGCGGTCATGTCGGTGTTGATGAATCCCGGTGCCACCACGTTGGCGGTGATGCCGCGCGAGCCGAGTTCGCGGGTGAGGGAGCGCGCGATGCCTACGAGCCCGGCCTTGGAGGCGGAGTAGTTGATCTGGCCCGGGGCGCCGTAGAGGCCGGAGACAGAGGAGATGAGCACCACGCGGCCCTTGCGCAGCCGGATCATGCCCTTGGAGGCCCGCTTGATGACCCGGAACGCTCCGGTGAGGTTCGTGTCGATTACCGAGGTGAAATCGTCCTCGCTCATGCGCAGCAGGAGGGTGTCCTTGGTGATGCCCGCATTGGCCACCAGCACCTCGACGGGACCGTGGGCAGCCTCAACTTCGGCGAACGCGGCGTCAACGGACGCCTCGTCGGTGACGTCGGCCTTAACCCCGAGGATGCCGTCCGGCAGCTGCGATTCGCTCCGGTACGTCACGGCCACCTTGTCTCCGTTGGCCAGGAAGGCCTCCGCAATGGCCAGGCCGATGCCGCGGTTCCCGCCGGTGATGAGGACGCTGCGGGCCGTGGTTGCTGCTTCAGACATGAGTGCTCCGGATTTCCGCGAAGCATGGCTCCGCTGTGGTGGCTGGATTTTTACTGCCTCCGATCTTAGCGCCCGTTTGGGGGGCTCCCCGGGATGGTGAGAGAATTGAGGTAGCTATTGGAGCGTGATGAGACAGCCGTGACACCTGAACACCAGCCCGGACAGCCGATGCCCGAGAAGCGTGACGCCGCATCCGGTCATCCGGAGGTACACAGCATCACGGACGCAGCTGCAGCGCATTCCGAGGACATGCGGGAGCGCATGATCAAGTACGCGCTGGCCATGGGAATCCGCATGGTCTGCCTGATTCTGATCTTCGTGGTGGATGGCTGGTTGAAGCTCGTTGCGGTGGCCGGGGCCCTATTCCTGCCGTGGATTGCCGTGGTGATCGCCAACGGCTCCGACAAAGCCGAGATCCACAGCGACTCGCTCCTCGACTACACTCCGTACGCTGAACTGGAAGCAAAGGATGACCCAGGGACCGGGGAATCAGAGGACTCCGGGTATCCCGAAGACCAGCCAACGGTGCTGCAGGGCGAGCTGATCAGTGATGAAGACGACGACGACCGGGGACAGAAAGCTTCATGAACCTTTTCAACTTGGGCGGCGGGACCGGCGAGACTGCCGGGCCGGCGTCCGCGGCTGTGTGCTCGCGCAAGGCCTGCCGGGCAGATGCGTCGTGGCAGCTGCTCTGGAACAACCCAAAGATCCACACGCCGGAGCGCCGGAAGGCGTGGCTAGCGTGCGGCGAGCACAAGGAATGGCTGGAGGACTACCTGCAGACACGGGGACTGTGGAGGGAAACAGTTCCGCTCCAGGCCACAACAGCGACCGGCGGGATCGGCTGAATGTACCGTTTCCTGTTCTCGAGCAAATGGCTCGGGTACCTACTGCTGGCCGCAATCTTTGCCGCCGGTTGCGTCTTCCTGGGCCGCTGGCAGATGGACCGGCGGGCTGAAACGCTCGCCGAAATCCAGCGCGTTACCTCCAATTACTCGGCCACCCCCATCAGCTTCAACGACGCCAGGGACGACTTCCGGCAGTTGAACCCGGACAATGAGTGGACGCAAGTGGAACTCCGGGGCAGCTACGACGTCACGGGGCAACGGATTGTGCGTAACCGTCCGCTCAACGGCCAGCCGGGCTACGAGGTGGTGGTGCCCTTTAAGCTCGTCTCAGGCGAAACCGTGGTGATTGACCGCGGCTGGCTGCCCATTGGCAACAACAACCCGGGGCGCCCGGACTCCATTCCGGCCCCGCCGTCCGGGCAGATCACCGCGGTGGTACGGCTGAAGCACGGCGAACCGGCCCTGCAGCGCGGTGCGCCAGACGGCCAGCTCGCGTCCATCGACCTGCCTGCCTACTCCGCTCAGCTGGGATACCCGCTCATGACGGGAGCCTACGGGCAGCTCGCCTCCGAAACGCCGCCCTCAGCGGACATGCCGCAGCCGTTCCCCATGCCGTCGGTTGAAGAGGGGACGCACCTGTCCTACTCGCTCCAGTGGTTCGCTTTCGGCATCCTGATGTTTGTCGGCTTCGGCTACGCAGCCCGCCAGCAGGCACGCAACGCGGCCATCGATGCCGAGGACGCCGAAGCAGCCGCCGCCGGCGGTGCGCCCTCCGACGCCAGTGCGGGAGCCCGCCGTCGTCCGCCGGTAGCGCGAAAGCGCAAGCACCCCACGGCGGAAGAAGAGGAAGACGCGATCCTGGATGCCCAAGGCTACTGACGACAGGAGTACGGACATCCTTCCCGATCCCGTGGCTAATGTGAGGCGCGCCCTGACCGAGGCCGGTGCCCGCGACACCGTCACCGTCCTGACGGACAAGGTCCCGACGGCGGCTGCCGCGGCTGCGGCGCTCGGCTGCGACGTCGCGGCCATCACCAACAGCCTGGTGTTCGAACTCGACGGCGCTCCCCTGCTGATCCTGGCCAGCGGCGCGGCGAAAGTGGACGTTCGGTTGGTTGCCTCGCAGCTGGGAGGCGGAAAGATCCGCCGCGCTGCCCCGGACTTCGTCCTCCACCACACAGGGCAGGAAGTAGGAGGCGTGGCCCCCGTCGGCCACCCAGAAAGGATCAAAACCCTGCTGGACGAGTCCCTAAAAAACCACGATCTCCTCTGGGCAGGAGCCGGAGACCACAACTCGATGTTCTCCATCACCTACCAAGACCTGCAAAGGATCACGGCAGCCAAGGAAATGCCGGTCCGCTAAGCAGCGGCAAGCTGACTGGTGAGAAACGCGCGAGCGAAGCAGCGAGGGTGATTTGCGTAGCGTGCGTCAAAGGCGTGGGCCCACGCCGTCAGGGTTCCCTGGCCGAGCTTGCGAGGTTAGGGAGACGGTGGGGAGAACGAGCGAGCACGCGGCAAATTACGCGCGCTGCGCAGCGGACGCAACCTGCCGCCGAAACTCAGCCAAAAGGATGAGGCTATGCCAGCGTAATCAGGTCCAGGTAATCTTCGTTCCAGTGGTCCTCGACGCCGTCGGGCAGCAAAACAACACGCTCGGGATTCAATGCCTCGACAGCGCCCTCGTCGTGGCTCACCAGAACAACGGCACCGGCGTAGTTCCGCAGTGCCCCGAGGATTTCGGCGCGGCTGGCGGGGTCCAGGTTATTGGTGGGCTCGTCCAGGAGCAGCACGTTGGCGCTCGAGGCAACGATGGTGGCCAGCGCCAGGCGGGTCTTTTCGCCGCCGGACAGCACCCCGGCGGGCTTGTCGACGTCGTCGCCGGAGAACAGGAACGAGCCCAGGATGCCGCGGACCTCGGCGTCCTTCATGTCGGGAGCGGAAGAACGCATGTTCTCCAGCACGGTGCGGTTGACGTCGAGCGTTTCATGTTCCTGGGCGTAGTAGCCCACCTTCAGGCCGTGGCCGGGGATGACTTCGCCGGTGTCGGGCTTGTCCACGCCGGCGAGCATGCGCAGGAGGGTGGTCTTGCCGGCGCCGTTGAGGCCCAGGATGACAACCTTGGAACCACGGTCGATGGCCAGGTCCACGTCGGTGAAGATTTCCAGTGAGCCGTAGGACTTGCTGAGCCCGTCCGCGGTGAGCGGGGTCTTGCCGCAGGGCGACGGGTCGGGGAAGCGGAGGGCGGCCACGCGGTCGTTTTCGCGCACTGCTTCCAGCCCGCTGAGCAGTCGTTCGGCGCGCTTGGCCATGTTCTGCGCTGCAACGGCCTTGGTGGCCTTCGCCCGCATCTTGTTGGCCTGGTCGAACAGGACCTGGGCCTTCTTTTCGGCGTTGGCGCGTTCCCGCTTGCGGGCGCGTTCATCTGTTTCGCGCTGCGTCAGGTAGCGCTTCCAGTCCATGTTGTAGAAGTCGATCTGGGCGCGGTTGGCGTCCAGCAGGAACACCTTGTTGACGGTGGCCTCGAGCAGCTCGGTATCGTGGCTGATCACGATCAGTCCGCCCTGGTGGTTCTTGAGGAAGTCACGCAGCCAGGCGATGGAATCGGCATCGAGGTGGTTGGTGGGCTCATCGAGGAGCATGGTCTCGGCGTCCGAGTACAGGATGCGGGCGAGCTCCACGCGGCGCCGCTGGCCGCCGGACAGGGTCCTGAGGGGCTGGTTCAGCAGGCGGTCCGGCAGGGCGAGGTTCGAGCAGATGGCTGCGGCCTCGGCTTCGGCAGCATAACCGCCGGCGGCCAGGAACTCGGATTCGAGGCGGTCGTAGCGGTTCATCGCCTTGCGCTGAACGGTGGCGTCCTCGCTGGCCATCTCTTCGTGGGCCACGCGGAGCTTGCCGACGGCGACGTCCAAGCCGCGGACAGAGAGGATCCGGTCCCGCGCGAGTTGCTCCATGTCCGGGGTGCGGGGGTCCTGCGGCAGGTACCCGATCTCGCCGGTGCGGGTCACCTTGCCGGCCGCTGGAAGGCCCTCGCCCGCAAGCACGCGGGTGAGCGTCGTCTTGCCTGCACCGTTGCGGCCCACGAGGCCGATCTTGTCTCCCTTGTCGACCCGGAAGCTCACCTGGTCCATGAGCAGCCGGGCGCCGGCGCGCAGTTCAAGATCCTGGACGGTAATCAAAGCAGGTAAGGCCTTTCACAACAGGGAAACGCCGCGGCACAGCGGATGGAAACTGGTGGGTGCCGGGACGGTGCGGCCGGGAGAACGGCCTCTACAAGTCTACCGGCCGCAGCAAGGCTCCATAACCGGACGCCGCAGGAGGCCCCGGACGCCATTTATTGCGGACGCCGCCGACCGTTTGTGCCGTGCCCTCAGCCTAAGCGGCCCAGCCTTGTAGGACCACTACAAAATGGCCGTATTCCGGGGCCAGTAACGTCGACATCAGCCGATAATTGTTTGTACTTCTCCGACAGGACCTGCCATGACCCAGACCCATTCAGCCAGCACTGGCCAGCAAACCAAGCGCAGCCGCTGGAACGCCACCGACCTCGGACTCATCGCAGTCTTCGCCGCGCTGGTGGCCGGTTCGGCCCTCGTCGCGGCCATTCCGGTGGGCGGGCTGGGCGTCCCCATCACGCTGCAGACCCTCGCCGTGATCCTGACCGGACTGGCGCTCGGCCCCGGCCGGGCCTTCGCCGCCGTCGGCCTTTACACGCTCCTCGGCCTCGCCGGCCTTCCCATCTTCAGCGGCGGGCGCAGCGGGCTGGGCATTCTGGCCGGCCCGTCGGCCGGCTACATCGTGGCGTTTCCCCTGGCTGCCGCAGCGGTAGGCTGGCTCGCCGCCGTCGTCATCCGCCGGACACTGAAGTACCGGGGCGTGTTCCTGTTCGCGGCCGCGATGGTCACCAGCATCGTGGTGATCCACGGTCTCGGTGTGCTCGGCATGATGGTCAACGCCAAGCTGGAGCTTTCCAAAGCCTTCCTTGCAGACCTCGCCTACTACCCCGGCGACATCATCAAGAACGTCCTCGCCGTCACTGTCGCCCTCGCCCTGCACAAGGCCTTCCCCGACCTGCTGGTCCGCCGGGTCCGGCCGCTGGGCGCACCGCAGCAGTGAGCACCGTTTCCCTCAGCGACGTTGAGGTCCGGGTGGCAGTCGATGGCAGCCCGGACCCCAAGGTCCTGCTCCAGGACGTAACACTCAGCCTGACGGAGCAGCGGATCGGCGTGATCGGCGCCAACGGATCCGGCAAGTCCACGCTCCTGCGCCTGCTCAACGGCCTGGTTGCACCGACCGGCGGGTCGGTCACCGTCAACGGCTCCGATACCGTCCGAAATGTCCGGGCCGTGCGGCAGCAGGTGGGCTTTGTCTTCACCGATCCCCTGTCCCAGCTGGTCATGCCCACCGGCCGCGAGGACGTTGAATTGTCCCTGCGGCGCTCCGTGCGGAACGGGCCGGAACGCCGCCGCCAGGCCGACGACGCACTGGGCCGCTTCGGCCTGCTCCACCTCGCCGACCAGAGCATCTACGAGCTCTCGGGCGGGGAACGCCAGCTCCTCGCCCTCGCCGCCGTGCTGGCTGTGGAACCGGACGTGCTGGTGCTGGACGAGCCGTCAACGCTTCTGGACCTCAGGAACCGCGAACTGCTGCGCCGGACGCTGGCCGGGCTCCGCCAGCAGATCGTCATGTCGACCCACGACCTTGAGCTGGCCCTCGACATGGACCGCGTCCTGGTGGTCGAGGCCGGCCGGATAGCGTACGACGGCGGTGCTGCCGCCGCCGTCGCGCATTACCGCGCCCTGTGCGCGAACAGCCTTGAGGTTCCGCACGGCCGTAACGTGGCTGGCAGTGTCGACGCATCCGGCAGGAGTGAAGCCCGGTGAAGGGCAACGGCGTCCTGCTCGCCAACTACGTACCGGGGACTTCGGTAATCCACCGCATGCCGCTCTGGCTCAAGTTCCTGGTGGTGCTGGCCTGCGGCATGGCCTCATTCCTGATCGTGGACTGGCGCCTGGCGGCCGGCGCCCTCGCCCTGATGTGCGCGCTGTTCCTGATCAGCGGTGCGGGGCCGGCCCGCCTTTTCCGGGCGGTCCGGCCGCTGCTTCCCGTCCTACTGGCCGTCGGGCTGTTTCAGTGGTGGCAGCTCGGGGCGCCCACGGCAGGCCGTATCGTCCTGAACATCCTGCTCTGCGTGGTGGCGGCGTCGCTGCTGACGGCAACCACACCGCTGCACCGGCTGCTCGACGGCGTGGTGTCCCTGGCCCGCCCGTTCCAGCGCTTCGGCGCCGATCCTGAGCGGTTCGCCCTCACCATCGCCATCATGCTGCGCAGCATCCCGTTCATCGCCGGGGCCTTTGGGGACGTCCGGGATTCGGCCAGGGCCCGGGGCCTGGAACGCAACCCCCGCGCGCTGGTCCTGCCGGTCTTCATCACTACCGTCGCGTACGCCCGCCACACCGGAGACGCGCTGGCCGCGCGGGGCCTCGGCGAGCCGGACGACGACTGAGGCCCCTTTGTGGTCGGGTGCTAAGCGCGGTGCGGAACCCCGTCAGGGTCAGGAGCAGGTCTTCAAGATGCTGGCTATGGCGTCATGTTCTGGCTGGGTGACCCACAGCTTGTACTTGGCCTTCACGGCCGTCTGGCGGGCGACGTATTCGCACCGGAAGGGCTTGCTCGGTGGCAGCCAGGTGGCCGCGTCCTTGTCGGACTTGGCTGAGTTTGTGGGGCCGTCCGCGGCCATCAGGTTCAGGGGGTCGTTGGCGAGCTGCCTGCGCAACTCGGCGCCGATCTTCTGGGCGCCCTTCTGCCAGGCGTCGCTGAGGGGAACGATGTGATCAATCTGCACGGCTGAACTGGTCAGATTGCCCCGAACGAACCCTATGGTCTTGCCGGTGTACTTATCGGACAGCGTGCCCGATGCCACCACGCAGTTCCGCGTCCCGGGCTTAAACGTCTCACCGATCAGGTCCCGGGCCAGAATGTCGTTCCGGGTGTCACAGCCGTTGCGGTCGATGTCCGCCCACGCCGGGCCGAACTGGTCGCGGCTGTACCCCGTCTTGGGGGCCCGACCCTTCACCGGTATGGTGCTGAGCTGGGCAATGGCCACCGCTGCGGCTTCCGGCTTCAGCGCCCCGGGGGCGGCCGATGCGGCCGGGCTGCACCCGGCAAGTCCTCCGGCGAGGAGCAGGGCAGTGAGAATGGCGAGCGTTTTGTTTGCTGGGGCTTTGGTGGCAGGGCGTGCGATCCTCTTGTCCTTCAAGTGTGCGGCGGCAACGACCAGACTAAACGACCGCGCCCGCGTGCAGCGGCTGCACGCGCCGCCGACGGGGAGATTGACGTTTCGGCTACAGCCGGACGTACCGGAACAGGGCAGCCGTGCCCATGCCGCCAGCGATGCTGATCATCGCCAGGGCGAGCTTGGTCCGGTCCGGCGTCCGCCGGGCCTGCTCCAGCAGCCTCGTCACCAGGACGGCGCCGGAGGCACCGTAGGCGTGCCCCAGCGCCAGGGCGCCGCCGTCGGCGTTGGCCCGCTCCGGCCCGATGCCCAGCCGGCCCAGGCAGGCGAGCGTCTGCGAGGCAAACGCCTCGTTGAATTCAACCAGTTCCACATCGTCCGCCCCCACGGCCTGCGACGCCAGCAGGCGCTCTGCGGCCGAGGCCGCCCCGATGCCAAGGAGCCGGGGCTCCACCCCCGCCGTGTCCGTCCCCAGTACGAGCAGCGCATCCGGAACGCCCAGTTCCCGGGCACGGGCCAGGGAGGTGAGGACGACGGCGGCGGCGCCGTCTGCGTCGAAACACGAGTTTCCGGCGGTGACCGTTCCGGATTCGACGAAGGCCGCGGGAAACCTGCCCATCAGGGCTTCAGTGAGCCGGGGCCGGGGGCCGTCGTCCGCGGAAACCATCCCGGAGGCGGAGGGCAGCGGCACAGTTTCCCGGCCGAAGGCGCCGTCCGCGGCGGCGGCAACAGCGCGGCGGTGGCTCCGGAGGGCGAATTCGTCCTGCCGTGAGCGGCTGATGCCGAACTCGGCCGCGACGTTCTCGGCAGCAACCCCCATGTCCGGGTCGCCCAGGCCGTGGGGCGCAAACTGCGCCCGGGCGAAAAAGGCCGGCTCGCCGTCGTCGTTCCGGTGCGCGCGCAGCGGTGCGGTGCTGATGCTTTCCACTCCCCCGGCCAGATAGACGCCGCCGCCCGCGGCGACGAGCCGGGACGCGAGGACGATGGCGTCCAGCCCGGAGCCGCATTGCCGGTCCACGGTGAGTCCCGGGACTGTCACGGGAAGCCCGGCCTCAAGGGCCGCCAGCCGCGCCACGTTGCCACCGCCACCCACCGCATTGCCGATCACGAGGTCGGTCACTTCCGACGGCGCCGCACCCGATTGGGCCAGAAGTGCATTGACCACGGGCGCGAGGAGCTCGTGTGCTCGGAGATGCTTGAGCTGGCCGTTGGCCCGGCAGATGGGCGTGCGCAGGGCCGCGATGATCACCGGCTGCCGCTCAGCAGGAAGGGCCTCCGGCGTCGGCATGTGCATGTCAGGCAAGGCGCCGGGCCCGCGAATCCTGGGCGGTGATCCAGTCCAGCATGATGCTGCGGCTAACCTTTCCGCGGTCCGTCAGCGGAAGCTCGGCGAGGGCGAAATACTGCAGCGGCCGCTTGTCCCGGGCCAGGATCTCCTCGAGCCCGGTCTTGAGCTGGGTGGCGGTGACACCGCCGTGGGACGGGACTATCCCCGCCACGACGCGCTGGCCCCGGACGTCGTCGGCCATCCCGGCCGCCACAGCGGAGGCGACGCCGGGAACACATGCGAGGGCCAGCTCGACTTCGTGCGGATAGACATTCTTGCCCGCGGTGATGATCATGTCCGCGCGGCGGCCCAGGATGTGGAGCTCGCCATCGGCCAGGTAGCCCTGGTCGCCCACGGTGAACCACCCGTCGAAGCAGCGCAGCGCCTGGCCGTCGTCACCCCACAGGTAACCGTTGCTGACCATGCCGCTGCGAACGCTGATGTTTCCGGCAGTGCCGTCCGGGAGCATGGCGCCGGTGTCATCGAGGATCCGCACCTCCACGCCGGGGAAGGGCCGTCCGATGCCGGTGCCGCCGGCGTCGAGCGGTTCCCCGGCGGCGAGGCCGGTGCCGGAGACGAAGCTCAGCTCCGAGGCGCCGTAGTACTCGAAGATGGTGGCGTTCGGGGCCCAGCGGCGCGCCGCTTCAAGCGTGCGGGCGTCCAGCTTTGAGCCGGCACAGATGATGGTCCGCACGCCCGAGGCGTCGACACAGCCCGTCAGGCCGCGTTCGCTGAGCAGCCGCAGCATCGTCGGGACCAGCACCAGCCGCGTGATGCCGTCGTGGGCGATTGCGGCGTGGACGTCCCCGACGTCGAAGGATTCGAGGGTGTGGAATTCCGATCCCGCGTAGAGGCATTCGGCGAGGGCGTACAGGTTCAGGCTCGCGGCGAGCGGTCCCGGTGCCAGGGTTTTGTCCGCCTGGCTCAGGCCGAAAAACTCCATGGAGGCCTCGAAGGACTCCTGCCAGGACTGCCTGGAACGGGTGAAGGCCTTGGGCACGGAGGTGGTGCCGGACGTCAGCCCGATCAGGAACGACGACCCCGGATCCCCGTCGGCCAGCGATGCCCCGGCGCCGCCGGGGACTGCGGCAGCGGCAGCGCCCAGCCGCTCGACTATTTCATCGCGCATCGGCCGGGGCCACGTCGGATCCAGCACCGCACACTGCCGCTCCCGCGCCACGGCCGCGGCGAAGTCAATCGCGAACCGCGTGGAATTGTGCTGCGCGAGCACCGTCACTTCGGCGGTGTTCTCCGCGGCCGCCGCCTCCGCCGCGTTGCGGAGGGCAGCCCAGGTGAGCCGCTGTCCTGCCACGACGACGGCGGTGTCGTCGGGGCGGTCATCGGCCCAGCGCTGGAGTCTGTTGAGAAAAGGCATCGGACCAACTTTACCGGCAGGAACCGGCCCTTCGCCGTGGGCGAAGACTATTGTGACAGCATGAGCTTCAATGACGGGGTCGAGATAGACCCATCCCAGGTGGAAGACCGCCGCGGCGGCGGAATGGGCCGCGGCACGAAGATCGGCGGCGGCATCGGCGGGGGCATCGTCCTCCTGCTGGCCGCGCTGTTCGGCATCAATCCGCAAATGCTCGAGGGCCTGGTCGGCACGGGACAGGAGCAGCCCGGTGTCAGCCAGACCACGGCTGCGGAGGCATGCAAGACTGGCGCCGACGCCGATCAGCGCCTCGATTGCCGCATCAAGGCGACCGTGAACAGCCTCAATGCGTTCTGGCCCGCGTACCTGGCCGACTACAAGGTCAAGTACCCCCGGCCGAAGACCGTGCTCTTCGAAGGCGGCACCCGCACCGGCTGCGGCGCCGCGACGTCCGAAGTGGGCCCGTTCTACTGCCCCGCGGACACTACGGCGTACTTCGATCCCGGCTTCTTCCAGGACCTCGTGGACCGCTTCGGAGCCTCCGGCGGTCCGCTGGCCCAGGAGTACGTCGTGGCGCATGAGTTCGGGCACCACGTCCAGAACGTCCTGGGCGACCTGGACAGGGCGCAGCAGGATCCGCAGGGACCCGAGTCCGGCGCCGTCCGGGTGGAACTGCAGGCAGACTGCTATGCCGGGCTTTGGACCCGCTACGCCACCACCCAGAAGGATCCCAAGTCCGGGCTGCCCTTCCTGGAGCCGCTGACGCAAAAGGACCTCAACGACGCACTCTCGGCCGCCTCCGCCGTGGGCGATGACCGCATCCAGAAGGCCGCCACCGGCCGCGTCTCGCCCGAGGGCTGGACCCACGGGTCAAGCGCCCAGCGGCAGAAGTGGTTCTACCAGGGCTACCGCACCGGCGACATCAACCAGTGCGACACCTTCAGCGCCCGGACACTCTAAGCTGGGCCCACGCCGGCAGGGCTCCCTGGCCGAGCTTGCGAGGCTAGGGGCCGGTGGGGAACGACGCCGGCGGGGTTCCCTGGCCGAGCTTGCGAGGCTAGGGGCCGGTGGGGAACGACGCCGGCGGGCCACCTTCTCGAAGGTGACCCGCCGGCGTCGTTCTTTAGGCACTATTTCTAGATGTTGAACCCGAGGGCGCGCATCTGGTCCTTGCCGTCATCGGTGATCCGTTCCGGGCCCCATGGCGGCATCCACACCCAGTTCAGGCGCCACTCGTCCACGACGCCGTCCAGTGCCTTGCCGACCTGCTCCTCGAGCACGTCGGTAAGCGGGCATGCCGCCGTGGTGAGCGTCATGTCGATGAGCAGGGCGCCGTCGTCCTCCGAGTACTTCAGGCCGTACAGCAGCCCGAGGTCCACGATGTTGACCCCGAGCTCGGGGTCGATGACGTCCTTGAGCGCCTCTTCGACATCCTCCAGCCCGGTGCGGGCTGCGTCGATTTCAGTCATGGCGTGTCCTTACTAGGCCTGGGCTGCGGCAGCAGCAGCGATCGTGGCTGCTCCGGCGCCCGTGGCGTAGCGGTCGTAGCCCTCTTCTTCAAGGCGGTCAGCGAGTTCCGGGCCGCCCTCTTCGACAATCTGGCCGTCCACGAAAACGTGGACGAACTCAGGCTTGATGTAGCGCAGGATGCGCGTGTAGTGCGTGATGAGCATGGTGCCCATGTTGCCCTCGGCGTGAGCGCGGTTGACGCCTTCGGAGACGATCTTCAGGGCGTCGACGTCCAGGCCGGAGTCGGTCTCGTCAAGGACGGCGAACTTGGGCTTGAAGAGCTCGAGCTGGAGGATCTCCACGCGCTTCTTCTCGCCGCCGGAGAAGCCTTCGTTGACGTTGCGCTGCGCGAAGTCCGCATCGATGCGCAGCTGCTGCATGGCGGCCTTGACGTCCTTGGTCCACGTGCGGAGCGCAGGCGCCTGGCCGTCGATGGCCGTCTTGGCGGTCCGCAGGAAGTTGGTCATGGTGACGCCGGGAACCTCCACCGGGTACTGCATGGCCAGGAAGAGGCCGGCGCGTGCACGCTCGTCAACGCTCATCGCCAGGACGTCTTCGCCGTCCAGGGTGATGGTGCCGCCGGTGACCTTGTAGCGCGGGTGGCCGGCGATGGTGGACGCCAGGGTGGACTTGCCCGAACCGTTGGGGCCCATGATGGCGTGGGTCTCACCGGTCCGGACGGTCAGGCTGACGCCCTTCAGGATCTCTTTGGTGCCCTGCTCGGTGTCGATGCTGACGTGCAGGTCCTTGATCTCAAGAGTAGACATGTGTCTTGTTCTCCTCTGCACCGTGCCGTTGGGGCGGCGGTGCGGTCTTTTAGTCTGGAAGTTGTTAAGTTCTGGTACAGGCCGGGCTAGCTGAAGTTCGGGGCTTCCGCGCCGTTCATGACGTTGGTGAAGTCGACGTAGACCTCGTCTCCGACGATCTCCACTGCGAACACCGGCACGGGGTCGTAGGCCGGCAGCTGGAGAGGTTCACCGGTGCGCAGGTCGAACTGCGAACCGTGGCCCCAGCATTCGATGGCGCAGCCTTCGACCTCGCCCTCCGACAGGGAGATGTCGGCGTGCGAGCAGGTGTCGCCGATGGCGTGGATCTCTCCCATGGAGTCCTTGACGATCGCGACGGGGAAGTCATCGATCAGGATCCGCAGGGCCTGCTTGGGCTGGATCTCGTTCACGTTGCAGACGAGCTCGCCCTTTGGCTGTTCAGTCATCCGTTGTCCTGTACTTTCCGGGTCTGCTTAGTTTTCGGTCGCGGCGAGTTCACGTTCAACAGCCGCGGTCAGGCGCTCTTCGAGAGCCGGGACCTTGATCTGCTGGATGATCTCGTTGAGGAAGCCGCGCACGACGAGCCGCCGTGCCACCTCTTCCGGAATGCCGCGGGCCATGAGGTAGAACAAGTGCTCGTCGTCAAAACGCCCGGTGGAGCTCGCGTGTCCGGCGCCCTCGATGAGACCGGTTTCGATCTCGAGGTTCGGAACCGAGTCGGCCCGGCAGCCGTCCGTCAGAACGAGGTTCTGGTTCTTCTCGTAAGAGTCCGTGCCCAGGGCCTGCTTCTGGATCAGGACGTCGCCCACCCAGACGGTGTGCGCGTTCTTGCCCTGCAGGGCGCCCTTGTACAGCACGTTGGACTTGCAGTTGGCTTCGTTGTGGTCAACGAAGGACCGGTGCTCCAGGTGTTGCCCGGCGTCGGCGAAATAGAGGCCCAGCAGCTCGGCCTCGGCGCCTTCGCCCGAGAAGCGGACGTTGGAGTTCAGGCGCACGATGGATCCGCCGAGGGACACGGCGATGTGCTTGTACACAGCGTCCTTGCCCACCTGCGCATCGTGCTGTGCCAGGTGCTTGGCGTCGTCTTCCCAGAGCTGAACCGAGATGACGGTGAGCTTCGCGCCCTCGCCGACGATGACTTCAAGGTTGCCGGTGTGGTCGGCCGCACCGGTGTGCTCCAGGATCACGACGCTGCGCGAGTTGGCCCCGGCCTCCAGCACGTAGTGTGCGTTGGAGCGGCGGCCGGCGCCCGCGCCGTGGACCAGGATCCGCAGCGGCTCAGCCAGTTCGGCTTCCGCCGGGATGACCACGTGCAGCGCTTCGTCCGTGTTGGCGGAGGCGACGACGGCGGCGCGGTCGGCCGGGGTCAGCACGGTTCCGCGCGGGGCGACTCCGGGAGCCAGCGGCGTGCGGACATAGCCTTCCGGCGCATCCACGGTGAAGGCGGCGGCCGGCTCGGGATCAAGATCCGTTGCGGCATCCGAGAGCAGATTGGCCAGCGCGCGGACCGGGCTGAAGCGCCATTCTTCCTCGCGGCCGGTGGGCAGCGCGAAGTCGGCGACGTCGAAGCTCGTGAGCCGCTCGGCACGCGAGGACATCACGGTCACGCCGTGATTGTGGCTGTGGTCAACCTTGGCGGAGACCAGCCCCTCGCCTTCTTCGGTGAAACCTGCGATGGAAGGCGCTCCGATGCGGGCCTTCTCAGTAGTAATTTCGGCAGTCATTAACCGACGGATCCTTCCATCTGGAGTTCAATGAGGCGGTTCAGCTCGAGGGCGTATTCCATCGGCAGCTCGCGGGCGATCGGCTCGATGAAGCCGCGCACGATCATGGCCATGGCTTCGTCTTCGCGCATGCCACGGGACATGAGGTAGAAAAGCTGCTCTTCGGAAACGCGCGAGACTGTTGCCTCGTGACCCAGCTGGACGTCATCCTCGCGGATGTCGATGTACGGGTACGTGTCCGAGCGGCTGATGGTGTCCACCAGCAGGGCGTCGCAGCGCACGGTGTTGGCCGAATGCTTGGCCCCTTCGCGGATCTGGACCAGGCCGCGGTAGGCCGCGCGTCCGCCGCCGCGGGCCACGGACTTGGAGATGATAGAGCTCTTGGTGTTCGGCGCGATGTGGACCATCTTGGAGCCGGTGTCCTGGTGCTGGCCTTCGCCGGCGAACGCGATGGACAGGGTCTCGCCCTTGGCGTGCTCGCCCGTGAGGTAGACAGCCGGGTACTTCATGGTGACCTTGGAGCCGATGTTGCCATCGATCCATTCCATGGTGGCGCCTTCTTCGCAGATCGCGCGCTTGGTCACCAGGTTGTACACGTTGTTGGACCAGTTCTGGATGGTGGTGTACCGGACGCGGGCGCCCTTCTTGACCACGATTTCCACAACGGCGGAGTGCAGCGAGTCCGAGGTGTAGATCGGGGCGGTGCAGCCCTCGATGTAGTGGACGTAGGAGTCCTCGTCCGCGATGATCAGCGTGCGCTCGAACTGGCCCATGTTTTCCGTGTTGATGCGGAAGTAGGCCTGCAGCGGAATGTCCACGTGGACGCCCTTGGGCACGTACACGAAGGAGCCGCCGGACCACACGGCCGTGTTCAGCGACGCGAACTTGTTGTCGCCCACGGGAATGATGGTGCCGAAGTACTCCTGGAAGATCTCCGGGTGCTCGCGCAGCGCCGTGTCAGTGTCCAGGAAGATGACGCCCTGGGCTTCCAGGTCCTCGCGGATCTGGTGGTACACAACTTCGGATTCGTACTGGGCTGCCACGCCGGAAACAAGGCGGCTGCGCTCGGCTTCCGGGATACCCAGCTTTTCGTAGGTGTTCCGGATGTCCTCGGGGAGGTCTTCCCAAGTAGCTGCCTGCTTCTCCGTGGAGCGCACGAAGTACTTGATGTTGTCGAAGTCGATGCCGGAAAGGTCCGCACCCCAGGTGGGCATGGGCTTACGGCCGAAGTACTTCAGGCCCTTCAGGCGCAGGTCCAGCATCCACTCCGGCTCGCTCTTCTTGGCCGAAATGTCGCGTACGACGTCCTCGTTGAGGCCACGGCGTGCGTTGGCGCCGACGTCGTTCTTGTCGGCCCAGCCGTACTCGTAGGTGCCGATTCCGTGGAGCTCGGGATTCTTTTCCAGAATCTCCGAAATCACAGCAGTCTCAGCAACCGTCTTCTCTGATAGTTGGTCCGTCATCACGGCCTTTCTTGCAGATGGTTGGATACTTCGTCCAGGTTGTCCGTAACGGCTCGGGTGGTTTCCGCCACCGTTGCGGCCGGACGGCCTGTAGGTATGTGGGTAGTGCAGACATGGCCCCCGCGCGCCAGGGTGGAGAGGCGCCGCACGTCGACGCCGACCAGCCGGGAAAAGGTCTCGGTTTCAGCATCGCAGAAAACCGGGAACTGTGCTGCGAGCTGCTGGATGGGGCAATGCCCCTGGCACAGCTGGACGCTGGAAAGCGCTGCCGGCAGCGGCGCCTTGGCTTCGATGGAAGCGGTGGAGGCCACATAGCCGTCCCGGGACAGGGCTGCGGAAAGTGCCTGCGCCCGGGCAGTGATGTCAGTCCCGGCCGCTTCGACTTCGGGTGCGTAGCGGCGTTCCATCTCGGCAAAACGCTCGACGGCGAACGTCCGCACCGCATCAGCGCCGGCCATTTCTTCGAGCTGCTTGAGCGCCGTGCTGGCGATATTCAGGTAGTCGTCACCGAGCGTCGACTGGCCCTGTGAACTCAGGACATAACGGCGGGCCGGACGTCCCGCGCCGGCGCCTGCACGGGCGACGCGCTTTACTTCAATAACTCCGGAACGGGACAGATGGTCCAGGTGGCGGCGGACTGCGGCCGGGGTGAAGCCGAGCAGGTCGCCCAGTTCAGCGGCGCTCACGGGCCCGTGTTCGAGCACGGCGCTGAGGACACGGTCGCGCGTGCGCTCGTCTCCGTCGACTGCCGGCGGCACCGCCGCCGGGGCAGCGCCCTTTCCACCGCGCAGCACACCAGCCGGTGCGCCGTGCCCGGCCAGAGGCAGGGAAGTGGGTTTAGTCATGGAATACACAACACAATCATGTCGTAATTTACTCCACCCATCCAGTAAGGCTTGGCTGACCTGGGGCACCGGGCGCGCACATCGGAGTCAGTACTACTTCACGTAGAATGCTGGGGTGCGATCCCCCGAATCCCCCGTACTGTCCATCAACGGGTTAATTAAGGACGTTGGTCCGCTGCCCACCCTCGATGGCAGGATGCTGAGGGTGGTGAGCGACGTCTCGCTCGTCGCCGGGCGCGGCGAGGTGACGGCGCTGCTCGGGGCCAACGGCGCCGGCAAGACTACAACCATCGAATGCGCGCAGGGGCTTCAGAAGCGCACGGGCGGCACCATTTCCCTCTTGGGCGAGGATCCCGGCAACGCCGGTGCGGACCTTCGGTCCCGCGTTGGCGTGATGCTCCAGGACGGCGGCCTCCCGCCGTCGGCCCGTCCCCTTCCCCTCCTCCGCCACATCGCCGGCATGTACCGAAATCCTCGGCCGCTCGACGAACTGGTGCAGCGGCTCGGCATCGATGCATTCAGCCGGACCACTGTCCGCCGGCTTTCCGGGGGCCAGAAGCAGCGGCTGGCCCTCGCCGCCGCGCTCATCGGCAATCCCGAGGTGCTTTTCCTCGACGAACCGAGCGCAGGGCTTGACCCGCAGTCGCGCCAGCTCGTTTTCGGGCTGATTTCCGAGCTTCGGAACAGCGGGATGGGAATCATCCTGACCACCCATCTGATGGACGATGCCCAGCGCCTGGCCGATTACGTGTACATCATCGACGCCGGCAGGAACGTCGCCGAGGGCACCGTCGCCCAACTCCTCCAGCACCGGCCCGACATGACCCGGAAGGACCATATCCGGACGCTGCATTTCGAGGCGCTGCCCGGGCTGGACTTTGCGGGTGTCCTGCCCGCCGAGGTGGAGATCAGGGAAACGCGGGCCGGCAGCTATTCGGCCACCGGCGTGCTCACGCCCGAGGACCTTGCCGCGCTGACGGCCTGGTGGGCGGCCCACGGCGTGATGCCGGGGTCCATGAGCATGGAGGCCCGAACCCTCGAAGACGTATTCCTCGACATTTCCGGAAGAGAAGTCCGATGACCACAGTGACCGGCAGCGCTCCCGCTCCCCTGCTCCGCCGGATCGTCCTGCAGGGTCAGTACGAGGCCATGACGATGCTCCGGAACGGCGAACAGCTGATCCTTGCGATCGTCCTGCCGCTGCTGGCCCTGGTGGGCCTCACCGTGACGCCGCTGCTGGACGGCCTGGGGGACAGCCGGATCAACGTGGCCGTGCCCGGCATCCTCGCGCTGTGCGCCATGTCCACGGCGTTCACGGGCCAAGGCATCTCGACCGGATTCGACCGCCGTTACGGCGTGCTGCGCTTCCTCTCCACCACGCCCTTGGGGCGTACAGGACTCATCGCCGGAAAGATCATCGCCGTCCTCGCGGTGCTGTTCCTTCAGGTCCTGATCGTCGCCGGCATTGCCCTCATGCTCGGCTGGCGGCCGGATCCGGCCGGCTGGCTGCCGGGAATGGGCATGCTGATACTGGGCGCCGCCGCGTTCACGGCCCTCGGCCTGCTGGTAGCCGGAACGGTCCGGCCCGAGGCCACGCTGGCCATCACCAACCTGCTGTGGATCCTCCTCGGCGCGCTTGGCGGCATCGTCATCCCCGCGCCGCGACTGCCGGGCCCGGCGCAGGATGCGGTGCATTTCCTGCCCTCCGGCGCCCTCGGACAGGGGCTTCGCGATGCCTTCCTGCACGGTGCCGTCGACGGTGCCGCTGTCCTTATCCTGCTGTTGTGGCTGGTTGTCGCCGGCGCGGCGGCCATCCGTTGGTTCAAGTGGAATTGAGAAATACCGTGAGCACGGCTTCGCGCCTCCCCCAGTTCGTCGGCCGCCTGGCGTCAAGGCTTCCGGTCACCGTTGATGCAACAGTCCGCCGCCTCGCGGTGCTGTCCCTGATCGGGCAGACGCTGCTGGTGGTGACGGGCGGTGCCGTTCGGCTGACCGCGTCAGGGCTCGGTTGCCCCACCTGGCCCCGCTGCACGAACGAGTCCCTGGTCAACACCCCCGAAATGGGCATCCACGGCTTCATCGAGTTCGGCAACCGACTCCTGACCTTCGCCCTCGCGGCCGTCGCGGCAATGATGCTGGTGTACCTGTGGAACCTTCGCAAGGAGCGCAAGGACCTCTTCCTGCTGGCCCTGGGGCTGCTCGCGAGCATTCCGGCGCAGGCCATCATCGGCGGCGTTACGGTGCTGACCCGGCTGAACCCGTGGGTGGTGGGCCTGCACTTCCTCGTCTCGATGGCCCTGGTGGTCTTCGCCACCCTGCTGGTCAACCGCGCGTACGGCCGGACCGGCGGGTTCCTTGCCCGCCCGCTGACGTCCCTGCCGGGGGTCATGCGGCCGGTGACAACCGCCGTCGCTGTTTTCTCCGCGGTGGCGGTCATGCTGGGCGTCGTGGTGACCGGAGCCGGCCCGCACGCGGGCGACGCCAAGGCGCCCCGCAATAACCTCGACTGGGACCTCTTCTCCCACATCCACGCCGTGCCCGCCTACCTGATCACCGCAGGCACCCTCTTTGCCGCGTACCTGGTGTTCCGCCGCGGCATCTCCGGTACGTTCCGCACAGCGGTGCTGCTGCTCCTCGGCGTCACCCTGCTGCAGGCCGTTATCGGCTTCACCCAGTACTACAACGGCATCCCGGCACTCCTCGTGGGCGCCCACATGCTCGGCGCTGCGCTGCTGATGAGCGCCGCAACCAACGCCTGGGACATCGCCCGCTACAGTCCCGTCAAGTAGCGGGGCGCGTCCGGTTGCGGGGCGCGTCCGGTTGCGGGCACGCGCGCAACGAAGTAGATAGTCACAGAAGAAGTCTGCACAAGAAGAAGCACCTCGGTCCGCGTCGACCGGGTGCTTCTCTTTTCTACCGACCCTCTCTCACTCCCCGCACGCTTCCCACCGACCCTCTCTCACTTCCGGCACGCATTAGACATCTCACGGTGCCAAGGCGTCAAGTGCCAGTCCTGCCGCTGACTATGCCAACGTGATGCAGCACCGCTAAGACGGCCCGATTCTGGACCAGCCTCAACTGACTATGTTCAATCCTTACTGAGACTGCCTGGACGGAGGGGTCCGCGCCAGTCGAGGACAGAACCTTGTTCCGCGGACAAATCGTTCAACACAGTGCGCATACAGGGCTCCCTCCTCGGACGGTTTGTCGGACTGGTCTTGCGGGATGCTTTACCTGGTCAGGTTCCAACGTCTCAGGTCAGGTGGAGGAGTTTCGGCTTGAGGACCCTGTTTGGGGACGTTATGCGGACGGGACGAATATCGGCTTCACCCAGGCCTGGTTACTCATCTGTCCTCTGCTCCGGAGGCATCGCAGTCGGTTGCCGACAGACACGCCCGACTCGAGGACCAGGGCGTCTTTCAGTACGAATCGGGCCGAACCACGGCGGCTTGAACGTGGGACCGCTTTGGGCCGCCAAGGTGCCCATGGGCCTAATTCCAGCTTTTGCGCTTTCCGATGAAGTAGCCGCAAATCATTAGGACGACGCCACCGAGCACGATGAAATATGCCCAAATGTTTTTCGTTGTGGACTGAAGGACCAACATGGTCCCGATGAGGGCGTTTGCTGCACCCACACAGAGTAGGGCGATTCCAAGCCATCTAGGCGTCATGCGGCCACCTTAGTGTTTCCTCGACGGGAACGGCTACACAATTTGGATTGCTGCCCGCTCACGGTTCCTTCCTAAAGGAGAACGATGCCACATGCTGTTGCAAGAACTGGGCAATGGATTTGCGGCTCAGAGGCCACGCTATCGAATACTCTTCTGAGGTTTTCCAGGACTCGAGGACGTTTGCCTGCCGGCATATGCCAGGATCAATAGCGCAGAGATGACGGCCGCAATGCCCCGCAGGATATTTCCAATAACTTCTCCTGCTGGAAGCAACCAAATGGCCACTAGCGACAAACCAAAGGACGCGGCAAAGACGAGAACGCAGGCCAAGATCAGGCGCCAAATGGAGTCAACCGGCTTCATGAACCGGCTGACCATGTCGTCAGCATGGGTGGGATTAAAGGCTGCGGTTCGTTGGGAAAGCATGGGCTGCCCGGCTGCGGTTCGGACTTCATTCAGCAGGTCGGTGAGCCTGCCGTTGAGGTTGTCTTCTCCCCAGAAGAGCTTTTTGGTGACGTACCACCCGAGGCGGTCGTAGGCGGAAGAAATGACCCTGGTTCCTTCCTCATCCGACCTGACCACCACTTCGAGCCCGACAGGAAAACGTCTGAAGCCCAAGAGGGTGCCCAAAAGACGAAATAGAGTGTCTGATCCGGCGCGGACTTCAATACCGTTCTGAGTTTGGTTTGGCCGCAGTCCAACTGCAGCTAGGTGGTTGGCTATGCGGCCAGATAGAAGATCGGCGTCTTCAGCGACCGTGAAGCTGTCTTCCATCGTGTAGCTCTTCATCGGGCCGCCCCAGCATAGATTGAAGTGAAGAACTGCCGTGCTTGGCGCAGCTCGATATTAGTATGGTCGGTGGGTTTGAGGCTGCATACTGATTAGCGTCCTTCATTCAATGACGGTTCCCGCGCTCGCGCCGCAACCATCCCGCTATGGGCTGCTCTTTTGCAACGACCCGAGCCGTCAAACTGAACTGTGAAAAACCGCCATTCTGAAATGACAGTCACAGGAATTTCCCCAAACCGGCTCTGCTTGTCCGGCGTCTTCGGCCTGTCTCCAAAAGCTGCAGCATTGAGGCGCCGTCGGCACTTACTCGCTAAGGTTTGCCCTGTTCAGGCAGGAACTGGCTGTGTAACACTTCAGCATGAACGATCCAAGAAGCCGGATTCTGCCACTCCTTCGCCAGGGCGAACGGCTCCTGTGGGTTGGTCAACCCGACCCCAGAGTTCGCTTTACAGGCGCTGATGCGTTCCTCGTGCCTTTCAGCATCCTCTGGGGTGGATTTGCGGTCGTATGGCAAATCATGGCCATCACTAGATCCGAATCACCTTTGTTCGTTATTTGGGGAATTCCATTCGTCGTGGTGGGCCTCTACTTTATTTTCGGCCGTTTCATTGCCAAAAAACGGCGAAAGGTCGCCACAGCCTATGGACTCACAGACAGTCGGGCGATCGTTTGCACAGGGAACAGGTCGGTTGCTGATACCCCCGTAAGGGCTATGCCAACCAAGGTGGACAGGTCTAAGGACGGCCAACATGTGAGTGTGACTTTCGGGTATCAGGGCGCCATGGGCATGTTCGGCATGTATCAGAACACGGGGCTGGACTTCTTCAGCCTTGGCCTGGGACAGAATGTAGCCTTTTTTGACGTCCCAGACGCCCACGGCCTGCTGACGGCTTTAGACCAGGTCCAAGCCGGACGAGGTGCAGCCGATCCATCGAGCTAGAGCATGCGGCGCGCCTGTCGTCCCGGCAGAGGTTCCTCAAAGAGAGCCTGCGTTAGCCTTCGTCTGCAGGCTTGGCATGTTATCGGCATCAACCGCGAAACTCTCTCCCAGTGCCTCAGAGCAAAGACGTGAAAATGGTCAGCCTTCAGGTTTGGTACCGCCGAAGTGGTGCAATAAGTGCTTGCTCTCCGACAGGAACTGGCGGGCTCGCCATCCGAGCCGATCCCTCCAACGATCATTGATTCGCGGCAGGTAGATCGACGGATGTTCAAACCAGGAGAGCCGATCCGTGCCTTCGAACCATTCGCAGATCATCCAGACGTAGCCGATGTGATAGCCGTACCTGACTCCAGAAAATTCGCCCTGCCTTTGGTACGCCTGGGCGTCGAGCAGTCCAACGAAGGTAGACAGCCCGTCTTTGTCGCCGTGTCGACGCATCATTCCGTGGGCGTCGCCACCTCGCCAATTGATATAGAGCAGGAATCACGTGGAAGGGCATCGCTCGGCTCCATTAAGAAAGGCGACCAACTCTTGCGGCACAGGCAGCCGCTGCGTCGCCAGCATGCAGCCGACCTGCTTAGCGAAGTAGCGCGCGAGGTCCCGCGCTTTCTCCTCCCAGTCACTGCCATACACAGCCGGCCAGTCAAGACTCTTCCACCGCATCATGTCGTCCATATGATCTACGAGGTACGCCTCGAAGAGATCGTAGGCCAGGTCGAAGGGCTGGCTCCTGGCGTTGTTGCAGTTGGCGCACAAATTCTTACGCCAGCGAACTTGCGCGCCCTTTTTGATGCTGTGCAGCGCCCCCTCGAAGTCAGAACTCTTCTTAAAAACATTGCCAGGATGGACTTTGCCTTCCTCGGACTGGGCGACCCGTCGAAGCGTGGAATGCTTGATCCGATGCTCCTCAGTCGTGGCTACGTCCCCGCACCACCAGCAGCGGTCGCTGGAAGGCAACCGAAAGTCATCCAGTGTCGGGTCCATTCCCATGGGTCCCCGCCGCCAGAGGTCGTCGTTGCTCACAGCAGCATTATGACGGGCATCGATGACAACAACCGAATACAACGGAGTTCTGCCTGCGATGGACCGCAAAGTGGAGCAGCTTGCTCACGCTCTTGCTCTGCTTAGTTCAAAGCCGGAATCTCAGGGTAGTAACCAGGCTAGGCCTGTATCGTCCACTGCGGGTTCCACAAGCGGAGAATCGCTCAGTGGCGGACCCAGCGGGAGGCTAAGCCGCTCAGTGGATCGGTGCATCATTGGAGGATGTGGAAATGGCGGACTGCGCGTCTGAAATTAGATCGACAGTGGCAAGCTCGGAAAGTCCGGGTGCAGGAGCTGGAATCACTGCCCGAGCCAGGCTACGGATACGGACCGCAATGGGAAGCCCTCATCGCAGGTCGCCGAGAATTCACGGGCAGAGTACTCAGCGGGCCGTACGTGGGGCACGACCTCTTGATCAAGGTGCATGGCGACGCTGCACTCGACCATGAGTACGTGCCGGCCGACTTCTCATATACGGCCGACTACTGGCTGGTTGATGAGGATAATGCTGGTCCCGGCGACGACGAGTATGACCCGTCGTTCGACACCCTCGAGGAGCTCCAGGACTGGCTGCACGACATACCAATCGAATGGCACTCACCGTACATTTCGCTCGCGCGGATAGGGCGACTGTCGGGTTATGACGGGACGCGAGTGCCGTAGCCGCAGTTGGGCACGGCCGACAGGTTGCCCATTATCGCGGCCGCGAGAGAGTCCAATAACCCTTGGGCAGACGGCCAGTGAATATCCCGCTTTCAGACCATGAAGCGATTGCGATCAATCGCCAGACCCCGTTTGCAGCCCACGCAGCTGCTTCACTGGGTCCCAACGTTTCGGCGATTCGCTTCATCCCACGGCATGCCCTTCTGGATCCACTGTTCGCGCCACTGCGCATAGCTATATCCAAGGTCGTCGTCAGTAACTCCGAACTCAAAGCCGCAGCTCCAACAGATTTCGTATGACCCACCTCCGGAAGATGAGCGAGGTGGTTCGGTAAGACCCGGCCATCCGCAAACAGAGCATGTATATCTCGTCATGGCACCATTTTTCCCGGCTGCTTGTTCCAGCAGCTGTTCCCCTACCGCATTCCCGAAGGTTGTCCAGCTGTCCGTCCGAGGAATCGACCAGCGCGACTGAAATCGCGTACGACGAATATCATCCCGATCATGAGGAGAAACACCGCGATTAGAAATACCCAGCCGAATGGATCATCACGCCCGGCGCTGTTGAGGGCTTGAGGAATGAAAACCAAGGGGTAGAACGGCATTATCAGCAGCTGCGTTGCAAGGGCCTTTCGCATCTGCACAGCCGCTCCCCGGGTTACCGTGAGATGCTCCGGAACGATTGTGGTCTTACCTGCGATCTGACGGCGAACGTGTTTCCGTTCATCGCTCGTTAGCGAAAGGGTCACGTCGACATTTCCATAGTCGGCTGCCGGTACAACTTTCTTCGAGTTGAAGACCAGGCCTCCGATCATGGTGCCTAGTCCTGCCAGCATGAAGCCAAACGCTAGGTAGGATGGCCAGTCACCCAAAGAACCCCCAAACGCTAGGGCCGCCACCACGGAGCCAATTACGACCAAGACGAACACGCCGCCTGGCCAGAATCGCGTGTAGTAGGTCTTCACAGCTTTGCCCAGGCCACGGTCCGCCAACCCCTGAGCTCTCTTGGTGGCCTGAGCCCAACGTTCGTTGGACTCCGCCATAAGGTCCTCGATTCCGCCCATTTTTCCATTCCTCTTGGTGGGGCTCCTACGTGGACCGACAACATAAAATCCTGCTGTTGAGTTGCTGACTTTGATGCTCACATCCTGAACTATTTGGCTCGGTAAGCCAATAATTCGATTTGGTCCCGCGGCCAAAACAGTCCCAGCAACCGTTGAGGATGCGGACGGCTTAGTCGGCGGGGCGGAGCTGGGACCGGACCACGACGATCCCCGGCCCGTAGCGCTTATCCATCGCCTTCTGCAGCGATCCGTCGTCATGGGGAACGTACCTGAAGAGGTAACCGTTTTCGACCCGTGTATCTGCCGCGGGTCGCTCCGTCTCCCATATCTCGCGTTGGATTTGCTGCAGGCGCGCTTTGCTCCCGGTGCCAGGGTTGCGTGGATCCTGTCGAGGATCCGGTTCTCCCCATGATTCGTTGGACGAGATGCTTCGTGGGGGTCTTGTGACGGTGAAACTGGTTCCGTCCCAGGTCCCGTGAACCACGAAGTCTCCGTAGGTTACGTTAGCCACTGTCACTTCGCCGTCCGCTACTGACCAGTCCCAGCCGCGGAGAGGCGGCCCAGTGCATAAGGGCGGATCGGAGGTTGCGATGCCACCCATACAGAATCGAGGCAGCTCATTTCCCTCCTGACGCACCAACCCGCGGCCCACAAGCTCTCCAGGCGCGGCCGTTGTGGACTGTTGCTCCGTAGGACCTGGCGGCAGCTCGCCGGCAGGTGGCCGGGGCGAGGTGCAAGCTGACAGCACCATCGAGAACATAGCAACGACCGCGCAACCAACAAGCCTTGGTCTCATAGGAACAGTATGGTCCAGCCTTGGCTATTCAACATCAGCCTCACGACCAAGGAACGTGTACGCAGTCCAATGGACAGCCCCGGCCTCAGCGGCCAACATCCAGCCCGGAAAACTTATGTGCTTCAGGGTGCGGGGACAGCCGGTGCAGCGGAACTGATCAGATCCCTGGCGCGCCGCTATAGATCGTCCTCGCCCATAATTGCCTTGCGAAAGAACCGCTGAGTGACTGCATCTGCATAAATACCCACGGGAAGCCAACGGACATCCCAGTCCGCAAGCAATGTTTGCAGACGCGCATCTGTCATGCGTTGGTAGGCGTCGCTCGTACCCCGGCTGCTCCGCCTCCGAGAAATCTGGACATCCCATCCGTAACGTTTTGAGGGTTGAACAGCAATATAGTTGCCGGCTTTTTGTCCGCGGATTATGAGGCCCACGCGGTGTTCAGAAAACACATTGGATTCCGATGCTAGTTTTATGGATTTTCGCCAGCTGACGGGAACTTTCGTCCGGGAAGGCAGCTGTGATCGGTCGGGCGAGTACGTAAAGCTGGACGAGTCCCAATCCCCTGAAAGCAGCCGGAAGGCCGCTTCCAGGAATGCTAAAGGTATCTGTCCAAAGCGGAGTCGGGTCGGGGCCGATCGCCGGCCGGATCGATACTCACGTCTACCTGCCATGCCGTTTCCTTGCTACCGCTTTTGATTCTGTCGGGGGCAGCTAATCACGTCCGAGTCAGTTTGGCGTGCAGCAGCACCTACCGGAACCCCGGATTACGAGATGGGTGGGAAAGTACTGCATAACCCCAACCGGCTATTTTCTGGGTCAGCCGGCGTACATCCCTGGCCAAGATCGGAGCGGTGAACAATTCTATGCGAAGCGCCGAAGCGCCGAAGAGCCGAAGAGGGGAAACGTGGACTAGACCTATCGAACTGTGCCGTGCAGGGTTCGTCCAGCGGCTGTAGCGGGCTGCGCTTGTTCTAGTTGGTGGTGAATTTTCCCCCTACGCTTTCAATGACGATTTCCGGGGCTACTGATGCAATTTGGAGGGCTAGCGGCATGCGATGCAGAGAAACGTCCCCCTCGGAGTACCTGATTTGGACTCTGACAGCGTTATAGATCGGGTCCACCATCACTGCGGCAATCTTGCTCTGTGGGCCTGGATGGAACCTCGTCGCAAGCTGACTCCGCAACGCAGTGAGATACGTCAGCGGTTTCCCAGTTCCGACATCAGCGATGAATTCACCACTCGGATCCAGCGTCTCCCTCAGCCGTACAAATTCGGGATCCTGCCATGACCCGCCGACAGTCCACACGTGGATGGCTGAATAGTTGAAATTAAAGTAGGCCCCTCCGAAGCGTTCCGGGTGGGATCTAACAAACTCGTCAACCTGGCTAAAGGCAGCCTTTAGAGCTGATGTAGGCGTGCCATAGAAGCGATCATGAGTGATAAAGCGGGCCGGCGTGTCCATGCGAATAGACTGTCGCCGCGCAGGGCGAAGTTTATCGCTTGAGGAATGAAGACAAGCGGAAACATCGGCTGCAGGAGCATCTGCGTGGCAAGGCCCTTTCGCAGCTGCACTGCGGCGGCCCGGGTGACCTCAAGGTGTTCCGGATCGATGGGTGCTTTCCCTGCGATCTGACGGCGGACCTGCTTTTGTTCTTCGCTCTCCAGAGAAAGCAGCACGTCGATCTTTCCCAAGTTGGCTGCAGGCACCACCTTCTTCGCGTTGTAGACCAGGCCCCCAATCAAGATACCCAGCACTGCAAGGAGAAACCCGAACATCAGGAAGGACGCCCATTCCGCCAGCGTGGCTCGGAAAGCCAAGATTCCGCCCATGGTTCCGGCCGCGACCAGGATGAACAGGCCGGCTGGGAAATAGCGTGTGTAGTAGGTTTTCACGGCCTCGCCAAGGCCGTTGTCTTCTATGCCCTGGGCTCTTCTCATCGCGTCTGCCCAACGGTCGTTGGACTCTGCCATGAGATCGTCCATCCCGCTCATCGTCTTCTTCTTCCCCGAAGCACAAAACGCAGACAAGACGCTAGTGAAAACCTGCTGATGCGTCCTGTCCAGATCCTCAAAGCCTGAACTATGCGCACCAATAAACCAATGGTCCCAGCCCGCTGTTCTTGGCCAACGAGTCCGCTCAGGAGACAGCTTTGTCGCGGATTCGGCAGCCCTCACTCAGGGCAGCGATGATTCGCGGGCGGACCGTCCCACAGAGGGTTGCAATCCTTTGGAACGCCCATTCTTGGCCGCCTTGGACAGTAGGTGCTGAAGAGGCCAATTTTCGGCCCGGTCAGGGTTCCCCCTAGGGGGTGGGACTAGCTGACGCGTGATTGTGAGTGTGGAGAGCCATTCAGCTTGGCCGTGCCGTCGGTGGAGGAACTGGGCTAATGCCAGAAGCGGTAAGGCCGGTCACCGTAGTCGGTGCCGTACCCGTCCGCGAGCCGTAGGCGCAGTGCGGCAGCACAGCATCACGACCGATCCCGGCCGTTGAAGAGTCTTGGGTTGTTTGATGGGGTTTTGGTCAGGCGGCAGATGCGAAGGCGTGATGCTCGTCGAATAGGTTCCGGCTTTGAAGGCAGTAGTAGAGCTGGCCGAGGAATCGGTTGAAGAGGTTGCGTTGGGCAGCTGCGTGCCAGTCGCCGGCTGCGCGGCGCCGTCGGTAGTGTTCGTTGGCGCCATTGGAGCATTTGAGGGAGGCGAAGGCCCAGAGGAATCCTGCGTGCATCAGCCGGTGGTTTTTGACGTATCGTCGGCCGACGTAGGTCTTTTTCCCGGATGCGCGCGTGATCGGGGCTGATTCTGCGTAGGCTTTCAGCGCTCGGGCGTCGACGAATCGGGTGGGGTCGTCGCCGACCTCGGCCAGTATTCGTGCTCCGAGTTGGACGCCTAGGCCTGGGAAGCTCTGGAGAATTTGTGCGTCTGGGTGCTGCAGGAATGCCTCTTCAACGGCCTGGGCGAGCCGGTCTGCTGCGGTGCATGCGGCGTCCAGTTGCAGCAGCAGGGCTGATAGTTGCATGCCCATGGCGTCCTCGATGGGCTGGGGGTGTCGGGCGTAGTTATCGCGGAATATCTCTTTGAGTCTGGCTGCTTCTGCCTCGATTCCCCTGCTGCGGCCTGATCGGCGAAGGGCTGACTGCAGCTGTGTTGTCGTGAGTTTCGCTGCCCGGGCCGGGGTGGGAGCAATGGCAGGATGATGCGTGCATCCTCTCGGGTGAGGCCATTCTGTTTGCCAAGGAACGCCTGTAGCGTTGCGGGATAGTAGCAGCGCAGGAGCGAGCGAACTTGGTTGGCTATTTGCTGCCGCGTCCAGACGGCGTCTTGTTGAGCTCGGGCGAGGACGGTGATCGCCCGGGCCAGTTCGCTGTCCTGTGGCAGGGGCCGGTGGGCTGCCATATCGGTGCGCAGGATATTGGCTAGGACGAGTGCGTCGCCGTGGTCGGATTTCTTGCCGGAAACGGCGTGCCGGTCCCGGTATCGGGCGGCTGAGAGCGGGTTCACGGCGTAGACCTGGCGGGTTCCTGTTCGCAGGGTGGCTACGAGGAGTCCGTGGCTGGTCTCGATTGCTATGGGGATCGGGGTCTGCGGGGTGTCGCCGTGCGCCGCGAGCAGATCCAGCAGGATCTTGTAGCCTGCGGCGTCATCGGTGATGCGTTGCTTTGCCAGCAATTCGCCGGCTTCGTTGACGAGCGCGATGTCATGGTGATTTTCGGCCCAGTCGAGGCCGCAGTACACGTTCAATTCCTGCTCCTAACTCTTCTCCGTGTCATGGGTGAGCCTGTTCGGGGCACGCGGCGACCTAATTCCAGGACTCGTTGGTCCGCCATCTCACTAGCCGTTCGTGACACCGGCTCATCCAGAGGGCCTCAGTCTTAATCAAGAGCTCGAAGGCTCGGCAATTTAGAGGGAGGTCTCCCCTTGATGGGCTCGCACCACAAAGAGCATCAGCCTGGCGGCCCTGCAGAGCTCGCAGACACTCCCTAGCAACCCGGTAACCGCTGGGCATGCGAACAGGAACAGGTCACGCAAAGCTGTGAGACGAGCCTAATCCGCCAAGTGGCAGCCGCTCTTTTGCGAGGCCTCCAAGGCCAGGAAATCTATAGGAGTCCACCGGGGCAGGGTGTCAGGAAACCCGACACGGCAGCGGCTTCGGAAGCTCAAATGGAGCCGCTAATACAGAATTAGGAACGCTCCTCCACACGGTGTGAAGGAGCGTTACCGAATCTCTTGCGAAAGCTGACAGAGCGTCTTGGGGTGCCCGGTCAGCCCATGATGGCGGAGCCCACGAACGGGTCCACGGCCAGGGCGATGAAGAGGAGCGTCAGGTAGCTGATGGAGCCGTGGAAGACCTTCATGGCACCCTTGTCCGACAGATCCCCGCCCTGCGCCCGGTTGTAGAGGGCGTGGGACTCGTACAGGAACCAGGCGCCGGCGAGAACGGCGGTCGCGGTGTAGACCCAGCCAGCGCCGCCGGCGGGAACCATGAGCAGCGAACACGCCACCATGGCCCAGGCGTAGAGGACCACCTGCACGGAAACCACCTTGGCGCCGGCAATGGCGCCGAGCATGGGCACGTTGGCGTTCCGGTAGTCCTCGCCGTAGCGCATGGACAGCGGCCAGTAGTGCGGCGGCGTCCACAGGAAGATCACCATGAACAGGACGACTGCCGGCCACTCCACGGTGTTGGTGACGGCGGCCCACGCAATGAGAACCGGGAAGCAGCCGGCCGCGCCGCCCCAGACGATGTTCTGGGCGGTGCGCCGCTTCAGGATCATGGTGTAGATCACCACGTAGAAGACGATCGCCCCGAGCCCTAGCCAGGCGGACAGCGGATTCGCGCCGAACCAGAGGATGGCGATGGCGGCAGCGCCCAGCAACCAGGCAAAGATGAGGGCCTCACGCGGCGTGACCTCGCCGGTGACTAGCGGGCGCTTTTCGGTACGGTGCATCAGCTTGTCGATGTCGCGGTCGATGTAGCAGTTGAAGGCGCCAGCGCTGCCGGCTGCGAACGCACCGCCCACCAGCGTTGCAATGATGAGCCCAAGGGACGGAAATCCGCGCTGGGCATAGATCATGGTGGGGAGCGTGCTGACCAGCAGAAGTTCAATGACCCGCGGTTTGGTGAGAGCAAGGTACGCCTTCGCCTTGCGGGCTAGTCCGGCTTTTCCGTGGACCTTGGCGGAGGTCAGCGGCGTATCTGTTGTGCTCACGTTGGCAGTCACTCTGTTCTGTCTGGCGGTGTTATCTGACTGATCTGCCCGAATCCTGGGTCCGGATTGATCCCTCAACGGCGATGGACGGGCTTGGCAGTCCGCTGAGCGGTTACTGCTGGTCCGCCGGTGGCCTCCCGATATCATACCGCGGACCCGCATCCGTCGTTGGCACCACCCGACTCGGGCAAATCACTGAAAATGATTCGTTCGAGCTCGCTTCGAGCACATTAACGCAGCCTCACCTGAGAGTCCCGGAAAGAGTGATTCACAAAAGAGAAATTGCGTCCATTTGGTGAGATTTTCGCTGCCCGCAGTGTGGAATAGAGCTAAGCTGTCTGCAGATCAGCGCACACTGGGAGACGGCTAGAAACCGCATTCCCATACCGTCCGGCGACTGAATGAAGATCAACGTTTCAATGGTGAACGGCTGGTAGACAAAAACGCAGCGGGCACCAACCTGTGCCCTTGCCGCGACCTGTCCGTACCGCTTGCCGTTAGCACAGAGAGGGGCCCGGTTTTCGTGCCACATTTGAAAGAGCAAGAACTGACATGGACCAGCTTGGACCAGCGCGCGGTTGACACGGTCCGTGTCCTCGCCGCCGACGCCGTCGAAAAGGTGGGCAATGGCCACCCCGGCACCGCAATGAGCCTGGCTCCGGCCGCATACCTTCTCTTTCAGAAGATGATGCGCCACGACCCCAAGAACCCGGACTGGATCGGCCGCGACCGGTTTATCCTCTCCCCCGGCCACACGTCCCTGACGCTTTACATCCAGCTGTTCCTCTCCGGCTACGGCCTGGAACTGAAGGACCTGCAGGCGCTGCGCACCTGGGGATCGCTGACCCCGGGCCACCCGGAATACAAGCACACCGCCGGCGTGGAGATCACCACCGGGCCGCTCGGCCAGGGCCTCGCGTCCGCGGTTGGCTTCGCCTACTCCCAGCGCCGCCAGCGCGGACTGTTCGACGCCGATGCCGCCCCCGGCACCAGCCCGTTCGACCACACCATCTGGGTCATCGCCTCCGACGGCGACCTCCAGGAGGGTGTCACCTCCGAGGCGTCGTCCCTCGCCGGCCACCAGGAACTCGGCAACCTCGTGGTGATCTACGACGAGAACCACATCTCCATTGAAGACGACACCGACATCGCCTTCACCGAGGACGTCCTGAAGCGCTACGAGGCCTACGGCTGGCACGTCCAGCGCGTCGACTGGACGAAGACGGGCGAGTACCAGGAAGACGTCCAGGAGCTGCACGCCGCGCTCCAGGCTGCCCAGGCCGAGACGTCCAAGCCCTCCATCGTTTCGCTGCGCACCATCATCGGCTACCCCGCGCCGAAGAAGCAGAACACCGGCAAGATCCACGGCTCGGCCCTGGGTTCCGAAGAAGTAGCGGCACTGAAGGAAGTCCTGGGCTTCGATCCCGAGAAGACCTTCGAGGTCGACGAAGAGGTGCTGGCCCACGCCCGCGCCGTCGTGGACCGCGGTGCCCACGCACGCAAGGAATGGGAGGAGGCCTTCGGAGCCTGGCAGTCCGCCCACCCCGAAGCGGCCGCACTCCTGGAGCGCGTGGAAGCGCGCAAACTGCCGTCCGAACTGGACGCGGCCCTGCCCGTGTTCCCCGCAGGCAAGGACGTCTCCACCCGTGCGGCCTCCGGCAAGGTCCTGAACGCCATCGGCCCGGTCATGCCGGAACTCTGGGGCGGCTCAGCAGACCTCGCGGAGTCGAACAACACCACGATCGAAGGTTCGCCGTCGTTCGTTCCGGCGTCCAAGCAGACCGAAGCCTGGAAGGGTAACCCGTACGGCCGGGTCCTGCACTTCGGCATTCGCGAGCACGCTGCCGCGTCGATCGTCAACGGCATCGCCCTGCACGGCAAGACCCGCGCATTCTCCGGTACGTTCCTGATCTTCAGCGACTACCAGCGTCCCGCCATCCGCCTCGGCGCGCTCATGGGCGTGCCGTCCCTGTATGTCTGGACCCACGACTCCATCGGTCTGGGCGAGGACGGTCCCACCCACCAGCCGGTGGAGCAGCTTGCGTCACTGCGCGCCATCCCGGGCCTGGACGTTGTCCGTCCCGGTGACGCCAACGAGGTCGCCGCGGCATGGAAGACCATGCTGGAGAACCACGAGAACCCCGCCGGCATCGTGCTGACCCGCCAGAACATTCCGACCTATGCCCGCGGCGAGGGCGAAGCCGAGGGTGACACCTTCGGCTCCACCGCCGGCGTCGCGAAGGGCGGATACGTCTTGGCCGAGGCCTCCAAGGACGGCCAGACGGTCGACGCCCAGGTCATCCTGATCGGCACCGGCTCGGAAGTCCAGCTGGCCGTTGAGGCCCGCGAAGCGCTGCAGGCCGAGGGCATCGCCACCCGCGTGGTCTCCATGCCGTGCGTCGAGTGGTTCAACAAGCAGGACGCCGCCTACCGCGAGGCAGTGCTTCCCGCTGCCGTCAAGGCCCGCGTTTCGGTCGAGGCCGGTCTGGCCCTGGGCTGGAAGGAGTTCGTCGGCGACGCCGGACGCTCCATCAGCCTCGAGCACTTCGGCGCCTCCGCCGACTACAAGCGCCTCTTCCAGGAATTCGGCATCACGGCGGAAGCTGTCACCGCCGCCGCCAAGGATTCCCTCGCCGGAATCCAGTCCTGACAGCACCTACAGTTTCAAGGAGAAACGACATGACTACCACTCCCACGCAGCAGCTCTCCGACGCCGGCGTTTCCATCTGGCTCGATGACCTTTCCCGCGGCCGCCTGAAGACGGGCACGCTGCAGAAGCTCATCGAAGAGAAGAACGTTGTGGGTGTCACCACGAACCCCAGCATCTTCCACGCCGCCATCACCACCGGCCACGACTACGACGCCACCATCGCCAAGCAGGCCGCGGCCGGAGCGTCCATCGAGGAAACCATCTTCGAAATCACCACCACGGACGTCGCGGACGCCTGCGACCTCTTCGCTCCCGTCGCCGCGGCAACCAAGGGCGTGGACGGCCGCGTTTCGATCGAGGTTGATCCCCGCCTCGCCTGGGACACCGCCGGAACCATCGCCGAAGCCAAGCACCTGTACAAGAAGGTCGGCCGGGACAACGTCCACATCAAGATCCCCGCCACGCTCGAAGGCCTGGAGGCCATCACGGCTACCCTGGCCGAGGGCATCAGCGTCAACGTGACCCTGATCTTCTCGCTGGAACGCTACCGCGCTGTCATCAACGCCTTCCAGAGCGGCCTGGAGCAGGCCAAGGACAACGGCCACGACCTCTCCAAGATCCACTCGGTGGCCTCGTTCTTCGTCTCCCGCGTGGACAGCGAGATCGACAAGCGCCTCGACGCCATCGGCACCGACGAAGCGAAGGCACTCAAGGGCAAGGCCGGCGTCGCCAACGCCCGCCTCGCCTACCAGGTCTACGAGGAGCAGTTCTCCACCGAGCGCTGGGCGGTGCTGGCCGAGGCAGGCGCCCTGCCGCAGCGTCCGCTCTGGGCCTCCACCGGCGTGAAGGATCCGGCCTACCCTGACACCCTCTACGTGACCGAACTCGTTGCACCCGGCGTCGTGAACACCATGCCGGAGAAGACCCTCGACGCCACGTTCGACCACGGCGTGGTCACCGGGGACACTGTCACCAACGGCTACGACGATGCGAATGCTACGCTCAACGCGCTGGACGCCCTGGGCGTCTCGTACAACGAGGTCGTGGCCGTGCTCGAATCCGAAGGCCTCGACAAGTTCGTCGCCAGCTGGAAGGAACTGCTGGCCGATGTTGAGGGCGCCCTCGCCACCGCACGGAAGGCTTCCTAGTACACAATGAGCACACTCAGCTACGACGCCACCGGCGCCGCCCGGAAGGCTCTTGAGCAGCACCTGCCAGCACTGGTGGAGGACCGGATCGCCACCCGAATCTTCGCGAGGGACCATACGCTGTGGGGTCCCGATGCAGAAGCCGAGTCCGCAGTCCGTCTGGGCTGGGTCGAGGCTGCCACGGTCGCACGGCCGCTCGTCGCCGGTATCCTGGAACTCCGCGATGCCCTGAAGGCCGACGGCGTCACGCGCATCGTCCTTTGCGGCATGGGCGGATCCTCGCTCGCTCCTGAAGTCATCGCCGGCACCGCTGGCGTCGAGCTGACCGTGCTGGACAGCACCGACCCCGAACAGGTCGGTGCTGCCCTCGCGGACCGTCTCGCCGAGACCGCGATCGTGGTTTCTTCGAAGTCTGGTTCGACCCTTGAAACCGACTCGCAGCGGCGGGTCTTCGAGCACGCGTTCAACGAAGCCGGCATCGACGCCAAGAGCCGGATCATCATCGTGACCGACCCCGGGTCGCCGCTGGACAAGGCGTCCCGCGAGGCCGGCTACCGTGCCATCTTCAACGCGGATCCGAATGTGGGTGGACGCTATTCCGCCCTGACCGCCTTCGGGCTCGTGCCCTCCGGCCTGGCGGGCGTCGACATCGAGTCCTTCCTGGACGAGGCTGAGGAAGCCGCCGAAATCCTGAACGAGGACGCGCCCGAGAACATCGGGCTGGCCCTGGCGACGGCACTCGGCGGGACCAACCCGCTGCGCGACAAGATCGTCATCGCCGAGGACGGCTCGGGGATCGTGGGCTTTGCCGACTGGGCCGAGCAGCTCATCGCCGAATCCACCGGCAAGCTCGGCACGGGCGTCCTGCCCGTGGTTGCCGGCCCGTCGGCGCCGGAGGTTACCTCCGGAGCCGAAGACGTAGTGGTGGTGCGGCTCGTGAGCCCGGATGCCGACGTCGAACTCGGCGAAAACGAGGTTGCCATCGCGGGCGGGCTCGCCACCCAGATGATGGTGTGGGAGTTTGCCACGGCAGTGGCCGGCCGGCTTCTGGGCATCAACCCGTTTGACCAGCCCGACGTCGAAGCAGCCAAGGTCGCTGCCCGCGGCCTGCTGGACGCGCAGCCGGAACCCACGCCGGCGGCCTTCGTTGACGGCGCCATTGAAGTGCGCGGCGGCGACTGGCTCGGCGGCTCGGCCACCGCGGCAGACGCCGTTTCCGCGCTGCTCGGCCAGCTGGGCAGCGACGGCTACCTCAGCGTGCAGGCCTACTTTGACCGGCTGGCCTACGCACGCCTCGAAGGCATCCGCGACGAACTCGCCGCAGTCAGCGGCCGTCCGGTCACCTTCGGCTGGGGACCTCGCTTCCTCCACTCCACCGGCCAGTTCCACAAGGGCGGCCCCGCCATCGGCGTCTTCCTGCAGGTGACAGCGGCTTCCGGCCAGGACCTTGCCATTCCGGACCGTCCGTTCACCTTCGGCGAACTGATCTCGGCGCAGGCAGCAGGGGATGCCCAGGTGCTGAGCGAACACGGCCGCCCCGTCCTGCGCCTGCACCTCACCGACCGTGCAGCCGGCGTGGCCCAGCTCCAGGAGATCGTTTCCGCGCTTGCCGGCCAGGCCACATCCGCCACTGAAAGCTAAGGCACCGAACCAACCATGCCAGAAACCCTGAACGGCAGAAGGTCAGCAGGCAGGAACGGGAACCCGCTGCGGGATCCACGGGACCGCCGGCTGAACCGGATCGCCGGACCGTCGTCGCTCGTGCTCTTCGGAGTCACGGGCGACCTCGCCCGCAAGAAGCTCATGCCCGCTGT
>NZ_PJIK01000060.1 GCF_002929275.1 Arthrobacter sp. ZGTC131
CCGCTCATTGGTGACGCCGTGATCAATCAGGGTCCAGGGCTGATGCTTATTGTTGAGAAACTTCCCTGGGGCAACACCCTGGAAGTCACCAAGGGCGTGGAGGCAGCGCTTGAGCAGATGAAGCCCGGACTCAGCGGCATCACCGTTGATACGGAAATTTTCCGTCCGGCAACCTTCATCGAGGAGTCCCTCGACAACCTCAGCCGCGCGCTGCTGCTGGGCTGCATCCTGGTGGTGCTGGTGCTGGGGGCATTTCTGTTCCAGTGGCGGACTGCCCTCATCAGCCTGATCGCCATCCCGCTGTCGCTGGTGACGGCGGCGTCAGTCCTTTATCTGACCGGGACCGCGGTGAACACCATGGTCCTGGCAGGGTTGGTGATTGCCGTCGGGGTGGTGGTGGATGACGCCATCATCGACATTGAAAACATCATCCGAAGACTCCGGCAGCACCGGGCGGAGGGCGGAACCCGCTCCGTCTCCTCGGTGGTGCTGGAGGCGTCCCTGGAGGTCCGCGGACCGATCGTCTATGCCACGCTAATCATCATCGCCGCGGCTGTGCCGATCTTCTTCCTCCAAGGGTTGACCGGGGCGTTCTTCAGACCGCTCGCCATCTCCTACACCCTTGCGGTGTTGGCCTCGATGGTCGTGGCCTTGACTGTCACCCCTGCCCTCGCGCTGATCTTCATGCGCAAGGTCCCACTAAAGGAGCAGGAACCACCCCT
>NZ_PJIK01000061.1 GCF_002929275.1 Arthrobacter sp. ZGTC131
GGCTTGCCCCGACCGCAGCGGCTGCGGCTGTTATGAGTACTGACCTTGGAGCCGACGCAACAACGATCGACAGTTTCCTTGCCTCCCATCGAGTCGAGGACTCCCAGTCCGTGGGCCCGCGGCTGCGAACCGGAGACGTCATCATTGTTGACGAGGCAGGCATGGTCACCACCACGAAGCTGGCCGAGGTCGTCTCCGTGGCCGCCCGCCATGGTGCCGTCGTCCGGGCTATCGGAGACGACCGCCAGCTGGGTGCAATTGGGTCAGGCGGCGCCCTGCGGCTGTTGGACCACCAAGTAGGAGCTGTCCGGCTTGAACGGGTACATCGGTTTAGAACCGAAGGCGAGGCCGAAGCCTCCCTGGCGCTCAGAGAAGCCCCCGCCTCCGGCGCCGACGCACCATGGCAGTGGTACATGGACAACAAACGGATAGTTGCCGGGGATAGCGACACCATGACGGATGCAGCACTGAGGGCCTGGATGGCCGATACAGCCGCAGGCAAGAACTCCCTGCTCATTGCAGGGGACAACGCAACAGTCACCGACCTAAACGCCTAGGCCCAGGCCGACCGGGTCGCGACAGGAGAGTGGGGAAGGATCAACGAAAACACTGCCTCCGGCGTGCTGCGCGACGGGCTGCGGGCCTACGCCGGTGACACTGTCGTGACACGACAAAACGACCGATCACTGCAGCTGAACCGAGGCAAGGACTTCGTTAAAA
>NZ_PJIK01000062.1 GCF_002929275.1 Arthrobacter sp. ZGTC131
CCGCACCACGCTGCGCACCTATCCATCCGGTTCGGTGGCCGGATCAATTGTTGGATTCCTGGGAACCGACGGCCCGCAGGAGGGCATGGAGCTGACCCAGGATGACGTCCTCGCGGGTGAGGCAGGCAGCAGGACGTACGAAATTAGCGTCGACGGTATCCGCATTCCGTATGCCACCAACGAGGACGTCCCCGTGCGGGACGGAGATTCCGTCAAACTCAGCATTGACCAGGACCTGCAGTGGTTTGCCCAGCAAACCATTGCGAGCCAGGTCCAGGAGTACAACGCGGATTGGGGAAACGTGGTGGTGGTGGAGGCCAAGACCGGCCGCATCATCACGATGGCAGAGTCCACCACAGTTGATCCAAACGATCCGGGCCAGACACCGGCGGAGTCCCGGCAACCGCTGTCCGTGACCGTCCCCTTCGAACCCGGCTCCACCACCAAGGTCATCACCATGGCGGCGGCACTGGAACAGGGAATCATTGATCCGCTGTCCCAGTTCGAGATTCCGTCCACGTATACGGTCGACGGGCAGACGTTCAAGGACGCCTTTGACCACGGCACCGTGCACATGACGGCGGCGGGCATCCTGACCAAGTCCATGAACACGGGCACGGTCATGATCGGGCAGCAGCTCACTCCCCAGGAACGCTATGACTGGCTGAAAAAGTTCGGCATCGGCGAACCCCTGAAC
>NZ_PJIK01000063.1 GCF_002929275.1 Arthrobacter sp. ZGTC131
ATATTGATTAATTATTACTTAACTGTTTTATTAAATTCTCAAATGTTTGCTAAATGCTGCTTTCGCAAAATGAAACCCTACTATGCCATCCTTTGTTATCCTGTGCACTTGCATATTTGCTGCGTGGCTTGCTGAGTATGTCATATACTCACCTTGCAATCATTCATCAGAGGAAGAGTTCTACAATGAGGCTGATGGTGTGGAGGATTAGGTGTAGCCCTGGTCAAGCTGCCTGTGGAGTGGAGTCGTCCGCGCCGTTTATCTTTTTCCGCTGCTTAGATCTTTATTGATTGAGAGGAACTATCTACCTCTGTAATGACATTTTATACGCTTAATAATTAGAGTAATAATTGTACTCTATTATCAATTTGTTATTGTGTGCCTCGGCTGATGCTTGGACGAGGGTTCACACACATGTAAGCGTTTGGAATTTTGGATAGAAATTCCGGGCGTGACAATCAGCGCGTAGCGGGCGACGAGACGAACTCGTTGGTACCCACCCCGACACGAGACGATGCACGACGGCGGCCGGCGACGAAGAAGAAGGCGGCGGCGACTCGGGTCGACGGCGACGGGCAAGCTCCGGTGGTCGGCGACACAAACGGAGGGGCGGACGAGCTTCCTCTCCTCACGGCGAACCTAACGGCGGTGGCGGCGACCGGCGGCGACGACGGAGACGACGGCGCGACGAT
>NZ_PJIK01000065.1 GCF_002929275.1 Arthrobacter sp. ZGTC131
CGGATCGCCGGACCGTCGTCGCTCGTGCTCTTCGGAGTCACGGGCGACCTCGCCCGCAAGAAGCTCATGCCCGCTGTCTACGACCTTGCAAACCGTGGACTGCTGCCGCCCAGTTTTGCCCTGGTGGGCTTTGCCCGGCGGCAGTGGGACAACGAGGATTTCGCCGCAGAGGTGAAGGACGCCGTCAAGACGTACTCCCGGACGCCATTTGATGAGGCGGTCTGGAACCAGCTCTCCGAAGGCATCCGCTTCGTGCAGGGCGAGTTCGACGACGACTCCGCGTTTGAGCGGCTCGGCGAGACCATCAAGGAACTCGACGAGGTCCGCGGCACGCGCGGCAACCACGCGTTCTACCTGTCCATCCCGCCGAAGGCCTTCGAACAGGTCTGCCGGCAGCTGTCCAAGCACGGGCTGGCCCAGGCTGAAGGCGATAAGTGGCGCCGCGTGGTGATCGAGAAGCCGTTCGGGCACGACCTTGAGTCCGCCCGGCAGCTGAACGACATCGTGGAGTCTGTCTTCCCGCCCGACGCCGTGTTCCGGATCGATCACTACCTGGGCAAGGAGACGGTCCAGAACATCCTGGCGCTGCGCTTCGCGAACCAGCTGTTCGAGCCGCTGTGGAACGCCAACTACGTGGACCACGTGCAGATCACGATGGCCGAGGACATCGGCACCGGCGGCCGCGC
>NZ_PJIK01000064.1 GCF_002929275.1 Arthrobacter sp. ZGTC131
AGGCGGGCCAGGGACCTGTCGGCCGCGTTGAGTGTTCGGCCGCCAAACCGCCGCGGAAGGGGCGCACCGGACCAGTCCGGCGTCTCGGTGAAGTCTTCGTCCCAGGTCAGCAGACTGCGGGCCTGGCGGGCCCAGAACTCCGGACCTTCGGCCGCTGCTTCGTCATAGACCGACTGCTGGGCAACCGCGCCGGCGGCGAAATCCGCGCTGGGCGGAAAACTGCGGCGCTCGTGGAGCAGGTTCTCCAGTGCGTCGCCTTGCTGCTTGACGGGGGACTGTTCAGACATCGTGAACCCTTTCGCTTAGCTGTCGCCCACGGTCCAGCCCGGATCGAGGGGCTGCCGTGGCGTTGCAATTACCCTAACGCCGATCGGCCGCCAGTGTGTTAACCGTCACATTCACGCCCGGTAACGGGGGTATTTGTGCGGTGAGCGGTAGATCACGGCCCGTGTCGCAGCGGCAGTTCGGCTAGTCTGCGGTGCCGGCGTTGACTAGGCTGTGCAGGGAAGCAACCGCTTTTTACCAGTGCAGGCGGCTCGCCCTGCCGCGGACCGCAGATGTTCTGCCGGCCTGCAGGCGGCGGCCGCGAATGGAGAAACGAATGAACCAGCCCCCCGCTGAGAACGACGCCCGAACGGCGACGGAGACTCCGCCACCGTCGGAGCTTCATTCCGCCGGCGAGGACA
>NZ_PJIK01000066.1 GCF_002929275.1 Arthrobacter sp. ZGTC131
CAGTTCCTTTTCATTGTGGGAAATCCCTTCAACGCTGGGCACGAAAAGCATGATGGTGGGCACCAGGTCCTTCAGGTTGGTGGAGTCGTGCCCGGCCAGTGTGCGGACTGTTCCGTACGGCAGGCCCAGGGACCGGGCGCAGTCGGCAGCGAGCGCCATGCCGGCCTCGTCGTAGGCCTTGGCGGCCCACACATGCTGGGCTCCCTGTTCGATGCGTACGGAGGCGGACTCTTCAATGGCGGCGATGCGCCGGTGGAGTTCGGCGTCGGCTGCGGCCAGCACATCGGCGTCGGTGCTGCGCACATCCACCAGCAGCTGAACCCGGCTGGCGACCACCACGGGAGAGTTTGGATAGACGGTGAATTCACCGCAGGACGTTATGACGGCGTGTTCCTGGGTGCTGAACCCGTCAGCGATCTCCCGGGCCGCCACCACCAGGGCGCTGGCCCCCAGCAGGGCATCATGCCTGTCGGCAATTACGGTGGCACCCGTATGGGCCTGTTCGCCGTGGACCGTGAACTCGTACTTGTTGGCACCCCAGGTGGATTCGACGAGGCCGATGGTCAAGCCGGCATCTTCCAGCGAGCGCCCCTGCTCAATGTGGATCTCCAGGTACGCGGCCAGGTCCAGCGAGAAATCCCCGATGGTGCCAATGCTCTCCAGTGCTTCCCGCACCGATGTGCC
>NZ_PJIK01000067.1 GCF_002929275.1 Arthrobacter sp. ZGTC131
GATGGCCCGGGTCAGGCCCAGGTTGAGCCCGGTGAGCATGAGGAAGGTTGCGAGGGTGACGATGAAGGACGGGAGCTTGGTCTTGACCAGAATCCACCCGTTGATGAAGCCAACCGCCAGCGACACCACCAGAGCCAGCGCAACGCCCACCCATACGTTCGTCGAAAAGTACCAGCTGAAAAGTGATGCCGTCAGGGCCGAGCTGATAACGGCAACACCGGTGGACAGGTCAAACTCCCCGCCGATCATCAGCAGCGAGACACCCACGGCCATGATGCCGATGGTGGAGGCGCCGTACAGGACGGTGGCAATGGAGCCGGGCTGCAGGAACACCGGTGCAACCACTGAGAAGAAGGCAAACAAGGCGATGGCACCCACCAGCGCCCCGATTTCCGGGCGTCCCAGCAGTTTGGCCATCCTGCTCTTGGAGGCAACCCGCTCGTCGGCAGCCGGACCGGCGGGGGTGATGATATTAGCCGTCATGGGGTTTCACTTTCATCATGTCCGGGGCCGCAATCGTGCCCGGGCCGGACCGGCGCATCAGCGGATGCCGTCAGCGGCAAAGACCGCAACCTGTTCGGCGTTCGAGGAATCGATGATGGTGGGACCGGTGAGCACCGGCTGGCCGCCTCCGAGCTCGAAGCCTCCGCGGGAGTTCTGCCAGAGCGCGTCAACCGCTC
>NZ_PJIK01000006.1:0-142018 GCF_002929275.1 Arthrobacter sp. ZGTC131
AGGATGGGGATGATGTCGGCGTCGCAGGCGATTTTGCGGATGGTGGCGGGGGTGACGGGCCCGGTGTAGGTGAACGTCCCGGTGCCGGTCGCGGTGCCGGGCAGCGGGCCTGCCGGGGACCCGGGGTAGTTGCCGCTGGCGGCCCCGGGGCCGGGGTTTCCGGTGGTGGTGTAGCGGGGTCCGTTCGTGGCGGCGGTTTCGAGGCGGTTGAGGAGGTCCTGGTAGCTGATGGTGGCCATGATCTGGGGCCGGAGTCCGCCGGTGGCGGGCAGGCATCCCGCGGCCAGGGCTGCCTTGCAGGCGCCGACGAGGCCGTCGAGGAGTTGTTGGGGCCGGGTGCGGCGTTCGAGGTGGACGTTTTCGGCGGCGTTTTCGGCCGCGGCGCCGAACCCCGGCCCGGCGTGAGCTCCCGCCCCGGTGCCTTCATTCGTGTCGGCGCCGGTGCTGGCCGCTGTGACGTCAGTGCCGTCTCCGCCGTCTCCGCTGCTTTCCTCGCCGGTGCCGGGGCCGGTGGTGGGTTGGGTGCGGGGGTTGGTGGCGGTGTTCATGACGGTGAGGAGGTGTTCGTATTGCTCGGGTGTGGCGAAGATTTCGAGGTGGTGGAGTCCGCGGCGGTGGCGGCGGAGAAACGCGCCTTGGCGGTGCCGGAGGTCCTCTTCGGAGGGTTCGGTGCCGTCCTGGTCGATGGCGTCGGCCCAGCGGTGGGTGACGCGGGTGAGGAAGTCCTGGTCGTTCTCGATCGCGGTGCGGGTAAGGACGTGTTCCATCCGGGCCAGATCCTCCGGGGCGGCGATGTGCCGGACACGGTCCAGGGCGGTGGTGATGATGGTCCCGGCGCGGGAGGCGATGGACCCCTCGCCGAGGGCGGCGGCGGTTTCCTCACAGACCGGCGGCTGGGGCAGGCCGGTGATGCCGGTGCGGGGGAGGACGGCGGAGGCGAGGGCGAGGCGGCGGCGGGCTTCTCCGGTGCTGATCCGCAGCCGGACCCGCAGGAACTCCGCGGTGTTCCGGCACCCGTCATCGGCCGGCGACACCCCCGAAACCGCGCCGGTGCCGGCGGCGGGGCCGGACACGGAAGCGGACGCGGCAACGGCCTCTGGAGAAGCGGCCTCGGCCTCGAAGGCGGCAGAGCCTGACGGGGCAGCAGAGGATTCGGTGTCGTGGCCCCAGCCGGTGATCCAGCCGGCAGCTTTGCCTGCCGGCCCGGCGGCGTTGCTGATCGCCTCCGTGCGGGTGCGGTCCACTGCCGCCGCGCCGAGGACCTGGAGGTATTCGAACCGGCGGGAGATCTCTTCGGTCAGCCCGGCGAAATCCGCGGCCTCCGCGAACCCGGCCAGGGCCAGCTCCTCCCGCGCGGACTCGACCGCGGCCTCCAGCAGCCCCCGGCACCGCCGCAGATTCGCCATCGCTCCGCCGCTGAAAACTCCACCGGTAAAAGCTGAATCAGCGGCGGCAGCACCGCCGTCGACGTTTGTGTCCGTCAGCGCTGGTGCGCCGGCTAGGGAAGCAAGGGGGAAAGCCCCGGAATCAGGGACGCTGCGCAGCGACGTAGCACGGCGGGCGGGCATTGCTGCCGCGTCCGCTGCTCCGCGGCCAAACGTACCGCTTACGCCTTCCCCAATGGCTTCCATAAGGAAACTCTCTCAGAGGGGGCTGACAATTAATGCTGGTCGGATTAGACCGCCCCCACAAAAGTCAGACTGAAGTAAACAGCAGAGCCCGCCGCGACCCGGCCCTACGTCTCTGCGACCGCGGACTTCCGCCGCTGCGAACCGGACTGCTCATCACCCCCGGCCAAGGGCAAACGAACACCTACGGATGCCGTACCCCAACACCTGCGAGAATGTCGCGGTACCCTTCGCGGAAAGTGGGGTAGGCAAACGAAAATCCCGTGCCGCGGAGCAGGGTGTTGCTGCAGCGTTTGTTGCCGCCGCGTGCTTCGCCGGCACTGCCCGACGGCGGGACTTCAAGTCCCAGCTCCGAGGCCAGGAAGCGGAGGACGGCGCCCAGTTCGGCGGGATCGTCATCCACACCCACATATACGGGTGCTGGCTCCCCGGCCATGGTGCACAGATGCACGATCGCGCGCGCGGCGTCGTCGCGGTGAATGCGGTTGGTGTACCGCGGGTCGTCGGGAATGACTGCCGTTCCGCCCCGGACCTGGTCAATGAGCCGCGTGCGGCCCGGGCCGTAGATGCCGCCCAAGCGGAGCGACACGGGCGCAGTCCCGGTCCCGCGCAACCGTTTCTCCAGCAGTTCCTCCGCCTCGCGGAGGATACGGCCGGAGAACCCGCCGGGTGCCGGCGTCGTGCGCTCGTCCACCCAGCCTCCGCCGGCGTCGCCATACACTGCGGTGGAGGAGACGAAAAGGACGCGGCGAGGCGTCACGCCGTCACGCTCAAGGGCATCGAGGACATTCGAAAGCCCGTCGACGTAGGCGGCGCGGTAGGCCGCCTCAGTAGGGGAATCGGCAGCAACGGCGACGACGACGGCGGCGGTGTCCGCCGGGACCGGCGGCAATTCAGCTGTGCTCAAATCAGCCGCCGCGCCTTCAATTTCCGCCGGCAGTTTCGCCGGCGTACGCCGCCAGCCCACAACTCGATGTCCGGCGGCGGCAAACCGCAGCCCCGCCTCGGTGCCCAGGTCGCCGCAACCGGCGAGGAGGATAGTCATGCCCCCGGGTTCAGAGGGCCGGGACAGGGAAGAAGACGCGGGGGTCCTGGAGCAGGGCGGGGTAGTCGAACGCTGAGCGGTCCACAACGTCGGTGACTTTGAAGTTGCGGCCGAAGCGGCCGTCGTCGAGCGTGATGGGCCGTCCCAGCACCATCCCGATGGCGAACTTGCTGCCGTTCTCGAGGGGGATGGCAATGGCCGACTTGCCAGGCAGGGTCGAGAAGGCCGCTTCCTGGCGCTGGCGTTTCCTCGACGGCTTTTTGACGAGCTTTTTCGGGAGCTTGCGGGCCACTTTTGCGGGGCGGCGCGATCCTGTGTCGGCGTATACGAACTGGTAGTCGTCGTCGCCGGAGTCCCCGCTGCCGGAAGCCTTGCCGGCCGCTCGGCCCACCGCCGGCAGGGCGACCTTGTCGATCCGCTCGGGGTCGGTCTCGCCCACATGTTCGCGCAGAATCCACAGGACATCGCCTTCGGGATCCTGCGGCAGGAACTCATGCCGTGGCTCGGGCCAGACGTACTCGAGGTCCGCCTCGGTGCCCGGGAACAGCTCTGAGTAGAAGCGCGGTTCCTTGCGGATGAGGTTCGAGCGGTGGCTCAGGTGAAGCTCGGGATCGCCGAGCCAGGGCGGCATGGGAATCTTGGCGGCGTAGTCCGGGTGGGCGGCCTGCGGTGCGAACTCGCGGATGTTCGCCCCGGTGTTGTCGGCGAATCCGCGTTTGGTCCATTCATCCACCATGGCCAGGCCGTACATGGTGAGCGCCGGAACGTAGCCCATCCACATCCGGATCGCGGGGTGGGACTGCCAGCCGTACTCCGGGATCACCAGCGCGCGGAGTGTCTGCAGCGCCTCGACGCGCTGCTTGCCGAGCCTGGCAGGGTCCAGCGCGGCGGCACTTTGCCGGAAATCGGGGTACGGAAGGAAGGTTTGCATCCCTTCAGTCTGACGCCCCGGGCGCGATGTGCCAATTGTGGTGGCCGGGGCCACATGATGGCAGGGGTGCCGGCAGCCGCGCTAATTGCGCTGAGGTGTTCACATTGTGGACCGGTGCATACGGCGAGGCATGTTAACCACTAAGATAGCCGAAACCTCCCCAGCGTCCGGAAGCCTTCACATGACTCTTACCTCGCCAGCGCCCCTTTCAGCCGCGTCCTCGGAGCCGAATTCACACGCGTCACAGGAGCCTCAGCTGTTCGTTCCCAAGTACGGCCGGATGCTTGGCCCCGACGCGAACGGCATCCTTGTTCTCGACGAGTTTACGCTGGATCCCGCGGCCGCACGCAAGGAGCAGCACCGCTTCCGCACCGCATTGGCCTCAGTGGCATTGACCCTGCGCCGGCTGGTTGCCCTCCGGATTGTGATCGCCGTCGTGGCCATCGCCAATCTTCCCCTGTTCCTGATGTCTACGGGTTGGTGGATTTACGCCGTGTCGCTGTCCCTGGTGATCGGTGTGCACCTGGCCGTGAACTGGCTGAACCGCCACGAACCGCGCGTGAAGCAGCGCCACGAACTTGAACTGCACCGGCACCGCGAACGCAGCGCCAACTACCGCAAGGTGCGCGACGCCGTGAAGTTCGTCATTGACACCCCCTCGCGCATGAACGAGCAGCTCTACCTCGAACTGCTGAACGCGAAGCGCGTTGCCCTGCATCTTGCCTCCGGCACGGTCGCGCTCCTGGATACGAGCGACGACTCCGCCTGGAAAGTTCGCATCGTCCGGGAACTTCCGACCACGGCCTAGGGGAACGTCGCGGGCAGGAGGCAGTGACGCAACGCACTCCTGCCCGACGGTAGGCTCAACAGCTAAATACAACGCAAGAAGTACGACGCTGGGCGTCCCCGCAGGAGGGGGACCGCCCGGCGTCGTACTGCTTCGCCCGGCGTCGTACTGCTTTAAGCGGCGCGACCAGGGACGCTGTGAACCGCTTCCGACGGCGCTGCCATTCGGCGTACGGCACCAAGCGGCGCGGCCACGGCGCTGCCACTGCGGGGGCGTTTGTGGTTGCCGCGTTGCGGAGGGCGGACTCAGCGACTTGGCTGCCCTCTTAGGCCGAATTCCTTAGCAGCCGATTCCCGTGAACAAACGACGCCGGGCTTAAACGAACGACGCCGGGCGCCCCTCAAGAGGGGACGCTCGGCGTCGTAGTCACAGTTAAGATGGTCGCCGTCGTGACAAGTGAGCCTGCCACGTCAGAGGCTTACACTCCGGACGGCAAGCCAGTCAGGCAACCAAACCTGTCAATTAGGCAGGCAGCTGCAGAACCTGGCCGACCATAATGAGGTCAGGATCAGTGACGGTGTCAGCGTTGGCGTCGGCGAGGTGCTGCCATCCGCCGTGAACTCCGACCTTCTCGGCGATCTTGCTGAGGGTGTCGCCACTCTGCACGGTGTAGGTCTGGCCACTCACAGCGACCTCGGCAGCGTGCCTGGCCTGGGTCGGGGCCTCGGCGACCACCGGGGCCTGGGCCACGGGAGCAGCCTGGACCTGGACGGGTGCTGCCTGAACCGGTGCAGCCTGGACCGGAGCGGCCTGGACCGGCGCGCTCTGCGGCTGGATCTGCGGAGCAGCTGCTCCACCGCCACCGCTCAGGCCGAGCTTGGCGGCGCAGGCGGGCCATGCGCCCCAGCCCTGGGTGGCCTGGACCTTCTCGGCTACAGCGATCTGCTGGGCGCGGGAGGCGTTTTCAGGCGAACCCGTACCGCCGAAGCCAGCCCAGGTCTGCGGGGTGAACTGCAGGCCGCCGGAGAATCCGTTGCCGGTGTTGGTGGACCAGTTGCCGCTGCTTTCACACTGGGCGAGGGCGTCCCATGTGGAGCCGCTTGCGGTGGGCACTGCCGCGTTTGCGGCTGTGGCGGACAGGGCAAGGCCTGCGGCGGAAACGGCGGCAAGAGTTACTCCGCGGCGCGCGGCAGTGCTGAAAGTTGATTTCTTCATGGTGTGGGATGCTCCTGAGGCCACCCGCGCTCGGTCCGTCCCCGGACGTTGTCGCGCTACCGCCCGCCCCTGACAAACTAGAGGTCATTACGGTGTCCGCCGGCCGGGCAGTAACTGGTGGAGGCGGCACCGGGCATTCATGGGCCCGCGCGTCGCGGGCATGTGTCCACGGTAAGGCAGTCGCGCTCCGTTATCAAATCGAGATCTTTTGTGACAGTCAATCCGACGTGGGCAGTGGAGGCGGCGTCGATGAGGAGGGCGGCGGCCGGCTGGCATCCCGGGGCGGGCGGTTGCCCGCCCGCCACCTCAGGATGCACGGCCGATGTTACGACGCCAAGGCAGCGGCCAGATAGGGTGCCGTTCGGCTGGCAGGTGAAAGCGCGACGGCGGCTGCCGTCCCGGCGGCGACGATCCTACCGCCGGCGTCGCCACCGGCAGGTCCAAGGTCAATGACCCAGTCCGCGGCGGCCACGACGTCCATTTCGTGTTCCACCACGATGACCGTATTGCCGGCGTCCACGAGCCGGTTCAGCTGCGCCATCAGAAGCTGGACGTCCGCCGGGTGGAGGCCGGTGGTTGGCTCGTCCAGCAGGTAAAGAGTGTGGCCGCGGCGGGCACGCTGGAGTTCCGTGGCGAGCTTGATGCGCTGGGCCTCGCCGCCCGACAGTTCAGTGGCAGGCTGGCCCAGGCGGAGGTAGCCGAGGCCTACCTCGAGGAGGGTCTGGAGGCTGCGGGCGGCCGCCGGGACGTCGGTGAGGAACTCGGCTGCGGCGTTGACGGTCATGCCCAGGACTTCGGCCACGTTTTTGCCGCGGTACGTGACTTCAAGCGTGTCCGGGTTGTAGCGCGAACCGCCGCATTCCGGGCAGGGGCCGTAGCTTCCGGGCAGGAAGAGCAGTTCCACGGCCACGAAGCCCTCACCCTGGCAGATCTCGCAGCGGCCCCCCGCCACGTTGAACGAGAAGCGTCCGGCGCCGAAGCCCCGGGCCTTGGCCTCGTCCGTAGCCGCGAACTCCTTGCGGACCGCGTCGAAGAGTCCCGTGTAAGTGGCGAGGTTGGACCGCGGCGTACGGCCGATCGGCTTCTGGTCCACCTTCACCAGTCGGTCCACCTGGTCCAAACCGGACACAGGACCCACCGTCAACGGTGCGGCGAGCTCACCGGAATCCTCCGCCCGTGCCGTGTCCGCTGGTGCTGTAGCCCCTTGTGACGGGTCCGCTTGTGACGTGTCCGCGGGGTCCGCCGGGACGGCGCCGCCGTCGTCCTGTCCCGGGTGCAGCAGTGATCCCACGACCTCTGCGAGCACCTGGCTGACCAGCGTCGACTTGCCGGAACCGGAGACGCCGGTGACGGCGGTGAGTACGCCCAAGGGGAAGTTGGCGTCAAGCTCCCGGAGATTGTGGCGGCTGATGTCGCGCAATTCCAGCCAGCCGCCGGGCTCCCGCGTACCGTCAGCCGCGCCGCCGTCAGCCGCGCCGCCGTCTCCCGCGCCGTCGTCGCCAGCGATATTGTCGCGCGCGCCACCGTCGGACGTGTTTCCAGCAGCCGAACCGGTGGTGCGGGAGCCGCCGTCGTTCTTCTTTCCGGCGGAACCCTTCGAAGCGGCTGAACTGCCAGCACCGTTCGGGAACAGGAACGGCCGGGTCAGGGAGGCCTCAACCTCGGCGAGGCCGGCCACGGGGCCGCTGTAGAGCACCTCGCCGCCGCCCTCACCGGCGCGCGGGCCGACGTCGACGAGCCAGTCCGCGTGGCGCACAATGTCCATGTTGTGCTCCACCACGAACACTGAGTTGCCCGAGGACTTGAGCTGGTCCAGGACGGCGAGGAGTGGTTCGGCGTCGGCGGGGTGCAGTCCGGCGGACGGCTCGTCCAGCACGTAGATCACGCCGAAGAGCCCGGAGCGCAGCTGCGTGGCGATCCGGAGCCGCTGCATTTCGCCGGGGGAGAGGGTGGGCGTGGATCGGCCCAGCGCCAGGTAACCCAGCCCGAGCTCCAGCAGCACGTTCACCCGCTGCAGGAGATCGCGGGTGATGGCCACCGCCACCTCGTTGCTTTCGGGCGAATCCTGCTTGCCCGAATCGTGCTTGGCAGAGTCCTGCTTCCGTGAAGCGGGCTTGCGCGAGGCAGTTCCGGCCTCCGTGAGCTCAGTGGTGGGGCGGATAATGTCCGCCAGTTCGGCCATGGGCACGGCGTTGAGGCCGGCGATGGTGTGGCCCGCGAAGGTCACGGCCAGCGCCTCCGGAGTCAGCCCGGTGCCGCCGCAGCGCGGGCAGGGCCCGGTTTCCATGAACCTGAGCACGCGTTCGCGCATGGTGCTGCTTTTGGAGTCGGCGAGGGTGTGGAGGACGTAGCTTTTGGCGCTCCAGAACCGGCCTTTGTAGGGCTTGGCCACTCGGTCGCGCTCGGGCGTCACTTCCACCACGGGCTGCTCCTCGGTGAAGAGGATCCAGTCGCGCTGCTTCTTGGGAAGCTTCCGCCACGGCGTGTCCACGTCATAGCCGAGGTGGCTGAGGATGTCCCGCAGGTTCTTGCCCTGCCAGGCACCCGGCCACGCCGCAATGGCGCCGTCACGGATGCTCAGCGAGGTGTCGGGGACCAGCGACGCCTCGCTGACGGTGTGCGCGATGCCGAGCCCATGGCATTCCGGGCAGGCACCGGCGGCGGTGTTGGGGGAGAACGCGTCGGAGTCCAAAGGTGCCGCGCCGGAGGGATACGTGCCAGCGCGCGAAAACAGCATGCGGAGTGAGTTTGAAAGCGTGGTCACCGTGCCCACGGTGGACCGTGAGCTGGGTGCGCCGCGGCGCTGCTGGAGGGCGACGGCGGGTGGCAGCCCGGTGATCATTTCCACCTTGGGGTTGTGCCCCTGCTGGATGAGCCGGCGCGCGTAGGGCGCCACCGATTCGAAGTAGCGGCGCTGGGCTTCCGCGTAAATGGTGCCGAAGGCCAACGAGGACTTGCCCGAGCCGGAGACGCCGGTGAAGGCGACGATCGCATCGCGGGGAACGTCCACGTCCACGCTGCGGAGATTGTTCTCGCGGGCACCCCGCACGCGGACGAAGCCGTCGGTGTGGTGGTCCGGTGCCAGCGTGGTTGTCAGCTCGGGCAGATAGTCAGCAGGCTGTTCACTTCGCATCTGTTCGACTCTAGCGGTGATGTCTCTGCCGGGGTCTATTCTTGCGGTGTGGATACTTACGACGGCGCCGCCGAACCGAACGATCAGACCGCACTGTTGAACGAACCGGAGGCTGCGGCAGCGCCGCCCGTCCTGCCCGTGGCTGAGCTGCACCTGCACATTGAGGGCACCCTGGAACCTGAACTGATCTTCGCGCTCGCGGAGCGCAACGGCATCGAACTGCCGTACGCAGGCCTGGACGAGCTGCGGGCGCGGTACGAATTCACGGACCTGCAGTCGTTCCTGGACCTGTACTACGCCAACATGGCCGTGCTCCGGACCGAGGCGGACTTCGCGGACATGACCCGGGCCTACCTGGCGCGGGCAGCGGCCGCTGGGGTTCGGCACGCGGAAATCATGATGGATCCGCAGGCGCACCTTGCCAGGGGAGTCTCGCTGGAGACCTGCGTCAACGGCGTTGCCTCGGTGCTGGCCACGTCCCAGGAGGAGTTCGGGATTTCCACGCTGCTGATCGCCGCCTTCCTGCGCGACCTGTCCGAAGAGTCTGCGCTGGAGGTTCTTGAGGCCCTGCTGGCCATGAATGCGCCGATCGCCGGCATCGGACTGGATTCTGCCGAGGTGGGAAACCCGCCAGCCAAGTTCGAGCGGCTGTTCGCACGGGCCGGCGAAGCAGGCCTGCGGAGGATCGCCCACGCAGGCGAAGAGGGCCCGCCGTCGTACATTATTGAGGCGCTGGATGTGCTGGGAGTGGAGCGGATTGACCACGGTATCCGCTGCATGGAGGATCCCGATCTGGTGGAGCGGCTGGTGGCCGACCGCGTGCCGCTGACGGTGTGCCCGCTGTCCAATGTGCGGCTCCGTGCGGTGGACATGCTCGCCGACCATCCGCTTCCTGCGATGCTGGCAGCCGGGCTGAACGTCAGCGTCCATTCGGATGATCCGGCGTATTTCGGCGGCTATGTGGACGACAATTTTGCCCAATTGGAATCGGTGATGTTGCTGTCCGAATTCGACCGCGTCCGCCTCGCTGCGAACTCGATCGGTTCCTCCTTTGCCACAGACGAGCGCAAGGCGGAACTGCTGGCCGAGCTGTCTGGCTGAGCTAGCCGGCTACGCTGTCTGGCTACGCGGGACGTTCGGACTGTGCCGCCGTCCTGCCTCCGGTGCGCACGATCCACCAGCCCACGGCAGCCAGGGCCAGCCCAATGGGGATACCGTACGGCGGAAGGCCCGCGTTGTAGCCCAGGAAACCGGCCACGATGAATGCCACGCCCGCCCACGCCGGGAACATCCGCGACCGCCAGCCGGCGATGCCGAAGACTATCCAGCCAAGGGCAAACAGCACATAACTGGACAGTCCGCCGATGGCCAGCATGCCGGAGCCGCCGGCGAGGATGGCGCCTGGCGCGACGTCGGCGATCCACGGCCCGGCGAACCCGTCGAACCACATGTTGCCTGCCATGTCCAGAGTGCCCACCAGCGCGAAGCAGAAGCCGACGGCGCCGAGTCCCCCGGTGCGGCTCGCAGAGCGGAAGTACACGGAGACGAGGGCGAGGACCAGCCCGATGAACACCACCCAGTACAGTGCGTTGGCCACCTGGAACGGTGGCTGCCGCATCATCTTGAGCCGGTCGAGGCTGCGGTCGGCGGTGAGCAGGCGCGCGGCGTCCGCGGCGGCGAAGGCGAGTCCCGCCACTAGGGCGATCGGACCGGCGGCCGAGGCTAGTGGTGAAGACATCTTCTCCTCCTGGGGATCGGTCGTGACGACGAGCGCGGACGCGGGGTTCCGGGCCGGGGCGCGGGCGCGGACACGGGGCTTCGGGGCCGCCGGTTTACATGGGACGCATCCTGAGGGAAAAACGCCGGACGGCGGTGGCTCAGCGGGGTGCCTTGCGCCAGGCTTCCCGGTCGAACAGCACGGTGGCAAGAACCGCCAGGACGACAACGACGAAGTAAATCAGTTCGGCGCGGCCGGCGTCTGCGCCCGTGAAGCCAAAGGAACCCACGGTGAAAGTGCCCTGGCTGGTGTGGAACAGGAGTGTCAGCAGGACGCTGCCGCCCGTGTGGTTGAACAGCCACACGTATAGGAAGGTGATGGCGAACGTCGTCGGAAGTCCGATCAGGCTCAGCCCCTGGAAGAGGACCAGCGGCAGGTGCCAGAATGCCACCAGGACACCAAGAATAGCCGCGGACTGCAGCGGCGGGCGGGCGGCCTGGAGCAGCGGAAGGGCGTAGCCGCGGAAACCAGGCTCTTCGCCCAGCGGCCCGTCCATGGGATTGATGAGGCGGATCGCAAACACCATCAGCATCCCGCTCCACGTCAGGCGCGCAAGGCCCGGTGCCGACGCCCCGAGGGCTATGGTGGCGAACGCCGTCGCCAGCACCATAACGGCCGGGAGCAGCAGGGCCACGGCGTACCAGACCCAGCCCACGCGCCAGCGGATAAGCCGGCGGCCCCATGCCCGGAATCCGGCTCTGCCCTCCGTCAGGGCTATCACGATGATCGCGGCAGCCAGCGGGCCTATCGGCAGGAACTCCATCCGCGGCATCAGCCCCGCCGCGTAGGCCGGCCACGAGGACCAGGAGATCGCATACGCCAGGACGAAGAAGGCCAGCAGCCTGTGGTGTTTCAGCCAAGAAGTGGATCGACGCATGACGGGCTCCAAACGATCATTGTTTGGTGGTCCGATTGTCCGCCCCGCCCGCGCGGGGGCACCAGAGGAGACGGGCTTCACCGATGCGTAGCAGCGCTGGGTGGGGACCGCTGGGGCGTCACTAGCGCGAAATCACTGCCGAGGCCACGGACAACACGTTGCTGGCCGCCAGGGCGGCGCCCGCGAGGAAAGCAAGCAGCCATCCGATGCGTCGTCGCCGGGCGCCACGCACCTGATCCCGCAGCTCGACGAAACCGGCCGCGACGTCGTCGTCGTTATCGCCGCCTGCAGGGCTGCTGTGCCAGGTATCCGGAAGTACTGCCACAGCGGCTACTCGAGCGACCAGATCCGGGCTCAGAACGGGCTTTCGTGTGCGGAGCCAGCGCATTAGCTGATTGTGGGTCAGGACTGTCACCTGAGCCGGTTTTTCACGGATGGTCAGGGACTTGGGGTCCACGATCACCACCAGTCCCGCGACGGGTATCGCCAGCCCCGCGCGCTTGGACAACAGCCGTGCTGCCCGCGTTGCCTCGTGCGTTGCATTGCGAATATGGGGCTGCCTTTTTCCCGCAATCATGAGGGTCTGACCAGCAACCCACACCGGCTGGTCAGAGTGATTTTTTGTATTGATCGTGAAGACGCCCGGCGGCCCGATCACCACGTGGTCGATGTCGGACGACCCTGTACCAACCGGAACGGCGTGAAGCACGGTCCATTCCGGCCCCAGGTTGTCCAGGGTTTTTCCGACGGCGATTTCGCCGAGTGCGCCTTTGTACCAAGCGGACGTTTCCACAGTCAGGGGGCTTACGCCGAAGAGCCGGGCAAGCCTGGATTGCGGTTCCTGGCCTGCCTGGAGACGCAGGAGTTCGCCCATCACCGCCTGGCCGGGAATCCTGGAGCTAAGGAGCGGCTGGACGGGATGTTGGGAATTGCTGTTCGAGGTCAGCACGGATCGCCCCCAAAAGTACGTGTCATGAGGCGATCCTATTCGGGAGGGACAGCCAACCGGCGGACGCCTCCTGCAGTCACACGCCGCGGCGTCGCAGTCACGCGCGGCGGCCGGAGCGGCCAGGGCGGAATGCGAACACGGAATGCTTGCAGCGGCCTGCCATACCTGCTACGCCTGTGAAAGGGGGAACACAAAGGCGGGTCCCGGGCCGGAGCAGCAGGAACCCGCACGGGGCGAGTCAAGGAGTGTGCAGCATGCCGCGCAAGAACCCGCGTGTGGAAAAGGCTGACGAAAAAGACCTTGAGGTGGGCAAGCCGAAGGAATGGGTCGCCGGAATGCCGGGCGTCTACCACTCGATGCAGCCGGCGCTGAAGCACATGGGCGTGGGCAGGACCGGAAAAACGCTGCTGGGGCTGAACCAGAAGGACGGCTTCGACTGCATGAGTTGCGCGTGGCCTGATCCCGGCGACCGCAAGAGGTTCGAGTTCTGCGAACAGGGTGCCAAGGCCGTGACGTGGGAGGCCACGCCGGTGGTCATTGCCTCGGAGTTCTGGGCGGAGCACCCGGTCAGCGAACTGCGGCAACAGCCTGAATACTGGCTCGGAATGCAGGGCCGCCTGACGGAGCCGGTCTTCAAGCCGGCCGGGGAGGACTACTACCGGCCGGTGAGCTGGGACGAGGCCTTCGGGATCGTTGGCGGCAAACTAAAGGGTCTTTCCAGCCCGGACGAGGCCGCGTTCTACACCAGCGGCCGGACGTCCAACGAGGCCGCGTTCCTGTACCAGCTGTTCGTGCGGGCCTACGGGACCAACAACCTGCCGGACTGTTCCAACATGTGCCACGAGTCCTCAGGTTGGGCCATGGGCCAGACCATCGGCATTGGGAAGGCCACCATCTCCTACGACGACTTCGCCAAGGCACAGCTGATCATCATCATGGGCCAGAACCCGGGCAGCAACCATCCGCGCATGCTCACCGCCCTGGAGGAAGCGAAGAAGGCCGGCTGTGAGATTGTCGGCGTCAATCCATTGCCGGAAGCCGGGCTCATGCGCTACAAGAACCCGCAGAAGATCAGCGGAATCGTGGGCCGCGGCACAGAACTCGCGGACCAGTATCTGCAGATCCGCCTGGGAGGCGACATGGCGCTGCTGCAGGCCCTCTCCAAGCGCGTCCTTGAGGCTGAAGCGAAGAACCCCGGAACCGTCCTGGACAGCGAGTTCCTCGCGGAACACTGCCAGGGGCTGGACGAACTCAAGGTTCACCTTGCGGAACTGGACGAGGAGACCGTCCTCCAGGCCACGGGCCTGCGCAGCGACGAGATTGACGAGCTGGCCGCACGCTATTTGAAGGCCGAACGGGTCATCATCACGTGGGCCATGGGCATCACCCAGCACAAAAAGGGCGTCGCCACCATCAAGGAGATCATCAACCTGCTGCTGCTCCGCGGCAACATGGGCAAGCCCGGCGCCGGAGCCTCTCCCATCCGCGGGCACAGCAACGTCCAGGGCGACCGCACCATGGGCATCTGGGAGCGGATGCCACCCGCATTCCTCGACGCACTCGGCAAGGAGTTCGATTTCGACCCGCCGCGAGACCCGGGAGCGGACTCCGTGGAGACGATCCGGAAAATGCGCGACGGCGGCATAAAGGTTTTCGTGGCATTGGGCGGCAACTTTGTCTCCGCCATTTCGGACACGCATGCTGCGGAAGCAGCCATGGAAAACACCGACCTCACGGTCCAGATTTCCACGAAGCTCAACCGGTCGCACACCGTAACGGGCCGGGCCGCGCTCATTTTGCCGACGATGGGACGCACCGAGATCGACATGCAGGCGTCCGGCCCGCAGTTCGTCTCCGTGGAGGACACAGTCTGTGCCGTGCACGCCTCCGAAGGCAGGGTAAGGCCCGTTGCGCCGAACCTGCTGTCCGAGGTGGCCATCGTCTGCCGCCTTGCCCGCGAGACCGTGGATGGCAAGACCAGTGCGGACTGGTCAGGGTTCGAGAAAAACTATGACCTCGTCCGCGAACACATCTCCCACGTGGTGGCGGGCTGTGAGAACTACAACGACCGGATCAGGCAGGAAGGCGGCTTCGTGCTGCCGAACGGACCAAGGGACTCCCGCACCTTCACCACCCCCACCGGCAAGGCCATGCTGACGGTCAACCACCTGGAGCATGTGGAGCGGCCCCCCGGAACCCTGATCCTGCAGTCGGTCCGGTCGCACGACCAGTTCAACACCACCATTTACGGCTACAACGACCGCTACCGGGGGATCAAGAAAGGCCGCGACGTGGTCTTCGTCAGTCCTGAGGACATTGCCGAGCTCGGGCTCAGCGACGGTCAGTTCGTCGATCTCCACGGGGTTTATGAGGACAACGTGGAGCGCGTGATGCGGAAGCTGCGGGTGGTGTCCTATCCCACGGCCAGCGGATGCGCGGCAACGTACTATCCCGAGTCCAATGTGCTGGTTCCGCTGGACAGCGTCGCGGAGGGAAGCAACACCCCGGCGTCGAAGGCGGTCATCGTGCGGTTGGAGCCCAGCACTCCGTGAGGACGCTGCGCTTAGAGAGCGCCGCGCTGGAGAAGCACTGCGCCAGACCGGACGTGAAGAAGCCGCGTCAGGACAACGCGCTAGAGCGGACGTGACCCCACTCAGGACACTGCGCTAAAGCGGACGTGGGGCGGCGGTCACTGCCCGGTGCTCGACCAGCCCCCGCTGTCCGGGCCTCCGTCGGCTCCGTCCTCGCAGAGCCGCAAAGCCACTTCTGCGGCGGACTGGACTGCTTCGGTAGGAGTCGTGTTTCCGCTGCGCGCAGCCAGACCGGCCGCGTAGCCGACGAGCAGGGCAGTGACCGGTCCCGCCCCGCGGTTGACAGCGCTGGCGGATCCGTCCGACAGCCGGTCAACCAGCTTCTGGTCGAGATCCAGGTCCAGGATCTGGAGCGCCTGCGTGAGCCGCTGAGTCCACTGGGACAGCTCCTGGTCCTCGGAGGCACCGCTGGCAGCGTCGCCGGTGCCGCTGGTGCTGCTGGTGCTGGTGGTGCCGTCTGTGCCCTCGATGTTGCCCGTCATTGGTTCCCTTTCGGTTGCTACGTCGGATGCCGAACGGACTACGTCCTGGGCTCAGGGATGTGCAGACCGCCACTATAGGCACTCCGCCTCTGGGGCCACAACGGCCGGGCCATCGTCGACAGCCGCATTTCTGCACCACTATGGCCGGACGGCGCCGCCGGCGCGCCCGTGTTTAGGCGGGCCGGGAGTGGCGCAGCAGCCCAAAGAGGTGCAGAAATGCGCGCGGCGGACCAGGGAAGCGGAGGTTACTGCTCCGCGCCGCCGTGCAGCCCGTCGTCGCTGCTGTCCCCGGAAGCTATATCGCCCGTGTCGTCGGACAGGTCCATGTTCCCGCGCGCTTCGTCCATGGTGGGCCCGCCTGCGGGGACGTTGTAGGTTTCGGGCCGGATGCCGTGTGCCTGTTCCTCGATCAGCGCCTGTTCTTCGCTGAAGCGGATCACGTTCGCGTCATCGCCGGCGTCACCCGGAATGTCTTCACGGATCTCCGAAGGGTTCGGAATTACAAAGCCGTCTTCATTCGAGCTGTGTTCGGTCACTGGTTCGTCCCTTCCTTGCGGTGGCTTACATGGTAAGCCTACTTTCTATTTCACATCCCCGCGCAAATCCGGCGGGTCGCCCGGCCCCAAACAGCAGCATCCGGAAGGCCGCAGACGCCCGCGGATCTGAGACTTCAGACTCAGTTAGGGTGTAATCCTCGTCATAGTCGGTCACGACACGAACTGTTTACCATTTCAAGTCGCCAGATTCACCGTGTTCTTGGCAAACTACTGTGGGAACAATCGCTCTATAAGGGGAACCATGCGCAAGACCGCCGCAGAAAACACCAACTTCCGGCTCAAGACCGTGCTGGACGTTCTGGCAGAGGGGGAGCTGTCTGGTGATCCCCAGAATGCCGGCTCCGTCCTGGCTGAAGCTCTCATCCGGGTTCCGCTGAACGCATACGAAGCCGAGCTGCTCAGCGGGGGAATTCCCCGCGGCCACAAGTCGCTCACCACCGCAACGGCCAAGCTGGTCAAGGCCGGCTGGCTGATCAAGGGCCGCTCCGGCTGGACCATCACCGACGACGGCCTGCGGGCCACTGTCGCCTTCGCGGATGCTGAGACCTTCTCCGCAGCGCTCGACGCCGGCACTCCGGTTCCGGCCGGCACGCCCCTTCCGGTGGCCGCGGCCGCCAAGCCGGCCGCCGAGAAGGCCCCGGCCAAGGCGGCGAAGTCCGAGAAGGCACCCTCCAAGGCCGCAAAGGTCGTGGACAAGGCTGCCCAGCTGATCGAGGACGCGGTGGCTCCGGTTGCCAAGGCGGTGCGTGGCAAGAAAGCTGCGGCCGAAACTGAAGCCGCCGCCGTCGCAAGTTCCGCTGCAGCGGTCGAGCAGCCGGAAGCCGTTGCGGTTGCCGGCGACTTCAACACCCTGCTTGGTGCCCCGGAAAACTGGGCGCCGCAGTACGACGAAGCGCAGATGCAGCTGGACGTCCTGGACCAGCTGTGGGAGCTCTCGGCTGACATCCCGGCCGGTTACTACACCTTCAAGATCGCGCTGAACCGCTCTTGGGAAGAGAACTACGGTGCGTTCGGCGCGTTTGATGGTGCCAACCACGAACTGCACCACGACGGCGGCCGGCTTACCATCCGCTACGACCACCGCACCAGGGACATCACCGTCAACTGATTTCCCGCTGAGGAAGCAACGACCGGCCGGGTCGAGAACCCGGACAGTCTGAAGCCCCGTTGCCGCAACCGCGGCAGCGGGGCTTCGCCGTTCCCGGCCGGCGGGCTTGTCACTCGTGTGCGGAAAGAGTCTTTTCCCTGTCCTCGAAGACCTGTTCACCCGGGCCGGTGAAGGCACGGGACCGTTCCACAGCTTCGATGGAGCCGGTGAAGAGCTGGGAATCGTGGGGGTCGGAGGGCTGCCGGGGATGGGCGTCCAGCTGCGGCCGCTGCAATGGCGAGGGCCGTACCTCAGCGGAACTAATGGTCTCCCAGCGCAGGTGGGGGAGGGCCTGCGGATGGTGCTGCTGCAGGAATCCGACCAGTTCTTCCCTGATGAGGCAGCGCAGGTCGAACAATGCCGCGCTGTCCGCGGCGCTGACCAGGATCCGCACGCGGACGAAGCCGCTGGTGGCATCGGTGACCTGGAGGATTCCCACGCGTTCGTCCCAGAGCTCCGTGCCGGCCAGCAGCGACTTGAGCTCGGTGCGCATGGCCTCCACCGGCGCGCGCCAGTCGAGGTCGAACTCCACGGTGCCCATGACTTCGGAGCGGCGGCGCGTCCAGTTTTCGAAGGGGGTGGTTGTGAAGTACGTGGAGGGCAGGATGAGCCGGCGGTCGTCCCAGATGTGGACCACCACGTAGGTCAGCGTGATTTCTTCGATCCGGCCCCATTCCTTCTGCACCACCACGACGTCGTCCACGCGGATGGCGTCGGTGAAGGCAAGCTGGACCCCGGCAAAGACGTTGACCAGGGCTGACTGCACGGCCAGCCCGGCCACGATGGAGAGCAGCCCGGCCGACGCCAGGATGCCTGCGCCAAGGGCGCGGACGTCGGGGAAGGTGAGTAGCGTGATGCCGAAGGCAAGGATCACGATCAGGGCGATGCCGACGCGCCGCGCGAGGATCACCTGGGTGCGGAGCCGACGGGCGCGGCGGTTGTCTGCCACGTCCACGCTGTAGTGCGTGAGCATGAGCGCTTCGATGATCATCAGGATGGCCACTGCCAGCCAGGCAACGGAGGCGATGAGTGCGATCAGCAGGACGTGGTCCACATTTCTGCGCCACTCGGCATCCTCCGTGGTCAGCGCCAGGGCGATCCGGACGCCGATGAGGCACAGGGTCAGGCGAAGCGGAACCCGCCCCATCCGGGACGTTTCGCGGAGCGCGGTGAGCCTGCGGTTGAGCCGGACGAGAACCCGGCGGAGGAGCCACGAGAGGAAAAGTCCTGCGGCCACGGCAATGGCGATTGCGAGAAAGGGCATTGCTTGGTCTAGGAGGTCTGGCATGTCTTAACCTCTATCAACCTTCGCCGCGGCCCTGAAATCGAGCCTTGAACGAACCCCCCTTCGTTATGCGGGCAACGCTTTGGATTCAGTAGGCTTCTGTCTCTTTCCGAATCGATGGATAAACCTCCAGAATTGGGAGCACCGTTCGCATCTCAAGGAGGAGCTTTGCGTCATTTAGGGAATTTGTCAGGGGCCGCGGTTGTGGCTGCCGTCGTTATTACGCTGTCCGGCTGCGGGCCGGCCTCGCCCGGGGCCGGAGAGACGGTGTCGCCAACCGTTTCGCCGGGCGCTTCCGATTCCACCACCTCGCCGGGGACCGGGTCCCAACCGGCGACCGACAGCCCGGCGTCCGCCAGCGCCTCGGGCTCGGCGACCCTGCCGGCGGGCTGGAAGACGTTCACGACGTCCGATGGCGAGTTATCGTTTGACCACCCGTCCGAGTGGAGCATCAAGGACCCTGCGGGCGCCACTCCGCAGGGCGGCGGCGTGTTCGTGGAGGTTAAGAACCCGGCGGGCAAGTCGATGGCAACATTGCGCACCAACATGGTCACCGGCGCGGAATGCACCACGAAGCAGCCGTACGGCATGCTCGATTCCGAGCCGCTGCCTGCCCTCAAGCAGTCAGGCAGCACGCCGCGGTTCACCTTCGAATCCAGGCAGGACAGTACCGCAACCGACCCTGCGAAAATGACCGTGCTGGCCTACGGCATAACGTCGGCGCCGGAACCCACCGGGCCCACGGCCTGTCCGATCTTCCACTTCTTCACTTGGCCGCCGAGCGGGGCGATGTTCGGCGGTGTCTACAACCCTTTTGACACGACGCCGGGCAACGCGCCCAACGTGGACACGCCCGAGGCATACATGGGTACGCCTGAATACAAGAACATCCGGGCCATGATCACGTCGCTTCGCCCGGCAAGCTAGTCCTTGCTGGTCAAGCCTGTCGAGACCCCGGCGCCGGCGCTACATTGGATCCATGACTGACTCCAAGGCTTCAGAACCGGCCATTGTCCGTCTCACCGCCCGCGTCACGGGCATGGTCCAGGGCGTCGGCTTCCGCTACTGGACGGCCCGGAAAGCCGACGAACTGGGCCTCACCGGCGCGGTGAGGAACGACGACGACGGCGCGGTTTCCCTTGTGGTGGAGGGTCCGCAGCCGGACATCATCGAATTCCGGCGCTGGCTGAGCTCACCGCAGGCGCCGGGCCAGGTTGCGCACGTGGACGAGAGGATGTCGCCTGCGGAGGGCGGCTTCAAGAGCTTTCAGGTGGTCGGCTGAGTGCAGGTTGGCAGTTAAGCGCGCGTGGTTGGCTGAGCGCAGGTGGTCAGCTGAGCGCACGTGGTTGGCTGGGCGGCCGCGGGCTGAGCCCAATGAACGCGCCGAGCTCCTCCAGCGCCGACGGCCTGGTGGGCATGTAGTTGGTCAATTCGGGGGAGCGGACGATCACCGCACGCCATTGGCCCCGCGAAACAGCTACGTTGATGCGGTTGCGGTTCAGCAGGAATTCAGCTCCGCGCGGTGCCTCGGCAATGGCAGAGCATGCCATGGACACGAGCACCACGGGCGCCTCCTGGCCTTGGAACTTGTCCACCGTGCCCACCCGCACGTCCGCGAGCCCGGCGTGGTCGAGGGCGTGCCGGATTGCCTGCACCTGGGCGTTGTAGGCGGCCACGACGAGGATGTCGTTCGGTTCCAGCCGGCGCACGGGCTCATCCCTGCCCGGCGTCCATTTGAGCCCGATGTGGTCATTTGCCTGCCGCACGATCATCGCGGCTTCCTCACCTGAGCTGGTGGTGTTGCCGCTGTGCTCAACAAGCACCGTTTCCACTCCGGCCGGAGCCCCGTCCAGCTGGCGCAATGACGCTGCCGGAGCTGACTCCAGCTTGGCGTCGTAGCTCAGCTGGGACACCGCCTTGCACAGCTGGGGGTGCATCCGCCAGGAATCGGCAAGGAAATAGCCCAGCTCGGCAGGCATGGTGGCGTGTCCGGCGGACAGCCAGCCGAGCGCCGACTCGTCAACCGGCTGGGGATGGGACCCTTGGGTGACCTGAGGCAGTTGCTGCGGGTCGCCGAGCAGCAGCAGGCGCTTTGCGGACCTGGCCACCGCAAGCGTGTTGGCCAGCGAGTACTGCCCGGCCTCGTCAATCACCAGGAGGTCCAGCGATCCGGCCGGCACGCACTTGCCGGTCATGGTCCATGCCGTCCCACCGATGAGGCAACCGCCCTGACCGTCCAGGAGGCGGACGATGTCGTCGTCGGCTGTATGCGTCCACGGAACGTCGTGCGGCTGCGCCAGCCGTTTGGCCACAACCCGTGGATCCACGCCGGCCTTCTCGATGGCGGTGCAGAGCATGTTCTCGACGACGGCGTGTGACTGGGCAACGACGCCCACCTTCCACCCGCGGCGAACCAGGCGGGCGATGACGTGCGAGCCGACGTGCGTCTTGCCGGTGCCCGGCGGTCCCTGGACGGCGAGGTAGGAACTGTCCAGATCTTCCAGCGCACTGGTGATGGCGGAGGCGTAGTCGGCGTAGCCGGAGGCATCGTGCGTCACCGGCGGGAGTGTTGGCAGCGCAGCCAGCCGAGGGGGCACTCGGCGAAGGATGTCGACCCCGGCGTGGTTGGGCAGCGACGGGAGAGTGGCGCCGACGAGCTGGGCGAGCTCGGCCAGGGCCGCTTCAATGCTCGCGGTGGGGATGGGCCGGTCGGGGGTCAGCGCCATCGGAAGCTGGAAGTACGGCGGGACCCGTCCGGAAGATTTCTCCGTGAGGGTGATGACGGTCTTGCCTGGTAGATCTGGATGGTCCTCGACCGCCTCTACGACGGTGCCGAAGATTCCGTCCCGGGAGAGTGCCTCCCTCGCGATTCCGGCCTGCGGCGTGCCATCAGCGGCGAGCCCGATGCCGTGAGCTGCGGGCCGCGGCGTGCGTCCGCCGTCGACGTCTCCGAGGCCGTCAGGCAGGGGGTCCTCGAACATGCGGAACCACGTGGAGCCGGCACGGAACTCGGAGGCCTCGCTCATGACTCCGGTGAGCCGCAGCGTCCTGGATTCCGTGCGGGCACGGGCCGTGGGCGGCGCCCAGTCCGACAGCACCTCAGCCGAGTCGACGATGAAGACGTTCCGCTGGTCCGACCATCTGTCCACCTCGGATTCCAAGCGGTCGAAGTGCTCCCACCAGAACTGCTTGCGCTCCCGGCGGTGGTAGCCCGTGGCCGCCGCAACCATAGCCACGGCTTGCTCGTCGGCCGTAAGCTCCCGGGTGTCCGGGACGGCGTCCAGGTACGCACGCAGGCGTTCCTCCTCGGCGGATGGCTCGGCGTCGGGCTCTATGGCGGTGATCTCCGGCGAGGAAAACGCCGCCTGGTCGGCAGCAGCATCCCCGGCAGCAGCCGCCGCGACAGCAGCCCCCGCGATATCACTAGGGACGGCGCCGGCGGCGACGGCAGGCGGCAGGCCCTGCAGGCGCAGTTCCAGCAGCCAGGCGCGGAGGCGCAGCGTGGAGAGGCAGTCGTACTCGTTGTAGTCGGAGATGGACGCGAGTATGGCAGCGGCCTCCGCTTGGGTCCCCGGTCCGCCGTCGCGCGCGGTGCAGTACGCCGCATAGGCAACCACGGAGGCGCCGGCGTCCTTGACGTCTCCGGACCGCAGGTTGTTGCCCATGTACAGCGGCTCGAGTTTCTTGATGGAGTAGGAGGCCTCGGAGATTCTCAGCGAGTGCCGCACCGTGGCGTAAAGATCCACGAGCAACCCTTCGCGAAGCCAGCTGTCCACGATGTCCTCACCGGCGACGTGGGTTAGCGAGAGATTCCGAAGCGCCGTCTTCTCGTAGGGGGCGTAGTGGTAGACGTGCATGTCCGGGTACCTCGCCCGGCGCTGTTCCACATAGGCGAGGAAATCAAGAAAAGCCTGCCTCTCGCCTGCACGGGAGTGTGCCCAGAAGGGCCGGAACGTCGGCTTGGCACCGGGAGGGTCGCCGGGCAGCGGTGCCTCGATGACGCCGAACAGGTATTCCAGCCCCCATTGACCCGTGGCGGGATCCTGCCACAGCGGATCGCCCTCGAAATCGAAGAAGATGTCCCCTTCGCTGGGCTCGGGGATGCTGGCCAGAGCGTTGTCCGCGAGCACTTTGTAGGTGACCGTGTGCTGCTCGCCGTCTTTGACGAAGGTGCGGGAGCCGTCCGGATCCTCGCGGCCGGTCTGCATCCTGGCCTGATCGCGCAGGCGGCGCCTGGATCCCGTGGCCAGCTCTTGGGGGAGCTCGGCGAGGGCATCGATGGTGGTGACGGCGTCGGCTATGAGCTTCTTCCGCTGCACCGAGGTCATGCCCGCCACCATGAGCAGATCACGGTGCTCGGCCACCTGCTGGGCGCAGTAGTCGCACCTGCCGCAGTGGCCGATGCCTGGCTGCTGCCACCTCACCGGCGTATCCGCGGCGCGGTGGGCTGCCGTCAGATCGCGGAACCGGATTCGGCGCTCGCGGTATACCGGAAGCAGGTCGGCGAGTGAGTGGATGCTGTGTTTGAGGTTGCCGAGAACCAGCGTGACATGCGGCGCCGGGGTGAGCCCGAGCTGGATCAGCTGGTCGCCGTAAGCGGCCAGCTGCAATAGGGCGCCCACCTTGGCGTGCCGGGCCAGCTTGGTGTCCCACACTGCATAACGGCCGGCGGGGTCTACGGCGGCGCTGCCCTCCTTGATCAGGAAGTCCGCATAGCCCAGGAATTCGCCGTCGAAAAAGGTTGCCTGGAAGACGACGTCAGCACCTGCATGGAGCGCGGCAGCTGTCTCCTGGTGTTTGCTCGTCAGATCGGTGCGGTCAGTGGTTCCGCGTTCCACGGAGTAAACCCCCGTGCCGCGCGAAGCATCCCAGTCGCCGTACTCGGCGATGAGGCCTGCCAATACCTTGTGCTCGTGGCGATCGCCCAGCTTTCCGGCGCGCGCCTGCATCTCGTCGGCGGGAAACTCGGCCTTGGGGGAGCGTCCCAGCTTCTCGTCGAGGATCCGGAGCGTGCGGTATTCGCACTCGCTGGCGGCCACAAGGTCGCTTGCCGAGAACACCAGATCAGCGGGTGCTCCCGGCGTAACAGGATCGAGCAGGAACATGGGGCCTCCCCATTGGCAGCCTCGCTCCGGGACGGTTTCCCGGTGCGCTGATTCGAATCTAGCAAGAGGCTATGACATTAAAGGCGATGCCAATGAAGAACCCAGGGTGCCTGCGTTTGTTGAGGATGCCTGAGGGTTTACGTGTGGGCGTAGGTGAGGCAGTCGGCGTTGTCAGGACCCGGACCCACATGGACTTCCGGGGCGTTGCACATCAGGTGGTCGTTGTGGACGCACTCCGAGCGCTGGCAGGCCCCGACATTGGCGAGGACCTTGGGCAGGCCGCCGTGAATGCCCGTGTCAATGAAAGTGGCGCAGGACGCGTGGTCGGTGGTGCCGCCAACCGTGATGGCCTCGGCGTTGCAATGAGTGTGGTCGTTGAAGGAACAGTTGGTGACGCTGCAGTCTGCGACGTGCGTGCTCATGGACTTCCTCCGCGATTGAGGCCGCCCGGGCTGGGCGACTCGCTGGTTCCAACGTAGGCCTGTGCGGCGCAATCAAAAAGACCCAATAGTGTTGCGTATTTATTCGGTTCCGCGCGCCAGTTGCCCGTTGGCCGCCCCGATGGTTCCGGCTCGGCAGCTGCCGATGAGGTTGCACTATCAGTTCCAGTTTTGATGCCGTAGACCTCACGTCCGTAGGAGTCCTAGACTGGCCTAACCCTCTACTGTCCAGGCACTGACGACGGCGTCCGGCCTGCCGCCGGGACCTGCCCGGGAGGGCGCATCAGATCGCTCATGAATCACCACCGACCCTTCATCGGGGAGGGTCCGTGACGCCAGGAGGAAAAGATGGAAGGGAACAAAGCCGTTGCCTACAAGGGTCCCGGCAAGGTGGAAATCATTGACATTGACTACCCAAGTTTCGAACTGAAGGACGGGCCGGGCGTTAATCCGGCCAACGTGGGGCGCCAGGTTCCCCACGGCGCAATTCTGAAGACGGTGGCAACCAACATCTGCGGTTCGGACCAGCACATGGTGCGCGGCCGGACCACCGCTCCGCCGGATCTGGTCCTGGGCCACGAGATCACCGGCGAAGTTGTGGAAGTGGGGCCGGGCGTTGAATTCATCAAAGTGGGCGATGTCTGCTCGGTGCCGTTCAATATCGCCTGCGGCCGCTGCCGGAACTGCAAGGAACGCAAGACCGGCGTCTGCCTCAACGTGAACCCGGACCGTCCGGGGAGCGCGTACGGATACGTGGACATGGGCGGCTGGGTGGGCGGCCAGGCCAACTACGTGCTGGTGCCGTATGCCGACTGGAACCTGCTCAAGTTCCCGGATAAGGACCAGGCCATGGAGAAGATCCTTGACCTGGCCATGCTGTCGGATATCTTCCCCACGGGGTATCACGGGGCGGTAAGCGCCAACGTGGGTGTGGGCTCCACGGTGTACATCGCCGGCGCTGGTCCTGTTGGACTCGCAGCGGCGACCAGCGCGCACCTGCTGGGTGCCGCCGTCGTGATTGTGGGCGATCTGAACAGCGAGCGGCTGGCGCAGGCCCGCAGCTTCGGCTGCGAAACCGTGGACCTGACCAAGGGCGGCCCGGTCGAGCAGATCGAGCAGATCCTGGGTGTGCCGGAGGTGGACTGCGCCGTTGACGCCGTGGGCTTCGAGGCGAAGGGCCACGGCCAGGGTGCCAAGGAAGCCCCGGCCACGGTGCTGAATTCGCTGATGGACATCACTGCTGCGGGCGGCGCGCTGGGCATTCCGGGCCTCTACGTGACCGGTGATCCGGGCGGCATTGACGAGGCCGCGAAGAAGGGATCGTTGAGCCTGAGCCTCGGCACGGGCTGGGCGAAGTCGCTGAGCTTCACCACCGGGCAGTGTCCGGTGATGAAGTACAACCGGAAACTGATGATGGCCATCCTGCACGACCGCGTCCACATCGCCAAGAACGTCAACGCGAAGCCGATCCTCTTGGACGACGCTCCCAAGGGCTACGCAGAGTTCGACGCCGGCGCGGCCACCAAGTATGTCCTGAACCCTAACGGCTACCTGAGCTGAGGACGTACCCCGAAGGATGATGGGGTGGCGGTCCGAGCGTCGGGTTGCCCGACAGCCGGCCCGCCGCCTCCGCCAGACGCGAATAGCCCTGCCCCTCCCGAAGGAGTGGCAGGGCTTTTCGCAGCCAACGCACCGGCCGGCGCCCGGCTCTCGCCGCAGGGCGCCGCCCAGCCCGGCGCCCCCACTCGCCGTAGCTCGCCCGGGACAGCAGAGAGCCCCGTACTGCCTTACGGCGATACGGGGCTGCTCCTAGCGGCAGGACCATCACGGATGGGGGATCGCGGTGGACCTATGAATAAGGCTACGGACGTTTCCTGAAAATTAGCTAAGAGTTTGGCGGGCCTGCGGCAGCCTTTCGGGGCGGTCCGGTGCCGGGTGCGGGGACCAACGCTGGGGCTGCGGGGATCGAGGGGGCCGTGGGGGGCCCACGCGGGGTCGCGGGGGTCAACATTCCCCAGTCTCATGTTGATCCTTGACTTCCCCGGCGTGCCGAACAAGTGTTGAAATCACATTATTCGGCAGGTTTTTCGACTCTAAGGAGACACGGACATGACTCTTCCTGCAGGCTTGACCCCCGGCACCTGGACCCTCGATACGTCCCACAGCGAGATCGGATTTACGGTTCGGCACGCCGGGATCAGCAAAGTCCGTGGGCGGTTCACCGAGGCTACCGCCGAGGCCCACGTGGGTAATTCGCTGGCGGCTTCATCGCTGCACGCCACCGTCAAGACTGCCAGCTTCGACTCGGGGGACGCCAACCGCGACGCCCACGTGCGCGGAGCCGATTTCTTTGACGTCGAGCAATTTCCCGAGATGACGTTCCGGGCAACGAGGGTTGAGGGCGACGGCGAGGACTACACAGTGACGGGGGACCTCACCATCCGGGGCATCACCAAGCCGGTGGAACTGGAAGTCGAGTTCACCGGGGTGGCTGTGGATCCGTTCGGTGCCACCCGCGCGGGCTGCGCTGCGGAGGCTGAAATCAGCCGCAAGGAGTTCGGTCTGACGTGGAACGCCGCGCTGGAGACCGGAGGCTTCCTGGTCAGCGACAAAGTGAAGATCGACATCAATGCGGCGCTGGTCAAGCAGGCATAGGGTCGGGCAGGCATAAGGTCACGAACAAACAGGGTCAGGAAGAGCCCCGCACAAGCCTCAGGACAGGCGCGCGATGCTCCGCCGGACAGGGCGGGATGCCGTGCCGTCCGAGAACAGGTCAGGCGACGACGCCTGGATGCGTTTGACGTCCTCGAACACGCCGCGGAGGTGGATGCGGAGCGAGCTGTCCGCGTCCGCAAGGTTGTTGGCTTCCAGCGCATCCACCACCGCCGTGTGCTGTTCGATCAGCGTGGAGACCGGCCGGGTGTCGATGAGGCTCAAACGCCTGGCGCGGTCCAAGTGCGCCTTGGCTGAGTTGACGGCCGTCCAGGCGGACTCGTGCCCCGCCAGCCGGAGGAGTTCGCGGTGGAAGTCCTCGTCCAGCCGGAAGAACTCCTCGACGTCGCCCTTGGCCTCGGCGGCGTGCTGGCTCGCCAGGATGTCCCGGAGCCCGGCTATCCCGGAGGCATCCAGCACCATGTCCCCGAGGGAAGCGCACTCGATGGCCTCGCGGACAAACTGCGCCTCGGACACGCGCCCCAGGTCCACCAGCGAGACAAAGGAACCGATCTGCGGAAAGACCTGCACCAGGCCCTCTTCCCGCAACAGAATGAGGCTTTCGCGCACCGGCGTCCTGCTGACGCCGAGCTCTTGGGCAAGCTCGTTTTCGGACAGCGGCTCACCCGGCGGGAGCTGCAGCGAAATGATCCGACGCCGGAGGGTCTCCAGAGTCTGGTCGCGCACCGAGAGCCGTGCTGATTGTCCTTTTTCGGGTTTGCCGGTTGCCATGTAACCAGTCTAGCGATCGTTGACAAACTAGAATGGTAGTGCTTGTATGGTAGTAAGAAGCCGCCGAAACGCAGTCTCGTGCGCTATCCAGGATGGCGGCCACCTTCGCACCGCAGAACTCTCCCCACCTTCCTTTTTCATCGCCTGCAAAGGAGCAACAGATGACCGAGAGCATCGCACCGCCCACTACCACCAAGAAGGAATCCAGGACCACCCGGGACCTTGCCAAGGTGGCGGTTTCCGGCTGGTTGGGAACGGCCATGGAATTCATGGACTTCCAGCTCTACTCCCTGGCCGCGGCCATCGTCTTCAACAAGATCTTCTTCCCTGAAGTCAGCCCCGTCATTGGCCTCATCGCCGCGATGGCCACCTACGGCGTCGGGTATGTGGCCCGCCTTGTGGGCGCCGTCTACTTCGGCCGCATGGGTGACAGGATCGGCCGCAAGAAGGTCCTCTTCATCACGATTGCCCTCATGGGCGCGTCCACCACTCTCATCGGCGTCCTGCCCACCTACGCAATGATCGGCATCTGGGCCCCGATCATGCTGGTGACCCTGCGCCTGATCCAGGGCTTCGGAGCCGGCGCGGAAATCGCCGGCGCCACGGTGATGCTCGCGGAATACGCTCCGGTCCGCCGCCGCGGCCTGATCTCCTCGCTTGTTTGCCTCGGCACCAACTCCGGAACCCTCGCGGCCTCCGCCCTGTGGGCCATCCTGGTCAGTGTGCTCCCCGAGGACCAGCTGCTCAGCTGGGGCTGGCGCATACCGTTCCTTGCCAGCTTCGTGCTGATGATCTTCGCGGTGTGGATCCGCCGCTCACTCAAGGAAAGCCCGGTCTTCGAGCAGCGTGCAGACGTCGTGGACGGCGTCGCGCTCTCCAAGGCAGAGATCGCCAAGCAGGACCTTGCCAAGCGGGAAGCCGCGCAGCAGAACACCGCCAACCCGGCGGTTCCCGACCTCGCCGGAACCAGCACCATCGAAGCCGCCCTGCACCAGCGCAAGGGCAAGGCCTTCCTGATCGCCCTCGGCCTCCGTTTCGGCCAGGCCGGCAACTCCGGGCTCATCCAGACCTTCCTCATCGGCTACCTGGCAACCGTCCTGCTGGTCGACAAGTCGGTCGGCACCACGGCCATCGTCTACGGCTCCCTGCTGGGCTTCGTCACCATCCCCATCATGGGCATCCTGGGTGACCGCTTCGGCCGCCGGCCCCTCTACCTGGCCCTGAGCACGCTGACCGCTCTGTTCTCCATCCCCATGATGCTCATGGTCACCAGCGGCAACACCACGCTGATCACCGTTGCCATCGTCGTCGGCCTGAACCTCGGCGTGCTGAGCCTGTTCGCCATGGAAAGTGTCACCATGGCCGAGTTCTTCGGAGCCCGGACCCGCTTCACCCAGCTGGCCCTGGCCAAGGAAATCGGCGGCATCCTCGCCACCGCCATCGGCCCGCTGCTGGCCGCCACGCTCACGGCCGTGACCGGACACTGGTGGCCGCTGGCCGCGATGCTGGTGGGCTACTCGCTCATCACCTTGGTCTCCGCCGCCGTCGGTCCCGAGGTCCGCGGCCGCGACATGGTCCGCCTGGAAGACGCGGTATGAAAGCGGTCGTAGTCCACGGCGCCAGCGATCTCCGCATCGACGACCGCCCCGAGCCCGTTGCCGGGCCGGGGGAGGTAGTGCTCGACGTCGAATGGGGCGGCATCTGCGGATCAGACCTTTCGTACTGGCGCCACGGCGCCTCGGGGACGGCGGCGCTGAAGTCGCCGCTGGTCCTCGGCCACGAGGTGGCCGGCCGGATCGCCCAGCTGGGCGCCGGCGTCGAAAACCTCGACGTCGGCCAGCCGGTGACGGTGCACCCTGCGGAACTGGTGGGGGACGGGATCATGCCCGAACGCCTCAAGGGCAGGACGAATCTCTACCCGCAGATCCGCTACTTCGGCTCGGCAGCCTTCGACCCGCACACCGACGGCGGATTCAGCGAACGGAAGCTCGCCAGGGCTTCGCAGATCCGCCCGCTGCCCGACGGCGTGGACACCCTGCACGGGGCGCTCGCCGAACCGCTCGCCGTCGCCATGCACGCCGTCAGCCGGGCAGGTTCGCTTGCCGGCCGGGACATCCTGGTCAACGGTGCCGGGCCCATCGGCTCGCTGGTGATCGCGGCGGCCAAGTACGCCGGTGCGAGGACCGTCATCGCCACGGACATCAACGACGCCTCGCTGCGGATTGCCAAGGCCATGGGCGCCGATGAAGTCCTGAACGTCTCCGGCGGCGGCGCCCTGCCCCAGGACATGGAGCTCGTGTTCGAGGCGACCGGCATCCCGGCAGTGCTGGGCGGCGTCCTCCGGGCCACCGCCCGCGGCGGAACCCTGGTGCAGGTGGGCAACCTGCCCGGCACCCCGGCCCCAGCAGCGCTGGGTGATCTGGTGACGCGGGAGATCACCTGGATCGGTTCCTACCGGTTCGTGGACGAGATCGGCGACGCCCTCCGTGCCATGGCCGGCGGCCTGGACGTCTCCCCGGTCATCACCCACAAGTTCGGCATCGACCAGGCGGAGGAAGCCATGCGCGTCTCCGCGGATCCAACCTCCGGCAGCAGCAAGGTCATGCTCCGCCTCAGCCCAACTGAGTAGCAGTAGGTGCCGTTTTGAGGGTTCATAACGGCACCTACTGCGACCCTACTTGCATAGCTTCCACCATCATCCGAAGGACCAACCAGTGAAGATCACCGACGCACGGGTAGTGGTTTCGTCGCCAGGACGGAATTACGTCACACTCGTTATTGAAACCGAGGACGGCGTTACCGGCATCGGCGACGCCACGCTCAACGGCCGCGAACTGTCCGTGGCGTCCTACCTCTCCGAGCACCTGTGCCCGCTGCTGATCGGCCGCGACGCCCGCCGCATCGAGGACGCCTGGCAGTACTTCTACAAGGGCGCCTACTGGCGCCGCGGGCCGGTGACCATGACCGCGATCGCCGCGATCGACGTCGCGCTGTGGGACATCAAGGGCAAGGTGGCCGGCATGCCGGTCTACGAACTCCTGGGCGGGGCTGCCCGTGAGGGCGTCATGGTCTACGGGCACGCCAGCGGCTCAACGTTGGAGGACCTCAGCGCCGACTTCCAGCACCACCTGGACCTCGGCTACAAGGCCATCCGGGCGCAGGCCGCCGTGCCGGGGCTGGAGAAGACCTACGGGATCGCGCCGGTGGACGGCAAGACGTACGAGCCGGCCAGCGGCAACGTCCCGCAGGAGGACATGTGGGAAACCACGTCGTACCTGGACTTCGCGCCCAAGATGATGGCGCACGTACGCGGGGAGTTCGGCTACGGCGTGCACGTCCTGCACGATGTGCACCACCGGCTGACGCCGATCGAGGCCGGCCGGCTGGGCGCCTCGCTGGAGCAGTACCGCCCGTTCTGGATCGAGGATCCGACGCCGGCCGAGGACCAGTCGGCGTTCCGCCTGATCCGCCAGCACACCACCACGCCCATCGCCGTGGGCGAGGTGTTCAACTCGATCTGGGACTGCCAGCAGCTGATCACCGAACGCCTGATCGACTACATCCGCACATCCGTCTCGCACGCCGGCGGCATCACGCACCTGCGCCGCATCTTCTCGCTCGCGGACCTGTACGGCGTCCGGTCCGGCTCGCACGGCGCCGGCGATCTCTCCCCGGTTTCCTTCGCGGCGGCCCTGCACGTGGACATGAGCATTCCGAACTTCGGCGTGCAGGAGTACATGGGCCACCGGGATCCGGCAGGCGAGGTCTTCAAGACGTCCCACACCTTCACGGACGGCTACATGCACCCGGGCGACGCACCTGGCATCGGCGTCGAGTTCAACGAGGAAGCGGCCGCCGCGTTCCCGTACGATCCGAAATACCTGCCCATCAACCGCCGGCTCGACGGGTCGGTGCACGACTGGTGAGCGCCTCCATGCAAGAGAACCGGGCCTTCGACGTCGTCGTGATGGGGGAGATCCTCGTTGAAGTGGCCACCGACGTGGCGTTCGGCCACGGCGTTCCCGCCCAGCTGGGCATCTCCGGCGACGCGCTGAACGTCGCCGCGGCCGCTGCGGCTGCCGGAGCCCGCACCGGGCTGCTGGCCGTGCTGACCGACGACGACCTCGGCCAGGCGATCGCCGCCAGGATCCGCGAACTCGGCATTTCCGACGAACTTCTGACGTTCCGGACCGGCCAGCAGGGCGTCTACCTGGTGCACTGCGATCCGGACGGGCAGCGGGAGTTCTCTTACGCCCGCTCCGGCAGCGTCGGTTCCACGCTCGGCCCGGATGACGTCGATCCGGCCGTCTTCTCGGCGGCGGGGGCCGTCGCTGCCGGCGGGATCGCGTGCGCCATTTCCGCGTCGTCGCGCGCAGCGGTCCTGAAGGCTGCGGCCCTGGCCGGCCGCTTCGTCTTCGATCCCAACTTCCGCCCCCGGCTTACCTCCGTGGAGGAGGCGACGGCGGTCCTGGCCGAACTGGCGCCCCGGACCTTCCTGGTCACTCCGTCTTTTCCGGGCGAAACGTCCGCGCTCCTCGGCTGTGACTCGCCGAAGGAGGCGGCCGTCAAGCTGCGAAGCCTGGGCGCTGCCAACGTCGCCGTGACCTGCGGGGCGGAGGGAATCCAGCTGGACGGCGACCTGCCGAATGGCGAGCACGACTCGTCCTGGGTCGGCGCGATTCCGGCGCCGTCAGTGGTGGACCAGACCGGTGCGGGCGACGCCTTCGTGGGTACGCTGACCGCCCGGATGGTGCTCGGCGACGCCCTTCCCGCCGCTGCCCGGTTTGGCGCGGCCGCCGCATCGCTCGTGGTGGGCGGCAAGGGCGGCACCGGCTTCATCCCCACCTTTGAGCAGACAAGCGCACATGCCCTGCGCGCCACAGAAGGAGAGCTGTCATCGCACGCCTGAGCGCCGATTCGCTGGCTGCCGGCGGCGGCCAACAGGAACTGCTGCCGCGCGAAAAGCTGCGGCCCGGCATTGTGCACCTCGGCCTGGGCGCCTTCGCCCGCGCCCACACGGCCGTGTTCACCGAAAACGCGATGCTGGCCTCCGGCGATCTTAATTGGGGGATCACCGGAGTCACCCAGCGCTCGGACACCGTGGCGCGCCAGCTGGCGCCGCAGGACGGGCTCTTCACCGTGACCGAGAGGGGGAGCGGTGCTGCGCCGCTCCGCGTGGTGTCGAGCATCGTGGAGGCCATCTCCGGGCGTGACAATCCCGAAGCGGTGGTGGACCGGATTGCCGGCCCGTCGACGTCGGTGGTCACGCTCACCATCACGGAGAAGGGATACCGGATCGATCCCCGCACGGGATCCCTTAACACCGCCGACGAACAGGTCCGGGCCGACCTCGCCGGGCAGCCCCCGCAGACGGCCATCGGACAGATCGCCCGCGGGCTCCAGCAGCGCGCCCGGACTGACGCCGGGCCCCTGACCGTTGTCTCGTGCGACAACCTTCCCGGCAACGGGGAGCTGACCGGCAAGCTGGTGCGTGCCTTTGCCGCCGAGCTCCCGGAGGCCGAGGCGGAGCCGCTGCTGGCCTGGCTCGACGCCAACGTCACGTTCCCCAACACGATGGTGGACCGGATGGTGCCGGCCACGACGGCCGGAGACCTTGACGCCGTCGAACGCGAACTGGGGCTCCGGGACGAGGCCGCAGTGGTGGCCGAACCGTTCATGCAGTGGGTCATCGAGGACAACTTTGCCTCCCGCCGCCCGCGGTGGGAGGACGCCGGGGCCGTGTTCAGCACCGACGTGGCGGCGTGGGAGGCGGCCAAACTGCGCCTGCTGAACGCGAGCCATTCCATGCTGGCCTACCTCGGACTGGCGGCGGGCAAGGCGACCATCAGCGACGCCGTGGGCGAGGACGCCTTTCTCACGGCCTGCCGGCGCATGATGCACGAGGACGCGCTGCCCACCATCGGCCTCCCGGATGGACTGGACGGGGATGAGTACTGCGAGCAGGTGCTCCGCCGGTTCGCGAACCCCGCGCTGGGCCACACCACCGCGAAGGTGGGCAGCGACGGCTCGCAGAAGATCGGCCTGCGGCTGCTGAGCACCGTCCGCGGAAATCTCGACGCCGGCCGCGAACCCCAGTGGGCCGCGCTCGCCGTTGCTGCCTGGATGCGGCACGTGGCGACCACCCCGGTGGATCAGCTGGACGATCCTCTTGCCGCGGAACTCCACGCGGCGCTGCGCGCGACGCGCACCGCCGCCACGGTGGTCCCGGCGCTTCTGGGCTGCCGCAGCATTTTCGACGGCGAACTGGCGGCGAACGCTGTTTTCGCCGGCCTCCTCACGCACTGGTACGGCATTATCGACACGGACGGGCTGGACGGCCTGAGAAAAGAGATCAACCATGGCTGACGCCACCAGCGTTCTGCACGTTTCCCCGGTCATTCCGGTGGTGACCATCGACGATCCGCAGCACGCGGTTCCCGTGGCCCGCGCACTGGCCGACGGCGGCATCCGGATCATCGAGCTCACCCTGCGCACGGACAGCGCGCTCACCTCGCTGAAGCTCATCGCCAACGAGGTTCCGGACATCCTGGTCGGAGCGGGCACGATCCTTACTCCGGTCCAGGCCGACGCTGCGGTCGCGGCGGGTGCGCAGTTCCTGGTCAGCCCGGGCGTGACGCCCGCCCTGCTGGGTCACATGCTCAGCCTGGACGTTCCGGTGCTGCCCGGCGTGGCGACGGTGGGCGAGGTGATGGCGGTGCTGGAAAGCGGGCTCGAGGCCATGAAGTTCTTCCCGGCCGGTCCCGCCGGCGGCCCGGCGTACCTGGCGGCCATCGGGGCACCCATCCCGCACGTTCAGTTCTGCCCGACCGGCGGCATCAGCCTGGCCACTGCGCCGGACTACCTCAGACTGCCGAATGTGCAGTGCGTCGGCGGCAGCTGGCTCACTCCGCGTGCTGCTGTTGACGCCGGGGACTGGCATCAGATCACGGAGCTCGCGCGGCAGGCGGCGGGCCTCGGGGTTTAGGGCCGGGATCTTAGAGCCCGGGGTTTCGGGCCGGGATTAGGGTCCGGAATCCAGCCGGGAGTTGGGCCCGTGTCACCGAACTCTGAAATTCCGTAGTCGTGGGCCGCGGACGCGCGTAAAGTCGGGAAGGACCGGACTACCGACGGTCGAAGGCTGGATAGACGGACACTGAACGGAGGAGTTCACCATGAACTTGGGCAACAAGATCAGGAATGCCGCAGAACGTCTGAAGGGACGGTCGGGAGGTGCCGCCGGAGGACGCGCGGGCATGGCCCGGCCGGTCTCGGGACGCGCACACACCGGCGGAAGCGGAATCGGCGAAAGAATCCGCCACTTCCTGAAGAGGCACTAACCCTGCGCGCCTACGCCGAGTGTCCTGCGCGCCCGTGGTGACAGCTCGTGACTGACATACACCTGACTGACATGCACGGGGACGCCGGACTGGCAGAAAAGTTGCAAAGCGGTCTTGGCCGCCGCCATCCAGTGGCGGCGGCCGCCACCGTTAAAGCCTCCACCGCTAGCGCCGGGACCGATAAATCCGGGGAAGTGACCCTGGCGAGCCTGGGTGCCTCCCTGGACGCGGACTTCGAAATCGGCTCGGTCTCGAAGGGGATTACCGGGCTGCTCTATGCCGATGCCTGCAGCAGGCGAGAAGTCGGCCCGGATTCCACACTGGGGGAGCTGTTGCCGCTGGGCGACTGCCCCGCGGCAGGCCTGAGCCTTGCAGCCGTGAGCCGGCATTCGTCTGGGCTGCCGCGCCTGCCCAGGTCTGCCGCCCCTCTGCGCCGCACGGTCAGGTTCCTCCTGCACGGCACCAATCCCTATGGGGAGAGCTTGGAAGAGCTGCTGGCCCAGGCGCGCACAGTCGGGCTCCCGGCACTGCGGGCGCACTCTTCAAAATCGCACCCTTCAACACCGCACCACGCAACCCCGCAGTATTCGAAACCCCGGTATTCGAACCTTGGCTTCGAACTGCTGGGCCATGCCGTCGCGTCCGGCGCCGGGATGAGCTATCGCGACCTTGTCAGGACCCGGCTGTCCGTTCCGCTGGGCCTTGGCTCGGTGTACGCGCCAGCCGCCGTCGCGGAACTGGGTCCGAAGGCGGTCAGCGGGCGGAGCCGCCGGGGAAGGGCCATGGAGCCGTGGACCGGCGAGGCGCTGGCCCCGGCCGGCGGCATCCGGGCGTCCATCACGGACATGGCACGGCTGGCGCAGGCCCTTCTTGACGGCTCAGCGCCTGGACTGGCCGCCCTGGATCCGGTGGCGAACTTCGCCGGTCCTGCCGCGCGCATCGGTGCCGCCTGGATGACGCTGGAGGTGAAGGGCCGCGCCATCACGTGGCACAACGGCGGCACCGGCGGGTTCCGCTCGTGGTTCGGCCTGGACCGGGAGGCGGGCACCGCCGTCGTGATTCTCTCCGCAACGGCGGCCTCCGTGGACCGGCAGGGGTTCCGGCTGCTGCAGGAGCTGACGGACGGAAGCTGATGGGACGGGGGCTGACTACTTCTCGCTGGCCCGCTCCAGTGCCTGGTCGTGCTCGGCGTGCGCCTGCCGGAGCAGGTCCATGAACACGGTTTCGTTCCGGATGAGCCTCTTGTACTTCTCGGGGAGCTTCTTGAGCTCCTGCTCCTCGCGGACCATCTTGTCGAAGATGCGCTCGCGCTCCTTGATGTCCGTTTCGTAGTTGAGGTCCACGTACACGGTGGCGTGCCGCTTGGCGCCGGAAACCATGTTCTTGGCCTTGCCTTTGGCGCTGAAGATCGAACCGAGGATGGTGACTGTCAGGACGCCGAGGATCACGGCAAGTGAAGTTCCGGTGCTGATTTCAACGACGTTCACGGGTTGGCCGTCGTTGACGAACGGCAGGTTGTTCTCGTGCAGGGCGTGCAGGATGAGCTTGACGCCGATGAAGCCGAGGATGGCGGCGAGGCCGTACGACAGGTAGATCAGGCGGTCCAGCAGTTCGTCGATGAGGAAGAACAGCTGCCGCAGGCCCATGAGCGAGAACGCTGTGGCCGTGAAGACGATGAAGACGTTCTGCGTCAGGCCGAAGATGGCGGGGATGGAGTCGAGCGCGAAGAGGATGTCCGTGCCGCCGATGGCCACCATCACCAGGAGCATCGGGGTGAGGACGCGCTTGCCGTCCACCTCGGTGAAGAGCTTGTCGCCGTCGTAATGTTCCGACGCCGGCAGGAGCTTCTTGGCGAGCCGGACCACCAGGCCTTCGCTCTCCTCGCTGTGGGAATCGGGCTTGAGCAGGTTGCCGGCGGTGATGAGCAGGATCAGCCCGAAAATGTAGAAGACCCAGGCAAAGCTGTTGATGAGCGCCGCGCCGAGGAAGATGAAGCCGGTCCGCGCGATCAGGGAAAAGACGATGCCGAACAGGAGCACTTTCTGCTGGTCTTTGCGGGGCACCCTGAAGCTTGCCATGATGATCAGAAAGACGAAGAGGTTGTCCACCGACAGCGCCTTCTCGGTGACATAACCGGCGAAGTACTCGGTGCCCATCGTGTTGCCGCCGAACATCCAGACGCCCAGGCCGAACAACAGGGCCATGCCCACGTAGATGCCGGACCACACGGCAGATTCCTTCAGCGAGGGCGTGTGGGCTTTGCGGACGTGGAAGAAAAAGTCGAAAGCCAGGAGGGCCAGAATCCCGGCAATTGTCGCAATCCAGACCAATAGGGGAACTTCCATGCTGCCTCTTTCCTGAGCGATGAGGGGCGTGCCGGAGAGTCCGGCCAGGCAACTCTCCCAAGTGGAACACACGCCGGGGGCTTGAAATAACCCTACCCAGTCAGGTCCGGACCGCCGCAACCTTCAATTTCCCGGAGCAGCACCCGCCGGAGGCGCCCCGCTCTCCGGCGCCCCGCTCAGGAGCCCGCTCAGGCGTACATGAGGGAGCCCGGCGTGGTGAGGGTCTGGCCCGTTTCGAGCCAGGTCTTCAGGCCGGAGAGGATCATCGGCCAGCCGCCGTAGAGCTGTTCGTTGGCGCCCTCGCGGAGCTGATCGTGCGTCACGGTCAGGTGACAGGAATCGCCCACCGGCTCAATCTCCCACGTGATCCGCGAGCTGCCCTCGGCCTTGACGTCATCGCCCCAGAGGGCGCGCATGGTCTGCACCAGGCGCCGCGGGGGATCGACCTCGAGGTTCTCGCCCTCGCCGAGAAGGTCCCCTCCCTCGGGCGCCATCTCGAACCGGGACCCCGCCGTCCAGTCCGACCTGATGCGCATCCCGAACTGGTACTTGCTGCGGATCTCGCTGTCGGTGATGGCCTCCCAGAGCCGTTCCGGGGTGGTCTTGATGTAGATTTCGAAAATCTTCTCCATGGGACTTTCCAATCTGGTTTTGAGGTCGCTGAGCGCAGCGGCCCATGGTTCTGCGTATTTGCTCACCCAGCGGTCGTGGACGAGCCGGATGGGCACCGGATTCAGGAAGTGCAGCTTCTCGCGCCCGCGACGGCGGGTGACCACGAGGCCCGCCTCCTCGAGGAGCCTGAGGTGCTTCATGACCCCGAAGCGGGTGATCTCAAACCGGGCTTCCAGAGCAGAGAGCGTCTGGCCGTCCTCGCGGAAAAGCTCGTCCAGCAGTTCCCGCCGGATGGGGTCGGCTAAGGCCTTGAATACGGCGTCCACAAGGCCAGAATAAGTGACCATTTGGTCACATGTCAACCGTTTTCGAGGTGGAAGGCAGCTCCGGCATCCCAACTAATCCACCCGTACTTTCGTATTAGTTGGGTGACCCGGGCAGACCCCTTACTTCGCCAGCGTCAGCAGCCTGCCCTCCGTGACGGCCTGCCGGGACAGCGTCTTGTAGCCCTCCTGCTCGAACAGCACGGTGATCACGTCGTCCTCGTGCCGCATCACTAGGCCCGGCCCCCATTCCTTGTGCACAACGGCGGCCTGGAGCGGAAAAGATTCCCCGCCCGCGGCGGCCGCGGCGCCGTCGTAGTCCTCCTCGTAAGCGGAGCCGTCCGCGCAGTTGTCACAGTTGCCGCACGGCTCGGGAAGGTCCTCGCCGAAGTAGCCCAGCAGGAACTGGCGCCGGCAGCCGTCCGTCTCGGCGTAGCCGCGGGCCATCTCGATACGCGAGCGGTCCACGCGCTGGCGTGCTTCGGCCAGTTCGACGGCGTGTTCCACCACCTTGGGCAGTTTGGCGCTGGCTTCGAGCCGGATGCCGCGCTTGCCCGCCTTCACGGCACGGGTCTCCTGCAGTTCGTTCAGCAGGCCGGTGAGGCGTCGGGCGGAGAGGCCGGTCTGCTCGGCGAGGGCCTTCTGGGTGAGCGGCCCGTCGGCGGCGCGGAGCACCTGAAGGACCGCCAGCAGGGATTCCTCGTCCGGGGTGTGCGTGCCGAAGAACTTGCGGAGGCCCAGGTCCTCGGGGCGATAGTGCAGGACGGCGGCGGCCGGGTTGCCGTCGCGGCCGGAGCGGCCGATCTCCTGGTAGTAGCTGTCCAAGGACTCGGGGATGTCCGCGTGGATGACGAAGCGGACGTTGGGCTTGTCGATGCCCATGCCGAACGCGGTGGTGGCCACCACCACGTCGAGTTCGTCGTCGAGGAACTGCTCGTGGACCCGGTCCCGCTCAGCCTGCTTCCGGCCGGCGTGGTACGCCTCGGCGCGCAGGCCGCGCTCGCTCAACTCGGCTGCGTAGGTTTCGGTGTCCTTGCGGGTGGCGGCGTAGAGCAGGCCCGGCCCCTTGAGCTCGGCCACCTGGTCCAGCACGGCGCGGCGCTTGTCCTTGTCCTCGAGGTGGCGGACCACGTCGAGCCGGATGTTGGGGCGGTCGAAGCCGTGGACCAGCACCAGCGGGTCCTTCATCTTCAGGCGCTGCTGGATCTCGTCGCGCACCGGGGGAGAAGCGGTGGCGGTCAGCGCGGCGACGGGCGGATTGCCCAGGTGCCCGCGGACCTCGCCGAGCCGGAGGTAGTCGGGGCGGAAATCGTGCCCCCACGAGGACACGCAGTGGGCCTCGTCCACCACGAACAGCGAGACCTTCAGGGCCGCGAGCCGCTCCACCGTTTCGGCCTTAGCCAGCTGCTCAGGCGCGAGGAAGATGAAGGCCGCCTCGCCCCGTTCAGCGGCTTCCCAGGCGGCGTCCACGTCGGAATCGCTGCGCCCGGAGTTGATGGCGACGGCGGCTTCCCCTCCGAGGTTTTCCAGCAGCCTGTCCAGCTGGTCCTCCTGGAGCGCAATAAGCGGGGAAACGACGACGGCGGGACCGGCCGCCGGGGCATCCGGACTTTCGCCGTGGCCGGCTTGCGTGCCGTGCAGGTCGTGCGAGCGGTGCAGGTGTAGGGCGGCCACCTGGTAGATGGCCGACTTTCCGTATCCGGTGGGCATCACGGCGAGGACGTCCCGGCCGGTGACAAGGGCGCGCATTCCGGCGAGCTGGCCGTCCCGGAGACGGGCCAGGCCCAAGGTGCCGGCGGCGAGCTGGCGGAGGCCGGCGTCGGGGTCTGAAGTGGTGGCGGCGGGATCCGGCGTGCGGGCGGCCGTGGCGGCGGCATCGCTGGGGGCTTGGTCGACAGTCAAGGGGCTACTCCCGGGGTGACGGTGCAGTGGCCGGATGTCTTCAGCCGTGGGTTCAGCCTAGCGCGGCGCCGCTGTCCCGGGGGAAGTGCGCCATTGGGAAATGCAAAGCACCTGGAGTCATTGATGCGGAATTACGGAAGGAGGAAGATCAAAATGCACCATTCAGGTGCAGGTCAAAACCAATAAGGAGCCGGAAATGGCTGGCGGAACTGGACTGATCAACCGTTTTTACAATGAAGTAATTGTCGGCGGGAATTTGTCGCTCATCGATGAACTGGTGAAGGATGACATGGTCGACCACGAAGAGGGCTTGCCGGGCCAGCCGCGCGGCAAGGAAGGCGTGAAGTTCTACGTCAACACCCTCAGATCGGCCTTCCCGGACCTTGCGGTCAAGTCGATTGAACCCGTTCTGGCCGAGGGCGACCTGGAGGCGGGATACTCGGTGCTCGCGGGAACCCACACAGGGGACTTTGCGGGGATCCCGGCCAGCGGCAATGCCGTTGAGTTTGGGGGAACCGACATCATCCGCGTCGAGGACGGCAAGGTGGCCGAGCACTGGGGATCGACCGACACTTTGCGCCTGATGCAGCAGATGGGAGCCGTCCCCCGTTAGTGGCGCGCGGTGTTTGACGACGACGGCGGACTGCCCGCCGTCGTCCTTTTTGCTTTCCGTCCGGGAGCTTCAGAGGCCGCTGCCCGGGACCTCCGTGGACGGCCGCCCGGCGTGTTGTGAGCCCGCCACGCGGCGATAATGCGCGGAGCCGCTGAAGGCAGGTATCATCCCTTCAGGGGCGGGGACGCCGCACGTCAAATTGGGGGATATCAGAGCATGTGCACGCCATGAAAGCCTGAGGAATTCAGACAAGTTTCCGGAGTCCAGCAAGGCCTCTGAAACGTTCTCGCCGCACCGGGCCACAGCCCGTCACAAGCGGAGGATCCGGCGTGCCCCTGCATGCCGAACCTGCCGTCTAATCCCCTTCCGCCGGACAAACTGCCTGCTGAGCCTTTCGGCTCCGCCGGCGTCCCGGCAACCTCCCTCCCGCGCCCACCACCTCGCCACGCAATTCCGGTGACCCCTGCCGTCGCCAGCCCGAAAGGACAACCATGAGCCAGCCCGGCCCAACCCCGCCGCCACCGCCTTCCCCCGACTACACCACCTACGGTGCGCCTCAGTTTCCCGCCGGGCAGCAGTATGGCGGCGGCGAGGTGTTCGGCGGGCAGCACTTTGGAACCGGCCTGCCCTATCCCCAGCAGTTCGGCGCGGCTCCGCAGAAGTCCTTCCTCACCACCTGGCTGCTGTCCCTGCTCCTGGGCGGCCTGGGCGTGGACCGCTTCTACCTGGGCAAGATCGGCACCGGCATCGCCAAGCTGCTGACCTTGGGCGGCCTGGGCGTCTGGTCCCTCGTGGACCTGATCATCACGCTGGCCGGGAAGCAGAACGACAAGAACCGGCAGCCATTGGCCGGGTACTTGCAGCACAAGGTGCTCGCCATTGTTGTCTCAGCCGTCCTGGTGGTGGGCGGAATGATCATTGGTGCCGTTAGCGGGGCCGTGGCGGCCCTGGCCCTCCAGAGTGCGGCAACCCCGCCGATCATCTCGGCGGCACCGGTTACGGGCGAAACCGCAGCTCCCGCGAACGCCGCGGAGTCGCCGGCGGCGTCGGCGGAAGCAACGGCGGGGGAGGACCGTCCCCGTGTAGAGGCCCAGTCCTTCACCGGCACTGGCGACGACGTCAAAACCGTGGACCTGCAGGGCATGCCCGCCTTGGTGACCTTCACCTGCAAGGCATGCTCCGGCAACACGGTGCTTGGTACCAACGGAGCCGAAATCATGCTGGTGAACACCATCGGCGGCTACACCGGCTCGCACCTCGTGGACACCAGCACCGGGTCGCCCACCACCGAGTTCAGCGTCAGCGCCGATGCGGCCTGGACGCTCAAGGTGGAGGATCTGGACGCCGTCCCCACGGCTGCCGGCAAGGCAAACGGGCACGGTGACGGCGTCATCTACTGGGATGCGCCCAGCGACCGGGCGGCCATCACCAACAAGGGCGAGGGACAGTTTCTGGTGGAGGGCTTTGGCACCGAGATCCCGGAACTGCCCGTTGACGGGGAGGGCAACTACATCGGTACCGTCCAGCTGACGCCCGGTTTCGTCCAGGTGAAGTCCGAGGGCGACTGGACCATCACCGCGAAGTAGGGGAACTGCGTCGCTGAAACGCAAGCTCGGCAGGAAACCACACGACGGCCCCGCCGGACCGGGCAAGGAATTGCCCGGACCGGGGGGGTCCTCTGCATGCACGAAACATCTGACTTGCCGGTCTTTTCCTTTCTTCGGAGGGAGAGCACAATAACCGTGGGGGCTCCGAAGGCCGGCGATAAATATGGGCAGGGAACTTCCGAAGGCGTCCGTTTCGACGCCCAGGGTGATCTCAATAAGTTCTTCCGAGCGACGCAGGCTAGCTGTAGCCAGGGCCATGATTCTTGTTGTGCTGCTGCTTTGCGCCGCTGGAACCGGATACATGCTGGGCAGCGCCGCAGCAGAAGTCGCGGCCGTTACCGCGCCGGCAACACCGACCCCCACTCCGGCACCTTCCACTCCGGCGCCGTCCACGCCAGCAGTGGCGGACAGCCTCAGCAGCCTGTGCGGTCAGGCCGATCAACTAATCCAAGCCGGGAATCCGGCGGAAGCCCTCGCCCTGATCGAAAAGGTCCGCGGCCAGGTGCGAAGTCCCGCGCTGTCAGCAACTACGGCGTGCGAGGCGCAGCGTCTCGCGGCCGTCCTCAAGATCCAGCAACCGCCGGAGGATGCGTCGGCCGAGACCACCTTCGCCCAACAAATCGGCGCCAACTGGGACGGGTTCGCCGCACGGTGGATAGATCCGTTGGTGAAGGCCGGGCCTGCCCTGCTGGGACTGGTGGCTGCGTTCCTGTTGCTCGGGAGGCTCCTTGTCCTCCTGCCGAATATCTCGGGGGCCAGGAAGAGACCTGTGGATCGGGCAGCATTAGCGCTCGCCGGGCTGGCATTCATTCTGATGGGTTCCTGCCTGATCGTCTTGGCGCCGACCAGGGAAAGGGAAACGGATGTCTCTGGGCAGATGGCGGGCGGTGGCCTGCTTGCCCTGATCGGTTCACTGGTGCTGGCAACCTACCTGAGCAGCCGGCTGCGCCTTTCACTGGACGTGCGCGACACGAAAGGGAACAGCAACAAGGTCGATGTGTCGCGGATTGGCGCCCTCCTCTATGAGCTCGGTGGCGACCCGCCGCGCGGACTGGAGGTCCCGGAAGGGGCCGACGTGACGGCCCTGGGCGATGAAGCAATGCCCCTCACTTACACCAACAAGGTTCTGGCTGCCATCCAAAAACTCGTGGTGTCCATCATCGGCGTCACGCCGTGGAAGGTGGTGGTTTCTGCCACGAATGACGGCTCGTTCACTGTGGCCATGGCTCGCAACGGGGCGAGCGTCGGCGCCGCCACCATCGATAGGAATGAGCTGCGCCTGGCGGCTGGTAGCGGCGGTGCGGGCCAAGGGAGTGCAGGCACCGCGACGAAAGGGGCGGCTGGTGCGGAGCTCGAACTGCACAAGATGGCCGCCGCTTATATCCTCACCACGCTGGCCGACAAGCATTATGGGTTCGACGGCCTGTGCGGAACCACGAACTGGCGGAGCCTCGGGCTGCATTACATCGCAACCACTGGCTCTCCGGCTGACCTTGACCGGGAGAAGAGGCTGCTCGGCGCCGCCCTGGATTACGACCATGGGAACATGCTCGCCGAAGTTGCGCTGCAGAACCGCATGTTCCGGAATAGCACCGATCCATCGACAATCAAAACCTACGCCGAGTGGCTGCGGCGCCGGTCCATGAAGATCAGGACCGACATGGGCACTGGTGCAAAATCATTGGCAGGCTATACCCCCCTGCTATACCGGATTGAAAAGACGTTCCTGAGCGTGGTGCTGAACCTTCCGCCCGAGGAGCCGGAATTTCAACGGCTGCTCTCGCTTGGACGCCAGACCGCTAAGAATTTGTTGGACGAACTCGAGCCGACCAAGGGTGTTCCGATGGCCGGGCCCCTTGTCCAAGAGATGCGACTGCATGCGGCGCTCGCCTACCACGACCTTTACGGCGCAGGAGCTGGTGTCCCGCCGGAGCCCAAAGCTGGCCCGGAGCAGCCGGTTGAGCCGGCGCCCAAAGCTGGATCGGTGCAACAGACTGAACCGGCGCCCAAAGCTGGCCCGGAGCAGCAGGTTGAGCCGGCGCCCAAAGCTGGATCGGTGCAACAGACTGAGCCGGAGCCCAAAGCTGGCCCGGAGCGGCAGGTTGAGCCGGAGCCCAAATCTGACCAGGAGCAGCAGGCTGAACCGGAACCAAAGTCCAGGGCCAAGGCGGAAGCCGAGGCCGGTGCCAAGGCTTGGCAAAAGGTTGCAACGCCGGCCACAGGCAAGCCGGTTCCGCATTTCGTCAACCTGTATTACCAGGCGCTCGCCTCCGTGGCTCCGCTGACGGCCTACAACGCAGCATGCAGCATCGCCCGGAACAAAGGCCCGGAAGCTGACGTGAGGCGGCGGCTTGAGTACGCGTTTACCGATTCCGAGAACAGGGACTGGGCACGGCGCGACCCCGAACTGGCGGAACTACGGAAGAAAGAGGAGTTCCTGCACTTCCTTGGAGTGACGCCGAGGCAGGACTACTGGAAGCTGGAGGCGTTCGAACCCTACGAAAAGCAGCTCCGCAAGGCAGGCATCGCAAAACCCGGAGACCTGTACCAGACGGAAACGGGGCAGAGCGACATCAGCGCTTACCTGCAGGTGAGCCCCCTTGTCCTCAAGCGGCTGTGCACGCAGGCCGCGTTGGTGCGACGGGCAGAAGCCGTGCCCTGCAACGGTGATGCCTGGCATATTTACCTGTACCGGGTGGAAGTGGTGGCCGCTTTGGTTCAGGCGGGGATTGACTCGCAGGATGACATCCAAACTCCGTGGATAGGTGACAACGCCACGGATGGGGCGGGCCCCGGCGACCCCGGACCATTCGTCGCCGGTCTGCAGAACACCATCCGCCGGCGCATCCTCATGGCGCCTGATGCAGGCCAGCTGAAGGAGTGGCTGCGCCAGCTAAAGGCGCCGCCCGATCCCGATGAGAACCCGGTGATGATGGGCGCCAAGGATCCCGCTAGTTGAGCCCAGCTGGTCGAGCGGTGTGAGTCTAAGGCGAGGCGGCCGCCCCCGAAAGGGGACGGCCGCCGTCGTACGTTCTAGAAACTGCAGGAATCAGCTGTTCAGCGCATACGCCTTCGGGAGCTTCATACCGCGCTCTTCCATGAGGGTGCGCAGGCGGGTGGGGTAGTCGGTGATGATGCCGTCCACGCCGAGGTCCATCAGGTTTGCCATGTCGGCGGTGGTGTTGACGGTCCACGGGATGACGGGCAGGCCGAGCTTGTGGGCTTCGGCGATCATCTGCGGGGTGACGGAGCGGAACGTGGGGGAGATGACGTCGTAGCCCTGCGCCTTGGCGGCCTTGGCGAGGGATCCGCCGTAGGTGTCGATGTCGATGCCGCCGAGGTTGGGGCTGGCGCCGGGCTTGCCGACCTCGAGCCAGGCGTCGCCACTGGAGAGGGCCACGAGGGGCAGCTGCGGGGCGATCTTCTTGGTCAGGTTCAGTGAGGACCAGTCGAAGGACTGCACGGTGGTGCGCTCGGACATGCCGGCCTTGTAGATCTCGGTGACCACGGCCTTGGTCAGGGCTTCCATGCCTGCGCCGCCGGACTTGCCGGCCTCCACTTTGGTCTCCACGTTGAAGCGGACCTTCTTGGCGTCGTAGTTGCGGGCGAGCTGGTAGACGTCCTTGAGCTCGGCGATCTTGTTGCCCTTGATGACCTGCTGCTCCGGGTAGCCGGTGAGCTGGCTGAAGCCGCAGTTCAGCGTCTTGATCTGGGCCAGGGACAGCTCGGCAACACGGTCGCCGACGTACGGGAATTCGGCGTCGCGTGGGGTGGCCGCCGCGGTGTCGACGCACTTGTTGGCCTGGATGGTGTCGTCGTGCCAGACGATCACCTTGCCGTCGTCGGTCAGGTGGGTGTCCAGCTCGAGGGTGGTCACGCCCAGCTTCAGCGAGTTGCCGAACGCTGCCAGGGACTCCTCGGTCCACTCGCCGCGGCCTCCGCGGTGGGACTGCAGGTCGAAGGAGCCGTTGCTCTCGTCGGTCCTAATGGCTGTTGTTGTCGCCGTCGGCACCGTTCCGCCAGCGTTCGACGACGGCGTGCCGGCGTCTGCGGTCGGGGCGGCGACGGCGGGGCTCGCCAGGGCGGCGATGAGCGCGGCGGCGGCCGCGGCGGTCAGGACTGTGCGCATGGGAATGGTTCCTCCTGGATGAGACCGGTGCCGGCGCTGGGCCGGCTGACCCGTCCACGCTACGGAGGCCAGATGGCGCTGGGTGTGCGGCGAGTTGGATGGGAGGTTAACAAGTGTGCTGATGGTCTGCAGCGGAACGGGGCGCCGCATTTCCCTTCGGGGCCGAGAGGGTCAAGAGCGTTGACGCACGCTGTGAGAACCTGTCGAAGTCGGCGGTAGGCGCGGATCTTGGCGGAGCATTGGGGCCTGCAGGAGCTGGAGCGACTCGAATGCCGGGGTGCCCGGGTCCGCGGTGTACATCAGGACGCGTTGCCCGGAATCGTCCGGCAGTGACAGGACCTCGAATTGGAGCTCCAGGGGCCCAACTTCCGGATGGTGTATACGTTTGAGCCCGGACATGCAGTTCGCCACCGGGTGCTTGCCCCACAGGGCTGCGAACTCTTCGCTTTTCATCGTGAGCTCGCCGACCAGCGAGGCCATCTCCGGATCGTCCGTGGTCCGGCCGGCCACGAGCCGGAGGGAGGCGACCGCGCGGGTGGCTTCCTCCTTCCACTCGGAGTAGAGCTCGCGGGTGTGGTGGTCGAGGAAAAGCATCCGCGTCATGTTTGGTCGGGCCGATGGTGTCCCCGGGGCGTCAAAGTCCAAGTGTCCGGCCACGAGCCGGTGCCCGATCTGGTTCCAAGCCAACACTTCGCTGCGGCGGCCCAAGACGACAGCGGGAGTGGCCGCCAAGGACGTGATCAGACGCAGCGTGCCTGGCCGGACCTTGTCCGGCGTGGTCCGGGTGCGGCGCTTCGCTTTGACCGGCCGGGCAAGCCGGAGAAGGTGCGCCCTCTCGTCGGTGCTCAGGTTCAGGGCGCGGGCGATGGCCTCGATGACGGCCTCGGATGCGTTGTTGCTCAGGCCCTGCTCCAGGCGTGTGTAGTAGGTGTTGCTGACTCCGGCGAGCATGGCCAGTTCTTCCCGCCGGAGGCCGGGCACGCGGCGGGTTCCGTAGTTCAGGAGGCCGACGTCCTCGGGGCGCAGGGCGGCCCTCCGGATCCGAAGGAACTCTCCCAGTTCACTGGCGTTAGTCATGGACCCCATTCTGCCGGTGAAAGCGAAACCGTGCCTGTCACTGTCAGGGGTACCCACGAGGGGGCGTGGTTGATCCCTCCGGCTTCCTTGAGGCTGGGTTGGTGAGAGGCCGCCAATGCGGCCACCCCTGCAGACAAGGACCACCCACATGACCACGCAACCGGACCTGACCACCGGGGTTGGCGCCCCGTCGTCGCCCCAGGCCGAGAACCCAGCACCGGGCAAGATGACCGGGCGCCAGCGGCTGGCGCTCATCGTCCTCCTCGCGGCGAGTTTCACCCTCGCCGTCGACTTCTCCATCCTCAACGTCGCGCTGCCGACCATTGGCGCCGACGTTGGCTTCTCGCTGGAAAACCTCCAGTGGGTCGCCACGGCCTTCGCCCTCTGCGCGGCGGGCCTGACCCTGCTGTTCGGGAGGGTCGCAGACCTGGCCGGGCGCCGCAAAATGTTCCTGATCGGCATGGCCCTCCTCGGCGCCGCGTCCGTGGCCGGCGGCTTGGCCGCAGACCCCGCCCTGTTGCTGATCGCCCGCGTCGGGCAGGGCATTGCCACCGCAATCGTCGTGCCCGCCGCCCTGTCGCTGCTGCTCAGTTCCTTCCCGGAAGGGCCCCTGCGGGATAGGGCCCTCGGCCTCAACGGATCCCTCATGGCTGCAGGCTTCACCACCGGCGCCATACTCGGCGGGCTGCTGACCGATCTGCTGAGTTGGCGCTGGGCGTTCTTCATCAACGTCCCCGTCGCCGTCGCCGTGCTCCTCATCGCTCCCGCCGTCCTCGCCGAAAGCAAGCCCACCACGCAACAGCGGCTGGATGTGCCCGGCGCCATCACGGTCACCCTCGGCCTGCTGGCTCTGATCTTCGGGCTGACCAACGCCGCCGAGCACTCCTGGACCGACCCGTTCACGCTCGCATCCCTCGCGGCCGCCGTCGTGCTTTTCATCGCCTTCGCCGCCGTCGAACACCGCGCCCAGTCTCCGCTGGTGCCGCTCGGCATCCTGAAGCGCTCCGCCGTCGCATGGGGGAACATCGCAGGCGTCCTGGCATTCGTCACGGAAACCTCCCTGGTGTTCCTGTTGACCCTGTACCTGCAGCAGGTCCTCGGCTACACCCCGCTCGGCGCAGGACTCGCCTTCGCTGTGCTGGGCCTTGGAACGGTGTTCGGTGGCGTCCTGGGCCCGAAGGTGATCGGCAAGGTGGGCAACAAGAAGGCCATCGTGTACGGCTTCATCGTTCAGGCCATCGCCACCGGCAGCCTTGTCCTGCTCAGCGCCGACCCGGCCTCCATAGTCCTGCTCCTGGCCGCCACGTTCGTCGGCGGTGTCGCCAACCTGATCGTCATCGTCGGCTTCATGGTCACCGCAACGTCCGGGCTGCCTGACACCGAACAGGGCCTCGCCACCGGCCTGGCAACCATGAGCCAGCAGATCGGCATCACCATGGGCATCCCGGTCATGAGCGCCATCTTCACCGCCCGGATCGTCACCCTCGGGGCAAACGATGTCCCGGCCGTCCTTAGCGGCGTCACGGTCGCCATAGGGGTGAACGCCGGACTCTGCCTGCTGGCCGCACTGCTCGTGGCACTGCTGCTGCGTAAAACCGCCAAGCTGGACTGATCACGCGTTTATGCACGGAGGTAATCGCGTGGTGGACGGCAAGGACACCGAGCACTGGGAAGCTCCGACAACAGGAGGCTCATGCAGCAGATCGGTGCGATCCCCGGGTAGCGGCCCGAATCCGGGAAAGCAGCCACACCGTTCGGGGGACCGGCCAGACGAGGGCGAGCGCCAGCACTGCTACGAGTGAGACTCCGACGTCGGGAAACTGCCGGACAATAACCGCGAGGTGGGTGTCGAACCGGGCGGGGGCGTAGACCAGGCACAGCCACAGTGCGAACCCGTCAAGGGCGAGCGCTGCCGCGCCCACGGCCCACGGCACCCACCGCTTTCGCTTTCTGGTCGGTTTCCGGAGCAGAACGGCGAGGGCCAGCGCCAGGCTCGCCAGTTCCGCGAGCAGCAGGATCAGCGACACCAGCCAGCTGTAGCGCTGGAGCCAGTCCTCTTGCACCACCGCCGGCACCGGCGGCTGCCCGTGGAGAATCCGCAGGATGTTGGTGTCGATGGCCTTGAGCCGGGACGGGGCTGACGTGTCGTTCGCGTTGATGACCAGGGCCACGCCGAGCCGGGAGGCAGGGACCATGGCCTTGTACGTGTGGCTGTTGCCCCATTCCCCCTGGTGCTCCACGAGCAGCGGGAGGCTGTTTGCCTCGGCGGGCGGGCCTTCCGGGCCAACCGACTCCACGAGCGGGCGGGTGAACCAGCCCATGGCGTATTCCTTGGACTCGTCAATCCGCACGTGCGGCTTGAGGATCGCGTCCACGCTTTCCGGCCGGATGAGCGAGCGGCCACGGTACCGCCCCTGGTCCAGCATGGCGGTCAGTTCGTGGCCGATGTCCTCGGCCGAGGAGTACATAGTGGAGGACGGCATTCCGGTGGCGGGGGCGGGCGCGTCGGTCTGCCGCCAGAACGAGCCAAACCACAGTGAATAGCCGGCAGCGGCATTGTCCGAGCGGGCAGCGCCGCGCGTCGGGTGGCTGTGGGCCATCCCCAGCGGCCCGAACACGTGCTGCCGCATGTAGTCCGCGAACGGCTGGCCGGAGACTGTCTGTACCAAGAGGCCGAGGATGTTGAAGTTGGCACTGGCGTAGCGGAATGCGTCTCCAGGCGCTCCGGCCAGCGGCGAGCCCGACAGGCCGCGCACGCCTTCTTCGATGGCGTCCGGGTCCTGGGAGTCGGAGGCTTCGAAGGCCGTGTCCTTGGCCGCCATGCCGCTGGTCTGATGGAGCAAATGGCGCACCGTGATCTCTGCGGAGCGGCTGTCCTGCAACGTGAACCAGGGCAGGTAGGTCCGCACCGGCTCATCCAGCCGCAGCCTGCCGGCCTCGACCTGCTGCATGACGGCCATGGCGGTGAGGGGCTTGGTTGTTGAGGCCAGCAGCACCGGAGTCTGAGGTGTCATCGGCCGGCCGGTGTCGTCGGCGCGGCCGAACGCTGCGGAGTGCACCTGGACCCCGTCTTTTACGACGACGACGGCGGCTCCCGGAAGTCCCATGTCGTCAAGTTGTTCCTTGAGGAAAGCATCCACCACTTCATAGGTTTGCTCGGGAGTGGGAGCGGCAGGTGCGGTCGCCGGGGATCCGGCGGTGACCGTTGCCGGCACGCTGAAACCGAGGACGCCAACCGTCAGGAAGCATGACAGAACAAATCGCGCCGTCCCGGAAATCTTTCGCAGCGTCCTCACAACCGGCCGTCAATTGCCCCGGCGGTGTCCTGTGCGGACCGTGTGGCGGGTCCCCACGAACTGAGCAGGGCAAGGCCTGCGGCGGCCGCCGCGCTGAGCACCACCGCCCCGAGCCAGAGCGATACCGGCCAGCGGATCCCGTCCGCCACCGCAAAAGCCACCAGCTGGCCCGTCCAGACGAGCGCCGCAATCGCTGCCGTGACGGCGGGCAGCCGCCGGCTAAGCCAAACCCGTGGCAGCCGGGCCAGCAGCACGTCCGCCATGATTGCGGCCGTAGTGGCTCCGGCGGCTCCGGCGACGGCGAAGGGGCGGAGGCCCACCATCACCACGGGCAGCCAGGCGGCCGCCGCGACCAACATGGTGACAATCCCGCGGACGGGGCGCCGGGCGGCAGACAGCGTAAAGAGGAAGGGCGCGATGATCAACGCGGTGGTGAGCAGGTAACTGGTCAGGCTGACGACCACCGGCAGTTCCGCCTGCAGGCGGCCAGGGGCGCCCACCGGCGTCGGGATGAAGAGGGCCGTTGGCCCCGGCCGGACGAAGGCGGAGCAGTAGATGAGGAAGAAGGCTCCCAGCCCGGTCATCAGGACGACGGCGAACAGCGCCGCCGGCGTCCACTCAAGGTTCCCGGCGCGGCCGGCTGCCCGGGCGCTTCGGACTGCGGTGCCCAGGATAAGGAAGAGGCTAAAGCCGAGCAACAGGTGGGTGGGGCTGACTAGGGCATCCAGCGAGACTTCGATGCCAAGGATTTCGTGCCAGAGCAGGTCCAGGCCGCCGGCGACGCCGAAGAGAACCACCCCCGCTGCGGTCCCGCGGTAGCCGGGCGGAACGGCCTGCGCGAGCGGCTGCCCCGGTGCCCGGTTCCGCCAGATCACGACGGCGGTCCACGCCGCGGTGGCCAGCATGCCGGAGTAGAGGGCCGCGTGCCACGGCGTGAAGAACGTCTCCAGAGTCGGGAGGTTCAGGTGAGCCCAGCCGTCCAGGAAAACCGCAAGCAGCAGCCAGAGACCCAGGAACTCGGTGACGAGGTCGCGGCGATTATTCGTCACAGTGTTGTCTGCCGTATCGAGCATCGTTGCCCACTTCCACCGAGCTGTCCGGTGAGGGGATGGTACTGCTCCGGCTGGGGCGCTCACAAGGGAAGGACGATCGGCGCGGCACTCACACAGTCCCTAAGCCGCCGCCGCCCCGTCCCCGCCCCGGCCGGTTCTAGCGGAAGATGTTGTAGGGGCTCCATCCTGTGCCGACGATGGTCCGGGTACCCCAGACGCCCTTGCGGAAGGGGTAGTGGGCCAGTCGGCCGTCGCTGAGCCGGCTCATGAGCCCGGAGCTTCCTGCCGTGAATCCGGCCACGCTGGTGGTGCTGTTGACGACGTTCCAGCCGTTGCCCACCGTGCGCCTGGATTCGGCGACGAAACCGCCGGCCCCCGTGGAGCGGTACAGCACCATGCTGCCGTCGGTGCGCTTGGCCAGGATGTCTTGTGCCCCGTTCTGGTCGAAGTCGACCATGGTGAGGTACAGGCCTCTCCAGCCGACACCGGTCCTGATGCGCGGCGTAAGCGATGATCCGCTGCTGTTGCCGTAGTACCAGAGCGTCCCGGCGCCGTCGTAGGCCAGGATGCCCGGGTACCTGTCCGTCGTGCGCCAGCGGCCCACCGTCACGTGGTAGCTGCCCCAGCCGTTGCCGATGGCCCGGGCGGCGGCGAAGCCTCCGCCGGAGTTTCCGGCGTAATAGCTCAGGCGGCCGTCCTGCCACTGAGCGATGATGTCGAAGACGCCGTCGCTGTTCCAGTCCGTTACGAACGCCCGGGCCAGGGTGGACCAGCCGGTGCCGATCCTTTCCCGGGGCAGGAACCCGCCGTTGCCGTTTGACGGGTAGTTCCACAGCACACCGTCGGATGCGGCAGCGACGACGTCGGCCCCGCTGCGGATGGACATCCTGGAGATGGGCGAACCGGTAGCGGTGAAGGTCCAGGTCTTGTCGGCCGCCAGTGCGTTACCGGCAGCATCCTTCACCCCAATGGAGCCGCCCTTGATCGTCGCCGTGTACCTCGTACCCGCCGTCAGATTTGCACTGGGGTTCAGTGTCGCAACCCTGTTCGTGCTGTTGTACGTCACAGCGGCCGGCACCGTCGTTCCGGCCGGTGTCTTCAACGTGAACGTGGCCGACGTGACCGTCGAGGCAGTCATCGGCTCCGAGAACGTCCCCGTCACATTCGCCGTCACCGCCGCACCGGTCACACCAGCAGCCGGAGACGTACCCGTCACCGTCGGAGCCGTCGTATCACCGCCACCACCATCGTCGTCGCTGGGGTCGTAATAGTGCCAGTACCGGCTTGTGGCGTTCACATCGGCGAGCACCAGCAGACCGCTGTTGGCCGTGCCCCGCGCCGCACTGTTGAGGTTCTGCTTCGTCGACGTCACGTTGTGAACATACTGGTCGGCGTCCACGATACGGGCCGTCTTCGCGGTGGTGAAGTCGTCGATGTCGTCCAGCGGCGCGGACTTCTCGTAGATCGCGCCCCCCGACGTATTACAGGCGCCAGCGTTGATCGTGCCACTGGGCTTCGGATAGGTGGCGAAGGTACGCACTCTCGGAGGACTCGTGCTCTCGTCAATCAGGACGACCACCCGGTTGGGGCACTCCGCCACGGTCGCTATCGTGTGCGCCGACCATTCGGATGTCGCACTATTCAATGCCAGCAGCTGGATCAGCGGCTGAGACGCCGCCGTGAACGCCGTCTTAATCGCGGCGAAAACCTGGCCACCCGAGGAGTCCAACCACTTCAGGTTCATGTGGTCATCACTGCTGCGCTGCCCCTTCACCGCCGCCACAGGAGCGGTCCAGGCGGTGTTCGACGCGCCATCGACGTGGTAGCTCCAGTACATGCCGTCGTTGGCGTCACCGACCTGCCGGCTCCACAACACACCTATCCTGCCGGGTCCGAACGCGATCACAGCCGACGTATCGTCTACAGAGACGTTGCTCAGCGACGCAGGATGCGGGAACTCCGTCCCCCACGTCCTGCCATCCGTTCCAGTGGCGTTCAAATAGATCCGGTTCCCCTGCTGCCACGTGGCCCACAACCGGCCAGTCGAGTCCTTATCGATGGTCAGGGCTTCAACGCTGTGGTTGTTGATTCTTGAGGAGTCCCGCAGCGTGTAAGTCTTCGTACTCGAGTTGTAGCTGTAACGCCGCATCGTCGTGGGAAAGTTCGGCTGAGCCGGCAGGCCGTCGTTGACGAACCGGTAGCTCGCCACATGCAACGTCGTTCCGTCCCACAACACGTCATGATGAGTGTTGGCCCGCGTGTCCGTTGCCACGCCCGTATCGACCCACGAGCTCGTCGCGGCATTGAACCGGAAGATATGAAAGTCCGCGCTGGAAGTGTCCCACAGGTTCCCCCACCAGACCCCGTCGTTGAACCACAACCCGCTGGTTGCCCGCTTCGAACCCGTCGGCGTCCCCGTCCCCGTATGCGAGGGACCCTCAACGCCAACGTCACCCGGGGCAGCCGACGCCGCAACCGGCACCATTAGGCCACTCAGCGCAAGCAGCAGCACTGTCAGCAGTGCATGGAGCCCCAGATTCCGCGACCCGCGGCGACGGAGAGCTCCTCGCCGCAACGTTGCTTCCCGGAGTTGAACGTCGACCTGTATCGGGATGGTCACTAGCCTCACCACTCATCGGAGTTGTTTGCCTATGCCAGTCCCGACCAACCCTTCCCGGTTGGGTACGGGAAATTGAAGCGCCTGCTGCTGCGGTCCTGGCAACTTGCGTGCACTCCCCCCTCGGAACATGTTCGACTGAGTAAGTTGTAAAAAGCTTGGGAATTCCTGTAGCGGCCTCAGTCGGCCTCTAGATCCCTCCGTTCACAGAGTTCGCCCCGAAACCGCCTCGTGCGCAAGACTGTTGCCGTGAGCAACCCTTCCCGTGCCGGACTCGCGGTGGCCGGCCTGAGCCTGGGCACGTCGCTGAACCCGCTGAACTCATCGATGATCGCCGTCGCCCTGGTGGTGCTGCGCGAGGATTTCAGGCTCGACGTCGCCACGGTCACCTGGGTGATCACCGCCTTCTACATCACCTCGGCCGCCGGCCAGCCGCTGATGGGCCGGTTGGCCGACAGGTTCGGGCCCCGGCGGCTCTTCATGCTCGGCATGGCGCTGGTGGCGGTGACCTGCGCGCTGGCGCCCTTCTCGCCCAACTTCGTGTTCGTCTGCGTCGCCCGCGCGCTCATGGCTCTGGGGACGGCGACGGCGTACCCGAGCGCCGTCGTCATGGTCGGTGCCCTGGCCAGGCAGGCGAACTCGACCTCCACCCGGCCGCTGGGGCGCATCCAGATGGCCAACACGTCCGGGGCTGCCGTCGGCCCGGTGGTCGGCGGGCTGCTGGTGAGCCTGGTGGGCTGGGAGGCGCTGTTCCTGATCAACGTGCCGCTGGCGCTGGCCGCCCTGCTCATGGTGCGAAGGTTCGCCCCGGCGGACCACGCGCGGGAGCAGGGCAGCGCGGCCAGCCTGCTGCGCGACTCGGACATCCCCGGCATCCTGGCGTTCGTGGGCGGCATGGTGCTGCTGCTCATGGGGCTGCTGGATGCGCTGCCCGGGCTCCGGTGGTGGCTGCTGGGCGGCGCCATGGTCCTGGCAGTGCTGTTTGCCTGGCGCGAGCTGAGCTTCGGGAAACCGTTCCTGGACCTGCGGCTGCTCGGCAGGAACCGGCCGCTGCTGCTGGTGTACCTGGGCTTCACGGTGTTCAGTGCCGTCTACTACTTCGCGTTCTTCGGGCTGCCGCAGCTGCTGCAGGAGGCCGCGGGGTACGACCCCGGCCTGGTGGGCGTGCTGATGCTGCCGCTGGCGGCCATGTCCGTCGTCATCACACCGCTCGCCGTCCGCGCGATCGACCGGTCCGGCGTGCGGCGGGTGCTGATTGCCGGCGTCGTGCTCCTGAGCGTGGCGGCAGCGGCACTCTGGCTCCTGACGGCGTCCTTCGCCGTGCTGCTGGTGCTCGCCCTCACGGCCCTGATGGGCGTGCCCTACGGTTCGGTCAGCATCGCCTCCAACCAGGGGCTGTACCTCTCCGCGGCGCCGGAGGACAAGGGAGTGGCCGCCGGGATCTTCCAGACCTGCCGGTACGTCGGGGCCATCGGCGCCACCGTGATGATCGGCATCTTCTACGGCAACGGGGTGAACCAGGAAAACTGGGGCCGCATGGTGCTGGTCATGCTCGGTCTCTGCGCGGTGACGTTCGTGGTGGCGCTGCTGTGGCGGGAGCGGAAGACGAAGTAGGGGCCGCTGCCAATTCCATTGCCGGAGCAGTGCCGCGGTGGGAAAATGATCGGATAGTTGCACCCACAGAGCCCGAACGGCCGGCGGGACAGGACGGATCACAGGGACATACCCACCGGCGGACATATCGCGCTCTTCTCGACAGCCCGGCGCAGTGCCGGGCACTGGGGCTCGGCCGTAACGCTGAGACCAAAGCCAAAGACGGCGCCAATTGGGGATGACGCACGACCTCCACGGGAGGAATGAAGATGCTGCAGAGCCAATGCCGCATGAAAGTCGACGCGGGAGCGCCGCAGCCATGACCGTACAGCCGAAGAACCGCCGCCTCCGCGTTTCGGACGTCACCGTTGTTGACCATCCCACGCTGAAGAAAGCGCTCGGCGGGACCATCGTGGGCAACACGATGGAATGGTACGACGTCGGGGTGTTCGGTTACCTGATCACCACTATGGGCCCGGTGTTCCTGCCCGAAGCAGACGAAGCCGTGCAGAACCTGTTCCTGCTGGGAACCTTCGGGGCCACGTTTATTGCCCGCCCGCTGGGCGGCGTCTTCTTCGGCTGGCTTGGCGACAAGATCGGCCGCCAGAAGGTCCTGGCGATGACCCTGATGCTCATGGCGGCCGCGACGTTCGCCGTCGGCCTGCTCCCGGGCTACGCGGTGCTGGGCATCTGGGCCGCGGTGCTGCTGGTGGTCACCAAGCTGGTGCAGGGCTTTTCCACCGGCGGCGAGTACGCCGGAGCCACCACGTTCGTCTGTGAGCATTCGCCGGACCGCCGCCGCGGCTTCTTCGCCAGCTTCCTGGACATGGGCAGCTACCTGGGCTTTGCCCTTGGCGCGGCGCTGGTCTCCGTCCTTCAGCTGACACTGGGCCAGGACCAGATGGAGGCGTGGGGCTGGCGCATCCCGTTCCTGATCGCCGGCCCGCTCGGCATCATCGCCATCTACTTCCGGATGAAGATTGAGGAGTCGCCGGTCTTCCAGGCAACCCTGGAAGCGGAGGAGGAATCGGCCCGGCACCCGGAGACGGGTGAGGTGCTCGGCGCCATGGGCCCGGTGGGGATCTTCAGGGTGTACTGGCGCAGGATCGTGCTGGCCATGATCCTCGTGGCGGCCGCCAATACCGTGGGCTACGCCCTCACGTCCTACATGCCCACCTACCTGACCAGCAACAAGGGGTATGACGAGATCCACGGGACCCTGCTGACCATCCCCGTCCTGGTGGTCATGTCGCTGTGCATCCCGCTGACCGGGCATCTCTCCGACCGGATCGGTCGCCGTCCCGTGCTCTGGATCGGAGCCATCAGCACGGTGGTGCTGGCGATCCCCGCGTTCCTGCTGATCTCGCTGGGAACCGTTCCCGCAACGCTCACCGGCCTAGCGCTGGTCGCCTTCCCCGTCACGTTCTACGTGGCCAACCTCGCGTCGGCGCTGCCGGCACTGTTCCAGACAGCCCACCGTTACGGGGCCATGGGCATCGCCTACAACTTCGCCGTCGCCATCTTCGGCGGCACCACGCCGTTCATCATTGCCTCCCTCATCCAGGTGACAGGCAACGACATGATGCCGGCCTACTATCTGATGGTCACCTCGGCGATCGCTGCCGTCACCATCTACTTCCTGCCGGAATCGGCCCAGCGGCACCTGCCGGGATCCATGCCAAGCGTGGACTCTGACGAAGCGGCCCGGGAGCTGGTGGCGACGCAGGACGAGAACCCCCTGCTGGACATGGACACGTTGCCCTTTGACAGCAGCTACGAAACCGCGAGGGCGGCGCACCTGGGACATCAGGGGACGGCGGGGGGCCGCTGACGGAGGAGCTAGGCAGGCACGCCCACGTCCGCCGCTTTCGGCTCCGCCTTCACGTAGCCGGGCTCCTCCGGCCCGGGCGGGTAGGCGTGCCTGCGCCCGGTTACCACAATGACGAGTGCGACGGCGACCGGCACCGCAGCGGCGACCGGCACCAGCAGCGGACCTGCTGTGGTGAGGGCGGCCGCGCCGTAGAGCGCGCCGACGGTGATGCCCAGCTGGATGGTGAGGACGGTCAGGCCGTTGGCGGCTTCCCTGTACTCCTCGCCTGCACGGAGGATGGCGGACTGGTTGTAGATGCCGATCGCGCCGAAGCCCGCTCCCCAGACCGCCATGAGCACCAGAGCGCCCGGGACGGTGGCCCCGCCCAGCGGCAGGAGGAGGAACACGGCGGCGATGACCGCCGTCGTGATCAGCAGCGAGCGGCGCGGCCGCTTGTCCACGGTGATGCCGGCGATCCAGATGCCCACCAGCCCGGAGAATCCGAGGATGGTGAGCGACAGGGTGATGCTGTAGTCGGGCAGGCCGGCCTCGCGGAGGAACGGGGCAATGAAGGTGAGCAGCGCGAAGTGCGCCATGAGCATTAGCGGCCACGCAATGGCCACCGGCTTCACGCCGGGCTGGCCGATCGCCTTGCGCAGCGACGGCCGCGGAGCGTCTTGGCGCCGCCGCACGGCGGGCAGTAGCCACAGGGCCAGTCCCGCGAGGACGACGCCGGTGCCCGCCAGCAGGAGGAAGGAGGCCCGCCAGCCGATCAGCCCGCCCAGTGCGGTTCCCAGCGGGGCGCCGATGGCCAGGCCCAGGCTGTTGCCGCTGAAGACGATGGCCATAGCCTTGCCCACTTTGTGGGCCGGAACAATGCGCGCCACGAAGGGGGCCATGGCCGTCCAGAGCAGTCCGTGGGCGATGCCGCCCACCAACCTGGCGGCGAGGGCGGCGCCGAAGTCGGACACCAGGCCCACCAGGGCGTTGCTGACGGCGAAGGTCAGGACCAGCGCCACCAGGAGGATGTGCCGGGGGATGCGGGAGAGCAGCATGGCGGCCGGGATCACCGTGGCCACGATGACGGCGGCGTACCCGGCGGTGAGGTAGCCGGCCACGGGTTCGGACACGTTGAGCCCGGCGCTCATCTGGGGGAGCAGGCCGGAGGGCAGCAGTTCGGTGGTGATGGCGGTGAAGCCGATCATCGACAGCACCAGCAGGGCGCCAAAGGGCATGCGGTCGCGGGCGGGAGCGGGGGTCGCGGAAGACACGGGTGAAGAGTCCTATTCAGGGAGCGGGGAAGGAGCGCGGCGCCGGTTGCCGGTGTCCTCCACCCAAATTACCTGACTTATTCGATGTGAGGCAGGGTCTGTCAGGGCCACCCTCACGGGAATGCCCGGCCGCTCGCTGACGGCTTCGTCACTGCCTCCAGGCCGTGACGGCAAGGGCGCGGCCTGGAGCTACGGCAAGCGCTGTCAACGGCAGCCCGTGGTCCTCAAGTTCCGTCATGGGATCTCGACCGCTTCACCGCTCACGATAATCCCGCCGGCCGGAGGAATGTCGACAGTGAGCACGCTAGCGCGGCCCACATGGCTGCCTTGGTGCACCACCACGCGGCTTGGCGGCTCCACGAGTGACATCAAGCGGAGGTATCCGCCGAAGGCAGCGGCAGCCGAACCGGTCGCGGGATCTTCAGTGATGGTGCCCACCGGGAAGAGGTTGCGCGAGTCGTACTCGCCCGGTCCCATCTCGCAGAGCGTCGTGACGGTGCCGGCCCAGTTCCGGGCATCCATCAGCGTGCGCACGGAATCAGGATCGAAAACGAAGGAGTCAAAGGTGCTTCGTTCTGCGAAGACCAGAATGGGATGCCAGTTTCCGGCAAAGGCGACCATCGGAGGGTACGTAGGGTGCAGGTCGCCCCGGTCCACGCCGAGCAATCCGAGGAGGGTGGCTAGAACACCGTCGGGGAATTCGGCCACCCGCGGCTCAACGCTTGTGAAGCGTGCCGTCACCGCTGCGGCCTGGCCCACGGTCTCGATAGTGACAGGTCCCACCGCAGTGTCGAAGATAAAGGTCCCCGTACCGTCGCGCCCCGACAGTGCGACGGCCAAAGCAATCGTGGCATGGCCGCAAAACGGCACCTCGGCAATAGGGGAGAAGTACCGGACGCGGTTTCGGCGGACGTCTCCGTCAACCCGTGCCTCGGTGACGAAGACAGTTTCCGCGTATCCGATGTCGGCCGCGATGGCCTGCATCCGGGCGTCGTCGAGCCGGGTTGCGTCCAGGACTACTCCCGCCGGATTTCCCCCGTCGGGGGTGGTGGTGAAGGCGGCATAACGCAGTACTTCCGAGCTCGGTTCCATTCCGACATCGTCGCACAGCGTCCGGCCCCTGCCCGTAGGCGATGCCGCGGCATGGCCAGCCTGGTCCGGGGGTTGTTACCCGGTGTCCGGGGGACGACGAGGCGTCCTGGCTGGCCCTGGCCCGTGAAGCCCTGGACTTCGTCCGGTCTCCGCACCATTGACCTACGGCGGGAGTGCATCGCTCGTGGCGGGCAGCGGTCAGCCGATCCGCTCGGCCAGGGCCACGATGATCCCCTCCGGGCCGCGCACGTACGCCATCCGCCACATGTGCTCGTACTGGCCGATGCCGCCGACAAGCCCGTAGCCGTCCGCGGCCAGCTGGTCGACGGCTGCTTGGAGGTCGTCGACCTCGAAGGACACGTTGCGCAGTCCAAGTTCGGTGGACATCGCGTCGGGAGACCCGGGCTGGTGGTCGGGTCGAATGAAGCTTGACAGCTCCACGCCAGCGCCTCCGTCAGGCGCCCGCAGCATGACGATCTCGCTGCGGGAGTGGGGGATGCCGATGACGGTGTCCACGAACTCGCCCTCCATGAGCATCCGGCCCTCGACCTCGAGACCCAGCCCGACGAAGAACGCCGTTGTTCTGTCGATGTCCGCCACCGTGATGCCGACATGGTCGAAACGCCGTATATGTGTCATGAGAGCCATCCTCCGGTCAGTGTCCGCCCTTGACCACGAAGTGCGGCATGCGCCCTCCCGATCAGCCGTGTTGGGACCCATGCTAACGCGCCGTCCCCGCCGTCGTCCCCGGTGGCTCGGTCGCGGTCTGGACCGTCCCGCCGTCGTCCCCGCCGCCGTCCCGGCGTCGTCCGGGCCGTCCCGGCCGAGGCGCAGTCCGGACTAGGCGTCCGGGACCGTCGTGCCGCGGGCCCGTTTTCCGGGGAACGCGGTTCGAAGCTGGGCACGGAACGTCAGCGGGCTGCGCCGGCTCACCGCGATGACGGACAGCAGGCCTGTCAGCAGCACGATGGTGCCGCCGGCGGCCACTGACCAGCGTGCGCCGAAGTCTGTGGCGATCCACCCCATCAGCGGCGCTCCCACGGCGGTGCCGCCCTGGAGGACGGCCAGGTAGAGGGCCAGGACGCGCCCCCGGAACTGCGGCTCCACGGAGAGCTGGATGGTGGTGTTGCAGCTGTTCAGGAAGGTTATTGAGGCCAGGCCCACCGGTATCAGCACCGCGGCGTAGAGCCAGAACGACGGCGACACACTGCCTACCAGCGTGAAGAACCCGAGTGCCAGGGCACCGCCCAGCATGAACCTCAGCCGCGGGCCGGACCGGCGGGCCGCGAGCAGGGCACCGGCCAGGGTCCCGACGGCCATGATGGAGCCAAGCAGCCCGAATTCTCCCGGCCCCACCCCGAACTCCGCGGTGGCCATCAGCGCGTTGGTGATGGGGAAGTTCATGCCGAAAGCGCCAAGGATCCCCACCATGACCAGGATGAGCACCAGGTCCGGCCGGCCCCGGACATATGCCAGGCCCTCAGCCACCTGGTGCTTGCCACGGACTGCCGGCGCGGCCGGGGCTAGTTCCGAGGTGCGGATCCGGAACAGCGAGATGATGACGGCGGCGAAGCTGGCTGCGTTGAGCAGGAAGACAGGTCCGGTGCCCACCCATGCAATGAGCACACCGGCGATGGCAGGACCGGTGAGCCTGGCCGTGTTGAAGGAAGCGGAGTTCAGGGCCACCGCATTGGCCACCCTGTCCTGCCCCACCAGTTCGGAGACGAAGGCCTGGCGGGTGGGCGCGTCAATGGCGCTGGCTATTCCAAGGCACAGGGCAGCCAGGTAGGCGTGCCACAGCTGGGCGGTGCCGGTCACCACCAGGAGTCCGATGGCGAGCCCGCACAGACCCATCGCCAGCTGTGTCCACAGCAGGATCACGCGTTTGCGGTACCGGTCCGCGAGGACACCGCCGTAGGGGCCAAGCAACAGCATCGGCAGGAACTGCAGGGCCGTCGTAATGCCGACGGCTGTGCCGGAATGGTTTGTGAGGACGGTGAGCACCAGCCAGTCCTGAGCCACCCGCTGCATCCACGTGCCGATATTAGAGACGAGTGCCCCTCCGGCCCAGACGCGGTAGTTGGGGTTCTCCAGTGACCGGAACATGGCGCTCATTTGGCACTCAGCTGCTGCATGATGCGGGCGGCGCGGCTGAGGATCCGGCGGTCCTCGTCGCTGAGTCCGGCAACGCGCTGGGCCAGCCAGGCAGTCCTCTGCCCGCGGGCCTCGGCAAGGACAGCCTCGCCGGCCGGCGTGATTCCCACCTGGACCTGGCGGCCATCCGTCGGATGGGCTGTGCGGGTGACAAAGCCCTGTTCCGTGAGGGCGTTGACGATCCGGGTCATGGACGGCGCCTGCACGTGCTCGCGTTCAGCCAGTTCGCGGAGGGTCTGCGGGCCGCTGCCGTTCAGTTGGGCCAGGACCGTGTACTGGCCGGGGGTGATGACGTCACCGGTTGCCTCCACCCGGAGCCTGCGGGACGTGCGCATCACCGCTGTTCGAAGGTCGATGGCCAGGATGTCCGGCTTGATGCTGTCCCTTGTCTCGCGGTCCGTTGCCGTCACTGTGTGTTGCGCCTCCAAATATGCTTAGCAATGCTAATTACCTCTGCTAACCATTATGCTCCGGTGACGCGCAGGCGGCAAGTGCGTGCCGCCGTCGTGCACTGACCGGGGGCGGTTGCCCAGACCGGAGGGTGCTCCGCGTCGGACTATTTCCGTAGCACTAAATCGGTTCCATAATGGCCCCATAAGCTTCGGGGACCCTCGCGCCGATGATGGCTGGCGGGGCGTTGCAGAGTCCCAGGTGGCCGCCCCGGCAGTTGGCGGAGGGGGTGGCCACGCGGCCACGGGACAAGGTCGTCCCGGAACCGCTACCGGGGGAGGGCATCGCCAGCAACGAGAAAACAATGCACAAAGGAAATCATCATGCTCACGGATTTAGACATCATGGCTGTCCTGCCCGCGAAGGACATCAAGAGGGCGCGGGACTTCTACCGGGACAAGCTGGGGCTGGAGCCGTCCGAGCCCGGGGCGGAGGACAACCTGGTCTACAGTGGCGGCCACGGAACGGGCTTTATGGTTTATCAGACCGACAATGCGGGGACGGCGAAGAACACCCAGATGGGCTGGATGACGGACAACCTCGAACGCGAAATGGAGGAGCTGCGGGGCCGCGGGGTCGTCTTTGAGGAGTACGACCAGCCCGGGCTGAAGACGGAGAACGGCATTGCCACGGACGACTGGGGGAAGGCCGCCTGGTTCCTGGACAGCGAAGGGAACATCCTCAACATCTCCCAGCGCGCGTAACCGCTAACACTGGAAAACTACGACGACGGCGCTCGCCGCCGCGGTCCCTCGCCGGTGTGGTCCCTGCCGGCAGGGACGGGCGCCAGCGTCGTCGTTCCCCTAAACGAGGGACCTGAGGAACGCCGCCGCGTCCTCGGCGACCCGCTCCGGGCACTCCCACTGGACCGCGTGCGCCACGTTGGTTGAAACTTCCGCGTCAGGTTCGGCTGCTTGAGGGGGTGCATGGACGGACTCAGTGATGCAGGGTAGGCCGGTAGATGAGCTCTTGGGTGTGGCCGTCGAGCGTCCGGCTCTCGATGAGCTCGAGGTCGAAGTCGGCCCCACCCTGGAAGATCGGTGCCACTCCGGTCTGACCGGTGATCACAGGGAAGAGCGTCACCTGGACGCGGTCGACCAGACCGGCGGCCATCAGCGCTCGGTTCAGCGACAGGCTGCCGTGCGAGCGCAACGGCACCTCGGACACCTCCTTGAGCCGGGCGACAATGCCGACGGCGTCGCCGCTCACGACGGTCGCGTCAGGCCAGTCGAGTGGTCCTTCCAGTGTGCTCGACACCACCGTTGCCGGCAGGTTCCTCATCCGGGTGACCCATGGGTCACGGACCTCGGACTCCTCGGTGCTCGAGGCCAGCATCTGCGCGTGCGCCCGATACGTGTTGGCCCCGAAGACCATGCGCTGCTCCTGGTCATACAAGGCGAGGCGGTGGTCGAGCAGCTCGGGGCCTTGCTTGCCCCAGTAGCCGCCCCAGTTGCCGCTGTGGGCGCCGAAGCCGTCGAGGCTGGTAAAGACGTCGAAGGTGTAGGTAGCGGCCATGATGTTCTCCTCGAGTGCGGTTGATCGGGCGTGTGGACAAAGGCTGGTACCCACGGCGAAACTCATCGCAGTTGGCTCCTGGAGTCCGGCCGCCCCGGGTGTGGCCCATCGCCCTGACCAACGGCCAAGACGGTGGCGAGGATCAGCGTAGTCAGCAACACGGCGGGCGGACTGTTCTGCCAGGGAGTAGCCGGCCTCCGGTTTGTCCGCCGCGCCCTGCCTGCGGAGATCGGGGGCATTGATCCTGAAGGCGGTCAGCAAGGGGACCAGGCGGTCGAAGCTGCCGCGGGATTCGCCCCGCGCATGCAACAGCAGTACGGGCTTCGCGCCGGCTTCGACCTGGACGAGGTACGGCACCGTGATGCCGGTGCGGAGCCTGAGATCCCGTACTTCGGATTCCATAGCGTCAGGGTACGCCGCGTCAGGACGAGTGAGTTCCGTAGGGGACCAGTGCACAAAGCGGGAGCCGCCTACTTTGATGCGCTCAAGACTTTCAGGCAGCCGCCGCGGCGGTCCCCACCTTCCAGTTCTGTCAGTGTAGGAGGCCAGGGATCTCCGCCTCTTGGCACTGGTCCAATTAGGCGCGCATTTCCTCCGCGTTGGCATGAAATGTGCGGCAATGAGTTTTGCTCAGTTTTTGTCTAGCTTTTTCGCATTTTCGCCTTCCAAGGGCTGAACGATAGTTACCGTATTAGTGCAGTGCAGACATTGGGGGTCGGGAAACCGGCAGAACAGTTCTGCCGGGCATCCCCGAGTCATCGCTACCACGGCTGAACAGTAGAGCGCTCCGACGGTGATGCCGAGCTGGCTGGTCAGCACGGTGAGGCCGTTGCCCCTTCCCGATACTCGCGGCCGGCGCGGAGGACGGCGGACTGGTTGTAGATGCCGATCGCGCCGAGTCCGGCACCCCACACGGCCATGAGGACCATGGCGCCCAGAATGGTTCCCGCCGAGGGAGAGGAGGAGCATCGCGACGGCAGGAGGAGCATCGCGACGGCGGGAGGAGCATCGCGACGGCGATGGCCGCCGTCGTGATGATCAACGAACGGGGGGCCGTGAGTCGACGGTGATGCCCACGATCCAGATGCCCACGAGCCCGGAGACGCCGAGGACTGGTGTCCTTCATGGTGGCCGGGCTGAGCCCGATAGCCTTTACACGTCCCTGGCTGGTGCTGGACGCTTTTAGAGCCGGAAGAGTGGCTCGATCTGTACGCGCAGGCGCTCGTGGAGTCTCCCCCAAAGGTCCTCTGGCCGGAATTCGCGCGCTGGGGTGCGCAGGACCTCATGGATGTAGGTTCCATTGCAGTTCTGCGCGACTATCCGTGAGTCGACGTCGGCGGTCAGGTGTCCGGCTTTCCTTGCCTTGTCAAGGATGGATGCTGTGAGAGCGATGATCCTGTCACCTTGGGCGATGCTTTGTGCCCCAAGCTGGCTTCCGGCCTTGAAACCGTAGTGCAGGTAACTGGTGACATTCTCCGGGTCGATTGCGTAGAACTGTGCGCGCGCCCGGAAGACGGCGTAGATCCGCTCGACGTGATCCCGGGCGGTGGAAGTGCTGGCAGCCAGTTCCTTGTCGGCGTCCTCGATGGCCTGAATCGTCATGTCCATGCGTTCGCCGATGACCAGAAGGAGCAGCTCGTGCTTGTTACTGACGTAGCGGAAGAGCGTGGCTTCCCCGACCCCGGCAAGTTCAGCCACTTCCTTGGTCGTAGTTTGCTCGTAGCCTCGCTCGTTGAAGAGTTGTTCGGCTGCGGCGCGGATGTTCCGGTAGCGCTCGATTCGCGCCTTTTCCCGCAGCCCGACGGGGGCGCCAGAGGTCGTGGCCTCGGAAGTCATCGTTTTCATTCCTTTACAAACGCCCCTATCAGCGGTTGGGTACCGAGCGGCCTTTCGCAGCCGCCGGGCTGCTGTTTCAATTGAACATCACGATCTGGCGAATGGCGTTGCCGTCAGCAAGTTCATCCATCGCCTCATTGATCCCATCCAGGGTGATCACCGAGGAAGCCAGCTTTTCGACCGGCAGCCTTCCTTCCCGCCACATCTGCGCGTAAACGGGAATGTCGCGGGCGGGCACTGCAGAGCCGAGGTAGGAACCGATAATGGTCCGGGCCTCTGCCGTAATTCCCAGGGGTTCGATGGATGACACAGCCCCGGCGGCCGGCAGTCCGACAGTCACTGTGGTGCCTCCCGGCGCCGTTGAGCGTACCGCCGTTTCGAAGGCACGGGGGTTGCCCGCTGCCTCGATGACGAGGTGGGCACGGATGCCCAGTTCCTCGGCTACGCCAGGAGAGTACGTCTCTGTGGCCCCCAGCTCCTGCGCCGCTGTCAGCTTGTCCGGGTTCGCGTCGATGCCGATAATCCGGGCGGGTCCAGCCCACGCTGATGAGACTGCGACGGCGGTCAGCAGCGCCGCCATACCGACTCCTCCGAGACCGACGATCATGATGTCCTGTCCCTCCTCGGGCCTGCCCGCGTTGATGACGGCCCCGCCACCAGTCAGCACGGCGCAGCCAAGAAGCGCAGCGACCGTTGGCGGTATGTCGCTTCCGACGGGAACAACCGAGCGCCGGTTGAGCACAGCGTGAGTCGCGAACCCGGAAACTCCGAGGTGATGAAGCACAGGCTGGCCGGTGCGGGTGAGGCGGGTGGCGCCCCCGGGCAGTGTTCCGGCGCCGTTTGATTCTGCTCCGACGCTGCACGGAAGCTTGCCGCCAGTGCGGCAGCTGGCGCACTCCTCGCAGCGCGGCAGGAAAACCGTGACCACCCGCTGGCCCGGTTCAAGGTCATTGACCTCCGCGCCGACAGCGACGACCCTTCCGGCAGCCTCGTGGCCCAGCAGCATGGGTACGGGACGAAGGCGGTCACCGTTGACGACAGATAGGTCCGAGTGGCAGACGCCCGCAGCCTCCATCCTGATCAGGACTTCCTGCGGTCCCGGCTCGGCGAGGTCAAGCTCCGCAACGGCCAGAGGCCGGGACTGGGCATAGGGACGGGGGGAGCCGATGGTCTCGAGGACCGCGCCGGTAATCTTCATGGAACCATTCCTAGGATTGTGCTTCGTATCACTCTTATGCTTTTATGAGAGTGTAATCCGCACGGAGTGTACTTTCAATATCGGGCGGCTGCCCTATTCATCTTGCGCCCGAGCGGACTCCCTCATCGCTATCAACATCGGTCGTCCCGTTAGTACCAGCCATTCAATACTCGAAGGGATTGGAATTGAAGATTCATCCAGATGCAAACGAGGGTCTCGCCCACATCGGGGCCCTGTCGGTTCCTTTCCATGACACGCTTGCACCGGAGGACTCTCGGAACACGATTGTCCTGATCCACGGAACAGGCGGAAGTGCCAAGACCCACTTCCGCACGCTGTTTCCGATGCTCGCCGCCCGGTACCGTGTTCTCGCTGTTGACCTGCAGACCCCCGACGGGGAACTTACCCTCGGGGCATTGACTGAGCAGGTCGCCGGCGTCATTGACCAGCAGGCTCCTGCGCGGCCGGTCCATGTGGTCGGTTATTCGCTGGGCGCCCTGGTCGCGGCCGACCTCGCCGCTTCGCGACCGGAAAGCGTGGCCAGCCTGACTCTGGTGGCCGGCTGGGTCCGGGCCGACACCCAACAGAGGCTTCGCAATCGGATCTGGCACCGGCTTTTCGAGTCCGATCAGGACCTCCTGCGCGAATTCGTCACCTGGACAGCCTATGGCCACCCTTTCCTGGCCGGCCGCGGCGACGCAGATATCCAGGCTCTGGTTGACGCCCGCACCTTCCCGGAAGGGATCGCCGAGCAGATGCGGCTCAACGCCGTTGCCGACCTGACCGGCAGGCTCGCCGGCATCACCGCGCCGTCCCTGGTCATCGCCGGCGCCCATGACCAGATGGTTCCGGCCCGACAGACCCGGCTCCTCTTCGGAGGCCTTCCCAATGCCCGGTACGCCGTTATCGGTAGCGGACACGCCGTCCCGCATGAGCGTCCGGCCCAGCTCTTCCAGCTCATCAGCGGGTTCGTGGAGGACCCTGCCGCTACTCCTGCCGATGAGGTTCAGGAACCAATCTTTGTCTAGCCAGTCGGAACCAGCACACAACAAGACACAATTTGGAGGAATAGTGGAAAGTACCCCAATGGGACATCCCGCATCCGATTCGCCGGTCGATGTCATCATCGTCGGTACCGGCTTCGGAGGCCTTGGCATGGGCGCGAAGCTGGCCCGCGAAGGAAAACGGTCATTCATCATTCTCGAACGGGATGAGGAAGTGGGAGGCACCTGGCGCGACAATCACTATCCCGGCGCGGCCTGCGACGTTCCGTCGCATCTGTACTCGTTTTCCTTCCGCCCCAATCCGGAATGGTCCCGGATGTTCGCCCCCCAGCAGGAGATTCTGGACTACCTGCGCAGCGTCGCCCGGGACGAGAACCTCCTTGAGCGGATGGTGTTCGGCGCCGAAGTAACCGGTGCCCTATGGGACGAGGCGGCCGCGTTGTGGAAGGTCACCACCCCCAAGGGTGAGTTCGCCGCCAGAACGCTGGTGACCGCCGTCGGACACCTGTCCGAGCCCAAGCTGCCCGTCATTGACGGACTGAGCGACTTTTCCGGTCACCTGTTCCACTCGGCGCAGTGGAATGACGAGATTGATCTGACGGGCAAACGGGTCGGCATCGTGGGCTCGGGAGCCACAGCCATTCAGGTGCTGCCCGAGGTGGCGAAGGTCGCCGGCGAAGTCGTCGTGTTCCAGCGCTCCGCCCCGTACGTGACTCCTCGTCCCGACCGGGCTTACACCGAGGAGGAAAAGGGCCTTTTCCGCAAGATGCCCGAGGTGATGCAGGAACTGCGCGAAGAGATGTTCTGGTCCAACGAGGAGCGCTACGCCCAGCGCCGCGGGACCCCGACGCTGGTCTCCGCCGCAGCCCAGGTTGCCCTTGACCATCTGCACCGGCAGATTGAGGATACGGAACTGCGCCGGAAGCTGACCCCGGACTACACGTTCGGCTGCAAGCGGGTTTTGAAGTCGAGCGACTACTATCCCACGTTCACTCAGGACCATGTCCATCTGGAAACCGGCGGCATCACGCGCGTGGAAGGCAACCGGGTCCTCGGCAGGGACGGAGGCAGCCACGAACTGGACGTCATCATCGCCTGCACCGGTTTCGAAGCCACGGATCTGCCCATCGCCTACCGCATCTTCGGCCGCGACGGCCAGCCGCTAAGCGAACGCTGGGCCAACGGCATGCAGGCCTACGCCACCACGGCCGTGCACGGCTTCCCGAACCTGTGGATTATCAACGGGCCCAATACCGGGCTGGGACATAACTCCGCTGTTTACATCGCCGAGGCCCAGATTGACTACATTATGGCCGCAGTAAACTTCCGCGATGAGGCCGGGGTGCCCGCACTGGAGGTGAGCGGGGAAGCGGAGGATGCCTTCATGGACCGCGTGGACCATCTCGCCCAGGGCACGGTATGGCTCGAAGGCGGCTGCAGCAGCTGGTATGTGGACCACCGCAACGGGCGGCTGACCACCCTGTGGCCGGAGCCGGCCTATACCTTCCGGCAGGTCAATGCACCCTTCGACCCCGAACCGTATCTGACCTGGTCGCCGGATGAAGCCGGTGAACACATTTTGGCCGGAGTGCGCTAACGGCCCCCATTGGGAGGCTGCCTGAGGAGAAGGCAGCCTCCCGTCTAACCCAGAATGGAGAAAGCATGAGGAACAACGAACAGCAGCACCGAACAGCCGTCGTCACCGGCGCAGCCGGGGGGATCGGCCGCGGCATTGTGGAGTCATTCCTGGCCAGCGGAGACCGGGTCATCGCCGTGGATACATCGAGCTCCGCTCTGTCCGAACTCCAGACGGACCTGGATCCGGAGGGCGGATTCCTGCAGACAATGCACTGTGACGTCACCGACCCCCGGGACTGGAAGCGGATCGCCGAGGCGGTGGAGGCCTCCGCGGAAACATCAACGGTTCTGGTCAACAATGCCGGCATCTCACCTAAACGGGACGGACAAAAAATCCCCGGTGATGAAATCCCCCTGGACGAGTGGACGAGCGTTCTGTCAGTGAACCTCACGGGCCCGTTCCTAGGTATACAGGCGCTGGCACCGCACATGAAAATCACCGGATTCGGCAGGATCGTCAACATGTCCTCGCTGGCCGGACGCGACGGCGGCAGGCTCGGCGGTGTCCACTATGCCGCGACCAAAACGGGCCTCCTGGGCCTGACCCGGTCCTTCGCCCGGGAAATGGCACCGTTCGGCATAACCGTCAATGCCATCGCCCCCGGCCGCATTGACGCCGGCATGGCTTCAGGCGTCTCAGATGAAGTCAACCGGAACTATCTCGGCCGTATCCCGGTGGGCCGACTGGGGCACGCCAATGACGTCGCCCAGGCCGTCCAGTACCTGGCTGCTGTCGAAAACGGTTTCGTCACGGGCGTCACCGTTGACGTCAATGGCGGGTCGTACATGGGATGAAAGTCCAATCCTCGAATCCTCCCGGGGCGGGTCGGAGAGGGGAAGTCCGGCAGCAGGGGCCCGACAGGCTGCGTGGCAAGGTCGTGCTGATCACGGGCGGCGCTGGAGGTATCGGCGCGGCCACGGCCCAGCGGCTGGCCGCCGCAGGAGCACACGTGTCGCTGGTTGATCGTGACCAGCCGGCCCTCGAACAGTTCGTCTCCCGGCTGGGCGGCGGCCATCTGGTCACGGCAGCGGATGTGACGGACCACGTGTCCTTGCAGCTTGCGGCCCAAAGGACGGTGGAGCACTTCGGCCGGCTGGATATCGTCTTTGCCTGCGCCGGCGTCGGCAGCGCTTCCACCGTTTCCGCTTCCCGCACCGATGACCTGCTGCGGATCGTGGACATCAATCTCGGCGGGGTCATCAGGACCGTCAAGGCCACCCTGGAAGAGGTCACCAGAAACGGGGGCTACTACCTGCTGATGAGCTCGGCCGCCGCGCTGAAGAATGTTCCGCGCGCCAACGCGTATGCCGCGTCCAAGGCCGGCGTGGAGGCTTTCGGCGGGGCGCTGCGGCTGGAGTTGGCCCATAAGGGCGTTGACGTTGGCGTCGCGCATCCGGCATGGGTCAGCACTGGCATGATTTCCGGGGCGGGTACCCGGGCCGGAGAGAGCCGCTCCCTGCCGTGGCCCTTCAGCGTCGTTTCCAGCACCGACACGTGCGCCGACCTGCTGGTCGGGGCAATGGCTGCACGGCGCCGCAAGGTATTCGTCCCGCGCAGCCTGGCCCTGATGGACCCGCTGCGGTGGCTCTCGACCGGGCCTCTATGGGACGCCTTCATGAAACCCCGGGCAGCGCTGAGCGTTTCCCGGCTCGAAGCCGCGCCCCAAACGACCGACTAACTCGCCGGAGGCAGTTGTGCCGCCGGTCACAATCCTGTATTACTGAGAGGGCACTCCTTACGGATTAGACTCTCAACTTTCGCCCAAAACCAACAGAGGTTACCTTGAACAAGACTCGCCTGTTCTCCGCCGCCGCCGCTGTCGCCGGCCTTTCCCTGACCGTTACCGCCTGCTCGGGTGCTTCCAACGCATCCGAAGGCTACCCGGCCAAGTCCGTCACGTTCGTCATGCCTTACGCCGCAGGCGGCCCGTCAGACACCACGGCCCGCGCCTACGGCGCTTGCCTGGGAAAGCTGCTGGGCGGCACCTTCGTGGTGGAGAACCTTGACAGCGGCGCAGGCGCGGTGGCCATGCAGAAGCTGGCCGGCGCCAAGCCGGACGGATATACCGTGGGCCTCAGCACCAACGGGCCGCTGGTCCTGAACCCGATGAGCAACGATCTGGCCTACTCGCAGGACGATTTCCAAGCCCTGGGCACCATGGCAGAGATCCCCACACTATTCGCAGTGCCGAAGGACTCTCCGTACAAGAGCCTGCAGGAGCTGTTCGATGCCGCGAAGGCCAATCCTGGAAAGATCTCGATCGGCGTCCCCGGAGCCACCAGCTCGCTTGCCACTGAACTCAAACGCCTGCAGAAAGAGAGCGGCATTGAGTTTTCCATGGTTCCCACCTCCGGCAGCGCCGAACTCATCACCAACTTGCTGGGCGGCCATATCGACGCCGGATTCGTCAACGACTATGTCGATGTTGAGGCCCAGGTGAAGGACGGCGCCATCGTCCCGCTGGCTGCCGCCGGCGAAGCGCGCTCGGAGGCCTTCCCCAAGGTTCCGACGACCAAGGAGGCCGGCTACGACGTCAAGACCACCTCGGTCTACGGCCTCTTCGCCCCCAAGGGCCTGCCGCAGGACGTTTCCGACAAGCTCGAAAGCGGCATCGAAACCTGCAGCCAGGACGCGGAAGTCATCTCCCAAATTGGCGACCGTTTCGTGCCGAACAGCTTCTCAGACGCAGCGGCGACCCAGCAGGTCTTCAGCGATATGCGCACCCGCTACGAGCCCATCCTGGCGAAGTAGCACCTTACTACTCAACCGCCGGCCACCACGGCCGGCATGAAGAAGGGTGAACCCCATGGTTTCTTCTCCCGTGGAAGCGGCCGCCGAAATCCGGGAACCGGAAAGGCCCCGCACGGGTGCCGGGCGCTGGCGGCGCAGAATCGCTCCGCTTATCCTGCTCGTCCTCGGCCTTGGCGCAGCGTCCGGTTCATGGCTGCTGAAGCTGGGCACACTGCACCACCCCGCCCCAGGCCTCTGGCCTTTCATCATTTCCATGGCCATCATCCTCAGTGCCGCTGTACTGATCGTGCGGCCCGGAGATGAGCCGCTGGAGGCCTGGGGCCGCAGGAGCCTGTCGGTGGCGGCCGGCGTCGCCAGTCTCGGCGCGTTCGTCGTGCTGTTCGAACTGATCGGCTTCTTCGTCCCGGCTGTGTTGATGCTCCTGCTGTGGCTGCGCGTCTTCGGAAGGGAGTCATGGCGCTGGACACTGGTGTTCGCTGTGGCGGGCCCGGCAGTGCTGTACGTCATCTTCGACCGACTCCTCGGCGTTCCCTTCCCCGCCGACCTGGCGCTCGGCGCCTTCGTCTAGAACGGACTCTGATATGGATATCCTGAGCAACCTCGGTGAAGGCTTCTCCGTTGCCTTAGACCCGATGAACCTGCTGTTCGTCCTGATCGGGGTGGTCGTCGGAACCGCCATCGGTGTCCTGCCCGGTCTCGGGCCCACCGCGACGATCGCCCTGCTGCTACCCGTCACGTACACGATGGATCCGACCGCCTCGATCATTATGCTGGCCGGCATCTACTACGGGTCGATGTACGGGGGCACCATCACCTCCGTGCTGCTGCGCCTGCCGGGGGAAGCAGCCTCGGTTGTAACGACCTTTGACGGGTACCAGATGACCAAGCAGGGCCGGGCCGGCGCGGCGCTGGGCATCGCCGCCATTGGCTCCTTCATCGGCGGCACCGTCGCCATTATTGGCCTGACGTTCCTGGCCCCGGTGCTGGGCAAGATCGCCCTGTCGATGGGCCCTGCCGGCTTTGTTGCCCTCATGGTCCTGGGGCTGTTCCTCGTCACGTCCCTGGGCACCGGATCCACAATCAAAAGCGTGAGCATGGCCGCCGTTGGCCTGCTGCTGTCCACAGTCGGCCAGGACCCCGTCAACGGGTCGGCACGCTTTACGTTCGGTCAGGCGCCGCTACTGAGCGGCTTGGACTTCGTGGCCGTGGCGATGGGCCTGTTTGGCGTCGCCGAACTGCTGCGTTCCCTGGAGCAGACCGAAAAAGCCCAGATCATCAAGACAAAGATCAAGAACATCTGGCCCTCCCGCAGGGACCTGAAGGACTCGGCCGGAGCCATCGGCCGCGGCTCGGCTCTCGGATTCTTCATCGGCATCCTCCCCGGCGGCGGCGGTGTCATCTCCTCCCTGGCCTCCTATGCGATGGAGAAGCGCCGGGCCAAGGACCCTAGCCGGTTCGGCAAGGGCGCCATCGAAGGCGTTGCAGGACCGGAAACGGCGAACAACGCGTCCTCTACCACCGCGTTCATTCCGCTACTGGTACTCGGCATCCCCTCCAACGTCGTGCTGGCGATGATCTTCGGAGCACTGCTGATGCACGGCATCACCCCGGGCCCGCAGCTGATGACCGACCATTCCGGGCTCTTCTGGGGCGTCATCGCTTCTATGTACATCGGCAACCTGATGCTGCTGATCCTCAACATTCCGCTCGTGGGCATTTTCATCCAGATGCTGCGCGTGCGCCAGGGCATCCTGGTCGCTTTCTCCCTGCTGATCGTGCTGATCGGCGTCTATTCGATCAACAACAGTTCCTTTGACATGTGGGTTGTGCTGGCCTTCGGCGTACTGGGCTGGATCATGTCGAAGACCGGCTTCGACCCCGGCCCGCTGGTGCTGGCCTTCGTCCTCGGACCGATCCTGGAAAAGTCCTTCCGCCAGTCCATGCTGATTTCCGGCGGCAGCCTCGACATCTTCGTCACTGATCCGGCCGCCGCGATCATCTTCGGCCTGATCCTCGCCGTCATCGCCATGAAGGCCATCACCGGGTTCCGGCGCCGCACTGCCGGGGCCAAGGCTTCCACGGAAGCACCGGTGACGGAAGACGCAAGTCCGCAGGGCACTGACGGGCCCGACAGCGATGATCCTTCACCCCTTCTCACCGCCTCAGCGGTGCCGGGTGAACCGGAACCGCTGCCTGCCGGAAAGCAACACAGCCCAACCGCTTGACAGGACCTGCCCCTCCGAATCCACCGGAAGGCAACTCCCTGGACGCGGGAGCTTCCACGGCTCCCTCACTGTGCCGCTGATTCCCCACACGGCGGAATCAGCGGCACAGATGCGTTCAAACAAAAGAAGGCGGTCAAAGAGAATGCTTCGTAGCACTCAAGGCACAGCATCCAAGCCCGGAACTGCCAGCAAACTCCTAGTGCCGGCGCTGTGCCTGTGCGGTACAACGGTCACCCTTCAGCAGGCTACGGTAGTTCCCCTGCTTCCCGACATGCCGCGCCTTCTTGGGATCTCCGTCGAGGACGCATCCTGGATCCTCACTTCCACCCTGCTGGCCAGCGCAGTCGCCACCCCGGTACTCAGCCGCCTGGCAGACATGTTCGGCAAGCGCCGGATCATGCTCGTCTGCCTCGTCATGATGTCCATCGGCTCAGCATTGGCGGCGCTCGACCTCAGCTTTGCGGCCATGATCGCCGGCCGATCGCTCCAAGGATTCGCCGCAGCCCTCGTCCCAGTGGGCATCAGCGTCCTGCGGGAAGAAATCCCGGGCACGAAACTGGCACCGGCCGTCGCGATGATCAGCGCCACCCTGGGTTTCGGGAGTGCTCTGGGCCTTCCGCTGGCCGGTGTGCTGTATGAGCTTCTCGGCTGGCAGTCAATCTTTTGGAGCGCCGCCGCGGCCGGCATCGTCCTGATCGCGGTATTGCCCCTGGTCATGTCGAAGTCCCGCATTCGCACCCCGGGCAGGTTCGACTACGGAGGCGCCATCTTGCTCTCGGTTGCCCTGACCGCAGCACTTCTTGCCTTGACCAAGGGCGGCACCTGGGGCTGGACCAGTGCGCCAACGCTGATGACGGCCGCAACCGCGGTCATCACCTTGGCACTTTGGTTTCCGCTCGAACTGAAAATCAGCCAGCCGATTCTGGATCTGCGAACCTCTGCCCGCAAACCCGTGCTCATTACGAACCTGGTTGCTGTCCTCGTGGGTTACTCCATGTACTCCAACCTGCTCTCCACCATTCAGCAACTGCAAATGCCCTACGCGACTGGGTACGGCTTCGGCCTGAGCGTGATGGCCGCCGGCCTCTGTATGGTTCCTACCGGTCTGGCCATGGTGATCTTCACTCCCATATCCGCACTGAGCAGCCGCCGTTGGGGCGCCAAGACCGCACTCATCATCGGCTCCCTCGTCTCAACCGCGGGATTCATTAGCCGCCTCTTCCTGACCGAAGAACTTTGGATGGTGATGCTGGGGGCCGCCGTCATCGGCATCGGCAACGCCATTGCCTATGCCGCGATGCCGACCCTCATTATGGGATCCGTCCCCGTGACCGTCACCGCCGCTGCCAACGGCCTGAACACCGTGCTGCGCGTTATCGGAACCACCGTCGGCAGCGCAGCAGTAGCCGTGCTTCTGGCCTCAACCACCCTGACGCTCGACGGAACAAAGTACCCGTCCTTCCAGGCCTTGGAACACATCTTCTGGATCGCTGTCTCGGCTGCCCTGACCGCTGCCGTACTGGCCAGCTTCCTGCCTGTAAGTCGCCCGGAACGTCGGGGGAGGCGTAGAGCTGGTGGGCATGACGAAAGACGGGAAGACGGCACAGAAGTCGGCGGTCACAAGGATGTGTCCCGTATACGGACACGAATCGTGGCGGATCATGTACGGCATGATGATGCCGGATGGGATGCTCCAGAACCCGAAGACCGAGTTCGCGGGGTGCCGCATCAGCTATGAATCCAGGGTCTATCCCGCCACGGGTGGAGATGGGGCCGCCGGAGTGGGCATGCCAGAACGACGAGTGCCGCCACCGCTGGTGGTAGACCGGCACCAGCGGCTTACAGCCCTGCGTGGGCCTTGCTCACGACGGGGGGACCGCGCCTTGGGTTGATCGGCTCGCTTGGGTTCGTGGGCCGCATTGTCCGGGCTCTGGTTTTGGTGCAGATGCAGCGCGGCCACTTGGTAAACGGGGGCAAGCGCCTCCGCCATGATGGCAGCTCCGTGGGGGGTGGGATCCGACGGCCGGCGTCTTCAGCCGAGGCGTCCAGCAAAACGCCTGCCGGTTGTGGCGTCGCTCACGCAGTTGTGAAAGCCGTGGCTTCGTTTTTGCTTTCGGAGGTATCCACTTTGCATCCATGGCCGTGGCTAAGCGGTCTGACCTCGCGTTCCTGTCCCATTGCGCCCTCCATTTTGGGCGGCCTCACGGAAGCGGGGGCCGCTTCGTGGATTGGCTTCTGCGGGCGCAGAAGCCAATTTAATTGCACATCCGCCCAAATCGCTGTCGACGAACCGGGCTACCTGCCTTCAGAACGGCAATGCGACCACCTCATTTGCCGTACCGTGCCTCACCCGCAACCCGAGGTAGCGCGGAAGCTTTTCCGCGTCGGGGTAGGACCGTCCGACGAGCTCGGTCAGCATGGCCTCTTCACGGAGGGCGGCGCGGTGTTCTGCGAGTACTTCGGGCGGCAGCGTCGCGAGGACCCACGCGGAACCTGTCAAGGTTCCTGCGCCGAGGCGGATGAGCCACCAGCCCGCATACATGGGATGGCGGGTGATTGCGTAAGGGCCGCTGGTGACCAGTTCCTCCGGCCGCTCTAGAGCGAAGGCCTGCCGAGCAGCGTCGCCGTTCCTACCCCGCCATCCGGTGGAGGGAACGCGAGCCGGGAAGCGGCAACGGACGGTGCCTGGCGAGAAAAAAATCAAGGACCAGCCCGGTCGCCCGGTCGCCCGGCCGGCCGGCAGTGGAAGGTTGCCGTAAACCTCCTTCAACAGCCTCGCCAACGGGGTTGCAGAGGGGCCTGTCACAGTGCATCCGATGGGTTGCGGGGGTCAACAAGGGAACGGAGGAACGCCACCGCGTCCTCGGCGACGCGCTCCGGGCACTCCCACAGGACCGCGTGCGCCGCGTCTGGGTAGACCTTCAGCACGGCGCCGGGGATCCGGGCGGCGAGGGCTTCCTGCTCGCCGCGCGGCAGCAGGTTGTCCTGGGCGCCCCACAGGATCAGCGTGGGGGCATGGATGGTTCCCGATTCCGTGGGTGGCGTTGCCTCGATCAGGCCGTTCAGGATGGCTTTCCACGCGCGGGCGGGCATCCTGAGGCCGTCGCGCACGCGGTCCTCAATGAACCACGGAGGAACGTCGTGCAGCAGGGGAAACCAGGACAGGGAATCCCGGACCCAGCCCTCTTCGAGGGGGGCGGCCAGGGCTCCCACCTCGTCGGCGAAGGGGGTCCGGCCCTGCACTGGCGGCCGTGGCCGGCAACGGATGAATATGCCGCCCGCTTCGCCGAGTCCGAGTACACCGGCGCCGAACCCAACACGTTCAGGGAGCTGCTGCGGCGGCCGCGGCCCGTGGCCAGGATTTCTGATGCCCCGCACCGGGACGTGATCCGCAGCGTCCGGATCAACGACCTGTTGGTTCCCCTGGGTTTCATCATGAGCTGCGCGGAGCGTTCCGGGTGGACGAGGCGTGCTGGGGTGTGGGCAGTCTCTTCCGGGAGGGCGGGCAGGATTTCTCGGACCGTGAGGTGGAATTCTTGGACGCCGTCGCCGCCACTCTGCCAGCGGCCACCCGGGTGGCCGTGCGGGTGCAGCGCGGGCATCGCCCCGCTGCGGGTGGCCCAGTGATCGTTATCGCCGGAATCGACGGCGAACTGCGGGCGGCCACCCCCGCCGCGGTCTGTGGTTGGCCGAGGTGGAGGATGCGGCGCCGGGCGGTTTCACCATGACGCTGCACTCCGTCGTGGTGCAGGCCCACGCCTCCGTCTCAGGCACTGCCCGGGCCAGGATGCGGGACGCCGGCGGCAACTGGGTGGTGCTGCAGGCCAGCCGACTCGTTACGGGCGACGACCCCGAACAGATGGTGGTCACCGTGGAGCCGGCCACCACGCAAGACGTGGTCAGCCTCCTGCTGGCGGCCTACGGGGTCTCCGCCCGTGAGCGGGATATCTGCCTGGAACTTCTGTCCGGAAATCCGACGGCGGACATCGCCCGGAATCTGTTCATTTCCCCGCACACCGTGCACGACCACCTGAAGGCTCTGTACGCAAAATTGGGCGTCGGTAGCCGCGGTGAGCTGGTGGCGAAGCTGCTGGTTTGAAGCTGCGGGTTCTGCAGTCATCCACGGGTAGCCGCCGGGCATGCGTTGGACATAGTGACAAACACAGGAACCCCGCAGTGCTGGGCACTGCGGGGTTCCTTGCTGGCCGGTTTCCGGTTACTCGGAGTCCGGTTTCTGTTCGCGGTCCCGGAGGTTCTTCTTGATTTCGTCGAACTTCTCCTTGATGACCCGTTCCGCCTCCGAGAGGGTTTTCCCGGCGGTGCTTAGGGGATCCATCTGAAGGTAGACGTTCTGGCTGGCAGGCACGTCGTACTCATCTTTCAGATGGGTGCCGCCGCCCACTCCCTGAAGAGACAGATACACCATGGCCTCCGTCCGGGCAATGCCGGAAAGTGTTCCGAAGACAACCGTGAAGTCGTTCGATTCAAAGCTCACAGTCTGACCGATATGGCTGCGGTCTAGGTCACCGGCTGCTACCGGCTTCTCGGACTGACTTCCGCTGTAGCTCATGAACTTCTCCTAAATAGTCGAGGGACACGTACCAAGGCAGTCTATATACGGAGCCCGTGAAGCTCAGGCGGTTCACCGTAAGCAGCCAACGCATCGGAGAGCTGGGCCGATTTGTCATGGGCGTGTGCAACACGGCGAGGACGTCCCGAGCCTGAGATGAGGGCGCTCATCCTGGCGAGCTGGGCGGTCCGGCTGTGGCGGAGCCAAGGGGGTCTCCGACGGGATCTGGTGGAGTCCAGCGTTCGGGTCGTCGGGGACTGCAGGGAAAGGGACTTGGCCATGGTTACGGGTGCGCGCGCCTCACGCACAAGATGCGTGGCAGTCATGCATTGAATTCACAGTTTGACAGGCATCCTCAAGGTTGGCTCAGGACTGAAACAACATTGCCCCAAGATCAACGCAGATTCCGTATTCCAACGCGCCAGAGAAATAAGCTCTTCACGAGAGACAAATTCGGCTTAAGAAAGAGGCCCGGCTGTTTGCCGGGCCTCTATTTAATTGAGAGAGGCAGCACACAATGAAGTACACCAAGTCCCTGGTAGCCCTTGCCCTGATGGGCTCAGCTCTGTCCCTGTCCGCATGTGGCGGCAGCAACGGGGCGGCGTCCGGTACCGCACCGACAGCTGAAGCTGTGGAGAAGCAGGTCGAGGCTCCCAAGCCCACGGGTCCGGCCAAGTCATCCCGCGGCAACTACGTCATGTCTGCTGGAAGCAAGGCATTTGCCACGCAGACTGACCAGCTCACCGACAAGGAGACTGCCAAGTTCTCGGTTTCCTCGATCAAGAAGGGTGTTTGCACCGGGGAGTATGTCCAGCCGCCCACAAACGGCAACATCGTGTTCGTGAAGGTCACCGTACAGACCTTGCCGGCACTGGCCGAGTCGAGCTTCCCGACGTTCAGCATTAGCGCACATGACTTCAAGTTCATTGCCAAGAACGGCACGACGTTCAACGGCTCGCTGTCAACCGTGGGGACATACGGATGCCTGCCCGATGCGGAGACGTTCCCCAGTGCCGGCATCGGCCCCGATCAGAAAGCGTCGGGGATCATCGTCATCGACGTGCCGCAGCCGAGTGGAACGCTCCTGGTCAAGAGCAACTTCGGCACCGGCTACGAGTACACCTTCTAGCCCACACACTTTCCCGGGGGAACACGATGAACATCGAGAACAACGACGCACCAACTACCTATCAGCCCACGCCTTACCAGCAGCCCGCTTATAGCCAGGTGGGTCTGCCTTTACCGCCGCAGGCGGCGGAACCCGAGAAGCGGAAGCGCAAGCCGAAGTGGTTCCTGCCGGCCGGCCTGGCTGTCGCCGGCCTGGTCTTGGGATTCGGAGCAGGCGTTGGAGCCAAGCCTGAGCCTGAGATTGTGGTGCAGGAGAAGATTGTTGAGAAGGAAGTCGAGGTCGTCAAGGAGGTCACACCGCCTTCGTGCATTGAGGCACTGGACGTGACGCAGGAGGCGATAGAACTGTTCTCCACGTACCCGGAGATGGCGCACGATGCCGTGCAGGCGGCTGGCACCTTCGACACCGCGGGGCTGCAGGCGGTTACCAGGAAGATCGAGACCTTCAATAGTGACTTGGACAAGCTGACACCTAAGGTCGGCGCACCTGTGGCAGCGTGCCGACTCGCGGCTGAGTAAACGACCAGTTCGGCGGGAGGTCCCGTGCAAGCCGAAAAGTACAAGGGTTCGCCGGTAGCGCTGGTGATACTCGGCCTGCTTGTAGCGGCCATCGCCGGATCGATGGGGACAATGGTGCAGAAGGTCTACTCAACAGCGGTGGCCAACCGGCCAAAACCTGTCGAGACGCTGCCGGCGACCTGCATCGAGGCTCTTAGCCTGGCCGATTGAACCCGTAAGCCCACGTCCAGCCAGTACGCCATGGACAGTAGGGCGCGTTGCCCTCGAAGGGCGGCCCAACAGCCCAACTTGAGAGGAATAAACTTGCACTACCGAAAGTCGCTGGCGGCGACAGCACTGCTGCTAAGCACCGCAGCCTTTACAGGGTGCGGGGCAGGGCCTTCTTCGGCCCCTTCTGAATCACCCACGCCGACAAAGACCATGCCCCCTAATGGGCAGCACTACAGCTCGGTGGGGGCCCTGAAGGATGCGTTTGTTGAGGTCGGCGGCGAATGCTCAACGTACAACGAAGGTAACTCCGTTACTCTCGCCGCAGAGTCGGCAACGTGCGGGGAGGACACCGTCCTCTCTATCTATTCCTCGTCGTCCGACAAGGACCAGGTGGTTGCTAACTTGAAGCAATTTTCAGACATGATCGGACTGAATATCCTTGTCGGTGAAAATTGGATAGTTAACAACAAAAACGTTGCCTCCCTGCAGCCTGAGCTCGGCGGCACGCTGGTGACGCGCGAAGCAAAGAAGTAGCAAGAGGGAGGGCGGCGGCCAACTGTGACGCCGCCCGCTGCTGGTCGCGAGATGATCACGCCACCGTGGCGTGGCGTGATGCTGAGAGCACGGACGTTTCTCCCGGGACTCTACCGCTCATGAAGTATGGAGATGTCCTGAAAATGTCTTGGTCACGGGTCATTTTGAGTTAACTCGGGGCTAGAGAAAAACCTTGACTAAACCAAGGGAATTCTTGAGCCAACAATTCCAACTTGAGCTATATGCTCCTACTCAAAAGGCTCGTCTGCGCACGGAGTGCTGACCCTGCCTTGGTTGATAGGGGACAAACATGAAGCGGTACAACCCTCCGAGTAATTGGCCCACTCCGCCGAACGGATGGCAGCCACCGCGTGACTGGCAGCCCGACCCTAGCTGGGGGCCACCGCCACATGACCATCAATTCTGGGTCGATGGGCCACTGCAGCCCCCGCCCCCGGAGCAGCGCGGAAAAGCTGTCACGATTACCGCTCTCGTTCTTGCTGGAGTCGCCCTGCTACTCTGCTGGATCCCTATCGTCAACAATGCGGTATTCTTCCTTGGTTTGATCGCCGTTATTCTTGCCATCATCGCTCTGGTTATCACACTTCGGGGACGCTCAACGATGCGGGGGATGGCCATAGCCTCGCTGATTGTTGGCGTTCTTTCGCTTGTCGGGGTGCTTTCCACCCAAGCCCTCTACGCCTCTGTACTGGATGGAGTCTCGGATGCGGTCGGAGGAACCAACGAGAATGGGTATAACACCGGCGGAACATCAGCGTCGAAGTCTTCGTCCGGATCAAATACCACTGTGGCCCCGACACCTAGCGTGATCGCTGGCTCAGCAAGCCAGCCGCTGGCTCCAGGCACGGCTGCCGCTGTGGGGGATGAATACCAGGTCGCCGTTACTTCGGTGAAGTTGGACGCCAATGCCGAAGTGCTGGCTGCCAATCAGTTCAATGACGCGCCAACGGGTCAATACGTTCTCGTGCAGTTGAGCGTTACTTACGTCGGAGCCAAAGAGGGCAACCCTTGGATCGACTTATCGGAGACCTTCGTTGGCACAGATGCCAGACAGTACGACGCATCCGACTGCGGTGCTGTCGTTGACCAAGGAGTCATGGACGTTCCCACCCTGGAGAAGGGTGGCAAGGCCTCCTATCAGCTCTGCATGGACGTGCCGACGGCCGCTATTGAAGGAGGCAAAATTTTTCTCCAGCGGAGCATTTCCTTCAACGACAAGTCACGCGTTTATTGGACGATTCGGTAGACCAAACACTGGGGCAGCAAGGTCGCTATCGGTGAACGAGTCTGATGTGGTGTTGCTGCTGGACGCCTTCGGTTGGATCCGTGAGAACGTGACCGCCACTTTTGAAGGGGTGGACGACGAAATTCTGTCCGTCGGCCCCGCGGGCGCGCCGGAGGCAGCGTTAGTCAGCCAAATGTGGCTTAAGTCCCGCCCTCCGTCAGGCCCATGAACATGGTCCGGTGCAGGATGTCCACGTGCTTGCGGGCGATCTCCACGGCTTCGCCGCCGTCGCCGGCGCGCAGGGCCGCCGCGAGCGCGACGTGGTCGCGGTTTGATTTGTGCAGCAGCTGGATCGGGTAGGGGATGAAGTAGGCATAGAGCTCAGCGAGCGTTCGTGGTAAACCTCGACGGCGGTCCCCAGCCCGGACGCCGTGCCCACCAGCTGGTGGAACTGCTCGTCCGCCTGGTGGTAGTCGGACCAGTCCGTGGATTCGGCCATGTCATGGGTCAGCCGGTCGAGCTCATCCAGTTGTTCGGCAGTGGCATTGACGGCCGCGTAGTGCGTCACAGCACATTCGAACAACAGCCTCCGGTCCACCAGGCGGTTCACTGCCTGGGATTCGGCCGGTGATGCGGAGAGTTTCGCCAGCACGCTCCGCGGCGGCTCGTCGGCCACGAAGGTTCCGCCCGCACGGCCCCGGCGGCGCACCACCACGCCCTGTTCGGCCAGGCTCGCCAGCGCGCGGCGGGCCCGGAGGTCTTGATTACTCACGTCGCCAGGGTCAGCAGCTTCCCGTCCGTCACGGCCTGGCGGGAGAGCGTCTTGTAGCCCTCCTGTTCGAACAGCACGGTGATCACGTCCTCCTCGTGCCGCATCACGATGCCCGTGCCGCCGGTTCAGCGGGCCACACCGTCGGCAGGTCCAGGTGGGGAGCGGGCGGCCACTACCAAGGCTGCAGCGAATCGATCCGCCACCAGCGCGTCGGCCGTGACGTTTCGACCGCCCGGCCCGCCGGCACGGCCAGTGCCGTCAGCGGCAGTCCCGCGTCCTCAAGTTCGGTACTGCGTCCTTGTTCTGTCACGCCTTACCCTCCCGCTCGCTGGTTCCCTTTCGTGTGAGCCTAGATGTGCTCACACGCCAGGACAGGACCTCTTTGCCGAACTGTGGTCATCCGCCGGGCGGCGTTTGGCCAAGATCAGTGGCAGCAGGGCTGCAGGAGAGGAGACAACGGCGGCCGCCTGCGATGCTTCGCCCGCGTCCCCGTAGCCCCAGTGCGCGAATATTGTCGGGATTCCGTGTTGGGCGGCTCCGGCGATGTCGTAGCTCCGGTCTCCGATCATTACGGGACTGGAGATGTCTATGCCTTCGGATTGAAGGCGGAGCAGCAATTCGGCAATGACCTCTGCCTTGCTCGCTCTTCCGTCGCGGTCGGACGCCCCGCAGATGTTGATGAAGTGGCCTTCGATGCCAAATCTTCGTGCGAGTCTTACCGCTTGATCTTCCACCTTGGATGTGGCCACAGCCATCGGAATGCCGGCCGAGTGCAGATGGTCAAGCAGTTCGATGATCCCGTCGTATGGGCTGGACTGTTCAGCGCCGTGGTCGGCGTATGCCTTGCGGTAGTGTTGGAGGGCCCTTTGGGCGGTTATGTCGTCCAACTGTGAGACAGTTCTGAAGGACTCGATCATCGGCGGGCCGACAAATTGCCGCAGTTTGTCCATCGCGGGGACCGGCGCGCCTACGGCTGCCAGGGCTCGGGCAGCACTTGCCGTAACGCCGGGTGCTGAATCCAGCAGCGTTCCGTCCATGTCGAACAGGACGCAGCTAATGCCACTTAGAGGTGGACGGTCTTGCTGCAGAAGTGTCATTTTTTCGAGTGCTTTCGGTCGTGGAGTTGGTTCGGTTCTGGGTGTGCCGGGGAAAATTTTGGTGTGAAGGGTAGGCATGGATCGAGTGAGTCTTGATCAGATAGACCAGAGGATTCTTGCGGAGCTAACGAAGAACGCTCGGATGAGCCACGCGGAGCTGGCGACCAAAGTCCTGCTGTCGAGGAATGCCGTGCGCCAACGGATCGAACGGATGGAACGGCAAGGGTATATCCAGGGGTACACGATCGTTGCCGGCCCACCGGGGCAGGGGTTGGTGTCCGCCTTCCTGATGGTTTACAGGAAGGACCGGGTGCGGGGGTCGGACGTCATCACCGTACTGCGGTCGATTCCGGAAGTGGTTTTGTGTGATGTTGTGAGCGGTGACTTTGATCTGCTGGTGAGGGTCGAGGCCCGCTCGCTGGAGAGGGTTCAGGAGATCTGGGAACAGATTGCGGCCATTCCCGGCGTCACGGACACGGTGACGGCCATGACGCTGTCCAGTTACATCAGGCGGGGCCCCGGAGGTGCCCGCGCCACCGAGTGAAGCGATCAGACTCCGGACAGGTCCGCACTTCCGGCGGGCAGCACAGCGAGGAACTGGAGGGAGCGCACGGCGCCGCCGCGCCCCCTCCGGTTCAATCAGTTCCTGATGCAGATGACCTTTGGCTGGGTCATCTCCTCATACGCGAAATGGACGCCCTCCCTGCCCATGCTTCCGTACTTGGCCCCGCCGAACGGCATGCCGTCGAAGCGGTAATCAGAGGAGTCGTTGATCATGACGCCGCCTGCTTCGAGCTGTTGGGCTGCGTCCATGGCCCTGGCCAGGGAGTCGGTGAAGATGCCCGCATGAAGACTGAACTCGATGGCGTTGGCGACTTCGATGGCCTCTTCGAACGTGCTGAACTGGCGGAACATGACCACGGGCCCGAAAACCTCCTGCTTCCACAGCCGGCTGTCCGTCGGGACCGCTTCCAGGACGGTCGGGTGAAGCACATTGCCGTCCGTGACATTGCCTGAAAGAAGGACAGCGCCGGCGCCGAGGGCCTCGTCCAGCTTGGTTTGGAGCTCATGCAGCGCAGCCGGGCTGATCATGGGCCCGACGTCCGTCCGTTCATCTGAAGGATCTCCAACAACCAGCCTGTCCGCCGCCTCCAGGAAGCGCCGGCGGAACGCGCCGTAGACCGGGGCGGCTATGAGAATCCGCTGCACCCCCACGCAGTTCTGGCCGGCGGCCCAAAATGCTCCGGAGACGCAGGATTCCACCGCCTTTTCGATGTCGGCATCGTCCAGGACGATCACGGGTGCGTTTCCGCCGAGATCCATGGACAGCTTCTTCAAGCCCGCCGTGCGGGCGATGCTTTCACCCGTGGAGAACCCCCCGGTGAAGGACACCATTCGTACGTCGTCCCTGGACCTGATTATTGTTTCGGCCACTTCCCGGCCGCCGTGGACAATTGTGAGGGCCTCCGGCGGGAGCCCCGAGCTCACGAGGGCGTCCGCGAGCTGCTGGGCTGACAGCGGCGTCAGCGCAGAGGGTTTGAGAATCACGGAGTTTCCTCCGGCGATTGCCGGGCCGATCTTGTGCGCCACCAGGTTGAGGGGGTCGTTGAACGGGGTGATCGCGGCAATGATGCCCAGTGGTTCGCGCGAGTACCACCCGGTGCGGTCCTCTGAGCCTTCATAGGAGTCGAAGGGGATGACTTCGCCTGCGTTCCGGCGCGCTTCGGCAGCGGACAGGCGGAGCGTGTTGACCGCCCGCAGCACTTCCTTCCGTGCCTGGCGGATCGTCTTCCCGGCCTCGGACACAATCGTAAGCGCGAACTCCTCGCTGCGCTGCTCGATCTCCGTTGCGGCACCGTCCAGGATCTTCCCGCGTGCGGCGCGGGACAGGGCCCATGCCTTCCGGGCGCCGACGCGGGCCGTTTCAATCACGGCTTCGCCGGCGGTGGCATCGGTCAGCGAAACCGCGCCGACCACCCTGCCGTCGTAGGGGCTCGTCACGTCACGGAACTGTGGCAGCGCGGTTTCTGCCGAAGAGAGCGTGGATTCAGGCATTTGCGGATACCTCCGTCCTGGCTACGTGAATTGCGATGATGTCAGAGAGCAGCGCGTAGGCGGTCTCCACGCGCCCGGCTCCTGGTCCGGAGATGGCTACTGAGCCCAGAAGATCGGTCTCGAAGGACACGGCATTGGTCGCGCCGGCAACCCCGGCCAGCCCATGATCAAGGGGGAGCGCTACAGGGGATACGCCTGCAGTCACGGACCCGTCCGGATTCCGTCGTGCCGCGCCGACGAGCTTCCAGCGGCGCCCCGCGTGGGCTGCCTTCCGAATATCTTCCGGCGTCACGGTCGAAATCCCCTGCCGATGAACGTCCTTGAACTCTATGCCGGCATCCAGCAGTTCGTTGGCGAGGATGAGGACCTTGAGCTGAACGTCGTAGCCCTCGATGTCGGCTGCGGGGTTTGCTTCGGCGTAGCCGAGTTCCTGCGCCTCCCTGATGGCCGCGCCGAAGTCCAGGCCGGCTTCCATCCGCCCGAGCACATAATTACTGGTGCCGTTGAGAATGCCTTCAAATCCGTTTAGTTCCAGCCCTGCGAACATCTTCTTGGCCAGGCGGATGACGGGAGTGCCGCTCATGACGGCGCCCTCGAACTCGAAGTGCACGCCCTTCTGTTCGGCAAGGGAGCTCAGCTCGGCGCCGCGGAGGGCAACCGGGCCCTTGTTTGTGGTGCAGACGCTCTTGCCGGATTCGAGTGCCCAGCGCACATGTGAAACTGCCGGCTCGCCGTCTTCGGGATTAGTGAAGGTGGCCTCGCAAATGATGTCCGCTGGGCAGTTGCGGATCACGGATTCGTTGTTGGTGTCGGCGGATCCGCCGTACGCTGCAAAGGTTTCATTTTCGCCGCCCAGTTTGAGGGCAACGGAGAGGTCCACGCCTTCGGGCTGGACCAGGGATCCGAGACGCAGGTCGGTGATGGCCACGATCCGCAGGCCGAAGCCCAGTTCGGAACGAAGTCTCTCACCACGCGTCGCGATCAGTTCGGCCAGCGTCCTGTTGACGCCGCCGAAGCCGATCAGCGCAATGTCGTAGGTGGTCATGGTGCTCCTTCAGTCAGTTACATCTGTCCTCCAATGCTGACCGCATTCCATGTCTGTCAGCGCATGTGATTGTGACCGAAAAGCAGGGCGAACTGACCATCCGCCTGTCGATTCGTCATTCACGCCGGAACGTAACTTACGTTCAACATAGACATGTGAAGATGTTTTTAATGACCAAAACGGCCGTCTCGTGTTACTTTCATCACTGTCGCTACTGCGCAGCTCGAGTCGGCTTGACCCACGCCAGGCCACGTGCGCATCCTTCGCATCACACCTGCCACTCACCTGGGAGAAACCATGGAAACGTCATTACCTGTCCAGCTCGAACCGCAGCCAACCATTCCGCCGTCGACCGATTCGGGTCTCCGGCGGTCCATGGGGGGCCGGCATCTGGTCATGATCGCCATGGGCGGGGTGATCGGCTCCGGGCTTTTCCTGAGCTCGGGGTACACCATTTCCCAGGCCGGGCCGCTTGGGGCGGTCATCGCGTATCTCATTGGCGCCTTTGTTGTGTACCTGGTGATGGCCTGCCTCGGTGAACTTGCCATCGCTTATCCGGTCTCAGGGGCCTTCCATATCTACGCGGCGAGGTCGATCGGGCCGGCCACCGGGTTCACCACCGCCTGGCTCTACTGGCTCTGCTGGGCGGTGGCCATCGGATCGGAGTTCACGGCTTCCGGTCTCCTGATGCAGCGCTGGTTCCCGGGTGTTGACGTCTGGGTCTGGTGCCTTATCTTCGCCTCGGTCCTCTTCGGCTTCAACGCGGTTTCTTCGAAATTCTTCGGCGAATCTGAGTTCTGGTTTGCCATCGTCAAGGTCGGCGCCATCGTGGTTCTCATCGTTTTCGGCGGCGCGGCGCTGTTCGGCTTCCACCCGCTCAGCGAGGCGGCCAACCATCCCAGCATGTTTGAAAACTTCAACACTTCCGGCGGTCTCTTCCCCAACGGCTTCACGGGTGTCCTGGTCACTGCGCTTGCGGTGTTCTACGCCTTCTCGGGTTCAGAGCTCATCGGTGTGGCGGCGGGCGAAACCGCTGACCCGGCCACCAGTATCCCCAAAGCGATGCGCAGCACCGTCATCCGTCTGCTGATCTTCTTCGTCGGGGCAATCGCTGTCATTGCCGCCACCATCCCCTTCGAGCAGGTTGGGCTGGATGAGAGCCCGTTCGTGACGGTCTTCTCATCCATCGGCATTCCTTATGCCGCAGACTTCATGAACTTCGTCATCATCACCGCGCTCCTTTCGGCCGGTAACAGCGGCCTCTTCTCCTGCGCACGGATGCTTTACTCCCTTGCCGACGAGGGGCACGCGCCCCGGGCGCTGAAGAAGCTGACCCGGCGCGGTATTCCCATGACTGCACTCTCCGTCAGCATGCTCGGTGGCCTGGCATCCCTCATAAGCAGCGTCGTTGCACCTGAAACGGTATATCTGGCTCTCGTATCGGTGGCGGGTTTCGCCGTCGTCGGGGTCTGGATGTCCATCACCGCCTCGCATTTCTTCCACAGGAGATCCTTCGTCAAGAACGGCGGTGATGTCGCTGCGCTTCCCTACAAGGCCCCGCTGTTCCCGCTGGTGCCGATCCTGGCCTTCTCGCTCTGTGTCATCTCGCTCATCGGCATCGCCTATGACCCGAACCAGGTGGCAGCGCTCTATTTCGGATTCACTTTCGTTGGCGCCTGCTATGCCTTCTTTTACTTCAAGTACGGACGCAAGGCGCGCGCAAACCAGCCCTCCTGACGCCGTCACAAACTATCGTCCACGTAGCTTGGTGGCGGGAGGCTTTCGTCCCCCGCCACCAAGCTCGGCGTTCTGCGGGGACATGTGAGAATAGGCGTAGTTATCAGGCGGAAGGAGCACGGAGCATGGATTCTTCCTCGGAAGCGTCATCCATGGCCCAAGGCCTTCGGATAGTTCGGCTGGTCGCAGACCGGGAGAAGTGGGGAAGGCGGCTACTCGGCGTTTCCCAGATCGCATCCGAGCTGGAGATGGACCAAAGCCGTGTCTCCCGGTTGACTCAGGAATTGTGCGAGCTGGGACTGCTGGAACGGGTCGAACGCGGGCCATTCCGGACCGGTCCACGTTTTTTTAGCCTGGCTGCCGCTTTGAATACAGGCTGGGTCCGCGAATCAAGAACCGAACTTGAGGCTTTGGTGGCCTCGTTCGGCCTTAGATCCAGACTTTCCGTCCGGGAGGGCTTCCGCGTCATTCTCCTGCGGACCTCCAGCAATGACGCGGTTCCCGGCGGCTTCGTGAAACCCGGCATGGTGACACCCGTGTGGTGCACCGGGTCCGGCCGGGCCCTGCTGTGGGACGAGGAGCAGCCAGCCGTTGAGGCCCTCCTTGCGGACGTCAACTTCATTGGCGTGGGCGGTCCGGGGGCGGCCCATTCGCTGCAGGAAGTCGTCGAATTGATGGACCGGGACCGGGCGCGGGGCTTCATTGTCGCGGAGGAAGAGTTCGAGCATGGAGTCTACGAACTGGCAGTTCCGGTCCGCACTGCCGACGGTTCCGTTCTTGCAGCGCTCAGCGTCCTGGGCGGCCGGGCCGAGATCATGTCCGGCGCAGATGACATTGCGAAGGCCCTGCGGGAAGCAGCCCAACGGCTGGGCTCCTGCCAGGGCGGCGCGCGGAACAGCGCTGGCCGGAAGGGTCTTGCCAGCTAAGGCACATTCTTCGGCGGGACCTCACCCAGCATGGACTCAAGCCACCTTCCCCAGGACACGAGAGCCGTGGCGCATGCCTCCAACCTCGGCTGCAGGCGGGTCTTGGCGCCTACGACCTGCAGCGCTGCCACCACGTCGCCCTTGAAGTCCCGAATCGGAACGGCCAGGGAATACAGCCCCGGCTCGGCTTCCTCGTCGACGATGGAGTATCCCCGCGCCCGGGCCGCGCGTAGTCGTGACAGGAAGTCTTCCGCGTCAAGGGGCGTATTGGGGCCATGGCGCACGAAAGCGACACCGGAGAAAAGGGTCCGGACCTCGTCGTCGGACGCTTCCCACAGCAGTGCCTGGCCGGCATCGCTGCAGTAGGCCGGATAGGGCCGGCCCAGCCATGAACCGATCATGTTGCTACTTGCCGGAACATGCTCACCGATGGTGACGGTGCTGTCTCCGCTCAGAATTCCAAGGAAGCATCCTTCATCAGTTTCACGGGCCAAGCCTGCCAGCGCGGTGGCGCCGTCGGTCTGCAACCGTTGTTCGGACAACAGCTGCGCGTCCGTCAGGAGCGACCAGTCGACGGTGTAGGTCCGGTGGTCTTTGCGGACCAGAAACCCCTCCTGCTGGGCCGTCCGCAGGCTGCGCGCTACCTGGCTGCGGTCCTTGCCCAGGTCGGTTGCTATATCAGCGACCGTTCCGCCAGGCAGGCCTTCTGCGTTGCGGGAGCCCACCGCTAGGACAGCCATAATTCCCCGGCCCATGCTGGATGTCTTAGACATGGGTCCGATTCTAGTCACTGGAGGAACGCCTCCTAATGGATGGCGAAGACCCGGGCAGGAAAACCGCTGCCCCGCAGTGGCTTGGGCCAAGTGGCAATGAGGGCAGCGCCCGCTTCTGGAAGTCCGTCCAGGTTCGCCATCAGCTCGATCTGCCACCGGTTCTGTGCCAGGACGTAGGTCTCCAGAGTGAAATCCTGGCGGGATGTGGCCAGTCCCGGGTCTGTGTCCGTCTGCTCATGACCGACGGCGGTAACCGACCGCTCCTCAACCAGGAAGGAGAGGACTTCCTGCGACCAGCCCGGTGTGTGGCTGACACCGTGCTGGTCCCTGTTTGCCATGGCGGCAGCGTCAGGCCAACGGTCACTCCAGCCTGTCCGCAATGCCACAAAGGCCCCGGGTGGGATGGCACCATTGCGGTGTTCCCAGGCACGGACGTCCTCCATCTGGGGAGTGGCGTCCGCATTAGCGATGACGCGCTCGGTGATATCCAAGACGACCAGCGGAAGGACCATCTCCTCCACCGGAATCTGGTCCAGGGTCTTTCCTCCTGAGATGAAATGCGAGGGAGGATCAACGTGTGTTCCCCATTGTCCGATGATCGAGTAGCGGTGAGCGGTGAAACCGTCACCTTTCTCCAGATCGAAGACGGGCTCCCTGATTTCGTCGGGGAATGCCGGGAAGTGTGGCTGGCCGGGGTGGAAGGCGTGCGTCAGGTCAGTGAATGATCTGCCGGCAATCAGCGTGTGCAGGCCGTCCCAAAGGGCGGTTGTGGTGACTTGAGTCATGACGTGGCCTGGCTTTCAACCAATGCAGGAAGGGCAGTGTTGGAAACGCCGATTGGCCCTGTCAGCTCAATGACGGGTACCTCCCAAGGGTGGATATCCACGATGTGCTGCAGGAGGCGTTCCACGGCATCGTCGTCGAGCGCAGCATCGAAATACGTCGTCAAGACTAGGGTCGGCGAAATTGTCTGCTGACCAACCTGCCCCAACGTAGGATTGGCGCCTTCAGCGCAAGTGAACCCCTCAAAACCCAAACCGGATTCGAAGACATGCCGGTAGTTGCCAAAGTCCCCCAGGTCAGGGGATTCCGCGACAGCGTCGAGCAGGGCCGCAATGCCCGCTTCGTCTTTAAATGCTCCTGCGTCGCCGCTGGCGAGCCGCGAGAAGGTTTCTGGAGCTACGGGCCAATGCACACGCAGCTTGCGTACTGGTTTCATTTCAATCTTCAAGGGAAGTCTCCTGATCGGTTCGTAACGTGTTTGCATGCCATCGTGGCACGGTGTGATGATCATTACAAGCATTGAAAAATGCTTATTATGAACATAGCCATCGTGCATAGGACGTGCACCGTTCCCGACAGCCATGGACGAACGAACCGCTTGGAGCCCAAACAATGCCCAGCAACACCAAGCTCTCCCGCATGCTTGAGGCCGGAGCGAACCTGACCGTGGACGGCGCACTTGCCACCGAGCTGGAAGCGCACGGCTGCGATCTGAACGACCCCTTGTGGTCGGCCAAAGTCCTCCTGGAACAGCCGCAGCTCGTCAAGCGCGTGCACCGCGATTACTTCCGCGCCGGAGCCGCGGTCGCGATCACGGCGAGCTATCAGGCAACACCCCAGGGATTTGCGCGGCGCGGCATTGGCGAAGAAGAGGCCCTGGAGCTGGTGGCATTGAGTGTCCGCCTGGCCGACGAGGCTCGCAGCGAGCACCTGGCCGAAAACCCGGGTGGAGGCCCCCTGCTGATTGCAGGATCGGTCGGTCCGTACGGCGCATACCTGGCCGATGGGTCGGAATACCGGGGAGACTACTTCCTCAGCCGAAAAGAGTTCATGGAGTTCCACCGGCCGCGAATTGCCGCGCTGGTGGACGCCGGAGCGGACTTTCTTGCTTGTGAGACGCTGCCGTCCTTGCCGGAGGCCGAGGCCCTGATGGCACTCATGAAAGAGTTCGACGTCGATGGCTGGCTCTCCTTCACGCTGCGGGACGGAGGGCACATCAGCGACGGCACACCGCTGGCTCAGGTGGCAAAGCTCTCCAGGGCGCAGCCGTCCGTCGTGGCCATTGGCGTGAACTGTGTGCCGCTGGAGCTGGTTTCCCCAGCCCTGGGCGCCCTGGGCAAAGCCACGGACACGCCCCTGATCGCGTATCCAAATTCTGGCGAAATCTACGACGCGGTCACCAAAAAGTGGCGGCCGGCCGCGTCCGGGGACGCATCTGGGGGAGCCGGTAACAAGCAGCCCGCAAGCCTGGCCGAAGGAGCCGCCGTCTGGCGTGAACTTGGTGCCCGGCTCCTCGGCGGGTGCTGCCGGACCACCCCCGAGGACATTGCCGCCGTGGCAAGGCTTACGGGAAATCCCTGACGGCTGGCTGCCTCAGCAGGCCGGCACCCCCGCATCCGCGGGTCCGTCGCTAGGCCGGATCCAGAGGTTGCGTGGGGCTGACCAGGGGCGTCGAGCGAGACTTCGATACCGAGAATGCTGCGCGGGTGGGGTTACAAGGGAAGGACCTGTCACCGTCCCGGACCTTGTAGGGGCACTACCAGGGCCTCCGTCCGCGGGCTTTCCGCAGGCCGTTGTCAGTGCGCGGAAGTGGGCTTACGCTGTGCGCACGGCCCCATTCGGGGACCGTTCCAGGACCTGCCGGCGAGGGCGCCAGACGCGCCCGTGGGTGCCCGTGTCCCGGACATCGCGGAACAGGAAAAGACCATGACCAAAATATTTGTTTGAAGCCAATTATGTGGGCGAGGGAATCAAGGGGCTCATGCGTGAGGGCGGCACAGCCCGGCGTGCCGCGCTGACCGAGGCCCTCACTTCCGTGGGCGGCTCACTCGAAAGTTTCTACTACGCCTTCGGGGACACCGACGTCCTGGGCGTCTTCGATGTCCCCGACCCGGCCGGCGCCGCAGCCCTGTCGCTGATGATCAATTCGTCGGGCAACGTGAATGTGCGGCTGAAGCCGCTCCTGACGCCGGAAGAGATCGACGAGGCTGCCAAGAAGACGCCGTCATACCGGGCTCCGGGTCAGTAGGGGCAGGCCACTAGGCCGTGGCCGGCCCGCCTTATTTGGTGGACAGCCCGACGGCGTTGGCCCGCGCGGGCAGGTCCTGGACCCGCTGTCAGTGGCTGAGGATCTGCTCGCGGAGGATGTCTGCGTGCCCGCAGTGCTGGGCGAGCTCGCGCAGCATGTGCAGGTACACCCAGCGCAGCGGCAGCGGGCCCCGCCGATTCCCGTTGACAAAGTCGTCGAGGTGCAGCGCGGATGCCGCCCGGCGCGACGCCTCGCAGGCGTCGCGGTGGGCGGCCTGGATGCTGTCAATCGTGTCCTGGTCACTAAGGACGAATGACTCGTCCGGCGTGGCCGGGATGCCGATGTCTGCGCGGGAGCGGCAGGTGATCGCTTCGTCGAACCAGACCTTTTCCACGAAGGTCGCATGCTTGACCAGTCCCAGCAGCGTGGTCCGCGAGGGCACCAAAGTCCGGCGCGCCTGCTCCTCGGTCAGGCCGTCCAGGCAGGCATTGAGCCTGCTGCGGTGCTCATCGAGGAAGGCCTCGAACTGGATCCGCACCGGCTCGTTGATGACGTCCTCGGCGGAAGTGGCTGGAAGCGAAGGCATGCACGCAGTATGCCAAGGGGGCCGCGCGGCGGCAACGGATGGCACGGTCAGTGAGGGCCTCAAGTGTCCGTTCGCGCTGTCAGCCCCATGAACATCGTCCGGTGCAGGATGTCCACGTGCTTGCGGGCGATCTCCACGGCCTCGTCGCCGTGGCCAGCGCGCAGGGCCGCCACCAGTGCGACATGGTCGCAGTTTGATTTGTGCAGCAGCTCGATCGGGTAGGGGATGAAGTAGGCATATAGCTCTGCCAGCGTTTCGTGATAAGCCTCTACGGCGGTCCCCAGCCCCGACGCGGTGCCCACCAGCTGGTGGAACTGCTCGTCTGCCTGGTGGTAATCGGACCAGTCCGTGGATTCGGCCATGTCACGGGTCAGCTGGTCGAGCTCATCCAGCTGCTCGGCCGTGGCGTTGATGGCCGCGTAGTGCGTCACCGCGCATTCGAAGAGCAGCCTCCGGTCCACCAGCCGGTTCACGGCCTGGGATTCGGCCGGCGACGCCGAGAGTTCGGCCAGCACGTTCCGCGGCGGCTCGTCGGCCACGAACGTTCCGCCGCCGCGGCCGCGGCGGCGGACCACGACGCCCTGTTCCGCCAGGCTCGCCAGCGCGCGGCGGGCGGTGATCGGGCTGACGGACAGGCCCAAGGCCACGTCCTCCTGGTCGGGCAGGCGTTCGCCGGGTTTGAGCAGCCCCAGCGAAATCGCCATGCCGATCCGCAGCCGGACGGCATCGATGGCGCTGCGGCGGTCGATGCCGGCCAGCCTGCCGGCGCCGATCGGTGAGGTGTCGGCGGTGTCCTCCAACTGACGGGTCATATCCGCTACTTTACGGCCCAATCCCGCCTCTTCCCATAATTGGATCATTCTGATCTAATATAGTGCAGATCACATCCCCAACGTGGAGAACACCATGCAGCGCACCCTTCCCCTCATCGCGGCCCAGGCCCGGCCCCGCCTCATCGGCGAACCCGTCTCGGCGTTCGCGGAGGAGGTCACAGCCGCCCTCGCCGTCCAGCCGCACAGCACGCTGGTCGTCTTCCCGGAGCTGCACCTGTTCGGCGATTCCGACCCCGACCAGCAGCGCACCGAAATGCTCCAAGCCTCCGCTGAGCCGCTGGACGGCCCGCGGGTCAAGGAGCTCCGGCAGCTTGCCGCGGACCTGGGCATCTGGCTGGTCCCGGGCAGCGTGTGCGAGCGCGGCCCGGAGGGGCAGCTGTTCAACACTCAGTTGGTCCTGTCCCCGGAAGGGGAGCTCTCCGGCTACTACCGGAAGGTCTTCCCGTGGCGCCCGTTCGAGCCCTACGACCCCGGCGACCGGTTCACCACCGTGGACCTGGCCGGCGTCGGCAGGGTGGGCCTGAACATCTGCTACGACGCGTGGTTCCCGGAGGTCTCCCGCCAGCTTGCCTGGATGGGCGCCGAGGTGATCCTGAACGTCGTCAAAACCACGACGCCGGACCGCCGGCAGGAGCTGGTGCTGGCCAAGGCCAACGCCATCGTGAACCAGGTCTTCGTGGTCAGCGTCAACTGCGCCGGTCCCACCGGCAAGGGCCTGAGCATCATCGTCGACCCCGAGGGCAACACCCTGGCCGAGGCCCCCGACGACGCGCCGGTGCTGCTCACCGCGGAACTGGACCTTGCCGCCGTCGAGCACGTCAGGACGCACGGCACCGAAAACCTCAACCGCCCCTGGTCCCAGTTCCGCGACGGCGAAGATGCCGTCGAACTGCCCGTGTACCAGGGCCGGATCAGCCCGGACACCTGGGCTCCCCAGACCTTCAACGCTTAAGGAACCACCCGTGACAACTACACCCACCCTGACCCGCACGCTGAGGCTGCCCTCGCTGGTCCTGTTCGGCCTGGCGTACCTGACCCCGCTGATTGTGCTGGGAATCTTCGGCATCATCGCCGAAACCACCGGCGGGGCGTCGCCGGCCGCCTACCTGGTGGCCATGGTCGCCATGCTGTTCACGGCGCACAGCTACGGCCGGATGGCCATCGCGTACCCCGTGGCCGGTTCCGCCTACACCTACGTCCGCCGCTCCATCGATCCGAGGGTCGGGTTCCTGGTGGGCTGGGCCATCCTGCTGGACTACCTCTTCCTGCCCATGGTCATCTGGCTCATCGGCGGCTCCTACCTGACCGCGCAGTTCCCCGGAATCCCCATCGGAGTCTGGATCGTGGGCTTCATCCTCATCACCACCATGCTGAATATCCTGGGCATCAAGGTGGCGGATAAGGCCAACTACGTATTGATGGCCTTCCAGCTGCTGGTCATCGTGTTCTTCGTGGCGCTGTCCATCGGCAACGTGGTGTCCACCTCCGGCGCCGGCGGCCTGGCCAGCACCCAGCCGTTCTTCAACGACACCTCCAGCATCGCCACCATCTCCGCCGGTGCGGCCATCGCCGCGTACTCGTTCCTCGGGTTCGACGCCGTCACCACCCTCACCGAGGAGACCATCAACCCGCGCAAGAACATGCCGCGCGCCATCATGCTCATCGCCCTGATCGGCGGCGGCATCTTCGTGACCGTCTCCTACGTAACCCAACTGGTCCACCCCGGCGGCGTGTTCGAGGACTCGGCCTCCGCGGCCAGCTTCATCGCCTTGCAGATCGGCGGGCAGCTGTTCGGTGCCGTGTTCCTCGCCGGCCTGGTGGTGGCGCAGTTCGCCTCCGGCCTCGCCGCGCAGGCCAGCGCCTCCCGCCTGCTGTACGCCATGGGCCGGGACTCGGTCCTGCCCAAGGCGTTCTTCGGCCGGCTCAGCGCCAAGTTCCACACCCCGGTGGTCAACCTGATCGTCACCGGCATCATCGGCCTGATCGCGATCTTCCTGGACGTGGCCACCTCCACCTCGTTCATCAACTTCGGCGCCTTCACCGCCTTCACCCTGGTCAACGCCTCCGTGGTCTTCCACTACGTGCGCCAGCGCCGGGCCGGGAACCAGCTGAACCCGGTGTCCTACGTGGCGGTCCCGGTGATCGGCGCCATCATCTGCGCCTACCTGCTCTCACAGCTGGACAGCAACGCCATTACGCTGGGAGTGTCCTGGCTGGTGCTGGGCGTGGTGGTCCTGGCCCTGATCACGCGCGGCTTCAGGGCGGCGCCACCGGAAATGACGGCCACAGAAAAGGCGACGGTGGAGGCGGCCGCCTGAGTTTGGGCCGCCGGCTGACCACAGGGAAGGAAGAACCGTGAGGATAGCGCTCGGGCAGCTGGAGTCGGGCACCGACATCCGGGCCAACCTGGCCGCGGTCGACCGGTTCGCCGGCGAGGCTGCCCGCGACGGCGCCGCGCTGGTCGCCTTCCCGGAATACGCCACGTACGAGAAGAAGACGGTGGACGCGACGTTCCCCGAGGTGGCCGAGCCGCTGGACGGTCCCGTCTGCCGGGAACTCGCCGGCACCGCCCGCCGCCACCGCATCGCGCTGGTGGCGGGCGTGGTGGAAACGTCGGAGGATCCGGGCAAGGCGTATAATACCCTGGTGGCGTTCGGGCCCGACGGCGGCAGGCTCGCCGTCTACCGGAAGATCCACCTCTTCGACGCGCAGGGCTTCGGTGAGTCGACGTTCATCAAACCGGGCCCGTCCACCAACCCCGTGGTGTTCGAGTCCGGGGGAGCGCGGTTCGGCCTGATGACCTGCTACGACCTGCGGTTCCCGGAGCTGGCCAGGTCACTGGCCGACGCCGGTGCCGAGGTCCTGTTGGTTTGCTCGTCGTGGGTGCCGGGAACCCACAAGACGGAGCAGTGGCTGGCGCTGAACGCTGCGCGAGCCATTGAGAACAGCGTGTACGTGGCGGGAGTGTGCCAGGCCCCGCCGGTCTCCGTGGGCCGCAGCGTCCTGGTGGATCCAATGGGGTTCACCGAGACCGACCTGGGCCTTGAACCGGGGGTGCAGACGGTGGAGATCTCGCTTGCGACAGTGGCGCGGGTAAAGGAGCAATTCCCGATGTTCCGGCAGCGGCGGCTGCCGCAGCCCTGACTGGCTTCCACGACTGCCACCAAGAGGCGGGGCCCACAAAGCAGGAGTGCTGCGGCGGCGCCAGTAACCGCGGAGCGATGTTTCTGCCGGGCCGCTAGCTAAGAGGCGGGATCGGCGTCACGTTTCGTCGGCCGGTACCCGGCAAGTTCGGCGCGGATGTCGCCCTCCTCGTGCCCGCCCTTCTTCTTGCCGAACGGCAGCGCTTTGAGCAGCGGATGCACGATAGCCATGACGACGATGCCCCAGGCGAGTCCGATGACTGCCGAGCACAACGTGTTCACGAGCCAGGCCAGGAAGCCGCCAACCACCGCGATCCCCTCGAAGGGGTGCTCGAGGACATGGACCAGGTCATACGGACCGTGCCAGCCGAGGTCATAGGCCCCCTGCAGCATGATGTGGCCGCCAACCCACAGCATGGCGATCGTTCCGATGAAGGTTATCCCGGCCAGCACGGCGGGCATCCCCTTGACGAGCAGCTCGCCGAAGCGCTTGGAGCCTGCGGAATCTTTAGCGGCCAGGTGCATCCCGATGTCGTCCATCTTGACGATGAGAGCGACGGCACCATACACGGCCACCGTAATCACGAGGGCCACGACCACCAGGATGATCGCCCGTGACAGCAAGGAATCCTGGGCCACCTCGTTCATCGAGATGACCATGATCTCGCAGGACAGGATGAAGTCGGTGGTGATGGCGCCTTTGATGACCTTGGCCTCGGCCTCCGGGCCGCGTTCAACCGCCGGTGCATCTTCCTCTGCGGTGTGGTGGCCACGGAGCTTGTGCCAGACCTTCTCGGCACCCTCGTAGCAAAGGTACGTGCCGCCCAGCATGAGGATGAACGGGATGGCCCATGGGACGAAGGCGCTGACGAGCAGCAGGGCCGGCAGGATGATCAGCAGTTTGTTCCGGAGCGAACCCCAGAAGATCCGCTTGATCATCGGCAGTTCGCGGGACGGGTCCGCCCCCGACACGTACTGCGGGGTAACGGCGGCGTCATCGATTACCACTCCGGCGGCCTTGGCCCCCGCTTTGGCCGCTCCGGCAGCGACGTCGTCCACCGAGGCGGCCGCTATGCGGGCCAGGGCTGCGACGTCATCCAGCAGGGCGACGAGACCGCCGCTCACAGATCGCCCCCGTGCTGCTCAAGGGTGGACGGCTGAGTGTGGTTGCCTATGTCGAGGCGTGTGATTGGCATGTTTGAAGTATATCGACGGCGGACAGCGCATCGACGGGAGTGGCGTGTGCTAACTGCGGTGATGCCGGCCCGGCTGCGCGTTTGACTCCCATTCCGTCACGACCCGGAGCGTGCTTGTTCCCTGTCCGCCAGAGCTAAACTACCCCGCCACCGCAGCCTTCGCGGCCTGCGAGGCTTGCATCCATTCGCTCAGCCACGGGGCCCGGACGCTCGACGTGATCCGGCAGTCGGCCACGAAGGTTCCCCTGGCGCCGGCCTCGATCCAGTCCTTAAGTGCAGCAAGGTCCGCCAGTGAGCGGATGATCGCCGACTCGGCACCGAGCGCGCGGGCGATGCCGCTGAAGTCCACCTCGGGGATCAGCATCGGCTGTTCGGTCAGGCCCTGGGAGCCGTACTGGTGGATTTCGGCCCCGTAGGCGGCGTCGTTGTAGATCACCACGATGGCACTGCCCGCCGCTCCAATCAGCGATTCGAGGTCGGACAGTCCCATCAGGAAACCGCCGTCGCCGGAGGCCAGCACCAGGGTGCGGCCGTCCTCCACTGCGCGGGCTGTCCCGACGGCGCTGGCAAGGCCCAGCCCGATGGCCTGGTAGGCGGTCCCCACCATCACCAGGTCCTGGGGCCTCGGGATGCGCCAGTACATGGGTGCCCAGCCGACGAAGTGCCCGCCGTCCTGGACCACCGTGCGGCGCTCCGGCAGCACCGCATCCAGTGCCGTGGCAAGGGACCGCGGGTCCAGCCGGCCGTCCGGCGTCTCCGCAGAGCCTGGATGGTGCGCCGACCCCTCGGCCAGCCGCCGCCGGGCTTCCGCGCGCCAGGCTTCTGCGCGGCTGGCGTCCGGCGAGGCCGGGCCATCCAGCATACTCAGGATGTTTCCCGCAGCAGACTTCACGTCCGCGCTGACGAACGTATCCACCCGGGGGTGCGTCGGCTGCAGGGCGGTGTCGATCTGGATGACGGTGCTGTCCGGGCCGAGCAGGTGCCCGAACCGCATGGTGAAGGGGCTCAGGCTTGCCCCGGCCACGAGGACCACATCGGCCTCGCCCATGAGCCCGGCCGCGGTGTCCGTGCCGAAGCCGCCCGCGACGCCGAGGTACCCGTCGCCCTGGAGGAGGTTGAGCGCCAGGGCGGTTCCAGCGGTCAGCGCGCCCAGGCGGTCGGCCAGCTTCCGGAGCTCCGGGCCGGCTCCGGCGAGATGCGCACCGCGGCCGGCGAGGATCAACGGCCGCTTCGCCCCGGCGAGCAGGCGGGCTACCTGCCCAAGGCCGCCGTCGACGTCGTCCGTCACCTTTGATGCCGACGGCGCCGGAAGTTCCTCGTCCCCAGCCTCGAGTGCCGCGAGGTCGTAGGGAATGGCAATGACGACGGCGGTCCGCCTGGTCAGCGCGTACTCCACCGCCTGCTGCGTGATGGAACCCGCGGCGTCGCGGGTGACGGTGAAGGTCGCCGCGCCGAGGCCCGCGGCGATTGCCGCCTGGTCCACGTCCTGGGGCCGGGCGCCGCTGCTCGGAGCGTCCCCGGTGACCAGCACGACGGGGATTTGTGCCTGGACAGCCTCTGCGAGGGCGGTGAGTGCATTGGTGTAGCCGGGGCCGTAGGTGGTGGTGCCTGCTGCGAGACGTCCTGACGTCCGGTAGTAGGCGTCGGCCGCGGCGATGGCGGCGCCTTCATGGCGGACGGGGGAGAAGCGGAGGCCCAGCTTTTCCGCGGCGTCCAGGAAGTAGACGTTTCCGTTGCCCATAACGCCGAAGACATCGCTGAGATAGCTGCTGAGAACCTGCGCCACGCGGCCGGAGACGGTAAGTGAAGTCATGCAGGAATCTTGTGGGCTGGTTCACAGATAGGCAAGAGAACCGAGTTGGGTTGGGATATTTGGCAGGAGTAGGCAGTTGGAAGTGAAAATATGCGCACTGGTGGCCTGCGTCACTCGTATCTAGGTGGAAGGGCGGGACTCCTGCTCCGACAGTCGGCTCAGGAGGCCGTCGTAGCGGGGCGGCATGAGTTCAACCACGGAAATCGCCGTGCTGGTCCGCTGTATTCCCTCGATTGCAAGGATCTCGTTGGTGATGCGGTAGAGATCGGCCGTGCTGCGTGCCACCACCTTGGCCATCAGGTCCGCGTCGCCGGTGGTGGCGTGCACCTCGATGACCTCCGGGATGGCCGCGAGCCCGTCTTCCACCGCTCCCGCCAGGGTCTGGCTGATGGCCAGGGAGAGGAAGGCCATCAGGTCATAGCCAAGTGCGGCGGGGTCCAGCCTGCGGCTGAAGGAGCGGAGGGCGCCGCTGCGCTCGAGCCGTGATAGCCGGGCGTGGACCGTGTTCCGTGCGACGCCGAGCGTCCGCGAGAGTGCCAGGGCGCTGGCTTCGGGGTCCTTGTCGAGGGCCAGGATGATCCTGCCGTCGAGAGAATCCAGAGTGCGAGCGTTCGGGATGGTCATATTTTCACCACAGACAGTTGAAGTTGAGCAGAAGTCCCAATGCGTTGAGCGTATATTGCATTGTGGGCCGGGTCACAATCATGATCGTTCCTCATGACCCGTGATCAGCTCCTGACCGCACCGGACACCGCGCTTCCCACCCTTCGTGGCGCTGTGGCCGGACTTCCGCCCTACGTCCCGGGCCGGCGCAGCGCCGGCCCGGACATTGCAGCCCTCGCCAGCAACGAAAGCCACTACGAACCACTGCCCGCTGCCGCCGCCGCTGTGGCCGCAGCGGCCGGTACCTTGAACCGCTACCCTGACAGTGCCGCCGTCGAACTCCGTGAACGGATTGCCCGCCACCTCGGCGTCGCGGCCGGAGAGGTCGCCGTGGGACCCGGCAGCGTCGGCGTCCTCCAGCAGATCATCACCGGCCTTTGCGATGCCGGGGATGAAGTGATCTTCGCGTGGCGCTCCTTCGAGGCCTACCCCATCCTGGTTGAGCTGGCAGGCGCCCGGCCGATCCGCATTCCGCTGGACGGCGCTGAGGGGCACGACCTGGATGCCATGGCCGCGGCCGTCACTGCCCGCACGAAGGTGATCCTGCTCTGCACCCCCAACAATCCCACCGGCGTGCCGATCAGCCATGACCGTATCGAGGCCTTCCTGCAGGCCGTCCGCTCCGACATCCTCGTGGTGGTCGACGAGGCCTACGTGGAATACGCCGAAGCGGGCAGCGGCCCCGATTCCCTGGCGCTCTACCGCCAGTACCCCAACGTCTGCATCCTGCGCACCTTCTCCAAGGCCTACGGGCTCGCCGGCCTGCGGGTGGGATACGCCGTGGCGGCGCCGGCCATCGCCGAGGGACTGCGCCGGACCGCCCTTCCCTTCTCCGTGAGCGCGCTGGCGCAGAAGGCGGCCGTCGCGTCGCTGGACGCCGGGGAGGAGATGGAAACCCGGGTGGCCGCCGTCAAGCAGGAACGCGCCCGGATGGCCGCGCAGCTGGAAGCCCGGGGCTGGAAACTGCAGCCGAGCCAGGGCAACTTCCTGTGGATCCGTGCCGATGACCGCCTCCAGGCGAGGCTCGTGGACGCGTTTGACCGCGCGGGCATCCTGGTCCGGGCGTACCAGGGGGACGGCGTGCGGATCACCGTTGCCGGCCCCGTCTCCAACGATCGGGTGCTGCAGCTTTTGGAAGCGCACGCGGCCTCGACAATCGACTGACCTGAAATTCAATCCGTTCCACCTACAACCAGAGGACTCCCCATGGAACAACAGACAATGACGTCTGGCCGCGCACTGGGCGCCGCACTCAAACCCCGCCAGCTCACCATGATGGGGCTCGGAAGCGCCATCGGCGCGGGCCTGTTCATCGGCTCCGGCGCCGGCATCCAGGCTGCCGGCCCGGCCGTGCTGATCTCCTACCTCGTGGCCGGCACCCTCATCATCCTGGTGATGTGGGCCCTCGGCGAGATGGCCGCCGCCAACCCGGACAGCGGCGCCTTCTCCGTCTACACCGCCAAGGCCTACGGTCCGGTGGCCGGTGCCACGGTGGGCTGGCTCTGGTGGCTGCAGCTCGTGGTGGTCATCGCGGCCGAAGCGCTCGGTGCCGCTGGCCTGCTAGCCACCATCTTCCCGGCCCTGCCGGTATGGCTGATGGCTTTCGTGTTCATCGTGGTGCTCACCGCCGTGAACCTGACCAGTGTGAAGAATTTCGGAGAGTTCGAGTTCTGGTTCGCCCTGCTCAAGGTGGCGGCAATCGTCGGGTTCCTCCTGGTGGGCGCTGCACTGCTGTTCGGCTGGCTGCCGGGCGTGCAGTCGCCGGGCCTGGGCAACTTCACCGGAGCCGGCTTTGCGCCCGACGGTTTCGCCGGGATCGCCACGGCACTCTTCGTGGTGGCTTTCGCATTCGGCGGCACCGAGATCGTGTCCGTGGCGGCAGCTGAGACGGCCGAGCCGGCCCGCAGCGTGAAGAAGGCAGTCCGGACCGTGCTGTGGCGCATCCTGGTCTTCTACATCGGCGCCATCTTCGTCATCGCGGCCGTGGTTCCCGTCGGTTCGGCGGGGCTGAAGAGCCCGTTCGCCGCCGTTTTGGAGGCCGCCGGCATGCCCGGCGCAGCCACCGCGATCACCCTGGTGGCCGTTGCCGCACTGCTGTCGGCCCTCAACGCCAATCTCTACGGTGCGTCCCGGATGGCGTACTCCCTCGCCGAGCGGGGTGAAGCACCACGCCTGCTTGCCTCGGTGTCCAAGGCCCGGGTCCCGGTTGTCGCAGTCCTGGCCAGCGTCGCCTTCGGCGTTGTCACGGTTGTGCTGGAGTTGGCTTTCCCCGAGATGGTCCTGCCTGTTCTGCTCAACATCGTGGGTTCCACGTGCCTGCTGGTTTGGACGTCCGCGCTCCTCGCCCAGCTCGCGCTGCGCCTCCGCGCCGACCGCGAGGGAACGGAGCTTCCCCTGCGGATGCCCGGCTTCCCGTGGCTCACGGTGTTTGGTCTGGTCATTCTCGCGGCGATCTTCACGGTGGGCTTTATAGGCGAGGATTCCCGTCCCCAGCTCTTGAGTACTTTCGGACTGGTGGCGCTTCTGGCTGTGGCGAACTGGCTGCACCACCGGAACGAGAACGCTCGGCCGCGTGTCGAATCGCCGGACGGGGATAAGGAGCCTGTGCTCATCGACTAACACAGGGGCTTTGGACCCCTTCGCGGGTTTAGGGTACATGGGGGGCGCGTCCGGTCTGGCCGGGCGCGCCCTTCCCCATGCGATGCCGGTGCTGACTCGGTCCCGGAAGACTGGGCAGCGGTGGCCGTTTCTCATCCACATCGCGGTCGGCTATGACGCTGGAGTCCACCAGCGTCCGTCGGAGTTCTGGCAGCATCCGTTGTAGCAGCGGCAAAACGCCATGTGGGGGCCACAGCGCGGCAGAGAGGACGCCACCCTCCCGCAGGAACGCTTCGATGCTGATTCTCTTGCCGATGCCCATCACGCCTGCTGTACGCGATGGGCGGGATTCGGTCCTGCCGAAGGCGGTCTTCGGTCGGCTCAGCGACGGTTGCGCGGGCCAGGGAGCAGTTCCCGATTTTCCGTCAGCGGCGGCTGTAGTTTGCCGAAGGGGCTGCCGCGACCGCGCGGTGGGCGGAAGCTAACAGGTGGGTTTCAAGGAGGCTGCAAGGTCCGGCAGAGTTACAAAAAACGCTTAGCGAGTCATGAATTTTTGTAAGTGCCCGCGGTCTTCTGGTTGTCGGTGCCGGGGCATACAGTGCAGCCATGACGAACAATACGAAGCCCGCGAAGAAGCGGGCACAGACCAGGGAGTGCCCCGTGTGCGGACACGAAGCCTGGCCAATCATGTACGGCATGGTGATGCCTGACGCTAGGGATGAGAACCCCAAGACCGAGTTCGCGGGATGCTGCATCGACTGTGAGCAGAGGGTCTATCCCGCAACGGGCAAGGTGGAGATGGGCGTCCCTCGGTGGGCCTGCCAGAACGGTGAGTGCCGGCACCGGTGGTGGTGACGGATCGCCGTCTCAAAGCGCGCGGGAAGACGTCAGCGAAGGGAGCACAATTGGTCGCAGCCTGCCCGGTGTGTGGGCATGAAGCCTGGCCGATTGCCTACGGCATGGTGGATTCGAGAGCAAGGAAGGAGAACCCCAAGACTGAGTTTGCGGGGTGCGTCGTGGTCGTGGAGCGGAGAGCCGATCCGTCTACAGGCGAGGTAACAAGTGGAAGGCCGAAGTGGGCCTGCCAAAACGCCGCCTGCGGGTATCGGTGGTGGTGACGGAGCGGGTACGGAGAATCGCGCCGGCAGTTATGAGGGGCGAGGCTGCTCGTCGTAGACGGCGAGCAGCCTCCTGGCTTTCTCGTACTTGTCGGCCAATTCCGCCCGCTTCTCAGGATCTAACCGCCCCGTCCGCTTAGGATCGGTGTTATCTTCGATGTCGGCCAGTTTCACAGCTGAGGCAATGGGGTTGTTCCGAATCGCCTCGTAATAGCCGTCGCCCTTGTTGTCATCGGTGCGCGTGAGCAGGACGACGGCTTGGACTACCTCTTCACTGATGCCAGCGGCCGCCAGATCCTTGGCTGTGACGCCGCAGTCCTCGATGACGTCGTGCAGCCAAGCGGCGGCGACCTGCTTGGGGTCATTCAACCTCGCGGCCACCCGCCGAGGATGCTCGATGTATGGAACACCGATCTTGTCCGTCTGGAAGCGGTGTGCGATGGTCGCGATCGCCTTTGCCGCAGCAACTTCTGACTTGGCTTCGTGATTTCCCATTGGGAGCCCCTTTCCGGGCCATCGGCCCGTCTTCAACGACACTGGCAGACTATCAACGGCCACTGACAGTACGGGTTACCTCCGGGCCGCAAGAATGTCAGTGCGGGCGCCGACAATGGGTGCATCGGTCAGCAATGAAAGGAGCCGGCATGATGCATACGATCACCCGTCCCGAGACCACTCTGGAACTGATGCTGGATCTTCAGCCTGAGGAAGCGCTGGAGTGGAAAGCTCAGGTGAATCAGCAGTGCACAGATTGGCAGGACGTCGAGTCGGCCACCCATCTGGTCGCGCTTATTCAGGGCATTTCTCGTGACGGCGACTGGCTCGTCGTGCAAACGAAGGGCCTAAATGGACTGCCGATCGGGCGCTATGCCCAGGCCATGAACTCAGGCAGCGGCTACCAGGTGGAGGTTGCCCAGATATGCCGCGGTACCACACGCAACTGGCGTGTGGGTTTGGGTTCGGCGTCAGATGAGGCCGGCAACAGGCCCTTCGGAGGGGTCGCTGCTTCGCAGAACCTGACTTTGGCCGGAACCTCGGAGGTAATCGTGTCCTGGCTGAACGGCCACGGTCTTCCGCTTGGGTACGGGGCGGCACTTCACGTTTATCAATGAGCCGAGCCGCCCGCGCCGTTACTTCACCGTCAGAGATTGGTCATGGATCTCGCTGATTTCGTAAACACTGCCCAGTGCCGGGAAATGGATCAGTGTCCGCAGCACGGGCTTCCCGGTCGCGGCGAGGAGGGCGTCCCGGTATGCGGCCATCTGGCCAAGGTACTTGTCGCGGACATGGCCCTCGGGGTCGTTTCCCGGGTAGGTCTTGTGATCAACGAGCACGAATCCGTCGGGTCCTTCCAACAGCAGGTCAATCCAGCCTTCCATGACCTGGTTCTCAGGCCGCCAGCCGATCGCGGCTTCGCGGTGCCTGACCCAGCCGGGGAATTCCGCGTCCAGATACAACTCGAACCTCAGTCCTGCAGTGAGCAACAGTGACGGGTCGATCGTTCCCTCCACCTGCCAGCGTTTGACTATACGCTCGGCGAGGTTCCGCTGCTCAATCGGGTCGAGCACCGAGAACTGCGTCCCGAGGTAGGCGTGCACGGCGCTGCCGACTGCGCCCCAGTCGTCCGATCCGTGCTCCGCAAGCCGGGGACCGAGTTCTGCCACAGCATTGACCGAGGCTGCGTGTCCGGCGGAATCCAGGGAGGACGCTGCGAAGCGTGCCGGACGTGGCACGATGGTCGGTAGATCAACGGGCACATCGGAGAACTGGGGCATCCAGGCTGCAGCCGCAAGTGACGCGTCTACGGGGTCGAGTTCTTCTACTCGTGCTGGAAGGATCGTCCCTTCTGCAACCAGGATGGCACCGTCCGAGCTGTCTCCGTCGCCGGGCGACCACGACACGAGCGACGGAACACCCAGCTTGTTCAGCAGCCCCGGCGCCGTTGTCTGGCCGGTAAGAACGGTGGTTTCGACGGCGCGGGTCATGCCCACATACATGAGCCTGGTCATGTTCCGGCGGTCGCGTTCCTCAGCACGGCTCGCCACGTCGCTCGTCTTTCCCCGCGCATCGAGCGTAGACCCGTTGTAGGGGAAAGGGCTGGGCCAAAAACGGATCCAGCGGCCGGCCAGTGGCCGGGCCAGGTCGAAGGCGCCGTCCTGTTCTACTGCTGCGCCAAACGCCGCGAACCTCAGGTCCTTATCAAGCCCCTCCAAGATGACGACAGGCCATTCGAGTCCCTTGGCTTGGTGATAGGTGAAGACGTTGACAACGTCACTTCCGGCGTTGTCGGCGGACCGCTGTTCCTCTGAGCCGAAGAACGTGAGGAAGCCGCGGAGGGTTGCGGGTGATCGAAGTGCGAGGCAGCGCTCATAGTACGTCTTGATGACACCGCGGACGGCGTCCAGGTTTCGCAGCCGGGTGGCGGGGGAAGACCATCCAACAATCAAGCGGGGCAGGCCGAGTGCACCCACCACAGCCTCGAAGACCTCCGTAGGCGTGGCTGTTGCTGCCCGTTCACGGAGGGCAGCCAAGGCTCGGACAACGGGGTCCTCTTTCCACCTTCCGAGTACGGGCTCAGCATCTGCGGCCGACAGCAGCTCCTGTTGCCAGGTTGCGTTAGCGGAGTGCCCCGGGTGTAGGGCCACAACCTCGGCGAGGGCGACGGTGTCGTACCCGTCAGCTACGAACGCCAGGCCTGCGCGGGCCAGCTGCACTTCCCGGGAGTCGGACAGCATGCGCGGATTGCGGCTGGCGCGGATTCCCAACTCATGGAGTGCTGCCGAAAGTGCCACGCAGTCGGCGTTTGACCGGGCCAGCACCGCGACGTCGCTGGGGTTCAGCTCTGGCCGGCGCGCCAACATGGCCGCCACGCCGGCCGCTGTTGCCTTCAGCCGTTCGCCGTCGTTCGTCTGCGGCCGCGTCCAGGCCTCCAGCGTGCCGGGCGACCAGTCAGAGTGTGCGTCCGGGAGATCGAGGTGGACGGTCGCGGCCGGCATGCCGTGCAGTTCGAACACCGGCTCGAACACAGCGTTGCTCAGGTCAACGACGGCCTGGTGGGAACGCCACGTATGGGACAGCTGCTCCCGGCGGCTCACTTCCTTGACCACAGCCTCCATGAGCTCGGGGTCCGTGCCCCGGAACTCGTAAATGGCCTGCTTGGGGTCGCCCACCCAGACGGCCTCCTCTACAAGCCTGCTGAGCTGAAGAAAGAGCTCCAATTGAAGGGGGCTGGTGTCCTGGAACTCGTCCACCACCAGGAAGCGGATGCGGGATGGGAAGGAGCGGCGGAAGGCCTCATTCTCCCGGGCAAGCTTCAGCACCAGGGTCTCCTGGTCTACGAAGTCCATGAGCCCGTGCAGCCGTTTGAAGTCTGAGTAGGCGGTGAGGCATTCTTCAGCGCAGGCAAACATCCGCCTAATGTACTGCTCCAGGTCATCGTGGAAGGCGGGGTTGGCGAGGAGGCCTTCCTTGATGGCGCCGGTGACAGGGGCAAAGAGTGCTTTGACCGCGGTCGGCGCTGCAGACCCCACAACCCCTCGCCAGGTCTCCCAGGAGATGTCCTCCACGGGGCCCATGGAGGCAATCTTGTGGAGGATCTTGGGCACGTGTTCGGTAAAGATGGCCGACGTCGTGGTCACCTTCTTCCCGGCAGGCGTCTTGCCATCGCGGACCATGGCGTCAAGATCGGGCACGGTGCCGCGCAGGGACCGCAGCCACTCGCTGCGTTCATCTGCGCCGGGAGCGTCCAGCAGTTCGCGGAGTCCGGTCCAGGACCGTTCCGCGCAGGCTGCCAGTTCCTCCGCTCCGAGCAGGTTGGTCCGGGCGGCATCCACGATGGCCCGCACAGTCTCCTGCCATGTTGTCGCGTCCCGTGCTCCGCTGCCGTCGGTCCCCATGCGCCGCGCGATGGGCAGGAGGCTGGGGGCGTGCTCGGCCAGGACTTCATCCGTGGCCAGGCGGAAGATACTGGCGAGTTGCTCCTCGCCGATGACTTCAAGGGCAGGGGACAGTCCGGCGTCGATGGCGTGTTCCTGCAGCAGCTGGCCGCACACGCTGTTGACCGTGCCGATAAGGCTCGCGGGCAGCTGCTGGGAGGCGAGCCGCAGCGCGGCGGCGGACCCGGTGTCGTCCGTTGCGTCTGCTTGCTCAAGGAGACGGGCCGCGATCCGTTCGCGCAGCTCTCCGGCCGCCTTCTTAGTGAACGTGGTGGCCATGACGGCTCCCGCCGGCAGCCCGGCGGAGATCTGGTCGACAATCTTGCCGGTGAGTGTGAATGTCTTCCCGGTGCCGGCACTCGCCGAAACCATGGTGACGTTGTCCAGCAGGTTCATGAGTAGTCCCCTTTTAGTCCACACAGGCTGCCGAAGTCGCAGTACCTGCAGTTAGGCTTCACGTGAAGGCGGCCGCTGTCCTCGGCGTTCGCCGCGGCATCGGGTTCGTCATCGGCCAGGGCGTTGGCTGCCGGCGCCGTTGCGGTAACCCGTCCCGCAAGCACTTCCTCGACCGTGAATTCAATCGCCCGCATGGTCTGCTGCCACAGTTGCGAGGGGTCTTGGCTGGGCTGGATCGGGGAACCGAATTCCGGGTGGGCCGATGCGAACCTTCCCTGCTTGAGCATGAAATAAGCGGTGGGTGAGTCCGGCGGCAACTCGTCAGGGCTGAAGGCCCACTGATATAGGGCTAGCTGAAGGGCCTCCCCGCGCTGAATTTCCTCGCGACGGTACTTCTCGCCGTTGGTCCACTTGAGATCAACGACGACGGTCCGGCCCGCAGCGTCGATGCCGACCGCGTCCGCCCGGCCCGTGACGGGGACCGTGTAGTTGTTTCCCCCTGCGGTGAAGTGCAATTCTTTTTCGAAGCCCTTTTCCATCTCCTGCAGCACTACACCGCCGCGCTGCAGCTGTTCAAAGAAGGTCATGACGGTGGTTTCGACGGTGGCACGCACACCGGCCAGACGGCTCTTTTGGCCGGGCAGCAGCAGCTCTGAGGCAAGCTGCGGCAAGAGGCGGTCGACGGCAGTCCTTACCTCGTCCTGCTCCGGAACCGCCCGGTGTTCGGCCCGGAGCTGGACCTGTAGTACCTCAGCAACCTTGTGGGCGAAGATCCCGAGCATCTGGTTGTCGGTCGGCACACTAGCAGCGGCAGGGACGCGGAGGCGAGATTTGTGCTTGAGCACCCATGCCAGCGAGCAGCCGAGCAGCGTGGACAACTGCGTCGAGGAGAGACTGTCCGTGACGAACGCAGGGTTAGGTCCGACGTCGTGCACGGCCAGTGGTGCGACGGGGCGGTGCTGGGCGACCGGAGCGAGCTGCATCTGACGGCCTGCGAGAGACCAGAGGCCGGTGGCGTCAGTGAGTGCTCCGGGCCTGCGCCCGAGCCGGTCGAGACGGTCAGAGAGGGACTCCTCGGCTTGGCTCGGCTGTGCAGCGGCGAAAGCCTCCAGCAGCGGATTGCCTTGCTCCCGCTCGCCGTCGCGCTGTTCGATCTGAACGAGGACCAGGTCTCCGGCCCGGCTGGCGGCAGCGAGAGTCTGGCCGATCTCCAAGGCGCTGATGTCTTCCGGCGTTGGCAGGAACACACCCACCCGGGACAGGACTTCGATGTCGTGGGCATCCCAGCGTCGGACGGACGGCGTCCGGCTACTTTGGAAACCCCACCAGATCACTTGGTCAACGTCGTCAGTCAGCTCGGCCAGATGACCGAGCCGCAACCATGGTGCAGCTTCTGCCGGCTTGAGCGCACCCGACGAAGGGGTTATGACGGCTGCGATGATGCGGCGCAGATCCCGGCGCGAGACGCGCGGGAACGGTGCCACGAGTGCCAGGATCCGCTGCAACAGGGAAGCGGTGGCCTTGGCGGAGTCGTCTTTGGAGGCACGGGCGCGCAAGCGGCCCACGAGCCATCCTGCCCTTTCAGCAAGCTCAGTGCCGCTCACGCCGTTGTCCTCGATGAGAAGACCAGTGCAAAAGAGTCGGTCCAGCGCAGCCGCGAGGTCGGGACCGAGATGCTCGTCGGCGGCGATGGCAGAGATAGCAGCAGTCCACGCTTCGCCTCCGGTCCCCGGCTCTGCCCTCAGAGCCCCAAGAAGGTGGCGGGCGGCAGCCCCTCGCACCGGTGAGCCCGGAAGGGTCAGAAGCTCGGCGAGGAGCTGAACGTCGGCCGGAGCCCAGATGACTTCGAAAAAGAGCGGAATGAGCTGGTCCTGGGGACGCCAGACGGATGGAGCGCCTGCGCCGACAGCCGGCAGGCCGTAGCCCGCGAGATAGGCGTCCAGGACGGCAGTGTTGTCGGAGGATACGACGGCGGTTCGTTGATTATCTCCGGCCGCGAGCCACCGCGCGCTGTGTTCCGCGGCCTCCCACTCTGTTTCAGCGGTGAAAATCGTCAGCCGTGGCTGGCGGCCTGCGGGCACGGCTTCACTGACTTGGACTCCACGGTCCCGCAGCTTGCCGATGATGCACCGCCAGACGTGTGGGAATGTGCTCTCAGCGTGCTGAAGTACAAGCTCGTCGATGCCGAGCGGCAGGGGCGAGTCTAGCGCCGTTACCAGCTCGGCGACGTCATCGGACAAGGAGGGCGCGAGCTGCCCATACGCGCTTTCCGCTGCCGCCAGCGTCCGCAGCAACGGAGAGGGTTCCGGCATGCCTGGCTGCCACTCGGGGAGCGAGCCCTCCCAGCCGTTAGCGACGGCGTCGTCACGCGCGGCGAGCAGCTCCTGCGCCGTGGACCACGGGTCAACCTCGAACGAGTCGTGGAACCACGCATCCGGGGAGTCAACGGACCGAAGCCGCTCCAGGTACTGGCTGACACGCTCGGCGTGCCCGGTGTCAGGGCGGGTGATTCCCAAACGTGTCTGCAGCAGGGCCGTGAAGTTTTTTCGGCCCACGCGGATTTGGTTCAGACCTGGCTGGGTGTATGCCCACGGGGCCCGGTCGAGGTGCCACCCGAACTCAATCTTCATTTTTATCCCCGATGCATTGGCTGGTGGTCGTTTCTATCACGCTAGCTGCAGGGTCCGACAAATGTGTCTCACCGCAGACGCTGACCCTGGCATCCGTGCGCAGCAGCCTCTTTGCGGAGGACCTCACGCGGCCGGTGATGGTGCGTCTCCAACTTCGGATGCGCCTTCACTCGAGCCGGCAACGCCCGGACCAGAGGCTGCCCCGTTGCAGTCATACAGGTATTCCTTCAGGACCTGTGACCGCGAGGGATGGCGCAACTTCCCAATCGTCTTGGATTCGATCTGGCGGATGCGTTCCCGCGTAACTCCATACACCTTCCCGATTGCATCCAAGGTTTTTTCCTCGCCGTCTGTGAGTCCGAAGCGCAGTGCAATCACGCCCGCCTCACGCTCACTCAGAGTGTCGAGAACTGCGTGGATTTGCGCCTTCAGCTCTTCGCCTGCGATGCGGTCTACGACGTCCGGTTCCGAGGAATCGGCCATCTGTTCCGCCAACGGCTCCGCCCCTCCATGGCCATCTGGGACGGGGAGATCCAGGGAGTAGATCGTCTTGTCAAGGCCAAGCAGGTACTCGACCTTGTCCGCGGTGTGGCCTGTGAGGCGGCCCAGCTCCTCGCAGCTGTGGGCTACTCCTGTGGTCGCCCCTTCGCGCTGAATCGCCTGGACCTTGTGGATTTGCTCCACCATATGAACAGGGAGCCGGATCAGCCGTCCCTGATCGGCCAAAGCCCGGGTTACGGCTTGGCGGATCCACCACGTCGCATACGTCGAGAACCTGAAGCCCTTGGTGTAGTCGAACTTGCAGACTGCTCGGTGAAGACCGATATTCCCCTCCTGGATCAGGTCCAACAACTCCAGGCCGTGGCCAATGTAGCGCTTGGTGATATACACGACGAGTCGAAGATTCGCCTCCAGCAGGGCTTCGGCGGCGCGTTCACCGAGCTGAGCAACCGCAAGGAGCTCGCGCGCTTCCCTGCGGCCGCGGGGAGCGCCGTCCCCCAAGAGGTGCCTGGCGAAAAGCCCGGCCTCGATCTCCTGCGCAAGCTCCACTTCCTGCCCAGCAGTCAGGAGGTCAGCCCGTCCGGCTCGCCGCAGGTAGTCGGATACGGCATCGTCACTGAAACCCTCGAGTCCGGCAAGTTCCTCGGGCCAGTCCTGGTCTTCGAGGTCGAATGAGGTGGGCTCGGCTTCGTCCACCTCGCCCTCGAGGAGTTCCAAGGTGGCCTCTTCCGGTTCTTGGACACCAAGGAAATGCTCCTTTGGCTCCCCCTCCGTGCCACCTGGGGTTAATTCCCCGGCCGGGGTGCCGCTCCCGCCCACCGCCGGGACCATTTCGGAACCGGGGGCAGGCGGCTGCTCCGGCTCCGGCCGACGGAGAAACTCCTGCAGCCGGCCGAGGTCCGCCTTCATGTCAAAGAAGTCCACCTCGCGGGCATGAGGCAAAACGCGGCGCAGGAACTCCTCGCCCTGTACCTCGGGATCCTCGACTGTTCCCTTGGAGTAGAGAACCACCAGGCGCCCCACGCGTCCATCAGCTTTCTTGCGGATGACACGCCCCAGGCGCTGTACCATCTGGCGCTGGCTTCTGTTTGCCGCGACGATGATGCCGAGGTCGGCTTCCGGAACGTCAATGCCTTCGTCGAGGAGCCGCGGCGCCGCGAGGATCTGGGAGGCGCCGCTGCGGAAGTCCTCCATGCCCTGCTTCCGGTCATCTTTGGCCATCCCGCTGAACAGCGCCGACGCTGTGGTGCCCATCGAGGTGAACAGTTCCTCAGCTCGCCGTGCGGACTCCTGCGTCTGGGTGAAGACAAGGGTGCCGTGCGACTGATCTACGGACTCCTTCAGCGCGGCCAGGGCAAGATACTTGGTCCTGGCCTCAGCCAGGAGCGTGAGCCGGGAGGCCATGGCCCGCATGTACCTCCGGGCCATGGTAGCTTCCCGGCTAGGGGACTCGGAGGCCGCCAGCGTAGCGACGGCCGAGATGAACTGGTGGAAAGGCCGCCGGGGGATCCCCGCATACGACTCCAGATGGCGTGCCGTTTCGGTCATCGTGTCGGAGAACTCGTCATAGGACACCTGTTCGGTAGGAGTCAGTTCAACCCCTACCAGCGCGATGTCGAACGGCGCGATCACTTCGTCCTGCAGCGCCCTGTCGTACCAGAGGTTGTAGACGACCCCGCCGAAGTACGGCGTCAGGAGGTTCTCGTGCTCGCCGTCGGACCGTTCATAGGTGGCAGTCAGTCCGAGGCGCCAGGCGTAACCCTCCTGGAGCGCGCCGATGAACAGCGGAGCTGCATACCGGTGGCACTCGTCTGCGATGACCAGCCCGGCTTTGTGGCTGCGCAGCGTCTCCCGGTTGGATGCCGAGTGCACAATCGCCACGAGGATGTCGACGTGGTCAAGGGAGTCCGAGCGGCCGTTGCCGAGGGCCCCGCGCCGCACCTTGGGCAGGTCGCGCTGCAGGTAGGACAGCCATTGCCCCTGAAGCTCCGCGGTCGGCACCAAAATTAGAACCTTTATGCCCTGCCTAACGGCTTCGAACGCGGCGGCGATGCCGACGCGCGTCTTACCGGCACCGGTGACTGCCTCGATCACGCCGCGGCGGGCATTGGAATGCCACGCTTTCAGCGCCTCCTGCTGCCAGGTGTATAGGAAGGCGTAGTCGTACTCGGTCGGAACGGACGCGGCAGCAACAGGTTCCGGCATCGGCAGCATCGCCACCGAAACGGACGGGTCCTCGGCAAGTTCTGGCATTTCATCCCCCATTGGACGGTTTGGAACTTAGTGAGTGAAGACTAAGGGGCAGGTCCGACAAAAACTGAACCGCCCGCCGTCGTGCCCGCCCAAACCGCTGCCAGCGGCGCCATCAGGCCGGAGGAGGCTCCCACGCCTGCGCCTTCGACAGCGCCATCTTCAACTCCCGGCCGCCGGCTTCCTCCAGCAAGGCGCCGTCGCCGACCACCACCAGCAGGCTCCTGGCCCGGGACAGCCCGACATACAGCTGCTCCGCCGCGCGTTCCAGGTCCTTGAATCCGTTGACGCACAGCACCACGACCGAACGCTCCAGGCCCTTGAAGCCCAGCACGTGGCCGTAGAACACGCCGCTGTTGGCGTGGAAGTCGAGCCAGTACTCGGCGATGGTGCCGGCGTCGACATGCTCCAGGTGCGCGGGGTGCCGTGAGTTGGTGGTGAGGAGAGCGATCTGGTTGTTGGCCCAGCCTTCGTCCATGAGCGCCTCGATGCAGTCATCGGCGGCAGAGAGTGCGTCCTCCGTGAGGCACTGAACCCTCCGCACGGGAAGCCCGGTGCCGCCCCGCGGAGTGAAGTGTTCGCCGGCAAAGGACCTAAACGTCTCGGCGATCTTGCGGGTGTTCCGAAGGTTCTCGTCGATGTGGATCGGCACCAGATCTGCCGTCGGATGCCCGCCCGGTGCAGCCGCTCCGCCCCACCTGCGGTAGACGTCCTGGCGGTCGTCCATGAACGCGTACACCTCACCGCCGTCGGGATCTGCGGTGCAGGCGAGCAGCGCCTCCCACCACAGCGGTGCGAAGTCTTGCGCTTCATCGACGACGACGGCGTCCAGCCGGTCGTGCGCGTCCATGCCCGCCGCCAGCTCCTTTAGGAGACGGGGCATCTCCTCCTCAAAGTAGTGCGGCTCGAAACCGTCCGGGACGCCCAGACCCCGAACGTACTCGTGGAATTCGCCCGTAAAGACGGGCTGGGCCTGCCGCCAGCCGGACACCTGCTGCTGCAGGTACTGGCCGAGGCCCTTGTTGTAGCAAAAGAGGCCCACCCGTTTGCCCTGTTTGCAGAGGAGTCTCGCCTTCTCCAAGGCAAGCCAGGTCTTCCCGCTGCCGGCCCCTCCGGTGAACTTCACGCGGGTGAGCGACCTGGTGGCCTGCAAGAGGACCGCCTGACGCTCGGTGAGGTGGTCCTGTGCGTCCTCGGCTTCCTGCGGATCCACCGAATCGTCGGAGCGGGCAATGAGGTCCCCGCTGAGGTGGGGGAGAATGCGTGCCAGGAATGCCGGCGCCAGGGTGGTGGCGCCGTAGCCTTCGTGTTCGATGGCGTGCCGGATCAGGTCGGCCGGCGATTTCATATCTGTCTGGTCGAGGATCAGCGAGCGGGGGCACCCGGCCATCTCCCAGTCCCGCGGCACGTCCGTATAGGGAAAGCTGACGAGGTATGCGAAGCGGCTGCTGAGCTTGGAGCCGACCCGGCTTTCGAGCCAGGTCTTGAACGCATGCTGCGAACCCTGGGATTGCGCCACCGGGCTCTTGATCGTGTGTCTGCCGGCCCTGTCGGACTGGTACCACTGCCCGCTTTCGACGCCGACCTTGCCGCCTTTGACTTCGATGGCGGCCATGCCGACGCCGGGCCACAGCACCAGCAGGTCGATCTCATGCTCGGCCCGGCCGTCCCGTACCTGGACGGAATGGGCCAGCACACAGTCTTCCGGCAGGCTGCCCCGCAGCGCTTCCCAAACTACCTTTTCCGCCAATTGGCCATCGCCGAACTCCGGTTTTTCCGGAATACACCTCACTGTGCCCCCATGCCCTATGACGGCTACTGTGCCGCACATTTTCAGAACATCTTAGGTGGTCGACCAGTTTTTCACGGCACCCGCTCCGCGTGGGAATCTATCACCCAGAACGTGGCACGGTTGATGAGTAGCTAAGATGCCCATCGCAGCGGTTCCGGGTGTCTTGGACCGAGAGAAATGAGACGGCTATCAGATCATCGGCTAGGCAGGGAGACCATTCAGTCGTCGCCGGGAATAGGCTTCCAGCAGGTCTGCTGCATTTTGGACGTTTTCCTCGGCGAGAATCGTCGGAAGGTTCATGGCCGTCCTAATCGTTGAAGGATGGATGGCTCAGCTGGCATTGCGGAGCGTCTGCACAGTGCCGCCCAGAACATCTGCGGCTGTGACACCGCCATCCGGGTTGGTTCCGGAGGGGAAACTCCCGGTGTGCCATCGAAGCTCGTCAGCGTCATGACAAGACCTGCCGGTTCTTAGACCCTCGAGGGTGACGTGGCCAGCGTCATCCAGCGGGACGGCTTCTTTGTACCAGTTGGGGACCTCCACATCAGGTTTCGACCATCCGTTTTGTAGCAGATGCTCAGGGTAAATCGGCCAGTCGTCCGCTTGTAGGAATTCCTCGGAGACAATCTCGCACCACGCCCCGTCGGGCCCGGGTGTGATCTGGGCATACGGCTGAGGCCCTCCATCCGCGCCTGCCCCGTATTGGATGCTGAGGAACGAGTTCCACGGCATCGTTCGGAGCACCTCACTGATGAGTTCTGCAGCTCGTGCCCAGGCATAGTCTGCAGCAGCCTCGGTTCTCAAATGACTGACGATCCCGCGGAGCTCATCTTCTTCCAGCGGAACGCAGGCGCCGATCACAGACTCCCAGGCGCCAAAGTGCCGTCCGATGGCCACCGCCGAGGGGCGATCCCGACCCATGGCCACTTCGGCGATCATCCAGCTGTCATAACTGTCAACGTCTTTCGGGGATCCGAACAGACCCCCTGTAGCGCGGTACGCCTGAGAAGCGTCTTCGTAGTCGGCCGCAGCAAATCCACCGTTCACAGCCGGAAACTTCATGCCGACAGATTCAAGCGCCAAGTGCCATGATCTCCCCGTCGTTCCCTCGCGGATCCGTTCGGCCGGGGGCGGGGATAGGGGGATCCCCTCGCCGCTCGTTTTACGAATGATAGCTTCCCGCGCCTCTTGATACTCAGAGAATGAAATGCCTTCGTCGTCGCCGGCGTCAACGGCCTCAGCCGTTGTTTCGATGAGAGCGATGATCTGACCGACCTGTTGCCGCGGGAGCGCCTCGGACAGGATCATTCGAAAACCATGAATTTCGGGCAACGGAACCTTACCCAGGGCCAGCTCGTAATTCGGTGCGATCCCTCGGTGATACCCCGTCACGTAGCGCAACCACATCATATCGGTGACCATAAATGGTCTTCGACGAAGGACGGGGTCTATGAGAAGGTCAGGGCTCTTCAACAGCTCTGCAGCAATGTCGATGTCGATCATGGCGCTGAGAGCGGCCAGAATTCTTGGAATATCAGAGCTTTCAATTCCAGCTTCTAAAAGCTGGACAACCCGGTAGGCATCCTTACGCAGAACGTCAGCAGTTGCAGAGCACCGCCTGCGAAGAGCTTCGGACCGCTGCTGCTCGCTCTGATCAGCTACCCGGGTACTGAGCAGACGCAGCATGTCGTAAGCTCGCATACCGGCATCCGCCGCAATGCGCTGCAGCGGGTCACCTGCCTGGTAGGCCTTCACCGCCCGACTGGCAATCTGGTGCCGATCACGCTGACGTCCCTGCGACACGGACTGTTGTTCCCCCAAGTGCAACTCTCCCACTTTCTGAGCGCCAAATAGGCATCCTCTCTGATGCCAAGACATTCTTATCAGCACCCGCGGACTTTGTTCGGCAACTGCGCCGCGCGGTCGTCCTTATGACTCGACGGCGGGCGCCCTGTCGCCTCCTAGCACCCCCATAAACAGCGGATTCGGCCGTGCCCCGGGCAGCATCCGCCGCACATCCTCCAACGCTTCCAACGGAGACACGTCGGCAACACGAGCGCCATACAGAGCAGCAACAGTCGGCGTCCGGGACTCCGCCCGCACGCAGTGCAGCAGCACCGTTTTGCCTTCCGCGCGGTAGCGTTCGACGGCGGCCGCTGCCTCCCTGAGCACGAAGTCTGGATGGGCGTTGTCCCCGGCATCGAAGGAATCGATCACCCAGAACGTGGCATGGTCCGCGGCGGCGACACCGGGAACATCCAGCGTGCCCAGCCGGCACAGCGACACCACCGCATCGATCCCCAACTCGGCTACACGGGCGACGGAACTTACCCCGCCCAGCCAGACGCCGTCGTCGTGCGGGTGCCGGACCAGCGCATCGGTGCGTCCCCACATGCTGTAGTCGTGGCGCTCGGCCCGCGGCCAGGCATCAAGACGGCGGCCCTCGCCGCGGGCGAGTTCCATGCCCAGCATCATCAGGTCATGAGAGCGCAACCCGGGCCAGCCGTGCAGGTGCCGGCGCCACTCGAACGGCACTGCGGAGTAGCCGTAGGCGGCGCCGAGCAGGCCGCCGGCGATGGCGGCCACCGTGTCCGTGTCGCGGCCGCCCCGGACCGCTTCCTCCAGGGCCGCCCGCAGATGCGCGGGGCCAACTGCGGAAGCCGACGTGTGGTGGATCGCGCTCCACGCTCCCTGGAACGCCTCCACAACCCAGCCGTTGCGGGCGAAGTCCCGCGGCCGGGACCGCTCTGCCACCTCTATCCGCTCCAGCCAGACAGACGCACGCCCGGCCGGTAGAAAGGCAAGCCCCGCCCGGACATCCAGCTCGCCGTTGAGCGCCGCCTGCCGGATGGCGACGCACCACAGGCCGCAGGCGTCCTGCGCATCGGGGTCCACGTGGGTCAGAGCGCTGACCGCTGCGGCCTGGGCCATGAGCTCCTCGAGGCTGCGGTCCAGGTAGGCCAGGGCCAGGGGAGCGGTGCGCATGAGCGAGCCGTTGCCGGCGCTCCTTCCGGTGCGGGCGTGGAATTCGGCAGCCGCGGCGCGCAAGTCCGCGGCGTCCACGTCGCTCCGGCCAGCCGCTGCGGCAGCCTGGCGCGCCGCCGCGATGACGGCGCTGGTCTGCGCACCCACGTCCTTGGCGTCGGCCGCCCAAGCGGTCCAGGCCCGGACGGTCCCGTCGGGCGCGGACGGGGAGCCGGGTGCCGAGAGGGAGTCGAGGAAGGCCTCGGCGATTGCGACGGCCATAGACGTGTCGTCGGTCCACTCTGCGGGGGAGAAGCCGAACGGGCCGCCGCCCTTCATGCTCACCGGGGTTCCGTCGGGCAGCGGGGCGCCGAATTCGTAGCCGGCGCCGAGGGCGTCCCCGGCGGCCAGGGTGACCAGGACGCCGGCGGCGCGGTCGTTCTGCAATGGGTTCAGTTTCATGCGATCTCCATCAGGGGGTGCTTGGTGTTCCAGCCGGTCAGGTGGGCCAGCTCGGGTTCGCGGCGAGGGAGTGCGACGGCGATGCCCGCCGCTGCGACGTGTCCCGCGTTTCGGGTGACGTTGCGGCTGCGCAGCGCGCCGTGATTCCTAACCTCCACCGCCGGCAGGCCGCCGTCGAACGGTCCGAACTCCAGGGCTTGGATAGCGGCGGCGAAGTCCCGTGCCCGCTGGCCGGGCATCGGCCCGGAGGCCATCACGTGCGGGGGAAGGAGCTCCAGATCGAGCAGCGCGGATTCGACCAGCTGGCGGTAGTGCCGGCGGAACAGCGTGTGGGTGCCGAAGACTTCCAGGAGCAGCGGCTGGTGCCCGAGCCCGATCACCACGCCGCGCTGGCCCTCGACCGGGGCCGGGGCGTCGGAGGCCTCGAAGCGGTTCGCCTCCCGTGGTTCGGCGGTGAACCGGTCCATGTGCTCCAGCAGGGAGCTGGTCACCGACCGGCCCCGGGCGGCATCGAACCGGCTGACCCGGTTCCAGATGCGGCCCTGGCGGTCGGCACCCCGCGGATCGGCGGGACCGGTGGCGAGCTCTGCCCAGACGTTCAGCGGGGCGCGGCGGGCCTGCCGTCGGTGGCTGGGCGTGCCTTCCCAGCGGCCGGCCTCCACGCAGTAGGTGTCGATGTCGCGCGTTTCGCCCGGGCCGAGGAGAACGTCCCTGGCGCAGGTCCGGTGCTGCTGGCCGCCCTCGAGCAGTTCGCCTTCGAGCAGGAGGGCCGGGCGCGGGCCGTTGTTGGTGACGGTGAGGCGGGCGACCTGCGGGCCGCCGGCCAGCTCGGTGACGGCGACGTCGGCGTGGGTGCCGGTGCTGATGCCGAGCCCGCCGGCGCCGGCCGTCCAGACGGGAAAGATGCTGAGCGGGCCGAGCGTGGTGCCGGCTCCGACGTGCAGCTGTTGAATCTTCATGATGACCTCCAGAATCTTTAGCTCAGATCTGAGCTAATTGACTTCAGTATGCACGGCTTGAATCTTTAGCGCAATACTGAGATAAATGATCCTGTGAAGACCCCAACAGATGTCCCGCGTGCTTCCCTGCTGAACTACCCGCGGCCGTCGGTGGCGGTGGACACCGCGGTGCTGACCGTCGCAAACGGCAGCCTTTGCGTGCTCCTGGTGCGGCGCGGCGAGAAGGACAGGCATGGCGAGTGGGCGCTGCCCGGCAGCTTCCTGCGTGAGCGGGAGCGGCTGGCCGATGCGGTGCTGCGGTCCCTGCGGGAGAAAGCCGGGATCTCCGGGCGGGTGCCCCGGCAGTTGCATGTCTTTGACGATCCGGCCCGGGACGACCGGGGCTGGGTGCTTTCCGTTGCGCACGTGGACGTGGTGCCCCTGGCGGCATTGGAGGAAGCGTTGAAGTCCGACGGCGTTCGGCTGGCTTCCATTGCTGAGGAACCGGAAGTGATCGCCGGGATGCCGTACGGGCACTCGGAGATGGTGGCAAAAGCGGTCGAGTGGCTGCGGGCCGCCTATGCGGAATCGCCGGATCCCGGTGCGCTGCTGGACGAGCCGTTCACGCTGAAGGAGCTGCGGGATTTGCATGAGGTGGTTGCCGGTCGGACGCTGATGCGCGACACGTTCCGGCGGTTCATGGAGCCGCAGCTGGTGGGGACGGGGCAGATGTCCGACGGGACGCGGGGGAGGCCGTCGCGGTTGTGGGGGCGGGCCTGAAAGGCCGCGCAACGAAAGTGGAATAATACTGCCGGGAGCTACTCAGCCGACACCGCGCGCAGATCAGTCTGTGGCCCTATAGCTGCGGCTTGGATCCGTATACAATTTCCACGGTTTATACACTCTGGCAGCAGACGGAAGGAAAACGTGTTCTCATCTATTTACGAGAATAGCTTGGCGGCGCATTCATGGTGGCTTGCCGCGGAAGTGGCGAGAAGGCATAAGTCACTGAGGCTGATTAGCTGCGTAGAAACCTTAGGTCTCGATGAAACCTTAGGTATTTTTGATGCAAACGGCCGCCGACTGCTTGCTTTTATCTCCGAAGTACCGAACAGGGCGGTTGTAGATGGTAGTTCACAACCCGGCTGGGCGATGGGATGGCCTGAGCTTCTGGCGATGACGCCTAGGGAGGCTGTGACGGCTATTGAGAGGAATCTGAATATCTACCTTCCTAATCACGCGCTTGAAACTACGGAAGAAACACTTGTCTATAGATTGATGGCGAAATTGATAGGACTCAATATCTGGTCCAGTGACACATGGCGCGCTTTTTCGTGTTGTTATTTCGATGCACAGGACAAGTACATGATTCCATCCGACGCCTTAGACGATTTTCCATCTGCACTCGACAAGTTTGAATCGTTGCATGGTCGGGTGGCCTCGCCGCCGGCGGCAGAAGGCTACTGGTCCGTGTATAAGAATAAACAGCAGATTTGCGTGCTGGATGACGATGCTCTTCTGCACTTCGCGGATAATAGGCCTCCGATGCCTTTGATGCAGCGTTTTAATGAAGTTGGTCGAAATGTTGATGTGCTCGCCGCGAGCGTCATGAAGGTGCTGCCTAATTCCGGCGTCTGATGAGGTCAGGAGCGAGGCGCGCTCCTGAGCAACCGCTTGCGGTACTAGCGCCACTCGGGTTAGCGCGCACGCCTCTTCGTAGAGGGCATTGACGGGTTGCTAGCCCGGGGATTTCATGGATGGGCCGCTGACCGAGGGTGTTTAAACAGGGAAAGGGTGCTCTGAGGCGAGTTCAAGCGATCGATGTAAAACTGCTCTAAAACTGCTGCCGGGTCGAATGGTCCAAGCGAGTCAAAGGCCGAGATTTGGAAGTCCTGCAGGCTGACTCCCTCTCGAAGTCTCCCCAGAAGCGCCTTCCATGTGGAAGCCCTCGGGCTTACACTCACACCGGCGCCGAGGAACGGCACCAGCTGTCCGTCACGGGCATGCTGGCTGAGCACCTTAGCCTTTTGATGCCGATGCTGGCCGAGAGACCGCCATGAAGAATCGTTGATAACTTCCCGTCGGAGTTTCTGAGCCAACGAATAGGCCGACCGGCCTTGAAGCGTGCGCACGATATCCACCTCGTACCGGATGGCCAATTCTGAAATCGTATCGAGGATTGCACGCAGAGCTGCCCCGCGGTGATTGTCAGCACCGCCTCCCTGTGTGCCGAAAAATGGAAATGCCAGAAGTCGGTCGGGACGCTGGTTGAAGGGTGCATTCAGGACACCGAGAGCTGCTACGACGAAGGCCTCTAACCGTTCAGCAAAAACGTCCGGTGACCACTGATTGTCAGCGGACACCGCAGTCAGGACCGGCCTGGGTGATTTCTGATCCCAATCATGGATTGCCGCGGCATGGGATTGTCCGGACCGGAAAAGATCATCACACGACGATTCGGCGAGCTGTTGAAGTTTGGGGTGCGCCTTTGCCCAACAAGGGCGGATCCTGACACATGAATCCGTCGGAAGCAGCCAGGCATCACATTGCAGGCGCAGGATGTCCGCATGGCTACGAAGACGTGAGGCTGCATCATGGAATTGTCTATCAGACACAGCCATCATGAGGCACCGTTCGTCGCCCTTCCTTTAGGAACCAGCGCCCGGAGACCTCAACCTTCTATTTCGACAATAGTGCCGCGCACTGTCATCCAAACACTTTGACCGGGACTGCCGAGCGTTCGCATGATCTTCTTTCCGAGTCCGATGGTCCCGGAACGAGAACCGTTTACACGCCACCGCGCCTCCGAGCTTGTTCCGCCATAGTTCACAGTCAAGAAGCCATCTGTAGGGGGCAACGCAAATTTGGAGCGGGCGGGAATTCGTAAGTTGCTTCTAGTCCTGTCGGCATCCGTTATCGCCTGGGACTCGATGCGAATGCCATCAGAATGGCTCGCCTTGGAAGCCTCGTGACTTCGAGCAGAGGGCGGCAATGGCTCTTGCGCTGCGGGGGCAGCGGATTGCAGACGCATACTTGGGCTCGCTGAATCGTTTGCCGACCGCTCTATCTTGTAGCCGGCCAAGCCGTGGCGCTTTCGGAGACCGTGACGTACATTCACGTTGGCAAACGGCGCAATCCGCTCTGCATCGAAGAGCTGTCGTCGGACGGCCACGGGAACCGATTCCGCATATGCGTTCAGCAAGGCCGATTCCGCTGCTGCCGGATCCGACGCCGGAGCGTAATGGACATACAAATCGGCGAGCCCGCTCAGCGTCTTGAGCCACCAGCCACCGGCATGCGGTGACCGTTGGCCGATGCGGGTGACGTAGTACTGTCGTACGCGTTTCTGCGCCGAGGTCCCGGCCAGCCCTATATAGAGTACCGGGGAATCCTGAATCCAAAAGGCCCCGATTCGTTGGGCTAAAGCTTCATCTGTCGCGGGAGTGCCATCGATCATGACCTCAGGACAAAGCTGTCGGAGATCCTTGAAGGAAGCAGGGTCGGGCTTGTAAAGCGGAAGCAGTCCGACGGAATCCTCCAAATCAGCTGTCGACGACACGACGTAAACGCCGGGCTGATCCAGGTGAATCTGCTCGCCCCACTGGACGGCGCCTGCCCACTCCAAGCCGCATTTTTCGAGGAGTTCAGCCACGGAAATAGTCATGGCCATACTCTAGCCAGTGCTCGTGATTGCCAGGAATTCGCGCTATTCGTCATTTGTCACCACCACGGAATACCCTGGCGCAGTGGACAAATTGAATGGGGATCCGGCATCGCCGTCGCTGTCGGAGGGACTTTATGAGGCACTGCGCACTGACGAGCTGAGCCAGAAACTAGCAACGATGGCTGATCTGAACGCGGTATTCACGCAGGTATCGGCTGATGATGCTCCAGAAATTCTTAGCCGCCACATCGCGGAAATTGTCAGAGCGGCCCTGGCTCAAGCCAAGAAAGAAGACCGTGTCGCCCTGGCCAACCGGCTTCTTCGCGAGCTGCAGCACAGCGATGTGATCACGCCGGGCCCGACCCAACTCCACTCTCTCCACCGCCCGGACACTCTCAAGCGCCGGCATCTCCGCCGACCCACGACGAAGCTGTCAGACTCCGCCCTCCTGACTAACAGCAAGGACGATCCCAACCTCGCCGCCGAACTCCGCGCCGAGATCGAGTCGGCAGACACTGTTGACCTCCTCTGCGCCTTCATCCGATGGACCGGGCTGCGGCTCCTCGAACCTGCCCTCGAACAACTCTATGAGCGCGGCGTCAAGCTTCGTGTAATCACCACCACGTATATGGGCGCCACGGAACGCCGGGCCATCGACCACCTGGTTCAGCGCTATGGCGCCGAGGTCAAGATCAGCTACGAAACCCATTCCACACGCTTGCATGCCAAAGCGTGGCTGTTCCGCCGCAATTCGGGATTCCATACAGCCTACGTCGGCAGCTCCAACCTCAGCAGCGCCGCGCTCCTTGACGGCCTGGAGTGGAACGTCCGCCTCAGCTCCGTGGCCACACCGGATCTGCTCAAGAAGTTCGAGATCACTTTCGACAGCTACTGGGAGCAGCGGGCTTTCCAGAGTTACGATCCGGACAGGGACGCAGACAAGCTTGATGCCGCCCTCGCGCGGAACGGCGGTAAACTCACGTCCGCCCCAGACGCCGCAACGGGCCTGGAGATACAGCCGTTCCTCCACCAGGTCGAGATGCTCGAGGATCTTGAGGCCGAGCGGGACAAAGGGCATCACCGCAACCTGCTCGTCGCCGCCACCGGCACCGGCAAGACCGTCATCGCCGCCCTGGACTACAAGCGACTCTGCGAGGCAGCCGGCAAAGACCTCACGCTGCTATTCGTCGCGCACCGCCAGGAGATCCTCAAACAATCATTGCGCAGCTACCGGGACGTGCTGCAGAAGGGCTCCTTCGGTGAGCTGTTCGTGGGGGAGCACAAGCCCAAGCAATGGAAGCACGTCTTCGCCAGTGTCCAGTCGCTCGCCGCCCTGGGCGTTGGCAAAATCAAGCCGGATGACTTCGATGTTGTGGTCATCGACGAGTTCCACCACGCGGAGGCGGCGACGTACCGCAGAATTATCCACCACCTTGGGCCCCAAGAACTTCTGGGACTGACGGCTACACCGGAACGGGGCGATGGCATCGACGTCGCCAAGCAGTTCTTCGACGGCCGACGGGCCAGTGAACTCCGGCTCTGGGACGCACTCGATGCAGATCTTCTCGTGCCATTTCACTACTTCGGGGTCTCAGATGACGTCGACCTCAGCCGCCTGGAGTGGAAACGCGGAACCTACGACCTTGGCCAGCTTGATGCTCTTTACACAGGCAACGAGGCACGCGCCGGCAAGGTGATCCGCGAGCTCCGTGACAAGGTCACCGACACGGCAGACATGCGCGCCATAGGCTTCTGCGTCTCCGTGCAGCACGCCGTCTACATGGCCGAGGTCTTCAGCCGTGCTGGCATCGCCTCAGTAGCGGTTTCGGGACAAACGGACGACAGGGACCGTGCCCTTGCGCTGCGGCAGCTGCGGGACCGTGAGATCAACTGCATCTTCGCCGTCGACCTGTTCAACGAGGGTTTGGACCTCCCCGAGGTGGACACCATCCTGCTTCTGCGGCCCACCCAAAGTGCCACCGTGTTCCTCCAGCAGCTGGGCCGCGGGCTGCGGCGTGCCGAGGAGAAATCCGTCCTCACGGTGCTGGACTTCATCGGTCAGCAACGTCGCGAATTCCGCTTCGACCTGAGGTACCGTGCCCTGACTGGCTACGGCCGCAAGGAGCTCGAGAAGGCGGTCGAGGACGAGTTCCCGTTCCTGCCGTCCGGCTCGCAGATCGTGTTGGATAGGGTGGCGCAGCGGGTGGTGCTGGACAACATCAAGGCACAGTTGCAGTTCAGTCGTAGGGAGTTGGTCCGAGAAATCGCCTCCTACGGCGAAACCGAGCTGGAAGCTTACCTGGAGAAATCGGGCAGCGACCTGAAGTCCATCTACCGATCCACCCAGGATTCCTGGACCGGCTATCTCCGACAGGCCGGGCTGATCGAGGGCTTCTCGCCCCTCGAGACGGTCCTCCGCGGAAAGATCTACGAGTTGTCGGATGACGCCGAAAAGAAGCTGCTGGCTCGCATGGTCCGGCTTATCCACGTCGACGACTCCGAGCGCGCCGACGTATATTCCAAGCTCGTCAGCCCGGATGCGCCTCGCTATGCCGAGCTTGGGCCACGTGAGCAGACCTTTGCCAGGATGCTGTTCTACACGCTGTGGGATGACGGCGGCGGATTTCAGACGTACGACGCCGGCCTGGACTACCTCCGCGGGTACCAGTTCGTGTGCAGCGAGATCCGCCAGCTCGTAAAGCTCGGAGTGTCCCGGTCAAGGCATGCAGCGAAGGGACTGGGTGCCGGCCTGCAGCACATCCCGCTGCTGACGCATGCCACCTACCGCCGTGAGGAGATCTTGGCTGGTCTGCAGTATGGTTCCCTCGAACTGGGCAAGAACGTTCAGCACCGCGAGGGCGTGGCCTGGTGTCCGGCAACGTCAACGGACGCCTTTTTCGTGACCCTCAATAAGGACGATAAGAACCACTCCGCCACCACGATGTACAAGGACTACGCGATCAGCCCCGAACTGTTTCACTGGGAATCGCAGAACGCTACATCGCCGGCAAGCCCAACAGGCAGGCGCTATCTGGACCGGATGTCACACCGCTCGCACATCCTGCTCTTCACCCGGGATACGGCCGAGGACGAGACAGGGTTGACGGTTCCCTACACTTGCCTCGGGCAGGTGGATTACGTGCTGCATTCGGGGGAGAAGCCGATTGCCATCACTTGGAGGCTACATCGGCCGATGCCTGGGGATGTGTTCGCTGCTGCGGCAGCCGTGGCCCAGTAAGTCCGCCAGACGTTCGGACCAACGTCTCTCGGAAGCGCTGGCTGTGCGTGTACTAAAGCTGGTCATCAAGTGGGGGCGCACTAGGCATCTGGCAGTGAACGGTTCTCAGTTTTCCAGCCGATGCCCTCTTACTAGGTGAACTGTGACGGGAGGGGAGCCCTGTACATAAAGCCTGAGGCGGGCATGAGCAGGTTGCCCTCGTCACGAGTAGTCGCTTGAGGTGTCACTGGGCGAAGGGAGTTTCCAGCCTTACTCGTTGGGCTTCCTGCGCCAGTGCTGCCGGAAGCGGACGAGTCTGGACTACAACGAGCTCCAAGTCAGCACTCGTTAGTGAGGTGTACAGCCTTCCATCCGAGGTTTTCCAATCCCAAGCCGTGGGCCGAGCGTGTGGGCTGGCGGTGGGGCCCCTCGTTAGTCTGCTCCCGGGACGACCAGCCAACCCGACTTCGTCCTATAAGATCGGGCCTATGCCGCAAACAACCGAGTCGCGTTCCGATGGCTGAGCCCTGGTCGTCAGTTGATGATGTCGCCGAACACCTCGGCGTCAGCAAAGACACAGTTTACGCCTGGCTCGCGAAACGGGACATGCCGGCCCACCGCGTCGGCCGGCTCTGGAAATTCAAGCTCAGTGATGTTGATACTTGGGTCGTTGCCGGCGGGGCGGCCGAAGGCGGACTGTCGGATTGAGAGAGACGGAACGCTATAAGCTCTCGTTTACAACGGGGGGGCTCTTAGCCAACGAGTGCCGAGTGATCGCTGCCGAGTATCTGCGTTTGCGTGACTGGAAAAAGGCGAGAGCTGCCGTGAGAGCAGACAACCTTATCCAAAAGCGCACGGCTTCCGCGGTCTTGCGAATCAGCCGAGAAGCGATGGACCGTGCCAGCATGCTGAGCGACTCGGAACTGGAAATCGTAGTCAGCGGCAACGCGGCCGAGCGCCATCAGCTCGTTTGGCTTGCCATCTGCCTCCAATACAGATTTGTGGCCGAGTTCGCTGAAGAAGTCGTCAGGGAACGGTACCTGACTATGAACAGTCAGCTTGGACCTGAAGACCTTGACATCTTCTTCGTCAAAAAGTCGTTCTGGCATGGTGAACTCGAGGAACTGAAACCCTCTACGAAGAACAAACTTCGCCAGAATCTGTTCAGGATGCTCAGAGAAGCGCAGATAGTGTCAGAGGCAGGCCTTATCCTTCCTCAAGTGATAGGAGGAAGGGTCGTGACAGCACTACGCCAACGCGGCCAGGGATCGTTTTTGGTCTACCCAATCAGGGACTTCGAGATTGAAGGTTTGATGCATGCTTAAGAAGGTCTCAGATTTGCCGCTCGCAAAGCGCGAGGAACACCTGCTCAAGGCGCTCACTAGCCGACGTTTCCTTGACAACAAAGTGCCTGGGAATGAAGTCCCGTTCTTCATCTGTCCTTTCGCTCCAGCTGAGGCTCTTGCCATGGAAGAGGTTCAAAAGCGCCTCCAGAACCGCCTCAAGGTCGAGGGCATCGAAGTTCTGGAAATCAATCTCTACGACCTCACAGTGGAGATTCTTCAAGAACGAGACTTGTGGGACAGTGTCCTGGAAATTGAGCCGCAGCACAGCAAGGACGAGTTTCGGGAGCTCTTCCAGCAGGTCTTCGATCCCGCGCATGAGCTCGCTCCACGTGTAAGGGAAAAGCTCACGTCGCCGCATGACATCTTCTTTCTCACAGGGATCGGTGAAGTTTTCCCTTACATACGGTCCCACACGGTGCTGAATAATTTGCTGAGCATTTCAAAAGACAAACCGATGCTGATGTTTTTCCCGGGCGAGTACCGCCAATCAGCGTCTCAAGGGTCCGCGCTGGTGCTCTTCGGGCAGCTCACAGACGACCAGTACTACCGGGCGTTCAACATTTTCGACTACCACGTTAACTAGGGGGAACCATGAAGCTTCATGACATCTTTGCCAAGGATATTTCGCGAACGATCGAGGGCGTCGTCAAAGCCGACGACGAGTCCCAGATTGGCACCGAGGTAAGTGAATACGTTCTTACCAACGAGGCCAGTCAGCGCATGGAATCCCTCCTGGATGCCTATAACAACTATGCGGGTGCAAACGGCGCATGGGTTTCTGGGTTTTTCGGGTCCGGAAAATCACACATGCTTAAGATGCTGGCTCATTTACTCGGCGACGTCGATGGGCAGAAGGTATCGAGGGACGAAGTAGTCAATAGCTTCATTCAGAAGACTGCCGGCAACGCGATTCTTCGTGGTGCAATCGAGAAGTCGCGGCAGATCCCGGCCAGGAGCATCCTCTTCAACATCGACCAGAAGGCGACGTTGCAGAGCAAGGACCAGCCCGACGCTCTGCTCAGCGTTTTCGTCAAAGTTTTCAACGAATCCTGCGGGTTCTACGGGCAATTGGGCCATGTTGCCAGGTTCGAAAGGGACCTCGTTAGAGAGGGGCTCTTTGAGGCGTTCAAAGTCACCTACCAGGACATTTCCTCCAAAGCATGGAACGAGGGGCGTACCCTCGGCATCCTCCAGGAAGGCAATATCGCCAAGGCCTACGCCCGTGTGACTGGCCAGGACGAAGCAGCTCCCACACAGATCCTTTCAAAGTACCGGGCCGATTACAGCGTTTCTATCGAAGACTTCGCAAACGACGTCAAGGAATGGCTGGACAGCCAAGATGGGGACTACCGCCTTAACTTCTTCGTTGACGAGGTCGGACAGTTCATCGCTGACAATACAAAGCTCATGCTCAATCTCCAGACTGTCGCAGAGACCCTCGCTACCAGGTGCAATGGCCGCGCCTGGGTACTGGTTACTTCCCAAGAGGACGTCGACGCTGTTATCGGCGACAGGACCAGCAAGCAGGGCAACGACTTCTCCAAGATTCAGGCGCGATTCAAGAACCGTGTCAAGCTCACCAGCGCGGATGTAGAAGAAGTCATTCAAAAGCGCCTGCTGGAGAAAACCGCTACCGGATCGATCCACCTGGGCGGCATTTACGCGGCAGAAGCCAATAACTTTAAGACGCTCTTTGATTTCGCTGATGGTTCGCGTAAATACCGCATCTTCAAGGACGAAGAACATTTCACGTCCAGCTACCCGTTCATCACGTACCAGTACACGCTGTTTCAAGACGCGCTCAAAGGGCTCTCGGCTCACAACGCCTTCGAGGGAAACAACCTGGCCGTCGGTGCCAGGTCGATGCTCGGTGTCTTCCAGGATGTCATCCAGCAGCTGAAGGACACTCCGGTAGGCGAACTCGCGACCTTTGATCGCATGTTTGAGGGAATTCGGCACTCCCTGAAATCACAGCTGCAAGGGGCCATCATCACCGCTGAGGATCACCTTAGCCAGCAGAACCAGTTCGCGGTCCAGGTACTCAAGGCCCTCTTCCTGGTGAAGTACGTGCCGGACTTCAAGGCCACGCCCCGGAATCTCACCATCCTCATGTACAGCAGGTTCGGGTTGAACATGGTTGACTTTGCCAACAAGGTGAAGGATGCGTTGAACCTGCTGGAGCAGCAAACGTATATCCAGCTCAACGGTTCGACTTATGAGTACCTGACGAGCGACGAGAAGGACATCGAGCAGGAAATTAAGTCAACTCCAATCGACTCGAACAAGTTCGGGTCGGAGTTTGCAGGGTTCCTGACTGGCGACATCCTGAAGTCAGCCAAGGTACGCTACGTCGCGAACGGGCAGGACTTCCCGTTCGGCGTTCGTCTCGACGACGGCCCGTATGGCCAGCAGAAGGAGCTGACTCTACATTTCATCAGCCCGGAATATGAGTACGCTGATTCGCTTGAGACCCTGAAGGCCCATAGCGCTGGCAAGGACGAGCTCCGCGTAGTCATCGCCGACGACGGCAGGCTTATGGCTGATTTGCGGCTGTACCTGAGGACTGAGAAGTACCTCAAACTGAAAAGTTCCAGCCAGCAGTCCGACGCCGTGCGGCACATTCTGGAAGTCAAAGGACGGCAGCTAGCGGAGCGGCGCAAGGAAGTGGTCGGGCGTCTACGGAGCCTGATTGCGAAGGCAACGCTGGTAGCTAACGCTTCGGAGATTGCAGTGGCGTCAGAAGACCCGGCAGCGAGAATTGACCTGGCATTCCAGGAGCTCATCGCTCGGTCCTATCCGATGCTCTCAATGCTTGGAAGCGCCAAATTCACCGATGACCAGATCCAGAAGAACCTTCGCGTCCTTGATGGTGCGCTCGAAAGCGATGCCGCACAAATGGTCTCGGCAGGTGAGCAGGAAATCCAGAACTGGATCACTTTGCAGAATTCCCAGGCAGCCAAGGTCACTGTGAAGTCGGTCGATGAGCACTTCATGCAAAAGCCCTACGGGTGGTCAACCATTGCCATTCAGGTGCAGCTCGCAAAGTTGATAGGACTCGGCAAAGTTGCCGTGAGCCGTGACGGCGTGAAGCTGGCACGTACAGAGGCCGGGTCAGATCTGAAAAACACTGCCCGTTTCCCCGTCCTCGTTTTGACCGTTCCGGTTGCTTACCGGTCGGCAGACGTCCGCGCGTTGGCTGACTTCTATAAAGACTTCTTCCTTGAACCCCAGCCGACCGCTGACGCCTTGGAACTGGCCGCAGCCACCAAAACCCGTTTGCAATCGCTGCAAGACAAGCTCAAGTCCGACCAGTCGATGTTCCAGTATCCGTTCATGGACTCCCTTTCGGCGGCTGTAGAGGCTCTGGCCAAGGTGTGCGGTCAAGCCGACGATTGGTACCTCACCTCATTCCGGGCCCACATGGATGAGCTGCAAGACTTTAAGTCGGATCTGATCGACCCCATCGAAAGCTTCCTTAACGGACAGCAGAAGAAAATATACGACGACGCTGCAGCCTTGCTAAGGGGCGAGCAATCGAACTTGGCGCAAGTTGAGTCAGAGCTGCCCGGGCTCATTGAGAACCTCCTGGATGATCCCGCGATCTTCCGCGGAGGGAAAATGCCCGCGCTAAACACCCACGTCCAGCAGCTGCGCTCGGCACTGGAAGCGGCCGTCAGCGCAGCGCGTTTGGCTACCCAGGAGGCTGTCGAAAAGGCAGCCTCGGCTGTCACCGCCAGCGATCACTTTGAAAAGGCAACAGCGGAGGCTCAGGCTACCGTCCGCCGTCGTGTCCAGAACTTCAAAGACGGGATTGCGACGGAGAAACAAATTGTCACTATCAAGGGCAAAGTGAGCGCATTCCACGATGACGTCAAGCCCGGGTTATTCCAGATCTTGGCCCAGAAACGGGTGCAGCATCCCCCTGTAGGTTCGCCGGGTGAAAGCGGCGATCCCCAGCCGGAAGAGACCGTGACGATCGTATCTTTCGGATCGCTGGAACTGGACACCGACATCCAGCTCATTGAAACAGCGGCTGACATCGAGGATTTCGTAGATGCCATTCGCCGTGCCCTGACAGCAGAAATCACTAATGGAACCAAGGTGACCCCCTAATGGATTTGTCGTTGTTGCGTGGGTTTGCTGCGGGTGTTCGGGTTGAGTTGGGGGGTGTTGTTGGGGCTCGGTTGGCTGGGGTGTTGTTGCCTGGTTCGGTGGAGCGGGTGGAGTTTCCTGAGGCGGTGCGGCGTCTTGAGGGTGTGGTAGCGCGGTCTGGTCGTGATGTTGTGGTGGAGCAGGTGGCGTATACGTGGTTTAACCGTTTGGTGGCGTTGCGGTTTATGGACGTGAATGGTTATACGGGTGTGGGTGTGGTGTCTCCTGCCGGTGGTGTTGTGGCGGGGCAGCCGGAGGTGTTGGCGGATGCGAAGGCCGGGCATGTTGATGCCGGTGTGGTGGGGGAGAAGGTCCGGGACCGGGTGATCGGTTTGTTGTCGGGTTCTGTGGTGTCCCGTGATGGTCAGGGGGAGGCGTTCAAGCTTCTGTTGGCTGCGTATTGCAATCATTGGGCAGGTCCGATGCCGTTTATGTTTGAGCGCTCGGGGGATTTCACGGAGTTGCTGGTTCCGGATGATCTGCTCTCGGACCGGTCGATTGTTGCCCGGATTGTGCGGACGCTGACGCCGGAGGTGTGTTCGGATGTTGAGGTGATCGGGTGGCTGTACCAGTTCTATATTGCCGCGCGGAAGGACGAGGTGTTCGCGGGGTTTAAGAAGAATAAGAAGGCGACGGCGCTGGAGATCCCGGCGGCGACGCAGTTGTTTACGCCGCATTGGATTGTGAAGTATCTGGTGGAGAACTCGCTGGGCCGGTTGTGGCTTTTGAACAATCCGGGCTCGGATCTGGCGTCTCGGATGGAGTATTACATTGCTCCGGTGGAGCCGGAGACTGACTTCCTGCGGATCAGTGGTCCGGAGGAGTTGAAGGTTCTGGATCCGGCGTGCGGTTCCGGGCATATGCTGACCTATGCGTTTGATCTGTTGTTCCTGATGTATGAGGAGGCAGGGTACGCCCGGTCGGAGATTCCTGGGCTGATTCTGAAGCACAATTTGTTTGGGGCGGAGATTGATCCGCGTGCGGGTGCGTTGGCGGCGTTCGCGCTGGCGATGAAGGCCCGCGGCAAGCAGAAGTCGTTCCTGAACCCGGGCAAGGGCACGGCGCCGAATATCTGCGTGCTGGAGCCTGTCAGGTTCACCGCGGATGAGCTGGAGACCCTGCTAACCCGGGGCGGGGACAAGCACGCCGAGATCGCTTTTTGGCAGGCGTTTGAGGATGCGGACACGTTCGGGTCGTTGATCCGCCCGAACCAGGACCTCATTGAACCGTTGAAGGCGCATGTGGAGTCGTTGGGGGAGGCGCAGACCCTATTCGGCGGGGACGTCCTGGACCGGGCGCGGACTGTGCTCCGGCAGTCGGAGTATCTTTCCACCCGGTATCACGTGGCGGTCGCGAACCCGCCGTATATGGGCTCCGGCAACATGGGCCCCAAACTCGCACAATTCGCCAAACGGGAGTACCCGGACTCCAAGTCCGACCTCTTCGCCATGTTCATCGAGAGATGCATAAGCGCGAGTGTAAATCAAGGGCTAACGGCTATGATCACCATGCACGCCTGGATGTTCCTTTCCTCTTACGCTAATCTGCGCACGGATTTGCTGCAAAAGCGCTCTCTCGTTTCGATGGTCCACCTTGGTCCGAGGGCGTTCAACAGTATCCAGGGAGAAGTTGTCGCTGCAACGTCGTTCGTTGTATCCAATGAAGCGTCACGAATGCTTCCAGCACTTTTCATAAGGGCCGTCGCTGGGGGATCGGAAGACGAAAAGCAGGATGTCCTGAGACAGTCGCTTGACGGAGTCAGCCCTTCGACTGCGTTCTTAATTTCGCCAAAGAGTTTCTTGACCATCCCTGGATCGCCGTTTGTCTATTGGATTCCAGAAAATGAGGTTGGCCTATTCACCAAGTTCCCCGCCCTCGGTGGATCATCTGTAGTCCGTAAGGGTTTAGTCACCCTGGACGATGCGCGATTCACTCGCCGATGGTTTGAGGTCTCGCGTTCGTCGATCGCGCTGGGCTGCATCGATGCTGCAGAGGCGATGGCTAGCGAGCGTCGCTGGGTGCCGCTGAATAAGGGGGGCGGGTTCCGAAAATGGTACGGGTACAACGACACTGTGATCGATTGGAAAGACAATGGTCAAGCGTTAAAGGACTCCATCGTTCAAAAATACGGAGGTGGTAGCTATACGAAGGAGATACGTAGCGAAGAGTACTACTTTCGGCCATGTATTACGTGGGGAGCGGTTTCCACCGGCCTCCCCAGCTTCAGATATTCGCCTCCGGGGTCAATATTTAGCTCAGGCGGTTCCTGCCTCTTTCCACAGAGTGACGTTCTTGAAACGTTGTCCGTTCTTAATAGCAGTCTGATCTCGGATCTGCTCCAAACTATGACACCCACGATGAATTACGTCTCGGGTGACGTTGCGAGGTTGCCTCGTGCGGCTCAAGCGGGGGATACGGAGTTGGCGCGCGAATTGGTCAACATGGCGAAGGAAGATTGGGATGCCAAAGAACGGTCATGGGAGTTTCAACGTCCGGACCTGCTGAGGACGGAAGGGAAGCGCGCATCTCTAGCAGACACAGTGGAGAGTGTTCAAGAACAGAATGCTGAACTTTCCGCTCGCATGCTGGCCCTAGAGTTAGCGAATGATCGTGCTAATGCACTCACTTATGGGGTCCCTCCCCGGGGCGGCGATCGGCACATTGGCGGCGTGACAATAGACCGGAATGTCCACTTTTCGTTCAGCGGAGTTCACGATCCGCTCCAGGCCGACGTTGTCGAGCAAGTGAAACAACTGACTTCGTACGCGGTAGGTTGCATGTTCGGCCGTTACAGCCTGGACGTCCCGGGTTTGGTGCTGGCTGATCAGGGCGACACCTTGTCGGAGTATTTGGCGAAGGTGCCGTCGCCGTCGTTTGTGCCGGATGAGGACAACGTGCTTCCGGTTCTGTCCGACTCCTGGTTTGAGGATGACGTCGTGGAGCGGTTCCGCGAGTTCTTGAAGGTGTCTTTCGGGGAGGAGACCTTCGAGGAGAACCTGCGGTTCGTCGAGGATGCTCTCGGTAAGGACATCCGAAAGTACTTCGTGCAGGACTTCTACAAGGACCACGTCCAGCGGTACAAGAAGCGTCCAATCTATTGGATGTTCTCTTCGCCGAAGGGCTCGTTCAGCGCGCTGATCTATATGCATCGGTATCGCCCGGACATGGTGAGCGTGGTGCTTAACGATTACCTCCATGAGTTCCAGGCGAAACTGCGGGCCCGCCGAGCGAACCTGGATCAGGTGGCGGTGTCGACGCTTTCGACGGTGAAGGAGCAGACGGCTGCCCGGAAGGAAGCAGAACAGATCGACAAGATGCTGCTGGAGCTGGAGGAGTGGGAGCAGAGCGTGTTGTACCCGCTGGCGACCGAGCAGATCGCCATCGACCTCGATGACGGGGTGAAGGTCAACTACCCCAAATTCGGGACGGCACTGAAGAAGATCGTGGGGATGGAAGCCAATGAGTGAGATTCATCAGCATCTCAGCGAGGCCTTGAGGAAATCGCGCATTGTCGTGTGGAACGACCCAGACGGTGAGTTCCAAACGGACTTCGACTCGTTTGTTGAGAATGGCGTTGAAAAACGAGAGATCAAGAACGACGAGTTTGCGCGGAAGTTCGAGGCTCTTCGTGGAAATCCCGTACCGCGGTATGTGCTGTACCGGACGGGTGCCGTGAAAGAAGGGATCGACAACTGGCTGTTCGACGTCGAACTCTTCTACGCAAAGTTCAGCGCCAACAAAGTTGACCTCGCCGCGGATGTGAGTGGCCTGCCTGGGGAGCTTAAGTACCTCGTGTCAGAGCACTCCGCCTTCTTCGCCGACGATAAGAAACGGCAGGCGCTGAAAACCTTGCTCGGAGATAAGGATTCCGCTGTCGACGTTAGGGCCAAGATGCTGGCCGTCTGCTGCAGCGCTTCGGACCATCGGTTGGACGAGATTGTCGGGATGCTGCTGGAGGACTCTGCAAAGAACAAAGATGGGCGAATGGAGGCAATCGCGGAATGCGATCTGACCGGCTTCCTCTTCGACGGGCTGCGGACCATCTACGGTTACGAGTCGGTTGAACCAAGCCTGGAGGACTTTGCGCTCTGGCTCTTTAAATCTACGCTGCCTGGCTTCGAGCCTGAGAACGGGCAGCAGGCCCGTAATGCGCGACTGTTCTTCAGTGCCTGGAGCCACGATATACGGCACGCCCAAACGTTTGCCGCGCTGTCGAGCAACGCCTCAGATGTTCTCCAGGTCGAAAAGACCATCGAGAGCACCCCTTACACTGAGTTGCTCGAAAATCTGGCTTTCGAAGTCGCGGACCAGAAGATCCTCTCGGAGACCGCCCGTTTGGCCGCTGACAAGGGCCTAAACAGTAAGGAAGTTGCTAACGTCCTGCGCTACCGCCGGCGTTCACTCTGGTGGCAGGAATACCAGGACGTCTACGTCGCTATTGAGACCGGCGTCGCCCTCCTTGAGCAAGTTGACGCCCTCCAGGTGCAAATCAACTCCTTCGACGACGGGCTGACAAAGTACTCGCAGACCTGGTGGCAGATCGACAGCCTCTACAGGCGATTCATCTACCGAGTGCGTAAGACCGAATTCAGCAAGCCCCTTGAGAAGCTTCGCGACGTCGTCGAAGGCCACTACTCAAATAAGTTCCTGATTCCACTGAACGACTCGTGGCAGGTGCGAGTGGACGCGCTGGAACAATGGCAATCTGCTGTTGTGCCATCGCAGCGAGACTTCTTCACAAAGTATGTCCAGCCGCAGCTGACTAAAAAGAACAAGGTTTGCGTCATCATTTCCGACGCGATGCGCTACGAAGTCGCGGAGGAGCTCGGCTCCCGTATCCGCCAAGAAAACGGCTACGATGCCGTCTTGGAAGCTCAACTCGGCGTGCTTCCGAGCTACACCCAGCTGGGTATGGCGTCCTTGCTGCCGCACACGAAGCTTGAACAGCAAGCTGGTAAGAACGCTTTAGTGCTGCTGGATGGCACACCATCCGGCGGCACGGAAAATCGCTCCCAAATCCTGTCGGCCGTGGCCGGCAAAGCCATCAAGGCAACCACGTTCGTCGACCTTACTCGGGACCAGCAAAGAGAGCTTTTCAGGGACAACCAGGTCGTCTACATCTACCACGACACGATTGACCACACCGGCGACAAACTCGCTACCGAAACCTCTGCGTTCCATGCAGCAGAGCAGGCATTGGTTGACCTGGTTTCCCTGGTCAAGAAGACGGCCGGAGCTAACGTCAGCAATATGCTGATTACCGCGGACCATGGGTTCATTTATCAGGACAAGCCCGTTGAGGCCAGCGACTTCCTGTCCGAGACCCCGCAGGGCGACGAATTTTTCTTCGAAAACCGCCGGTTCGTGCTTGGCCGAAACCTCAAGCCTTTGCATGGTCTCCGGACCTTCACTTCCGCCCAGTTGGGTCTCGAAGGTGACATTGAAATCCAAATCCCGAAGTCCATCAAGAGACTGAAACGCCAAGGAGCCGGCGCCCGTTTTGTCCATGGCGGCGCGTCTCTGCAGGAAGTTGTTGTTCCCGTCCTGCGAGTCAACAAGAAGAAGGCTGGCGACGTCTCACTCGTCGACGTCGAAATTATGCAGGAGAAGGACTCTATTACAACCAACCAGGTAGTGGTTGGTTTGTTCCAGAAAGATGCCGTCAGCGACAAAGTCCAGGCGCGCCAGCTGAAGGTGGGCCTCTACTTCGGCGACCGGCTCATCTCCAATGAGGTGACCCATGATTTCGACCTGATCAGCCTCGACAAGAGGGAGCGGATAGTTTCCCTGCAGCTCGTCTTGAGCAAGGACGCCGACGACCTCATGAAGGAAAACGTCGAGTTAAGACTGCTGGCTAAGGCCCCCAAAACTACACACTGGGGCGTGTATGCGTCCAAAACACTCAAGCTCAGCCGCTCGTTTACCAGCGACTTTGACTTCTAGGGGATAAGCATGGATTTGTCGTTGTTGCGTGGGTTTGCTGCGGGTGTTCGGGTTGAGTTGGGGGGTGTTGTTGGGGCTCGGTTGGCTGGGGTGTTGTTGCCTGGTTCGGTGGAGCGGGTGGAGTTTCCTGAGGCGGTGCGGCGTCTTGAGGGTGTGGTAGCGCGGTCTGGTCGTGATGTTGTGGTGGAGCAGGTGGCGTATACGTGGTTTAACCGTTTGGTGGCGTTGCGGTTTATGGACGTGAATGGTTATACGGGTGTGGGTGTGGTGTCTCCTGCCGGTGGTGTTGTGGCGGGGCAGCCGGAGGTGTTGGCGGATGCGAAGGCCGGGCATGTTGATGCCGGTGTGGTGGGGGAGAAGGTCCGGGACCGGGTGATCGGTTTGTTGTCGGGTTCTGTGGTGTCCCGTGATGGTCAGGGGGAGGCGTTCAAGCTTCTGTTGGCTGCGTATTGCAATCATTGGGCAGGTCCGATGCCGTTTATGTTTGAGCGCTCGGGGGATTTCACGGAGTTGCTGGTTCCGGATGATCTGCTCTCGGACCGGTCGATTGTTGCCCGGATTGTGCGGACGCTGACGCCGGAGGTGTGTTCGGATGTTGAGGTGATCGGGTGGCTGTACCAGTTCTATATTGCCGCGCGGAAGGACGAGGTGTTCGCGGGGTTTAAGAAGAATAAGAAGGCGACGGCGCTGGAGATCCCGGCGGCGACGCAGTTGTTTACGCCGCATTGGATTGTGAAGTATCTGGTGGAGAACTCGCTGGGCCGGTTGTGGCTTTTGAACAATCCGGGCTCGGATCTGGCGTCTCGGATGGAGTATTACATTGCTCCGGTGGAGCCGGAGACTGACTTCCTGCGGATCAGTGGTCCGGAGGAGTTGAAGGTTCTGGATCCGGCGTGCGGTTCCGGGCATATGCTGACCTATGCGTTTGATCTGTTGTTCCTGATGTATGAGGAGGCAGGGTACGCCCGGTCGGAGATTCCTGGGCTGATTCTGAAGCACAATTTGTTTGGGGCGGAGATTGATCCGCGTGCGGGTGCGTTGGCGGCGTTCGCGCTGGCGATGAAGGCCCGCGGCAAGCAGAAGTCGTTCCTGAACCCGGGCAAGGGCACGGCGCCGAATATCTGCGTGCTGGAGCCTGTCAGGTTCACCGCGGATGAGCTGGAGACCCTGCTAACCCGGGGCGGGGACAAGCACGCCGAGATCGCTTTTTGGCAGGCGTTTGAGGATGCGGACACGTTCGGGTCGTTGATCCGCCCGAACCAGGACCTCATTGAACCGTTGAAGGCGCATGTGGAGTCGTTGGGGGAGGCGCAGACCCTATTCGGCGGGGACGTCCTGGACCGGGCGCGGACTGTGCTCCGGCAGTCGGAGTATCTTTCCACCCGGTATCACGT
>NZ_PJIK01000006.1:142118-225348 GCF_002929275.1 Arthrobacter sp. ZGTC131
CTATTCGGCGGGGACGTCCTGGACCGGGCGCGGACTGTGCTCCGGCAGTCGGAGTATCTTTCCACCCGGTATCACGTCGTCGTCGCCAACCCCCCCTACATGGATGCCCGCAACATGACCGCAGGACTCGTCGACTTTCTGCAGCTGTATTTTCCGAGGGCAGCCTCGGGAATGGATATCGCGTTTCTTGGCCGGTCAATGCATTCAGTTGTTGCCGGAGGGCGTATTGCCCTTGTCACCATGGATAGCTGGCTGGGCAATGCTGAAGGTGCCGGGACCCGGGAGATGCTCCGTGCGGGGGCAAGGATACATGCCTGCCTCCACTTGGGGCCCCGGGCATTCCCGGAAATTGACGGTGAAGTAGTTCGAGTAGCCGCTGTCATCATTGAACCTGGGGAAAGGAACACCAGTGGTCCTTCCGTCTTCATCGATGCGACGGGCGGAGTGTCCGAGGTGGAAAAACAGGAAGTAGTCCGGCGAGGACTGAACCGATACATACGGAACCCAGATTGGTTCGATGCTTTTCCTAGCCGTGTCCTAACGGCTTATGGAGCCACAGCAGACGTTCGTCGGATGTATGTAAGCGGACGGCGGATGGCAGAAGTCGTCGATGTGAGAACTGGCCTCCAAACCGGAGACAACGAGCAATTCTTGCGACTTTGGACGGAGGTGTCAGCAGCAACCATCCGGAGAACGGCGTCTGGACAGGGAAGGTGGGTGCCATACGTCAAGAGCCGAATCCCGCGCCGATGGTATAGCGATAACGACTTTGTTGTGGACTGGCAGGATAACGGTACCCGCATCAGGCGGCACACCAGCGCAGTTCTCCGAAACGAAGCCTACTATGGGCGCCAGGGTATTTCATTTAACGGCCTTTCGAAAAAACTTGCAGCTCGTTTTGTGGATAAAGGAGCAATCTTTGACCAGAAAAATTCGATGGTTTTCGCTCCTTCCGATATTGATGATTACGTATTTCTCGCAATGCTCAACTCTAGTGCCGCAGAAGAATTAATCAACGCCATATCGCCATCGGGATTCGGAGTTGGGGCAATGCAGAAGATGCCGCTTCCTGACGTCGATGACTCTGTTCGTCAAGATATCCTTTCTGATGCCAAGCTTTTGGTTGAGATGGTCCAGGAAAGCAGTGCTGAGGAAGAAACTTCGCTGCGATTCGAAAGCCTGCCCCTAGCTACCCAGCAGTCGAATATGTCGCTCCGCGAGGCCGCCGGCGCGCTCTTCTTGGGCACTGCCAATGCCAAGAAAAAAATTGTAGAAACAGAGGTCCGGCTGGATAAGCGCTTTTCCGAGATTTTCGGTATCAGTGCCTTTGCCGACGAACCCCTTGGCCGGGAGGAAATGGCTGAGGAGGCTTCACAGGCGATTCGAGCGCTAGTGTCCTATTCTGTTGGTTGCATGTTTGGCCGTTACAGCCTCGATACTCCTGGTCTGGTGTTGGCGGATCAGGGTGACACGTTGGCGGAGTATTTGGCGAAGGTGCCGTCGCCGTCGTTCGTGCCGGATGAGGATAACGTGTTGCCGGTGCTGTCTGATGCCTGGTTTGAGGATGACATTGTCGAGCGGTTCCGCGAGTTCTTGAAGGTGTCTTTCGGGGTGGAGCATTTTGAGGGGAACCTTCGCTTCGTCGAGGAGTCTCTGGGCAAGGACATCCGGAGGTATTTTGTGCAGGACTTCTACAAAGACCACGTCCAGCGGTACAAGAAGCGTCCGATTTACTGGATGTTTTCCTCTCCGAAGGGTTCCTTCAATGCACTGATCTACATGCACCGGTACCGGCCGGACACGGCGAGTGTGGTACTCAACGACTATTTGCGTGAGTTCCAAGCGAAGCTGCGTGCACGCCGCGTGCACCTGGACCAGGTGTCGGCTTCGACTGTCTCTTCAGTGAAGGAGCAGACTAAAGCACGTAAAGAGTCGGAGTTAGTTGGGAGAACACTGCTCGAGTTGGAGGAGTGGGAGCAGAGCGTGCTTTACCCGCTGGCAACGGAACAGATCGAGATTGACCTGGACGACGGGGTCAAAACCAATTACCCCAAGTTCGGTGCAGCTCTAAACAACAAATACACGGGATTCTAAATGACGGCGCTTTCAGATGACGAACAGCGCGAGGATAAGGGCGACGCCATGGATGATCTTGATCAAAAGATCAACAACGTTTTTGCTGGTTCTGTTGTGCGCAAGGACCTGGTGAAGACCGTCAAAGGCAACGCAATCGTCCCGTCGTACGTTTTGGAGTACCTGCTCGGACAGTACTGTGCGACTGACGACGAGGCCACAATCCAGGCCGGAATCGATTCAGTCCGCCGAATTCTTGCTGACCACTACGTACACCGCAATGAGTCGGAGCTTGTTCGTTCGACGATCCGGGAACGCGGCCGTCACAAGGTCATCGACAAGATTAGCGTGACACTGAATGACAGGGACGACGTTTATGAAGCGTCGTTCGCCAACCTCGGGATATCTCGGGTGCTGGTTGACTCGTCCACCGTCAAGCAACATCCGAAGCTCCTAGTCAGTGGCGTCTGGTGTCTAGCTGACGTTGAGTACGACCATCCCCTGGATAGTAAACAAATTCCTTGGATCCTTGGTTCGTTGAAGCCGATCCAGCTGTCTAACTTCAACGTGAATCAGTACCTCGCGGCACGCGCTGAGTTCACCACGGAGGAGTGGGTGGACCTCTTGATACAGTCCATTGGCTTCAGCCCCGAGTTGTTCAATCGGCGCGCCAAGCTGACTCAGCTGGTGCGGCTCATCCCATATTGCGAACGTAACTACAACCTCGTGGAGCTGGGGCCGAAAGGCACCGGCAAGTCCCACATATACTCCGAATTTTCACCTCATGGCATGCTCATCTCGGGCGGTGAGATCACGGTGCCCAAGCTGTTCGTGAATAACGCCAACGGACGACTCGGCCTCGTTGGCTACTGGGACACCGTCGCGTTCGATGAGTTTGCCGGCAAGACAAAGAAGACGGACAAAGCGCTCGTCGACATCATGAAGAACTATATGGCCAACAAAACGTTCTCGCGAGGAGTTGAAACTCTTGGTGCTGAAGCATCCATGGTCTTTGTTGGGAACACTCAGCACACGGTCCCGCACATGCTCAAGCACGCTGACCTCTTTGACGAGCTGCCGCCGTCGTACCATGACGCCGCGTTTCTCGACAGGCTGCACCACTACATCCCTGGATGGGAAGTAGACATCATCCGCGGCGAGATGTTCTCCTCTGGCTATGGTTTCGTGGTCGATTACATTGCCGAAATCCTGAAGTCGCAGCGGGTGTATGACTATTCAGACCGGTATAAAGAGCACTTCGTGCTGTCGTCCGACATCTCGACACGGGACCGCGACGGGATCCACAAAACGTTCTCTGGTCTAATGAAAATTCTCTACCCCCATGGGCAGGCGACAGCAGAGGAGATTGAGGAGATCCTGCAGCTCGCCATAGAAGGCCGCAAACGGGTGAAAGACCAAATTCTCCGCATCGATAAGACGATGTCCCCCGTCAGGTTTGGATACGAGACGCTCGAAGGGGAGTGGCGTGATGTAGCCACGGCAGAAGAGCTGCTGTATCCAACAATCTACTACCGAGGGACTGACGGGCGAGCACCTGGAGGAAATGCCGCTGGGCAGGGCACGGACGCCGGTTCAAGCACTGAAACCCAGAATAAGCAGGGATTGGCTGGAGAACCGGCCCGGGAAGACGGGTCTCGAAACCCCGAGCTGGGAAAGATGCTGACGTTCCAAAATGGCCAAACCGGCGCGAGCTACGAGGCGATCTTCGGCCCTTATCTCGACGGCGCGACCAGCGTCGTTATTGAGGACCCGTACCTCAGAGCGAGTCATCAGATGCGGAACCTGATTGATTTCGTAGCAACATGGGCAAAAAGAATTCAGCCGGGCGACGAGGTGACTTTGTTAGTAAAGACTGTTCAAGATGGGGATCCAGGCTATGCGCAAAAACAACTTGGAGACCTCCTTCAAATCAAAGGGTCCGTCGAGGCTGCAGGCATCAAAATGGACGTCCAACTCGTTGAGGCGGCCGCTCTCCATGACCGTTGGGTGAGGATAGACACCGGCTGGGACATTTCTCTGGGCCGAGGACTTGACATCTTCGAGAAGCCGGAAAAGTCCTTTGAACTTGGACAGAGCGTCCAAGAGTTCCGCAAAGTTCGATCATTCAACGTGATCTATCAGCGCACTTCCGTTTCCAAGCGCACCAGCTAGCCGAGGAGATTCATGCCCATCTCTTATCGTTCCATCCTCGGGGTCGAGCCCACCGACTCACTCGTCGACGAGGTGGAGCGCGTTGTCAACGAGTGGCTCACGAGCAAAGGTCTGCCCGTAGTCACGGAAGCGGGAACGCTATTTAACAACGGCAGGGAGATTTCTCGCGCGGACTGGGTCAACGGTCACGTAATGAGTCGTCGGTGGCAGCTCCGGGAACACTGGGATGAGCCCAGGTGGTTTACCGGCGTGCGCGCAGAGAACAGGATTGCGGTGACTTCAATCACCGTAGTCCGTGGTGAGGATCAGGCTCGACTGTGGGTGGACATCGACAGTCCAACTTTGCGTTACACAAACCGGCACGGCGACGAGGTCCTCGAGACCCAGCAGTCTGGAACGCCCCGTGTCATCAAAGCTCTCATCGAGGCAGTGGAGACCAGTGATGGATCTGCATTACCTTTCTCCGATCCCCTGATCATCGCAAGCCGAACGCATCTGGAAGAATTACTGACCATCCTGCAGGATGAAAGGCGGATCGGCGCCGCGTTTGTCACCACCCCTCCGGACGGCGTCACATCTGCCGAGTGGGCACAATCCACAAAAGAAATGATTCACGGCACTGAAGGCATGGCAACGAGCTACATCCTGGACCCAGGACTGCTCTCCTCGTTCAACGCCGTTGCGAAGACGCATTGGCTCCGCGCTGGATCCCTGCGCACGTTTTTGCCAGCTGCAAAGCTTGGCGATCTGTCGGATGCATATCGCCACAAGTTCTTATCACAGCACCGCATCGTTACCGCTAACGCCCGCGGTCTGTCTCGAATGCTCCGCAACTCAGAGGTACGTCGCCTCTCACAGCTTCGGTTGCCGGCGACACTTCGGGAGGTTGACTACGGGCTGCTTCGCAGCCAGCGCTTCCAGCCGCTCGCCGACTTTCAGGAGCTGGAACGCGAAAACGAGAATGCTCAGGCCTCTGGAAATGTAGAAGATCTTATCGCGCTCAATGCAAAGCTGGCCGCGCAACTCCAAGGCCAACAACATGACGCTTTGGTGGCTTTGGAGGAAGCTGTCCGGCTAATGGAAGAAGTCGACGATCTAAAGGAAACCATCCAGGTGATGGAGCTCGAGTCGGCAGAACTGGCCGCCCGAGCAGAGACCTCTCAAGACCTGGTTGATGCTCTACGCCGCCGACTGATAAACCTGCAGGCGGTAGGGGACGCGTACGCGCCTCTGGATGAGTCGGAAAGGACGGCCTACCCCGATTCGTTCTATGACCTTTTGGAAAGGATTGGCGAGTTCGACCGCATTCGCTTCGTGGGCCGAAAGGATCCGGCCCTTGCTTTGGACGAGCATCCCAACATAGCCATTGCTGTCCATAAGGCCTGGGATGCCCTCGCTGCATTCCACGATTATGCAAACCTGACGGCCAATGGCACGTGGACTGGAGGAGGCCTTTATCAGTACATCAACGACGGCGGCCACCGCGGCCGTTCTCGCGTCTTAGGGTACAGGCCCACGGAAAGTGAAACCGTGCAGAGCAATCCCAGGATGATGGCCGAGAGGACCGTGAGTGTGCCTCCGGCTGCTTCGCCAAGCGGGACGATTGTTATGACGACGCATATCGCCTTACTAAACGGCCGTGCCGGCGCGCCGCGTATGTACCTCCATGACAGTGCCCAATCGGATGGCTATGTTTACATCGGATATATAGGTGAACATTTGACGACGGCTAGATACTGAGCCTGGAGTCCGATACGCGCACCTGACGACATTCGATCTGAGAGAGGCGCCATTGGAAATTCAGCCGGAGAAACAGAACCTTGACCAGACTTTCTCCAACACGGTGTACCACATCGATTTTTATCAGCGCAGCTACAAATGGGGCGAGGAACCGGTTCAGCGTCTTTTCGATGACATCTTGTATGAGTTCGAAGAGTCCTGGAAAAAGAACCCAGATCTTGACGCCAACCGGGCAAACATTGACTCGCACTACCCTTGGTACTACTTGAACACGTATGTGACCAACACCGTCGGTGGCCGGGTTTATGTAGTCGACGGGCAACAGCGGTTAACGACGCTGACGTTGACGCTTATCAAACTCGCGCATATGGCTCAGGAGTATGAGTCACAGACTCGACCGTGGCTCGAAAACCGGATTGCTGGGCACTCAGGCATGGAGCGATCCTTCTGGATGAATCACGAAGGACATGTCCAGGTAATGAGGGCACTGCTTGAAGGGGAAGAACTGTCCTCGATTGACGTGAGTTCAGGAGTGACTGCGGAGAACCTGGTCAATAACTACCAGACAATTTCCCAAATCTTGGATGCGAAAATCCAGGGCAAGCGCAAGTTTGAGGTCTTCGTCCACTACTTCTTGTTCCGGCTTGTGCTGATCAATCTTTCCGTCGACACGACGCACGTGCCCATGGTTTTCGAAGTCATCAACGATCGAGGTGTGCGGCTCAAACCTCACGAAATTCTCAAGGGAAAGTTGCTAGGACAGATAGACAAAGGCGAGCTAGCCACGGGGCGTTTTAATGAGCTTTGGGATGGGCAGGTAGAGAGCCTTAACCGCTTTGGCGCCGACACCATCGATAGCTTCTTCCGGTCATGGCTCAAAGCCAAGTTCGCTGACACCCGAGGACTGGGAGTCCGCTTTGACGGCGACTACCACCGGGAAATGTTCAAGAAGGACATGAACGATACGCTCCATCTGGATCACAATGCCTCGGCAGTCAAGGCATTCCTCAAAAGTGATTTCCAGTACTTTTCAAGCTTGTATCACCGTATTCGTGCTTTGGCGGAGACTGAGACGGGCGACTTCCCGGCGGTGTTCTTCAACGGCCGCCTTAACGATCTCGACTCACAGATGCAGTTAATCATGTCAGCTTGCACAGTTGATGATCCCGAGGAAGATGAAAAGATCTCTTTGGTCTCAGAGGGATTAGATCGAGCTTTCTCCTTGCTGAGGCTGCAGGGCCAATACGATTCAAACGAATTTGTCGGCCGTATCTACGAGATCAGTGCAGCCATCAGAAACCAGCCTGCGGATAAGATTCGGCACTTGATGGATCAGCAACTTTTGGCCGAGCTCGAGGAGCGTAGGAAGACCGGCACGACCGAGCTTTTCAGTTACCAGCTCTTCCGTTCGATAAGCGTAGACAGGTTGACAAGCCGGTTTGCTCGCTACTTCTTCGGCCGTGTGGAGCGGTACCTGGCTCAGGGTATGGGCCGGGGTATGAAGCATCCTATATACGACCTCGTTTCGAGGACAGGTGCCAAGAGCGGTTTTCACATCGAGCATGTGCTTTCACGCAACGATGCGAACGTCGCACTGTTCGGTGGGAACGAGGAGTTCTTCGAGGTGGAGCGAAACCGTCTGGGAGCCGTGCTCTTGCTTAGAGGGCGGGATAACATCTCAAGCAGTAACGAGCCTTACGATGACAAGCTCAGATCCTACGCCAACACGTTGTATTGGAATGAAACTCTCAGAGATGACACCTATAAGAGCAAACTCGACTTCCACGAGTTTATCCGCCGTGAAGGGCTAAAAGTTCGTCCCCTTGCCGGCTTCGGGCCTGATGAAGTCGAAGAGCGTCACAGGTTGCTTTTTGAGTTGTCTAGGCGCATCTGGGACGTTATGTAGGAAATTGCTGCCGTGGGGGAGCAGGGATTGCTATGCAAAGTGCTTGCTCCGTCCACGGTCATGGAACGGGCCATCGTAGGGCGTCAATTTGCGGGCCTTGCTGCTTCGGCCGGCAAGACCTGGTCAGTAATTGTCCGTGGCAAATATACGGGCACAAACATAAGGATCTGCATTGAAGCGGTACCAGATAACAAGGCTCGGACCGTGGTCATCGACTGGAAACGACGAAATGGTAGAGACTGATCTCTCTTGGCAGCAGGCATTGCAGTTTATGTCGGGTGGTGCCATGAACATCGATTACGCTCTAGCAAGTCTGGATCACTCGCACACGTACACATTTCATGACAAAAACGGCAGTCTGTGTTTGCTCAGGGAGTACACGGTGACCGAGCATGATGACGGGCCATGAACGGTGATGTGCTTCTAGCACCAGCAGGCGTGGACGCTGCGTTGCTGGCGGATCTTTCCCTGGCCGATCTGAAGGAATACGGAAGGACCGCGGACCGCGACGATCTGCTGAGGTGGCGGTGGCTCGCCTACGAGGTGGACCCGCAGCTGCAGTTCGACTATCCCGCTATGTCAGATACATCCCTTCCGGCCACTTCGGCCATGATCAGGGCCGTGCGCGCCGCCGACCACGAGAGACCGCACGTAACCCGGGCGAGTACAAGCTCGCGGTAGACAGGTTTTCCCAGGCCTTGGCGGCGGCGGGAACAGCAGCGGGAGTGGCTCGGAAGTCGGCGAAATCGTGGAGGGGCTGGAAGCTGGTGACAACATCGTCGTCGAACCCTAGTTTGTGGACGGCGACCGCGACTTGTGCCAGGCGGGCAACTACCACCTGTGCCGGCAGATGGGCTTCATCGGGCTGTCCGGCGGCGGGGGAGGGCTGAACGTTGTGGACGCGCGGTGAGTGCACCCCATCGGCGACATCCCGCTGGACGAGGCGGCGCTGATCGAACCGCTGTCCGTGGCGCACCACGCGGTAGAGATGTTCCTATAGACAACAGAGTGTCGAAAATCGTACTCAGTGGTCTGCAGGGGAAGATGGCTGTATGGAATTGCCGGTCACACGACGACATCGATCTCCCCAAGATCAACCAAATCCGGGGCAGATCACTACGAGAGAGGTCCGCGTCTGATGTCGATGGATGATCTGGTCTATCGAGGGCTGAAATCTGGGCTTGCTTGGCTGAAAGAGATCGGAGTCCAGCGGGTCCTCGTTCGAGGTGAACTAGCGAGGCTGGACGTCGAAGTGTTGGAGGCGCTCGATTCCGACGTTCGTCAGCTCCCGCCCGGATATTCCGGCGGCAATCTCTTCAACGGTTTGTACGGGGTCTACCGCAAGGGTCGATGGGAGGCCCTCGTCATTCGTGGAGAGGGCGAAGAAAGGCCGAATGCAACCGCCCGCCATCGATTCACTGCGGACGGAGGGATGCGTCACCTCGCGGAGGCTCGGGAGGACCTGGTTGAGCAGTGGGAGGACGGTCGGCCCTTCATCGGCACAAGTTCGTTTGCGCCCGAGGATGTCGTGAAGGTGCTCGGGTGCGATCGCATTGGTCGGGTGCGGCGGGTTACTCGCACGGTCGCTGGCTACGTGATCGAAGTGAGTGTCGACGGGGAGCTTCAGCACGTTGCGCCAGAGTCCCTCCAGAAGGTGGATGGAGACCCACGCGATCCAGCCTTCTGGGTAACCTCGGCACCCGCTTCGGCGCGAGAGATCGCAATGACTCTGACCTGTACGAAGTTGCGCGAGCCGCTCTCGAACACCTTGTACTCCTACCGAGCGACAAAAACGGTCTTTCGTGCCTACCAGTTCATTCCTGCGCTCAAGATCCTTAACTCTCCGACCGGGCGGCTACTTCTGGCGGACGAGGTGGGTCTCGGAAAGACGATAGAGGCGGGTCTGGTGTGGAGCGAGCTGGAGCAGAGGTCACCGCTTCGTCGCACGCTTGTGGTCACGCCTTCTTCCTTGACGCACAAATGGCGCATGGAGATGAGCCGGCGTTTCGACCGTGACCTCGAGGTTATCAAGCCCGGCAAGCTGGCTGACCTCGGCGAAGATCTCCTCGCCGGCCGAGACCCGGACATCCACGCGATCATTTCGGTGGAGTCCCTCCGCAGTGCGAGCGACGTGCTGGAGCAGCTGACCCGGATCCGACCGAGATTTGATCTGGTCATCGTCGACGAGGCCCATGTTTTGCGCAATACCGGCACTAGGTCGAACCTGCTAGGCGGGTTGCTGTCCGATTGGGCCGATCACTTGTTGTTCCTGTCGGCAACTCCCATCAACCTACGCTCTGACGACCTCTACAACCTGCTGACTCTGCTCGACGACGGTATGTACCAGGACTCCCAGATCTTCCATATGCAGCTCGAACCCAATCAGCACCTCAACGCGATCGAACGCGGCATTTCTCACGGCTCATCCGGCGCAGCACTGCGCCATCACCTGCGGTCGATCAAGACACTACCCTTCGGCCGCGCCGTCTCGAACCGCCCGGACTACGCGCGCCTAGAGGAGCTTCTTGACACCGCTGCACCCCTGGAAGCGGGCCAACGGGCAGAAGTCAAACGCCTCGTTTCCGAGCTGAACACCTTGAGTGGCGTGCTCTCGAGGACCCGGAAGGTGGATGTACCTGACGCCAAGGCAGTGCGCGAACCCCATCAGGTAGTCGTGAACTGGTCGCCGGATGAGAAGGGCTTCTACGACCGCGTCGTTGACCACTTCATGTCCCGGGCTCGCGCGCACGGAACGCCACCCGGCTTCGCCATGCAGATGCCGCTGCGACAGGTTGCGAGCTGCCTGCCGGCCATGCAGGCGCGACTCTCTGCCAACGCAGACCAGTTCGCGCGCTCAGTGGAGGATTACGACGAGGAGTACGACGAAGAGGACCTGGCGGACATGCGCGAGGACCGGACATCCTTCGAGTGGCATGGCGAGGACTCGAAGTTTGAAGCCCTGCTGGAGCAGCTCACGCACTTGCGCGAACAAGGCTTGCGTCAGGCACTGATCTTCTCCACCTTTCGCGGGACCATCGCGTACTTGGCAGAACGCCTGAGTTCAGACTTTCGGGTCCGGCAGCTCCACGGCGGTATCCACATGGTGGATCGCCAGCCCATCATCGATGCCTTTCGCGATGGGAAATTCGACTTCCTCATTGCGAGCGAGGTGGCATCGGAGGGTCTGGACTTCGAGTTCTGCAACGTACTGGTGAACTACGACCTGCCCTGGAACCCCATGCGAGTCGAGCAGCGAATCGGTCGTTTGGACCGATTCGGCCAAAAGCACGAGAAGGTCCTTATCCTCAACATGCATGTGCCGGGGACGATCGAGTCCGACATTTTGGAACGCCTATACACCCGAATCGGCGTATTTCAGAACTCTATTGGAGACCTCGAGCCCATCCTCAGGGACGACTTCCGTGACCTGGCTAACCAAATCCTTGATCCGCGACTGGACGACTCTCAGCGAAGGCAGCGAGCGGAAGAAATCGCAACGGCCATCGAGACAAGGGCAGCGAACCTTCGGCGACTGAATGAGGAGCGAGCCACTCTGTCCACGATTGACGAGATGCAAGTGGAAGGCCTCTCAGAATCAGGGCCAGTGGACGGGCGGTATGTCGGAACGACAGAAGTGCGCACCCTCATTGAGCACATGCTGCGAGCCACTGGGGGCAAGCTGGAGAAGTCGGAGCGTCCGGGCATCCTGCTATTGCGGGGAAGCAATGAGCTCTCCGACCTCATCTATCGCTTTCGAGGCACTCAGGGAGCGAGCCGTCGGTCAGCGATGCTGTTCCAAGGTCGTATCCGCAACGGAGAACCAATCGAAGTGACCTTCGACGCCGACCTGGCAAGCACGCGAGACGTGGAACTCCTATCTCTCCGACATCCCATCGTTGACGTGGCAGTGCACCAGCTGGAACAGGACAGGCTCGGGTTGCATCGTTATGGCATAGGCAGGCTTGCGACGCTGCCGTCCGGCACTCGCTATGCCGTCACGGTGGACTTGGTAGCGTCGACCGGCGTGAGGCCGACCAAGGAATTGTGGTCAACGGCGATCGATATCCAGACCGGGGCCGTTGCACCGGACATCGGCGTTCAGTTGCTGGAGGCCGTGGCGAACGGATCGCTGGAGGAAGCTACTGGTTCCACGCCAACGCCGATGGAGCCCTTCCTCATATCGCTTAAGGAGGTCAGCTGGGCTCGGCACCGTGCGGAGGAGTCACGCAGACGTTTGGACAATGAGGCGTTGGTAAGGGCCCGCCTCGACGCGCGCAAGGCGAGTCTTCAGGTCAAGATCCTTAAGGCGAGAGCCACGTTGGACGTCGTTATGGAGCGGGAACGCGATCCGAGGGTCATCCGGATGGCAGAAGGTCGCATCCGCAACCTCGGTCAAGACCTTGAGCAGCTTGAGGCCGAGCTGGAGGAGCAGCGGGCCTTCTCGATGAGCCGCAGGACGGTCGCAGTGATTGAGCTCGTCGGTCCGGCTACTTGACGTCCCACCAACGGCGCTCCATTGGCTGCCAGTCCGGCTCCTTGACAGGAAGCGCAAGGCGCGCAAACCCTCCCGTGAGCACTGGCCAGCGCGTGACGCGGAATGACTGACTCGTTCCCTGGCCGTCGGTGATGTTGATGCGCCCCTCGGTGGACAGGTCGAAGCGGACAGCACCATAGCCGAAGGCAACCTTTAATCCGGGCACATCGGTCTCCTTGTGCCGCAGATCGACCGGCGTCCCGTCCATCGCATAGACAGCGAGGCGGCCGTAGCCGGTTGATGGCAATGATCGAGCTGAATCGCGATTGACCGCGGTGGCACCGTCTGGCCACTCGTACCTGAGCCGGTCCCGGCTCAGTGCTTGCCACCATTCGTAAAGCTTCGTGTGTGCTCGGTAGAGCGGAACACGGGTCAGGTCCCCGTCTCCCGCTGAGAACTCGAGCACGAAGTCGAAGGCGGGACGATGCAGATTCACCTGCTCGTAGGAAGTGTTCTCGGCAAGCCCAGCAACGATCGCCTCCCGCGCACCGTTCCTGCCGGGGAAGGTGTGAATCTTGGCGGTGGGTAGCTTCCTGCTAAGGAACTTCTCCACCGCGGAGGCGCGGCTCATGCCCCCGGCAAGGAGAACGTGATGAACGTTTGAGGTGAGGCTCTCTTCCGAAATCTGGCGCAGGGCAGATGTGACCGCACCTTCGGCGCGGGTCAGGTATGATCCGCGCAGGGTCGAGAGGATAAGGGACCAGGCGCGTTCCAGTTGCGGACGCATGGCATCCTCCAGCTGCTCGCGGGTGTAGTGCAGGCTGGGCAGGTTGCCTGCCTGATAGCCGACATGCACCTGCGTCACCTGGTATGTCGAGAGGTCAACCTTCGCCTCAGCTGCTGCGCGCATCAGATAAGCTCTCGCTAGATCAACGTCGGGCAACGCCTCGAGCTCGATCCCCTGGTCGCGGAGAGCGATCTCCAAGTCAGCGACGATCGTTCCGTCGAGCACGTCGCCGGCCTCGTTGAGGCCGTCTGAGGCGAGGACGTAGATTTCGGGATCCCTGAGCGGGCCGGTCGTGACGTCAAGGACGGCGACGTCGAGCGTTCCTCCGCCCATGTCGAACACGAGCACGCGCTCTTCGTCGAAGTACTCCCTCTGTTGCGTTCGCTGGCCGATCCAGTTCAGTCCAGCGGCGATCGGCTCATCAATCAGAGTCGAGGGGCCGACGCTGAAGCCCGCCGTCTCGGCGAGGCCGAGCAACCGTTTACGCTGATCCGCATCCCACATTGCAGGGCAGCCGAGTCGCGTCACTCCTTTATCGGAGATGGGGAGCCGATCAGCGCGGGCACGGTTCGCGATCTCGCGAAGGACCGCGCCGATGACCTCGTCGGCGTTGCGTTCGACGGAACCGTCGGCGCTTCGCGCGACTACCGCGCGTCCGGTGATGCAGCGCTTGACCGAAGTGATCAGAGCGGAGGGATTGTGCGTGAGCGCGTCCTCGCCGACCACCAAGGCGTCACCGCTGACCGCAGCAGCGGAGGGCATCCACGATTCGGCGTGACCGATTGGGACCACCGTCGGCCTGCCCGCCGGCATGCTCTCCGCGATCAGTGTCGTGCTCGTGCCAAAGTCGACACCTAAAAACTGCTCTCGAGCCACTTCAAACTCCTAATAAGTTCGTTCGACGAGCGCGCGCACGAGAACGATCTCATCGGCACCCTCGCCCCATGTATATCCGATGCCGGTGACAGTCACGGGTGTGTCGGGCAGTGGCGGCTCCCCGATGACATCGTGACGCTGTGGGTCATAGGGCTCCGTCCGACCTGGTACACCCGACGGAGTCAGTCCCTCACGGGCGGCCATCCGCCGCACGCGCTCCCGGACGCGCTGAGCGGACTGACTGTCGGCAGCTCCGTCGACGTACGCGCAGAGCTCCGCAAAGGCGCGCATGACATCGATCCGGATCTGGCGCGACTGAGATTCGCGAAGTTCCTTGGTGCTCGCGGCGGCCTCGCCAAGTCGTGCCTCCATGCGGTGCAGCCGGTCATCACTCAACCGCGCGGCTTCCTGCGCCTTGCCGAGCAGCTCCGTCTTTTCCCTCGCCTGGCGAGTGAGGGTCTCTACTTGGTGAGCAAGCTCGGATATCCGTGTCTCATTCCTGAGGCGCACAAGCCACGCCCGGCCGACGTTGTCATCCCGTAGGACTCGGTCGAACGCCCGCTGAACGTCACTTTCATCCATGAGGCGAGCGAGTGCAGTGGGGGCAGCGAGCGACGTGAGCAGCTGACGCCTCGTCGTGGCTGACGTGAGCCTCTTGACCACCAAGGGCTTGACTACGGCGGATGCTATGGCATCGCTCTCGAGCGCGCTGGCCAGGGGCGTGGTGGCGACCGCAGCTAGATCGTCAAACTCCACGCCGCGCCACCACATGTCGTCGGCGAGATCTGCTGGATGATTGCGCCAGATCCACCCCAGCACGCGCGCCCTCGAGCCGGTCGCATTCAGCGGAACGGACGTGAGCCGCCGGGCCACCGCGGACCTATCTTGGAGCGCGAGATTCTTCCAAGAGTCCTGATCCATCGCGCCTATGACGGCCGCCAGAACTCCAGCGACCCACTCACCCTTCTTGCCAGCATCTTTCAGCGTTTCCATCTCGCGGGTGGCACGAAGGACAGTGCCCAGGCTGAGGAGACCAACCGAGGGCGAGCTCAACAGCCTCCGAACCAGGAAGTCCTTGGCGTGCCGTAACTCTTGCGCTCTGGCGGTCGCGGGCTCAAGACGGCGCAACTCGGCGTCTGCCGCATCCATCAGAGCGGCCGCAGCCTCGGGTCCCGCCAATTGCACCGGATCAATTGTCTTGACCGCCTTGCTGTCCCTCGGCAGGGCCTGCAGGATCAAAGCAGCTTGACCGAGCGCCGGAACGGCCGCTTGAAGCGCATCGTCGGACAGCGAGTCCACAGCGAGCCCAGCTGCCAAGGGATTCCGCAGGGCACTGCCCAGTAGCCGGGACCAGTTCTCAGGCCGTTGGCCTGAGACCGAAATGGCTTGGACGAGTTCGACAGCCGGGTGGATTTGCCCGCCCTCAGCACTGTGTGCGCTGCCTCGGTCCTCGTTCCGGGTTTCTGAGTCCATTGACCTGCCAACAGCACCATCGGCGACCTGCGGAACAGCGTCACCTCCTCGCTCGGCATTTCCGGCATCGAGTCCCGCCGTCACGGTGCTCTCATTCATGGCGGTCCGTCCGGGCACTTGGGCGGCTACGTCAGCCGAGACTGCATCAAGCGGAGCCTGCCCCACCCAGACGTACTTGAGGCTAGCCCCCTTACCCGATGCCTTGACATTCTTGTTCGTCTCGAAAGTCTGGCGAGCCCGCTTCCACAGGGCGCTGACATCCCCGGTAAAGACCTCCTCGACACGCGCGATGAGGTCTTTGCTCGACAACGGCTTCGATGAGTCGAGAAGGGCGAACGCGAAAGCCTGTGCCGGCGACGACCGCACGAGCTCTGAGGTGGCAACCGGGTCGACGTGCTTTCGGTGGCGTAACCCACCAGCCGCGGTGGCAAACCGTATGCGGTCCCCATCAACACCGAGTCGGACATCATCGGTTGACCCGTCACTCCAAAGAACTGTGACCTCAACACCCTTGCCGTCGACGAGGAGTCCCTCTCGAAGGACCACCCGAGATTTCTTATCGAGGTCCACGACCACCTGAGGCACTTTCACTCGCGTATTCTATCCACAGCACCGGCTTCGACCCGACCTGAAAATGATCAGTTCCACAAGCCTGTGCGCTGGACCGTTTCTCGTCGGGGAACGCGAACTGTGATCACCGGCCTTACCCGAGTCGGCATAGCCTGCTTGTCGAGAGACGCCGTCCGGCCGGGGGAATGGTGGTGAGCGTGGCCATCCGGGGCGCGCCCGTCACAGTGGACATGCAGAAGCTAGTGCTGAAGGAGATCGACCTGCGCGTGACCAGCAGTTCAGGATGATGCAGAAGGCAAGGTGGACCGCAAACCGTTCGTCACTGGCCGGATCGCACTGGAGGACCTGGTGGAGCAGGGCTTCGACACGCTGATCAGCCACAAGGACATGGCGGTGAAGGTGCTGGTGCACCCGTAGGTTCTGGTGGCCGGGCCGTGCCTGCCTGCCCAGGAAATCAGCCGGCCGTGTAAAAGGGCCCAGTTCCTTCTCAGCATTGGCGCAGGAACACAGAAGCATTGGATCAAGACCGGCTTTGCCCGTGAATTCGCGTGAGACGATTCACGTACTACGCGCACAATGCACGATTTGGGGGTCTCCAACAGTGAAGTACAAAAGGTTATTTATTGCCGGCGCTTGCTCTTATAGCGCCCACTGAAGTGGCCATCAGGCACGCGGAGCAACCCCGGCGCGCTCAGACGGGTGAAAGTCACAGCCGTGGAATCCGCATCGAACTCGAGGGACACTGATGACCTTCGACTTCCATTCAGATACTCCGGCCGGCAAGGACCCTGATTCCTTCAGCCCTTCCCTGCGGAAGTTCCACCAGCTGCTGTGGAGCAAGGAGTTGCCCACCGGCCAGCACTTCCACCTGTCTATGGCACCCCGTGCGTACCTTGTGCACCGATCCTCGTCCGGTGCTTTCTTCCTCGCCAGCGACGCCATAACCACCAGGCTGCGAAAGAAGGCTCGGAACGTCATCCGTGACATACCGGAAGACGACCTACCCGAGTACCTCGGTTACACCCCCGGAAGCACGCTCGTGTTTCCAGGCAACAGGATCGGCAGAAAGCCGACGATTAATGGTGCACGCGGACTCCATCCCAGGATCGCCGATCGCTTCGATCTGACTCTTGAGTGCATCCGCCGCCACTATCTTGGTGAGCCGAGCCCCCTCGCAGAGGTTCTGCGCAGATATGCGGAATTCTTCGCACTGTTTGGGGATTTCGCCGGGTACGTCAAATTCTTCTTACTGGAAGACCTCCTGGAGGATGACGGCCAGACCATCCGGTTCTTCCACCCGTTCGCCGACTTCAGCACATCAGCGGTTCCGAAGGACCGTGACGAATACCTCGAGTATTTATGGCTCAGCAACGCTTTCATCTCCGCGCGCAATCGTAGGATCGACGAAGAACTTCAAGGGCGGATCGCACGGTAAGCCGGAAGTCCACGCAGTCCCAGCCCCACCGGCCCTGCGGAACGGCGGCGTCCGCGGTCAAAGCTCGCTGCGTCGGCCGGACGGCTCTTTCTCCGTGTCCGTAGCCTCGGGAGGGCCGAAAGGGCCTCAAACGACGGGTTCAATTGGTCCGGGCCGTAACTTACCGGTTTTCCGAACCGCTGAGCGGCGCCAGAACCAGCAGACATGCAGGATTGTCAGGGCCGGATGCCATGATTGGATGCATAGATTGAATGACGGTGCTGATGCCGGTGCCGTAGATGGGGGAATCCGATGAGTCTGTCCAACCGCGAGTACGTGGGCCGGGCCCTTGAGGTCTTGGCGGTTGGCCTTGAGCCTTACATCACAGGAGTGCTCGCTGAGCTAGCCCCCGGCGTGCCCTGGACCAAGATCATTCAGCACAAGGACGAGAACGCCGGTCGGGCCGCGCAAACCTACGCCCCCACCGATCTCAGCCTGCAGCTGCGCATTATGACTGAATCCATGGGGTCACTCGGCTACCCCTTCAACCTCCCGCACGATGCGCGCAGCCACACCTCCGAGCTGCGCCAGGCACGCAACCTTTGGGCACACAATGAATCCTTTGACGACGCCGATACCTTCCGTGCCCTGGACACCGCCGGTCGGTTGGCAAAAGTGATCGGGCTGGACCAAACTCACAGCGAGTTGGCTGCGCTTCTCACCGAGTACCAGAACCGCTCTTCTCCGAACCCTGAACAGCCGGAAGAAGACCAGGAGGCTCTGCCGGCCGCCGTCGAGCAGTCCGACCACCCGGAGGAAAGCCTTCTAGGTGAGCCCTCGGCCCATGGACCGGCTGCATCCGCTGCCCACGTTGTGGTTGCGGTGACCACAGCAGATGCACTGAGCTACGCGATGGCGCACAACGGCTTCCGCTTCGTCAGGCAGGTCAAGATCACCAACAATGGCGCGGAAATCCGCGGTGCAGTGGTCCAGGTGGAGGCCTCCGCGCAGTCAGGCCGGATCTCCGGCGACTTCCAGCAGTATGTGGACCTTGCCGCAGGCCAAACCATCACGCTCGATGACCTCAACGTTCCTGTTCAGGCCGCCACCATGTATGAACTGGCTGACCGCCAGATGGGAAAGGTGCTGGTCACCGTCCACGCGGCGGGCGCCGATGCCGCCGTGGCGGAGCTGGGCCGCGCGGAGACGGACCTGACGCTCCTGCCCGCCCAGCTGTGGATCGCCGGCCGGGGACTCGTCTCCTACGAGTTCCTGGCCGCGTACGTGCAACCACACCATCCCAGCATCACCAAACTCATGTCGGAAGCCGCCGACATCCTGATGCAAACAACGGGCAGCGGCAGCTTCGACGGGTACCTGGAAGACGGGGACCGGGTTGACCAGATCGTGTTCGCCATCGCCCAGGCCATGAGCGCCCGTGACATCCGCTACAGCATGCCACCCGCCAGCTGGGGACTGGAAGGCCAGCAGATACGGACGCCGGCGCAAGTCCTTGACGATCGTTTGGGCACGTGCCTGGACACCACGCTGGTCCTGGCCGCCGCATTAGAATTCTGCGGCATCAGGCCTCTGCTCTGGCTAGTGGACGGCCACGCATTCCTCGGCTACTGGCGCGAGGAAGGCAGCCTCAGCACTGCGGCGTCCGACGACGTGCCAGAGCTGGTCAGCCTCGTACAGCGGGGCTTCGTCGGCCTCGTGGAAACCACTCTCCTCACGGGCAGTCAGCCGATCTCGGCGGCCGCACTCCGCAGCAGCCCGCTGAACCGCTATGTGGAAAGCGGCAATGACGAGATCAACGCGGTGACTGACATCAGGCGCGCCCGCCTCGATGGCATCTACCCGCTGCCGGCCCGGACCACGTCCGACGCCGGAACCTACACCGTGGTCAACTACGTCCCGGAAACCAAGACTTCGCCGGCTCTGCCCCAGAAGGCACCCTCGAGCGGAGGAGCCTCCCGGACCGCATCCGATGTTCCACCCCGGGTGCTCCAGTGGAAGAACGCCTTGCTGGACCTGAGCCTGCGGAACAGGCTCATCAACTTCACTGACACCGCCCGGTTCCCACTCGCAGTGCCCACCGCATGGATGGGCGCCTTCGAGGACCTCATCAGCAGGGGCACGCCCGTTAGTCTGCTTCCGTCCAACCAGATCAGTGCCATCCACCAGGAGCGCGGCGTCCGCTTCGGCCGGGACCTTCCCCAGGACGAACTCGCCGAGCTGCTCAGCTCCAAAAAGTCGGTGTTCGCCGAGGTCAGCGAAGACGGCTACAACGCCAAGATGCGGGGGCTCGCCTACAAGGCGAAGACCCAGCTGGAGGAAACGGGAGCCAACAACCTTTACCTGGCTATTGGCAGCCTGATGTGGGAACTGGACGGCCGGGCGCTTCGGTCCCCGCTGGTTCTGGTCCCGGTGAAGCTGAGTTCTGCAGGGAAAAACGGTCTGTACCGGGTCACACTCGATGAGACCGGCCAGTCCACGCCAAACTATTGCCTTCTCGAGAAGCTGGCCCAGTCTCACGATCTGCGCATCCCGGGCCTCGCCGAGCCGGTTGAAGACGGATTTGGAATCGATCTGGACGCCGCGTTCGCTGCAGTCCGTGCCGCCGTTTCGGCCAACGCCCTGGCTTTCCGCGTGGAAAACACCGTGGACCTGTCCATGTTGCAGTTCGCAAAGTTCCGCCTGTGGAAGGACCTTGACGAGAACTGGAAGGAATTTACCGCCAACAGCCTGGTCAATCACCTGATCAGCACCCCCACGGAACTCTATTCAGACAGTGTTGCCGTCACGCCCGACGTCGACCTGGACGCCTTGGCTGCCCAGTGTCCAATACCAGCGGACTCGTCGCAGTTGGAGGCAGTCGCGTCTGCGGTCGCCGGCCAGACGTTCGTCCTGGAAGGCCCTCCGGGCACCGGAAAGTCACAGACCATCACCAACCTCCTGACCCGCGCCATTGTTGACGGCAAAAGGGTTTTGTTTGTCGCGGAGAAACGGGCAGCACTCGATGTTGTTCAGAAGCGGCTCGACGACGTCGGGATGGGGCCGTTCTCCCTTGACCTGCATGACAAGGGCAGCAAGCCGGCGGTGGTCAGGGCGCAGATCAAACATGCCCTGGAGCTTCGCCTGTCTGCGAACAAGCAGCAGCTTGAGACTGCCTCCACCGATCTTGCCTCGGCCCGCCGTGGACTGGTCCGGTATGCCCACAACGTCCATGAGGAGAATGGCGCGCAGCTTTCCCTCTACAGCGCGCGGACCAAGGCGCTGACCTATGAACCTGACCATGCGACGGTTCCGCTCAGCCCGGAACTGACAGCGTCTCTGAATGACTCCACCCTGAACTCGATTCGGCAGGTGTTCCGGGAACTTCCGGAGTTCACCGACCCCGTCCGTCCTGGACCTGACCACCCATGGCGGTTCGTCTCTGTTGCGGCGGGCGACCAGCAGGAGCAGCAGCTGCTGGCTGTGGGTCGCCGCCTTAATGAGGCGCTGAACGCCTTGCGGCCAACCCCTGGGCTTCCGTCGGTTCTGGACGCAGCGCAGTCGCCGGCCGACGTCGGAACTCTCGCTAGTCTGCTGCAGGACCGGAACGTCCCACTGGGAACACTGGATGTGGTCCGCTCCGGCGACTGGTCTGTCAACGCTGAACAGCTGGAGAAACTGGTTACGGCCTTTGCGTCCGTCCAGCATCCGGGCCTTGAGCACGTAGCGCCGGGGGCCATGGACCTTCCCCTGCCAGAAATTCTCGGCCGTGCGCAGCAGGCCGCAGCTTCCGGGTTCTGGGGACGCAAGAAGCGGTTGCTGGCAGTGGCCGCCGAACTGTACCCCGTGCTTGTTTCCGGAGCTGAAGTCCGCCACAGGGAGCTTGTGCCGCTGCTGGAGAAACTGGTGGCCGTCCAGCACGAGGTCTCCGGCCTGCGGGCAACGAGGGGCTCGCTGCCGGGGCTTCCTGCGGATCAGCAATGGAACCCGCTGACACCGGACGCCCAAGCCGACCTGCGACACCGCATTTCCTGGCTGCGCTGGGCCGCGCAGGCGGTGCAGCCGTCTCCGGAGCCCGCCGTCGTGAGCTTCCAGAGCGAGCTCCGTACGTTCCTGAAGGACGCCCCGGACGTCCACCAGAACGTTGTCGGCTGGCTGCGGGAGCTTTCCCAGGCCTGGGAAGAATTCCTTCAGATCCAAGGTGTGGGTACCGCTGACCTGCGTACGTGGACCGGTGAGCGAGGCTTCCTGGCCCGCTGGTGGGAAACGTGCGTGGCGCGGCGACTGGATACGGCGGGGTCGGTGCCGCTGACGCGGTGGCTCGAGCTGGTCCGCCATGTCGAGCCGCTGCGTGCTGCGGGGCTAGTGGACGCCCGTAGTGCCATCCTCGACGGCGAGCTGGAGGCCGATGACGCCGCAGCAGCTTTTGAACGCGGTTTGGCTGAAGGGTCGCTGGCCGAACGGCGCATCGCTACCGGGTTGAGCGACTTTGACACCATCGTGCACGAGCGCACCATCGAGCGGTTCACCAGCCGAGCGGAAAGGGTACGCGAGTTGCTCAAAACCAACCTCGCCGCCGGGGTCCTCCGCTCCCGGACGGTCTCGTCGTCGTCGACCTCCGGACGCATGGGCGAGCTGCAGCGGCAACTGACCAGGCAGCGGGGCGGCATGTCCGTCCGCAAACTAATGGAACACTACGCAGACCTCATCACGGGGATCATGCCCTGCACACTGGTCAGCCCGGATTCGGTGGCGCGGTTCTTCCCTGCCAAGGCAGCTCTGTTCGACATCGTGGTGTTCGATGAAGCCTCGCAGATACGGGTGGCCGACGCAGTGGGTGCCATGGGCCGCGGTGCGTCAGTAGTGGTGGTGGGTGACAGCAAGCAGATGCCGCCGACGTCGTTCGCGGAGATTTCCTCCGACGCCGGCAGCGACGGGGACGCCGAGATCTCGGTGGTGGAGGACATGGAGTCGATCCTTTCCGAATGCGTGGAAGCGCGGGTGCCACGGCAGTGGCTGTCCTGGCACTACCGGAGCCAGGACGAATCGCTGATCGCTTTCAGTAACCAGCAGTACTACGACAGTAAGCTTTCCTCGTTCCCGGGCCCGTCCCACGGCGCTGCGAATGCCGGTGTCCGCGGACACGGCGTGAACTTTGTCCGGGTCGACGGCCAGTTCCACCGTTCGGGACCATCCAAGGTCCTTCGTACCAATCCTGTGGAGGCCGCGGCGGTGGTGGCCGAGATCCGCCGCAGGTTTGATGCTGATTCCGCGGGCACTCCCTCCATCGGTGTGGTGACGTTCAACCTGCAGCAACGCGCACTGATCGAAGGTCTGCTGCGCGACACGGAGGAGCCGCGCATCGTCGCTGCTCTTGACGACGACTCAGAAGGGCTGTTCGTCAAAAACCTTGAGAACGTCCAGGGTGATGAGCGGGACGTCATCCTGTTCTCGACCGGGTTTAGCAAGAATGACAAGGGATATCTGCCGCTGAACTTTGGTCCCCTGAACCGGTCCGGTGGTGAACGGCGGCTCAACGTGGCGGTGACCCGTGCACGCCGGCAGGTTGTTGTTTTCTCCAGCTTCAACCCGGCCGACCTGCGCTCCGAAGAAACCAGCTCCGTGGGCATCAAGCACCTGCGGTCGTACCTTGATCTGGCCGAGCAGGGGACCGCTGCCCTGCCTTACGATGGGCGCCGCGCCGCCAGCGTCGACCTGCACCGGGAAGAGATAGCCGACGCGCTGCGAGACCGCGGCTTTGTCATTTCAACAGACGTGGGGCTGTCCGACTTCAAAGTTGATATCAGCGTTGCCGTTCCCGACAACCCCAACCGCCCGTTGATGGCCGTCCTTCTGGACAGCCCCGCGTGGGCTGCCCGCCGGACGGCGGGCGACCGGGACGGGCTTCCCGGGGATGTTCTTACCCGCATGATGCGCTGGCCCTCAGTCCAGCGGGTCTGGCTGCCGGCCTGGCTGGCCGACCGGGACGCCGTGCTGGACAAGCTTGAAGCTGCTCTGGAGGAAGCGTACGAGGCGGCAGCTCCTGCTTCAGAACCTCAGGATGCGATGACTGGCGGAACTCCCGCGGCGACGAGCTCCGGACGACGGGCGGCAGAGGCGGCCGCACCTGAGCAGGAGTTCGTTCTGGTCGCCGGCAAGGACACTTCGCCGCTTGGCCAGGGAACCCTCCTGGAGGCCGTTCAAGCGAACCCTAGGCCAGCCACGCTTGTTACCGCATCCGCCCAGTCCAGCTACGAGCCTTGGACTGTCCGGCGCTTCGGCGGCCTTGAAGTACTGGACACGCTTCACTCCCGCAGCTCCGTAACAGCCGTACGCGAAGCTATCCAAGATGTGATCGCAGCAGAAGGACCTATCCACCAGGAGCGGCTCGCCAAGCTCGTCTGCGCTGCTTTTGAACTCAACAAGGTGAACTCGCAAAGGGCAAATTCCGTACTCGATGTTTTGGACGAATCACTCCACTACTGCGACGCCGACGGTTTTATCTGGGACGCCTCGGTTGACCGGGAGATGTGGGAGCAGTTCCGCCCGAACAGCGCTGACACCACCAGGAAGCCTGAGCACATCAGCGTTGTCGAAATTCGGAACGCGATGGTCGACATCGTGCGGCTCTCCGGTGGCATCGCAGTGGACGAGCTCCACCGAGAAACCATCAAAACTTTCGGGGGCAAGCGTTTGACGGCAGGTGTGACAGCCCGCCTGAACGAAGGACTGCAGTATGGCGTCGACACGAAGAGGCTTGAGCTTCGAGGTGCATTCGCGCAGCTGGCTAGCTAGGCGAATAAGGCATTTAGGCACTCATCGATTTTTCCCAGAAGCATAGCAAGCGGGCCTGCAGATGCCGTTAGCTAGCTGGCGCCCGCACCCAAAACAAATTGATTCAAATTTTGATCGGAGTTCCCATGTCCCAAGAACCCACACTGCTCTTTCTGCACGGCGTCGGAGACGGAAACAGAGACCGTGCCTGGCTGACTGGCCTTGAGGCGGCGTTATCGCGCCTGGGGTATCCGGGCATAAACCCTGAATGCATACTTGCACCCAGGTATGCCCACGCACTCAGGGACAGTGATGAATCCTTCCCTCTGCCGAAGATCAACGTCAAGCAGCCTGCGAGGGACAAGCTCCGCCAGAATCGCCGGGATTTTGAGCGACGCACAGCTGCGCTGGAGTTTCGGTTAGGAAGACATGACCACGGAAGCGGCTGGGGTGGCGCCGAACTAGTGGTTAACGGGGCGGCGAACCTTCCCGGTTTCGCGCAAGTCCGAAAGTACCTCGGTGACGCTGACGTCAGAGCACAGGTTCTGCGGCTCATCCTTAGCAAAGTGCCCGCAGCTGGCCGGATAGTAATCGTTGGTCATAGCCTAGGGTCAGTAATTGCTGCAGACCTGATTCAGCGGTTACCAAAAGAGCTCGAGGTGGTCGGCTTGGTCACCATCGGCAGCCCACTGGCGAGCGGCAGATTCAATGTCGACAAACTGCGCGAAAATATGCAGGAGCCACCCACCAACTTGGCTTGGTGGGCAAATTTTTGGAACGTGCTGGACCCAGTAGCGGCCCACAGGGGCCTGTCGTCGGTGTACAACTGGATGCTTGACTTCCGAATTGGAACTGGATTCAACCACCACGTACACGACGCCGAAACGTACCTTTCACACGATGCCGTCGCCGAAGCCGTGGGGTTTGGGCTCTTCGGATCCAAGTCCAAGGAAATCGTCCTCGCGGAACGAGGTCTCGATATTCCACTGGATGCGTCTGAACTGACTGCCTTGGTGGCACTGCGTTATGCCCATCTGCTCAAGGAACGGCTGGACGGCGAACAGGGTATTCGATTTGCTGGAGCGTTGCGGCAAGTGCAGGCCACAGTCGTCGACGAAATTCGTCAAAGGAATAAGGAAGCGGGGAGGCCGCTGCCCTCTCAAGTTGCAAGGCTGGCCTTCGACGCATCAGACTCGAATGCGAACGTCCCTAAGCCCCTGCCGAGCCGTCATCTCGCTAAGGAGGACGCGGTAACGCTACTGACAGTTCTGGCATCCGAAAATGTGATCAGGCCGTTTGATATCAATGTAGACCGCGGTAATTGGCTCGGCGCAATGCGGGAGCTTACCTCCGAGATGGGGTTGGGTAGCCAGTACGGTACTCACGTTTTTGAGGCTGCCAAAGAGGCCCAAGATGTGCTCAGTGGAGCGCTCGTAATTGATTGGAAGAAATGGGGAGCACTCGGCGCGGGTGCCGTTGCACTAGTCGTTGCTACCGGCGGTCTGGCCTTGGCTGCGGCACCTGGGGTAGTCGGGGCCGCAGTCATCACGAGTGCCCTGGCCGGATTCGGTCCTGGAGGAATGATTGGTGGACTTCTAACTGCGGGGACGCTGGTGGGTGCGGGTGGTGGTGGCATCGCCTTTAGCCTTGCCAGCCCCGGCACTTCAGCCGAAACCGTCGAAGCAGTGATTCAGCGCCGCTTGGCGGCCGCGATACTGCGCCAGCGGCAAAACCTTGAACCGGACTACACGCTGTGGAGCATCCTAACTTCAAATGAGATAACAGTCCGCCGCGAATATGAGCGGCTGGACGAGTTCTCCGATGAGTCCGCTCAGGCACTGAAAGAGCTGAAGAAGAAGCTTGAGACAATTGGAAGGGCAATGAAGTACTTGTCCGAGAACGGCCTTGAGCCGAAGCTGGTTGAAGATCTAGCGGAAGATGCAGAGGACCTGGCGGAGAGCCAGGACACTGCTGCGCGCCAGCCCTCACCACTTAGCTAGACGTACTGTTCACCGAGGTTGGGAACGCACGGGTCGCAGCCTTATGTCCAGGGCCGGTGGGCGCGTCATAGTCGCCCAGTTCTTGCTCTTGTATATGGTCTGAGGAAACCTGACTCGGCGATCCGCTGCGGCCGTCCAATACTGTGGAATTCCGAGAGGGTCTCGAGGACGAACAAAAATGGAGTCTCAACGATCATGAAGTTTTTGAAAGCAATAATGAATTTTTTCAAAGTCCGCGTTCTGCTTTGGCTTGTCCTGCTGGTCGTCGTGCTAGTTGTTGCAGGAACGGGCGTCGCATTTGCAACCGGGGGACTCAACGCGCTCGCACTCAGATCGCTATTCACCAGCAGCTCGCACGAACGTGATTCGCAGGTGGTTCAGTCTGTTACGCGCTTGCAAGAGGTCGCCCTGCTCAGCCTTCACATGGAGGGTATCTCGAGGCACGAAAGCAATGGAGAGGTTCTCGGTGTGGCCATACCCGCGAGCGAGAAAACGACCCTGATCCAGTATCAGTTCGACGCAAAATTAGGCATCGATGGGTCACAGGTAAAGATCGAACCCACCGGTCCAAAGTCCTTTCGGTTGACCATTCCTCAATTCATTGGCATCGGCTTCGACAAGCCCACGTTCGAGGACCCCCTCGAGAGCAACAACGCCCTTGGCTGGCTGGCAACGCCAGCAGTTGAAACTCGCATGGTCAACAACATCCTCAGTGACGAGAACAAGCAGAAATACATCTCCCAGAACGAAGTAGCGCTGAAGGAGCAGGCCAAGGTTTTCTACTCCGGACTCATCGAAAGTGTTGATTCCGAAATTACCGTCGACTTTGAATTTGCGGGGTAGACGCCGGCAGCGCTCCGTCCTCGCCGCATGAGCCCGAGAGTATGCTGCCGCAGTGACGCCTCCGGGTGCGCGCCCAAGGCCTTGGCGCCGCCGTTGTTGCTGGCAATGCCCCTGCTCTTTGGGGTTCGGCGGATCAACCACCGGCCGAGTCGGGCGCCGTTTCGACAAGATCGACCACCGCCAACTCCAACCGGAACACCCACAGCAGCACATCCTCACCCGGCACGTACCAATCGCGGGCCGGGACCCTCCGGAAGCCCAGGGATTCGTAAAGGGCATGCGCCCGTTCCATGAACGTCGCGCTCGTTATGCTGATTCGGCAACGACTCCGCGTGTTCGATGACCCGCCGGACACGGGGCACGCCCAACGCCGCCGCCTTGACGGCAGGATCAACCGCGAGCATCCGGAACTCGAGCTCATTTTCAATTGCGATCTCGCTGTACGGTTGCCCTGCGAAGGTGAGCGTCACTGCTGCCACGACTGCGCCCGATGATTCGGCGACCCACACCTCGGCATGCTTCGCCCGGTGTTCCGCGTCATCCAGCGCACTCATGTATGGGTGGTCGGCGGCTAGGTGCTGGCGTGGAGGTACGCCTCTCGCGTGATTCTCTGGACCTCTGATAGTCGGCGGCCGTTGCCAAGCTAAAAACCACAGTCACGGCGCAGCAACCCCGGCCCCAGCCACTCGCTCAACGTACTCCTCGAGTCGCGCCAGTGCCGGTTGCGACGAAGGATCACTCACCGCGTCCGCTCCGACGGCATTGGCCACCGCCAGGGCTTGCTCATAGGGGTGCCCGGCCCGAATCGAAAGCACCAGAGCCGCGCAGAACGCGTCGCCAGCCCCAATTGTGTTCGCCACCGTCACAGCAGCAGCTGGAGCCTCGGCCACCTTCCGCCCGTGCTCGAACATCGCCGAGCCGTCCTTCCCGTACGTCACCGCTACCAGCTTGGCCTCGGCCAGCGCCGGGATCAGCTCATATTCTGTCTCGTTTACGATCACCAGGTCGCACCGTTTCAGCAGCTCCGTCGGCAGGTCCATCGCCGGTGCGGCATTCAGCACGAAGAAACCGGAGGCGCACCGGGCTGCTTCCAGCACCACGGGCAGGCCCACCTCGAGCTGGCATAGCACCGTCTCTTGGGCAGAGAACTCCACGCCCGCCAAGGAGAAGCCCGCGTTCGCCCCAGGGCACACCACGATCTGGTTTTCGCCGTCGCGGTCCACCACGATCAGCGCGGTGCCGGTCGCATCGCCGTCGAGCACTGCCACGTCAGAAGTGTCCACGCCGGCGCCAGCAAGAGACTCCAGCATCAGACGGCCCTGGGCGTCGTCGCCCACGGCTCCGATCATCCTGGCGCTCCCGCCCAGACGCGCGGCGGCCACGGCCTGGTTGGCACCTTTGCCGCCGGGCTGCTGCTGCAGGACGCCGCCGCCGACGGTTTCCCCGGCGGTGGGCAGCCGATCGGTGGTGGCGATGATGTCGAGGTTGATGCTGCCGACGACGGTGACGGCAGGAAGTCGAGTGCTCATGGGAAGTCCTATCGGGTGAAGCCAAGGCGGCTGGATTAGGAAATAGTGTACGCCATGGTTGTACTTGTTCGTCATACATGGTTGTATAACAACTCGCATCCCAAAGGCAGGACCCCGCCTGCAGAACAAAGGAGTTTGATGTGAACAGCCCAACCCCGGTCACCACCTCGCCGCCAGCCGTCGTCGGTACCGAAGCAAACGCAGACCAGGCACAATTCGCCGGCCGCCGCGCCGCCCTCCTCATTTCCACCCTGCTGCTCGGCGTGCTGTCCTTCCAGCTCAACGCCAGCATGGTCACCCCTGCGCTGCCGCAGATCGCCGCCAGCTTCGGCCAGAGCGCCGACAGCGCCGCCCCCGTGCAGTCCATGTTCTTCCTCGCCGGTGCCATTTCCGGCCCGGTGATCGGACGGTGGAGCGACTTCATCGGACGCCGCGCCGCGCTGCTGCTGGTCCTGGCCATCATGGGCGCCGGGACGCTTCTCTGCATCGCTGCCCCCACGCTGCCCGTGCTCGTCGCCGGCAGGTTCCTGCAGGGCGTGTCCAGCGCCGTCTTCGCCCTTGCGTACATCGTCCTCAGCGAGAACCTGCAGGCCCGACTCTTCGGCACCTCCGTGGGGATCATCGCCGCCATCAACGGGGGAGTGGGCGGCGTGGACGGCTACGTTGGCGGCCTGATGGCCGAGACCCTCGGCTTCCGGTCCATCTTCGTCGTCGTGCTGGTGCTGACCGCCGTCGCCGCCGGCTGCATCCTCAAGATCGTCCCGAAGGGACGGCCCCAGGGAGTCCGCGGCGCCATGGACTGGTGGGGAGCGGGCTCGCTCTCGGTGTTCCTCGTCTTCATCACCTACTTCGTCTCCGGCGGATCGGCCGCCGGCTGGACCGCGCCCAGCACCGTGGCGCTGCTGGCCGGCACCGTCGCGTCCTTCGCCGCCTTCTGGATGATCGAGAAGAAGCGCAGCCACCCGCTCATCGCCGTCCACCACCTGCGCTCCCGTCAGGTCTGGCCCGTCATCGCCACCACCGTCCTGACCCTGGCCGGCATCTTCGCCGTCATCAACTTCACCGTGGTTCTGCTCAGCCAGGACATCCACCACGGCTTCGGATTGAGCGCGTCCGTTTCGGCTCTGCTATTCCTGACCCCGGCCGCGCTCATCGGCGTCTTCGCCGCACCGCTCGCCGGCTGGCTCGCCGACCGCCGCGGCTGGATCAAGACCCTCCGCGCCGGAACCGGGCTGAGCCTGGCCTGCGCCATCGCCGCGGCCACTTTCTCCGACAACCAGGTGGCCGTGATGATCGCCGTCGCAGCCCTCGGCATCTTCTACAACGGCTTCTTCCTCACCGCCATCAACGGACTCTCCGTCCTGCTCTCACCCAAGGAAGCCCCCGCCGCCCTGCCCGGCATCAACGGAGCGTCCTTCGGCATCGGCGCGAGCCTCGGCGTCGTCATCGTGGCGCCGTTCGCCGCGCAGGCCACCTCCGCCGGCTACGCAACAGCGCTCTGGATCTCGGTGGCCATCACGGCGGCGGCGTTCATCGTCAGCCTCTTCGTCGCCGCCCCCAAGGGCGAATCCCTCTAACACCCCTCTCCAAACCAAGCACCAACGAAACGAGTAACACTCCAATGACCACGCCCACCAGCCGCCCCTTCTACCTCGACTGCGACACCGGCATCGACGACGCCCTCGCCCTGGCCTACCTGCTCGCCTCCCCGCAGGCGGACGTGCGAGGGATCGGCACCGTCAGCGGCAACGTCAGTGCCGCCGTCGGCGCCCGGAACACCCTGGACCTGCTCCAGCTCGCCGGCCACGCGCACATCCCCGTCGCCGTCGGTGCCCACGACCCGCAGGGCGGCACGTTCCGCGGCGGGGCGCCGCACGTCCACGGCGCCAACGGCATCGGCGAGGTGTCGCTTTCGACGGCGGCGGTTGAGCTGGCGCCAGAGACCGCTGCGGAGATGCTGGTGCGGCTGGCCCACGAGCACCCCGGCACGCTGCGGGTCCTGGCCATCGGCCCGCTGACCAACATCGCCGAGGCCCTGCGGCTGGAACCGGAGCTTCCCCGGCTGGTGGAGGAGATCACCATCATGGGCGGCGCGGCGCTGGCCCCCGGCAACATCACGGCGGTGGCGGAGGCGAACATCGCCAACGACCCCGAGGCCGCCGCGGACGTCTTCGCCGCCGGCTGGAGCATCACCCTGGTGCCGCTGGACGTGACCATGGCCAACGTGCTGGAGGAAAGCCACCGGCAGGAGCTGCTCGCCGCTGGCCACCCGGTGCCGCAGGCGCTGGGGGAGATGCTCGGCTACTACTTCCGGTTCTACGAGGGCATCTTCGGCCGGGCCTGCTCCGCCATGCACGACCCCCTCGCCGCCGCGCTCGCGGTGGGCGGCGTCCAAGCCGCCGTCGCCCCGGCGGTGCGTGTCGCCGTCGACACCACCGACGGTCCCGGCCGCGGCCAGACCGTCTGCGACCTCCGCGGACTCTACCTGGACTACCCGGAGCAGGCCGGCGCCCGCTGCCGGGTGGTGCTCGCCCTCGACGGCGACTTCGCGCCGCGCCTGGTGGAGGTGCTGCTTTCGCTTTCTGAAGGCACGACGGCGGCGCTCGCCTCCGCGGTCACGTCACCGGCCTGAGCATGTCACCCTGATTCAGGACCACCTGCCGGTCCGCTGCAGGATCCTCCTGCTTTGGTATCAACGCTGACGCTCATGCCGGTGCGCCCACGAGGTGGCCGGCCGTGAGGGGCAGGCGCTGCCCGTTGATCTGTTCTGCCTCCAGGTCGAAGATCCGCTGTACAGCGTCGGCAAGGACACTGACATCGGTGAAGCCCGGAAATATCCGTTCCGGCTGGGCTGCGCGCATCCGGTCATCGACCAGAGCCTTGACGACGAAGACCAGGGCGGCTGAGTGCTGAGCGGAGAGGGGGCTTTCGTTTCCTCCCTGCAGGTGCCGGAATCCGTCGGCCACGGCCAGGGTCCATGCCTCGGCGGCGGACTTGACCGCGGCATAGGCGGCGCCGTCCGCCGTCGGCGAGGAAGCGGACTGTGCGGAAACGATGGCCAGGCGACCCACAGGGGAGGTAGCCAAGTCATCGTAAAAAGCGCGGCTGGTGTTCCTCAGCGTGGTGAGGACGCTGGTGTGCAGGAAGTCCCAGTCTTCATCCGCCTGGCCTTTGATGCCGGTTCCGCCTCGCCACCCTCCTACAAGATGGATAAGGCCGTCCACCGGACCCAGGTCGTTCCGGACGGACGTCGCCAGGTCCTCAACGGCCTGCAGGTCCGCGAGGTTGCAGACATAGCCCGTGACGTTGCCGTACGCTGCCGAGAGCTCCTGCACCCGGTCCTCAAGAATGTCCACGGCGGCCACGCGTGCCCCTGCTTGCGAGAGGGTGCGGACTACCGCGACGCCGGCAGCGCTTGTCGAACCGGCGACGACGACCGTACGCCCCGAGAGGTCCTGGCTCATGCGCCCGCCTCGCCTTCAGTCTTCACAGGGCTCTGACCGGTGATCCCGGCAGTTGATTCAATGACCGCGGACATCTTCTTCTCCAGTGCCTCGTAGAACATCGACAGGGGGAATTCGTCATCAAGGATCTGGTCCGTCAGACCCCGGGGAGGGCCTTCGAGCGGAAGGGCCTCCGGTCCCTTGGCCCACACGGAGGCCGGGTGGGGGGTGAGGGTTTCCGAGACGAGCTCGTAGGCAGCCAGCCAGTGTGCGGTCTTCGGCCGGTCGATTGAACGCCAGTAGAGTTCCTCGATGCGGAGACCCAGCTCGACGACCACGCCGGCGACGTCCTTCCAGTCGATGCTCAACTTTCCATCGGTCCAGTGCAGGACCCGGTGCTGGTGCATCCAGGCGAACAGCAACTGGCCGCCCACGGCGTCGTAGTTGCGGACCCGGTTCCCGGTTATCGCGAAGCGGAAAATCCGGTCGAAGATCACGGCGTACTGGACCAGCTTGGCGTGCTTGCGGGCGTCCTCGGATGCCGTTTCGTCCCGCTCGATGAGGACTGACTCGCGGAAGGCGGTCAGGTCACAGCGGAGCTCCTCCAGGGAGTACAGGAAATACGGCATCCGCTGCTTGATCATGAACGGATCAAAGGGCAGGTCACCGCGCATGTGGGTGCGGTCATGGATCAGGTCCCACATCACGAAGGTCTTCTCGGTGAGGTGCTGGTCATTGATGAGTTCCGCGGCGTCAGCCGGCAGGTCCAGGGACGTGATGTCGGCAGCGGCTTTGAGGACGCGGCGGAACCGGGCAGCTTCGCGGTCCGCGAAGATGCCTCCCCAGGTGAAGGAGGGGGTACTCCGGACCGCCACGCTCTCGGGGAAGAGAACTGCTGAGTTCGTGTCATACCCTGGCGTGAAATCGACGAAGCTGATGGGGACGAACAGCTTGTTGGAGTAGTTTGCTGCCTCCAGTTCAGCGACGAAGGAAGGCCAGATGACCTCGATGAGGACGGCCTCGAAGTAGCGGTTGGTGCTGCCGTTCTGCGTGTACATGGGGAACACCACCAGGTGCGGCAGCCCATCGATGCGCCAGTGCTCGGGGTGGAAAGCTACCAATGAGTCGAGGAAATCCGGCACGGCGAAGCCCTCGGACGCCCACCGCTGGAAGTCCTGCACGAGCAATTCAAGGTAGTCCGAGTCGTGGGGGAGGTGGAGGCGCAGGTGGTTGATTGAGCCCGTAATGATGCCGACATTCTGGCGGGCCTCGTCATGGTCAGCGGGTTCCGGAACGGATCCGTCCTGCACTTGAAGCTGCTGCAGTCCGATGACGGCTGCCTTCAGGGCCTGCCATGCCGGGAGCGCCTTGAGGTCTTGTGCCCGGGTGGTGGTCACTTCCGGGTTTGCGATTACAGACAATGCTCGTTCCTTCCGTTGAGGGGATTCCTGAAGAAGCTAGCAGTGCGTAAGCATCCGTGAAGGGTTATTTGCTTATGCGTAAGGAATACTTTTGCTAGAAACCGTCTCTTCACTGCTATGCCTGCGCTGGACCTTAAGGTCGGGGGCTCTAGGACATCCCAGGAACGGCGCATCTCGAGTGAACAAGCCAGGGGTCCCGGCGTTGTTCGGGCGGCTCGCGGACACCCCTGGCGTCATTCGCCTAACCCGGGCCGCCCGCCATAGCAGATCGTCAGAGCTGCTTACTCGCCGGGCACGATTAAATCAGCAACCCTTACGCTCAAATCGAGTAACCCATGCCCATGCGTAAGGACTTGACCCGTCGGGCGTGCAACATTCGCCACGCCAGAGGTCGCTCCCTTCACCTGTGTTAGCTTGATCACCATCCTTCCCGGCCCGGGGGCTCCGGAAGGCTCAAATCCACCGCAGCTACCTTTTCGGAGGCACCATGGGACTTGGCTCCCACACGCAAATAAGTGACCGGGCTATTGCTCCCGGCACCACCCCTGCAACCGCTCTTTGCTCCGGTTCAGGACTGATTCTTAGCTCGGGGTCCACCACCGCGCAGGCAGGACCACGCGGGAACGCTGTGGCCTACCTGCTCGACACCGCAGTCGCCGAAGCCTGCACCGGTCGAGCCGCTGGTGGCACCGGGAACCCGACCCCGCTCGCACGGATACCCCTTGGCGGTGTTGCATGACGCCAACGAGCGGAACTTCCGTAGACATCAAACCCGATGAAACAGCCCAACAGGTGTCCTCCCTTGCGATAGGCGCAGATCGCGCTTCCGGCGGAACCACCAACGAACTCAAGCGCGGGCTAAGCAGCCGGCACCTGCAGATGATCGCTATCGGCGGTGCGATCGGTACCGGGCTGTTCGTGGCCTCGGGCAGCACCATTTCCCAGGCGGGTCCCGGCGGTGCGTTGGTCGGCTACGCGCTGGTGGGGCTGATGGTATTCCTGTTGATGCAGTCACTGGGCGAGATGTCGGCCAAAATTCCGGTCGCCGGTTCTTTCCAGTCCTTTGCCACCCGTTTCGTTTCCCCGTCCTTTGGGTTCGCGATCGGCTGGAACTATTGGTTCAACTGGGCCATCACGGTGGCCGCCGAGCTGGTCGCGGCCGGAATCATCATGGACTTCTGGTTCCCGGGGGTCCCAGGATGGGTGTGGGCCGGGATCTTCCTGGTGGTGTTGACCGGGCTCAATGCCCTCTCGGCGAAGTCCTTTGGTGAGTCGGAGTTCTGGCTTTCCCTGATCAAGGTCAGCGCAGTGGTGCTCTTCCTGATCGCCGGCGTGCTGATGATTTTCGGCATCCTCGGGGATAACTCTCCGGGACTGAGCAACTGGGAAAACCGCGATGACGTGTTCCACGGGGGTTGGGTCTCGATCATCTCGGTCTTCATGGTTGCCGGGTTCTCCTTCCAAGGCACCGAGCTCGTGGGAGTCGCCGCAGGCGAAGCCAAGAACCCGCGTCGCGAAGTACCGAAGGCCATCCGCACTGTCTTCTGGCGCATCATGCTCTTCTACATTGGTGCCATCTTTATCATCGGCTGCCTGATCCCGTTCACCGATCCGAGCCTGCTGGCCTCCGGCGAGTCCGATATTGCAGCGTCACCGTTTTCCCTGGTCTTCTCGCGCGCCGGAATCGCCTTCGCAGCGGCCTTGATGAACGCCGTGATCCTGACCGCAATCCTGTCGGCGGGCAACTCCGGACTGTATGCCTCCACCCGGATGCTCTACGCCATGGCCCATGACGGCATGGCCCCGAAGGTCTTCGGCCGAACCAATGCGCGAGGTGTGCCGATCCCGGCGTTGCTGGCGACCGCGGCCGTGGGACTCTTCGGGTTCCTCTCCGCGATCGTCGGTCAGGGTGCAGCCTACGCCTGGCTGCTGAACATGTCAGGCCTATGCGGCTTCATCGTCTGGGCGGGAATCGCGGTCTCCCACTACCGTTTCAGGCGCGGCTTCCTGGCCCAGGGAAACAAAGTCAGCGACCTGCCATACAAAGCATCGCTGTTCCCCATTGGCCCACTGCTGGCCTTCGCCCTGCTGATACTGGTAATCGCGGGACAGAACTACGAGGCTGTGATTGCCGGACGGACCATTGAGGTGCTTACCTCCTACATCGGGTTGCCAGTCTTCATCGTTCTATGGCTGGCTCACCGCTTCATCACCAAGTCCAAAGTGGTGCCGCTGCTCGAGATGGATCTCTCGGCACCCAAGGACCTCGAGGACGAACCTAGGGACCGGTAACCATGCGCGGGCTACCCCACGAATTGCGGGGCCCGCGGTAGCCGAGGGCCAGAAGGTCTAGAACGGGGGATCGAGACCAGAAAGGGGGAAGCCGGGTGAGAATTGCTGTGAAGTTTGCCGGTAAATGGCGGTGTTCTGTGATCGCTATATGTCGCATGACTGGATCGCGAGTTGTCTTGTATCGCTGATGTTATGAGGCACTAAGGATACTAGACGTGTCTAGCCGATCGCTGGGTGTCCTGTCACTCGTCTGTGTGCGGCCCGCAGCGGAAGGCCCGCCCTCGGTGAAGGAGGGCGGGCCCGGTCGGGTTGAGACAGTGGTGGGGCCCGCTTCAGCGGACCGTGTACCAGGTTGAAATTCGGGAAGGTGCAAGTTCCGCGGACCAAACAGGAAGACCTTTATGACCCCCCGGGTTCGACCTTGGATAAGGAGATCAAACCCGGGGAGCTTAACGTTATTTTCGGTGCCGGGCTCAAGGTCCTTCCCATTTACCAGGACAACGCCCGCCTGCTCTCCGATTTCACCTACTCACAGGGTTACCAGCATGCAGTGAGGGCACACCAGCTAGCGGCCAGCTATGGATTCAACCGTGGCACTGTAATCTACTTCGCAGTCGACTACGATGCCACCCAGGAGGACATCGACGCGGCGATCATCCCCTACTTTCAGGGAGTCCAAGCTGGGCTGGCATCAAACGGAAAGAAGTATGTCCACGGAGTCTACGGTTCGCGCAACGTCTGCTTGAATGTCACGGCCAAGACCTTTGCCCGTTATTCCTTTGTCTCTGGCATGTCTTGGGGTTTCTCTGGGAATCTGGGGTTCCCGCTGCCCGCTAACTGGTCCTTTAACCAGATCAAGGAGTTCACCGTAACCAACGGCGCAGACGCCTTCGATCTTGACAACGATGTGTGGCTGGATTGCAGGCGGGGCCTTTCCTAGGGCATCAGCAGGATCGAGATCCCGCGGTTCGATACGGTCCATGGCGTGCTAATGGTACGGAGCGTAGTAGAGGTTCTGAGGGCGCCGGGTGCGCACGCCGTCGCTATGCGCTCCGCTGACGACGTCACCTTCATGGGTTAGAAGTTGTGAAAAGCGACGTGTGCTGTGAACAATGCCGCCCCGAACGACTAACTGCTCGATCACTTTCCACCCTTCAGCGACGCCGTCGGACTTGTAATCACCCCCGAAAGTCCACCACCCCAGGTGGTCACTGTCGATGACGAGGAGGTAACCGTTGATGTGGACCTTGAGCGGCATTGCCCCGGAACGCCATGGCCGCACTGTTAGGCTCCGGTCAAACTCAGGCTGATCCGTTGCCACATCCACCTCACCATCGCTGCCCACCAGTGCTCTAAGTCGGGCCGCGAAAATATCCCCGGCACTGGGGGCCAGCAAGAACCTGCCCTGATAACTCTCGAGCACAGCAATCGCCTCATCAAGATCGGAGTCCCAGTCAAACTCCCACCGCCGAGCGTAAACAAACGGATAGGAGCCAGGTGAGATCGCGACCACGAGCCACTGCTCAGCGATCACCGACAGGTCGCCGACCCGGAAGCTGGGTAGTCGATGTGTATCCGGGGCGATCAGTTCCTCCGTAACGGCATCACCGAAGAGTTGCCGTGCCCGGAGCATCAGGCTATTGAATGCTGCAAGGTGGGCATCAGGAATGGGAGCACACGCCCATTCTTACCGACGCCCTGAGTATCTACATCGGAACGCTCTCCTCGTTCGCCACTGTGCATGTAAGCCGATCCTCTGCCGGACGCTACTTACGGTCCTGCACCAATTGCTTAGGGATCGGGTGTTGGATTTGAGAGACACCGTTCATTGAGGAGTTTTAGGCTTGCTTGGCTGGCGGCCAGTTGGAGTGTGGTGTTGTCTGATCTGATCGTCATCACGCGTCCTCCGGGAAAAACAGTCCAGGGGGCCTTAGCAGGCTCCCCGATGACCGTGGGAAATGAGTAGATTTCCAGTGGCCCGGCAAGAGGTCCGTTTTCGCTTGCCCCCAGCTGGAAGATCAGTCGGTTTGGCTCTGCTTTTGCATAACCTCGGGCCCATCTACCCCGAAGTCCCGATCCGGGCTCGCGGTGGGCACATTCGAAAAGGCCTCTTTCCGTGTCCCGAACTGCTCGCTTCTTGCGCAGGGGAGCAATGACAATGAGCTCGATGACAGTGATTAGGACAATGCCAGTCGCAACAACGACGACCAAAGTAGGCCACCAGCCCAAGACGGACTGCAAAGGAACGAAGAGGACGCCGGCCAAGACGACCAGCGGCCAGGAACCGAAGGCGTCGTATGCCCGTTCCAGCCGGCTCCTGGGTGTTGGTTCCAAGTCTGGTTCGCGCATATGTAACCTGCTTCCTGTGATGGGAGTCTAATCAACAGGACGGTCTTTAGACATGGCTCATCGTGACGGGAAGCCGGCATAGTCGACGGACCCAGTCCTGCACGTAAGCCGATCGGTCTGAGGGCAGCAGTGGTCGAGTATGGAAGACTCCCAATGTGACCACTCCTCGCACCGGATCCCTGCACCATATCGAGGTATGGGTCCCTGACATCGATCGCGCCAAGCAGGAATGGGGTTGGATTCTGCCCCGGTTGGGATACTCCACTTACCAAAGCTGGGACTCAGGGATCAGCTGGCGACTTGGCCAGACCTACATCGTGGCTGAACAGTCACCAGCTTTGAGCGGCCGGAAACACGAGCGCACAGCGCCCGGCCTCAACCACCTGGCGTTCCACGCCGGAAGCCAAAAAGAGGTGGATGCGCTTGTCGTGGAAAGCGCTCGTCACGGATGGATGCAGCTGTTCCAGGACAAGTACCCGCACGCTGGCGGCCCTGGTCATTACGCCGCTTACCTCTTCAACTCGGACGGCTTCGAGATCGAGCTCGTAGCCGCCGGGTAAACAGAAAGTGGTGTCCGGTGGAGGATCCCTGCTGCCCGTTGTCTGGGTAGGGCTGGTGTCGGATGCAACTGCTAAGGTCCGTCTAAACCGAGCAGGGAGTGTCGATGTCGGCAAGTGAATAGCCGTTTCCAGTTGCCGTGTCCCAACTGGTCGCTCATGACTCCCGTGAAGCGCAGGCTGCCCGCGCGGTCGCGTGGCTCTCGCAACAACCTGGTGGCCCAATTGCCGTTGTAACGCCGCAGCGACGGTTCGAGGGCGAAACCCTAAAGCGGTTGGTGGGAAGACCTGTTACGGTGCACCTCACCTGGCGCGGTTTCTCTGCCGGGTCCCTTACCCACCGGCGTGTCGTCTACGCATGGCCCGATCGGCGACATTTGAACGATCTGTGGCGCTCACAAGCTGACGCTATCGTCGTCATCGAGTGGGGAACTGCCGAAACAGCCACTTGGCTGGAAGTCGCTCAGCCGGTACGACTCCTTCCGGGACAGACTCCGCAGCCTGCGTCAGGACCACAAGCCGCCCTGGCAGCCGTCGGCGAGCCCCTACCGGAAGACGTGATCCGGATCCTCAAGAGCCTTGCACAGTGGGCGGCTGGATACGACTCCGGACTCAAATGGAATGAAGAAGACAAGCTCAAGGCCGACATGATGAACCGCCCCGAGCGGTGGACCTCGGTCACGGTCGAGCAAGTCAGAGGCAAGTGCCGTGAACTGAAGATGCGGCCAAACGACATCGAGACGATCGTTGGGTTCTTGGAACGCAGGAAGCAGAGCCGGCGGTTCAACGTGAGGAGCACCTATCGCGATTTCCGGTTCTGATCGCGGTTCCATCGCGTTATCTGGTGGCCCAACGGGCGCTCCTGTGTTCGATAGCGGATCTTGCACTGGGACAGCTACGTCACCAGGGCGTGCCCCGAAGATCTATGTCACCGTCCGGCCATTCGCTCGCATCGCGTCTGGCGGAGCAGATGAGGTTTGGCCCACCCTGAGACACGATGACCGATGTCTGGTCTGTGCGGGACAAGCATCGTTCCGTGGCGTGTACCTGAACCCAGCCCGCCGACTCATAGAAGGAGACCACTTCCTTCCGGCATCCGAGGAAACCGAAGTCGGCTTCGGCTTCATCGCGCATCGCCTTTTGACCGTGTCTCATCGCTCGGCCGCCGAGACCAGTACCGCGAAAGCGTTGATCGACCAGCACGCCTCCCGTGCCAGCCACAAGGACGTCGTCGCTACCTACCGAGATCACGCGACGCTGAAAGCCCACATGCGCAGCCAGCACAGACCCTTGGAACGCCAGTACATGGAAATCCGCCGGTGAGTAGCCGTACGGCGCGTCTGGATTCCACCGGCCGTAATCGCTGAGATATTCACTGTTGAAAAGCTGTTCCAGTGCGGCAAGTTCCATCATGTTGAGGTCTTCATGCCGCTGCAGCCTCAGGGCTTCATTCATCTTTCGAGCCTATGCGTTCATACCGAGAACCTGGACACTCGGGCGCGCCCGTAAGTCGGTCGATCACCGTGCCGCGGAAGCCGGCCGACACGCTCCTCGCCGTTGCTGACCCAGACCATGTACGTAAGACCCGCACGATGAAATGCACGATGACGGGAGGATTACTGCAACCATGTTCGTTATGACTGGAATGAAGTGTGACTTTCTACGATAAATGGCGGCGTTTTCACGGCAGTATTTGGCGCCTGGTGCACGCCCCCGAGGGTGTTCATGGGCAGGCGTTTAGATTCCACGTCCGCCAGGCCGGCATCGATGCCGGTCTCCATGAGGGTTTCGCTGAGTTACCGCTCTTCATCCGATGAGGCCATGGCTTCGCCCATGCCCTGGACGGTGGTTGAACATCCAGAACCAACCACACACCTTCCTCAAGCCCTCACGTTCCCGCGGGTGGATCATGCCTGGAGTCTACTGCTGCCGCGTCATCAATCAGCTCGGTTGGATGCGGCGGGCGGCAGCGATTGAATCTCGAAAAAGTTCGGTGTTCATATACGCCATCGGCCCCCGAAGGTAGCTCGCCAGGACCCGTTCGCCGGAGGCGGTGAGCTCGTAGATCTTGCGTTTGGCGCCGGTACCCGCCACTGATTCCTGGCTATGGGTAATGAGGTTTAGTCCTTCCACCCGCCGCAGGGCCCGGTGCAGGCTCTGCTCGTCCACCGCTAAATGCGCTTCGCTGAGGTCAGTGATGAAGTCGCGGATCTGTCCGGACCACCGCGCTTCTTGGGATAAGGCCAGCAAGATGAAGAGCATCAGTGTGCTCTTTTTATGGGTGTCAGTCCACGCGGCGAGGACCTTGCGCTCATAGTCAGAGAGTTCAAAGTCGGGTCCGGCGGCGGCTGCCGGCTCAGACTTCGACATGCTCATAGCCCCTGCTGAGCATGGCGCCGATGGTGTGCACGAGAAGCCCGGCACCCCACAGTACGCTCATCGACATCAGGGGACCGGACCACCCCTGCTGCAACGTCTCATCGCGCCCATTAAGCACTAGGATCCAGGCGTGCAACCAGAAACTGCCGTTGATGATCAAATAGGCGACAGCGTGTGCGAAGTAGGTTCCGTACGCACGTTGGCGCAGTGCGGTTCCATTCCTCACCGTGAACACCACCATATAGAGCGCCACCGCGGCGAGCAGCAGAGCCGTTCCCGCTGTAACTCGTCCTTGCGCCACGTAGGCGGTGTATCCCTGGACAACCAGTACCCCGACAAACAGGGTGCCGGTGTATCGAGCGAGTCCTTGATTAGTGATCGGAGTGACGCCATCCGGCCTGATACCCATAAATAAGCTCCTTAGTAGACTGTTGGTATAGTACCTACGGCTGCTATATCCGTCCAGAGTTGTAGTTCTCAGTTTTTCGCGGCCCGTTGGCCTTGGACGTTCAACGGAAACTCAGCCAACAGTCGGATTCCTACTTATGGAACAAACCTGGCGTTGGACCGCAGCTGACTTTGGATCAAGAGGAGTCCGGGGCATCCTCTGCCGAGGTCGTAACGCACGAAGGTCACCACTCGTTCTGGACGATAACCTTTTGGTTTGACCAAGAGATCACCGGATCCGCCTTATCCATGACTTTCCGACGAGCAGGGTATTGAGTGCGCCTTTGCGGTTGAGCGTGAAGACATCGGCGCAGCATTGGGAGAGGCCACAGAGCTATGGAGCCCGGATCCCGAAGGATACTTCTCCCAATGAGTACCCAGCTCTTTGGTTCGTCCTGAAGCTTCGGTGAGGGTTCCACAGTTGATACGCCCCTTGCTCAGGCGCGGCTGGCTACCACGGACACAAAGTCCGAACTTCACTCGCGTTCGAAGAGCCGTCTATATCCGAAGAGGAATCCAGCCCTGAGCGGGCGAGGACGACGGTCCACCAAGTCAGCTCCCCAACCGTCGTACTCACCGCCGTTTCGATCAACTGCGGCGAAGACAGTTTTGATGAATTGCTCCACAATGTCAGGATCGAGGGCCGTCGTCTTGTCGGCTTCAAGTAGGAACTGGTCGTTGACGGCCGATACTACGGTGCGATATCCCTCGGCCATCAATTCCTTGCCCGCTTCTAGAGCCGCCTCCTTTGTCGGGAAGACACCGTCATGCGCTACCTCGCGAGGTACGTCGAGATGGTCACCCAGTTTCCTGCGCTGCCTCAACTGTTCTACCGAGGAAGAAAGATGGCTGGCTAGCCGGTCAGAAGCACTGGTCATGGGCAAATGTATTGGAAGAATCCGTCGTTACTGCTTCTGGAGCGTGTAGCGGTGGTAGGGCAGTCCCTGCGGCAGCTCAGACCAGTAAAAGGATCACGGCTCGAAAGGCGCGATGAGCGATCCCTTAGCGGGTCATACCGGCTTCGGCCCGCTCCAATGGTTTCGACCTAAGCGCCACTCGAAGCCGTCTGACTCAATGACCAATTTGCGGACAACGCCACGGCCCAGGAGGCTGCGCCGCTCGCTGATACGCCCTCCTCCTTCGAGATACGCATGCATGACGCGGCAAATCCTTTTCAACTCTCCCTCCTTGTAGGCCACTATCGCGTCCTCGTCATCGTCGTCTTCTTCGCCGTCGTCCACCAGAATGCTCGTTTGAACATTCAGTTCCGGAATGAAGGCGTCCATCCACACGTGGCCGGCTCGTATGATCACTGTCCGGTCCTCGTGGTAGCGGCTGCTCACCTGGACACTATGCGACCCGTGGGCTTCGTCAGAGCTGACGCGCATAGTGACGAAGTCTTCGTTGAACACCTCGGTGATGACGCGATCGAGCATGGCCTTGTTGTCGGTGGTCATAATGAAAGTATTTCAAGATTGAGGTGGGCAGGATATGTGCAGCATCGGCGCGACGCGGCGAAAGTCGAGAGAAGTCGCTCGTAGTACCAACCGAGGATCGCCCCCGGTATAGCCGTGGCGGCCCGAAACATCGGGGCGCTTGCGCTGCTCGTGCCGATTGGAATCCCCTCTTCTTGGTCTTCGCCGCCGCCATCCGGGTGATGCTCAGGACGAGGAATCGGCAGTTGAAGGGAAATCCTAAGTCCTCCTTTCGGGAGACCGGGAAAGGTTCCCCGAAGGGAGCGAAGCGCCGGGTTGACCAGCCACTGCTTTGCCCATTGCCTCAGGAGTAGACTCCGCTTACTTACACCTCGTCTTCGTGCACGTCAAAGAAGATGGTAACCAATGAATCCCCGGAACCAAGCAATCCTCATACTCTCGGGAGGCTTTCTATTCCTCGTCTTGGGGATTTGTGGCTTACTATCCCACACCTACAAAGAGGCGCCTATGCCTGGCTGATAGGCGGCGCGGTTTTTGTTATCGGTGGTTTGGCGAAGCTACAGCGAAGCAGCCGGAGATGACCGGATAGGGCGGTGCGTCACAGAACCTCGTCATGTGCCCATCTGCGTCCGTTCCGGGTTCCTCAAAAAACGTGCACCAAAGGGTGCGGTGATCGACCGTTTAACGGGCGGTTCGCAACCTGGGGCCCGGCCCACCGATGTCATTTTCCGAAGTCGTCTGCACGGAACGTCAGGAGTCCTCTGCACTACAGGAACAGCTCATCTGGGGCGGGGCGGGTCGAGCAAGGATCCCGCGGGCCCGCCTGATTGGTGGTGCGGTTTGGCTAATTCGTTGGTGAGGCGTGCATGCCACAATGAGGCCCATGACTCGAATCCTCATGATCGGCATCCACGCGCGAGCCCTCGACTATAGCAAGCTGCCTCCTGGCCTCGACGAGGCCACGATGACCGAACGGATCGAAGCGGGGTTCGGGGCCACCACGGCAGCCGGCTTCGACGCCGTCAACTGCCTGATCGGCACCTCCCCGGACGAGGCCGAAGCAGAGATTCGCTCGGCGTTCGGTCGTGATCGTTTCGGCCTCGTGATGATCGGGGGCGGCATCAGGATGATCCCGGAGTACACCGAGCTCTTCGAACGGATCATCAACGTGTGCAATGCGGAATCGCCTGGAATCACCTTCTGCTTCAACACATCGCCCGAGACGACTCTGGACGCGTTGGAGCGTCACGCCCAGCTGTGAACGTCTGCGACGCGATCCGGTGCGTCGACTAGCCTCGGCGTTTCGTGTCGGCGGTCATGAGATGCGCCTCTGCTCACGTGCGGCTGCCATGTATTGGGAATAGGTGCCCGCCTTACGGGCACTGTTGCGACATGGAGCGACCAAAAAACACCGCCACAGAGCGACCAACTCCACAGAGAATTGCACCCGGCTTCGCTCTTCCCCAGGTCAATAACGACCGTTTCTGACCCGTCCGCGGCTAGCCTCCAAAAATGTCTGTGTGAATTGCAGAGCTATTTGGCGTGGTTTTGGCAGCGCTTTTTGGCGTGCGCCCGAGGTGCTGCGGCTATGACGGGGCGAGGGTGTTGTTGAATTCGGGCGGGCTAGTGCTTGGGCCGACGTGTACGGGATCGCTCGATGATGCTGGTGGTCGCAGCAGCTGCTGTGAGAGCTGTCGCCAGTAGAAGGGGTGCCCAAACCGTGTGTTCGATGGTTGCCCCCGCGATAGCTGTCCCGGCTGATCCTGCAGCGATCTTGAGTGCGCCTACCCAGATGAAGACTTGACCGCGAGCTTCGATGGGTGCGTATTCACTTCGCGCCGCGAGTGTTGCCGCGAAGAACATCGCGTTCGCGACCCCTGCCAGGCAGAAGGCAATGAGGGACGTGGGGAGTGTCGGAGTAAGCATCACCAGTATCAGCGTTGCCGCAACGAGTGCAGCAAGGGAGCTCATGAGAGGGTCTGCGTCGCGGCGAAGCGGCCGAAGCATGAGCCCTGCTGATCCGAGAAGATTCCCTATCCCGTAAGCTGCGACCATTGTTCCGGCGGCTGAGGCACCGCCGAACGCGTGAGCTGTTGCAACGGCGTAGATCGGTAAGGCGGCGACAGAGAATGCGACGGTGACGGTGAGCCCGAGTGTGCGGCGAAGCGGACCACGTTCCCATATCAGGTTGAGTGTTCGCCTGGGCGATGGCACGTCTACTGCCTTGTCGGGTGGCTCCTGCTTGGGGAGTGCGAGGACGGCGCCCGCACCAGCCACGGCGGCTCCGGCCAGAACCAGTGTCGCGGTAAGTGCGTCGGATCCTGCCGCGATCCACGCGACTGCTGCCGGGCCGAGGGTGCCGCTCAGCCCGTAGCTTGCGACGTCCCAGCTTTGTGCTCTGCGTTGGCTGCGCTGCTCGGGGCCGGCTATGGACGGCAAACGGCTGCTGATGCCGCCGGTAAGCATCGGCCCGAAGATGCCGGAGACAAAGAGCAGCATGGCTGGCCAGATCGCCACTGTGACCGGCAGGAGCAGCGCTGCGGCGCCGAGCAGCACCCCGTGGAGGACAGCGGAGAATGCAATCACTTTGCGCCCGTCACGGGCTGTATCGAGGTGTCGAGCGATGAGAGGGCCGAGCAGGTGGGGTGCGGTGATTGATGCTCCCAGGAGTCCGGCCAACCAGCCCGGCATCCCGCTGGCGTGCGCGAGCAGCACGATAGCGACTACTGCGCCTCCGTCTGCGCTGCGAACCAGGGTAGCGGCGAAGACGTAGCGGGCCAGCGGCCCGGCCCTGCGGTCCTTCCTGCGTGGAGCGCCGAGGCCGGCGCTACGGGTTGAGCCCGAGCTCATCGACAATCCTGCCAACATGGGCACGCTGCATCTCGGTCAATCCTTGGAGGGGAAGCGGCAGGCACGATGTAGATGCCAGTCCTAGCTGTTCTGCTATTGCCGCAACGACCCGGATACTCCCGCCAAACTCGGCAAATGACTGCCACAACGGTGCAAGCCGTTCGGACTCGGCCAATGCATCCGGGATTCGCCCTTCCAGGGCGGCCCGGGTGATCCGCATCGCCAGGGCGGGCAGGGTGCCGCCGATGACCGAGTACCAGGCATCGCATCCGGCAGCCAGGCCGGCGGCGGCCTTGGCGTCGCCGGAAACTCCGATGGTCACGTGTTTGGGAACAAGCGCCCGGATTTCTTCGACCCGGTCCCGCGCCTGCTGCGGGTCCGCTGGCACCCCTGGGATTTTGATGGAGGCGATGCCTGGCAGTTCGGCGATGCGTCCGTACAGCTCGGTGCTGAAGGTGAAGTGCGTGGTGCCTGGATTGTCATAGACGACGACGGGCAGTGACGAGTGCGCTGTGACCGTACGGAAGAGTTCGAACACATCATCATCAGTGAGGGGCTGATAAGTCATCGGCGCCAGCAGCAGACCAGAAGCTCCGGCCTGCTCGGCGTTCTCGGCGTTCGTCAGGACGTGTGAGGTCCGCAGCGCCCCGATCCCGATAAACACCGGTGTTTCGCCGGCGTTCTCGACAGCTAGGTGGGCAACACGGCTTCGCTCATCACTGCTCAGGTAGGCGTAGGAACCGGTGGAGCCGAGCGCCGTAATGGAGTCGACCTTGGCCTCGCTGAGCCTTTGTACCAAGCGGACAAACGAGGCCTCGTCTACCGCATCGTGTGCCAGCGGGGTGATGGGAAAAGCGCTCAAGCCAGTGAACATCGTTCTAACTCCTTTATTAGATTCCGAAATGAAAGCAGTGTGTGTGGACGCAGGTCGCCGCGCCCTCTGTGAGCGTGCGCGGGCCGGAACCGGCAGGTCGTTCGAGGAGGTAAGTTGCGCTGCGGGCCGTTAGCCGACGAAGTCGAGATCCGCAGGGCTGGGGTTCTGCTTCGGGTGTGCCGGGCGCCGTCGTCCGCCCCGCTGCGCCGCGGCGCCGGCGAGGACGACGAGCAGGATGCCCAGGATTTGGATGGCCGAAGGCTGCTGGTGCAGGATGAGCAGTCCGAGGAGGACCCCGAGGGCTGGCTCCAGGGCCATCAGGGTGCCGAACGCTGTGGGCGTCATCCTGCGCAGGGCCAGCATTTCCAGCGCGAACGGCAGCACGGGCAGCAGGATGGCGAGCCCGGCCGCTGTGGCCAGGATCCCGAACGTCAGGTGGCCGGCGGCCTGCGGAATGCCGACGACGGCCGCCGTGGCCGCAGCGATCGGCACAGTCATTGAGAGCGCCCCGATTCCGGTGAATCGGTCTCCGATTCTCTGGGTGAGCAGGATGTAGGCGGCCCACCCGATCGCTGCCAGCGCGGCGAAGGTGACGCCGGTCAGGTTGAAGTCGCCCTGCCATGGTTGGGTCAGAAGTACGACGCCGAGCAGTGCCACAGCCGGCCAGATGAGCGCATTTCTGTTGTGGCTGCGTACCGCGGCCACCGTCAGGGGTCCCAGGAACTCGATCGCGACGGCGGTGCCCAGCGGGATGTGCTCGATCGCGGCGAGGAACCCGATAGTCACCAGCCCGGTGGTGATGCCCAGACGGAGCAGCGGCAGCACGTCGCCGCGGCGGACGGAGCGCAGCGGCGGGCGGGCAATCAACAGGAGAATGATGGCTCCCATGCTGAGCCTGAGCCAGGCTGTTCCGGCCGGGCCCACGGCCTCAATCAGATCCACCGACAGGGCAGACCCCAACTGAACTGACAGGATCGCCGTCACGGCCAGCCCCCACGGCGGGACCGGGACGTTCAAAGCGTTTCGCAGGCCCATATCACTTCCCTTCATGGATGGAAGGGGCTGCGGCTATCCGACGGCGGGCAGCCCTGACGTCCGGACCAAGCCCCGTTAATCGTGCCGCCAGGTCGTCGGCGGCGCCGTCGAGTGCCTCATCGGTCATGGGCTGGAGGGCGTCGAGGATGAACAGAGCCGTTGTGGTGTCTTCGCGGAGTTGGGTCCTCCGGCCCTGGCGCCAGTTCCAGCGCCGGCAGGTAACGCCGGCGTCATCGCACCACACCACCTCGCCCGGATCCGGGTGCTCGATCACCTCAATGCCTCCCGCGACGGTGTCAAACGCCTCAGTGCCGGCGGCCCGGACAAGCCGGGGCGCACCGGCATAGCCGGTCAGGTCCTCTCCACCCAGCGGCACCTGATGCAGCACCGAGACGGCGTTGTAGAGGTCGGTAAGCCGGTTCACCCGGGGCAGGCCGGACGCCGCGCGGCGCAGCAAGGCCTCCAGGCTGTTGCGGGTGCGCTGCGGCTTGGCGCCGAACGATTTGTAAGCCTCGCGCCACGCAGCCACGTGGGGCAGATCCTCCACAAGCCGGGCGCTCAGTGTTTCGCGGGCCGAAGCCTCCGCTGCTTGGAGCAGCGTGTCACTGGCCTGATCGCTTGGCCCCGGGACAAGCCCGTCGACGGCCAGCAGGACGGAGCGGTAGTCCGGCCGCAGCGAGAACACTGCGGCATCCACCCCGGCGCCTTTCAGAAACTCCTGAAGCGTTTCCAGATCACGCATCGGTCGCCTCCGGCCGGTGTCCTGATCCCACGCCCGGTTCAAAGACCGCCAGGGAGAACCGGGCCGGTTCCTTGCCCACGGCGCCATACGAGTGCTCCACGTCGCCGGGAAAGGACACAGCGTCTCCGGCCTCGAGGATGAACGCCTCACCGGCAACCACAACGGAGATGGATCCCTCCTGGACCTGCAACAGCTCCTTGGTCCCCGGTGAATGCGCTTCGCTCCCGTGGGTATCCCCGGGAACCATCTTCCAGTCCCAGAGTTCAACCACATCAGGCGTCTCTGTCCCGGCCACCAGCACGCCGCGGCCACCGGCATCCGAACTCCACAAGGCAGCACCCTCACCGCGGCGGGTGACCGTCACTGGCCTGGGGCGCGGGAGTTCAACCAACGCGGGCAGTCCGATCCCAAGAGCGTCACTGATTCTCAGGAGCGTCCCCACGCTGGGATTCGTGGCGCCCTGCTCGACGTTGACCAGCATGCGGCGGCTCACACCCGTGGCCTGCGCCAATTGATCAAGCGTCCACCCCCGCGACTGCCGTTCCTGCCGCACCCGGCTGCCAATTGCTACCGCGAGGGCAGATGTACTCTTATCCATGAGTGCATCATAGTGCACTCGGAGTGCACTATGCACTCCGATGCAAGCCGAAAGGGCAGAGGGCCAGACCTGAAGATGCAAGTTAGCCAACGGCTAACGCATCTCTTTCCGAAAGGAAGTAAAGCAGTTGCCGGTGACCTAGGAACAGCACCTCCCACCACTAGCCTCTGAGTCGGGCCCGCCGAGAGGAAAACTGCCAGTTCAATATCTGTGGGTTCTCTGACTTCCACAGGCATTATCGCCGGCGTCGGTATTCCACCGGACGTGTAATTTGCCGACAGGCACTATCTAGCCAGTGCAGATTGAAGCAAGATGCTCTTTATGAAAAAAGTCGTTCTAGCGAGCTTCGCCGCGGTAGCCATGGCGCTTGGCGCAATCACCCTCGCGGCCCCGAGCGGCGCGGCGCCTCAGACATCCGGCACGGGCCAAATCATCGTCAAATTCCGCGACACCGTTGCTGCATCTGGCGTACTGCGTCAGCATGGCGTCAGCGAGGGCGCCGGAATCGGCAGCACTGGCGCTCGTCTGATTAAGGTGCCGGCCGGTAAGGAATCTCAACTCATCGAAGCCTTAAGCCGGAACCCTGCTGTTGAGTACGCCGAGCCGGACGAGCTGGTTACTGCCACTACTGCTGACCAGTATTTTCCTCGCCAGTACGCTCTGCAAAACAATGGGCAGTCATTCACCAACACCGCCAGCACGCTGACTGTAGCCGGGGGCAAAGCGGATGCTGATGTCGACGCCGTCGAAGCGTGGAGCGTCACGACAGGCAGCGGCATCAGAGTTGCTGTTCTAGATTCGGGTGTCGCAACTGACAACCCGGACATCAGCCCGAAGGTTGTGCTACGGGCCAATTTCAGTAGTTCGGCGACCGATGAAGACAACTACGGCCACGGCACCCATGTGGCCGGTATCGTCGCCGCCACACACAATACTTCCGGTGTAGCCGGCGTATGCCCCGGCTGCACGATCCTGGCTGGCAAGGTCCTCAATGACAGCGGGGTTGGATCTAGCTCAGGCCTTGCGAACGGCATCAACTGGGCGGTTAACAATGGCGCGAAGGTTATCAACATGAGCATCGGAGTGCAGGCGTCCCGCACTCTCGAAACTGCCGTCAAAAACGCCTGGAGTAAGGGTGTCGTGCTGGTTGCAGCAGCGGGCAACGGCGGGAATCAGGCCAAGATCTACCCGGGCGCATACTCAAACGTCATCGCCGTTGCCGCTACCGACAACACCGACGCCAAAGCATCGTTCTCAACGTACGGAGCGAGCTGGGTGGACGTCGCAGCACCCGGGGCCAACGTCTATTCGACCTTCCCGAACCACACGTTCGTCATCGGGACACAGAACAAGCGGTCTTTCGGTTATGACGTCGGCAACGGGACTTCGATGTCCTCACCGATCGTGGCTGCAACGGCCGCGCTTGCCTTCAGCTCCCACCCGGGCGCCACGAACACGTCAGTCCGCGCAAACATCGAATCAACCGCCGACAAGATTCCTGGCACGGGCACCTACTGGACACATGGCCGCGTGAACGCAGACAAAGCCGTCCGGTAGTCATAGCCCCGGCCGGCACCGCACGACCGGCCTGCGCCCGCATGAACGGCCGGGGCCAGGAGCGGTCATGCGGGGAGGGCCGCCCAAGCTGAGCTGGACCAGTCGGCCTAGGACTGAAGGGACTGCATCACCGAGAGGTGGCCCGCCCGGTCCGAAATGAGGCATTTGGCCAGGTAGAAGGGCCGGTTCGCGTGCCTGACGTACTGCGTCAGCACGAGGACCGGATCCGATGCCCGCAGGTCCAGGAGCTTGGCGCGGCTGGGTCCCACCTGGCTCAGGCCGATCTGGCATTCGCCCGGGCCCAATACCCGGCCGCCGCGTTTGTAGAGGGCCGCGAGCAGCGTGGTGCCGCCGTCGTCGTCGAGCTCCAGCGGGGCGGCGGCAGCGGAACCGCTGCCGATGCTGACCGGCCCGGCGGAGATGTTCTCCTGCAGGTGGGCGATGGCCTCGCCGTCGCGGATCAGGACGGATTCCCAGAGCCAGCAGTCGGCGCCGGGTTCGACGCCAATGCCGGGCGCGACGAACTCGGAGGCGGGCTGCCGTTCCCGCTGGACGCGTTTGATCTCGATGTGCTGCCCCGGGCCGCCGAGGACTTCCTCGAAGGGCCGGATCCGCTCGATGCCGATGCGGGGGAGGGTGTCGGAGACGAACCGGCCGACGCCGCGACGGGCGCGGATGAGGCCGTCCTCCTCGAGCAGCATCAGCGCCTCGCGGACCACGGTGCGGCTGACCTTCATGTCCGTGCCGAGCTCGGTTTCGGTGGGAAGCATGGAGCCGGGCGTCAGCATGTTGTTGCGGATGGCTTCGGCGATCCGGGAGTAGACGGCAACCCGGAGCGGTGAGCCGGGCTGGGCCTCCACCGGCTGGGCCAGGAACCGGACGGCGTCCTCGTGCACGTTTGCCTCGCTTGCGTTGTTCGGGAATTCCAGCCTAACAAGTGCTACGTGTTTGTTGGACAAGTCTTACCCGCGCTACGGAGGTGCATACTCGAGCCGTCGTTCGCGCTGAACACCTTTAATTCAAGAACCGGCGGGCCGGGAGTCGCAGGATCAGTGCTGCGCGCCGAGGACTGTATGGGCGATCAGCATATCGAGACGCCGCACATCCACCTTCTTGCCCACCTTGATCTTGATGTGGCCCGCGCGGGTCCACAGTTCCAGCTCAGCATCGAGATCAAATGTTCCGGCGTTCTCCGAGGACCACATGTTGATGGCCGAGTAGGGCAGCGAGTAAACCTCCACCTTCTTTCCAGTAATTCCCTGGGCGTCGCGGACGATCAATCGCTTGGTCGTAAAAATAGCGCTATCGCGAAATGTCTTGTACGCGGCCATCGGCTGCTCGCCTGGGACCATCAGCTCCCCAACATCATTTGGGATCGGACATTCGGCGACGAACATCCACGTGGTTACTGCTGCTGCCTCCAAGGAAGCTCCTTTGATTAGTGCGGGCTTGGGCTACCGCTTAGTCTCTCAAACCCGTACTCGTCGTCTTGACCTCCACAGGGTGTGTCGTATGGTGGTCCCGTTTTGGAAAGGACAGGGCTGTCCACTGGGCGCCAAAGTCCTCGGCGAAATTCGAGTTGGAATGCGGAAGTGGATGGCCGTGACCCTAGGTGCCCGAGGAATTGAAGCCCGGGTCAGTTATGGCGGTTTCGAGGAGTCGGTCGAAGCTGCTGATTCCGTAGTCGGGTGGGGTGGCCGCCAGAACGATTCGCGTCGTGGTCACCGCATCACTGTTCGGCCTAACGTTCTGCTTCGGCTGCGGTGAGGGCTCCGGGAGGACCTGCAAGTGCAAGCCGGACACTCCGTTCACAAGCAGTGGCAGGCTCCCGCCGTCGACGAGCAGTGAGCGGAACTCGTCAACGGAAAGTTGCTTCGCCTTATCCGCGGTGAGCTCAAGAATTACGTCGTTGACGGTTGCAGTCAGCCGCTGCAGGACCGCCCTCTCGCCCGAACTCTCACCCAGGATGCCCACCGCCGTGCAGACGGTGGCAAAGGACGCGACGAACAGCATCGTGGCGCCCACGTCCCTGAGCCAAGGCAAGCCGAGCATCAGGACAAGGCATACGACGAAACCGATGACCGAGAACCTGCCGAAAATGGCCCCCGCGCCGTCGGCAGGCCTGCCGGTCCATTCCTGGGAAGTGAAGCTGCAGATTACCCGGTGCTCAACCCTCGGACTTTGCATGTTCAGTTTCCTTTCACTTCCAGCAGCGCCTCGGCCAGGATGATGGCTTCCCGTGCCTCCCGGAGGCTTTCCCGAAGTCCGGGGTCGGGGAACCCATGGCTGATGTCCTCCGCGGGGACCGAAAGATCCGCGGCGATTTTGCTGAGGTTCTCCCGCTCCTGCGCGAGCATCTTGGATGACGTCAGCTTGACCTTGGACTTCTCCAGGTCAAAAAGTGAGGCGTTGATCTGGTCCCGGCGCGCCCGGATCACGCTGCACACATGCTGCACGCGCTGCGTACGGCTGCTGAACATCCGCTCCATCTTGACGGCGACATCATGAAGCTCACGCAGGGTGGCGTACGCCCGCACATCCTGGCTTCTGGAGTGCCGGTCGAGAAGTTGCCTGATTCGAGACAGCCGCTGTCCCCAAAGCTCGAGCCCTGCACGGTTCTGGTTGAAGAGCAGCTCGGCTGCGGCAAGGGACGTGTTCAGGGCGTCCCGCCTGGGGGTGAGCTTCCCGGCCGCTGCGTCCAGCCGTCCGATGAACTCGGCGTAGTTGTCGAGCGGCGGCACCGACGTTTCGTCCCTGCTCGCCACCTGCATGGCGGGCCCGGCGGAGGGCTCATTTGCCGACGTCGGTTGTTCCTTCGCTGTTCCGATCCGCGGCGGTTTGGCAGGCTTCCGTGGTGGGACGGCGCGGGGTTCTGGACTATCGTCACGTGCCCCGTTGCTCATGATCAGCCATCCCCATTCATGACCCGTCCAGGACAGCTTCATACTGCCCACAAACGGAGCAGGAGCGTCGACGCACCTGCGTGAGAATGCCCATTCTAAAGGTCGGAACGGGCGTTGTCTGCGGGGCGGCGTCAGCGGAGTCCTTGGCTTCCGGTGTCACGGGCGCGTTGCCGGCGACCGGGCACACAGCCCCGGCCGGGCCGGAGCTGCCGCCGACAAGCCTTCGCCGATCTTGCCGGAAACTTTCGCGGATCTTGAATGAACGGGGTGAGCATAAATTCATAGCCGAAAGGAGTGAACATCATGGCTGACGACAACGATGTGCTGGACTGGGTTTCCCCGCGCAAACAGCGCGAAATAGACAACCAGGCGGCATTTCTGCGGTATCTGCTGGAGCGTGAAGAGGCACAAGGCGGTGGGAAATGATGAACGATTACGTTCCCCGTCCCCGTGAACCTTATGATGCGCGTGGGGTCATCAAACGCGACCTGGCGAACATCATCGCCAAATACACCGATAAGGGCGACCAAGAAACCGCCGCTGTCTACATGGAAGCACTTGCCCGTTACAACGGCGACTGACACCGGCAACGCCTACCCGTTTCTTGACGAGGCGACCTGTCTGAACGGCGTCTGGCTGACTCCACCGCCCTGTTCAGCCCCTTATGGAAGTGTCTGTGGGTCCTAAACCTGATGGGGCCGCCGCGGATCCCGCTCCATCTCGGCGTCGATGCCGCGGCGTTGGCGCTGCAGTTCAGCAAGCCGCACTTCGGGATCCGTCTGCGACTGCTGCACCAGCTGTTTGGGGCCGGCGAAGATGCTGGTGAGCCGGGACTGGGTGGCCACGAAGTCCCGGCCGCGCAGGCTCTCCACCCCGCGCACCACGTCCTCCGCCGCGGCCGTCAGGTCGTAGCGGGGCTCGTCCTGGCCGGGAACGTAGTACTTCCGGAGCCACGCTTTTTCCGGGGCGGCACAGTCGTCCAGATACTCCGACGCCTCCTGCGGGAACTTGTCCTCACCTTATGTGTCCCTCAGGCCGAACAGGACGTCGTCCAGGCTGTCGATGAGCTGCTGGCGCCCCAGGTTGCGCTGGTTCGGGCCGGTGAAGGCCACCATGAAAAACGAGACTGCGAGAGGGGCGTTCAGGGTGCGAAGCAGCGACCATCCCGCGTGGTTCTCACGCTTGGGGTGTGCCGAGTCACGTCCTCTCAGTTCACTCTAAGGGCGCCGCTGACATTCTGTGGAGGAAGAGTCGGTGTAATGGCCAACGTCCGACGAAAGGGGCGCAAGACGGCGGGAAGCGGGTTGTTCCTCGAGGCTATTCAGGTTCAGGACCGACTACACTACGTTTCTCCTATGGCCATGGGCAAGCAACGGTGCTCTGACCCCCTATAGGAATTTCTACTCAAAAGGAGTGGGAAAGGTCATGAATCCACGAACCAAAATCTTTTTTGGTGTCATCGTCCTGTTGTTGGTTGTTGGCGGGGCGACATTATTTGTCTTCGACAACAGCAGACGGAGTAGGGCAGCGGAATACAACCCGCAGGTCAACCCCGCCGATTTCAGCACTCAAATCACCAATAAATACTTCGCCCTCCCTGTTGGCAAAAAACTGACGTACGAGACTACCCAGCAAGGAAGAGTCACCGAGAGGATCGAAATCGAAATCCTGCCGGAGACCAAGAACATAGAAGGCGTTGAAACGGTGGTCTATCTGGATAAGGAGTTCAAGAACGGGCAGCTGGTAGAGGAAACCCGGGACTACCTGGCGCAACACAAAAACGGCGATGTGTGGTACTTCGGCGAGGACGTGAACAACTACTGGAATGGGATGTTGATGAACCATTCCGGCAGCTTTCTCCATGGAAAAGACGGGGCAAAAGCCGGTATTTGGATGAAGGCCGAGCAGCGCGTTGGCGACTCCTATAAGCAGGAGTTTTACGTTGGTAATGCGGAAGACATCCGGGACACTCTCGCTACCGGCGAGACCGTCACCACGAAATCCGGCACCTACACCGACTGCGTCAAGGTCTACGACTGGACGCCGCTAGAAAAGAATGCACGGGAGCATAAGTATCACTGCCCCGAGGTCGGTGCCCTGGTGCTTACCGAGGACCTGGAGACAGGCAGCCGGTCAGAACTCGTGAATGTTGTTCAGCCCTAGGCTTTCCACAACACATCTCCTGCCGCCGGCTGACCGCCGAGACGTCAATGTTCGCGATTCTTCACGCGGCCGGTGAAGGCCGCCATGAAAAACGAGACTGCGGTCAGTCGTGGCTTGGAGCTGGCCGCGTCGGAGGGGAGCTTACATCCGCGCGAATTTTGCCTTCACCATCAGGTAGAGACCGTAACAGATCAGACCGGCGCCGACGGCGGTCAGCATGTACACCCCGTACGGCTGCTCGCGCAGCGCCTTCAGCCCGCCATCCAGGCCGGTGGACTCCTGAGGGTTGGCGTTAACGGTGGAAATGATGAACAGCAATCCCACCAGAAACAGTGCGACGCCCTCCGCTATGTAGCCGACCACTCCCAGCCCCGTCACGACAGACCGCGCGGTGCCCGAGGGTGGCAACCGCAGCTCCTTCTTGAACGATCCTTTGACTCCGAGGACCACGAAGACAAGGCCGGCGATGGCGATGGCGGCCCCAATGGCGATCAGCAGGAACGCACCCCCGGGCGCTGCGATGATGGAGACCGTGAAATCGCTGGTGGACTGTCCACCGGTCTGGCTGTTTCCGCTGGCGGAGGCGGCGAACGTCAGGGCGATGACGGCGAACACCACCGCCTTGCCGGCTGCGGAAAGCTTCTTTGCCACTTTCTTCCGGGCCTCCAGCTGACCGTAATCGAACACGGCGTTGCTGGTTTGCCAGAGTGCCAGAGCAACGCAGGCGGCAAATCCGGCCCACAGCAGCAGCAGCCCCTGCGGTTGGGAGGCGAGTTGGGCGACGGCACCGGCCTGATCCGCCGGTCCTGCCGGTCCTGCCTTGACTAATGCCAGCTGGATGGCGACGGATCCGATCAGAAGGTGCAACAAGCCGCTGACGGCAAAACCTGCCCTGGCCGCAATGACAAGAGCCTTGGAGTTCGATGCATCCTCGACCGCATTAGCGGCGTCCTTCAACTCTTTCTTCATTGCCGATCCTCAGTGCAAGCGCATGCGCAGTTGCGGCGGTGCAACACGTCTATTTTGTCACGCTAGTCCGCGCTCTTACAGGCGTGGTCGAAGTCAGCGGACGCGGGCATGCCGGAGTGCCGGCGCTGATGTGAGCGTGGCAGATCAGCTGTTTCCGGGATCGACGAGGCTGTGCTCGTTCTCGTCCTGTGCAGGGGCATCCTTGAGTCCCAGAGGTGAAAGATCCATGTCCTCCACCGCGGCGCCAGTTTCGTTCCCCTCGGCGTCCTTGTCCGCAGCCCCACTTTCCGGTGCCGCTCCCTTATTCATTGCCCGTGACTCGGACGCTCCATGTGTGTCAGCGCCGGGATTTACAGACTTGCCAATGGTTTCTTCTTCACCGGCAGTTGTATCGGGGGTTTCTGCGGCGGGGACGGGATTCTGTGTCATGAAGTGTCCTTATCTTTCCGGGTAGTAAAGATCTAGTGGTGATACGCCACCCCGACCAGACTTACCCTTAGCCCGCCCATTCTGCGCCTGCCAATTCCCCGTATCATCACTGTTCTTCCGTCGTGGGGTGGACAAACAAATTGAAGTAGGGCCAAGGCATCCGAGGAGCCCAAAGCTCCTTCTCATTCTATTCTTCGGAGGGCCGTCGCGGCCGCCGTCGCGGGCGATGGTTTTGGCCAAAACCTTCTCATCTCCGCGTCAGGCCGACGATGAACAAGCCAAGAAAGGCGATGGTGGTCAGAACGTCGTCGAACATGTGCCCCCCAGGATCTCAGTAGATGCGCTTCGGTTCGAGCGTTGACCGGCGGCTACTTCTTGGTCCGTGGCTTGGAGGCCTTCGGCTCCTTCGGCGGCAGCCCGGCGACGTAGTTGTAGGCCTTGGTCACCCATGCCTTTTCTCGCGCTTCGTCACCGGCGCCTTCGGAGTTCCAGATCTCCGGCAATCCCGTGTATCCGCCCATGGGCCGCTCCTCCGGTCCAAAGGGGACAGTCCGTTCAGACGCCTCCAGTTCTGCCCGGTCGGTATCCGACAGCCGGACGCCGATGGTGGGCCCGAAGAGGCCCGCGAACATGTTCCCGTTGACGAAGGCGCCAAGGTTTCCGAACATCGGCTTGACCACGACGTCGGGGTCGGATGGCATGACGGCGCGGAAATGTTCCTTGTCCGCCTCTGACGGCTTGGGCATCTGCATGGCTTCTTCTTCCTCATTGCGGGGCCTGATGGGTTGGTTTGTGTGAAGCATATTGCGTTCCGGGGGCCCGGGCGAGGCTAGGTGCCGGTGATCCGGCTTTGAAATTCGGTGGTGCGTTCACAGATCAATTCGCGTTCGTATTAGGCCAAGGCCAGCGAAGAATCCGACGACGACGGCGGAACTGCGGCCCGCCATGACGCCGGCGTTCTCGCCGAAGCCGGCTTTCATTCGAAGCGGGTAGCCGTCATTGCCGTATTGCCCCGGACAAGGCTGAACGTCGCGGTGACCGCTCCGAGGGCCAGCAGCAGGCTGAGGCCCAGGGCCATGAAGTAACCGGGGGCTGGCCAGGTCACCCGGTAGGTGTCGTCGATGAACGTCACCATTAGCCAGGCCACGAGGAATCCTAGGCCGACCGAGAGCAGCAGCACGGTCAGGAGCGGGACTGCCGCTTCACGGGTGATGATCCGGCGCAGGACGGACACCGGCATTCCCATCAATCGCATAAGTCCGAGGACTCGCTTGCGGTCCAGCACGGCGGAGGCGGTGGCGACGGCCAGGGACAGGCCGGCGATTGCGATCGCGACGAACATGCCGAGGTAGGCGAGCACGGCCAGGCCTTGAATCAAGCGGGTGCTGGACTGCAGTCTGAGGTCCAGCGGGGAGGTGGCCGGGATGGCAGTGATGCCTGAACGATTCAAGGCTGTCCGGGCACGGTCCATGGCTTCGGGGGTCCCGTCGGTGCCGAGCACCATCACAATCGGCACCATCCGGCCCAGATTGGCGGCGGGCGCCGGGTTCAGGGCAAGAGGTTGCGCTGTCCAGAGGAACGACGTATCGACGGCGACGATCTGTGCAGCTGGAATGTCTTCGAATCCGAGGCCGGGAGCGTCCGCGGCGCGAAGGTAGATTTCCGGACCGGAATCCGGTCCGGAAAGGACTGCCGGGCCGTAGCCGACGGTGGCGCTGCGGATTCCGGGCAGTTCTTTGGCCTGGCGGGCGGCCTCCGCGACCTGGCCCGGGGTGTGCCCGGTGCCGACGGTCGCATAAAGGCTGGTGGGCTGAAGCAGGCCGGGCCGGGCCGGAGGCGCCTCTGTTGATTCGATGATGCTGGATCCTCCGGCGAACACGGAGACGACGAACACGGCAATCACGAGGCCTGATACGGAGCGGAACGTCGCCACCGGGGCTCTTTGGATCCGGCTGGCGGCAATGACTCCCGCCGCGCTCCGGGCCTGGCGCAGCCCCACCCCGCTCACCAGCCGGGTAAGCCACGGGCCGATGACCACGATGCCAACGATGATCAGCAGAAAACCGAGGATCAGGAGCGGGAATTCCAGCCACGGCAGCCGCACCTCCATGACCCGGATCATGAGTACGGCCGTGATCATGGAGGCCAAGCCGGCCAACAAGGGAACGCTGCGCCACATGGTGGGTGTTCTTTCGTGCATGGCCCTCGTCACGCCCAGCGGGCCAATGCCTGCACGGGCCGTGCGGTGCGCGGCCACGAGTGCCGAGGCTGCGACCACCACGGCGATGACGGCGGCGGCGGCCGCCCAGCCTATGGTCAGGTCGGCGGCGAACATCCTGATGCCGTTGACCGGTATCTGCGCGGCAGCCGGCCTCAGCGCGACGGCCAGCACGACGCCCATCACAGCGCCGACCAGACTGGGGACAGCGGTTTCGACGGCGGCGATCCGGGAGACAACCTGTGGGGATGCGCCAATGAGACGCAGGGTCGCGAAGCGTTCGCGGCGCTGGGCAGCACCCAGGCCGGTGACAATGCTGATCAGCAGCAGGACGGGGAAGAACACCGCAATTGCCCCGATGGACAGCACCGTGCTGTAGGCGGCAGCGCTGCCGCCGTAAGGGTTGGTGGTGAAGTCTGACACCAGGGACGCTCTCCCGCTCTGGCGGAGCTCGGCTTCCGTTGCCCCCGTGACCACGATCAGGGAATCCGGTCCGGGCAGGGCAGCATCGTCAATGGTGCCGGCAAACTGACCGAAACGATCGCCAAGCTCGTCCCGTGGCGTTGACTCGATCAGACGCTGCAGCGCCGGAGACGCATAGTACTGCCCCGGCGCCGGAGGGCTGCCGATCCCGGGGATCTTGACGGTGGTCGAGCCCAGGCTCGCGAAGTCGCGGCGGTTGATGAGTTGATCTCGGAAGACCTCCACCGGGTTGGCCTCCATGAGCGCTGTGTCGGCGGTCAGCGGCACGGGTGTTGCCGGTCCTGAAGCGCTCGGATCGTCCGTCGTCAGGGGAGCGGCCACGGACGGCCGTCCGGTTTCGCGCAGCCAGGCACCACGGTCATCGCGGGCGCTCAGACCGTTGGCACCGCCCCACAGCAGCAACAAAAGGCACACTCCAACAGCGACCCCTCCAGCGATTCCCGCGAGCCGACCGTACGAGGACCGGCTGCCGACCACTGCCAGTTTCAGCAACCCGGAATTCACGCGGACACCCGGTAACCGGCGCCGATTCCGCCGTCGCGCACGATGACTTCCCGGTCCGCGTACGCAGCGGTGCGGGCATCGTGGGTGATCATCACCACGGTGGTTCCCGTTTCGCGGACCAGCTCGAGCATGAGAGTCAGAACGTTCTCTGAGGCGAGGGAATCCAGTGAACCCGTGGGCTCATCGGCAAACAACACGGCAGGTGAAGCCACCATCGCACGGGCAACGGCGACGCGTTGGGCCTGGCCTCCGGACAGTTCACCGGGCAGCTTGGCGCCCATCCCGTCCATACCGAGCCGGGCCAGCAGATCACTGGACCGGCGCAGCGCCTCCGCTCGCCTGGTCCCGGCCAGGAGCAGTGGGAGGCTGACGTTATCTACCGCCGTGAGTTCCGGCAGCAGCTGGCCGAACTGAAAGACGAAACCGAAATCGGTCAGACGCAGCCGGGCCCGTTTCGGCTCCCCGAGGGCACTTGTTTCCAGCGGCGACCGGCCGGCGGGACGGTAGGTGACCGAACCGCCGTCGGGCACAAGCACACCGGCGAGGCAGTGCAGCAGCGTGGACTTGCCGGATCCGGACGGACCCATGACGGCGAGAACTTCCCCTGCATGGACATCGAGGTCGATGCCCCGCAGTGCCGCGGTATGCCTAAAGGAGTGGTGCAAGCCGCGGGCACTGAGGATGGGCGCGGTGGTGTCATTGGTGCTCATGCCTTCTGGAGCTCCTTCTTGAGTTGAATCAGGCGGGCGCTGGTGAGGTCGATCCAGCGGAGGTCGGCTTCGATGTGAAACAGGCCGTGGTCGCACATCAGGACCTGCAGCAGGTCTGCGTCTTTCTTCAGGCGGGTCAGTTCACGCATGCGGGCCATGTGTTCGCCGCGCTGCACATCGAGCAGCCGGTCGGCGTCGTCGTCGAGCAGCAAGGCGATCACGGTCTTGGCAAAGAGCTCGCTTTGCAGGTGCTCCGAGGGAACGACAGGAGTGAACAGCCACTCGCGCACCGTGTCCTGCCCGGCCGCGGTGATCTCGTATTTCTTCCGGTCCGGACCGCCCCCGGTCTCCTCGCCCAGGGCCCGGATCAGCTCGTCACGAACCATCCGGGCCAGCGTGGAATACACCTGGCCGAATGCCAAGGCCTTTCCAGCCCCGAAGTACCGGTCATAAGAATGTTTGAGGTCGTAGCCGTAGCTCGGCTCGAGGCTCAGGAGCCCCAGCAGGGTGCGGGAGGTGTTCACGCCTCAATCTATACACTGAGCGAATAGTGAAACACCAGCTTCGCATCCAATAAATGTGGCCATGTCCCGGCCCGGCTGAAGTTCACGGCCCTCCGAACTTCGCCGACCTTCGCCGACCTTCGCCGATTTGTCCGTTTGGTAAACCCGAGCCGGAAACCCGTGTACAGTAGAGACCGTTGTTGTGTTTGTATTTGGTAGTTCAGGCAGTACGCGCGGTCGAAAGTCCGCGTTCTTCTGAAGTAGCGGTTTTGAACACCCCACACCGGAGGACCCGAAAGTCGGGACTTTTCCTCCACCTTCACGAAGGACAAAAATAATGGCTACTGGTACCGTCAAATGGTTTAACGCTGAAAAGGGCTTCGGCTTCATTTCCCCCGATGACTCTTCACAGGACGTCTTCGCACACTACTCTGCGATCGCCTCCTCCGGCTTCCGCTCACTCGAAGAGAACCAGAAGGTCTCCTTCGAAACCGAGCAGGGCCCCAAGGGTCCCCAGGCCGTAAACATCCAGGCTCTCTAAGACTTAGCTTCTAGCTAACTCTTCTGAGTCCGGAACCGTAAGGTTTCGAGCAGGGTCCGTCTTTGACGGGCCCTGCTTTTGTTTAACCCGGGTGTGCCCGTCCGCAGCGCTCCCCGCTGCACCGGCGTGACTGAGCCGGACTTAGCGGGAGGCCATTCTGGCGACGATGAAAATCAGCCACAGGGTGCTTAAGCCCACTGCGGTCCAGCCCAACGCCCTGCCGGCCGACGCCTTGACCCCGAGGGCCTCGGCCTTGTTCGCCTGAACGAGCGCCAAAGGGCCAAATACGATGCCGAGGATAAACAGCCCGATGACTCCGAAGATGGTGGAGTTCAAGCGGTGGCTCATGCCCTGCCTGTAGTCGCGTTGTACAGCGGCGTCGCTCGGGGTACCGGGGTACTGATCGCCGGAGGGCGGTGCGATGTATGCGAAGTCGGTTTTCTTCGACTTGTTCATGGAGGTCACCACGAGTACGACGACCACCGCCACGATGATCAGGAAGATGACTATTAGCGCCCACGGTCCGTCGAAGAGCCTACCCATGTGAAATTCCCCCACTTTGAAGTTGTTTAGTTGTCTGGTTCGGACGGCTTTTAGTTGACTGCTATCCGTGCTGCTCTCTTTGGGCGAGCCGCTCGAGTTGCCATCTATGCACGTCGGGCAGCCAATCCAACGCGGCCGATGGACCGACCCGAGGGTCGTCGGGATCACGGCCGTCCCGCAGGTCCTGCACGTACGCGCGGTCCTGTTTGATACGTGCTCGCAGCTGCCCGACTCCGCCGACTGAGCCGTGACCGGGGATGACGGCATCAACGTCGTCGGCCACGCCCTCGAACAGGCGCAGCGCTGCGAGGTAGTCCTCGAGCGGATTCGCGGCCTCTAGGTCGAGGAACGGCATCAGGATGTCGGAAAGCATGTCGCCGGCGACGAGGACGCGGCCGTCCTCGATCAACAGCGCCGCATGGCCTGGGGCGTGGGCCTGATGCTCGAAGATCCGGACTCTGGGGCCATCCCAAGGAATCTGCGCAGCTTCGGCGGGCAGAGCGGTGATGTGGCCGAGCAGATCCATCGGGATATCCTCGGCGTACTCCGGCGGTAGCCCCTCGGCAATGCGGTCCTTCCAGTCCGCGTTCGACAGCAGATCTTGGATGGAGGCCGCGCAGCGGGCCGTACCGTAACGGGGCGGCGCGCCGAAGCTCGCGTGCCAGAGCACGTGGTCCCAGTCAGGATGCGTCGAGAAGCCTGCCACAACGGGCTGGCCCAGCTCGCGGAGGTCGTTCGCGAGGGCCGCCATTTCGTCGCCGGTTATACCGGGGTCGATGAGCAACACGCCGTCCCGGCCCTGCACCACAACGGAATTGCTCTGGATGAACTCGCTCTCGTGAACTAGAACGCCCTCAGCGACTTGCTTCAGCATGAGATGCCTTCCGCTTGTGGTTTGCGACCGCTGGTCGAGACGGTAGTAGCTGGCGGTAGTAGATGGCAAGCACTCTGGGCCCTGCTCGCCCTCTCTCTTGCCACAGCGCCTTAGCCAAGTATCCGCCCAGTCTTGGTTTAGATCACCGGTGCTATATACCGTTCGATCGGTTAGCCTCAGGGCATGGGCGGCCTCTTCAAGGGTGGAACGGACGACCGCTGGGAGAACGCAGCGCGAAGGGCACAGGGGCTGGCTGACCATGGGGTGGGCCCCGTGCTCCGCAGGTACTACACGGTCTACTTTCCGATTGGGCTGATAGCGCTTATCGCGACGGGCGCTGTCGTCACCGAGATGGTCTTCGGCGATGACGCAGAGTGGCCAGAGTCCCTCAGTGGCGGGATTATCCTGGCCGGAATCGGGGCGCTCATCAGCGGCCTGGTCTACAACGCGAGGACGATAGTTCCCGCAGTCGAGGCTGGACGCATCGGAGTCGTCATGTCGCTTCGGGACGATGAAAGGAAGGGCATCCGGCGGCAGGTCCTTGGGAAGGAACCGCTCGTCCCCGAACACCTTGCCGTAGCTCGTGGTTTTGCCGTTCAGACGAGGAAAGCCATGGAAACCCAGATTGTTCTTCTGCCCATGCTCCCCCTGGTTCTTATTCCGCAGGCTTTTCGGACGGACACCTTTATCTGGTGGCTTACCGCCACCGCCATCGCCATCCAGGTCCTGGCTTCTATAATCGCTGTTCGCCAGTTCCTCCAGGCCGGTCGGTTCCTTGCCGCCACCGCAGGGCAGGGAAACACCGAGTGAGCAATCACTGACCCCTCGCGGCGATGCCGTGGCGCTGCGCCAGGAACGCCTCCAATGCGGGGTTGTCGATCCCCTTCGCCAGCCAAGGCACTGCCTGAGCGGCTGCCTCATCTCCGAGCACTGCCCGGTGCGACTGCGCCCGGACCACAAACTCACGCATACCACTGCGGCCGGCAAGCTCGGCCAGCCGCTCCACGAACTCTGAAACACGCGGGGATCGAGAGGCGATCGCAACTTCCGCCGCAGTATCCAGCAGTTGCGCCGAGTACCACAGGTACCACGGTTTGGGTTCGAGTCCCCGGTCAATCCAGTGTTCCGCGGCCGCGAGATCGCCGTGGGCCAGGAACAGCCGCGCCTCGGCACCTGCGGCCAGGACCATGTAGCAGTGGTCGCCGGCAAGCTCGGCCAGCACCCATGACCTGTCGATCAGCGCCGCGGCCTCCTCCAGACGGCCGGCGGCGAGGTACGTTCCGCCCCGGAGACCTGCCACTAACGGTTCGAATGCCGTCCAGTGTTCTGCGGCAATCCAGTCGCGGGCCCGGTCCAGCGAATGGGCCGCCTGATCCAGTTCGCCGCGAAGCAGCCTCACCCTGCCGAGCAGCGCCTCGCTGAAGGCCTGCTGCCGGCGGTTCCGGACTTCTTTGGCGAGTCGTCCGGACTCGGTCAGCGCCGTCACGGCGTCCTCATACCTGGCGGTATCCGAGGCGAGCATGCCCTGAATCCCCAGAATTCTTGCCTGTTCGTCGGGGAACTCCTTGGCCGCCTGCATCGCGCGATCCAGCCAGCCGGCAGCGCGGTCCGGGACACCGCGCTGCACGGACAGGAATCCGAGCTCGCGGTACGCGGCAGCGGCAGTCCGGGAGGCGCCGTCGGGACCTTCCGCCTGCAGCGCCCGGTGCAGGAAGTCCGCCACCTCGGCGCCGCGGCCGCCCGCTTGGTGGATCAGCGCGCCGGACAGCGCCACAAGGGATTTGGCGAGCAGATGCCGGTCGGCGGTGCGCTGGGCCAGCACGACGGCGAGCCGCAGCTGATCCAGTCCCCGGTCGACGGCGCCCGCCGAGAGCGACGCGCCGCCGGCGTCGAGATAGGACTGCACCGTGGCCGTGGTCGCGGGCATTTCGGCGTCCGCCTCGGGAGCGGCGTCGTACAGGGCTCGGCGGACCTCCGCGGGCAGCGGCAGGCCCAGCTCGTGGCGGTAGAGATTCCCGCATTTCGTGACGTGCTCCCGGGCCCGGCGGTGCTCGCCCAGTGCCACGAGCGCCTTGACCAGGACGGCGTTGCAGTCGGCGTGGAAGGGATCCCGGTGCAGCGCCAGCGACGCCAGCTCCGCCGCCGCCCCGGGATCGCTCGAAGCGAGGGCGGCCAGCGCGGCCTCATAGAGCATGGACTCGGCGACGTTTTCGAGGCGGAAGCGCTGGTCCGCCAGCCAGGAATCAAAGACCGGGCAGTCCGCGAAGGACAACCCCTCCAGCAGTTGGCCGTTGACCGTGCGGGGATCGAGTCCGGGACCGCTGCCCGCGTCAACCGCCTCCACGGCATCGCAGCGCCACGGCGGCCGCACGTCCAGCCGCAGGGGATCGCCCGCGATTTTCACGCCCTCGAGGGTCCGCCGCAGCTCCGACAGGTTCCAGCGCAGGGCGCCGAGCGGATCCGCGGCATCCGGGAACAGCAGCGCGGCTGTCCTGGAGCGGCCGGTGCCCTCCGCCTGCAGCGCGAGATACGCCAGCACCGCCCAGGCTTTGCGGCCTCGGGGCTGCGGGGGAGCGGCGCCAAGGGACTCGATCCGGGGCGGACCGAGGAGCCGGATCCACGTCTCGGCCATACCGCCCATGGTACTGCTGCGGCTCTCCGGCGTCTGCGCTGCTTCACACGCTTACTCACACGCAAGCCGAACACACTGAACTCACCAATCAGCACACACACTCAACCGAGGTGCATCACCATGGAACTGCTCATCCTCCTGCTTGCCGGACTCTGGGTTGTCTCGGCCACCGTCCGTTCGGTCCTCACCGACGGCCGCGGCCACACTCCCGGCGTGCGCTCCACCGAGCCGTGGAACGCAGGCAACCTTCCGAGCGTGCCGTTCTCGGAGGCGCGGCTCTAGCGGGGTTCGGCCGGCTCAACAGGACGTCCGACGGCGGGACGCCGGCAGATCTGCCGACCTCCCGCCGTCGGACTCACGATCCGCCCTTCCACCGCTGTTCCTGTCCTTAAGGGCGAGGAGTAGGGTCGATATATGTCTGTGTTTTCTGACCAGATTGATCCCCTGCACTATCCGTGGAGTCCGCCCAAAGCCTCGGGTGTCCTGCATGGCGATGATTTCCTGCCGCTACAGCTGGCGGCCGACCTTCCGCTGGGGCGATCGATGCTGCTGGATGGCGCAGACGATTCGCTGTCCTCCTGCCTCAATGAGGCCCTGGCGGCAGCCAACGCGGAGCCGCTGGACTCCCGATCACCCGTGGTCTCGATCGGCTCAAACTCCAGTCCCGAGGTCCTGCGGAGAAAGTTCGGAAGCTCCGGGTATCCCGTCAGCAGGATTCTGCCGCTGGCCCGGGCTCAGTTGCACCACATCGGTGTCGGCCATTCGGCTCACGTGAGCATGGCCGGCTACATTGCGGCCGCCCCGTACCCGCACCGGGGGAGGCGGAGCACAGTGTGGGTGGCGTGGCTTGATGCGTGCCAGTTGGCGGCGCTCGACGAGACGGAGCCGAACTACCGGCGGATTGAACTCAATAACGAGGACTGCCCGCTGGTGCTGGACAACGGCGAACGTCCGGAGACTTTCTCGCTCTTCGCGTCGCGTTGGGGCGTGCTGACCGATGGTCAGGGCAGGAAGCTTCCCTTCTTGGAGCAGTCCGCGCTCTTTCAGCTCCTGGCGGGCAGCGTGGCCGCGGAATATCTGCAGGACGGGCAATCAGTCTTTGAGGGACCGCCTGAACGGGTTGCTGAGCAGCTCGCGATGCCTTCGGTCCAGGCAGGGGCGAAGGAATGGTTCCGCGCGGCGGGGTTGGCAGTGCAGGTGGACCTCGGTGCTGTGGGTTTGGGGTAGGTGCGGTTGGCCGGCAGGGCAAGGGTTCCCGGTGCCGTTGCTGCCGGTACATTTCAGTGACACGGGCTCGGGTGATGGCGGCGCCGCACTCCGCGGCCTGAAAGTGCGGGAGACTGGTAGCCACGACAAAGAAAGCGGAACACATTGATTACTCTCCAGCAGGACGCAGAAGGCTTCATCCGGATGAACCGGCACTTCCCGGAAAGCGTCCTGATTTCCATCACGTTTGCCGACGGCACGACGGAACAGGTTTCCGGCGGCCGGCTCAATAAGGCTTACGACGAGGCCCTCGCTGAATACCGCGCCCAGAACCACCTGGATGCGAAGGGATTCTCACGGTCGCCGGCGAAGAAGAAGACCAGCCCGGGCAACAAGATCGACTTCGTGAAGGTCCACCCCGGCATGGGTGAGTAGCTGTTGATCGAGCCTGTCGAGATCAAGGGACCACGATTGGTTTCGGCAGGCTCAACCAGCGAGGGCCTTGATGACCTCCTTGGCCACGTCCTCGCTGGACTGCGGATTCTGGCCGGTGATCAGGTTGCCGTCACGCACCACGAAGCTGGACCAGTCGGGCCCGGTCTCCACCACAGCGCCCTTCTCCCGCAACGCCGTCTCCACGAGCCACGGCGTGTTTTCCCCGGTGCCGCCGCCCAGCTCCTCCGAATTCGCGAAGACCGTCATCCGGCGCCCGGCGAAGGCGAACGCGCCGTCGTCGGCGGAGGCGCTCAGCAGACCCGCGGGACCGTGGCAGAACGGCGCGATGATCTTGCCGGCGCCGTTCGCCTCCACGAGGATCCGGCCGAGGTCCTTGTCCCGGAAGAGGTCGGTCATGGGACCGTGGCCGCCGGGCAGAATCACCGCGTCGAACGCGGAAGTGTCGACGTCGGCCAGCACCAGCGGCGCGAAGAGGTCGACGTCGATCATGTCCAGATAGGTGCGGAAGTCTTCCGCCCTCTCCTCGCTGCCGACAGAGCCCGCCTCCAGACTGACCTTGTCCACGGTGGGCTTGATGCCGCCGGGAGTGGCGAAGTCCACCGTATGGCCCGCTTCGAGCAGCGCCCGGTGCGCCACCACCACCTCCTCGGCCCAGTAGCCGGTGGGGTGCTTGCTGCCGTCCTTCATCGTCAGCGAATCGGCGGCCGAAACGACCATCAGGATGTTAGCCATCGGGTTTACTCCTTTACTTTGTGGCTCTCGCGGATAAGCGGCTCAACCCGCGGTCCATTCCCTCAGCCGCAGCTTCGGTTCCTCGCCGCCGTGCCTTTGCACCAGAATTTGGTTCACGCCCGTCAGTCCATTCTCGAACCCCAGCGCGCTCGACGCCATGTACAGCCGCCAGATCCGGGCTCGTCCTGCACCGGCGAGTCGCACTGCCTCGTCCCAGTTCTCCTCCAGGTTCCGCACCCAGGCCCGGAGGGTCAGGGCGTAGTGCCGGCGCAGGGCCTCGACGTCGAGCACCTCGAAGCGGCCGCCCTCCAGCGCCACCACCATGTCCGCAAGGCTCAGCATCTCGCCGTCGGGAAAAACGTAGCGGGGGATGAAGGAATCGGGATCATCCTCGGTGGGCCCGGCGTTCCAGGAGATGGCGTGGTTGAGTAGCCGGCCGCCCGGGCGCAGCAGCGAGCGCAACTTGGAGACGTAGTGCCCAAGCTGTTCGCGGCCCACGTGTTCCGACATTCCGATGGAGCTGATCGCGTCGAACGGCCCGTCGTCGAGGTCGCGGTAATCCTGGACGCGGATGTCCACCCGTTCGGTCAGTCCGGCCTCGGCAACCCGCTTGCGGGCCTGCTCCGCCTGCTCGGCGGACAGCGTCACCCCGACCACGTTCGCCCCGTAGCGTTCCGCGGCATGCAGCGCGAAGCTGCCCCAGCCGCAGCCCACATCCAGCACCCGCATCCCGGGCTTCAGCGCGAGCTTCCGGCAGACCAGATCGAGCTTCGCTTCCTGGGCGGCCTCCAGCGACGTGTCCTCGCTGTCAAAGACCGCGCACGAGTACACCATCGACGGGCCAAGGACCAGACGGTAGAAGTCGTTGCCGACGTCGTAATGGTGCGAGATCGCCGCGGCGTCCCGCTTCTTGGAGTGCCGCCGGCCGTGCTTTTCCACCTTCGCTTCCTCAGGCGGCGGCGCGGGGTTCGGCCCCACCGCACCCAGCTGGACGGCGGTGGTGAGCAGCGTCCCCAGCTCACGCGCCGTTGGCTTCCGGAAGGGGCCGGGCTCGGCAAACTTTCCAGCGGAGCTCAATGCGGTGAAAGCCGCGAAGATGTCTCCGCGCGGGTCGATTTCCCCCGCCACATAGGCCCGGCTCAGGCCGAGCTGCCCCGGCGACCACAGGATCCGGCGCAACGCCCGCCGGGACCGGAACTCGATGACCGGCGCGTCGGCCGGGCCCGCTTCCGAGCCGTCCCAGGCCCGCAGCCTGACGGGGATCTCCTCCGTGCCCAGGACGACGGCCAGCGCTTCGGCCAGCCGTGGTGCCACACCCGATGTCTTTGCCATGTTCGTCGCCTCTCGTCCGGTGCTCGCGTCAGGCTGCGGCGGGGACTGCGCCATTGCAGTCCCTGCCACTAGAACCTAAAGCTACACAAGCCCGCGGGCCCCGCACAGAGAGACAAACCGGTCCCGTTTTTCGGGTCGGTCCGCCTCCGGCCGTCCGCTCCGGTCCCTGAGCCGCCGCCGTCCGCAGCAACCGAGTCTGGACCGAGAATCCGGGCGGTGGGATCCTGACCCTGCAGGCATCATCGGAGAGCGGGAGGCAGGTAGCGGACCATGGACGAATCAGCGGATACGCGGCAACGGCTGTCCCACCGCATCGACCAGAAGCAGCAGGCACTCCGCTCGTACATTGGACGGGAACGGCCGCGCCGGAACAAGCTCTCCAACATCAGCGTTGTGGGCAGTGCGCTGGCCGCGATGCTCACGGCCGGCCCGGCCGTAGGAGGCACGGGATTCACCGAAGCGATCCGGGGAATCTTCTCGCTCGGTGATGATTCCGTGGTGTGGCGCTTCCTCTGCCTTGCCGCCGTCATCCTCTCCGTCGCCGCGGCCCTGGCCACGAACTTCGCCAATTCACACGCGCTCGCCGAGAAGGTGAGTGCTGCCGAGACGGTAAACGCCCAGCTGGAAGGGCTGCAGGTAACTCTTAACTTCGGCCACATCGCCATCGACGAGGCATTGAAGCTGTATCAGCAATACGTCGCCCAGGTGCCGTTCGTGGATGAAGTCCCGGTCCGCTGAACCGCGCCATAACAAGAACGCACGACGGCGGGCGGCCGGTGTGAGCTTCATCGCCTGGTGGCGGCGTTTTGTGATCGCTATGGCGTTAGTGACCCCGCTGGGGTGTTTGGGATGAAGAGGCGCTGCCTAAAAGCAGGAGTAGTCGTAATCGAGTCCCGCCGACACATACTGCGTCACTGTTACCGGGCTGCCGGGCGTCAGGCCAGGCAGAGAACAATTCGACTTCGCTCCCCGCAGGGTCCTGGCACCTGCAAGCCAGCTTGGCAGCCCCGTGAGGGGGCTGCTGGATGGCACGGTCCCGGCGATAATTCCCCACTGATAGCTTGTCGAGTAAATTCCGACACCGGCGTCTTCACCGTCGGCGTCTTCACCTTCGGCAGTGATGCTCTTGAAGTAGGCGACCATCCCTTCAAGGTCCGCCCGGTTCAGGTCTGTCTTGGTCTGCCAGCTATTGCCCGTCTCCACATCCAGCCACCAGAAATACTCGCCGGGGTCCGTCACGCCTCGGCTAGTAGCGTCGTCATAAGCCTTCGCGTAGCCGTACATGTACGAGCAGGCGAGGTCGACTGCGCCTGCGCAGGTCCCATAGGGATTGGCAACTTGCACATCGGGGTAGATGTTGGACGACGGCCACCAAGAGCCCTCATGTCCTGGGTTGGCAGTGTTCACGTATAACGCAACCTTGGGCTGCGCAGTTCCCCCGGTAGAGTCAGCGGCCCAAGCGAGTTGCTCAGCGAGGCAAGGGTTGGTGTTATTGGCCAGTCCGCCGGTCACGCCCACGATCGCGAAGGCTTGCCCGCTGGGAAGGGTCTTACCGCACTGGGGCCAGGACACGTCGTTGCCCACCAGGTCCTTATTTCGGGAGGGCGGAGCCGCTGCGACCGGAGCCATTCCTGTGACCACTAGTCCAAGAAGGGCCAGGAACGTGCATGCCATCTTCATCCCAGAACGAGTCATGCCCAATGGTACGTCTGCCTCCGCAATGAAACGCCGATGAGGCCCGGGGATTCAATCGATCGTCTGTCCGTTGCGCTCGAACAGGCCTCCGTCATTCTTAGGGTTCGACGGCGGTCGTGCAGCACGGCGGCCTCCGTCGCCTTCCGTCAAACTTGGGCTGGTTGTGCCCGTTGGAGTTCACGGCAAACGGTTGTGCGAGAGACGTCGAAGTTCCACGGGGCGCCGGACCCTCCGGCCGTCGTGAAGGGATACCACCGTTACCGTGCACCCGTTTCTGTCCGGAGCCTTGGCGAAGGACTAGCGAGGCGAGCAGGACTACCCCCAGTTGTGGGGGCAGCAGTAGTCGTACCAAGGTCTCCCCAAGGTTCAGCGATAACTATTTAATCCTTTCGGATGACGCTTCTCATCCGAGGGCTACCTACGGTGACGGCTTCGAGGCTCTTCCGTCAGCGCGTCGCGCATCCTCCCGCGCATCCTTCAAGCCAAAAGGCCCTCTTGACCCGTCTTCCCTTCCAGATGACCTAGAGGTCATCACGCACTCACTTATCCGACTCATCACGCTCTTGGTTCTCCTGCTGGCGATGCTCCTTCCCGCCGGCGGCGCAGCCGCTGGCGCGACGCTGGCGGTGAAAGGAAAAGAATCATGAAGAAACCATCGCCCCGAGGAACAGAGATCACACGAGTCAAATCAGGGGCACACCCGGGCACTGTTCGTGGAACTTCCATTTCCGCAGGTATGGGTGTGACGGCTACTTACACTCACACCCGAGCGGGTCTTGCAGGGCGCCTGGGGGCGCTGGCCGTCGTTGTCGCCGGGCTGGTGGCCGGCTCGGTAGCCATGCCGGCCGCCGCACAGGACTCCGAACCGCTGGATTACGTCGCCCTGGGGGATTCCTATACCTCGGGCATCGGCGCGACGAACATCAGCATCTCCCCGCTCTACGGTGATCCGGAGAATGCGCAGCCGTGTTTCCAGGCATCGCCGGGCTACGTGGACGTGCTGGACGCGCGGGACGACGTCCAGCTCACGGCCAACGCCGCCTGCGCGGGCTGGACCGCCGCCATGGTGCCCCTCCAGGTCCAGGTGGCGTCGGCCGCGGACCTGCTGAACCCAGAAACGGACTTGGTCACCATTACCGCCGGCGGCAACGACGTCAAATTTTTGGACGTGCTCCAAGCATGCCTGTTCCGCCCCCTGAAGGACTGCAAGACGGCCGTCAAGACCGCCGAAGCAGTTGCCAGGACTGAGGTCCTCCCGGCCCTGACCGATGCCTACGCGGCCATCCGCGCCAAGGCACCCAGCGCCAAGATCGTCGCGCTGGGATATCCGCACCTGTTCTCGCCGGCATTCGGGGAAAACCCCTTCATCGCGGACGAAGCCGCCAAGGTCTTCAACAAGGGTACGGACACGCTGAACAAGGTCATCGAGGAGGCGGCCAAGAAGTCCCCCGGGACCGTCTATGTCGATGTCACCGACGAGTTCGCCGGCCACGGCTTCGGCTCGCCCGATTCCTGGTTCGTTTTCAACCCGGCGAACCCCTTCGACGGCGTGAGCTTCCACCCGACGGCCACCGGGTATGCCGAGGGCTACTATCCGGCCGTCATCCGCGAAGCGGGAATCCCGGCGCTGCGGGACTGACGGGCATCCTGGCGCGGCTGTCGTACCGCGCCAGGACGCCGTCCCAGCCTCGGTCTTTCATGAGGCCTGGCCCTTCGGGGGTGTGTTTAAGTCCGAGCCGGAATCCGGAAGGCGCCAGGCGCCTCAATGACCCCGGCCATCATCCTTGCACCCCGGACGTTCTCTGCCGTCCCAAGACCCTCATGGAAGACATACACCGATACCAGGTGCGAATCGGCTCGTGCATTGACGAACCTGCGCAAACTCGATGCCGCACCACGCTAGTGGAGCTCCTCATCACCGATGAAGCAGAGCGGCTTAACGCCACCGCCCTTGAACTCCTCCGTGACAACCACGACCGGACCCACCTGCCTATGATCCTCATCCGTATGCCCGGCATAGATCAACGATTCCGGCACCATCCCAGCTTTACTGCCGTCTCACAAAATCATTTCCGCCAGCACCCGCGCCCCGGACGCGGCGCCGTCGGCCTCCCGGATCCGGCGGCCCACTCCGGACGCGGCAGTGCGGAAGATCGCCGAGTCCACCACAGTCCTCACGGCCCGGGCGATTTCATCCGGGGACGACGACGCCTTGATCAGCAGCCCCGCTCCGGCGTCCTGCACCGCCTTCCCCACCATGCGCTGGTCCAGCAGCGGATGCATCGGCGCGATCACCAGCGGAAGTCCGTGGGCCAGCGCCAGCATGGTGGTGGCATGGCCGCCGTGGCCGATCACCGCGCTGCACTCGGGCATCACGTCCCGGTGCGGAAGATAGCGGTGCACAATCGTGTTCGGCGCGGCCGTCAGGCCTGCAGGATCAATGGCGGGACCGGTGGTCACCACCACCTCGAGCGGCAGGTCGGCCACCGCGTCCAGTGTTTTTTGCAGGAACGCCTCCTGTCCGGGGAAGGCCGTGGTGCTCAGGCTCACCAGCACGCGGGGCCATATGCCCGGCGGTGGAGGTGTCGCCGGCTGCTCCACGTCCGCCACGGCGCCGGTCCACACCACCTTGCCGTTGCCGTTCATGCTGCCCGCGGGATCCAGGAGCGGATCGGAGCACACTAGGATCCGCTCAGCGCGCTTCATCACGTGCCGCGGCCCGAGGCCCCGCGCTGCAATCACCGCCGTGATGGGAGTCCGCCGGAACGGGCCGTCGAAAAAAGCGTAGAAGCTGTGCATCAGCACCACCGTGCGCAGCCCGGCCCGGGCGGCGGCGTCGATGGCCCCTAGCAGCAGGCAGTCCACCACCACCACGTCCGGCGGATCGCGCCGCGCCTCCTCAACCACGTCCCCCGCGATTCCGGCGTCGGTGAAGACAGACACCATCATGGAGATCTGCTGGAGCGCGGACATGTGGTCTGCCGGGGCCATCGGGGCCGAATTGCCGTAGGCACGGAACTCGGCGCCCGCTGCCTCTATCGGCCCGGCCTGCTGCGCCTCCCCCAGGAAGCGGACCCGGTGGCCGTCCCGTATCAGCTCACGGGCGATGCCGAGGGCCGGCGGCAGGTTCCCGCCGGCGTCAAGCGTTGCGAAGAGAAAATCCGGCATGGCAACCTCCCTGAGTTCAGGAAGCCGGCGGTAAACACCGGCGGGCAGAAGCCTAGTCCCGATGCCGCCCCGCGAACAGGGGCCGGACACAGTCAGTGGACCGGGGACGCAGGAAACCGGACGTAACGCGAGCGTTCACATCGCTGTCGCCGCCGGTTCACGCCGCCCCTCAAGGATGAAACCATGACTCCTTTCACCCGCCGAAACGTCCTCATAGGTGCCATCGCCGCTGCCGGTGCTGCCGCCGTCGCCCCTTCACTCGTCGCACCCGCCCACGCCGCCCGGCCCTCCGGCGTCGCGCTGGTCCGGAACCGCCTGACCCTCCCGTCCGGCATCGCCACCGGCGATGTCACCGCAGATTCCGGCGTCCTGTGGTCCCGCGCGTCGGGACCCGGCCGGCTGGTGGCCAGCCTGCTCGCGGTCGACGACGGCGGGTCCCCGCTCCGCGGCGGCCGCGCCTTCCGGCGGGTGCTGCGGGGGACCAGGGCCAGCGAGGCCACCGACTTCACGTCCAAGATCAACGCCCGCGACCTCCCGGCCGGCACGCGGTTCGCGCTGACCATGCACTTCGAGGACCCCGAGGGCCACGCCGGCGAAACCGCGCGCGGCTCCTTCAGCACCGCCCCCGGAACCGGCACGCTGCGCAGCGGCCGCGCACCCCGCCGGCAGAGCTTCGTGTGGAGCGGGGACACCGCCGGCCAGGGCTGGGGCATCAACGAGGAGATCGGCGGCATGCGCGGCTACGCGGCCATGCTCGCCACGAAGCCGGACTTCTTCATCCACTCCGGCGACACCATCTACGCCGACGGCCCCATCGCCGCTCAGGTCACCGAGCCGGACGGGCAGATCTGGCGCAACCTCGTCACCGAGGAGGTGTCCAAGGTGGCCGAGACGCTCGACGAGTACCGCGGCCGGCATCGCTACAACCTCATGGACCGCAACGTCCGCGCCATGTACGCCCAGGTTCCGGTGATCGCCCAGTGGGACGACCACGAAACCACCAACAACTGGTACCCCGGCGAGATCCTCACCGATTCCCGCTACACCGAGCGCCGGGTGGACGTGCTCGCCGCCCGCGGCCGCCAGGCCTGGCAGGAATACCAGCCCATCGCCCAGCTCAGCGACGGCAGCACCGGCTTCGAGCCGGCCCGCATCTACCGCAAGATCTCCCGCGGCCCGCAGCTGGACATCTTCTGCCTGGACATGCGCACCTTCAAGGACCCCAACACGGACGGCAAGGAAACGAACCTGACCCACATCCTCGGCGAGGAACAGGCCCGCTGGCTGATCCGCGAAGTCAGCAAGTCCAAGGCCACCTGGAAGGTGATCTCGGCCGACCTCCCGCTTGGCATCATTGTGCCGGACGGTCCCGTCAACCAGGAGTCCCTGGCAAACCGCGACGCCGGCGCCCCCTTGGGCAAGGAACTCGAGATCGCCGGGGTGCTGTCCGCGTTCAAGCGCAACCGGGTTAAAAACGTGGTCTGGCTCACGGCCGACGTCCACTACTGCGCCGCCCACCACTACTCGCCCGCGCGGGCCGCGTTCCAGGACTTCGACCCCTTCTGGGAATTCGTGGCCGGCCCCATCAATGCCGGAACGTTCGGCCCCAGCGCGATGGACGGGACCTTCGGGCCGGAGGTGGCCTTCTACAAGGCAGGCGCCTACGCCAACCAGTCCCCGCGCAACGGCGAGAGCCAGTACTTCGGCCACGTGGACCTCGGCGAGGACGACGTCTTCACCGTCAGCCTCCGCAACGCCAACGGCACCGTGCTCTGGAGCAAGAACCTGCACCCGGAGCGCTGACCCACCGCACCGCGACAACGGGTGGCCGGCAACCATTTGCCAGCCACCCGCCGTCGCGGTTTTACGGATGCCGCGTGGTCCCCGCCGCGGTTCACAAAACCAGGCAGGACTGTAATTTGGCATTCACTCTGCGAGAATGTTCCCGTCAGCGGACAGGCCCAGCAGCGGCGCCTTCCCGCCTATTTAGCGCGCCTTGGGGGGCATGCATGTCAGGGATCAGCTTTACCGCCATCGACTTTGAAACTGCGAACAGCAACCGCGGGTCAGTGTGTGCCGTCGGCCTGGTGAAGGTCCGGGACGGCAGGATCGTGGACAAAGCGTCCTGGCTCATCAAACCCCCGCCCGGCATTGACCACTTCGATCCCATCAACATCGAAGTCCACGGCATCAGGGAAGACGACGTTATGCACGCGGCGGACTGGGAGATGTCCGTCGAGGGAATCCTGCAGTTTGTCTGCGAGGACCAGTTGGTCGCCTACGACGCTCCGTATGACGCCTCCGTGATGCGCAAAGCCACCGAACACCTGCGGCTGGACCTGCCGGCCAAGGAGTTTTATTGTGCCCAGGAGCTGGCCCGGGCACAGTTGGAGCTGCCGAAGCATCACCTGAACGACGTACTGGAGGCGTTGAAGCTCCCGCCTGTTCACCAACACGAGCCCGGCACCAACGCCCTGGCCTGCGCCAACGTGGTCCTAACGATCGCCGCCATGCGCCAGTTGGCCAGCCTGGCCGAGATCTGGCCCGCCCCGGCCGCTTCGATCGGGCAGCGGCGCCAGGGCCGGCGAGTCCGCGATGAGGCACCTGACGACGGCCGTGAAGCGGCTGATACGGATGCACTCGGCGGTGATGACCCCCGCGGTGAAGCGTCGGACGGCGAGGCGCCGGACGCCGTCGTAACTTTCGTTCGGGACCTTTCCCCGGAGGCACAGACTGCTCCCGGGCCCGCGGCCCAGGCGGAGCCCGGGCCGGCTGAGCAGGAAAAGCCCCGGACCTCGTCCCCGTCGCCCCGGCGGGAGACCGCGCCGGAAACCTTGTCAGAAACCCAGCCCGAAACCCCTCAGATCCCGGCCGCTGCCGGTCCAGAGGACCGCAAGGGTGTCCAGCCCGCCAAGCAGTCCGGAATGAAGTCAGGCATTGCCCTGTTGGCCGTAGGCCTCCTTGCCGCCTTCTTTCTGTCCGCCCTTACCGGCCTCGCGATCCAGTCATTCGCCGCGGGCCAGGTAGGAATTGGCGCGGTGGAACTGGCATTGGCGGTGGCCGCAGCGTGGGGTGTCTGGGCTTCGATCACGCACGGCTGGCGAAGGATCTGGTCCGCCAAGTAGCCTGCCGGTCTGGTGGCGGGGGGCTTTCCCACCGCGTTTACCATCCACCAGGCTGGCGGGTAGCCGGACCTGTCCTCGTGGGGCTCGTTACTGCGGGGCTTTGGGGATGATGATCCACAAAGCGATGTAGACGAGTTCTCCGACGCCGAACAGCCCGAACAGCACGAAGCCGATGCGGACGAGCGTCTTGGAGATACCGAAGCGGTCAGCGAGGGCCGCGCAGACTCCCGCGATGACCTTGCCATTCCTGGGCCGAACCATTGCTGCTTCCATTTCGCCACAGTAGCAGCCGCTCCGGGGTGAGGTAAGCGGTCCGGGGGAGTCATTTCCGGGCTGTGCCCGCGCCGCGTTGAAGGCTGCAACCGCTTACGGGGCTGCCCGCCCGGCGGGAAGAACCGCGACGACGGGAGGCCAGCACCGTTGATGACCCCCCGCCGCCGTCCTGGTGACCGGATCCGTAGTGCAGGACCGCCGGTCAGGCAGCGGTGACGGTGACAGTGCGGGTGGCCAGCGTCTGACCGGTGATCCAGTGCAGATAGTCGATCGCAATGGTGTACTTGCCGGGCGCCGGCGGGCGCAGCAGGAGGTCGAATTTCTCGGCCGCCCCGGACTTGATGACGCTGGTCAGCAGCGGCTGGCCCGCCATCGAGGGCTGAACGGCCGGGGCGGTCGGGCTGGGTGTGTTCCAGAACGGTCTGCCGTCGTGCGCGATCAGTTCGGCGATGCGCGCGGGCTTTCCTGCCGCATCCAGGAACCTTGTGAGCGTGGGGAAGTAGTCCACGTTCACGAGGCGCACCAGGGTGGGCTTCTTGGTGGCTGTGACGACATTCGCCCTCATGGCCGAGATGGCCCACACCCTGTCACCCCTTGGCCTGCTGGCGATTGCCCCGCCCAGAAGAACGAAGTGCTTGGGCTCGAAGCGGTTCAGGCCGGCGTCCTCACCGGACAGTCCGGCGGCGTGGTTCATTTCATGCCACCGCGGATCAATGGAGAACGGGGCGATGAGGGTCTCGGTGGCGATGTCGTACAGGGGACCCTCCAAGGAATGCCGGCGGGTCCCGGCCGGGGTTGCTGGGCTGGCCGGCGGATCGATGATGATCGCACCGAACATGCCCATCTGCACGTGCAGGGGAGTGTTGACGTGGCAGTGGTAGAAGTACGTGCCGGCGGAGCCCCTGCTGGGGTTGCCGCGTTCGGCGACATCCGGCCGCCACTGGTACGTGTAGTGCCCCGTGACCTCGAACGAGGTGTGGCCCACGCCGTCATTGCGGGGATCGGGTTCGATGCCGTGCCAGTGGACGGTGTGGACCTTCTTGCTCGGCTTCACGGTGGCGTGGAACACCTGGCCCTCGGTGAGCCGCACCACGGGCCCGGGGAGGCCGCGGCCGGATTTTTCGTTTTCGAAGCTCCACACCTCGTGCTCGGACCCGTCAGGGAATTTGAGTTCCCGGCTGAAGAAGTCGAGCTCGATGGAGACGTCCGGCCGCAGGCGAAACTCGGTCTCGGGGCTGCCTTCGTGTGGCTGGTCGGAGGCGAAATCCACCTGGCTCCGGAACGTATGGTGGGCCTTGTCCTCGGCCGTAGGGGGCAGGCCCGATTCGGGGGTCGGTGCTGCTGCCAGCACCCAGTCGGCCACCAGGCCGCCGGGGTACATGCCGCCGGCGGCGGTCTGCGACGGCTCCGCATGGCAGTGCATGGGATACGTCCAATCCTCCGTCCGGGCCTCCCAGACGGGATCCACCACTTCGGGCGGGCGCCGGACAGGCAGCATCGCTTCCTTGCGTTCCAGCGGCTGCACCTGAACGGTGTCCTCCCACTGCTGCAGAATGACGTCCCCCTGGGGGCTGACCCTGCCGTTGGAGCGCGGGAAGTCAATGCCGTTGGCGCGCACCGTCCACACGTGGTTGCCGTGGTAGTGCAGCTGGTGATCCGCGATGCCGGCGTTGACCATCCGCACCAGCTGCCCGGTCCGCACGGCGCCCGGGGCGGGTGAGGCACTGAAGTTCCGCACATCGGTTTCCCTCGGATGGCCTGAAGGCAGCGTGTCCTGCTTGCGCCGTTCGTTGAGCTCCTCATTGGTGCTGAGAGCCAGGGACTGAAACCCGGAGTAGCCATTGAGGGTGAAGTACCGCGGCACGGCCGGGGTGGTGAGCGGATTGACCGTCTGCCCCCGAGAGGCGATGCGGGCCCAGTTCGAGTCCACGTCGTGGCACAGCCATAGCCATTGGCGTTCGAACTCGGCTCCGCCGGGGGCGAGCCGCCAAGCGTTGCGAGGGTCGATGACCACCAGCGCGCCGTACAGGCCCAGGGTTCTTTCCACGGGCTGGTTGGTGGGGTCGGTGAACAGGTAGGTACCCGGCAGCGGTGCAGGGAACTCGAGGAGGATTGTTTTCCCCGGAGCGACGACACCGCTAGTGGCATCCGCACCCCCATTTCCCGCGCGGTGGAACCGGAGCTCGTGCGGCTGGGCGAGGTTGTTATGCAACCTCACGCGGATGGTGCTCCCGGTTTCGGCGATCAGGGTGCGGTCCGGGAAGTAGCTGGCCCAGTACGCGCGCCGGGCAAGGTACTGCCGCTGATGCGCGGGGTCGTCCCGCAGCGGTGCCGGGCGGCCGTGCGGCGGCAGCGGTGCGGTCAGGGGATACGACCGGCTGGCCACGACCTTACCTGCGGCGGTGAATACCCGCGGGGTCATTGCCAGCGCGGGCTTGGGGTCAGTCACCGCTGTGCGGCGCTCGCCGAATCCCCGGTGGTAAACCAGCGACCCGTCCACCATGGGAACGAATCCGTCATTGACGTGGATGTCCAAGATGGTCATGGCCGGCCTCCGAGTTGGTTCGGGCCGGAGATAGCTGTACCAAAGCTCATGTCCCCCCCAATTGCGTTTGCGGACAGTGCCTATCCTTGCGGCGGAAAGCTACAGAAACGTTGGGTTTCGCGGGGCCGGATTTGGGGGGGAGCCGGCCAGGTCTGCCGGGTGGCATTCCGCGTCAGAAGCACGACGGCGGGAGGCTGGCAGCGTTCGCCGGCCTCCCGCCGTCGTGGTTTCCGCCTGTAGCGGCGGGGCAGGAGCGGGTGAAGATGCGCCAGGAATGCCCTGTCAGGAGGGGCCGGCGAGCTGGGCCGTCCGGCTGTCGAGGCGCAGTTCGAGGTCGTTCATGACCACCGCGGCGAGGTCCCGGAGCGTTTCGGCTTCCGAGGCGTCCAGGGTGCGGGGCTCGCGGTCGAGGATGCACAGGGTCCCGAGGTTGTACCCGTCCCGGGACTTGAGGGGCGCCCCGGCGTAGAATTTTAGGCCGAAATCTCCGGCGACAAGGGGGTTCACCAGCGTGCGCGCGTCTTCCGGGGCGTTCTCGACGACCCAGACGTCGTCCTGCAGGATCGCTGACGCACACAGGCCAGGATCCCTGCCGGTCTCCCCCACGGGGACCCCATGGTGGGACTTGAACCAGATGCGGTCGTGGTCCACAACTGACACGATCGCAATGGGCACCGAAAAGAGCCGGGCAGCCAGTGAAGTTATCCTGTCGAAGGCGCCGTCGGCCGGGGTGTCCAGAATTGCGTAGCGGCGGACGGCTTCCATCCTGGCGTCCTCGTCACTGGGGATGATGGCGGGGTCCACTTTGTGCTTTGCCTTGCTGACGGCCTGGTCCTGCAGGGCTTGAGCCACCTCGCGGCTTGAGGGCCGGTCCTCCGGATTCCGTGCCGTCATGGCGGCCAGCAGCATCTGCCATTCCGGCTCCAGGCTGGCCGGGATGCTCGGATCCTCGATCAGTCGTGCGAGGGCGCTCTGCAGGGGATCGCCCGGAAACGCCTGCTGGCCGGTGAGGCACTCGAGCAGAACCAGGCCAAGGGAGTACACGTCGCTGGCAGGACCGACGCGCTCGGACCTTGCCTGCTCCGGGCTGAGGTACCCCGCGGTTCCGAGGAAACCGCCGTCCGGGGACTCCGGATTGTCGGCGATAAGGGCAATGCCGAAGTCCGTGAGTTTCGCGCGCATCCTTGCGGCGTCATGGTGATAATCGAAGATCATGATGTTGCCGGGCTTGACGTCCCGGTGGATCACGCCGCTTTCGTGGATGTACGCCAGGGCGTCCGCGAGGTCGTGACCGATCTGGGCAGCATGGCGCGGCGGCAGCGGCCCGTCCGCGAGGCGGCGCTTGAGATCCGCACCCTCCACGAGTTCCATCACGAGGTAAATGCGCGGCTTGTTTGGTTCGGTTCTGTCGACGCCGGCGTCCAGGAGAGTTACCAGGCTGTGGTGGTTCAGGCGCGCCAGGACCTTCAGCTCCGCCTCGGCATCGTGCCGCGCATCGTTGCCGACGGGCCCGGTGACTATCTTCACGGCCACTTCGCGCTCGAGGAATTCGTCCATGGCCCGGTAGACGTTGGCCATCGCTCCGGACCCGATTTGTTCCTGGACGTGGTACCTGCCGCCTAGGACCGTTCCTGCTGTAATACCGGACTGTACGTCCATCGTGTGCCTTTGAGTCTTGCCGCGCGGTGCTCGAGGCCCGGGCGCGTATTCGGTTGTTAGGTTCTAGCAGGAGTGCGTTAAAACGGTGGCCAATGTAGGTTTCTTAAACGACCGGAAGAGCCGATTCGCATCGACTCTTCCTTGATCATTTGGGCTATATGAGGCTGGGGGCGCTGGCGAGAATGTAGTCCGCCGCTGCCGGTCCCGTCATAGCAAGCTCGCAGTTCTCCGGATCAATTCCCTGCTCCTTGAGCGATGCCCACAATGCGGCGGGCGGCTCGGGCTGCGACTGGTTGATGAGGCACCAGCTTGTGTACAGGCCGTAGAGCTCATCCGGAGTAAGCTGCGTATCAGTCTCGCGCTCCGTGGTGAGGGCCTCGGCTACAAACAGTTCGAAGTGGGTGGCAGTCATTGGGTCCTCCAAGGCACGGGTATTGATCCGCCGTTCTGCTTCAGCGATAACGGATCGCCGCCCGAGGGCCAGTGATCTCCTTGAAATGTATGCGAGACAGACCGTTCTGTCTAGTTACCCTAGGCAGACCTCCGAGTGTCGCTCCAGGCGGGGTCGCGCGGCCGCCTCCGGCGGCGTCCGCAGGACCGGTGCGCGGCGCCCGCAGGACCGGTGGGCCGGCCGATTTGCGTGGATGATTCGGGGTGTGTACAGTTATTCGAGTCGCCGCCGCTGAAGCGGAAAAATAGCGACCGACCCCCAAATAAACAGCCGGAAAATGGCGCGCTAATTGGTGCGCCGACGACGGGCGGGGACCTTCCTGCTGAATCGCAAATCACGGAAACGACGATTTGCAAAGATTCGCCGGACCGGGTAAGTTTGAAAAGTTGCTCCGGAGCGATCCTTGACCGTGTGGTTGTGGTGGTGCCGGGTGTGTCTGTTGTTTGAGAACTCAATAGTGTGCCAAGTTTGTTGATACCGGTTTATTTTATATGAATTGGTTGAATTT
>NZ_PJIK01000069.1 GCF_002929275.1 Arthrobacter sp. ZGTC131
CAGGCATCTGCGCCAGGCACTGGACGCGTCGCTGAAACGGCTGGGCGTGGACCACATTGACCTGTACCAGCTGCACTCATGGGATCCCCTCACCCCATTGGAAGAGACCCTTGGCTTCCTTCAGGACGCCGTCACTGCCGGAAAGATCAGCTACTACGGTCTCTCCAACTTCACCGGCTGGCAGCTGACCAAAGCCGTGTACACCGCCCGGATGCGCGGCTGGAATGAACCGGTGACCGTGCAGCCGCAGTACAACCTGCTGGAACGCGAAATTGAGTCCGAAGTAGTGCCGGCAGCGCTCGACGCCGGACTGGGTCTGCTGCCTTGGTCACCCCTTGCGGGCGGATGGCTCACGGGCAAGTACCGCAGGGAATCAGTTCCGGCGGGCAAAACACGGGTGGGAGACAATCCCGCCCGGCAGTTCCAAGGCTGGGATTTGCGCAGCAACAACGAACACACCTGGCAGATCATTGACGCCTTGAAGGCCATCGCTGATGCGCATCACGCCAGCTCTGCCCAAGTAGCCCTGGCCTGGCTTGCGGCCCAGCCCGGTGTCACCTCGGTGATCCTCGGCGCACGCACGGTGGAGCAGCTCACTGACAATCTGGGTGCCGCTAACCTCGCGCTCACTGCCGCCGAGGAAAAACAGCTTGCCGATCTG
>NZ_PJIK01000070.1 GCF_002929275.1 Arthrobacter sp. ZGTC131
CCTACGTCCCGGTGGCGGGTGCGGCTGGCGGGGCGATGGCAGGACTGTTGCCGCTTTTCGCCTTCCGGATCTGTTCGTAGACATGGTGCCGAAGCTCAGTGAATCGAGGCAGGGCTCTGGTCTCAAGCTGGTCGCGTACGACCGGGCGGTCGATCATCAGATCCTCCTGCACCACAGTTGGGGAAGAGAAAAGGATGATGACACGCTCCCCCAAGTAAACAGACTCGTCAATATCGTGGGTGACGAATAAAATGGTGACGCCCAGCCGTTTCCAGACATCCCGAATAAGATCCTCGAGGTCGGCCCGCGTTTGCGCGTCCACGGCAGCGAACGGCTCATCCATGAGGAGCACTTCTGGCTGGTAGGCGATCGCCCGAGCGATCGCCACGCGCTGCTGCATGCCGCCGGAGAGCTGCCACGGGTAGGACTTCGGCACATGCGCAAGACCCACAGCCTCCAACGCCTCGGCGACCAGCCGCTGACGCTCCTTCTTAGGAACTCTCGAGTTCTTCAGCGGTAGCTCGAGGTTGGCATCGACCCGCAACCATGGAAACAAAGATCGTCCGTACTCTTGGAATACCACTGCCATCTTCTTCGGTGGCCCCGTGACCTTGGAACCGTCAAGCCGAACTTCCCCCTCAGTGCTTGCC
>NZ_PJIK01000071.1 GCF_002929275.1 Arthrobacter sp. ZGTC131
GGCGGGCAGAGCCGGCGGCGGAGTGTCCGACGCCTTGTCCCAGCCGGATTCAGGGGAGGTCAGCCAGTCCCGGACGTACTGCTTGTCGAAGGACGGCTGGGCCTTGCCCGGCTCGTACAGGGACGCGTCCCAGAACCGCGAGGAATCCGGGGTCAGCACCTCGTCTCCCAATGTCACCAGGCCGGTGGCGGGGTCCAGCCCAAACTCCACCTTGGTGTCCGCCAGGATGATCCCGCGGCTCCGGGCAATGGCCTCGGCCGCAGTGTAGATGTCCAGCGTCAGGTCGCGGATCTTCGCAGCCGTTTCGGCACCGACAGCCGCCACAACGGCGTCGTAATTGATGTTCTCGTCATGCTCACCCACCTCGGCCTTCGCAGACGGGGTAAAGATCGCGGGGTCGATCCGTGAGCCGTCAACCAGTCCCGCGGGCAGGGGCACATCGCATACCGTCTGCGACCGGCGGTACTCGGCCAGCCCGGACCCGGTCAGGTAGCCGCGGGCAATGGCTTCCACGGGGTACATGTCCAGTTTTTTGCAGATCATGGCCCGGCCGGCCACTTCGGCAGGAACACCCTCATCAGCGGAAATGACGTGGTTGGGGACGTTGCCGAGCTGGTCGAACCACCACAGACTCAGCTGGGTGAG
>NZ_PJIK01000072.1 GCF_002929275.1 Arthrobacter sp. ZGTC131
CTAGCCGCGGGCCGTCAGAACCGCAGCACCCGTTCCAGCTCTGCCGCATCCCGGGCTTCGCGCCCGGGACCTGTCACAACCCCAGCAATGACAGCCGCGGCCGCCCCGGCCACCGGCGGCAGGACCCAAGCAAGCCAAAAGAGGTCAGGATGGGAGCCGACACCGCCCAGCTGGAGGCCCACCCACAGGATCATGGCTGCCGCCAGCGACAAGCCCGGCAGCAGGAAAAGACCGTACCGGGTCCGGCGCCGGTCCGCGCCCCGGACGATGAAGCCGGCCGCCAGCGCGGCCAGGGCGGCAACAATCAGGCTGATCACCGTCCGGCCTGCCGGGACCTAGAGGGCGCCGAAGCCGACGCGGCGAACCTCTTCGGCGCCGATTTCCACATAGCCGATGACGCCGGCGGGAACCATGATGAGCCTGCCCTTGTCATCCTTCAGACGCAGTTCCTTCTGGTTGCTCAGGGCTTCGGCCACGACGTCAGCAACGGCGTCGGCGTTCTGGCTCGATTCAAAGACAATTTCGCGGCCAACATTCTGAATGCCGATTTTTACTTCCACCGTGGTGCCTCCTGTATTAATGAAACATATCCGCTTCGAAATCTACTCTAAATCTCCTTGGGGAACCGGCTGATTCCGCGCCA
>NZ_PJIK01000073.1 GCF_002929275.1 Arthrobacter sp. ZGTC131
GCTTCCTGGAGCACACCGACAAAGGTGAGCATGCCGCAGATCAGCAGGACCGTGGTCCAGCTGATCTTGTTGATGGCGCCCTTTTGCGCCTGCGGGGAAACCAACGCCAGGATCACGGCGATGGTGATGGAGACAAAGCCAACATCAACCTTGAATCCGAGGGCGATGACGGCAAGGGCGACCAAACCGGCGATCGTCACAATCTGCGGAAACAGTTCGGTGCGGGATTTAGTGGCGGTAAGACCGTCTCCGGCAGGGTCGCGCGGACCATAGATGTCGGAGCCGAATCCCTTGAAGGCGACGTCGGCGCGGCCAGCGGTGCTGAGGTTCATCCGTGCCTGGGCAACTTCCTCCACGAAGCCGCCCACCTTGCCGCTGCGAAGTTTGCTGCCGCCCAGGACAAAGAACAGAATCAGGGCAATAAAGGTATTGAAGAGCAGGCTGGCTAGGAATACGGCCAGGGGGCTGGATTCCAGATCGGTTTCACCGATGATGCCGTTGACCGTGACTCCGTAGACGGCAATTGGCGAGAATCCGCCTGCCTGCGCACCGTGGATCACCATCATGCCCATCATCAGCGGATTGATCTTGTGTTTGGCCGCAAAACCCAGGGCAATCGGGGCCACGATGGCGACGGC
>NZ_PJIK01000074.1 GCF_002929275.1 Arthrobacter sp. ZGTC131
TGACCGTGCCGTTTCTTCCACGCACCGCCATGAAGCCCTCTTTTCAGACCGTGCCTTCCATATCAAGCAGTCGGCGGTGCGTGACGTCTTTGACATCTCCATCCGGCCGGGGCTGATCTCGCTGGCGGGAGGCAGCCCCTACCTTCGTTCGCTTCCCCTGGCTGAACTGGGCCTGTCGGCGCAGCGCATCATCGCCGAACACGGACTCGAAGCGCTGCAGTACGGTGCCGGACAGGGCATGGAGGAGCTCCGCATCCAGGCCTGTGAGGTCATGGCAGCGGAAGGAATTACCGACGCCGATCCTGCGGACATTGTCATCACCACGGGCTCCCAGTCCGCCCAGGACGTTGCCGCCAAAGTATTCTGCAACCCCGGAGACGTGGTGCTGTGCGAGGACCCAACCTATGTTGGGGCACTGAACGCCTTCGAAGCGTACGAGGTTCAGATGCACGCCCTCCCGGTGGACAGTGAGGGCCTGGTGCCTGAAGCGCTGGAGGAAGCGATCACTTCGCTGCGGAAGCAGGGCAAGACCATCAAGATGCTCTACACCATTCCCAGTTTCAACAATCCCAGCGGAGTGACCCTGGCCGCCCGCAGACGGCCCCGCATCGTCGAAATCTGCGCGCGGGCGA
>NZ_PJIK01000075.1 GCF_002929275.1 Arthrobacter sp. ZGTC131
CCGCCAGGTCCCGCTTCGTGGCTACATCCTCGATTTCGTCTGCTTCGAAGCAAAGTTGTTGATTATCGAAGTCGACGGTGGCCAACACGGCGACAACACCCGGGACATTCACCGCGACGCCCTCTTCCACGCCGAAGGTTTCCGCATCCTGCGCTTCTGGAACGACGAAGTGCTGGAGCATCTCGACGATGTCTGCCGGCATATTCTGTCGGAACTGCGAAACGGTGGGGAGTGATTGTGCCAACTGAACCGATCCCCTCACCAACAAAATCTGAGGTTTAGCCCTGATCGGGCTAAGCCCTCGATTTTGTAACCTCTCCCACAAGGGGGAGAGGGGACCGATGCCGCAACCGCGCACTCCCTCTCCCCCCTCTGTGGGGGAGAAAGCGAAATCGAAGGCTTAGGCGAGCGCAAGCCGCCTAAACTTCAGATTTTCCTGGAGAGGGGCACGGTTCCGTTGGCGAAAACCTCACCAAGCCCCTCTCTTGCGAAATCTGAGGTTTGGCCCTGATCGGGCCAATTCCTCGATTTCGCTTTCTCCCCCGCAAGGGGCGAGATGCCCCCCCCGCGCAAGCCGCTCAAACACCCCAATTTCCGCAGTCGAAGGGGGACGAGTTTGAGAAAATCC
>NZ_PJIK01000076.1 GCF_002929275.1 Arthrobacter sp. ZGTC131
CCGTGTCTGCGTCCGTGTAGCGATGATATTTCTGTCCTAGCCGCACTTCCTTTTCAGTGGCACCATCTGCCATAAGTCTGGCGGCGTCGGGGTGCAGTCCCTCGCCGAAAAGGGCTGCCATTTGCTCCCCGGTAACCTCACCGGAAACCCCCAGCAGCTCCATAGAGTGCCCTGCCCATCGGCCGGGCGGCATTCCTTCGACCGTGTAATAGTCGCCAAGCTCCCGGTCGCCGGCGCGCAGCTCGTCGGCGCTAGCGACCTCGGAAGTGTAGTAGGCGTACCCGTCCCCAGCGCTGAGCTCATGGACGGTCATCATGGCTGCGATTATTGCTGTCGGGTGTAGGCGTGTCTAGCCTCAATCATCAGGATGCATGAGGTGTGGCGATAAATGGCCCTGAATCCTGAATCTTTCTGCGCCTGCATCCAAGAAGCGTGATAGACCTTCAGGAGTACCCTTCAGGAGTACACTGAATCCTCAAACAGTGCCGGGACCGCTTGAGCGCCCAAATGACAGTCCGACTCGAGGACTTTCTGGGGACCGTTAGGTTTGTCCGTGGCGTTAAATAGAGGCATCACTCGGCCTCGCCACTACGGGCAACATGATTCAGCTCAAGAGCGC
>NZ_PJIK01000077.1 GCF_002929275.1 Arthrobacter sp. ZGTC131
GGCAACTCCCTCACGGGAGCCGGTCTGCTCGGAAACCCGCTGGAATTCTTGGGTCTGTCCCAGTTACTGGTTGAGGATCCGGACTCTTCGATTCCCGTGGCGTTGTTCGCCGCCTTCCAGCTGATGTTTGCCTGTGTGACCACGGCACTGGTGGCCGGCGCCGCCGCCGGCCGGATGAAGTTCGGCGCGTGGATGCTGTTTGCCGGACTCTGGGCCACCCTGGTCTACTTCCCCGTGGCGCACTGGGTCTTCGCCTTCAGCAGTGAAGACGGGTCGGTCACCGGCGGCTGGATCGCCAACCAGCTCGGCGCCATCGACTTTGCCGGCGGCACTGCCGTCCACATGAACGCCGGAGTCGCAGCCCTGGCCCTGGCCCTGGTCCTGGGCCGCAGCAAGGGCTGGCCGCATGCCTCCGGAAAGCCGCACAGCCGCCCGCTGGTACTGCTCGGCGCCGGGCTGCTCTGGGTGGGCTGGTACGGATTCAATGCCGGTTCGGCCCTAAGTGCCGGACATTCCGCCGCCGTCGTCTTCCTGAACACGGCTGTGGCAGCCGCCGCCGGCCTGCTCGGCTGGATGCTGATGGACCGGCTGCGGCTCGGAACCTCGTCCTCT
>NZ_PJIK01000007.1 GCF_002929275.1 Arthrobacter sp. ZGTC131
GCCTGGGCGAAGCCATGGTGGGCATCAACGTGGACGAGATTCCGCAGCCCCACCGCCTCGCCGAGCGCGGCTGGTAGGAGGCACGACTACGTTGGGCAATCAGTTAGGAAAGGCTGGCAGCGGACGTGGATTGCGCACCGACTGGGCAAAGCTCACAGGCCACACCGTTGAGGTCTGGCTTTGGGACGAATACATTCTGACGGGCGTTGTGGACCAGGCCTCAGCAGACGACTCGGTGCTCTGGATTGCTGCAGCCGGAAACGACAGGCGACGGCTCTTCGATAAGCCGACGGGATACCGGATCCTGGCCTAGCACCTAAGGGTAGGCTCACCGCCCGCCTGATCCACCGAGGAGCCCCCGCACAAGAGGCCGGCCACTTCTTGAGGAGGCTAGGAAGACCTCAAGGACATAGTGGAGCTTCGCCAATTGAGGGGCGCCGGCTTTCAACCCAGGCGGGACCCGCCCAAGACCCCGGCGCGCCGGTTCCGCCGTTCGCCGAGGAGATGCAAAAGGAAGACCCCTCCACCAAGGTAACCGTCCCCGGCCCCAATGGCCCGGCGGCAGTGTCAGCATTCCAACCAGCCATCGCGGCTCCTTCAAAGGATTGACTTCAACGGCTTCAGCAGGCGGCACCGCGCGGTCCCCAGGTGATGCCATCCCCGCAAAGCCAGCTGCGGCCCATTGAGCGGTACGTGCAAGATCTAGCTTGACCTAATCACGCCTATTACTTCGCCACTACATGGACACCCAAACTGATGGCCACGGCATCCGGGAGCGACTCCTTGGGCGTAACCATGGGCCTGGTCATAAACCTTGGGGGTATCTCAGGCGGCATAGTCTTCGCGGGACTTGCCATCTTCCTGAAGAGCCGACAGTTGCTGATCGGATCGCTCCTCGCCTCTGTTGTGGTGTTTCTAGGGTTTGGCCTGGTCTTCCACCAGGCATCAACCGCCATCCTGATCGGGATACTTCTGGGCGTGGTCACCGGCGTCAACGTCTGCGGATTCTATGCAACTACTCCGATGCTCTTCCCCGCGTCCGTATGAGGCACAGGCATCGGCTGGATGATCGGCATAGGTCGCCTGGTCTCCATAGTTTCCCCGATCTCCGTTGGCGTCCTTCTCGCAGGGGGCTGGCCAGCAGCGAACATCTTCATGCTTTTTAGTGTTCCTTGTAGCAGCGGCATTGGCCATGGCAGCTGTCTGGGCTATGTCGGCGCGAGAGCCATCGCCACGCAAACCCGAGCTGGCGGAAGTCGCATAGTCGACCGAATCTTGAGCGTTTCTCGGAGCCTGCCGCAGTTGAGTTGCGGCAGAGGCTCCTCCCTTGTCCAGGCGTCTGTAGTTGTGCCGTTCTACTGGTTCATGGCTGCCTGGGAATGGGCGGGACGACGGCGCAGATTTCGAGGGAATCGCGTTCTGAGGCGGTGAGGTCCCGCCCTTCTGGATGCCACCGGACTGTCCGGAGGATCAGCCTAAACCCCGGCAGAGTTTCATGCCGGTGGAGCAGTACATCGAAGAACACACGCAGCTGTTCGTCGAAGCCTTTCGCGCCGCGCGGTGAAATATCAGCGCCGACGCCGGCGTGGCCACATCTAAAGGGAAGCGGACGGGAATTTCTTCCATTGCCGGTGGAACCGGGCCTCGGCGTCCAAGGCGACGGATTGTTCCAGCGCGTGCAGTCGGCCGTAGCTGAATCCGTTTTCGCCCTGAACGACGGCCTCGGCGCTGAGCCGGCGCAGCAGGTCGCGGGTGACGATGCTGTCCTGGTGGTCGCCCAGCACCTTTTGGACACCGTGGGCGGCATCGGCCAGACGGGCGGCCTTCTTGCGGCTGATCGGTGCTGCTGCTTCGGCGGCGTACCGCAGGCGTTTGCCGTCTTTGCGTGCTTCGTGCAGGGCCGGATGGTCGCCGGTGCCGACAGGATGCCTCTTGGCTTCCCGGACCGCCGTCCGCAGCCGCTTGACGGCCCGTTTGACCAGCTTGGGCATCACCTTGCGCGCGGGCTTGGACGCCAGCGGCGTCAGGGTCGGGGCGGCGAGCATGGACTCTAGGGTGTCGAGCAGGCGGAAGTAGCGCTGCCCGTCCAGTGCCTCCAGGACCGTGGCATGCGCCTTTTGGTAGTCGGCTCCGAGTTCAAGATCGATCCTGCGGATGACCGGTCCCATGACAAGCTCTCCCGGTTCCGCGGCGATCATGTCCTTGAGGCGTGCCAGCATGACCTCCGCGTCGCGGGCTTCGCCGAGGACGCCGGCCAGCCACCTCAGTTCATCCCGCAGTGAGTTCACCGAATCCGCATCCTCCAGCAGTTTCCGGTATGTCGCCAGCACCGAGCGCAGGCGTCTGGTGGCAACGCGCATCTTGTGGACTGCATCATGGGCGTCCTGCCGCACGCCGGGGTCCTGGTCCTTGAGCTCCTTCAACTGTTCCCGAAGGTAGGCGAGCAGAACATCGGCAGCGGGCCCCTTGTCCCTGGGCGCCGACACCGTCTCGGGGGATGCATTCGGGTCCCGGCCCAGGGCCCGTGCCAGCTTGGAATGGTGGGCAGAGGCCCGCACGCCGGCGCTGGCGAGCCGGTCCTGCCCGGCATTGAGCAGGTCCCGGGAGCCTTTGATGAGTTCGATCTCCCCGGAACTGATCAGGCTGATCCGGACAGTGACCTCGACGGGGCGCGGGGCCGTGGCTGTGCGGGCGAGGTAATGCCGGATGGCGGCGGCGACCCGTCGTGCGGTCTCCGGCGCCGGGTGGGAGTTGTCCACCCCGACCCGGGCGTGGATGCGGGTGGTTCCACCGTCTGTGCGGACCGCGACGGAGGGGTCCGGGGTCTGGCCGGTTCCGGCCAGGGTGTTGGTGATGCCTGTGGCGGCTTGTTGCCAGGGAGGGTCCGGCGGGTAGAGCGCGGTGACCCCCGGGATGTCCAGGATCAGCCGGTGCAGGCGTTCGGCGGTGCTCATGTGCCGGTCCTTTCCGGTCGGCCGGGCATCATCCGCAGGTCGGAGACGGTGATGTTGATGGTGCGGATGGTCAGTTCGGTGTGGGTGGCCAGTGCCGTTTCCAGTTCGGTGCGCAGTGTGTCCGCCATGGTGTGGAGGGCGTAGCCGTAGAAGGCGGAGACGCGGATGTCCAGATCAACCGGGGTTCCTGGCACGGTGACGTCCCCGTGCAGGCGGCACTTGCCGATGGTGGCGCCCTCGATGGTATCCCCGATGTTCCGGATCAGGGCGATGACCGATCCTTCGGTCTCCCAGAGGCTGTCGCCGGGGTGTTCCGGGGCGATCGGGATGGCCCTCCCGGCCCGGGTTTCCAGGCGCAGGTTGGTCAGGATCTCCCGGAGCCAGGGTTCTTCCGGTTGCGTGGCCATCCGGATGTCGTGTTCCAGGAGCTCCCCCGTGAGCCGGCGCAGCTGCGTCAGGGCGGCGAGGGCGGCCTGGCATTCGGGGCAGGTGGAAATGTGGGGCTGGTCCGGTGAATGGCCGGTCTCGAGGTAGCCGTTGAGTTCTTCGAGGCTGCGTCCGCAGCCCGGGTCGTCTGTCGGGGCGATCATTGCCATGGCCTCATGGTCTTGAGCAGCGTTGCCCTGGCGCGGGAGAGTTTTCCTCTGACGCTGGTCGGGGTGGTCCCGAGTTCGTAGGCAATCTCCTCGTACGACATGCCGCCGATCTCCTTCAGTGCCCAGCACTTCCGCTGGTCTTCGGGCAGGATAGCCAGGGCCATGGACAGGGCGGACATGCCGGCGTTCAGCACGGCTGCCTCTTCGGGTCCGGTCGCGGGATCATATGTCTCCATCTGTGCTGAGCTGAAGGGGTAGTGTTTTCTGCGCCGGAGGCAGTCGATGCCGCGGCGGCCGGTGATCCGCATCAGCCAGGCCCGGACCGCGCCTTTGTCCCGGAGGGTGTCCAGCTGTTGCCAGGCGTGCAGCAGGGATTCCTGGACCACGTCGTCGGCGTCGGCGGTGGATCCGGTGAGCCGCCGGGCGTAGGCACGCATGACCGGGCCGTGCCGGGTGGCCAGGACCTCGAAGGCTGCCACATCCCCGTCGGCGGCGCGCTCGGCCAGGAGCCCATCGTCCGCGAGCCACAGCCCGTGCCCCTCACCGGCAGGGTTCATCATGGCCACACGCTACCGCGCCGGCGGAACGGGACGGCCCTCGATGGGGGATGCCCGTAACCGGCGGCCCGCACCTGCCCGGATGTTCCTGTGCCGATGTTTGCCACGTCGGGTCAGCGGCGCGTTTTGCGCCTGCGGCCCTTCACCGCGCCGTACACGAGGGTGACGATGAATCCGCCGACGATGGCCAGCAGCCAGGTCCGCGTATCAAAGAACGTGCCCAGGCCGACGCCGAGCAATGCCGAGCCGAGCAAGCCGCCCAGGATCGCTCCGACGACGCCCAGGACCAGATTTGTGGGCCAGCCTCCGCCGACCCTGCCGGGCAGGGCGGCCTTGACGATGGCCCCGACGATCAGTCCAAGGACGATGAACCCCAGGATACCCACGGGATGCTCCCTAAAGAGTCACTAATTTGATGGAATATGCGGCAGCGGCCCGGGCCTGGTGCGCCGTGCGCCGCCGTCGGAAATCTGCGTCGATTCGTTGCTGAGCCTTCCTGGTGTTTGGTCGCTGAGTGTTTCGATGTTTTCCCCGACTAACGGACCCGTTCGCGGTGGGCGAAGCGGGTCCGGGGGCCCGCAGCGATGCGGACCAGGACGGGGATTTGTTCGCCCAGCACGGCGTCGAGCCCGCTGATGACCTCTTCGAGGGCGGAGCTGATGTCGGCCGGGGAGGCGCCTTTTCGGGCCTGGACACTGATCCTGAGCGCGTGGGCACCCCGGATTTTCCAGGCCGAGACGGTGGTGGAGCGAAGCTGCCGGTTTTGTGCGGTGGCGTCCCTGATGGACTGGGCCGCGAAGGAGACATCCACGGTGGTGGTGCCCCGGCCGGCGTCCTCGTGGGCTCCGAGGCTGCCGGTGCGCCCGCCGCCCTGGGTGGCGATCCAGGCCACCAGCAAACCGACCAGCAGGAGCAGGAGCAGGAAGGCAGCGGCCGTCCACCAACTGCTCCCCGTTCCGGGAACGGGGGCGGCCCTCAGCTGCCCGGTGATCCGGTCCAGGGTGTCCTGTCCGGCGCGGGTCCATTGCCGGGCCACGGCCGGTGAGGCGCCGGCCCAGGCGGTCAGGGCGCCGGCCGCGAAGAGCACAATGCCCAGCAGGGCCAGCAGGAACCGGTTCAGTGCGCGGGGGGTGCTGTTCATACTCCCACTGCTCCCTGGCCACGGCTTCGGAGAAAGAGCCGGGGCGGCGGGTCCAGGCCGTAGCGTGCCAGTTCGGCATCGACGGCCTCCCGGATGCCGGCCTCATCCACGGGCACCCCGGAGGTGGGCCGGATCACGAGGTCGATCCTGCGTCGTCCTACGGTGGCGGTGACCTGCTCCGGGGCGGTGCGGGCCCGCTGGTGGGCGGTGCGGGACAGGGCGGCGGCGATGACGTCGTCATCAACGACCACCGCGGCACGCTCGCCGGACAGACGGTGCCGGGCCCTGCTGCCCGGAAGGACGCCCAGCAGGATCAGCACCAGCCCGGTCACGGCCAGCGCCGCGCCGGCCGCGATCAGCACCGCCGGTGTGGTGCCGGCCGGCACGGCTGCGGCCCAGTGGGCGATCTGCCGGGGCGAGGCCAGCAGCGGGCGCCGGCCGAGGGCTGCCAGGACGGTTTCGGCCGCGGCCCAGAGGAAGGCGATGATCAGGGCGGAGGCGGCCAGGACCGACGCCAGCGCCCGGGATGGGTGCAGTTCCCGCCGGGCTATCCTGGCCACGGGCTCGTTGGCGCTCACCGGACCCTGGCCTCCTGGCCCTGGTGGGCGGCTGTGATCAGGATGTCCACCCGTGCCACCTCTGCTCCGGCCACCAGCGCTGCGCGCCGGATGATCATGGCCCGCGCACCGGACGCGCGCGCATAAACACTTTCGGCCTGGTCCGTCCCGGAGCCCGGGGGCGCAGCCTGCAGCAGGTCCGGTGCGGGCAGGGGCGCCCGGATGGTGAGGCCAAGGCGCCCGCGCACGTCATGGATGTCCACCGTGACCGATTCGGGGGTAATCCCGAAGGCCTCGGCGGTGATCGCTTCGATGACACGGGTCAGGGCCCGGGCAGTGATTCTGGTGTGACCGGCCCGGCCGGCCGCAGCGTCGGCGGCAGGCTGCGGCGCCCGGGAGGCGGCCGGGGCCGCGTTCATGAGGGCGAACTCTTTCCGCGCAGGGCGTTCATGACGCCGCCGACGTCCAGGCGGCCTTCCGCGGCCCGGCCCAGGACGGCGCCGACGGCCACGAAGAGGGCGACGAACAGGAAGCCCCAGAAACCGAAGACCAGCCCCGAAATCGCCAGGGTCGCCCCGAGTGCCATGCCACTGACTGTCGCGCTCATGACACGCGGCCTTCCCTCTGGGGCGGCGCGGCACCCTCGTCCCGGTCATCGTCGACGGCCGGGATGTGGATATCGGCGATGGTGACGTTGACTTCGGTAACTTCCATGCCCGCGAGGTCCTCGACCGCCCGGTACACGGCGTCCCGGGCGGCCTCTGCGACGTCCTGAAGGGGGTGGGGGTATTCGGCGACAATGATCAGGTCCGCAGCGACCTGGGTCTGGCCGACTTCGACGCTGACCCCCTGGGTCAGGTCTTTTTGGCCCACGGCTTCCCGGATCGAACCCAGCGCACGGGCAGCGCCTCCGCCCAGGGCATAGACGCCCGGAATGTCCGCAATCGCCATTCCCGCCAGCTTCGCGATCACGCCGTCAACAATAGTGGTCGTCCCGCGCCCCCCGCGGCGGGCAGAGCCTGATCCGGGACCGGCCACCCGGGAGCCGGCCGGACGTTCGGGTACGTCCGGGTCACTGAACGGGGAAGGGGCCGGGGCTCCCTGAGGCTGAGTCGTCAAAACAATCACTCCTAAGATCTGCCGGCATCAGGTGCTGATGCCCATACCTTTAAGACGCACTCCGGCGCCTAACCTCACTGCGCAGCTCTTGTGATGTGCATCACAGGAACGTTAGTGTTCCGGCCGTCACCGTCGAGCCGGCCGTTGAACCGGGGAGGAAGCCGGTGCGGTGCTGCGCTCTGGGCGAGTCCCGGTGCCCCCGAGAACATCCGGGACTGTCGGTCTTACCCAATTCAGGCCCCAGCAAGACGGTGTGCGGTAGAAGCCCCCGCCCTCAGCCTGGGTGGTTCACCCACTTGGCGGTTTGCCTGTGAATGCCTTTGCCGGGAGTCGGTGCCGTCAGCGCTTGTCGCGGTCGTTGAATTCTTCGTCCAGTTCGTAGTGGCGGAATTCTGTTTCAGGGTCGGGTTCGCCGTCAACCACGACTTCGTGGTCGAGCTGGCGTTGGACCTGACTGTCCAGTACCTGTAGTTCGTGGTCCTGGACCTTGCCCAGATCTTCCGGGAACGCGTCTTCCGGAGTGAGGTGCAGCTTTTCGATCATTAGCCCGCCATGCTTTCATGCTTTGTCTTTCTTGGTTCAGTGTAGCGGTGGTGACCAGAGGGCTTGTCCCCCTTTCTGTTGGCATAGCCACGACCACGGTTCGGCTTCCGTGCCGCGGCGCTTCCGACCGCTCAGCGTCTCCGCCCGCGTCCATCTCTCGACCTGCCGTGCGCTCGTCGCTAGTGTGGCACGCAGTGATGTCGATTCCGGGCCATCCCGATCGACGCACGGGTAGAGGCGGCATCTGGTCGCCATTCACGCGAAGGAGCACACCATGGGAATCCTCTCCGTCGACCTGTTCATCACCCTCGACGGCGTGTACCAGGCGCCGGGCGGCCCCGACGAGGACCGTGAGGGCGGCTTCGAGTTCGGCGGCTGGCAGGCGGCGTATTCCGACGACGAGACCGGCGAGGCGATCGTCGCCGGCATCAACCGCATGGACGCACTGCTGCTCGGACGCAAAACCTACGACATCTTCGCGGCGTTCTGGCCCACCCGGGGCGACGACGACCCGATCGCGGTGACGTTCAACGCCCTGCCGAAGTTCGTCGTGTCGCGCTCCCTGACCGACCCGGCATGGGACGGCACCACAGCGCTGTCGGATGTCGCGGAGGTGGCCGCGCTGAAGGACCGGTTCGACGACATCCACGTCATCGGCAGCGGCCACCTCGCACGGTCGCTGCTCGAGGCCGACCTCGTCGACCGGCTGAACCTCTTCCTCTACCCGCTCACCTTCGGATCGGGCAAGCGGCTGTTCGCCGACGGCACCGGCGTGCCGGCGGCATTCCGATTCGCGCAGCCGCCGAAGGCGTTCCCGAAAGGCGCGATCTCGCTCGTATACGAGCGCGCGGGCGCGCCGATCAGCGGCATCGACATCAGCCAGGGATAGCGGCGCCCTCGGCATCGGCTAAGCCGCGGCCTGTTGCATGCTAACGCGCATAGCAAAGGCGTCTACCGCCCGTCCTCGAACCGGTGGGACGATCAGCATGCATTTGGCAGAACCAGCAGACCATAATCTGGGGGCAAACCGAGCCCCAAGTCCCCTGATCGCGCGCTACCATTCAGCAGACTGGCTCTGGGGCGTCGGTCTTCCGACCCCTTTTTGCTTGGCCCTGGTTTCCCTGGGTTCCTCGAATGACCAGGGTCGTCCTTCATTGCAGACGGGGTCGGCCATTCGGTGCAGATGACTTCGGAAGGTTACAGAATGAACCGTCCGCGCGTAGTGCCTCAGCAACGGCTCTTACGACATCGACTGCTACCTGCTCCCGGTCCGTGACTGTCAAGTCATTGATGGCATTGGTGAGCTCGCCGTCACGTTGAGGGCCATTGCCGACGAACTGGCCGGGGGAGTGGCAACTGTGACGCCGCGGCTGCACGAGCGCATAGCGCGGATCATTCCCGAGGTAGAAGCGCCGGTAACTGGTGAAGCCCCGCGCGGACGCCTGACAGGGAAACCGTGGTTGGTCGCGGCCGCCGCCATTGCGGCCGTACTCGCCGGAATCTCTCTCTGGCGTGTGCTGGGAGCGGAACCGGCAGACGCCACCACAACCTTCTCGGGGTGGGTCGGATCCTCAATACGGAGGGCGCCAAGATCGTCATAACTCCGCCGCAGCGTCCTCTCAATGGAGTGATTGCCGATATGCAGCACGGGTATTTTTGGCAACCCATTCCGGCCGGCGCCGGTCGCTGCGGGACAGTTCACCGACGGCGGGACGCACCGCAGGCGCCGCAGGCGCCGCCCCCTCGTGGCTTGCCTGCCCGGACCAGAGCTTTGGGACGCCGTCAGCTCTGGACTGCGACGAGGAGATCGTAATCATCATCGATGTGGAAGAGCCGCCGATCCCCAATGCGGTCTATCACCCAGATGGTTCGTCCATCTGCAGTTCGATCGTCCACCGTGCCCCTGTAGTACTCAAACCCGCGCTGGCTCAGGGAGACTTCATCTCCGCGTTCCAAAGAATTCCAAAGGGACACCCGCCCGCTTGCTGCGCTGTGGGACACGGCAGAGGTGCTTTCCACGCTGCTTTTCCAGACAAGTTTCATGTGGAGCGTTCTCCTTGGTGACGATGGCCGGCGTCGGTGGCGGATCGATCGTCTGGTGAATTATTTACCCCTCAAAGCCTATCGTCGATTGTTGACAATTGCTAGGATTGACTTTGTGCTCTTCCAATGACGGCGGGCACAACATCAGGGCGCAGCCCCAGAAGGAGTATCAATGGTCAAGGCCACTGTCATGAGCGATGCCACCACCGTAAACCCCGGAGAACACATTCCTAAAGCAACCACGAGTACGCCCGGGCAGACCGAGGTCTCGCTGCGTCTCTGGGCCCGGGACGGCCATAAAACGGGCATCTGGGAGGTCACGCCGGGTACGTTCACGAGCACCCGCCCTGGCTACGACGAGATCTGCCAGATCCTGAGTGGCACGGCCACCATCACCGAAGAAGACGGAAGCAGCTTTGAGATTGGTCCCGGCTCGTTGTTCGTCACGCCGGCAGGATGGACGGGCACCTGGACCATTCACCAGACCCTGCGCAAAATGTGGGTTGTGACGGACCTTCCCAAGAACTAGCAACACAAGGGAGGGGCCCAGTTCCAAGTGGAACTGGGCCCCTCCCTTGTGTGGAGATGTTAACTCCTAAGCGGTAATTCCGGTTGCTTCCGGACTGGAAGTCAGATCCTCCACTGCCTTCTGCATATGACGCTTGATGGCCTGCTGGAGTCCACTCCGATCCCGTGCCTCGAGCAGATCCAGGATGGTCTGGTGTTCCTGCACCAGCACATCGATGCGGGGATATGCGACTTCCAGGCTGAGGATACACATCCTGGATTCCGCGGCCAGCGTTTCATAGATGCGGATCAGGCGGGTGTTCCCGGTACCGGAAACAAAGGCAGTGTGGAATTGCATATCGAGACGTGCAATGGCTTGCCAGTCCGAGACCGCAACCTGCTTGGCCATGTTTCTGATGATTCCTTTGAGCTCCCGGCAGGTATCTGTGACCTGCTCGGGTCCAGAGTCCAGGAGGGAGTTGGCGGCAGCCAGTTCCACTGCCTCGCGTACGGCGTAGATCTCCCGGACGTCTTCCGTGGAAAGCTCCAGCACAAATACGCCGCGGTTGCGCTTACTCACCAGGATGCCCTCCTGGCACAGCCGCTGCAGCGCTTCGCGGAGCGGCCCCCTTGAGGTATTGAGCTGGCTGGCAAGTGCAGATTCGTTGACCTGCTGTCCAGGGATGAAAACTCCCTGGACGATGAGCTCACGCAATTGGTCAGCGATCAGCTGCGCCGTGGGCCGGCCCTCCAATACGAACATTCCCTCCGGTGCCGCCATTGACATCCCCTCATTTCATGCGTTGGCAAGTTGAATCTATTAGACCGCTATTGCGGTGTACTTGTACTCCAGGAATTCTTCAATTCCGATTTTTCCGCCTTCGCGTCCCAGCCCGGACTGCTTGACGCCGCCAAACGGCGCCGCCGGGTTGGAAACCAGTCCGGTATTGAGACCGACCATTCCCACTTCCAGTTCCGCAGAGAACCGCAACGCCTTCTCCATGCTCTCCGTGAACACATAGCCCACAAGGCCCCACGGGGTGTCGTTGGCCATCTGCAAGACCTCGTCCTCGCTGTCGAACGCCGTGATGGCTGCTACCGGGCCGAAGATCTCCGTGGACATCAGCTCGGAATCCCGCGCCACATCCACCAGGACCGTGGGGGAGTAGAAGTAGCCGGGACCTTCCGGCCGGGTGCCTCCGGTCAGGATGCGTGCGCCCTTGCTGACCGCGTCAGCAACGAGGCTTTCGACCTTTTCCAGGCCCTTCTGCTCGATGAGAGGCCCCACGTCGGTGCCAGCCAAAGCGCCATTGCCGACCTGCAATTCTGACATCTTTTTAGAGAACTTCTCGCCAAATTCCTCCGCTACAGAGCGGTGGACGAAGAAGCGGTTGGCGGCGGTGCAGGCCTCGCCCATGTTCCGCATCTTTGCCTTCATGGCTCCGTCCACGGCCTTCTCGATATCTGCATCAGCGAGCACGATGAACGGCGCGTTCCCGCCGAGCTCCATGGAGGACCGCATCACGTTGTCCGCGGCTTGCCGGAGAAGAATCTTGCCCACCTCGGTGGAGCCGGTGAAGCTGATCTTGCGAGCAATTCCGCTGTCCGTCCAGGTCCGCACCACGCTGGAAGCGCTCGACGTCGTCACAACGTTCAGCACGCCGTCGGGCAGTCCTGCTTCTTTGAAGATGGCAACCAATGCCAAGGAGGTCAAGGGCGTCAGCTCCGCTGGCTTGAACACCATGGTGCAACCTGCGGCCACTGCAGGAGCGATTTTCCGGGCTCCCATGGCGAGTGGGAAGTTCCAGGGAGTCACCAGCACGGATGGTCCGACTGGTTCCTTGGTGATGAGGATGCGCGTATTTCCGTCCACGGACGTGGTGCTGTCGCCGCCGATCCTTACGGCCTCTTCCGAGAACCAGCGGAGCATTTCAGCGCCGTATGCCACTTCGCCTCTTGCTTCTGCCAGGGGCTTGCCCATCTCCGCGGTCATGATCGCGGCAAGCCGGTCAGTATTGGCAATGACGAGATCGAAGGCACGCCGCAGGATGTCGGCCCGCTGACGGGGTGTGGATTTGCTCCACTCCGCCTGCGCGCGACCCGCTGCCTGGATGGCGAGGGCGGCGTCTTCGGGACTGCCGTCGGCAACGTGGGCAATGACTTCATTTGTGGCGGGGTTCTCAACGGTGAACGTGGCACCGTTGGCAGCCTTCTGCCACATTCCGTCAATGAACAGATCTGTTGGAATGCTGGCGGGATCAAGGGAGGGGGTCATGTTCGCTCTTTCAGTGATCGGGGGCATTAGGAGGTGGCCGTTTTGAGTGCCTGGGTGAATCTGGACAGGCCTGCCTGGATTTCCTCGCTGCTGACGTTCAGGGCGGGGATGAGGCGGATGATGTTGCCGTGCGGACCGCAGGTGAGGAGCAGGAGCTCTTCCTTGATGGCGGCCTGTTGGACCGCGAGTGCGGTGGTGGGGTCCGGGGTGTTGTTCCCGACGGTGAATTCGACGCCCTGCATCAGGCCGCGGCCGCGGACATTGCCGATTCCCGTGAACTCGGTTTGCAGTTTGTCCAGTCCTGCCCGCAGTTCATCGCCGCGGAGCAGGGCGTTTTCCACCAGGTTCTCGCGTTGGATGACGCCGAGGGTGGCGACACCGGCTGCTGCTGCGACTGCGTTGCCGCCGTAGGTTCCGCCTTGGGAGCCGGGCCAGGCCTTGCCCATCAGATCCGCGGAGGCGGCAATTGCTGAGATGGGGAAGCCGCTGGCGAGGCCCTTGGCGGTGATGACGACGTCGGGAAGGATGCCGGCCCAGTCGTGGCCCCAAAACTTGCCCGTACGGCCCACGCCCGCCTGGACTTCATCGAGGATGAGCACGATGCCATGGCGGTCGGCGCGTTCCCGGAGGCCTTGGAGGAAGGCGATGGGCGTGGGGATGTAGCCGCCGTCGCCCAGGACGGGTTCGATGATGAATGCGGCCGTGTCACTCGGGCTGCTGATGGTGAGCAGGAGGTGGTCGAGTTCCTTCAGGGCAAATTCGACGGCGGTGGCTTCGTCCCAGCCGTACCGGTACCAGTGCGGGAAGGGGGCAACGTGGACTCCGCCCATCAGGGGTGAGAATCCTGACCGGAATTTTGTTCCGGCGGTGGTTAAGGAGGCTGCCCCAACAGTCCTTCCGTGGAATCCGCCTTGGAAGGAGATGATGTTGGGCCGGCCGGTGGCCATCCTGGCCAGGCGGACGGATGCCTCCACGGCTTCCGAGCCGGACGTGGCGTAGAAGACGCTGTCCAGGCCCTGGGGCAGGACGCCGCCCAGGAGCTCCGTGAGCTCCAGCAGTGGCTTGTGCATCACTGTTGTGTACTGGGCGTGAACGATCTTGCCCACCTGTTCGCGGGCTGCGGCTACGACGTCGGGATGGCAGTGTCCGGTGCTGGTGACACCGATCCCGGTGGTGAAATCGAGGTACTTCTTGCCGTCTGTGGCGTGGATCCAACTGCCGGACGCGTAGTCGACCACCACGGGAGTCGCCTGCTTCAGGATAGGGCTGAGTGTTGCCATGGCTTCATACTTTCCTAGTAAATGTAGATTGTCAACAATACGCGATTCGCGGTGCCTCTGTGTAGCGAGGGCAAGCGTTAGTTCGAAAACCTCTGGGGACGGACGAAATCCAACCTCTCGAACGAGCGCTTGCCCAGCGCTTCACTGGCAGCGATCTCGCCGTAGCCGGAGGCCATCTTGAACCCGGCCCCGGAGAAGCCAGTGGCCGAGTAGATCCTGCTTGATTCGCTGAGCCAGCCCAGCAGCGGGTTCCGGTCCCGGGTGTAGAGGTCGGGGAAGGCGTCTGAGCGGACAATGGTGGGGATCAGGCCAGGGAAGAACTCCGAGACGGTTTCGGTGGTTTCGGCGATCTCGGCGTCGGTGAGGTCTCTCGGAACTGAGTCAGCTGCCGGGGTAGGTGCGCCGCGGCCGTCGAGGGTGGCTTTGACGGTGACGCCGTCCACGCTTGGCGCGCCGTACATGGAGCGGTCGTCATGGAGACGGCTGAAAACGGGGAACCTGTCGGGGGTGAATTGGGTTGCGTCGCGGGCCACGAACCAGCTCAGGAAGATCCGGCGGGTTTCCGTGTGGGCCCCGAGGTAGTGGGGCATCAGGTGTTTGGACCAGGCGCCCGAAGCGACGATGACTCGTTCGAAGGTCCAAGAGTTATCACCGTAGGTGAGCACAACGCCGTCGCTGGTTTCCTGGATGCTGCTGATGGGGGCGTTGGTGTGGACTGTTGCGCCGTTGGCTTGGGCGGCGGCGACAGCGGCGGTGACTGCGCGGTCGGTGCGCAGTGCCCCGGCGTGGGGGTCGAAGACGGCGATGTCGTCCGGCCGGAGGTTGTGCTGCGGGTAGCGTTCGGCCATCTCCGCACGGGTAAGGATCTGGTGGGTTGCCCCATTGGTTCTGGTGGTTTCGAGGAGGCTGCGGAGGTAGGACCCATCGGCGGTGCCGATGGACAGTCCGCCGCAGCGGGTGAGGATGTCCTGTCCGGTTTCTGCCTCGAGTTCGGCCCAAAGTTCGCGGGAGCGTTCCAGGATGGGGTAGTAGTCAGGCCGGCCGCGGTAGATCATACGGAACAGGCGCGTATCGCCACCTACCGCGCTTCGCCCGTGCGCGGGTGCCTGCGCCTCGAATCCGACGACGGAGTCGGTCAGTCGCGAGGCCTGCCACAGCGCCATGCTGCCGACGCTGCCGAGGCCGATGACGGCGAGTTGTCCGTCCATGGTCAGAGCACCTGTTCCAGGAAGGCCTGGGTGCGGGGTTCCTTGGGGTTGGAGAGGACTTCCCGTGCGTCGCCCCGTTCGACGATGTAGCCGTCGTCCATGAAGACCAGGGAGTCGGCCACTTCGCGGGCGAAGCCCATTTCGTGGGTGACCACCACCATGGTCATCCCCTTCTTGGCGAGCTCCTTCATGACCGCCAGGACTTCGCCGACCTTTTCGGGGTCCAGGGCGGATGTGGGCTCGTCGAAGAGCATGATCTCGGGGTCCATGGCGAGGGACCTGGCGATTGCGACACGCTGTTGCTGTCCGCCGGAAAGCTGGGCCGGATAGTAGTCCCCGAAGCCGGCCAGGCCGACACTGGCGAGCAGTTCATGGGCCCGTTCTATGGCTTGTTTCTTGTCCTGGCCTTTGACCAGTACGGGCCCGGACATGATGTTTTCATTCGCCGTCATGTTCGGGAACAGGTTGAACTGCTGGAAGACCATGCCAACCCTGGTGCGCTGCTCGGCGAGTTTCTTGGGGGGCAGTGCGTGGTAGGCGTCGTCGGTTTCGTAGTAGCCGAAGTCTTCGCCGTTGACCTTCAGGACCCCCGAGTCGACTGTTTCGAGACCGTTGATGCAGCGCAGGACGGTGGATTTGCCGGAGCCGCTGGGGCCGATGATGCAGCAGATCTCTCCGCTGGCGATGTCCAGGTTGATGTCTTTGAGGACTGTTTTGGGTCCGAATGACTTTCGGATTTTGAGGGCAACAATGGTTCCGTCAGTACTCATCGGGCAGCGCCTTCCGGGTCAGTGAGCACAACGGGTTTCGCGTTCCGGGGAAGCCTGGAGGTTGTGCGGGAGTATTTTTGTTCGAGCTTGGACTGCGGGTAGCTCAGCAGCAGGGTCATCACCAGATACCAGGCGCTGGCAACGATAAGCAGCGGGATGGTCTCATAGGTGCGGGCGTAGATCAGCTGGGCGCTTTGGAGGAGTTCAGCTACGCCCAGGACGCTGACCAGGGAGGTTTCCTTGAACATGCCTATGACCTGGTTGCCGGTGGCCGGGATGATGGAGGGCATGGCCTGGGGGATGATGACCTTGCGCATCTTCATCGCACCGCTCATACCCAGGGAGTCTGCGGCTTCGATCTGGCCCTTGCCGACCGAGGAGAACCCGCCGCGGATGATCTCGGCCATGTACGCGGCCTCGTTCAGGGTCAGGCCGATAAGCGCCGCGGTGATCGGGCCCATCAGGGCGTTCACGTCCACTGCGGTACCGATGTTCGTGAACGGGATACCGATCGTCAGGTTCGGGTATAGGGCGGCGATGTTGAACCAGAAGATCAACTGAACCAGGACCGGGGTGCCGCGGAACAACGTGATGTAGACCCCGGCCGCGGCCGCAATGGGCTTGACGCTCGAGGCCCTCATGATGGCAAGGACCAGACCCAGAAGCGTTCCCAGGGCCATGCTGGCGACCGTGAGGAAGATCGTGAGCATCAGGCCGCGAAGAATCGATTCATGTGTGAAGTACTTCGCGACGACTTCCCACTTGAAGTTCGGGTTGGTCGCAACGGAGATAAGGATGCCCAGGCCGACCAGGGTGCAGACTACCCAGGCGACATACTCAAAGGTGCTCCTGCGACGAAGGCGGGGCTTGAGCGCCGGATCCATCCCGTTCATCGGTTTGCTTCTCTCAATAGTTGCTTGCTTCATCTGTGAACCCACTAGTTCAGCTTGGCGTCGGTGATGGCCCCGGAGTCAAGACCCCAGGTCTCGAGGGACTCCTTGTACTCCGGGGATTCAAGGACGGACTGGAGCGCTGCCTGCAAGGCCGGGGTTAGCGCCGAGCCCTTCTTCAGGCCGACAGCGGTCAGGTCGCTCGATCCGACGTTGACCCGGCCGATGATGGTGAAGGAGTTCGGCTGCTGCTTGGCGGCCCATGCGAGTGCGGTCGTGTCGTAGAGGATGCCGTCGATCCGCTTGGAGTGCAGTTGGGTCAGGGCCTCTTGGACGTTGGGCAGCGTCACGGCGTTGATCGCCGGCTGTCCCTTCGAGGTGCAGGTCTGCTCGTTAAGGGCGGGGAGGCGCTTGAGCTGGCCGGTCGAGCCCTGAGTGACGGCGATGTTCTTGCCGCACAGGGCCTCGACGGTGAGGTTCAGCGGGTTCCCTGCGGCCGCGGCCACGGACGTGCCGGCCCTGAAGTAGTCGATCATGTCCAGGACCCGGAGCCGCTCCTCAGTCTTGGACATTGTCGTGGCGGTGAAGTCGAAGCGGCCCCCATCGAGGCCGGGGACGATTGTGTCGAACTTCGTGTCCACGAACTTCAGCTTCAGATCAAGCTTCTTCGCAACGAGCCGGGCGACGTCCGGGTTAAGGCCAATCGCGGTCTGGTTGTCCTCCGCGAGGAAGGTCGTCGGCGGGTAGTGCAGGTCCATGGCGACCGTGAGCTCGCCCTTGTCCTTGAAGGACTGCGGCAGCAGCGCTACGGCGGCCTGGTCAGGCTGGACACCTTCAGAGATATCCGCAGTATTCGAGGTCTTGCTGGTGTCAGCCGAACTGCTGCTAGGAGTGCCGCCACATGCACTCAGCGCGAGCAATACGGCCAACCCGGCTGCTGCAGCCTGGGCTTTGTTTCGAGTCTTCATGGTGCTTCCCTTCGAGGGGTTCGTCAGCTGGTACGTGGTGCTGGGAAAGAGGAAGAGATTAGCTAATGTGATCCGGATCTCTCCGTCTTCTACTGCAATGCAACTCCTTGAACAGTAGATTGTCAACAATTGACAGGAACTTTTTTTGAGACGGGGTGGGGAGGGGGAGTGGCCATGATCTCTATCGGCAAACTGTTGACAATTTACAATTTGGCCGCTTAGAGTCGAGTCATCGGGCAGGAATCTTCCAGCCTGCCGGGATCGATTCCCGGCTCAACGCGCGCTTCCCAAAAACTTCCCATACGCAGGGACGACGACCGCTTCCATCTCCCGAGAAAGAACGGAACGAACATGGCAGACACGAACTTCCGGCCGAAGTACATCTCTTTTGATGTCTACGGCACGCTTATCAACTTCGACATTGATCCCACGACGCGTCGCCTGCTTGATGGCCGCATATCTGAAGAGCAGTGGCCGACCTTCAAGAAGCAGTTCCGCGGGTACCGGTTCGACGAGGTCCTTGGCGACTACAAGCCTTACGAGCAGATCCTTCAGGATTCCTTTGACCGGGTGTGCAAGCGGTGGGGCATTGGGCCGACCGTGGGTGCCGGCGCAGAGTTCGCTGAGGCTGTACGCGGCTGGGTTGCCCACGAGGACGTGCCAGCTCCGCTGAAGCTCATGGGCGACAACTACCAGCTGGTGGCTCTGTCCAACGCCGACGACAGCTTCCTGGACATCAGTGTTCCGAAGCTCGGCGCTGATTTCCACGCCGTGCTTACCGCTGAGCAGGCGCAGGCCTACAAGCCGCGCTACCAGGCTTTTGAGTACATGCTGGACACCCTGAACGCGAAGCCCGAGGACTTCCTGCACGTCTCCTCGCACACGCGGTACGACATGCATCCGATGCATGACATGGGCTTCCGGAACCTCTGGGTGCTGGACCGTGGCTATGACCCCATTACCGAGGGCTACGACTACAACACTGTTAAGTCCCTGGACGAGCTCAACAAGCACCTCGGTCTCTAAACCGACTTCGAGGCGAAAGGTCACACCGTGAAACTTGTTCCCTATTGGCTGGACACTGCCGAACCATCCGGCGACTACCGGCGCACTCCGGTTCCCGAGAACGTCGACGTCGCCATCATCGGTGCCGGCTTCACGGGACTTTCCGCGGCCCTGGAGTTTGCCAAGCAAGGCGCCAGCGTTGCAGTTCTCGAACGTCACACTGTTGGCTGGGGCGCCTCGGGCCGTAACGGGGGAATGGCGACGACTGGTTTGGCCATTAGCTTCAGCACGGCAGTCAAGCGGTACGGGGCACCACGTGCCGTCGAGATGTTCCGCGAATACAACGACGCGATCGAGACGATCGAGAAGCTGGTGCACGACAATGGCATCGACTGCGACTACAAGCGCTTCGGCAAGCTCTCGCTGGCGTTCCACAAATCCCACTACGACGGCTTCCTGAAGTCGCAGGAGCTGCTCGCGAACCTGGTTGATCACCACGTTAAGGTGATCCCCAAGTCCGAGATCCACAGCGAAATCGGAACGGACTTCTACCAGGGCGCCATGATGGATCCGCTGGGTGCTGGCCTCCACGTGGGGAAGTTCGTGCATGGGCTGGCGAAGGTGGCTGTCGATAACGGAGCCGACATTTGCGAAAACGCCGGTGTCACCGAGCTCAAGAAGGTTTCCGGCACGGTCCATGACGTCCACACCACCCGTGGCGTCACGCGGGCCAAGCAGGTGCTAGTAGCCACCAGTGGCTACACAGGCAATGTCACCCCGTGGCTTCAGCGCCGTGTGATCCCGGTGGGCAGCTTCATCATTGTCACCGAACCCTTGCCCGAGGACGTGGTGAACCGAATTCTTCCGAACAGGCGCCAAGCCTCGGACAGCAAGATGCTGACTTACTACTTCCGAATCACACCGGACAACAGGCTGCTTTTCGGCGGCCGGGCACGCTTTGCCCTGTCCAGCCCGGATTCGGACGTCAAGAGCGGCGAGATTCTGCATCAAGCAATGACCCAGCTGTTCCCGTATCTGGCCAACGTAAAAGTGGACTACACCTGGGGCGGCCTCGTGGACCTCTCCATGGACCAGATGGTCCACGCCGGCGTGCATGACGGCTTGTTCTACTCGCTGTGCTACAGCGGGCATGGCGTGCAGATGGCAGCCCACATGGGCAAGCGCATGGCCCACTACATGGCCGGCGACAAGTCCGCAAATGTCTGGGAAGACCTGAAAAACCCGCCCGTGCCCGGCCACTTCGGCCCTCCGTGGTTCCTGCCCTTCATTGGCGGAGCCGCGAAGATCATCGACCGTTTCAGCTAAGCAAGGTAAAGGTTCCAATGAGCTCATCAACAATCGTGGCTGGAGCGCGCCCAAAAAAGGGGGAGGAAACTGCCTATAAGCGGGCAAGCGTAGCCGCACTGCCAGGCGGTGCGTTTTTCGAAGGCCGTTGGCAGACAGCCGACAGGATTCTGGAGGTCCGGGATCCGGAGGACGGTGTCCTCCTAGGCAATATATGTGAATCGTCGGCACAGGATGTGCGCCGGGCTGTCGCCTACCTTCATCGCCACCTCCAGGACGACAGCTGGCCCCTCCGGGAGCGTCGTGAAGCTTTGGAACGCGCGGCAGGGCTCCTTGCAGGGCAGTCGGTGCGGTTCGCGGAGATCATTGCCGCAGAGAGCAGCAAAACCATCACCGAGGCCGAACGTGAAGTTCGCCGATCCATTGAAACCCTGCGTCTATCGGCTGCTGCCTCAAGCGAGCTCACCGGCGAGACCCTCGCTTTTGAGGACAGCATGGCCGGAGCGAACAAGATCGGCTGGTACAACCGCAAGCCGGTGGGAATCGTCGCCGCCATTACGCCCTTCAATGACCCGCTGAATCTCGTGGCACACAAGCTTGGCCCAGCACTCATCGGAGGCAACGGCGTCGTACTTAAACCCTCAGGCCGCACGCCGCTCACCGGGCTGGCATTCATCCAGCTGTTGCTGGAGGCCGGGGTTCCGGCTGGTCGCCTTGCCGCGATTGTTTCCGGTCCGGGGGTGTCCGAGGCGATCGTGACCGACCCGCAGGTGGACCTCATCTCATTCACCGGTGGACCGAAGACCGCGGACCGCATCGCTGTCGCCGCGGGCGCCAAAAAGATCCTCTCGGAACTGGGCGGCAACAACGCCACGATAGTTTGCGCGGACGCCGAACCGGCCAAGGCTGCTGAGGCGATCGTTGCAGGAGCCTTCGGCGTGGCCGGCCAGAACTGCCTGTCCGTCCAGCGCGTCTACGTCCACATTTCCCTGTTCGACGAGGTCCTGGAGCGCGTGATCACCGGAACCAAGGCGCTCCGCGTCGGGGCGAAATTTGATCGCGGCACGGACGTCGGCCCGCTCATTACTGAGGCGGAGGCACGGAGGGTAGAGGAATGGGTGGACGAGGCCAGGAACGCAGGGGCCACCGTCCACGTGGGCGGGCAGCGCCGCAAGACCTTCTACCTGCCCACGGTCCTCGCTGACGTGCCGTCAGACTGCCGCGTGATCCGGGAGGAAGTGTTCGGACCGGTGGTCAGCATCATGCCGTTCATCCAGATCTCGGACGCAATCCACGCAGCGAATGACTCCGAATACGGACTCCAAGCCGGTGTCTTCACCGAATCCATCGGCATGGCCTTGGCAATTGCCGACAAGCTGCAGGTAGGGGCCGTGGTGATCAACGAGACCAGCGACGTCCGGATCGATTCGATGCCCTTCGGCGGCTTCAAAAAATCCGGCGTGGGGCGTGAAGGCGTCAAGCATGCCGTCCGTGAGATGACCGAACCCAAGAGCACCATCATCAAACTGGCCGAGCCAGCCGCCCGTTGGCAGCAACTGGCGGGCACCTCAGAACGGAATGCATCATGACTACCCACAAAATCGCGGTCATCGCGGGCGACGGCATCGGCAAGGAAGTTGTCCCGGCGGCCATCGAATGCCTTGAACGAATCGCACAGATCCATTCACTGAACTTGCAGTTCACTTATTTCGACTGGGGATCGGACTACTACGCCCAGCACGGGCGCATGATGCCCGTTGACGGCCTCGACCAGTTGGCGGAGCACGAGGCCATCTTCTTGGGCGCCGTGGGTTCCCCGGCCGTGCCCGATGCTGAATCGCTTTGGGGTCTCCTGATCCCCATCCGGCGCGAATTCCAGCAGTACATTAACCTTCGTCCGGTGAAAACGCTCGACGGCGTGAAGTCGCCTCTTGCGTCCAAGGAACGGATCGATATTCTCATCGTGCGTGAAAACAACGAGGGGGAGTACTCGGAAGTGGGCGGCCGGGCTTACCGCGGGCTGCCCCACGAGACCGCTGTACAGGAAACCATCTTCACGCGACTGGGCGTATCGAGGGCCGCGCACTATGCCGCATCGCTCGCATCATCCCGCAAGGGCCACCTGACCTCGGCCACTAAGAGTAACGGCATCATCCACACCATGCCGTTCTGGGACGAAGTGGTGGAGGAAACAACCCGCCTCTACCCGGGCGTGACGCTCACCAGTGAACTGGTAGATGCGTTGGCCGCGCATCTGGTCCTGAAACCCTGGACCCTTGATGTGATCGTTGCCTCCAACCTGCTCGGAGACATCCTTTCGGATCTGGGCAGTTCCGTCACGGGCTCCATCGGCGTAGCCCCGAGCGCCAATCTGAATCCCGAAGGCGATTTCCCGTCCCTCTTCGAACCCGTCCACGGATCGGCTCCGGACATTGCAGGCAAGGGACTGGCAAACCCGGTGGGCCAGATGTGGTCCGGAGCAATGATGCTCCAGCACCTCGGCCACCCCGAGGCTGCTGAGCACCTGCAGTTGGCGTTCGAGTCCGCCCTCCGGGAAGGCCTAGGCACCCGCGACGTCGGAGGACCGTCATCGACGTCCGAATTCACTGCCGCTGTCCTGGCTGCGATTGACGGCCTTGAGGCGATTCATGTCTTTGCCGCGCTCTGTGGGATCGATGCAAGCGCGGCAGGCAAGTCGGCGGCGGCACCGGCGTCGTGATGGCGGTCTCGGAACGCGAGCGGCCCGTCGTCGCCGTTCTGTACCGGGAGGCGTTGCCGCCCCGGCTGGAGGAAATCGGGGAGCTGGCCGAGGTCCGCCTCACCAAGGCTGACGGGCTCGCTGAGGCGATGGATGGCGCGGATGTCCTGTACCAGTGGCATTCGTTCTCCCCGGCGCTGAAGGAAAACTGGGATGCGGCATCGTCCCTGAAGTGGGTGCACGTATCAGCTGCAGGCGTCAGCCAGCTGCTGTTCGATGACCTGATCCACAGCGATGTCGTTTACACGAATTCACGCGGCGTCTTGAGCCGTGCGATCGCCGAATTCGCGCTGGGTTTCGTGCTGGATATGGCGAAGGATGCCCAGGGTTCGCTGCGGCTGCAGACGCAGCAGCGGTGGCAGCACAGGGTCACCCGGAAGATCCAGGGCCAACGTGTGTTGGTGGTGGGGACCGGGTCCATCGGACGCGAGATCGCCGGCCTGTTCCGTGCCGTGGGCCTGCAGGTGAGCGGTGCCGGGCGCAGCAGGCGCCCCGGGGACGAGTATTTCGAAGAGATTCACTCTTCCCAGGACCTGGCGGGGATCGTCCAGGACTTTGACTACCTTGTGCTGGCCGCACCGCTTACCGATGAGACCAAGGGACTCGTGGACGCGGCGTCCTTTCCGCCATGAAGCCCACCGCTCACCTCATCAATGTGGGGCGCGGGGAGCTGATCCGGACCCGGGCGCTGGTAGAGGCCCTGACGTCGGGATCCATTGCCGGTGCGGCGCTCGATGTTGTCCACCCAGAGCCGCTGCCCGCGGGACATCCGTTGTGGAGTATGGAGAATGTCATTCTCACCCCCCACATGAGCGGCGACTCCGAAGATTACCTCGACGATCTCGGGAAGCTGTTCGTGGCGAACCTCAAGCGGTACAACCACGGCGAACCGCTGCAGAACATCGTGAACAAAACCCTCGGTTTCGTCCCGAGTCCCGCTGCTACCCTGGCAGACCCGGAATCGGGACAACAGCGTGCGATAAGGGAAAGCAAGGTAGAAGCATGACTGCCCTCGAAACGGACGTCGTAGTCGTCGGAGTTGGCTCGGTAGGAAGCATGGTGAGTTGGCAGCTCGCCTCCCGTGGTCTGCGGGTCACTGGAGTAGACAGGTTTTCGATCCCCGGCCCCTTCTCTGCCTACGCTGGGGAATCGCGCATTTTCCGCAAGGTATACGTGGAAGGAGGGCATTACACACCCCTCTTGCAGAGGGCACAGGATCTGTGGCGTGATCTGGAGAAAGTCAGCGGGACCCGGCTGCTCAACACTACGGGCGCTGTCACGATATATGACGAGCACAACCCGCGCTTGGCATCGCTCATTGCAGCCGCGCAAGAGCCTGGCCTCGACTGCGAGCTTCTACGGGGCGAAGAGGCCAGAACGAAGTATCCCGAACATGTGATCAGGGACACGGATGTCACGGTCTTTGACCCTGAGGGAGGCTACTTGAATTCAGAGAGGGCCGTGACGGCCGCCCTGGTGGAGGCCGCACGGCTCGGTGCTAAGTTCTTGGGAAACCGGAAAGCGCACAGCGTCGAGACGTACGGTGACCGGTACATCGTCCGGACCGATCAAGAAGAGATCATTGCCTCCCGGGTGATCATCTCGCAGGGCAACGGTGCGGGAGCAGTTTGCAAGGAACTCGGTGTTCACCTTTCCGTTCTGCCGCAGATCCTGACATGGTTCCCCGCTGTGGACCCATCAGGATTCTCCAGACAAGACGTGCCGGTTTTCCTCAGGAGGGCGGAGGAAGACGGAAGGTCGGATCAAGCCCGGTTCTACGGGTTCCCGAGCGCCGACGGTTGGACGGTGAAAGTCGTGGGGAGCGTTTATATGGACGAAGTCGAGTCCATGGAGAAGCCTCCTACTTGGGACCCTAAGTATTTGGACCCCATCCGGGCATGGATCCGGGAATTCATTCCGGGTCTAATTCCGGACCCGGTGAGGGTTGCCGTTTGTGCGGACGGCCATTTACCAGACGAGACCGGGCTGTTGGGGGCGGTGCCCGGAATGGAAGGCGTCGTCGCGGCGGTCGGCTTCTCCGGCCACGGCTTCAAGATGGCCTCTGCACTGGGAGCTATTGCCGCCGACCTGGTGCTGGACGGAACAACTGCCACCGACGTAAGTTTCATGAACCCTTCCAGGTTCCTCGGACCGGACTCGCGACTCACGTCATTGGCACTGAGCACTAATGATTGAAAATCCAGCCGGATCGTCGACGTGAACCGATCAGCGAAGGCACCTTGGTTGCCAACAAACCGACCACGACTCAGCCACCCGTCGTCTCTTGGACGCTCCCCCCATCGGCGCCATCTCATCAATGGCGCTCAATCCGCGGGCCAGGGTGACCATTTCCACACCCAATAAGCCTGCCAGGATTGCTGGCAGGCTTATTGAATTATCCGGAACTCTGCCTGGTTTTTACGTCCGTTCCCTAGCGAAAGCTGCAGGCTGCGAAGGCCCAAGCTGATCGTCGACCGCAGACGTATTTTCCAACACTTTTTGGCTGATTCGAGAACGCCGATAATTGATCTTCCCTCACCTGCTGAGGGTCCGGCATTCCCCTGCTTCCTGGCGGCGCTGCCGGAACTGGTGGAACGGCAATCGTCAGGTCGTGGTCGTAGCGTGGTCCTGTCGCTCAAGCAAGCGGGACAGGGCGTAGCCGATGAGAACGCCCCAGAATGCGGCATGGATGTTGAAGAGATCCAGGCCGGAGATCGTGACGACGAAAGTCACCAGGGCTCCCAGCGTGAAGTTTGTGGCGAAGGCGGTAACGAAGGCCTGTTGGAGGGCACGCAGCATCGCGATTCCTCCCAGGGCCAGGACGAAAGCTTCGGGGGTGGCCAGCATGAGTCGGGTGAGGGTGGGGGCCAGCAAAGCGCAAAGCAGGGACAGAAGTCCGTAGACCACCGCGGCCGTGTAGTGGCGCTTTTTCTCTCCGGAGGCGGTAAGAAGGGCGTTGGTAGGTCCAGTGACGCAGGCGGAGACCGCGCCGAGTATGGCATTGAGCAGGGAGAAGACGCCGGAGCTTATCGCGAAGACATTGATCGGAGGCTGGTGTCCTGCGGCCCGGAGCACAGCCGCGCCTTGTCCGTTCTGTACCACCAGGACCGTGAGTGCCAGCGGGATCACCAGTTCCAGTTGGGCGGCCCACGTGAACGCGGGGGCAGTGAACACGGGCAAGGCCAGGATCGGTCCGCCCTGGGACATCGCGAATCGGCCACTGAGCACGACGGCGACGACGCCTGCCACCAAAGTGCCGAGTACCGGAGGGAGGCGTTTGCCTAGGGAAGGCACTGCGGTGAGTACAAGGAACGCCACCACCATGGGTGCCGCCACTGCGGGGTCGGCCCGCGTGGAGGAGACGATGTCCGTCCCGAACCGTAGGAACACGGCAGCAACCATTGCCATGACGATAGGCACGGGAATCGCGGCCATGATCGGACGCACCACTCCGGAACAACCAAGTGCGAGAATCAGCACACCGGCGGAGAAGAACGCCCCTACCACTTCAGGAAACGACAGATGCTGCAGCGACGGCCCCAACAGCACGGTCCCCGGGATGGACCATGCGAAGCCCAACGGCTGGCGATAGATCAGTGACATGACCAGGGTGGCCGCGCCGGCTGAGAGGAAAATGGCGAAGACCCACGACGCGAGCTGGGCCTCCGTCAGTCCGCCGAGCGAGCCGACGGTAAGAGTGACCGCTACCGGCCCGGATGCGGAGAAAGCCAGACCGACGACCCCATTCGAGGCGTAGTGTGGGCCGATGTCCCGCAGGATGTCCCGCATGCCAGCCGGACGGAGCATGGGCCGTTCGAAGCGTGGTTGGGTTCCATGGACCGGGCCGGGTCGTGGTCCGGTGGCCACCGACGCGGCCCTTTGGAAGCGGGGCATGATGTCTCCTGAGCGATGTCGGAGGTGGGATTCTGGTGACCACAAAGGCCGCCGCAGTGGATGTATGGATGCCTCAGCGGATGGAGTTGGGATGCTTGGCCAACGGTGTGACGGTGATTTTCATGAAGGGGTACATCGGGAAGCTGCTCAGGATCTGGTGCAGCTCGTCGTTGGATCCGACGTCGAACACCGAATAGTTCGCATATTCGCCGACCACTCGCCAGATGGAGGCAAGGCGGCCTTCCTGTTGCAGGGCCTGGGAATACTCCTTCTCCAACCCCTGCATGCGGGTGACGTCCTCAGTGGAGAGGTGCGCTGGGAATTGCACGTCCATGCGGGCCAAAAACAACATTTTTTCTCCTTGACGGTCGGGCTAGGACAGGCGGTAGGTCGCGAGTTTGTCCTCGTCGATCTCTGCTCCGACCCCCGGCAGATCGCGCACGGCGATCGTGCCGTCGATTATGCGAAGCGGATCGGACAGCAGGTCGTCGGCCATATCGAGGAAGTTCGACAGTTCCCCTGCCCGGCGGCTCGTGGCCTCGTGGGCGGCGCCGAAGGTGACGGTGGCCAGCGAGCCGATCTGGGTGTCGATCTGGTTGCCCATGGTCACATCCACGCCGAGCCCGGTGCACAGCCCCAGTATCTCGGTGGCCTCGGTGAAGCCGGAACGGGCGGTCTTGATGCAGATGGCATTGCAGCCGCCGGAAAGCAGCTCCCGGGACGCGTCCCCGGCCGTGGGGACGGATTCATCGCCCACCACCGGTATTGGCGATTTGTCGACCAGCCGGCGGCGGCTCAGCGCTTCCTTGGCGTCACACGGTTCCTCGAGCATGGTCAGCCCAAGTCCCTCAGTCCTCCGGAGCACCTCGAGGGCTTCGTTCGCGGTCCAGCCGCGGTTCGCGTCAAGGTATATCTCCACGTCTTCGCCCAGTCCCTCGCGCAGCACGTGGCAGGCCTCCACGTCAAGTGAGAGCGGCCGCCGGCCCACTTTCAGCTTGAAGGTGGTGATGCCGTATTGCTCGCCGAAACGCAGGGCCTCGTCGAGGAGTTCCTGCGCCGGCCGGAAGCCGAGCATGTGGCTGACCCGCATTCGGTCGGTAAACCCACCCAGTAGCTTGTGCACCGGAGTTCGGAGCGTTTTGCCGATCGCGTCCCACACCGCGATGTCTACGGCGCCCTTGGCCACCTGGTTGTGAATGGTCCGGCGCATTACTGCATGGATCTGCTCCCGGTCCATAATCTCGAGGCCGATCAGCTGTGGGGCGAAGGTCCTCTCGATGATCGTCCCGATGGACTCTTGTGTCTCGCCGTAGGTATAAGGACGGGGAGGGGCGTCTGCAACTCCTACGACGCCGTCGTCCGTGTACACACGCACAAGAACGTGGTCAGCGTTTGCCACCTCGCCGCTGGCGAACTTCAGGGGGTGTGTGTACGGGATAGAGTACGGGATCACTTCGATCCGCTCGATCTTCAACGGCTCGGTTCCTTTCGGTAGTGCCAGGCAGTCCAGTAGTGCTGGGAAGAACGGTGCCCCAGGGCTCATTTCCCTGGGGCACCTCATTGGACGGAAGCTATGAACCCGGCCACGTCACGGGAGTTCCTACTTGGACTGTCCCACTTTGGCGAGGACGTAGTCATATGAGGCTTCTTCGCCGGCAGCGCCGTCTGTACGCGGTGTGGTGTTGAGCATCAGCTCCGGCTTGACAGCCGAAGCAATGTCGTCCGCATTGTGCGGGTCACCGGGGAAGTAAAGCTGCTGGGTTACAGACTGATAGCCGGGCGCTGAGACCTTGATGTGAATATGGGCCGGGCGCCAGGCATGCCAGCCCGCAGCACTGATCAGCTGCCCACAGGCCCCGTCAGTGGGAATCTGGTAGGGAGCCGGGCGCATGGTGTGAAGGACGAATTGTCCGTTGCTGTCGGCCTGCACGTTGGCGCGGAACAGCCAGTCCGGCAGGCCCGGGGCGTACTGGGAGTAGAAGCCCGCCGCGTCCGCATGCCAAATCTCAAGCTGTGCACCCTGGATCGGGTTGCCGTCGGTGTCGGTGAACCGGCCGCTGAACTGCAGCGGAACACCAGCTTCGTCATCACGCATCTCAAGCGTGGCGGGGGAATCCAGCACAGGCGAGTTCGGGACGTAATAGGGTCCCTCGATGGTCCCTTTCGTACCTGGCCGGTCCTGGGAGTTGACATCCTCCACGGTGTGCTCAAGCCACACGTCGAGGAATAGCGGCCACTCGCCATCGTTGCCCACCTTGATCAGCCAGGCTTTCAGGGCGTTGTACTCCTCGTAGGTGACTTCGTGTTCGACGACGATGTCGTTAGCGGCTTTGATGAGGGCGCCGGCGAGCAAGCTAACGCGCTCCTTGGGAACCCCCGTTCCTGCGAGCTTGCCCGAAGCGGCGAAGCGCTCGGTCGCCTTCGAACCGGCCTCCACAGCGGTACCCTCATTTTCCTGGCGGGTGTCCAACTGATTCTCAGTCATAGTGATCTCCACACTCCTAGATGCATCGGGAACGGATATGAGCCCGTCCCCCGAAACGCGCCGGCCGCAGGCCGTGCACCCACAGGTTCGCCGGCTTCACGTGACGTCCATCTCATGCTAGTCAGCCGATAAGGACGAAACAATGACTGATATTGCCGTGATTATGTCTTCAAACATACATAAAAACACCCTTGGTCCGTACTAGGGTTTTGCCTGATGTGAGCGTGGTCACCTTGCAGCAAACTTGGTGGGACACATTCATTCCGCCCGAGGGGTTGAAAACGGGGCCGCACAGTCGCTGCCCGCCCACCCTCACCCTCTCCAAAGAAGGAGCACACCATGACCGAGAATCTGACACGTGTCCGTGAAGTCCTGGCAGACGCCGTCGTCGACGATCGGGAGAACGGCGTCATCCGGGCGAAGCGTGAAATCTTCACCGACCAGGAAATCTTTGAATTGGAGATGAAGCACATCTTCGAGGGCAACTGGGTTTACTTGGCCCATGAATCTCAGATTCCCAACGTGGGGGACTACTTCACCACGTACATCGGCCGTACTCCCGTTGTCCTTACCCGGGACAAGGACGAGAAGATCAACTGCATTGTCAACGCCTGCTCCCATCGTGGCGCCATGCTGTGTAGGCGCAAGACGGACAACAGGACTACTTTCACATGTCCTTTCCACGGCTGGACATTCAAGAACTCCGGAGAGCTCCTTAAGGTCAAGGACTCCCGGAATGCCGGATACCCCGAGACCTTCAACAAGGAAGGCTCACACGACCTCACCAAGGTAGCCCGCTTCGACTCCTACCGGGGCTTCCTGTTCGGCTCATTGAACGCTGACGTCCTCCCGCTGGAGGAACACCTGGGCGATGCCACCAAGGTCATCGATTCGATTGTGGACCAGTCCCCGGACGGACTCGAAGTCCTGCGGGGGGCTTCCACCTACACCTATGACGGCAATTGGAAGGTCCAGGCGGAAAACGGCGCCGACGGCTACCACGTCACTGCCGTGCACTGGAACTACGCCGCGACGACTGCCCGCCGCACCGCCGGTGATTCCGCCAACAAGACCAAGGCCATGGACGCCGGCAAGTGGGGCAAGGTTAAAGGCGGCTTCTATTCCTACGATCACGGGCACCTGCTGCTGTGGCAGGAGTGGACCAACCCCGAGGACCGTCCCTTGTGGGACCGACGCGACGAGCTTGTCGAAAAGTACGGCGAAGAGATGGCAAACTTCATGATCAACATCTCACGCAACCTGTGCCTGTACCCGAACGTGTACATCATGGACCAGTTCTCCTCGCAGATCCGTCACTTCCGTCCCATCTCAGCGGACCAGACCGAGGTGACGATCTACTGCATCGCGCCAAAGGGTGAATCCCAGGAAAACCGCTCAAAGCGCATCCGCCAGTACGAGGACTTCTTCAACGCCACAGGCATGGCCACGCCGGACGACCTCGAGGAGTTCCGGTCCTGCAATAAGACCTACTGGGCCACGTCCGCGCCGTGGAACGACATGACGCGGGGCTCCACTCACGAGATTGCCGGTCCTGACGAGCAGGCCACAGCGCTGGGCATGACGCGGGTAATCGCCTCGGGAGTGCGCACCGAAGACGAGGGGCTCTACCCGATCCAGCACGGGTACTGGAAGGAAGTCATGGACAAAGCCCTCGCGGAGGCGGAACCCGTTGCCCAGGAATCCGTTCCGGTCACGGCCTAATCGAGATCCGATCCCCACAGAGAGTGCTGAAACCAATGGCCAACCTGATTAACTCCGTGACTGCGCTCAAGAGCGCCGATGAAATCGCAACCCTCGAGACTGTTCGCGCCTTCCTTTACCGCGAAGCCCGGCTACTGGACGACCGCCAGTTCGACGAGTGGCTCCAGTGCTACCACCCGGACTCCGAGTACTGGATGCCGGCGTGGGATGTCGACGACCGGCTCACGGTGGACCCCCAGAACGAGATCTCGCTCATCTATTACGACAACCGTGGTGGCATCGAGGACCGGGTCTTCCGGATCAAGACGGACCGCTCGTCCGCTACCTCCCTCCCTGAGCCGCGCACCGGGCACAACATCACGGATGTTGAAGTCCTGGAGCACGACGGCGGCCAGGTCAAGGTCCGCTTCAACTGGTTCACCCTGTACTTCCGGTACAACACCACCGACACCTATTTCGGCACGAGCTTCTACACGATCGACCTCTCCGGGGAGCAGCCGGTGATCCTGAAAAAGAAGGTTGTACTGAAGAACGACTACATCCACCACGTGGTGGACGTCTACATGGTCTGACGGCATCCCGGCACCTGTACGGCGCGGCAGCAGCCGCGCCGTACAGGATCGGCCCGCCGCGTCAGCAGCTGCGCCGTACAGGATCGGCCCGCCGCCACATCTGCTCGCAAGAGAATAACCGCACTAACTTTCCGGGGGTTGCGAGGACGCGACCCCCAACCAGGAGGAATCATGGGCCATCAGGTAGCCCTCAGTTTCGAAGATGGCGTCACCAAAGTCATCAAAGTCGGCGACTACGAGACCGTCATGGACGCCGCGTACAAGGCGCGCATCAACATCCCCTCAGACTGTCGGGATGGCGCCTGCGGCACGTGCAAGGCGTTTTGCGACTCCGGCTCTTTCGACCCAGGCGACTATATCGACGACGCAATGACCGAAGAGGAGCTTGAGAAGGGCTACCTCCTCACCTGCCAGGCCGTTCCGGAATCGGACCTCGCCATCCAGATCCCGGCAACCTCCGAATCCGCGAAAACCTCAGCCGTCACTTTCACTTCCACGCTGAAGGAACTCGACAAGCACTCGGAGTCCACCATCTCCTTCGCTCTGGAAGTGCAGAACCGGGAAGCCCTGGCTTTCCTGCCCGGCCAGTACGTCAACATCAAGGTCCCGGGCACCGACGCGGAGCGCTCATACTCGTTCAGCAACGGCCCCGAAGGGATGGACGCGTCCTTCATGGTGCGCATAACGCCGCAGGGCGCGATGTCCGAGTACCTGCGTGACCGCGCGGCAGTAGGGGACACCATTGAATTCACCGGCCCTTACGGTTCCTTCTTCCTTCGCGAGCCCAAGCGCCCCCTGCTCCTGCTGGCAGGCGGCACCGGCCTTGCCCCGCTCCTGTCAATTCTGGAGAAATTGTCCGAGAACCCACCGGCCACGCCGGTCCATCTGATTTATGGCGTCTCCCGTGAAGCCGACATCGTGGGACTCGACTGGCTGCGCACCTACGAAGCTAAGTTGCCGACCTTCACCTGGGACTACATCGCCTCAGAGCCAGGGACTTCCGCACCGCATACGGGCTACGTCACGCAGATCATCCAGCAGTCTCACCTCAACGATGGCGACGTCGATATCTACCTTTGCGGACCGCCGCCCATGGTCAATGCCGTCTCCAAGTGGCTGGACACCGAGGACATCCAGCCAGCCAACTTCTATTTCGAGCGTTTCGCCCCCAAGGAGACCACCGGCGGGGACGCCGAGACGGGTGCGCCGGCCCCCGTGGAGAAGCTGGAGACGGCAGGAGACATCATCAGCCGCGTGGAAGCCATTTCGTCCTTGGAGACCGGCCGGCTCGAGTTCAGGAAGGAGGACAGTTTCGCCCACCTGGACGCGCGCATGGGCCTTGAACTTGCCGTGACCGAGCTGATGTTGGACCGCCTTAGCAAGGAGCAGTTGCACCAGTTCCGTCGCCTTGCCGAAGCGACCACCCGTGCGGTGGACGCTGGAAGGGTCCTTGACCCGGAAGAGTATGTCAGGACCAATGAAGAGTTCCACGAGTACCTGTTCATGATCTCCGACAATCCCATGCTGCTGGAGTCCTACCGTCGGCTCGACGTCCACGCCCAAATGGCAGCCACTTTTGCAGAGGGCACGCATATCTTTGAGCGGGTCGCCCAGGACCACCTGGATGTCGTGGACGCGTTTGAGCGCGGCGACAAGGAGCGGGCCCGGGAAGTCATCATGGCTCACGCCCGCGATGCAAAGGGCACCATGGCCGAAGCGATCAACGCCACGGACAAGGGTTTCTGAGGGTGGCGGCGTACTCAGGACAGTTCATCACGCCCGGCCGCTTCGCCGGCAAAGTGGCAGTGGTCACCGGCGCGGCCCAGGGAATCGGGCAGAAGGTCGCGGAGAGGATCGGGGCCGAAGGAGGCTCGGTGGTCCTGGTTGACCGCGCCGACATTGTGCAGGACGTTGCCAAGGGTATCCAGGAAGCCGCCCAGGAGTCTGGCTGCGGCGGGTCAGCCAGCTCCGTCACGGCGGACCTGGAAAGCTTCACCGGAGCAGAACAGGCAGTGAACGCGGCCTTGGCCCTCCACGGCAGGGTTGACGTGCTCATCAATAACGTGGGAGGAACAATTTGGGCCCGCCCCTTCGAAGAATACGACGAGGAGAAGATTGAGCGGGAGATCCGCCGTTCGTTGTTCCCCACCCTGTGGTCCTGCCGCGCCGTCCTCCCGGCGATGCTCGCACAGGACTCGGGCACCATCGTCAACGTCTCCTCAGTGGCCACCCGCGGAATGCACCGCGTCCCCTACGCCGCAGCGAAGGGCGGTGTCAACGCCCTCACCCAGTCCCTGGCCATGGAGGTTGCCGGGCGCGGCATCCGCGTGGTTGCTACCGCCCCCGGAGGCACGGAAGCCCCGCCACGAAAGGTCAAGCGCGGACCGGAAGCCGAGTCAACCACCGAAAAGGCGTGGTACCAGACCATTGTGGACCAGACCGTTGAATCATCCTTTTTGAAGCGGTACGGCACACTGGACGAACAGGCAGCGCCCATCGTATTCCTCGCCTCCGACGAAGCATCCTATGTCACTGGCAGCATCCTTCCGGTGGCAGGCGGAGACCTGGGCTGAACCCGCTGTGACTGAAAACCGCTGGCGGGGCAGCGACGCGCGGTCGAGTAAGCTTGCCAGCATGATTCCGGGCCACCACCACGGCAACCCTGAGGAGGACCTGGCGCTGCTCGGCCATGCCGAGGTCTTCGAGGAGTTACTGGAGACGCTCCGCACTGTGCGTAAAGGCAACGTGCGTACGGTGGTAATCAGCGGCCCCCGGGGATCCGGGAAGACGGCGGTGTTGAACCTTTTCCTGGAGCACTGCCGGGGCGTCGCGCGTGGCGTGAGGGTGTTGTCCGCCACGGGCGATGAATGGGAGGCGCAGCTCCCGCTCGCCGGTTACTCCCAGCTCATGGTCACCCCGCCGCTGCGCTCGGCAAAGGACCCTGGCCGAGGAAACCGCCGCCCTGCGGATCTGGCCGGCATACTCACCCCCTCCCAGGCCGCCAACTATGCGTCTACTCTGGGTGCACACCTCGACGGGCTTCAATTGCACGGGACCGTGGTGGTTGCCGTTGACGACGTCCAGCATCTGGACGCAGAAAGTCTCCACGTCCTCGTCTTTGTCATGCGCCGGCTGCGCAGCAAAAGAATCCTGTTCCTGGTCACCTTGGATTGCGCTCAGGCCCGGCTGGTGCCGGCGGGCGTGTTGGCTTTCCTGACCGGTCATCAGGTTTCCCGCCTTCCACTGGATCCCCTGTCACCGCAGCGGGTCCAGGAGCTCGCACGACGTTGGTTTGGCATCGATCTGAACGCGACGGCCGCCCACGAGATTGTGCGTCATACCGGGGGATGGCCGCAACCGGTTGTCGAACTTCTCGGCGAGCTTCCTCCGGAAACCTGGCAGACGTGGTTCTCGTCCCTGCCTCCGAGCTCACGCGTGCGGGCCCAGGTGCGTAGCCTCCTTGAAGCCGCGTCCCCCGACCTGGTGGCAGTGGCTGAGGCCACGTCCGTGCTCGGCCGCAATGCCGGGGTGGCTGAGGTTGCCCGTGTCAGTGGGGTCGAATCCGTGATGGATGCCCTGGACGAGGGCCACCGGGCCGGACTGCTGGGCCTGTCGGTGGACCAGGCTCATTCGCTGGTGACATTCTTCGAAACAGGAACCGCCGAGTCCGTCTACGAGCAGATTGCACCCAGCCGGCGCATTCGCCTGCACCGCAGGGCTGCGGACTCGGTGCAGAATGAGGGCGACCGCCTAGGTCACCGGGTGTCGGCTACCCCGGGACCGGATGAGGCCTTGGCCGCGGAGCTTGAGGAGTACGCTCGGCAACAGGCTCTCGTAGGTGCATGGCACGATGTCTCGACCGCACTGTTTTCCGCGTCCCGGCTCTCGGGTGACGTCCGGGTCGGCAACGATCGCCAGCTGAGAGCAATAGATGCCCTCGTGGGGTCCGGCAACATTGCCCAGGCCCAAATGTGGGCCGCCGCCGTCGACGCCATGGCGCCCTCGCCGCTGCGTTCCTCCGTTCTTGGCTACCTTTCCACTGCGTCCGGACAGAACCACAGCGCCCAAACCCAGTTGGAAATGGCCTGGCGAACAAGCAACCCGCAACAGGACCCGACGGCCGCCGCGCAGGTGGCCCAACGCTTGGTCCTGCACGGGGTGGCTTCCTGGGATGGCCCTGTCATCACCCGTTGGGCGGAGCAGGCCATGTCCCTGACACAGGCGGGTACCCCCGCCCACATCGAATCTGAAGCCATCTACGGGCTGGGACTTTACGCCCAGGGCAGGCTGTCCGAAGCCGAGGCCTCCTATCGCCGGGCTTTCGAACACGCGTCCGAGAACGCCCAAAAGCAACGCGTGCAGATGGGAGCCGGATGGCTGGCCCTGCGGCTGGATGACGCAGAGACAGCGCTTGTGAATTTCGAAGCCGCTGCCCCGACTGAATTCCGCGGCGGCTCGTTGCGGATTTCGCTGTGGGCAGAGGCGTGGTTGGCCCGCACCCAGCTTGTGCTCGGCAACTGGGACGCGGCCGCGGCCACGGTTGCACGCGCCTCGGTGCGGCTCGAGACCTCCCGGATGCCGCTGATCCGCCCCTTACTGTATTGGACAGCCGCTGAGTTGTGGTCACTGCGTGGGGATTGGGACCGTGCACGGTACTACGTCTCCCAGGCGGCGGTGCAGCCGGGCACCTATCGCGCCATGCAGGTCCCTGCCAGCCTGGCCCGGGCACGCTTCCATGAGGCACGGGCGGATTACGAAAGCGCTTTGGCTGTGCTGCAACCATTGACGGAGCTGGACCCTTGGACAGAGAGCAGGGTGTCGTTTTGGCCGTGGCAGGACTCCTACGTTAACGCCCTGGTCATGACCGACCAGTTGGATACGGCCGACGCTTTCCTTTCCGCCTTCGAGCAGGTGCCGCGGGAGCGGGCCGTGCCGTCAGATCTGGCAAGAATGGCGTGGGCGCGGGGCCGGCTGGTTGCCGCGCAGGGAGATCCCGACATAGCCCGGGAGCATTTCGAGACGGCGTTGGGGCATCTGCGAGGGCTCAACCGGCCATATCTGCGGGCCCGGGTGAGCTTTGCCTTCGGGCAAAGCATGCGACGCGCCGGAAAAAGGCGCTTGGCATCCTCAGTGTTGCGCGTGGCCAGGGATCTCTATGATTCTCTGGGCGCTGCCACGTATGTCGACAGATGCGATCGGGAGCTGAAGGCGACAGGCCTGGACGTCGGCAGCATGCCCGATCCATCTGACGCCGTGCTCGTTGCCGTGACTGGACCGCAGGTCCAGCTCACGGCCCAGGAGCAGTCAGTGGCGGAACTCGTGGCGGCCGGGGCTACCAACAAAGAGGCTGCCCGTGCACTGTTCCTGGCCGACAAGACTGTCCAGTATCACCTGACCCGCATCTATGGGAAGTTCGGGATCCGCTCCCGCAGCGAACTGGCCGCACGTTTCCGCCCTACGGACTGAGGCGCGGGCCATCTGGCATCGAACCGGGCCCGCCCGCGATCAGGATCCGGGAGGGCTGGGAGTGCGGTTGGGCAGGTCTTTGGTCGCAGCGCCGACGACATCCAGGAAGCTCTGGAGCAGTGATGACCGGTCCTCACGCCGCCAAGCCACGGCCAGCTCCACCTCGGGTGCTTGTTCGATATCGCGGTAAACGACCCCCTCGAGCTGCAGGGCACGGACGCTCGCCGGAAGGATGGCAACGCCACTACCCGCTGCCACGAAGGAGAGCATCGTGGACGTCTCATTGATGACTTGGGTGATGCGTGGCTGGAAGCCTGCCTCGCGGCAAAGTCCTGCGGTGGTCCGGTAAAGCACAGACTCCGGTGGATAGGAGATAAATTCCTGGTCCTGGAGTTCGTGCACGGCCACTGGCCGGTCCATAGCCAGGGCGCTGAAGGACGGCAACGCCACGATGAGCGGCTCGCGCGTCACGATGCGGTATTCGATCTCCTCGGAGGCGATGGGCGGGCGCAACAGGGCCGCATCCAAGGTGCCATCCCGCAGGCCGGCTTCCATGGCCGGGGTGAGCATCTCGCCATGCAGATTCAGCGACAGCCCAGGGAGTACCTGCTTGGCACGTCGAACGATCGGGGGCATAACACCGTAGGTCGCTGATCCGGAGAAGCCCACGCGCAGAACACCGGATGCGCCTTGCCCGACCTGATAGACGTCAGCCCGGAGTGTTCCGACCGCATTGACGATTTGCCGTCCCCGGTCCAGCAGCGCCTGCCCGGCGGCCGTGAGTTCCACCCTGCGGGTGGTTCGGTTCAGCAGGCGCACACCCAGTTGCTCTTCGAGCTGCCGGATTTGCTGAGACAAGGGTGGCTGGGCTATATGCAGGCGTTTGGCGGCACGGCCGAAGTGGCGCTCCTCCGCAACAGCAATAAAGTAGTTGAGCTGCCTGATCTCCATTGGTCGTGCCGTCCCTCCGTGTGGCGCCGCCGCTCGGGCGCCGAACCGTATTGATTCAGAAAGCAAGTATAAAGCCCATCATTCTTGTCTGCGTCAGACATAATGGCGGGCTTGGCACTGCTTACTGGCCGATAGCGGCGGCAGGGTGCCCAGGCCAGGCTTGGGCACCCTCTCCATGAATCTCGGCGCATTAAGGCAACGGCCGGCTACGTCGGGTCAAAGGCGGACCGGGGGAGTGGAGGTGCGCAGTTCTTCTTCCACGGGTTGCTCCACGATTTCCTCGGCCCTGTGCTCTGCTTCTTCGAGCTTTCGCTGACGGGGAACCAGAACCGTGACGATCGCGCCCAACAGGGCGACGCCGCCGTAGATGTAAAACGCGGTGGCTCCGCCGATTCCCGCCGCTGCCAGCCAGCCGCCGATGATTGGTCCGAGAATGCCGCCCAGACGGCCCACGCTGGCACACCAGGCCACGCCGGCAGCCCTGGCGTTGGTGGTGTAATAATTGGACTGGAAACCGTAAACCAGCACCTGGGTTCCGAGGGTGCCAACTCCCGCGATGGCGATGCACAGGAACAACATCGGCAGGGGGAAGCCGAAGGTCATCAGCACCAGGGTTATCGTGGCCAGCACAAAGGTGCTCGCGATGGCCCGCTGGGGACCCGCCTTGTCAGCGAAGCGCGAAAGCAGCAAACCTCCCACCACAGCGCCGAGGTTCAATGCCAAGGGGAAGAAAAGTGCGTAAGTCCGCCCGTAGCCGTATCCCTCCATGATTTTCGGCAGCCATGTGTTCAAGCCGTAGGTCAGCAGCAGGCCGGAGAATGACATCAAGCCCAGAAGTACGGAAGCCACTGCGAATTGTTTGGAAAACACGGCCGCGAAGCCGGTCTTCTGCGGGGCTGCGCCTAACTGCCGAATGACCTGTTCTTCAATGAGTGAAACGCCGGTCCGCTGCGAAGCAGCCAGGGCCTCATCCTCACGGCCGCGGGCCAGCAGCCAGCGGGGGGACTCCGGAAGCTTGAACCAAGCGATGGGCACGAGCAGGACGAGGGGGAGGGCGCCGATCATGAACAGGCCGCGCCAGCCAATGTCATTGAGGAGCAGAATGCCCATGACGGAGGCGAACACACCGCCAGCGGGGACACCCGAGTAGACGATCGCGTTGTAGAACTGGCGCCGGCCGGCTGGCGCAAACTCTGCCATGGTGGCGCCTGCGGTGGCGATGACTACGCCGAGGCCCACCCCCGTGATAAAACGCATAGCGCCAAAGGACGTAACTGTCGTGGTCAGCGCCGTGACGAACATCCCAACCGAGAACCACGCGATGCCCAGGAGCATGAGTCGGCGGCGCCCGAAGAAGTCGCCGACCGCGCCGCAGATCAGCGACCCGACCAGCACTCCAACCAGCGCCCACGAGCCCAAGAGCCCAGCTGCGGCGGCGTCGAAGGCGCCAATCTGGCTTGGGTCGGCGAGCAGTCCCGGAAGGACGGTGCCGTATACAACAAGGTCGTAGCCATCGAACAACAATGCGGTGCAGATGACGAAGGCCACCCAGTTTGCGGTGCGCGCCTCTTTGCGCGGGTCTTCGGCGATGACGGTGTGGAGCGTAGCCATATGCCTGTCCTCTCTGACGGAGCATGGATGGAGTGCCGGGGGGTGAACCTGTGTCCCTTGGCTTTGCTTCAGTGTTCCAGAGGTGTGACGCCCGCCATATACGGTAAATGCCCGGGCTCAGGCCGGGGTGTGATCCATACTTTTGAGATATCAATCGGCCATGGTTACGCGTAGCGCCGAAAAGGTACGACCTGTTGCCCCGGACAGGGCCCCCCTACAGGACTGACGCGCGGGCTGTGCTGGTTTCCGCTGCGGAAGATTTGCGGAACTCCGAGGGCGACAAGCCGAACTCGGATTTGAAAGCCCTGACGAGCCACTGGGCGTCATGGATGCACCATCTCGCCGCCACTTCGGCGATGGTGAGATGGCTGGTGCGGTAATCAGCAAGGTCGCGGTGTACCGCCTGCAAGCGTCTCTTCCGGATCAGCCCGGTCAGCCCCATACCGCTTCCTGCAAACATCCGCTGAACCGTACGCACGGAGACGTGGTGCGCGGAAGCGATCTGCTTCAGGCCCAGTTTCGGGTCCTGCAGGTTTCGGTCGACATAAGACTCGATTTCATGCCGGAGGAACTCAGCCACGTCCTCGGAGCCGGGCTCATAATCCTGCAGGACTACACTGGCCAGCAGTGCTTCACCGGCCGTGGCCAAGTGGTTCCACGCTGCCGCGCTAAGACAGTCATGGACGTGCAGGCGCTGATGAACTGCGCCAGCACCGTCCCGGCCCCCGTTGTGGACGACCAAGGGTGCGACCGCGCTTCGTCAACGGCCGCACGTGGCGCGCCGAGGGACGCTGAAGGCGCCGTCATGACCTCGCATTGCCATGCGCCCTGGAAGGTGAGCCGGTAGGCACCGCTGTGTCGTAAAGGCCAAACTCTCCGGCTGCGACCGTCAGCTCGCGCCCGGATTGTTCGATGATGCAACGCCCGCGGCGCATCGCGCACACCTTGAGCAAATCCGTCGGCGACTGGCGTACTGCACGGGGCGATCGTACGAGCTGCTGCGGGGTGCCCGAGATTCCATATATTCCGATGTGGCCCAGTTCCTTGGCCGCCAGTGCACCGGAAACCTGCCCAGCGGAACTGCCAAGAGCCAGTACCTCAAGCCCGCCAAACGTTGACTCCATGTCGTGATACCACGCGTCAGCTATCAAACCCATTGTCATGCACGGCACCTCCTTATGTGCGGCGGAGATGGCGTCAATCGACAACCCCTATGTCGCCCATGGACAACCCCGCCCGTTGTGCCACGTGTCACAGTATAGGCACCGATCCGGACGCATGGACTGCTCGCGGCAACCGTAGACGCTTGACGACTGCAAGGCCGAACGTCGGGTCCTTGGCACCGAAAACGGCTGACTGCGGTCAAACGAACACCGTGCGCCGGACGTTTCAACTTCCGCTTATTCCACGCCTTACCCCTGAGGAGCCATTCCAATGAAGGTCACTGCTGCCCTCGCTTCCGCGCCCAGAGTTCCTTTCGAGATCGTCCAACTCTCATTGGATGAGCCCCGCCCGGACGAGGTCAGGGTGAAGCTCGTCGCAACTGGCGTCTGTCACACCGACGCGATCGTCCGCGACCAGGTCTACCCCACGCCCTTGCCGGCGGTTCTGGGGCACGAGGGGGCAGGAGTTGTAGAGGCGGTCGGCTCCCTGGTGTCCTCTGTCGCCGTCGGAGACTCTGTAGTTCTTTCAGCCAATTCCTGCGGGGTGTGCGGGCAGTGCCTGACAGGACGGCCCGCGTACTGCAGCGACTTCTACGGTCGTAATTTCGCCGGTACGCGTCCCGACGGTTCGACAGCCTTGAAGGATGGCGAGTCCGCAGTCTCCTCGCACTTTTTCGGTCAATCGTCTTTCGCGACGCACGTTAACGTTGCTGTCCGCAGCGTCGTAAAGGTCGATGAGGACCTTCCGCTGGAACTACTGGGACCTCTGGGCTGCGGCCTCCAGACAGGGGCCGGTGCGGTCATCAACTCATTGGACGTACGCCCGGGTTCCAGCATTGTTGTCTTCGGCACCGGCGCGGTTGGCTGCGCGGCTCTCATGGCCGCCGCGGCTGTGGGTGCGACAACAATTGTTGCGGTCGACATCGACATCGTCGAGTCCCGGCTGGCCACAGCAAAGGACCTGGGCGCCACTCACGCTATCAACAGCCGCTCCACGGACGTGGCAGCAGAGATAGCGCAGATCACCGGTGGGCGCGGCGTCGATTATGCCCTGGACACCACGGGTATTCCCGCCGTCTTGCGGCAGGCTGCCGACATCCTGGGGACCGGTGGAACGGTGGCTCTCGTCGGGGCCCCGGCCCCGGGCACAGAGGTGTCCTTCGAAGTTGGTGCTTCGTTACTCAAAGGGTGGCACTTCCGCACCATTATACGGGCGGGCTGATTCTCGCGAGGGTGTTCGAGGAAGCGGGGTTGCCACCTGGAGTGCTCAACGTGGTGGTGGGCGCCGGATCCGAGATCGGCGACGACTTCGTCACCCACCCACTTCCCGGGCTGATTTCCTTCACGGGCTCGACGCCGATCGGGCAGAACGTTGGCAAACTCGCCGCCGGTGGTAAGCACCTCAACACGTTGCCTTGGAACTCGGCGGTAACGCGCCCCTGGTGGTCCTTGCGGACGCCAATCTGGATGCTGCAGTGGAAGCCGCCGTGTTGGGCAAGTTCCTGCATCAGGGACAGATCTGCATGGCGGTCAATCGCATCATTGTTGAGGCCCCGCTCTACGACGAATTCGTGGAGCGGTTCACCGCCGCGGCATCCGGAGTACCCTTCGGCGACCCCGCTTCTGCGCAAACCCTGGTAGGTCCGGTGGTTAATGACAGCCAGCTTGAAGGACTGAAAACGAAGATCGCAACGGCCAAGGCTGAGGGCGCCCGCACCGTCCTTGACGGCGAAATCACAGGTCGGGTCGTGCCGCCGCACGTGTTCGCCGACGTCAGTCCCGAGATGGAGATTGCCCGCGAGGAGATCTTTGGACCGCTGGTGGGCATCATTAAGGCCACCGACGAAGCCCACGCCTTGGAATTGGCCAACGCCACCGAATTCGGACTTTCCAGTTCCGTGTTCACCCAGGACCTCGATCGCGGCGTGCAGTTCGGCCTGGGCATCAAGGCCGGCATGACGCATATCAATGAGATGCCCGTCCATGACGAATCACACGTGCCTTTCGGCGGCGAGGGCAACTCCGGGCTGGGCCGGTTCAACGGCGACTGGGCTATTGCTGAATTCACCACCGACCACACGGTCGGAGTCAAGCGACTCTGATCCCGGTTGCCCCGCCGATGCACCGTTAGGTGTGGATCGGCGGGGCGCTTCCGTTTCCATTGTGCCGCGTACAGCCATCACGAACGGTATGGATCGGTACGATTTCAGTATGAATCATTGGCCCGGATTGCCTGCCGGCATCCGGGCCAATGGATAAGGTGAATTTATGATCAATGCCGCACGCCTGCACTCGGACCTGTCCCGCCTCGGCCGGGAAACCGACATGTTCATGGCCACCTTCGAGTCCCTGTCCGACGACGAAATGGCCGCTCCATCCTTGTGCACGGGTTGGACCCGGGCAGATGTCATCGCCCACATCGCCTCGAACGGCTTGGCCTTGGTCAAGCTCATCGACTGGGCAACCTCCGGCGAAGAGCAGCAACTCTATGCCTCGCAGGAGGCCCGCGCCCAGGAGGTAGCCGAGCTGGCCGCCCTGCCGCGCCAGGAACTGCTGGGCAAAGTCCGCCAGTCCGCCGCATATTTCGCCGAACAGGCACTTCGGCTGGGCGGGGAGATCGCCGTCGAGGAAGTGCACTTGCACGGTAAGCAGATTCCTGCGACGTCCATTGTGGCGTTGCGTATCGCCGAGGTCGTGGTGCACCACCACGACCTCGACACCGCATGGACCATAGAGGAAGCGGACCCGGACTCGGTACTTAACGCCCTGGAGGCCGCCGTGCGCACCATGCGCGCCCAGGGCACGCCGGGGATGACCCTCGTGACGGAGGAACGCGACGAGTGGGTGATCGGTGACGGCGCATTGCGCGTCACATCCGATAGAGAAGGATTGCTCGAATGGCTGGCCCGCGGTGTCACTGACAACGTCGACGCTGACGGCCCGCTGCCCATACTGCCGTCCTGGTAAGTGCCCTATCCCGAGTGCCTTTGCGGGATGCGCACAAAGAGCCGGACCTACCAGGCCACGGAGTCCAGCCGGATCCACTAGGACATTCTTGGGATACACGTCTCCGGCAATTCAATGACAGACGCGCCGCAGGACGTTGCTTCCTGAGCCGGCTGCGAAATGCGAAGTATCGAGCTTTCCGTGCATTCAGCTCGCATCGGTACCTGTGCCGTTAGGCCGGTCATATAGGGTCAGTGCAGTGCGGGGCCGGAGTCCCCGCGGACTCGAGCACACATATACACGGCACTGACCCGTTCTTGACTATCTCATGCCTCGATTGGGGTTCAGCCGCCAGCGGTGCCCGGATTGCGCTACTGGATCGGCGCGGACGCGAGTGTTGTCAGCGCGTTCAGCACGGGAGCAGAGACGCCTGATTGCTCGCCGAGACGAACAATTGCCCCACCGATGTAGTCGGCCTCCGTACGGCGCCGTGCCTCCCGGTCCTGGAGCATTGAGGTCTTGTGCTCACCGGCGTACAGGTAGGCGTTCTCAAGGGCGGCGTCGACTCGCTCCGCGGACAGGTGGACACCCTGGGTATTTGCCACGGCAATTGTCTCGTCGACGACGCGGGCCACGAGTTCTCGGGCCGGGGCGCTCGCTCCAATTTGGCCTACGGTTTGTCCTGTCACGGCACTGAGGGTGTTCAGGGCAGCATTGAAGGCAAGCTTTTCCCAGATGGGTTCCTGGATGGCTTCCTTGGCGGAGGCATTCAGTCCTGCCTTGTTGAGGATATCCACCAGCCTGCGGAGGAACGGCTCTGTTGTGCCGGTCCAGGTGCCTACCCGCACCTTCCCGCCGGGTCCGGTGATGATGTGGCCCTGTTGTTCAAGATCAGCGGTAAAGTCAGTAATGCCGGCCAAGGTCCGCTCAGGTGTGAAGGCGCGCGCCAGGATGTCGGCATTTCCGAGGCCGTTTTGGAGCGTCAGGCCGAACGTTGTCCCGGAAATCAGATGCCGAACGGAACCGACAGCAGCCTCCGTGTGAAAGCTCTTGGTGAAGACGATAATGAGCTCAAGCGTTTCAGTGAAGTCGGCCGCCGTTCCCGCCCTGACAGGTGTGTGGCTCGTCGCTCCCTCTGATTCCACAGTGATTCCACGGGAATTGAGGGCTTGAATGGTTGCAGGCGCCGCATCAATGAAGTAAACATCGTTGCCTGACAGCTGCAGCCTGCCACCAAAAAGCTGGCCCATTGCACCTGCACCAAGAACACCTATTTTCAAAGCGGCCGGTTTCAGGAAGCAGGAGCTTCACCGCACTTCTGTGCTCTGTGGTGCGGAGAGTCTCGCTGACTTTGGGGCGATGGCTGTTGGGACGGTGCGGGCGGCAATGACCAACGTGAAGGCCGTTGCGAGGCCGAGAATCGTCCACGCGTAAATTTCCCGGCCGGGGAGGTCGGTTGTTGCAAGCCAGCGGATGGAATAGTTCGCGGTGGCACCAACGGGAAAGGTGAACACCCAAAACATCTGCGTGAAGGGAAGCTTGCGGTACTCGGGGAGGAGCATGACCTGCGTCAGCGCCATGATCACCAGCACGCCTGTTAGACCAAGCTGGACGGCCCCCACAGGTCCTGGATGTGACAGCATCCAGGCAATGTTGGCCGTTGCGGGCGCAGCCAGGTACGCGGACAATCCGGTCTTGGCGGCTGCTGTCAGCTCGCCGCCGGTCATCAGCCGGACGGTGACGACGGTTCCTACGACCAGCCAGAAGAACGCGCCAATGCCAAACGCGGCCATGGCTGCATCACGGGCGTGGATGCTTGAGAATCCGATGCTGGCAACGAAGAATCCGGGCACGACGGGCAGCAGGTAGCCGGGATGGATGGACTGCATGGACACCCCGCCGGTGACCCAGTGGGCGAGGAGCTGGGCGGCGACGATGGCAAGGGCGGCAATGAAACCCATGCACAGCCAGGCGCCCCATGGCGGCAGATACTGGCTGTAGTGGGACGAAAGCAGGATCCCCACTAGCGGGATGAAAGACGCGAAAGGCCCCGCCACTTCGTGTCGCAGGTCGGCCCGGAATGCTCCTTTCCGGCGAAGGCCCCGAAACACGTAGACGGCGGTCAGGATCAGCCACAGCGAGCTGGCTGCCCCGTATAGGATGTCCTCCGGCCACATCGGGGACCCGAGAGAGCTCCTCGCGGCGGACCAACCGCCGCCAAGACCGGCAAGCCCCAAGGGCATGCCGAAGCGGCTTAACGCGGGCATTCCCGAAAGGGGGGCCGGGGGCAAGGCGCGATCCTGAGCGGCAGGCGTCAGGGCAACGGCGGTGCCGGTATCAGTCACGTTGTCAGAGCGCCCGGTTGGTGGGGGAAGATGAGCAGCGTGCTCGTGGCGGTGGCGAGGAGTTCTCCGTCGGCCGTGCTGAGGCTGCCTTCGGTGAAGATCACCCGCGGGCCGGTTTTTACGACTGACCCCTCTGCGCGCAGAGCACCCTTCTGAAGCGTGATGGGTCGCAGGTACTTGACCGCCAGGTCGATAGAGGTGTAGCCGATCCCTGCTTCCAAGGTACTGTGTGCTGCGCAGCCGAGCACCGTGTCGAGGAGCGTGCAGGCCAGGCCGCCGTGCACCATTCCGAGGGGGTTGTAGTGCGCTTCTCCCGGCCAGCACCGGAACTCGACGTGTCCGTACCTCGCATCGACGAGATCGAAATTCATGAGGGAAGCGATCGGCGGCGGCGCAATGCTGCCGTCGCGGAGGCCGGAAAAGTAGTCCAGACCCGACAGCCGTGGCAGCTGTTCGAGCGCGATTACCGGATCAATCCAGGTGAAGGTTTCCGAGCGTTGCGCCGAGCTGTTGGTTGACACCGGGGTTTCCTCCTTAGAGCTCTGCAGGTCTTCAGGGTTTGTCGCGGTCATACCGGGGTGTTGGCTGCCAGTACAGGGTACAGATCCGAGATCGAGCCAGACAGGCCGCGCTTCACTCCGGCGCTGATTTCGTCCACGATGACCTCGTAATCACCCTGTTCGAGCCCATCGAACGACTTCCGCGCGACTTCCTCTGGGGAGGCCTTCGGGGCATTCACGCCCTTGGCCATGGCTGTGTCCATGTAGCCGACGTGAACACCCGTGACCTGCGTGCCTTGGGGGGCCAGTTCCACGCGGAAGGAGTTGGTCGCCGACCACAGCCCGGCCTTTGATGCACTGTAGGCGCCGGTGAGTGCGATCCAGCTGAGCACCGAGTGGATGTTGAGGACCGCTGATGTCCCGCTGGCGGCGAGCACCGGTGCGAATGCCTTGGTCAAGGCGACCGGTCCGAAGAAGTTGGTCTCCATGACCTCACGGATCTTCTCGTCGGGGAGTGCCAAGAACGTGTCCGATTCGACGCTCATGCCGGCGTTGTTGATCAGAACGGTGACGTCCTGGGCCTGGGTAACGGCGGCCCGGATCGAGTCAGGGTTGGTGACATCGAGGGCGAGGGGGACGACCCGGGAGTCGTTCCACACTTGCGGGCGGCGGGCTGTCGCGTACACCTTCGCAGCACCCCGGGCGAGGGCCTGTTCCACGAGCTCGCGGCCCAGGCCTCCATTTGCACCGGTAACGAGGACGACGGCGCCAGATAGCAGTGGCATGGATTCTCCTGATCTCAGAAAGGCGGCGACGCGGTTGTCGTGACCTCAGAGCATCAGAGTAGCCGAGTAAGTTGGATTTTCCAACTGACTTGTATACTTGGAGAAAGTACGAAAGCAGGTGAACGATGAATCGGCCGACCGACAAGGCAGTAGATGCGCCCAGGGCGTGTTTCATCGCGGCGGGGCTCGACGTGCTCGGGGAGCGGTGGGCGCTGCTGGCGCTTCGCGAGATGTCCTTGGGCGTTCACCGGTTCGATCAGATCGCGCGTAATACCGGCGCGTCCCGCGACATCCTGGTGGGCCGACTGCGCACACTCGAAAGCCAAGGCGTGATCGAGCGCGTCCAGTACTCCGAGCGCCCCCCGCGCTACGAGTACCACCTCACAACTTCCGGGGCCGAAGTCGCGCCCATCCTCATTTCACTCGCAGCGTGGAGCAGTACATGGATGCGCGACGAGACACCCCGTGCCTCCTACCGGCACAGTTGCGGGGCCGACCTGAAACCGGTGGTGTCGTGTGCGGAATGCGGTGAGGAGTTCACCCCAGGAAGTCTGATGCTGGGACCGCTTGTGTCAGCGGCCGGTACGGACCCGCCGTCCGACCAGTAAGAACAAAAACCGGACAGAGGACGACGGCGGAACCTCCCGCCGTCGTCCTCTGGCCACCGTTGCGCCCGGCTTTCCGCCGGCTGCCATCTGCTCCAGTCTGGCCACCAGTCGAGTCGCCGCACGAGGCCACGCGCTGCCGGGTCCAAAATGACACGCTTGACTTCCAAGACGAAGTGCCCATGCCCTATGGTGTGCCAAAGCAGACAACGACATTCGCGGCCAGGGTCACCATGACTTCTCCTGCTCTCGCCAGCGCCCGCCCGCGGCGGACCCTGTCCTTTCTGGAACCGACGGCGTCCCGCCTTTCCCCCGACAGCGCTACGCCGGCCGCTACCGGTACGCGTCGCCCGCCGGGGAGCCGCGTCCAGGCGCTAGAAACTACTTTCCCGTTAGCAACGGATGGCCTCAAGGGGATAGCTGTGGAACGAAGTCGTGCGGCGGGCCTGCCACTTCTTGAGACAGGATGACCGAGCGGGATGGCCCCGCCGTGTTGGTTGATGATTTCCTGGTCCATGCCGAGTTCGCGCGGGACTGGGCGGCAACGGCGGCGAAGGCTTCGTTGATCTCTATGGCCGACAGGTCCGCCGCGCTGGTCTTGATTTTTTTCAGGGCTGCGGAGATGGCATTGGCCGGTTGCTTTGCAGAGCAGCACGTCAGGCCCCGCTACGAAGGTGTGGTCTTTGTCGTCTACTCCTGGACGCCCGATATCCGCGTTATAAAAGCGAAAAGTGTATCAAGAACCCTGCCTTATATCTGCTGATCGGGCTCGTGATGCACGCCCTTCAGCTTGGCTTTACAGATGCTGTGCAGCGGTCAGCCTTCGATTCGGACGGCCTCCACGACATCGTCGGCATGCAGTGAATGTACTGTTGCCTGCCAGGATTCGTAGCGGCCGTAGTTCGACGGATCCAGCATGAACTCCCAGCTGTCCTCGAGTTCTGTCCGGACATCCGCCGGCCAATGCCGGTATCCCGCATCCGGCGCCACCCCGGCTCCGCGGACGCGGCCGTCGACGTCCTCAAAGATACGGTCCAGCCGGGCACCGTATGCTTCGTCGCTCTCATCGGGGTGCTCAATAATCAATGGATGCCGGTTCAAGACGGCATGCCAGTCACCAAAATGCGACAACAGCACCCGCTCCCGCGGCACCCTGCAGGTCAGCAGAACCTGCCCTGGAGTGAGCCTGCACAGCTCCACGAACTCCTGGCGCCGTATCCGCGCCCAGAGCCAGATCGCTCCGTCACCGAACGTGGGCAGCCGTGCAGCCATCTGCCGGAACATCCAGTCGTAGCCGTCCGGGTGCAACGGCGGTTCAGCCAGGGCCGGGTCGGGCCTGAGCATTCCGTTGGAAAGGAGCGCCCCTAACGCCTCCGCAGTCTGGATCGTGTGCAGGAGGATCCGGTCCTCCGAGATGTCGTGGCGCATGCGCCCCGGCGGGACGGCCCCGGCGGGGCGGGCACTTCGAATCGGTATTGCAGGCACCGGACAATCATCGCCGAGAGCACCGACATAAGAACGCCCGGGGAGTCCGCTGGAAGTGAAAGCGGCAAAAGGGGAGTCAGCTCGTCGGCGAGCGTGGGAAACCGTGCCGCTCGGCCTTCGACCACTGTCGCTCCTGGAAGGCGCGCCTGGTCATGCACGCTTTTATTCTTTCGGCCATGACATGTTCGAAGGACGCACAACGCCATGACGCTCGTTGGCTTCCGGCCGGCAAGCAGCCCCGGACGCCACTGCTTGGTCTTGGTAATTCGCCGAGCCTTGGCGAAGACATCGGGGCTTAGCGGTTCCCGGTGGAATGAGGGCGCAGCATGCTGGGGATCCCCGCCCGCAGTGGTGCGGCATATCGATGGAGCTCAGACCAATGCGCAAAGAGGGTGTGCACAATGTGCACACCCTGGGCTTCGGATTCAGTTGTACCAGCTTCGGACTGGGCCGGATTGGCGATTTTTTCGGGAGAGGGGCGGATTCTCTGGGGGAGGAGTCCCACCTCGGGCAAGCAGACCCCGATCATATTCGCAGCCGATCAGTTGCAGCACAATTCCATAACGGGCCATAACCGTGGCGTCGCCCTCGGCAACGGCAAGCGTGCTTCACCCAGGCGCCGCCATTCACCGTCCGGCGCTTTTCAGGGCCGATCAGGCGCTCCTGACGGACTTCCATTGCTTCAGCCGCTCGGCAATGAGCGCCGCGCGCCTTTGATCGTCGCGACCGTCCATAATGCCCATGTCGTCCGGGTCGGCGCGCCACCAGACACCAGCTGTCCGCGCATTCACCTGCGGATCTGTATCAGCGCGAGCCGTGAAGTACCCGGATGCGCGGTCACCGGCTTCCAGCCGAATCTCGCCTACTCCCTCCAGCTGCGGCGCGTTGGGATCCAACGGCCGCTCGCCCTTCCAATAGAAGAAGACGCCTGTGGACCCTTCCCTCTCCTTCACCGCCTCGCTCCAGTATCTTGCTGACAGACTTCCGTCCTCTCGCCACGCGCGGCCCGTCAGTTCCAGCGCGCCGTTGCGATCACGCGAAATCTTCAGGAGGCTCACGGCATCAGGCTCCTTTGCGGTGCGCTCCGTCAAGGAGAAGTGCCACCACGCGCCCTCGATGCGCGTAAGGCGACCCTCGTTCTCGATCGCCTTGCGGATTTTCTGGTTGATGGTTCTCATTTCGGACGCTGTCATCGCGCTGGCGTAGCGGATGCAGGTGAGGCCGAGGAGATCGCTCGGAAGCTTCGCCCCGCTTGCATGGAGAATAAAGGTTCGGCGCATACCGAGCACGCCGCCGAAAAGGCCGGCCTCGAACACAACGTTATCCCGCGGAGACGCCTGACCCGACTGAGGCTCGGAAGACGCTGACAGGCTCACCGTCGTCCAGTCGTCCTGTGCAAAGACAAACGCCGCGAAATCGACCTCTTGCGTGAGCTCTAGGAGGCGTTCCAGTGTCGACGTTCCCGGATTGAAGGATGTCGTCCAGGGTTCGACACGCGCGACGTCACTCAGACCGCGAGTGAGTGCCTGAAGCAATTTCTCCTGTTTCCCTGACGAGCCCAAGAACATTCGAGGCTTATCCATCGGTTCCTCCAGGAAATCCGCCAGCGCAACGTCTATGCCCGACACGCATCGCGATTGATTGATCGTATCACCGCCGATTCTGTCAAACGGTCTTGCACCATTCTGGCACGAAGCCCGGATAGAGGGTGATGGCCGAATTTCATCGGATCAATGTCCTAACCAACAGAGCGGCTCGATGCCTGGATGAGTCAGCACGAAGCTTTCCTCAACGAAGAGCCGATTATGAGAACGTTCATTACGGATGACAGCGCTGACATTTTTTTGCAGGACTGGGGGACAGACGGCGGTGGCAAGAACCTCGCCGTGCAGTTGCCCCGATTCCCGGACGAGCTCGACGGCTTTGAGGTGTCCACTACGTGCCAAATTGACCGCGTCACGGCTTGTTTCCACCTCGAGTCCTTGCTCTCGCAGACGACGCGCGAGTGCATCGCCGCTAGCCGAAGCAACGCCTGACCTGCGAAAGCACGGCAAAACGCCTATGGACGGGTTCTCTCATCTGTTTGAACTCGTCCTACTTCACGACCGATGTCGAGCCATATGTCGGCCGCAGATCCCGTCGGTGGCAGTTCACATGCCCATCGCCTGCTGGAGACTCTACTTGCTGCATCGGCATCAACTTCTCAGTACGAGATGTCCTTTCGTCCTGTCACAAGTTTGAGGGCTACCCGGTCTTAGTTGGTGAGGGACCGGAGGACAAGCTGCGCCGATGGAATTCAAGATGACAAACCGGCGCGCGCCTCAAGGAATCTTAACTTTAGGTATCTCGAGTGAATGGAATGTAGTGATGAAGTCTCAGGAACTGCACGTGTCGACGTCCGTGCTCGTTATTGGCACCGGAGGCGCCGGCCTCCGCGCCGCCATAGAGTTGGCCGAGCTGGGGGTAGATGTGCTCGCTGTCGGCAAAAGGCCCAGAAGCGACGCCCACACCTCGCTCGCAGCGGGAGGCATCAACGCCGCTCTCGGCACAATGGATGCCGATGACAGTTGGCAGCAGCACGCCGCCGACACAATCCTCGAAAGCTACCATCTCGCGAACCCCGAAATCGTCGAGATCGTCACCAAAGGGGCCGCTCAGGGTATCAGCGACCTGGAACGCTACGGCATGCCGTTCGCCCGCGAGGAAGACGGCCGGATCAGTCAGCGTTTCTTCGGTGCTCATACGTTCCGCCGGACCGCTTTCAGCGGCGACTACACGGGGCTTGAAATTCAGCGCACGCTTGTTAATCGCGCCGCCCAGCTCGACATTCCGATATTGGACGATGTTTACATCACGCGCATTCTCGTCACCGATGGTCGGGTCTTCGGTGCCTACGGCTTCCGGCTTTCGGACGGGACGCGCTATCTGATCCATGCAGACGCCGTGGTGCTCGCCGCCGGCGGACACACGCGCATTTGGCGGCGCACGTCCAGTCGGCGTGACGAGAACACGGGTGATTCCTTCCGCCTGGCGGTGCTTGCGGGCGGCCGCATCCGCGATCCGGAGCTGGTGCAGTTCCATCCTTCAGGCATTCTTGAGCCAGAGAACGCTGCAGGAACGCTCATCTCGGAAGCGGCACGCGGCGAGGGCGGTATTCTCACCAACGCCCTCGGGGAGCGATTCATGGCGAAATACGATGCAGAGCGTATGGAGCTCTCTACCCGCGATCGGGTCGCTCTGGCCTGTTATACAGAGATTCAAGAGGGCCGCGGCACGCCCAATGGCGGCGTGTGGCTGGACGTTTCGCACCTGCCGCGGGAGATGATCATGCGTCGCCTGCCGCGTGTGTACCAGACCATGCTCGAATTGCAGATGCTCGATATCACGACGACGCCGATAGAAATCGCGCCGACCGCGCATTACTCCATGGGCGGCGTCTGGGTCCGTCCCGACGATCACAGCACCGATGTCGCGGGTCTCTACGCGATCGGGGAGGCGTCAAGTGGCCTGCATGGCGCTAACCGTTTGGGAGGCAACTCGCTGATCGAGCTGCTGGTCTTCGGTAGGATCGTCGGCAATGCCGCCGCTGAGTACTCGGAGTCCCTCACGGCACACGTGCGCTCGGCGGAAGCGGTGGATGAAGCTCGAAAAGAGATAGATGACCTGCTCTACGCCAATGGCCACGAGAACGTCCGCGTATTGCAGCGTGCCATCCGTGACACCATGACCGAGCATGCGGGTGTCGTGCGGAACGAAGAAGGTCTTACGCAGGGCCTCGCCGAGCTCGACGGGATTGAAGCCCGCATCACCGAGGTGGGCGTGCATCCCGACATCGCCGGATATCAGGATCTTGCACACGCTTTCGACTTGAAGTCGGCCGCTCTTGCGGCGCGTGCGACGCTTGAAGCTGCCCGTGAACGCCGTGAAACACGCGGCTGTCATAACCGCAGCGACTATCCGGATCTTGATTCAAGCTTGCAGGTGAATCTTGTCTGGTCTCCTGCTCGTGGCGTCGAGCACGAAGGCATCGCGCCTGTATCGCACGAGATCGCGACGCTCATGCGTCAACCAGTCACAACCGCGGACAAACTCGTCGAGTGAACCAGCGTCGGTTCGTCACGGTAGGCCGTCCGCGTCAAAAATCAAATGGTTTGTCGATTCCCTCAATCGAAGACGCTCTTACGTTCCACCCCGGTGGCAGCGCGGCCGGGCCGGACGTCAACCAAGAAACAACCTGCAGAGCAAGGGAAACAGCTAAGAATTGGCACACCAACTTACCGCCAGATTGCCCGGCGTCGTATGCCGTACTCGGCCTTAGACTTCTATGGCCAGGGTCCAACCCTTGGAGCAGTAATATTGGGCGCATGGGTGCCGATGCCGGGTCAGCCGCCGAATTAGAGACCGCCTCGACGATATTCGCGGACGTCCGTCCTCGCTTGTTCGGGATCGCCTACCGGATGCTCGGCAGTGTCAGCGAGGCGGAGGACATCGTGCAGGAGACGTGGGTTCGATGGCAGACGTGTGATCGCAGCACGGTTCGGAATGCGGCCGCGTTCCTGGCGACCACCGCCACCCGCCTTGCCATCAACGTCGGGCAGTCGGCACGTGCCCGTCGTGAGACGTATGTCGGTCCGTGGCTGCCAGAGCCGGTGGACACAAGCGCCGACCCTGAACTGGGCGCCTTGCGTGGTGAAGCGCTCGAGTTTGCTGTGTTGCTGATACTGGAAAAGCTGTCGCCAACCGAACGGGCCGCGTATGTGCTGCGTCAAGCGTTCGACTACCCGTATGGGGAGATCGCGGAGATCATCCAACAGACAGAAGCGAGCGCGCGCCAGTTGGTCAGCCGGGCGCGCAAACACCTTGCTGAGGAGAAACGCGCAGCGGTGAGCGTGAGAGAGCAGCAGCGTCTGCTGGAAGCATTCCTGGCTGCAGCACGAACCGGGAACCTGGCCGCACTGGAAGAACTGTTCGCCGCGGACGTCGTCAGCTACTCCGACGGCGGCGGTAAGGTGCGGGCATCCAAGTTCCCTGTTGTAGGACGGGAACGGGTCGCGAAGTACTATCGGGCGTTCGCGGCGCGCTTCTGGGATGGTGTCGATACCGAGCCCTTCATGGCTAACGGCCGGCCCTCGGCACGGCTGGCACGGGACGGGGTGGTGTTTGCGGTGGTGACTCTCACGGCGTCTGCCGATGGTATTGATCGGCTGTTGTGGACGATGAATCCGGACAAGCTCTCCGGCGCGACGAGGGTTGGCAGCTGACCTGTGGGCTTCCTGAACCGATCATGTGGCACCGCCAATGTCTGAGATCAGCCCGGCCCAGCGTGGTCCGCGAGTGCGCATGAGAGCCCGTGCGGCGGACGAACCGCACCGCCGTGCAAGCCAGCTGGAGCTGCTGTTCGATCTCACTTTCGTGGTCGCTGTCGCCAGCCTTACAGCGCAATTGGCGCACGGGATCGCTGAAAATCATTTAGCAGAGTCGATCCTGCCGTTTCTGCAGGTGTTCTTCACGATCTGGTGGGCGTGGATGAACTTCACCTGGTTTGCGTCCGCGTTCGACACAGACGATGCGCTTTACCGGCTGCTGACGATGCTGCAAATGGGAGGCGTACTGCTGCTGGGTGCAGGTGTGCCCGCGGCATTCAACGACGGTGACTATCTGGCGGTCACCCTTGGCTTTATTGTGATGCGCGTCGGTTTGATTGCCCAATGGCTACGGGCTGCGATTGAGGATCCGGCCAGCCGCCGGACGGCGTTACGATACGCAGCCGGGTTCGCGGTCCTTCAACTGGCGTGGGTTGTGCGGTTGGTGTTGCAGCAGGCGGGGTTGTTGCCGGGGCAGCTGCAGCTCGTCGCGTTCGTGATGCTCGCTATTTTGGAGCTCAGCGTTCCGTTGTGGGCCGAACGGACAGGTCACAGCAGCTGGCATCCGCATCATATTGCCGAGCGGTATGGCCTGTTCGCGATCATTCTGCTCGGCGAAAGCGTGCTGGCCGCATCAAATGGCGTGGCCGCTGCATTAAGATCCGGCGGCGTGAGCGCATACCTGATTGCTGTCTCGGCGGCCAGCCTCGCGCTGTTGTTCTCCCTTTGGTGGATGTACTTCCTACACCCGGCGGGTGAGGCATTGTCCACAAATCGTGACAAATCGTACCAATGGGGATATTGGCACTTCGCCATCTTTGCGGCCTTAGCCGCCCTCGGAGCAGGCCTCGAAGTTGCCATCATGCTCGCGCCGCCGGAACGTCAGCTCCACGCGCAGGCGTTTATCACTGGATACTGCGTCGCGATTCCGACTGCGGCTTTCATGGGGTTGCTGTGGGCGATTCACGCGCCGCTCACGGCCCGGTCAGTCATCCGCCCGTCGGTGATATTGCCCGCGGTGGGGACGGTGCTGGCAATTCCGGCGAGCGTCAGTGCGATCGGGGTTGTCGGAGTGGTGGGCGGAATCGCGGTTGTGTGTGCGTTGGTCGTCGTGATGACCGTGTTGCAACCCGGACAGAAGCGGGAAGCAAGCTGATCGATCACGGATCCTGCCGCGTGGCACTTTTTCAGCTGTTCCGAAAATTGGACCAGACAAGTTCCCCGGAGTTACGAACTTTTGCGCTGAACTAGCGTGCAATTTTCCAAAGGCTGTCACAGATTGATTTGGTACCCGGTCATAGCTGGTGGACGGAATGTCACTACATTCCGCTAAGCCATTATCGAAGGGAAGATCATCATGAAGATCGTTGTTATCGGCGGCACTGGCCTGATCGGCAAGCAGGTTGTGGAGATCCTAAGCAGTCAGGGCCATGAGGCGAAAGCGGCGTCCCCTTCGACCGGGGTGGATTCGGTGACCGGCCAGGGATTGGATGAGGCGATGGCGGGGGCGGACGTAGTTGTCGACCTGACAAACACCGCTGATTTCGATGAGAAGGTAGTCGTTCCCTTCTTCTCCACTTCATCCCGCAATCTTCTCGCCGCCGAGAAAAAGGCAGGCGTGCGACATCATGTGGCTCTGTCCGTCGTTGGAACCGACCGTATCGGGGCCGTCAGCTACTTTGCCGGAAAAACTGCGCAGGAGAAGGCTATTAGAGAAGGCGGCGTGCCGTACACCATTCTGCGGGCTACTCAGTTCTTTGAGTTCATCCCGATGATCGCTGACGCCGGAACACGCGACGGCTCGGTTTATGTAACAAGTCACCTGATGCAGCCGTTGGCTGCTGCAGACGTTGCTCGCATTGTGGCGGAGACGGCGGTCTCGCCTGCGATTGACGGCGTCCTTGAGATGGCGGGCCCTGAGCGCGCAGGACTTAATGAATTCGTGTCCCGGGTTCTCGCGGCCCGCAAGGATTCCCGCCCAGTGGTCATTGATACCGGGGCCGGCTACTTCGGCTTGCCGATCGAAGAGACCAGCATCGTTCCCGTCGGTGAAGCCCGCATCGGGAACATCGCTCTCAAGGAGTGGCTGAACTTGACGCCATAGCCAGGACATCGGCTAGCTCGGCCGCAGCATGACTGCGGGCTGGAATTCACCGCGTTGAACCCGGACCCGGAGGCGGATGAGGCAACCTTCCTTAGGCTGTCACAGATTGTGTTGGTACACGGTCATAGCTGGCATTAGGAATGTCACCACATTCCTAATGCCACTAACGGAAGGGAAGATCATGAAGATCGTAGTTATCGGCGGAACCGGACTCATCGGGTCGAAACTGGTCAACAAGCTTGGCGAACACGGCCATGAAGCGGTGGCCGCTTCGCCTGACTCGGGGGTGAACACGCTCACCGGCGAGGGCCTCGCGGACGTGCTGCAGGGAGCCGACACTCTAGTCGACGTGTCGAACTCGCCCTCGTTTGAAGACGCGGCTGTGCTGGACTTCTTTACCACCTCCACCCGCAACCAGCTCGCCGCGGAGAAGGAAGCCGGCGTCGGGCACCACGTCGCCCTGTCGGTCGTCGGCACCGAACGCCTGGCCGAGAGCGGCTACTTTCGGGCGAAAATCGCCCAGGAGAAGCTCATCAAGGAATCAGGCGTCCCGTACTCGATCATTCATGCGACGCAGTTTTTCGAATTCGTCAAGAGCATCGCACAGGCCGCGACCGACGGAAACACCGTTCGTCTCTCACCCGCCCAGATCCAGCCCATGGCTGCTGAGGACGTGGCCACCGCTGTTGCCCGTACCGCCGTCGGAAGTCCACAAAATGCCACCATTGAGGTCGCCGGCCCCGAGCAATTCGGCCTCGACGAGCTCATCCGCAAGGGCCTCGGCTTCCAAGGCGACCCCCGCGAGGTAGTCACCGACCCCACCGCACGGTACTTCAACGCCCTGCTCGAAGATCGCGAACTGCTTCCGGGCAGGGAAGCGACCATTTTTAACACCCGATTCGAAGACTGGCTGAATCAGCAGTAGCCGGACAGCGCGGGGTGCCCTTCATAGAGGACGTCGAAGGGCGCCCCGCTTCCCAGCTTTTCGATTCAAGACAATACTTTCTGAAAGCAGACCGCCATGGGTAATCACATTCGCTTGAACCAGGCCGTACCAGCGGCATACAAGACCTTGCTGCTCCTTAACGACGAATCCTCTACCGCGGCCAGCGTAGCGGGCCTGGAACCCCTCCTCATCGAGCTCGTCAAGATTCGCTGCTCCCAAATCAACGGCTGCGCGTTCTGCCTGAGAATGCACATCCGCGACGCCATCTCTCGCGGCGAAACCCAGGATCGACTCGCGGTCCTGCCCGCCTGGCGGGATACCCAGTACTTCACCCCAGAGGAGCGACATGCCCTTGCCATCGCCGAGAGCACAACCCTGATCTCCGACCGGCTGACCCTGCCCCAAGACGAAGTGGCAGCACTCAACGACGACCAGATAGCCGCAGTGGAATGGGTGGCAATCACAATCAACGCGTTCAACCGCGTGGCAATCTCCAGCCACTACGATGTCCGCAACTGACCTCGGGCATCCAGCGGTACGCTCGGGGAGTCGTCAGTGAACCAATCCAATTCGTGGTGGGGAGAGTGGGTCATGAGGCCACGGGCCGGAGGCCAACCTCATTGTGACGCTCCCGCGTCAGCGGGAGCGTCTCTGGCAGTGTTCGCGCTCAGAAAAGGCGTCGGTCCATGACGGCCGTCAAGAGGGTGGACCGGAGTACCGTCGCGTTCCTGAACATCGCTATGCACGGACGCGTCAACCCGACACTTCCGATCGTGGCCGAGCTTGTTCGTCGCGGTCACTCCGTTGCATATCACACCTCGCCCGCGTTCAGCGAGGCGATTGCCGCCACTGGCGCGACAGTGCGCCACTACCCAGGGGGCGACCAGCTGCTCCCCGATCCGCCCGTTCCAGTCACGCTGTTGGAGGCGCTTGCACGTACGGCCCTCCGCGTGCTGCCGACTGTGCTCACTGACCTTCGCGGCATTGGGCCCGACCTTATCGTCCATGACTCCGCTTGTCTTAAGGCAAGTTCATGGGTATTTAGCGTCAAGAATTACCGCTCCTGGCCGGCGAGCCGCCAGATGACTGGTCTGGCAGCCCGGCGTCAGGTCATGCGTGTTTCCGCGACTCACCCTAGAAAGGCCTGAAAGGAGGAGAACCGCATGAGTGAGGGAGGTCGAGTGCACACATGTGCTGCGAGCTAGTGTGGTCAGAACCGGCAGGCGGGAAACGGTTCCGGAACGCACCTGGCGCAGAACACGGAACTGCCGCGCCCCCTGCTTCGGGAGCGCGGCAGTCAATTGGAGTTGCACAAAAGCTGTCAGAAGGGCGGTGTGCACAATGTGCACACTTTTCGCTTGGGACTGGGCCGTACATCGGCCGGATTGGCTCGGATTGGCTATGTTTACTGGGCCCTTCGGGGGCCCATTCTTGTCGGTGGCCGTTGCTGTTGCTGGGTGCGTCGTTTTTAATGGCCGTGACGTTACGGGTTCTTACTCCTAAATGCTCGTGTCGGGTTGAGACTGCATGACCTAGCTGGAGTTGGGGGAGCGCGTCCGTGCTGTGTCGTTGCCTTTAGGTCGGCTCGACTCGGTTGAATGCCGCAAAGGGAGCCGGCGCTTCGAGTGGTGCCTGACGACAGATTGGCTTGGACTTCCCTTGCAGAGGCATTGCAAGGAATGGGCCCTTTGTTCCGTTCTTGGGCCAGAGCGGTTAGCCGCGACTGACTTGAACGGGCTTGGCCGTGGGCGGTCCTACCCAGTGCTGAACTCTCCCTGAATGGCGTTGCAGTGCCCGTCCGATGGGGGCACTGGAAGGGACTCCCTCAGGGATGGGAGCTGGCATAGCGTGGAGGCCATGGACAATCGAGCGGAAGTACGCGAGTTCCTGGTCTCCCGGCGCGCCCAGGTCTCTCCGGAGCAGGTAGGGCTGCCTGCCGGGACGACGAACCGGCGAGTTAATGGCCTGCGCCGCAGCGAGGTAGCCACCCTTGCCGGGTTGAGCGTGGAGTATTACACGCGTATGGAGCGCGGGGCAATCAGCGGAGCCTCGCCAAAGGTGCTTGAGAGCATCGCCAGGGCCTTGTGCTTGGACGACGCGGAGCGCGCGCATCTTTTCGACCTCGCCCACGCGGCGAGCCCGGTCGCCCGGCCGCCGCGTCGGCGGACCTCGAAGTCCTTCATGCCGCACGAGAGCCTTCAGTGGGCACTGGATGCGATCACTGCAGGTCCCGCTTTTGTCCGTAACGGCAGGATGGATCTGCTGGCGGTCAATTCCTTGGCACGGGCGTTCTACAAGGACTGCTACGACATGCCGGGCCAACCTCCCAACATTGCCCGGTTCACTTTTCTGGACGAACGAGCTTACGACTTCTACCCGAACTGGGACGCTTTCGCGGAGGTGACGGTATCTATCCTGCGAACGGAGGCCGGCCGGGACCCGCACAACAAAGAGCTACACGACCTTATTGGCGAGCTCGGCACCCGCAGCGATGAATTCCGCAAGCGTTGGGGTGCGCACAACGTCCGCCACCATGGCACCGGCTTCAAAACCTTTAACCACCCCATCGTGGGTGAGATGACGCTGGCCTTTGAGGGGCTAGAGATGGCAGCGGAGCCTGGACTGACGCTCACGATCTACACCGCAGAGCCGGGGTCGCCGTCGGCCGAGCGCGTGCAATTGCTCGCCTCATGGGCGGCCAGCGAGTACGGAAACGCCGCACGGCCCGCGTCCGCAAGGACGCCCGCGGACGGCTGACGACGGCGACGCTTCCGCCACTAAGCGACGCCATGGCACAACTTGATGCCGGGCATCCCGTCGTGCCCCACTATCCACGAAGGAAAAGAACACTATGACCACCACGATCGCGATCATCGGTGCCGGACCCGGCCTGGGTCTGTCCTCTGCCCGACGTTTCGGAGCCGAACGCTTCAACGTTGCACTCCTCTCCCGCAACCAGGAAAATGTGGATGCACTCGCTGCGGAACTGGCCGACGCCGGAATCACAGCCCGCGGTTACACCGCCGACGTCCGTGACCCTGAGTCGCTTAGCGCAGCTCTTGCACGTGCAGCCGACGAGTTGGGGCCTGTCGAAATTCTCCAGTACAGCCCCGTGCCGTCCAGCGATTTTCTCCGGCCTATTTTTGAGACGACGCGTGAAGCACTGCGCTCTGCGATCGAATTCTCCACGCTGGGAGCAGCGGCCGCTATGGACGCGGTGCTTCCTGGCATGCGCGCTCTCGGCCGGGGAACCGCCCTGTTCGTCAACGGCTCCAGCGCCGTCCGGCCCAACCACAGGTACGCCGGCACCTCCACGGCGTTCGCCGCCGAATCCGCGTACGCGCAGATGCTCCACGATGCCTTGGCGCCGGAGGGAATCCACGTTGCGCAGCTCATCATCCCCTTGGGCATCGGTGGAGGTGACCCCGCACACGAGCCGGCGGCTCTGTCCGAAATGCTCTGGCACATCTACAGCGAAGGGAAGGAATTCCGCGCCTTCGTGACGCCGCTGGCCTGAGTTGCAAAGCAAGCAGGAAGGAAAACCGTGTCCCCGATCCTCGTCACCGGTTCCAGCGACGGACTCGGCCGCGCGGCGGCCGACGCGCTGCTTGACGACGGCCATGCGGTGGTGGTTCATGTCCGCTCTCCAGAGCGGCTGGCGGCTGTCCGGGATCTCCTCGACCGCGGCGCGCAGTCCGTGGTGGGCGATCTCGCCCGGCTCGATGCGATGCTCGACGTGGTCAGGCAGGCGAACGCGCTGGGCCGTTTCGACGCCGTGATCCACAACGCGGGTGTCATCGGCGGGCCGTCCCTGCTGCCCGTGAACGTCGTGGCTCCTTTCGTGCTCACCGCGGAAATGGAACGCCCGGATCGGCTGATTTACCTCAGCAGCAGCATGCACCGCGCTGGCCATGCGGATCTCGACGGCGTGGACTGGAGCGGTGCGCGGGAGTCCCGCTCGTATTCCGACAGCAAGTTCTTGGTCACCGTGCTCGCTGCCGCCGTTGCGAGGCTGTGGCCCGAGGTGGCTGCGCACGCGGTGGACCCAGGCTGGGTTCCCACGCGGATGGGCGGACCCGGCGCCAGCGATGATCTCCGCCTCGGCCATGTCACCCAGACCTGGCTGGCGGTCACCGACAGCCCGGAAGCGCTCCGGAGCGGGCAGTACTGGCATCACCAGCGGAGCCATCGCCCGCATCCCGCGGTAGCTGAGGTGCGCTTCCAGGCGGCGCTCCTCGACTCATTGGCCGACTACACCGGAAGCACGATCCAAGGAAGATCATAATGACAAACTGAGCCCAGGCTACCGAAAGGATTGCCGCCAGCGATGGCCTGCATATTGCCCCGTTCCGCGCCGACGGCGCCACGTACGGAACGCCGACCTGGATCTGGTCGGTTGTCGTCGTCGGGCGGCTGTTTGTCCGGGCGTGGAACGGAACAAGGTCACGCTGGTACCGCGCCGCGATGGCGCAGCGCGCCGGCCGCATCATCGCAGCGGGGGAGACCCACGAGGTGGAATTTAGCCCTGGCGATCCGGAACTGAACGGCCGGATCGATGAGGCTTACCGAATTAAATACGCCAGGAGCCCCTACCTGCCTCCCATGGTCGTCTCAGGACCACGGGAGGCCACCGTGGAGATCACCCCAAGGAAAGAACGATGAACATGGTCAGTTATGACTTCACAGGCAAGGTCGCCTTCGTCTCCGGGGCGAGTGCGGGGATGGGTGCGGCAACGGCGCGGTCCTTCGCCAGAGGCGGGTGCCGCCGTCACGATTGTCGATCTCGACGGCGGGGCGGCAGAGCGTTTCGCGGCTGAACTGAACGCCGAGGGGCACCCTGCGCTCGCCGTGCAGTGCGATGTGTCGGACGAGGCACAGGTGGAAAACGCCGTCGCCCGCACCGTGGAGGCGTTCGGCAGCCTCGACATGGCGTTCAATAATGCGGGCATCATGCTCCCGCCCGTCGATTCAGCGGACGAGACGGTCGAGGCCTTCGACAAGATCGTCGCGGTCAACCTGCGCGGCGTCTGGGCATCGATGAAGCACGAACTGGTGCAGATGCGGAAGCAGGGATCCGGCGCGATTGTGAACTGCTCCTCGCTCGGAGGTCTGGTCGGCGGCAAGGGCCGTGCCACCTACCATGCGACCAAGCATGGAGTGATCGGCCAAGCCAAGAGCGGCGCGCTTCAGTACGCGCCGCTCGGCGTGCGTGTCAACGCCGTCTGCCCAGGAACCATCGACACCCCGATGGTCGCGCGGATGACCGCTGGCGGCGAGCTGGACCCCGAAGCCTCGGTCGCGTCGATCCCGCTGGGCAGACTCGGACGGCCCGAGGAGATCGCCGCCGTTGTGCTGTGGCTCTGCAGCGACGCCGCCAGTTATGTCACCGGCGTCGCGCTTCCGGTCGACGGCGGGTTCACCGCCTAGTCAGGGGCCGCCCGTTTAAGGGTCCCTCCCAGTACCCGCAACAACAGTGGCTCCCCCTCGCCGTCGGCAGCTGCTTTGCTGGAAAGGACCGAACTTTGCCTGACCGGAAGAGGACCTTCTCGCATGCGACTAAAGAAACAGACCCTGGCTGCGATCGTCGCCCTGGCGTTCTCCCTCGCCGGGTGCAGCACTCCTTCGAGCAACCCGGCTCCCGCCGGCACGGCGCCGTCCGCCTCTCAAGGAACATCTTCGGATCCGATTCGGCTCGTGGACCTTCCCCGCAAGCCTGGCTCCGACCGGACTATCCGCACCGGCGAGTACAAGGCCACCGGCTCCCACCCATGCTTCGACGGCCAAGAGACCCACGTTGAAATCGTGGACGAAGCATGAGCGCAGAAGCGCCCGCGGCAGGCACTCCGATCTCCATCAGCTTCGTTGGTGCTACCGTCACCGGAACCCTCTCCGGCAACGCGACCGCACGCTCGCTGATTGACCAGCTTCCGCTGACACTTTCCTTCAGCGACTACGGCGGACAGGAAAAACTCGCAGAACTTCCGGAACCCCTCACGCTCGACGGCGTTCCCTCCGGAGATGACGCAGACCCACTGACAATCGGCTACTACGCTCCCGGCCAGGTCCTGGTCCTCTACTACGAGCACGTCGGGTACTTCAGGGGGATCGTACGGATTGGAACGTTCGATGATCTCGCGGCGATCCTGGACCGCGGCGGGCGATTCACCGCCACGCTCAGCCTCAGCGCCTGACCAGCCACTCGCAAGAATTCCCCCGAAAGAACGGAATCATTTTGACTCGCGCAACCCTTCAGGATGACGCCGGCTCCGCGCCCGTGGATGGCCTGCCCCACGAAGACCTCGGCACCTTCGCAGACACAAAATCCTCTGCTTCCGCCGCTGCGGCCGGGCGTTTTCCCTGGGCAGCCCTGTTGATCATGGCCCTGATGGGGTTCCTGCTGATCGCCACCGAAACCATGCCCGCCGGCCTGTTGCCGCAGATCGCCGCCGGGCTGGACATCACTGAGGGGACCGCGGGGCAGTTCGTCAGCGCCTACGCCCTGGGAACTGTCCTTGCCGCGATGCCCGCAATCGCCATGACACGGGGCATGCGCCGCAAGCCCGTTTTCATTATTGGGGTCCTCGGCTTCCTGGCAGCGAACCTCATCACCGCTTTCTCCACGGACATCATGCTCTCCCTGGGAGCGAGGCTCCTGGCGGGTGCATTCTCCGGCGTGCTGTGGGGCATGATCGCCGGCTACGCCCGCCGCATCACGGCTGCTGAACACGCCGGCCGTTCCTTGTCCGTCGCCTCCCTAGGCACCCCTGTCGGACTGGCAGTGGGGACGCCTTTTGGCTCGTGGCTGGGTACGACCTTCGACTGGCGCTGGTCCTTCGGCGTGCTCTCCATCCTCACCATCATCACAGTGCTGCTCGCGGTCTTCCTGGTGCCGGATGCGCCCGGCCAGCAGGCTGCGACACGCGTGCCGCTGGTACGGGTCTTCGGCATCCCGGGCGTCGCGGTTGTCTTGGCCGTCATTGTCAGCTGGATGCTCGGGCACAACATCCTTTACACGTACGTGGGCTCCTACCTCCGCGCGGCGAACCTCCCGCTTTCTGTGGACGTCGCCCTGGTGGTGTTCGGTGCCGCTGCCATTGCCGGAATCGCCGTCACCGGTGCAGTGATCGACAAGGCCCTTCGACGCCTGGTCCTGCTGAGCCTCGAGTCCTTCATCGCAGCCGGCGTGGTGTTCATCGTTGGGAGTGCTTCGGCCGTGGTGGTCATTACTGCGATCGTGCTTTGGGGCATCGCGTTCGGCGGCGCGGCGGCCCAGCTGCAAACGGCGATCAGTACCGCAAGCGGCGAAAACGCGGACGTCGCCAACTCAATGCTCGGAGTGGCGTTCAACCTGGCCATCTTCGCCGCCGGGGTGGCTGGCGCAGTGGTGATCAGCAACTTCGACGGACTGGTCCTTCCTGTGGTGATGGCCGGACTCGCTGCCGTCGCTCTCTTTACCGCCGTTGCCGGGCGCCGAACGGCATTTCCCATGTAGCCGGCACTTGAAGAGAACTTCGTGACAGCCAACCATCGGCCGAATCCGCAATGGCACTCCCTTGACCAGCGAGCGGGGCAGCGGCGCATCCTCGAACTCGGTGCCGATGGCGCCACGCGCCCGGTGGGAGCCATTGCGGGCGTTGCGGGTAGGGTGCGGGCAGGGGGGGCGGCCCCAAGGTCTGGCATACGCGGAGGCCGAGCAGTGGGAGCCAGCCGAAGCAAATCCCAGCGGGCTGGTCCATACCGATGGGACCCTGTTCATCAACAAATCTGCGCGGAAAGGCTCTGCGCGCCGTTCCTATTGCCGAACCTTCGGCGTCGGAGACCATTTCGACGGCGAACTTGGCTGCGTCCGGGACGTCGCGGAAGCCCGGACGGGATGCTTTCGTTCCCAACCAACACCATCCACGGCCGGGGGATCCCCGGTCCCAACGACGACCGCATCTTCAGCGTGAAACGTGTGAGGAAGCGGCGCCTGAGCTGGGAGTTTGCTGATGGAGGCCCCGCGGGTACCCCCCTTAACAGGGGCTCCCTCACCATCGCGGACCGTGGTCTTCTGAAAGTGCCGAAGGAAACTTCGACGTTCGTTAGCGCACATTACGAGGATGACAAAGACATGACTACGAATACTGACGGAATCAAGAAGACCGCCATCCGTGCAGGTCTGGCAGAGGAGGGCGTCTCGCGCCGCGGGCTGATGAAGCTGACCGGTGCCGGTGCCGCCGTGCTTGGACTGTCCGGTGTGGCCGGCATGGCAACTGCCGGTGCAGCCAACGCGGCGCCTAGCGGATCCCGCGCTGACCTCGAGCCAGGAGACATCTCGAACGGCGCGGACAACTTCTACACCAGCAACCAGGTCACGGTGCGGAAGGTCTCGTTCAAGAACCAGTACCAGATGAAGGTCGTGGGCAACCTGTTTGTCCCGAACAGCCTGGACCGCAGGCTGAGCAACCCGGCTTTGGTGGTCGGGCATCCAATGGGCGCGGTGAAGGAGCAGAGTGCCAACCTTTACGCCACCAAGATGGCGGAACAGGGCTTTGTCACGCTGTCCTTCGACCTGTCGTTCTGGGGTGAAAGCGCCGGGAAGCCGGGCAACGCCGTCTCCCCGGACATCTACGCCGAGGACTTTAGCGCCGCGGTGGACTATCTGCGCTCGTTGTCCTTCGTGGACAAGGAACGCATCGGCGCCATCGGCATCTGCGGCAGCGGCAGCTTTGTTCTCAGCGCGGCAAAGATCGACCCGCGCATCAAGGTGATCGCCACGGTGAGCATGTACGACATGGGCGCGGCCAACCGTGACGGGCTGCGGAAGTCCGTGAGCCTGGAGCAGCGCAAGGCGTTTATCGAGCAAGCCGCGGCGCAGCGGGACGTGGAGTTCGCCGGCGGCAAGACGGCCTACACGGGCGGCACCCCCGATGTCCTCACGCCGGAATCGACTGCCGTTGACCGGGAGTTCTACGACTTCTACCGCACTGCGCGTGGCTGGTGCCCGAATACGACGACGCACCCGGCCTTGGCCACCAACGCGAAGTTCATGACGTTCTACCCGTTCAACGACATGGATCTTCTCGCTCCGCGCCCGTTGCTGTTCATCACCGGCGACCAGGCACATTCGCGGGAATTCAGCGAGGAAGCCTACCGGCTGGCCACCGGGCCGAAGGAACTGGTGCTGGTTCCCGGCGCCGGCCACGTGGACCTCTACGACCGCGTGGGCCTTATCCCCTTCGACAAGCTCACTAGCTTCTTCCGCTCAAAGCTGGTCTGACGGAAACACGAAAGGAGCCCGTGGACTTTGGTCCACGGGCTCCCTTGTCATCCATTCGGACGCGGTGCCGGCGTGCCCAGGGTCCACCGCTGCCCGTCATGTGTAGGCCAGGAACCTTCCCGCGACCGTGATCCCCGACCAGGACGCGAGTGAGACTGCCGCCGCGAGCCGGGCAGGCATGGGTGTCGCGCGGTCCAGGGCCCAGTCGGCCACACTGCGGTAGGTGCCTCTGTGGAAAATCAGGATGTTCAGGCCTGCGATCAGGAGGAGGCCGAGCTTCCACGGCGCGCTGCCGCGATCAGCGATGAGGCTCGCACCAGGCACAAACATCACCACGCCGGTGACCACCGCGACGATGAAGCCGAGGCGTGACATCGGGAGGAGATAGTTGGCGGCTGCCGTAACCCGCAACTTCTGCCGGCCGAGCCCCAACAGCCGAAGATCGAAGGCCATGGCAGGACCGACGAGCAGGGCGATGCCGATGATATGGATGCTCTCGAGCATCGGATACAGGTAGGCCGTGCCACGAATGGCATCAGCGAACGGCCCGTCCTCGAGCCAGGCGAAGAAGTCGTCCATGTCGGGTGTCCTCAGGCTCGACGCGAGCGTGCTCGCAGGTAGAGAGCTCCGCCTGAGACGACGACCAGCACGGCACCCACGATGACGACCACCGCAGTCGGCCACATCCCCTCGGAAGCCTCATTAGCAGGTGATGCATCCTGGCCGCTGTCGGCGGCAGGCGTGCCGGCAGCGGGTAAACCTGTGGCAGGCGCACCGGTCTCGGGATACGGTACCGGCAGCGGCGTAGCCGGCAGTTGGCTGCCAAGCACTTGGTTGACCGGACGACCGTCCTCGAACCAGAACACGACAGGACGGAACTCGTTGTTGTGGCTCCTGCCGATGTACCCGACCGCTTCGACCCGCTCTCCGTCGGCGAGTGGGCGGTCAAGGCCCCATCTGCCTGTGTAGCTCGGCGGCGCGATGACGACCTCCAGTTCTTCATGGGAACCGCTGTAGGACGGAGCCACGTTGAGCGGGCCGCTGTCCTCCGGAGCCTGCAGCTGCTCTGGCACAGCCAGTTCGGGGGTATCAGCGGGGAGACCACTGTCGAGGGTCACGTTGAAGTAAGAGTGAGGTTCGCCCCAGCGAACCTCCGAGACGGTGCCCGAAATGTAGTAGAGGCGGTCAGTGTCGAAGTCGGCGAACCCATGGTGCGCCTGCGCAGCGCTCACGGGGAACACGACGAGCATTATCGAAGCGAAAAGGGACGCCGCCAATCTAACGCGACGACCGCGGGCGCGGGTCTCTGCTGCGGCGCCCGTGATCGGGGGAAGATCGAGCCGGTCCGTTCCAACGGTTCGCATTTGTGGATGTTCCTTCGGTTAGTGGGGGCGATGTCGATAGTGACGGCTTCGCCGTCGAGCAGTTCAGTCTGTTCGAGGTTGTTGGTCGAGTTAGTCTTGGTCAGGGCGTTTGAAAGGGTATTCCGCCTCGGAGTCGTAGAAGAGGCCGATGTTCCCCCACGGCATGTACGAGAACAGATCGCCCTTCTGAAGGTTTAGTTCCTCGGCTCCGTGTAGTCGAATAGGAGCATTTCCCTTGTTCGAGTGAATACCATCCGCCTGCGATGAGGGAGACCCCGCCGATGGGGGTACTGGCAGTGCCTCTCAGCCACGCGCGCCCGGGAAACGCAACCACCCGCCAGGCGGGAGGTCGCCGTCAGGCCCCGAAGGTGTCATTGCCAGCCATGAATTGCTACTCCCGCTGATGCCTGTTGATCTCGCCCAGGGCCGCGGCGTCAGAGCGCGCTGGCAGCACGGAAATGATGGCCAGTCTCCCGGAGCGACGGATCCGCGGTTGACCTTGCCCGACCCGCTCCTCTGCACCGCACGCCTGCCTGCTCTAGCGAGGCCAGGAGCACGTCCAGTGGACACACTAGAACCGCTCGGAGCATTCCGGGCGCCAATTCGCTGTATGGGCCGGTCCGTTTAGCCGACGGACGTGATGACCGTGTCAAGGCTCCGCAGCGGCCCCCAGACGCCGTCTTCGCTGTTGGCCACGATTGCGAGGGTGACTTCCTGGGTGGGGTAGTAGCGGACGACGGCGCTGGCACCGACGTTGATGCCTTCCTTGTAGATGGACCGGACCGTTCCGTCTGAGGTGAGTTCGACGGCGGGACCGAGGGCGTAGTGCAGCTCGGCCAGTGCGCCCGGCGCCGGGTCCGTCATTTTGTGGTGCAGCGCGTGCGGTGAGAGAAAGGCGTTGGTGGAGGCCGGGGAGAGCAGGTCGCCTTCCCGTACTGCTGTGAGGAATCGAGTGAGGTCAGCTGCTGTGGCGTGGGCGCCGCCGTCGGGAGAACCGATGGGCGGGTAGGAGTAGATATTCTGGCGCCAGCCCTTGACGGGGCCGCCCCCTTCGTCCCGGACGGGCTCCCAGCCCTCCGCCACGTCGGGCTCTGCCTCGCGCATGTCGAAGAATCCTGCCGTCTCCATATTGGCCTTGCCAAAGACATCGCGGACTACGACGTGTCGGTAGCTCTCGCCGGTGACCCGTTCTATCGCGAGGCCGCATAGGATGTAGCCCACGTTGCAGTATCTGCAGCCGTGCCCGGGCTGAAAGAGGGCGGGCTTGTGCACGAACTGCGGCAGAAAGTCCGCTGTTTGGGTGACGGAGTAGGACGGGCGGTCCACCCAGAGGGCCTCGTAGGACTCGCCGGCTTCCTCGTCCGCGTCGTCAGCAATGCCGGCTGTGTGGCTTAGCAGGTGCCGCAGTGTCACGGCAGGGGAAATAGCGGTCTCGGTCAGGTCCACATAGGCGTGGATGGACTCATTGAGGCGGAGAGCTCCCGCATCAACCTGTTGAAGGACCGCGACGGCGGTGAAGAGCTTGGTGACTGACGCCACGTCGAAGCGTGTTCGTGCTGTCACGGGCACCTTCCAGCGTCGGCTGGCCAACCCGTGCGCGGACTCCATAAGGACCTCGTCCCCACGCTCCACCCTGACGACACCTGAGAAATTGTCAGCGGCAGAAAGGGCAGCGATTTCCGTATTGGCCGCAAGTAAAGCTTCGCTCAAAGAGGGTGTCATCCGTCCATCCTTTCCGCAGGCGATCATGTCATCGGGGGAGTGTATTTCTGACAGGTTACTGGACGCAGTTTGAGCGTCCGCTGCGGTATCGACGCCAACAACGAGGGGTACGCCAGGGCGGCATCAGCCGGTCGGCCCGGATTTCGTCAGGCGGGAGCGTCCTGACTGGAACTGTGTGCTTCGTCGTCGTTCGATGCCCCGCCCGTGGGCATACCCTGCTGCTGGTTCTGGTCGGGGGTGGCCACCCAGACGGTCCGGGTGGCGCGGCGTTCCAGCTCGATATCGTCGGGGCGCCGTTCCAGCAGGTTTTCCACGGAGTCGCGGTCGTCCGCGGTCAGGGCAGGCAAGTGCGAGAAGCGGGCAAACCACTGCCGGGCGTACTCGCATGCAGCCGGGTTCGAGGGTGCGGTTGTCGTCACCTCGGACTGGATGACGGTGAACCCGGCGGCCTCGATGACCGGCGTCCAATTAGGATGGTGGTTCCACAACCCGGCCGCCGCAGCGGCGTGGAAGCGCTGCTCCGGCAGCGCTTCGCGCGGACGGCTGAGGAAGCGGGGCAGGGCGGCGAGCTCGACCCCGCCCGGCGCCAGTGCCCGGCGGATCCCCGACAGGAGCCGGGCTGGGTGGGTGACGTGGTGTAGCGAGGAGAATGCCCACACCAAGTCCACCGGCGCATCGGCCGCTGGATCCGCCGTGAACAAGGAGCCCGCAAGCGCGGGGAACCCGTCGTCGAGGTCGGCCGCCACCACGGCAAAGCCCTGCTCGCGCAGCAGCCTGAGCATCTGAGGGTCGTTGTCGACGCACGTCACCGCGGCGTCGGGGTACCGCTCGCGCAGCAGCCGGCTACCTGCGCCGGTGCCGGCGCCGAGGTCAACGACTGTGCGCAGATGGCACGCCGGTCAAGTCCAAAACGGCTGCAAGATTGTCGCCGAACACCTCGGCATCGAGGTCGAGGATGCGGTGCTGGTCATAACTGCCATATCGCTGGTGGTCTTGGTGGTCGTTGTCCCGCGTCGGGTGGGGCTGGTGATCCATGCTGGTTACCTTTCTTCTATGGCCGCAGGGGCCATGTTGGTGGCTGTCTGCCCATCATCAAGACCATGGCGTCGGTGACCCTGGATGAACTTAGAGACGGTTGCTTCCGAGGCGGCCGAGAAGGGGCCGAAGCGCCCCTCAACGGCCCACCGTGTTTCCTCTTCAATTAGATCGGCGTTGATCCTGGCGCCGGCCATGACACCCTCGGCCGCCGCGGTGATCACTTGGGCCACTAAGTTGGAGACATTGCCCGCTGCGTACACACCTTGGACGGCCGTCGCGCCGCCCATAGCGTCGGTCTCGATAAAGCGTCCGGCCCCCGAAGGGTGCACCTGAGTACTTAGCCCGAGTGATTCCAGAAGCGTGGATCTGGCCTCCATCCGTGTTCCGACAGCCAGGGCCTGTAGGTCGAACGAGGAGCCCTGGCGGAGCGTGAGCCCCGTGAGGACATCATCTACAGCGTCAACAGAGGCCACGGCGCCGTCGACGACCGTTACGGATCGGGCGGCGAGCTTGTCCCACTCCTCGTCGGTGGGTGCCACGGTGTCATTGAGGAAAAGGGTGATATCCCGGGACCACTGCCTGAACAACAGTGCCTGATGGACTGACAGCGGGCCGGTCCCCAGTACTCCAATCCGCTTCCCACGAATTTCCCAGCCATGGCAGTAGGGGCAGTGCACAACGCCCTTTCCCCATTGCTCCCGCAGCCCGTCAATGGGGGGCAGCCCGTCCGTCAAACCGGTGGTGACGAGGAGGCGTCGGCCGGAAAACCGGCGGGCATCGCCGAGGATCACCTCGAATCCATCGGGGGTCCGCCGTGCCGAAACGGCTTCCCCGTCAATGACCATCCCTCGGTACGAGCGCACTTCGCTGCGTCCGATGGACAGGAGTTCCCCGGGGCTCACACCGTCTCTTGAAAGATAACCGTGTACACCTGCCGCAGGTGCGTTACGGGGAGTTCCGGAATCGATGACCAGCACCGAGCGCAGCGCCCGGCCCAGCGTCGTGGCCGCGCTGAGTCCCGCCGCGCCGCCGCCAACAATTACAACGTCATACCGTGAGGGGTCCATACTCATTCGTCCTTACTCTCGTCCTGAAAGTTTGCCGCCAGCGCCCTGGGCGGTTAAACCACCTTCCAGCGCAACAAGGACTTTTGGCAAACCATGTTGCTGTTATGGCAAACTGGAGGCATGGCAAATGAGCTCAATGACGTTCTCGGGGCGGTCGGTCCCCGGCTTCGGGCACTCCGCACGGAACGGGACCTCACCCTCGGAGAAGTGTCTTCCGCATCCGGAGTCTCAGTTAGCACCCTGTCCCGCCTGGAATCCGGCCAACGCAGGCCAAACCTAGAGATCCTGCTGCCCCTCGCGAGGTTGTACGGTGTTCCCCTCGATGATCTGGTCGGCGCGCCGCCCACCGGGGATCCAAGAATCCATCTGCGGCCCATAACCCATGGCGGCATGACGGCTGTTCCTCTCACTCGCCGCCCAGGCGGATTGCAGGCGTTCAAGATGGTGCTCGCCGGTGACGCCCGCGGGGCCGAGCCCGACCCGCGCGTTCACGAAGGCTACGAATGGCTTTACATCCTCAACGGACGGCTGCGCCTGGTGCTGGGCGACAAAGACTTTGAACTCCGCCCGGGCGAAGCCGCGGAATTCGACACCCACACACCACACTGGTTCGCCAGCGCGGACGGAAAGCCCGTCGAGTTCATTAGCCTGTTTGGACAGCAGGGCGAGCGGATGCACGTACGCGCCCGGCCGAAGCCCTCATAGCCGAAGAAGTCCAAGATCTGTGGCCGCCAGTAAGAGTACGTAGTCCCGGTGGATGCACATCGGTTCCGACCGGAAGGCTCCTGGCGCGGAATGCAGAACAGCCGCACCCGGCTTGGGGAGTGGGGCTGTGGCTGGCTGCCTGGTTTCTTAGCGACGGTGATGGCGCCGTGCCGACCCCCGCATTGTGGACCCGCTCGAGGAAAACGCCATCAACTATGTTATTCATTTGCCATGAGGACCTACGCAAAGATGAAGAAGCAAGAGGCCGCCGCGGCACTACAGGAGTTCCTCGAAGAGCGACCGCACGCGCTGGAGAATCTAACCCGATATCTAGCCGAACACTCTGACGATACCGTCAACCTCGACGGGACAGTAGAAAGCCTCACGCCAATCTGGCGCTGGGTCAAATCGGTGCTCACGGAGCGGACGACGGAAACCCCTGAGTCTGACGCCTCGACCAGCCCCACATGGCTCCGTTACGGCATTGGCATAGAGCCGACGCTGTCGCCCGAGTCAATTGCCATCATCGATGGCGTTATTTCCTACCTGTGCCGGGTCGTGGAGCAAGGAGCCCCCGGAGCGCAATGGCGAGTCGGACACCACCGGATCAAGGCCTATATGTGGCAGAACCACGCAATGCTCGTCCACAACAGCGAGGAGGTTCCACTGGTTGACCTCGTGCCAGGCCTTGCCCGAGGACAGGCCAGCGGGCGGCTTCCCTCAGATGACGACAAGCTGGCTCGCATAGCCGCGGCGGTCATCAAACGACTGAACGGTACCGATGAGGAGACAGTCGCTGAGGACGAACCTCTTATCGAGGTCGAGGACCTGGGTGAAGACGCGCTCCGCGGGCGTGAGCTTGAGGTGTCCTTGCGGGAGGACATCGCCCACGAGTACTCCCGGGAAGTGGACCGGCTGGTCAAAACCCTCGCGAAGGAGGACGGGATCACCGCTGCTTTCCGTGAAGACCGCGAAGTACTCCTTGTCACCACACCCAGCTGGAACACCGCACAGCTTCAAGAATGGGTCACCCGCTATATCGATGAAAATATCCACAACTTAAAACGCTGATACCGGGAACACCGTCCGCCTGCCACGCAATTTTCTGCCTCAGCCAGACAGGGCCTGGCCTTCCAGACTTGGGTGGAAGTAGTCGCGTGGGTGCAGAGACGGGCTGTTCCCTGCAGTCGAGCGGTGCGGAGCGTGTCGGCGACGTCTTCAAACGTGATGGTTGACATGGGTCCCTCAATTTCTGTGCGGCCAGACCGCACCGTGGCGTTATCTGCCGCGTGCGGTGGCTGGGGTAGATCTCGCGACGCCGCTGCGGTAGGTTGAGCGCAGTTATCAGCGTCGCCGGGGAGTCAACCGTGACCAGTAGCAGGCCCAAGAGCAATCGGCATATCCCGTCCCGCCTCCTCATCGCGTGCGGCATCGCAACCGTAGCTGCATTGGCGTTCACCGCGTGCACGTCGACGCCTGTGCAGGCCCCGGTGTCGTCCACTGCACTGCCGTCGGGGGCCACCTCAACTAACGGCACGACGACTGGAGAAAGTACAGGTTCGGCGACTCTGCGCGGACTGGACAAAGCCAGGGTCCAAGAGACTTTCCAGACCCTTGCCAAGGAGCTGCTCGTACCGGGAGCGGCGATGATGCTACGCACCACTCAAGGCGACATCAACCTCACGTACGGCGTGACGAGCGCCGGAGGGACAACATCTGTCTCACTCGACGACCACATCCGCATCGGCTCCATCACGAAGACGTGGACCGGGACCGTCATCCTGCAGCTCGTGCAGGAAGGAAAACTCAAGCTTGAGGATCCCGTTTCGAAATACCGCTCAGACGTACCCAACGGCGACAACATCACCATCGAGCAACTCCTGACCATGCGCAGCGGAATCTACAACTACTCGGAGTCGTACGAGCTCAGCAAGGCCCTCGATACCACGCCACAACGGGTCTGGACGCCTGAGGAACTCGTGGCCATCGCCCTTCCGCTGCCCGTCTATTTCGGCCCCGGCGAAGGCTTTCACTATTCGAACACCAACACGGTTCTGCTGGGGCTCATAGCCGAGAAGCTGGATGGCAAGGACTTCGGCCAGATCGTGGGCGACCGGATCTTGGGACCACTCGGCCTGAAGCAAACATCCTTTCCGGCGTCGGACTCTTCGGGCCTTCCGGAGCCTTTCTCCCGCGGCTACATGTACATGGACAACCTCCTCACCCTTGCCACGACCAAGCTTCCGGCCGACTTGATCGCCAAGGCGCAGGACGGCTCATTGAAACCGAATGACTATACAGACGCCAACCCTTCTTGGACGTGGGCCGCTGGGCAGGGCGTCTCCACGGCGGGTGACCTCATTACCATGGCCGAGGGCCTTACTGATGGCAAGCTGCTCAACCCGGACCTTCAAAAGAAGCGGATGGACAGCCTTGTACCGGTCGACGCGGACAACCCAGGCGCGGCGCTGTATGGCATGGCACTGGCCCAGTTCGGCCCGCTCTACGGACACACCGGCGAACTCCCCGGCTACAACACCTTCATGGGCAGGGATCCGCAGAACAAAGTGACCTTGGTCGTATGGACCAACCTTGCCCCGGCACCAGACGGACGGGACCCGGCGTCGACCATCGCCAAGGCCATTATCGGGGACCTCTACGGCGCAGCGCCTTCAGTGCCAGCCACGCGGTCAACGTCAGAACCGGCGACGCCAGACGGATGACCATTAGGCCTAGAGGAGTCTGACACGAGGGACTTCAGATGTCTGGCTTCATCAAGGTTGGGGAACCAACAGAGGCCGCGGGGTCAAACTAGGCGCCAAGTCGAACAGCTCATCTTCGGGAATGACTGAGCGCGGTGGGGCTTGAACTTCTGTCCTCACACAGCGTTGCTCGGGCCATAGCTGCCGCCCGCGAGAAGGCTTCCTGCAGCAGTTCTCTGTTGGGTTGGCCCGTGGCTGCATCCGTGTTGTTATAGGCGAGCGGACTCGGGTGGGGCGCCGCAATAGCGGGGAGCCTCTTGAGCTCAGGAGCGGCCTGGAGCAGCAGCTGGGACCAAGCCGTTTGCGCCTGTTTACCCAGAAGGAGAACCACCTTTGGACAGGACTCCAGCAATTCCATGAGCTCGGCCAGCAGGGGAGCGGCCCGGCGTGCTTCAGCAGCCAAAGTCCGTGGTGGAAAGGCTGGGTTTGCCACCCACCAGGGCACGACATTCCAGTGCAGGGACCCGGAGTACGGGAGACCACCGGCTTCGGCAGCAAGTGTGGTGTTGTGTGCCGTTGGATCGTTGTTGTCCCGGCTGATGAATCCTGAACCGAGTTGTGCTTCTCCGGATGGGTCCTGGAGCATAACCAGAACGTCGGCCCCCCGCGTCGCCGCCCGTGGGTCGAAATAGGGGACGCTTTCCTTGGTCGAAACCCTGACCTTATCGACCCATCTGTTCAGCGGCCCAACAACGCCTTCGTATCTGATGTCTAGCCGATGCTGAAGGACGTGGGGAAGGTGATGCCGGCTAAGCAAGGTCCCGGCTTCGTACGCGTGCTTATTCCAAATGACCTTGGACCTGTCCGTCACTCTGCCTGCCGTTCTCTCAAAGCTTCAGCTGCGTGTTTGCGTCAGGGGATGCGGCGGCCACTGGAACGGCTGAGGAAGAACAGCAACACGGCCCCAATCAACAGGAGAGGTGCCACCCACAGCAGGAACTCGGTTGCTTTCACCGTGGCGCCGACGATTAGGAAAAGCACCGCTGCGGCGGCCATGATCACCATGATCTTTTTCATCGCTGTCACCAGTCCTGACGCACTGAGCTGAACCCTTGCGGGATGAGCGACTATACATCCGGTCTGAAAGGTGCGCAAGAAATTGAGGAAGAACGCATTTGGTTATCTTCAACAGATTACTTGCCGACCGGAGTGATGAGGTGTATTTCCACACCTGACCGCCTGCCGGGACACGGACGGCCGAGGCCCTGGGATCCGTGGAGTGCCGGAATCCCGCAGAGCGGGAAAGATGCTCAGTCGATCGGGCCTACACGGCCTGTGGTCAGCTGCGGGGGCGGGCAGCCGGGTCCATCGCAAGCAGCGCCGTTGCGGCCGTGATGCCATAGGCGAGATGCGGGAGAATGTCGCTGGCCCAATCGGTGCGGGACCAGGTGCGGGGATCGGTGACCCCGAGGGCGGTCATGGGTCCGTTGCCCACTACCAGCGCGCCTGCCGTAGCGGTCAGGAAGGTGCCCAGCAGGCCGGGCCGGTATCCGGCAGCGCGGGCCAGTCCCAGGGCGGCGCCGAGGCCCGTTCCGGCCATGATACCGAGCAAGGGGCCCAGGCCGGCCAGGCGGTTTCCGCGCTCATCCTCGCTGCCGGGGATCGCAATGCCGGCCAGGTCAACCACCTTCTGCACGGTAGTTTCGGGTGTGGTGCTCGCGGGCCGTGCCCGCCAGGCCATGTCCAAATAGGCGATGGCGTTCAAAGCGGAAGTGCCGGCAGCTCCGGCAGCGGCCCCGGCAGCCAAAGCCCCCAGCGGAGTCAAAGGGACCGCTGCCTGTCTCGCTATGTTGTTCCGGCTCATGAATCCTCCCCGCCGGTCAGGATCGGTCCCTGACCCAGCCGTCCCTGTCTTCATGTGCCATCGTGCTCCCGGAAGGGCAGGAGGGCAAGGGGATTGCCGGGCTGGCGCCTGGGTCCGACGCTCGGATGCTCCTTGAGGTTCATGGGCTAGTCTCGGGCCATGAGCCATATGGGGGAAGAGCAGTTGTGGTGGGATAAGTTGTCGGGGCGTACGCGGGCGACGCTCTTGGCCGACCCGAGGGGCAAGGTCCCTGCGGAGTTGGTCCCCGAGGTTGTGGCCGCCGGTGGGCTTGTAACCGGCGCCTACTGGGTCGGCGTCGAAAGGACGGTGGACGGGTTGGAGCTCCCGGAGAGCTACCGGACATTTGTCGAGCGCCTGGCTCTTGGCATTCCGGGGCTCTGAACCACCCGAATCGGCTGACCGGGCGAAGCTTCCGGCGCCCCTGTCTGGCCGGGGATCGTGGCCGGGGAGCTGGGACGCGCGTAGAATTTAGGTAGGCCGGTGGCGGTATATGAGCCGCATGTGTCCCCCATGCCTGCTGGCTCATCCCAGCCCGCCGCCGGCCCTGGTTCGTCCGCCCGCGTACCGGCTTGGCTAGGCAGCCCGTGCGGATGTGAGCAGCCCCAACATGTGCGGATACCGGTCCCTTGCATCCCCGTCCGGGGCTCACGTGGCCGGGGGAGTGGCGGTACTTTTCGCATTCGACGGCACGTGGGACTATCGCCTTATGAGCGTGAAAAGGGTCAAGGATGCCCCGTTGCCCGTCAGAGCTTCACCCGTGGAGGGCCGGCCGGACCACGGACCGTACGTGGGATCTCCCTCGACGCAGTTGCTGCGGACCGTGGGACGGCGCCGGCGTGATGCCGAGGCGAAGCTGGAGCACCATTTGGAAGAAGCCCGGCACAAAAAGGCGCCCCACGATTAGCCAAGCGCCTGCAGGAGAGACAGACATCCGCCAGCGTACCGAGGACTTCACGCAGCACCAGATCCGTACGGACGCGTGATCGCCTCGAGGAAATGCCCGTCAGGATCCGCGAAGTAGACGCCACGTCCGCCGTCGTTGCGGTTGATCTGCTGCGGGCGGGACCGTCCCGGGTCCGCCCAGTACGGGATGCCCTGGGCCTGGATCCTTGCGAAGATTCCGTCGAAGTCCTCCTCGCTGACCAGGAAGGCGTAGTGCTGCGGCGAGACGGGCCCGTCCGCCGTGGCGAAATCGAGGGCCACTCCGTGGTCGAGGGGGACGGTCATGAAAGACCACATGGCTTGGGGTTTAGGCAGTCCGAGCACGTTGGCCAGGAACTCCGCCGAACGGCGCTTGTCCGTTGCGTAGACGATGGTGTGGTTGAAAGTGACCGTCATGGTGACCTCCTCGGGTGTTTTGTCCGCGACCATCTAGGTCAGCGCACGAACGCGCGACTAGCGTGCAGATCCATCAGGCCTTGGCGACCGGCAGCACCAGCATGTAGCCGGTCGGCAGATTGCTGCTCCAGCGTCGCGGCTCGCGGACGACAAACTGCGTCGCCAACTGCTCGGGGGTGAGCAGGGCGTTGGGCGCGGGGGACGGCCCCCACCGCTGGTCGCCGTACGGGTAGAGCGGATCTTGGACGCGGACGCCGGTGACCGAGAACTTCGGGAACTGGTCGGGATCGCCGAGTGACGCGAAGCCGCTCATCACCCATACGTGGCGACCGCGCCACATGACCAGCCCGACCGGGCGGCCTGTGTCGGCGATGGCGCGCGCCGCGGTCCGCAGCGCTTCCTTGTAGTCGGCGATGCTGACGACGGTGTACGGCCCCATCCCGACCTCGTTCAGCACCTTCGCCCAACCTAAGGGGTTCGCACCATTGAACGAGTTGGACGAACGTGCCCGGGCCATCTCCCACAGCTCGCCCTGCTGAACGCGATCGGCCCACGTGCCGGTCCCCTTGTCGTCGATGAGGTTGTGCATGATCTGGATGCTCGCGGCCACACACCAGTCAAAGGTGTACTGCGGCACGAAGTCCCCCTCCCGGTAAAGGTTGAGGGCGAACGCCCGGGGCACCGGGGCCGGCTTGGGAACCGATGTCGGGGTGGGGGACGGGGTCCGGTGAGGAGCGGGGATGTCATCGCGTGCGGCTGGCGGGGCCGAGGAGGTCTGGATCGGCCGATCGGTAGTGGCCTCATCGAGTCTGAGCGCGGGCGTGCAGCCCGAGAGGAGGGTCGCCAAGATGACGAACCACGCCAGAATACGGAGCGGGGCACCGATCATGATCGAACCAGTTTATCGCGACGCGGCGGGAATGCGCCGTACAAAAAATGTCACCCATGAGCCTGAAGGTCACCAGTGGCTGGAATGCTTATGTTTTCGGACTTCCCAGTGTTTGCAAAGACCTGAATGCGGCTCGAGTCCACCTCGGACACTGTCTCGACACAAGCGAACGCACCATTGAAGCAGACTTCACAGCACAGCCGAGATAAGGCCGCGTTCGAGTACCGGCGGGTATCGCACCCTATACGGGTGGTGAGTGCACAGCCACAGAAGCGCGCTCAATTGCGGGGCACGCGATTTTCACGGCGGAGTCATTCGGTGCCTCGTCCAGGCCCAACAGCATCCGCACTCCTGCCGCACCGAGTTCGTAGTGGGGCAGCGACACTGTGGACAGCGGCGGCCGAAGGTGAGCGGCGATGACTTCCTGGTTGTCGAAACCCACGACGGCAATGTCATCCGGGATGGAGAGTCCATGTTCCCGCAGGCCGTCGTAAAGTCCCATGGCCATACGGTCGTTGTAGCAGTACACGGCTGTGACGTTGCGCTTGAGCAGTTCAGCGGTAGCGCCGTAACCGCCTTCCTGATCCGGATAGGCTTCCATCACCAAGTCCGGGTCGAACGGAATTCCGGCAGCCTCCAAGGCATCTTGATAGCCCTGTAGCCGTCCATCCTTGGCAGGTGCCGGGATGGTGGCGTTGATGAAAGCAATGCGCCGGTGGCCGCCGCGGAGCAGGATTTCCGTCGCGGACTGCCCGCCCTGTGCTTCGTCGGGTACGACAGCACGGGCCGCCCCGGGCTCCGGCGAGAAGCAGTTGACGAGGACGAAGTCCGCTTCGCGCAAGGTGTCCGGGAGATCTGTGGGGCGGTGAAACCATGTTGAGTACAGGATGCCGCGGACTTTGTATTCCAGCATCATCGCGATCGCGTCCCTTTCAAGATCGCGGTTGCCTTCGGTATTGGCGATCAGCAGGGCGTACCCGTGTTTCCAGGCTTCGTCCTGTGCTCCGTGGATGATCTGGCCGGCGAACGGGGTGGTGGCAACACCATCGGCAACCAGCCCGATGAAACGTGAGGTGCCGCTGACCAGGGTCTTTGCCATCGCGTTGGGACGGTAGCCCAGCTGCAAGATCGCATCATTGACGCGTTGACGGGTCTCATCTGCAATCCGGGCATTCTTCTTCTTGTTGATCACCAGGGAGACCGTGGCGGTGGAGACACCTGCCGCTTCAGCAACTTCACGGAGGGTAACCGGACGGGCTCGGCCCACTCTTGCAGGCGCTTCGGCGGTTGCCGCGTTGCCTGAATCTTTCTCCTGCGAAATCATCCGTCCTCCATCAGGAGTATATCCGTCGGCCATGGCCGTCATCCCTTCGTCGCCCCGCTTTCCAAACCCTGAATCATTGCCTTATTCAGCACAAGGAAGACCAGGAGCAGCGGCGTGACGGTGACGCAGACCGCGGCGAACGTGGCAGTCCAATCCACCTTGCCCATGGCACCGATGTAATTCTGCAGGCCCAGGGGAATGGTCTTCAGCTCCTCGGAGAGGACAAATGTATTGGCGAAGATGAAGTCATTCCAGATAAAAATGCTGTTGACCAGGACCACGGTGACCACCGTGTTCAGCGACAACGGCAGGGTGATCAGCCCGAAGATCCTGTACGGGCCGGCACCATCGAGGGAAGCGGCCTCGTAGGTTTCCCGGGGGATGTACTCGAAGAACGACGAGAACAGGTAGACGGACATCGGCAGCGCAAAACCGGCCAAGGGGATGATCATGGACTGGTAGGTGTCCAACAAATTCACGGTGGAGTAATCGATGAACAGTGGCACCAAGGCGATCTGGACGGGAACGATGATTCCGATCAGGAACAGTCCGCGGACGAACCTGCTCATGCGGAAGCCGAGGACCTGGATAGCGTAGGCGGCCATCATGCCAAACAGGACAATGAGAATGTTGGCGCCCATGGTGACAATGAAACTGTTCAGGATGTTCCGCCCCAGGTCACCCGTTTCGAAGGCCCGCGTGTAGTTCTCCCACGTCAGCGAGCTCGGCAGGGCAAACGGGTCGCCCGTCGCGAAGTCCTGTTCGGTGCGCAGGCTGGTCAGGAACAGCCAGGCGAGCGGGTAGACCTGAACGATCACAATGAGCATTATCAGGACGCGAGACAGTGTCCGGTGCAGGTTGGGCTTTCGCCGGCGCCGCTTGATGGAAGGCGTGGGGTGAACGGTGGTTGGTGGTGTGGCGGGGGCTGTCTGGGTGATCATGAGTCTGCCTTCCGCTTGAGCATGAACAGGATGAGGCCGACGGCGACGAGGCACTCGATCACGATAAACACGGAGATGGTGCTGGCGTACCCGAAGTCCGTGCTGGTGAATGCTGTTTTGTACATGTAGGTGGTCAGCAGTTCGGAGGATTGTCCGGGGCCGCCGTTGGTCATGAGGTAGGGGATGTCGAACCCCCGCAGGCCATAGGTGGTGGCCATGATCGTGGTGGTTATCCACACGGGTCGGATGTAAGGGAAGCGGATCTTGGTGAAAAGCGTCCACTTCGAGGCACCGTCCAGGACGGCGGCTTCTTCAAGTTCTTTGGGTACGGCGATCAGTGCAGCGTAGATGATGAGCATGTACAGCCCGGTGAACCGCCAACCCTCGGGGGCGGAAACCGCGGCAAGCACGGTGCTTACATCGGAGAGCCAGGCGCGTTCGAAGCTGCCGAGCCCGATCCAGTGCAGCACCTGGTTCAGCAGCCCGACCGGGTCGATCGAGTAGACGCGTACGAAGAGAAATGCGATCGCCACCGTCGAGATCACGGCGGGCAGCAGGTAGAGGGTTTTGATGAGCTCCCGGCCCCGGCGCAGGGACGTGAGCAGGCTGGCCACAACCAGAGCGCCGCCGAGCTGCAGGACCAGGCAGATGGCCAGGTAGATGAGGGCGTTGAAGAATGAGCGCCAGAAAATGTCATCGGCGGTGAGCATCCGGACGTAGTTTTCGAGCCCGACAAACTCCATGTCACTGATGCCGTTCCAGGAGAAGAAGCTCAGGAACAACGATTGAAGGATCGGGAAGAGTACGGCTGCGCAGTAGAGCAGCAACGGCGGGAGCAGGAAGACCAGGACTGAGGTCCTTGACCTGTTGGGAAGCATGGCGAGGCCTTTCGGGCGGGAGGCCTCGCGGCCCCCCGCCGTTACCGGTTTACTTAAAGAACTTAGGGGCGTTCTGCTTGATGGTGGCGTCCATCGTCTTGGTGAACTGTTCAGGCGTGATGTTGCCCTGGACCAGGAGTACGAGCTCCTGTTGCAGCCTGCCGTTAGTGGTGGGGTCCAGCTGGGTGTCCCACGGCATGGCTTGCTTGTCTCCGAGGTCGTTGGCAGCGTCCAAGGCCTTCTTGTACAGCGGCGTAGCGTTGGCAGGGATCGTGGTCTGCACGTTCGTCGTAGGGGACAGGGCGCCGGTGGCCGCGTATTCGGCCGGGTACTTCTCCAACGCGAACTTCAGGAAGTCGCTCACGAGAGGATCGTAGGTCTTTGAGTTCACCGCCATGCCGATGCCGGAGGGGGAGACGAACTCGTTGGCCGACGTCACCGAACCATCAGTGGCGGGGAGTGTGAAGAAGTCGATGTCGTCCCGGACCGCAGCGTTGAGTTTGCCGGTGGCGAGGCTAGGAAGTTCCCACGTGCCGATGTTGTACATCGCGGCCTGTCCTGAGGTGAACTGGTTTTGCGCGTCCGAGTAACCCTGGGCAGAGAAGCCATCCTGGAAGCACTTGGCCTTGCCGAGTCCGGCCATCCATTCCACGGTCTTTTGTCCGGCCGGATCAGTGAATTTGGCTTCGCCCTTCTTCAGCTTTTGGACGAAGTCCGGTCCGGCTTCACGAAATGGCTGGTACGCGACGTAGCGTTCCAGCGGCCACTGGTCCTGTCCATCAAGGGCGATCGGGGTGATCCCGGCATCGCGGAGCGCCGTGCACATGGCAGGGATGTCATCGAGGGACTTCGGCACGGATACGCCGGCCTTTTCCAGCAGTGCCTTGTTGTACCAGATGAATTCCAGTTCGAACTGGAAGGGGATCATGTACAGGGAGCCGTCGTCGAAGCGCTGGTAATCCAACGCACCGGGCCGGTAGTCATCGTAGATATCCAGGGACTTCAACAGCTTCTCGGCGTCGACCATCTTGCCCTGTTTTGCCAGCTGCTGGGCGAACGGGGTGGCGTCCGTGTCGAAGAGCTCAGGAAGCTTGTTGGCCGCTGCCAAAGTCTCCAGCTTTTGGATGTAGGAGGGGCGGTCGGGAGTGGTGATGAGGTTCAGTGCGAAGCCCGGGTGGTCCTTGGCGTAATCATCGGCGAGCTTCTTCATGATGTTGATGACAGCGCCGTCGGCGGGCCGGGAGAGCAGCCACGATATCTCTCGGGGTTTGATCTCTCCGGTCGGGCTGACGTTGGCAGGGTCGCCGGAGCCCCCTCCGCCGCCGCAGGCTGTCAAAGCCAAGGCAGCGACGGCTGCGGCGGCGGCAGCACGTAATAGTTTTTTCATTGCGGCAATCTCCCTTGATTGGAACGGAGGTGGGGTGGGGAAGGGGAATATTCAGTTGTCGGTGCGCTTGCGTAACTCAAGTTCGGTAACGGTGACGGATCCCTCGCCGGCAAAGACGCCGATCCGTCCCGCGGACAGGTCATAGATCCGGGCGCTGAGCGCAACCTGACGGTCGACGACGGCGACGCACAGGTCGCCGTCGACAATGACCTCCAGGATGTGCTCGCCCGGGTCAAGGTCGCAGGGGCGCTCCAGCTCGATGTCGAACGGGACGTCTCCGGAGACGTGCCATTGCGCGTCGCCCGTGATGGTGCGGGGCCACCGGTCGAAGACGAGCCGGCCGCGCTTGGGTTCCAGGCGCAGAACGTAGGAACGGTCTCCGTCGTGGCTTGACCGCAGCAACAGCCCGCATTCGGTGGTGTTGGCGGCTATGTCCAGCACGGCCTTGGCATAGAACTGGTTGGGCAGGTCCTCGTTGGAGATACTGGCCGTGTACCCGTCCGGTACGTCGAGCGGTGTGGGCAGGTCGTTGGTCAGGGATACCGGGATGTCCTCCCAGAAGCTGTCCACAAGTTCATCGGCGAAAGAGAATCCCAGGGTTCCGTCCGGGTTTTGGTGGGCTTCCAGGACGGACATCGTGCCGGCCCACTGCCAGGGTCCCTGATCGGTGTTGCCTTCCTTACTGGCGATCCATCCGAAGAAGAAGCGGCGCCCCTCGCGCTCTGCTGTCTTGGATGCGTAGAACGCGCGGCCGTCGATGCTGTCCAGCTTCGGCACGGTCCAGGGCCCGTCGGGGCTCTTGGCCATGCGGTAGCGGGTGGTGAACGATTCCGAGAACTCGGAGTAGACCATGTACCACCAGTCGCCCCAAGCGAAGACGTCGGGGCATTCATGCGTAATGTAGCGGCGCGGATCCCAGAAGGGTTCGGTGTGCTGCCAGGTAATCAGGTCACCGGACACGCACTGGGCAATGACACCCCGGCGCCGTTCGGGCCCGTCGGAATGCCGTGCCGCCAACAGCATCCGCCACTGGTCCTTGCTCTCATCCCGGAACACGAAGGGATCCCGCCAGTCTCCGGATTCGTACCCGTCGGGAGCACCAAACGTGAGTTCCGGGTGCTTTGTCCAGGTCCGCATGCTGTCAGTGCTCGAGGCGTGCATGACCAGCTGCAGGGGCGTACCGTCCGGGCCGAGATTCTGGGGGTTCTGGCCCGTGTAGAACAGGTGGTGAATGCCGGAATCGTCGACGACGATACTGCCCGTGTAGGCGTTAAAGTCCAGATCGGTTTCGCTGCCGTGGTGCAACGAAACGCCATGGTCCTCAAACTGCGTGAGGTCCTTGGTGGTGACGAGGTTCCATGAAGTACCGGGTTTGGGATCCGTGCGGTCTTCGTGAAGGTAGAAGAGCCAGAACTCTCCATCCTTCTCGAATGGGATAAGGTCCCCAACCCATCCGTCGTTGGGCTGGAAGAAGACTGAGCGTTTCATCTGCGCTGATGTCCATTCTGCTAAAGCGTTTGATCACTGTAAGCTAGCGTTAATACCAGGGCTGATCAAGCGTTTTAGCAAAAGTTTCTTGTCTAGTCCGTTGACCTTCACCTTTGCAAGCGCCGAGTGAACCGGGCCGTGAGGGATAGTGACAAACGGGTTTGATTAAACGCTTGACGCAGGCCAGCGGATCGCACAATCGTCCTGCGTAACCGGTGAGTCCACGTCCCTCGACGTTGAGCGGCACCTGAGAATGTCAATCTGATTTGGGTCCACTTGACCTTGGGATTGCAGTCCCATTTGGGTCCACTAGCCGTGGGCAAAGATTGACGGTCCTTCGCACGGGGATCACAAATCTAACAAAATTAACAGCATCAGCGACCACACCCAGTCTTGTATTTGCGCTTATGCGTAATTAGGCTGGGCGCAAATGGATGAACTGAGTGCGATTTTCCTTGCGCTGGCGGATCCCACCCGCCGTGCTCTGCTGGCGCAACTGCAGCAGGGTGAGGCGACGGTGACCGAACTAGCCGCTCCGCACTCGATTAGCGTGCCGTCCGTATCGCGCCACCTGAAAGTGCTCGAGCAGGCCGGGCTGATCACTAAGTCCAGATCGGCCCAGTGGAGAAACTGCCGGCTTCAACCTGCCCCGCTACAACAGGTTGAGGAATGGATGCGCCCGTACCGCGATTTCCTGAGCACACGGCTGGATCGCCTGGACGCTCAGCTCGCCATAAACCCCGAACGGCCCGATGAGCTCACAGAACTGGAGGATAGATGATGACCAACTACCCGACTCAGGATCGAAGCTTCACCCTCACCCGAATTTTGGCTGCATCGCGGCAGGCCGTGTTCACCGCTTGGACCGACCCTGAGCATCTTGCATGGTTCTATAACCCCGACATGCCCACACCGACCACACCCATTGAGGTCGACCTCCGGGTTGGGGGAACGTGGAAACAGCAGATGGTCGTCAACGAGAAGCTTAGTTACCCCACCGGGGGGATTTACCTGGAGATCGTTCCCGGCGAACGACTCGTTTTCCGCTGGGGAGCAGTTGGAGGATGGCCCGAACTCGACGGCGAGAACGAACTGACTGCCCCTGTTGTCACGGTGCAGCTGAACGACTTGGGCAAGGAAACGGAGCTCGTCCTCACAGTCCAGTTCTCTGAGCATCTGGACATCGAAGAGGTGCAACAGCTCATGCTGGGAGGCACTCAGGAGGGCTGGGGTGCCACCATCGACCGGGTTAAGGACAGCACCGCCATGGCGCCCAAGACTAATGGGCGCATGGCCGGGCCTCAGATCTATGTCTTTTTCCCGGGAACGGCGCGGGAGGCATTGAACTTTTATGCGGATGTTTTCGGCGGTGAGCTCTCCCTGCACACTTACGAGGACTTCGGCAGGAGCGACGGCCCACCAGAGGCCGTAGCTCATGGTGTGCTCAATGGCGTCGTTGCTCTGGCAGGATCGGATGCAGCCGAGGGCCAAACAGCGGTCCGGCTCGAAGGCATCATGCTCTCGCTGCTGGGAACCGCCGAACCGTCGGTCCTCCATGAGTGGTTCGACAAACTCTCCGTTGACGGGTCGGTGCTCGACCCACTCTCGCCAAAGCCTTGGGGCGCGTCCGATGGCCAAGTCATTGATCGTCATGGACTTCACTGGCTTGTCGGATATGAGCCCGCGGCGTGAGCGACGCCCAATTACTTTCTCAGCTGGCGAGTGAGCGAAGGCATGTTCTTCGAACAGTCGACGGCCTCGAGAACGATCAGATGCGTCGAACTATAGTCCCGTCCGGCTGGACGATGACGCAGCTGCTCAACCACCTGGCCTTCGACGATGAGATGTTCTGGATATCGGCTGTTCTCGGTGGTGATGACAGGGCAATCGCCGGACTTCACAACGGTTGGGCGTCCGGACCGATGACCGGCGCTGAGGCCGTCAACATCTACAAGCGTGAAATCGCTCGAAGTGATGAGGTCCTTGCGAGGATCGATTTGGATGCCCCTCCCCGCTGGTGGCCTCCAGCCAGCGTGTTCGACGCACCACCGATGTCCAATGGGCGTGAGGTCCTGTTTCGCGTGCTCGCTGAGACTTCCGTCCACGCGGGCCACCTCGACATCGTCCGAGAGCTAATCGATGGACATCAGAATCTCGTAGTGGAATAGTCCCGACTTTTGGACGGCTAAGGCGGCAGTCCGATTGGAGAACACCGACGTATCGTCGCGTTCTTAGGGATTTAGCTAGCCGCTTGCTGGGCCACCGTGTGGGCGAGCCGGTAGGAGTCGGTACCGGTTTCGATGATGGTTCCTTTGAAGGTCAGCCGGTCCACAATCGCGGCGCACAGACGTGGGTCGGTGAAAGTTTTGGTCCAGCCGGAGAAGGATTCGTTGGTGGCGATGGCCACGGATGCTTTTTCTTCGCGTTCGGTGAGCACCTGGAAGAGAAGTTCGGCGCCGCGTTTGTCCAGCTCCATGTAGCCGAGTTCGTCGATGCAGAGCAGGTCGACGCGTCCGTAGCGGGCGATGGTCTTCGCCAGTGCCTTGTCGTTCTCCGCCTCGACGAGTTCGTTCACCAGCCGCGTTGCAAGAGTGTATTTGACCCGAAAGCCCTTCTCAGCCGCAGCAGTCCCGAGCCCAATGAGCAGGTGGGATTTCCCAGTCCCGGAATCCCCGATCAGACACAGCGGTGACCCTCTCCGGATCCAGTCTCCGGTAGCGACGGTGTGGATGGTTGCGGAGTTGATGTTTGGGTTCGCTTCAAAGTCGAAGTCCCGAGCCACTTATCTCGGGGAAGCCAGCTGATTTGACCCTGCGGATAGAGGAGCGCCGGTCCCGGTCGTCGCACTCTGCCAGCAGTAATTCGGCTAGGAAGCCCTGGTACGAGAGCTGTTCTTTACCTGCGACCGCCAGGGCTTCATCGAGGACGGCACGGATGGTGGGCAGACGTAGCCGCCGGCAGGCCTGGTCCACAGCGGCGACGGCGGCTTGTTCGGTCAGCCCTCGGCGGCGGCGCAGGGTCTGCGAAACAACAATGGGCGGGGTAGGGCTCATGAGATCTGCTCCTTGCTCGGCAACGCTGGCTCGAGATCCGTGGCGTGGATGGCGCGTCGCTTCAGCAGCTGGTCATAGCCGGCCACCGTCGGCTGCGGGCGTTTGTCCGGCGGCAAGCCGGCGATCACGGCCGCCGGGTCCGCGAGGCGGCGCTAGGTCAGACTGACAACTCGGTGCTCAACGATTTCTTTTTTCACACCGGGATCGCAATCTGGCCGGACCCACCCCGGGGTGTTCCGTTCCGCGGCCACACGCCGTGCTTCGACCGCGACGACATCCGCGCTGACCGCTCCGACGTGCAGGGCTGCGGTAATCCCGGCGATGACGTCGCCAGCCTCCATGACCCGGTGGAAGCAACACGTCGATCAGTTCACGGGTCGCCGCGGTATCGCCGTCTGTTTTGCGGGCAGCGGCCCAGAAGGCGTCATGGGGCGGTGTGAAAACCCCTGATTCCCGCGCCTGCGCCAGTGCCGTGGAGCCCAGCGCACCTGGCTTGATTTTTTCGGTGCCCCGCGGGCGGGCACCCTGCGCGGCGGCGGTTCCGCAGACGCCAACGCCTGTCTGACCGTTCTGCGCGAGACGCGGTGCTCCCGGGCAAGAGACCGGATCGATAAACCCCTGATCCTGGCGTCCCGGCGTATCCTCGCGAAAAGCTCCACTCTCGACTCCATTACTGCCTTCCACTGTTGGGAAACCTCCTGATGGAATCAACCGTGGAGTGGGCTCAACTGAAACTGCGATTCATCAACCGGCGAGCCGATAAGTGGGCCCCAACCAAAACTGCAAACCCGGTCCCCACTCAAACTGCCATAAGCAGTCACGGCATTGTCACGATCACTGGTAGATGTTTCTCCTGCCCGAAGAGCGCGCGCGTTGCTGCCCGGGACCTCGCCAATAATCATCGAAGTGACCGCAAAGACCCGAACAACCGGGGTGCCAGGCAGAAAGACGCATCCCCGCTCACCGGACCGAAGCGTCCTGAGCTGAATGCTTATGTTTTCGGGACTTCCCAGCGGGGCGCCGCTGTCCAGGATGCGTCCGCGACACAACGGGACGGGTACAGACGGCTGGGTCGCGTGGGCACTGAATGGTGTGGGGCTCGGGTGTGCAGAGCCGGGTGCACGGGGTTCGGCGAAGCGATCAGGGGATTATTTTCTCCGCGCGGTACCGGTCGAACAGCTGCCGGAAGGAGTCTTCCGTGCGCCGGTAGCCTATGAAGCCGGCCAGACGGCTTTTGCTCATGTCCGCGAGAACCTCAATATTGCGTCCCAGATCGGCGTCCGTGTGCCACCATGACGCAACCCGAGCCAGGTCGGCCTCGACGAGACCGTGAGTGGCGGCAATTTTGGACCACAACTCGTCCATGCCGTGCATCTGTTCCTCGAGCGGCCGCGAGGAGCCCTCGAAGCCTTCGGCTTTCAAGCCAAAATAGGCGGCAAGCTTTGGCCACATCCAGCGCCACCTGAAGACGTCACCGTTGACCACGTTATACGCCTGATTGCACGCTGTTTCGGTGGTGGCGGCCCAGATCATGTGCTCCGCAAGGAGTTCCCCGTCAGTCATGTCGGTGAGGCTGTTCCATTGGGTCTCGGAACCGGGAAAGACGAAGGGTTTGCCGAGTTCCTTGCACAAGGTTGCCTGTGCGGCCAGCGTCAAACCCATGTTCATCGCGTTACCCACGGCATGGCCGATGACCGTGTGGGAACGGTGCACGGACCAGCGGAACCCCTGCCGTTCTGCGGCTGCCCAAAGCTCGTCCTCCTGCGCGTAGTAAAAGTTCGGTGCCGGTAGCCGGGGCTCTTCCTCGTGGAAGGGAGTGTCGGGAATTGGGCCGGCTCCGTATGACTCGAACGGGCCCAGGTAGTGCTTCAGCCCGGTCATCAGTGCCACGTGTTCGACGGGGGCGTGGTCCAAGGCTCCGAGCAGGTTTCGGAGCATTGCTGCATTGACGTTGATGTTCTGTTGCTCGGTCTCCTGCCTCGCCCACGCGGTGAAGAAAACGTGTGTGGGCATCTCATCGCGCAGGGACGCGGCGAGGCCGTCCGGAGACAACAGATCCGCGGATATGTGCCGGGCGGGCGAACCCGCAACAGGATTCCGGGACAGCGCAAGAACTGTCCAGCCACCGTTTTGATTCAGTTGTTCGACGATGGCCGAACCGGCGATGCCGCTTGCGCCGACAACCAGCGCAACCCTGTCTTGATTGACGCCTGAGTCGCCGGCGGGGGATGTCATTACTACCTGACTTTCTTTGTGTGCCATTTGCCGAAGACCGGCGGTGTAGACATTCGCGCTGGAGGTCATCAGCGCACCTTACACGGCGATGCTCTACTCATGGATTCGCTCGCTCAGATTCAAAGCCTGGACAAAGCCATAAGAGGGAACTAGACAGCGCCACAGAGTGGACTCCGTGGCGCTGTTTGCTGATGGAATGCTTGACCTTTATGAACTGCTCGACTGCATTCGTTTGCGTTCCGAAATGTGCTCCACCAGTTCACCCACACGCTCCTCCGAGTAATTGCGCGCGATGTCACCCTGGCTGATAATGCCGACCAACTTGTGGTCAGCAATGACCGGGAGCCGCCGGACCTGGTACTTCTCCATCATTTCGATGGCGGCGTCGACGTTCGCATCGGCGTCAATCCAGCGGGGCGCACCGGTTGCGAGGTCTCGGGCCATCATCTCGCGTGGATCACGGCCGAGGGCAACGCACTTGAGCACGATGTCCCGGTCAGTGATCATGCCCTTCAACTTGCCGTCGTCACCACAGATCGGCAATGATCCGCAATCCAGATCCTGCATCATCCGTGCGGCATCTACGAGGGTCTGGTTCTCTTTAATACACTGTGCATCCGTAGTCATGAATTCACGTACGGCACTCATTGGTCCTCCTTCATCGATTGAGGTATCGACGCAGAGTCACCGGGCACATGCGCCGATGTTGCCAGCGTACGCCGGGGCGGGGGGCGATGTCGACGGCGGTTTCTCACTGTTTGGAAGCTTGCGTCAACTACCGGGGCAAGACCAATCAATAGGGCACGCAGTGACTGAAAAATCTGCATTTGGCCCGTCATCGACTGTCCTTTACCTTGTCCAGTTCTGAACCAGGGGTCGGAATCAAACGGCTGAGACCGTCAAGAATCAGGTTTAGCCCGAAGTCGAATTCATCCCCGAAGTCATAACCGGGTTTGAGGACGTGCTCGACGGCGATCTCCACCATGTGGGGGTATTCGCCGGTGGAAAATCGCTCCATGATGGGGGCGGTGATCTCGGCGGCGGTGTCCCGCCCGTCAAAGGGCAGGGCAGCCTCCTGGAGGGCGAATCCGTAGATGTAGCTGTCGAGCAGGGCGTAGGCGTGGGCGGTCATCGGAACCGAAAAACCGGCTCTTCTAAGCGTGCCCAGCGTCGCGTCATGGTGACGAAGGGTCGCTGGGCCAGAGGTGCGCGATTCCAACAGGCCAACGGCCCACGGATGGCGTTTGAGCGCTGCGCGCATCGCGTGCGCCCTCCGGTGCATTTCCTGCCGCCAGGAGCCAGCGGGAGAGGGCAGCTCGATTTCGCTGAACACAAGGTCAACGATGCCATCCAAAATCTCGTCCTTGTTCGCTACGTAGTAGTAGAGCGACATGGGTTTGGTTCCCATGCTCTGCGCGAGCGAGCGGATGGTCAGAGCGGCGATCCCCGACTCATCGGCAAGGTCCAAGGCGCACTCGAGCACCTTCTCCCGACTCAGCGGCAGTCGCTTCCGGGGAACTGGCGGCGTAGTGGTCGGCACTGAGAACTCCTAGGGCCGTAGCGTATTAGTACATCGTACGATACGCTCTTTAGTACAGTGTACGAAATAACGCGAAGTTCACTCCGAATGGTTGAAAGGAACGGCCATGACCTCTGATCAGCAAGCTCAGAAGACGCCTCGTTCGGGCGGCGCGGCCCCAGCGGAAGTCACGATGCGGGCCATCGTGCAGGAGGCCTACGGCTCCGCCGATGTCCTGCACATGACGCAGATTCCGAAGCCGAAGATCGCCGAGAACGAAGTGCTTGTCCGGGTCCGCGCCGCAGGACTGGACCGGGGGACCTGGCACATAACCACGGGCCTGCCCTACGCCTTGCGACTGGCCTACGGCATCCGCGCCCCTAAGAACCCTGTCCCGGGGCTGGACCTGGCCGGCACCGTCGCAGAGGTCGGAGCGGCAGTGACCAGGTTCTCGGTAGGCGACCAGGTCTTCGGCGTCGGGAAGGGGTCCTTCGCTGAATACGCGGCGGCCCGCGAAAGCCAGCTCGCCGGCAAGCCGGCAAACGTCAGTTTCGAACAGGCCTCGGTGGTCCCGGTGTCCGGCTGCACCGCCCTTCAGGCGCTCCGCGCCACGGGCCCGATCGTGCCCGGACAGAAGGTGCTGGTCCTTGGGGCCTCGGGCGGAGTCGGCAGCTACGCCGTGCAGCTCGCCAAAGCGGCCGGGGCCGTGGTCACAGGCGTCTGCAGTACCGCCAAGATGGACCTGGTGCGTTCCCTGGGCGCCGACCACGTCATCGACTACACCAAGCAGGACTTCGCCGACGGCAGCGAGCACTACGACTTGATCCTGGACATCGCCGGGAACCCCACCCTGTCACGCCTCCGCCGGGCGCTCACCCGTACCGGCACGGCTGTGATCACGGGTGGCGAGGAAGGCGGGTCCTGGACGGGCAGCATGGACCGGCAACTCCGAGCCCTGGCTCTGTCCCGGTTCATCCCTCAGCGGCTGACCATGGTCTTTGGCACAGAGGGCGCAGCGGACCTCGAACACCTTGCCGGACTCCTGGAAGCGGGAACCCTGGTTCCGGCCATTGACCGGAGCTATCCGTTGGAGCAGGTTCCCGAGGCCATGCGCTACTTCGACGCCGGCAAGACTCGCGGCAAAATCGCGATCACTATCTAGACATCGAGGTGCGGGCATCCGCATTGGGCTTAGCCCATCCCGGCCGGGCCCTCCCAAGCGCCGCCGGCGCCGGTCCCGCCATCACCGCGGTCGTCATCCATGCCGCAGCGCCTGTATCGGCCGCCGTCTTCGGTATGCTCTTCGTTCCAGTCGTGACGGATGTTCAACCTGCACAGCAGGGGCCCAGAGCATGATCTTCTCCGAGTCAACGCGGCCTCTTGAACGCCTGATCGCACCGGGGATAGCATTGCCGGCACGGTGCCGAGGGAGCAGCTCTACCGACCAGCGGATACCGACGTCGATCACCTCGAGGAGCCAGCCATGGGCGAGACAACTGCAGAGGCGTCATCAGCGGAGCTGATGGTCGACCTGATCATATCGCTGGACGGGTACGCGTCGGCCGAGGGTTGGCCGGGCTGGTGGGGTCTGGAAGGTCCGGAGTACCTGGCGTGGCTCGAGCAGGAGGGGGAGAAGGACTACACCTTCCTTCTCGGGGCGAAGACGTATCGGTTGATGTCCGGCATGTCGGAGGAGGCCGCCGCCGGGGACTCGGGATTCTCCGAGAACGAGGGGGCGAGCCTGACCGGCCTTGCCGCCGTGCCGAAGATTGTCTTCTCCTCCACACTGCAGGCGCCCCTGACGTGGCCGAACTCGGAACTGGTCACGGGGGATGCTGTCGAGGCCGTGGCGGAGATGAAACGGAGCGGGACCCGGCCCTTGAGCACCCTGGGCAGCCTCAGTCTCTGCCGGTCGCTGCTGACCGCTGGGCTTGTAGACAGGTTCCGCGTGGTCGTCTTCCCGGTGATCACGGGCCGCACGGGGCGGGAGCGGATCTACGACGGCTATCCGGATGTCTCGCTCGAGATGGTGGACAGCAGGACCTTCGACGGCCGGCTCCAGCTGCTCGAATACGCCCCCACCGTGCTCAGCGGCCCGCCGGGCACAGGTCCGATGTGAGACATTCCGTGCGGAATCCCTCGGCATGTGGCCTCTGGGTTGGTGCCCGACGGCGGTAAGAACCCTTTTCCCGGCACCTTCCTACTCATCCAGAGGAGGAGACGGTGTTCGGCGCCTCTGGAGCCGCCCGCACATACGACGCCGAGACCCTGCGGTAGACGGGGGTCAGGAAGGCCAGCAGCGCGGCAACGATCATAATGATCCCGGCGATCAGGAACACCAGGGCGATGCCGCGGGAGGTGCCTTCGCCCAGCAGCGGGGCCAACTGGGCGGCGCCCTCTGCGGACCGCGCGTACGGGATGATCCAGAACTGGGCGATCGGCGCGATGAGGAAGGCGGTGACCGGCGCCGCGGCGGACTCGAATGCCATGGCGAATCCGAACACCCGGCCCTGGCGGGGCAGGGGCACCACCTGCTGGATGACAGTCTGCTCGGCGGCCTCCACGAACGGTATCAGGACCAGGTACAGCCAGATACCCGCGACGTACAGCCAGGCCCACTCCCGCAGCGTGAACACCGCACCAAGGAGCCCCATCACAGCCACGGCGATGAGCATGGTGCGCAGCGGGTTGGCGCCGAGCCCGAATTTGCCGATCAGTGCGCCGCCCACGATGAACCCGGTGGAGCCGAGAGCGAAGACGGCCCCCCACATCTCCACAGAGAACATCTCCAGTCCGTACGGATCCATCAGCGCCATGTAGACGCCGCCGATGAAGTTGTTGAACGTGGAGAACAGGATCAGCGCGAACAAGCCGGCTATTGCCAGCACGGCAGCGAGTGAACCGCGCAGATCGAATCCGCCGTGCGCGTCCGTGGCCGCTGCGCGCACCTCCTCGGGCATGCGCAGCATGAGCAGGTGCCCGAAGGCCAGTGCCGTGAGCACCAGGGCGACTACGATCGTCCAGCCCATGCCCAGCAGCCCGACCGACAGCCCGGAGAGCAACGAGGTGACGATGAACATCAGTCCCTGCACCATGCCCACGAGCCCGTTGGCGTTGGCCCTCCGGTCGGGCTCGATGAGGATGGTGACCGTGGTGGACAACGCGATGTTGCGCATGTTTTCCACCACCGCGCCGACCAGGATGATCAGCATAAACAGCCAGAACCACGGCTGTGTCAGGTCCAGCAGCCACGCCGTGGGTGTCAGCAGGAACATGACCCCGGACAGCACGAACATCACCAGGGTGAAGCCGGCAGCGAAGCGCATGACGGCCAGCTTGCGGTAGCGGTCCACGAAGGTGCCGAAGCTGATGCTGGAAAGGGCGATCAACAGCATGTACGCGCCACCGACCACCCCGGTGGCGATCACGTTGCGCGTCTCCAGGTACACCCAGAACGTCAGGGCGAACCAGAGGTAGCTGGTGGTGACGTTGGCAAGCGCCGTATTCACCAGGATCCCGGTGAAGGTGCGGGCCCGCTGTGCCGGACTGCGCAGGGACGTGTCGATGGCATCGGGATCCTCCAGGTGCGGGGCTCCGCCCTCCTCGACCGGCGCGGAGGTGACCGCCGCATCCGCGGGGAAGCCCGGGCCGCCGTCGGGAGCCGTAGCGGCCCTGGGCGGGGCCGGTTCCTGCTCGCTCATGCGTCCCAGTGTACTGACAACGGCCGGGGCGGAACACGGCTGCGCCCGGTGGGAAGTCGGCGTAAGGAAATCAACCAGAAGGCCGCATCAGCCCGTAGCTCAGGAGCACGATGCCAGACGGGAAGGGCTTGCACTCCAGTAGCCTTAGCTTCTTCCATCCGCTGATCCTGCCAAAGAAGGGCACTCCGCCGCCCAGAATAACCGGGACGACTGCGACGCCCAGCTCATCCAGCAAATCCATTTCGATGAATTCAGTGACGAGCTGGCCCCCTCCAAAGACGCAAATATCCTTATCGTCGGGGATGGAGGACTTGACCCGGGCAACGAGGTTCCCCAGGTCGCCTGAGAAGAGCTGCTCATGCCCTGCCGTGGTCATGGACTCGTCATGGGTGACAACGTAGGTCGGAACCGCAGAGCCCACGCCGCCCATCCCCGACACTTCCCGGTAGGTGTTGGCCCCTATGACGTAGGCGCCGGTTCTGAGCTCGGTGGCCTCGAAACCGTAGTCCTCATTTTTCGCCATGGCATCGTTCAGCCACGACAAGTCTCCGTTTTCCGAACGGATGTATCCGTCCAGGCTGACCGCCATCCCGCCGAAAACGGTGCTCATGAACGCAGACGCTATTCACCCCTGCCCCCACCGTCAAGGCCGTCGCGAGCGCAATATGGACAGTAGAACTATCCGATAGTTATACTATCCATATGAGAATGGCTGAATTGAGCAGTGCCAGCGGCGTCCCGGTCGCAACCATCAAGTTCTACCTGCGCGAGCGGCTGCTTCCCGCGGGTGAACGGACGGGGCCGAACCAGGCTCGCTACGGCGAGGAGCATCTGCGCCGGCTGCGCCTCATCCGTGGCCTCCTGGAGGTGGGCGGACTCAGCGTCGCGACGGCCCGGGGCGTCCTCGACGCGGTCGATTCGGAGCTGCCGCTGACTCAATCCTTCGGCGTGGCGCAACGAGCGGTCTCCGCCACGATGGATCCGGCCGACATCGACCCCCAGGCCCTGGCCCGCATTGATCGGCTGCTTGCCGGCTGGCGCGTCTCCGGGGACAACCCGGGCCGGCTCGCCGCTGCCTACGTGCTGCAGACCTTCGATTCCGTGGGCCAGAGGGATGAACGGGACTGGTTCTCCCGCTACGCCGCCGCCGCCCTGCTGGTCGCCGAGGCCGACTTGGACCAGGTTGAGGCCCGCGGCAGCCGTGAGGACATGGCCGAAACCGTGGTCATCGGCACAGTGTTGGGGGACGCCCTTTTTTCCGGGCTTCGCCGTGCTGCGCAGGAGCACGTCTCTTCCCTTCGTTATCCCGTTTCGCCCGAACCCGGCCGCATACCCACCCTGGAGTGATGATGTCCACGACCACAATCACCTCGTTTCCTGCCCTCCAGACCCGCTGGCACCAACCGCTGCTCTGGCTCAGCCTCGCTATGGCAGCCTCGGCCCTCGCGACTCTGGCGGGACTGATCTTCGACCCCCGGTTGCTGGACGGGTCACCGCTCTGGGCCAAGCCCTTCAAATTTTCCACCTCGATCCTGATCTACGCCGTGACGCTGTCCTGGCTGCTTGGCCAGCTGCCGCGCTGGCGGCGGCTGGCCTGGTGGGCCGGAACGGCGAGCGCTGTTTTCCTCGCGGTGGAAATGGTCATCATCGGGGGAGCCGCGGCGGCGGGCAATACGAGCCATTTCAACGTCTCCACGCCCCTTGCGGCCAGCCTATGGTCCGTCATGGCCGCGTCGATCGTCATCGTGTGGCTCGTGGCACTGCTCGTGGCGCTGCTGCTCTTCCGGGCTCGGCTCGGTGACCCCGCGCGTTCCTTGGCGATCCGTGCCGGGCTGGTCATTGCTCTCATCGGGATGGCCCTGGCCTTCCTCATGACCGGCCCAACGGCGGACCAGCTCAACAACTTCCGGGGCATTGCAGGGGCGCACACGGTTGGCCTTCCCGACGGCGGCCCCGGCCTTCCGCTGTTGGGCTGGAGTACGGAGGCGGGAGACCTGCGCGTGCCCCACTTCGTGGGCATGCACGCCCTCCAGCTCATCCCGCTCTCAGCCCTGCTACTCGAAATTGGCGCCCGCCGGATTCCGCTGTTGCGGGCCGCCGCCACGCGCCTCGGCTTGGTCTGGATCGTGATCATGTCCTACCTGGGTGCCCTGATGCTGCTCACGGTGCAGGCTCTGGCCGGGCAGTCGGTCGTGCGCCCCGATGCGGCTTTCACGATCTGGGGCGTGACGCTCCTGGCGGCGGCGGGCATCGCCGTCGTCGCTGTCCTCACCAGGGGGCGCCGCGCCGTCCTCGCGCTGCATCGCGCCGCGTTGAGGCCTATTTCCCCTTCCGAGCCCTAAAGCAAAGCTGAACTCAGCACTCTCAGACGAGGTTGGGCGCGCTCGCCACAATGTAATCAGTCGCCGCCGGACCGGTCATGGCAAGAGCGTTGCTCGAAGAACTGATGCCGTGGCCGTCCTGAAGCGCTTTGAACAACGCACTCGGCGAGGCCGTCCGGGCGTGAGTGATCCGGCACCAACTGGTGTAGAGGCCATACAGCGTATCCGGTCCAAGGCCGGCTCCTGCTTCCCGGTCGGCGGCGATGGCCTCGGAGAGAAACCGGTTAAAGTGTGCGGTGGAAGTCATTTTTGCCCTTTTCAAAGTGTTTGTCGGTGCCGGTCTCGCGTCCGCGGCACCCAGCCTCGTTAGGTTGGCCGAGCTCGGGACGAATGTTGTTCGGAGCGGATCCGGCTACGGATGGGAATGACTCTGCGCGCACCCACAGCCGGGACTGCTTATCGACGGGACGGTACTACTCGGCCGACGGGCGCCTTCGTTGTCGCTTCGTCGCCGCCCGCTGCTCCTTTGCGGCGAGGCGCCGACGGTTCGAACCGCGGGTGGGTTTTGTCGCCCGGCGGCTAGCGGGTTCGGGAGCAAGGCCATCTGCCACGAGGTCGGCCAACTTGGCCAGGGCGATCTCGCGATTACGCAGTTGCGAGCGCCGCTCGGAGGCGGTCACGGTGATCACCCCGGCGGTGATGCGTCGACCCAGGCGCGTGACCAGCATCAGCCGTTGGCCATCCGAAAGCGCTGCCGAATCAACGACGTTCCATGAGAGCTCGACGCGGCTGTCCGAGGTGTTGACATGTTGACCGCCCGGCCCGGACGAACGCGAGAACCTCCAGCCGAGTTCCGACGCGGGGATCGTCAGCGCAGGCGACACTTCCAGATCCATGCAACCAGCGTTGCACGATTCGGGGCGAGGTCGGAGACGTATATGCGGCGCGCCGCCGTCAGTCATGGTCCTCAAGGCGAGCTCCCCCTAGACAGACCGGTCTGTCTCGGCTTCGCCGTCGTTCGCCGTAACGTGCGGCGGCCCAAGGGCTGTGCTCCCAGGGAGAAGGCGATAACTGGGCGGCGATGAGCGTACGGTGGAGGTGTAACAATGTAAGCAGGCTTAGCTTCACGTGGTGACCGCGAACGCAATACACCGCATTCCATCGAACGCAACGGACGCAGCGGGCGGATCTGAGCACCACCCGGCAGGGGTGAAAGTGAGCAACGTGAGTGACGCCCGGAACAGCGGCATACGGGACCGCATCCTTCAGACAGCGTCGGACCTGTTCTACTTCGACGGCCTGAACGGCGTGGGGATCAACAGGATCATTGAAGAGGCCGACGTCGCCAAATCGACCTTCTACAGGTACTTTCCCACGAAGGAGCATCTCGTCCTGGCCTACCTCGATGAGATGGACAGGCTCTGGGCATTGGCATTGAGGCAGGCTGCGGGACCGGATCCCACGCCGTCGGCAGAGCGACTCTCAGACATGTTTGATGCGCTTCTCTGGGACGGGCATCCCGAGGAGTACCGGGGCGCCGCGTTCCTGAAGGCGTCGGCCGAGGCCAGCGCCGGCAGCGTCGTGCAGCTCAGGGTGGCCGAGCACAGAGCCGGCGTTCTGGAGTGGATAAGTCGCCTGTCCCGGCAGGCCGGCGCCGCCGATCCGGATGGGCTCGCCCGAACGCTGGCACTTCTCCTCGAAGGGGCGTTGGCGCTCGGCATGCCCACCTTGGATGCCGACAACCCTCGCCTGGCACAGGCTGCCGCCCGCCAGATCATCCAAGAGGCCCTTTCATAGGCCGGGAGATTTCGGCCTGCATGAGGGATGCGATCCCCACGAGAATCGCCTCGTTGAGCTGAGCTATACAAGACACTTGGCACACGGCCCGCAGGGAAGTTTCGGACCCTTGACGGCTTGCTCGGAGCTTGGCATCGTGGAATTTGGATCGAGGAGGCGACCGCCATGCAAGAGAAGAGCTGGTCGGTGAAGATCGTTATCGACGAATTTGAAAACCAAACGCGGGCCACGGCGCGGCTGCGGCCCGAGAATCGGGCTGAACTGGAAAGCGTCGGGTGGGCCAGGCTGAATCCCGCGGATTCCGATGTCCCCGAAATCGGGGACGAGCTGGCGACCGCACGCGCCCTGGCGGACCTGGCGCACCAGCTGATCGAGGTCACTGCGGCCGATATCGAGCAAGTTACCAAAGAAACGCCGCATCTGCGGGCGTAGCCCCGGCATGCGGTCCAGGCGGAGGCGCCGAGGCCGACGTCGAGCGTGGCCGCGCAATCTCGCGAGCTTTATCGTCGGAGCGTTTAGCGGCGACATCTTCATGACGAACCGGGCCTGTTTTTGCGTCCGGCCACGAGCCAGCTGTCTGGAGTGCGGCCCAAAGAAACGCTGTGAAATTTTCGGGACCCGTGTCGATTTGCCCTCGCGCTGTTCGACCTGTGGGTGAGAAGGTCGAAGGGCGGCCTTCCAAAAACCTAGGAGATTGAAATGGCAAAGTACATGTTGATCATGCGCGGAACCGACGAGTCGTACGCCAACCTTGAGAAGGCCGACTTCAACGAAATGCTCGAGACCATGGGTAAGTTCAATGATGAACTGATCCGCGCCGGTGTCCTGCTGGCAGCCGAGGGCCTGGACGATCCGAAGGAGGGCGTCGTGGTGGACTTCACCGGCGAAACCCCCGTGGTCACCGACGGGCCCTACGGCGAAACCAAGGAGCTGTTCGCCGGCTACTACATCCTGGATGTGGCATCGAAGCAGGAAGCCGTCGAGTGGGCCAAGCGGGCACCCATGACGGCCGGGACCAAGACGGAAATCCGCCGGGTACCCTCGATCGACGAGTTCCCGCAGGACAACGAATGGATCCAGAAGGAACGCGCGTGGCGCGAGCAGGCCGGGCAGCTCTGAACCGGCCGGGTCTGGTCCTGCCCGACTTCAACCGACAGTGAGCAGCAACGAGGCAAGGGCCGCCGTCGAAGCGGTGTGGCGCATGGAGTCCGCCCGCATCGTCGGCGCCCTTGCCCGCTATACGGGCGATTTCGCCCTTGCCGAAGACCTTGCACAGGAGGCGCTTGCCGAGGCGCTCGTGGCCTGGTCGGTCAATGGCGTCCCCGGCGAGCCGGTGGGTTGGCTGCTGACCACCGGCCGCCGTCGTGCGATCGATGCCTTCCGGCGGCGCGCCGCCCGGGAGGAACGGTACGCGCTGCTCGCCCGCGACCTCTCCCACGAGGAGCCGGGCGCGGATTCCCTCTTCGACCCCGAGGCGATCGACGACGATGTGCTGGCCCTGATGTTCATTTCCTGCCATCCGGTGCTGTCCAAAGAAGCGCGGATCGCGCTGACGCTGCGCGTGGTGGGCGGCATGGGCACCGACGAGATCGCGAAGGCGTTCCTGGTTCCGGTGCCAACTATCCAGGCGCGCATCACCCGGGCCAAGAAGACACTTGCCGCCGCCCACGTTCCATTCGCCGTTCCCGAACCGCACGAAATACCGGAACGGTTGGGCTCTGTCCTCCAGGTGGTCTACCTGATCTTCACTGAGGGCTCCTTCGCGTCAGGCGGTGACTCCTGGATGCGCAGGGACCTGGCCAGCGAGGCGCGCCGGCTGGCCCGTGTGCTGGTGCGGCTGGCGCCACAACCTGAGGTGTTTGGCCTGCTGGCCCTGATGGACCTGACGGCCGCGCGGTTCCCGGCGAGGCTCGATTCGTCCGGCCGGCCCGTCCTCCTGGAGGATCAGGACCGACGGCGGTGGGATCAGTCAGCGATCCGGCGCGGTCGCGCGGCGCTTTCGACGGCGGTTGCTGCGGGCCGCGGGCTGGGAGTCTACGGGTTGCAGGCCTCCATCGCAGAATGCCATGCGGTGGCCCGCTCGGTTGCGAAAACGGACTGGCAGCGGATCGTCATCCTCTACGAGGCGCTGGGGCGGTTGTCGCCGTCGCCGATTGTTGAACTGAACCGCGCGGTGGCGGTGGCCATGGCCTCGGGCCCGGCGGCCGGGCTGGAACTGATTGAGGCGATCGCGTCCCGTGGCGAGCTCAACGGCTCGCACCTGCTGCCGGCCGTCAGGGGCGAGCTCCTGAGCAGGCTTGGCCGTCGCGAAGAGGCGAAATTGGCGCTGCAGCAGGCAGCCGGCCTGTGCGCGAATGCGGCGGAACGCGCAGCGCTGGAACGCAAGATCGACGAGCTGGCCAGCCAGTAGCGCTCCGGGAAGCAATCCCGGGGGTAGATTCGATGCGCAAGTTACTTGAAACTTTAACTAATCGGAGCTAGGGTTAACTTCAAGCTTCAAGTAATTTCACGTCCCCATACGTCGAATGCCAGGAACCCCAGATGACCATTGCTTTCGAGACCATCGCCGCGGCTGCCGTGGCACTGTCCCCGGCTACGGTACGCAGCCGGGTCACCGTACCGTTGCGCTTCCCGGACGGCTACGCGACAGGCGCGGAGGTCCTGACGTTCCACGGGCTGGCCGACGGCAAGGAGCATCTGCTGCTCGCCCTGGGCGACTGGGAACAGTTATTGCCGGGTCCGGAACGGCAGGAAGAGGCCCCGCTGGTCCGCTTGCACAGTGAATGCCTGACCGGCGACGTGTTCGGCAGCGAGCGCTGTGACTGCGGACCCCAGCTGCGCGAAGCAGTTGAGGAGATCGCCGGCGTCGGCGGGTTCCTGCTCTACCTCCGTCAGGAAGGACGCGGCATCGGCCTGTACTCCAAACTGGACGCCTACGAGCTGCAGGACGCCGGCTACGACACGTACGAAGCCAACCTCGCCCTTGGACACAAAGAAGACGAGCGTGACTACACGGCGGCCGCCCAGATGTTGGCCGCCGTCGGGGCCACCACCGTCCGTCTCCTCAGCAACAACCCGGACAAGTCCGCGCAGCTGATCTCCCTCGGGGTCGACGTCACTGCCCAGATCCCCACCGGAGTCCACCTGTCCCCGTCGAACCTCCGCTACCTGGCCGCCAAACGTGACCGCACCGCACATACGCTCGATCTTCCGCCGACAGGCGCCGGCTCGTCCTTGGTCGCGGCAACCCCCGACGCTGTCCCCAGTCCCGAGGAGTTGCTCGCCCGGGTGGATGCACTCATTCCCGGCCTCCGGGAACGGGCGGAGGAAACCGAGCGTTTGCGCCGCCTTCCGGAAGACACCATGGCGGCGCTGAAGGCGGCGGGCGTCTTCCGGATCCTCGCGCCGAAGGCGGTGGGCGGATTCGGGATGGGCATGGAAACCTACGCCAACGTCATTCGGCGCCTGGCCCAGGGGTGTACCTCGACGGCCTGGACCGCCGGACATCTGGCAGAGCACGTCTGGATGCTGGCCCGCTGGCCCAGGCAGGTCCAGCAGGAAGTTTTCGCGAACGGACCGGCGCCCATGGCCGCCGCCACCGGCGCGCCCCTGGGCACGGCGGAAATGGTCCCGGGAGGCTACTCCATCTCCGGCACGTGGAGCTTCGCTTCCGGCGTGATGCACTCCGAGTGGGCACTGCTGGCCGTGCATGACGGCGACACGCGTCTCCAGTGCCTCGTCCCCGTCTCCGAGCTGGAGCTGTTGGACGTATGGCACACCGCAGGCCTGCGGGGGACAGGCAGCAACGATCTCCGGGCCCACGCGTTGTTTGTCCCGGACTACAGGACACTGGACTGGTCCCTATTGGCTGCAGCGGACAACCCCGGAAGCAGGATCCACCCGGACCCCATCATCCACGCTCCAGTGGCAGTGCTGCTGAACATGGTGGCGCCTGCCGCCGCCTTGGGAGCCGCCGAGTACGCCGTCGAACTGTTTCGTGAACGCATGATGGTGCGGAAAGTGAAGAACACGGGTGAAAACCGCCAGGCGGATTCGCCGCTCGGGCAGGCCCGCTTTTCGCAGGCCTACGGGCTGCTTGCCACAGCCCGCTTGCACTGGGAAGAAGCGCTCCGGATGGTTTCTGCCTCGCATGAACGCCGGCTTCCACCACTGTCCGACGAGGAACGCGCAGCGTACCGGCTGTCGCTCGCCCTGAGCGGAGCAGCATCGGCCGAGGCAGTGCAACTCGTGGCCGCGGGGTCGGGCGGCAGCATTTACCGTCTTGCCCACCCGCTCCAGCGCATCCAGCGCGACGTGAATGTCCTCCTCAACCACCCCACACTGTCCATCGATCCGATTCTGGAGCAGGCGGGCCGAGGCCTGCTGGGCCTCGAAATCACGATTCCCTCGTTCTGATGCTCCAGGACTACCTCGTCAAGGCTGGTTTGGCTTGGGGTGCGAGATCCATGGTCGTAAGACGCAGCCAGAGCCAGAGCCGCTTCTGCGGGTCGTCAAGATCGAGGTTGAAGTCCTTGGCCAGGCGGGAGACCCGGTAGCGGACGGTGTTGTTGTGCACGTGGAGGCGTTCAGCCATAGCGGAAATGCTTCCGTTCGACGCCAGGTATGCCCGCAGCGTCTCCACATAGTCGGTCTGCTGTTCCGCATCGTGGACCTGAATTTTGGTGATGTCGTCGACGTCGGCGAGTCCGTTCTCAGCGATGAACGCCCCGATTTTCAAGAGACTCAGTGGGACCCGGTAGTCCTCGAACAGACCGGCGGCAGGGGATTGCCCCCTGCTGGAAGGCGGTGCTGCCGCTTGCTGCCGGAGCAGGTATTCAAGGGTTTGCAATGCTTCGGATCGCGAGTCCGGCAGGTCTTCCACCCGAGGGGCGATGCCGCCAACGGCGGCGATCAGTGGGTAGGAAGTGATGGTGCTGGCGTAGGCGGCGATTTCCTGGACCACCCGCCGATGCGCGGCCCTGGGCGCGGTTACCTCGCAGGGCAGGAGGGCGTAGACCACCGAGTCAATGAGGGCACTGTGGCTGGTGTTGAACTGAATGTTGCAGACAGTTGTGACAAGGTGCAGCAGGCGTTGGATCTCCCGCACCGATTCAAGGCTCCCGGTTTCGGGGCGGACGATCGAGAAGGCCGCGACGGCGAGCCCGTTGGCAGCATCAAGTCCGAGCTGGGCTGCGGCAAACGAAGCATGCTCGGGATCGTCCATCAGCGTGCGGATCAGGTCCCCGTTCCGGCGCTCTCCGAAGTCGGAGGCCGAGCGGGCGTGGAGCATGTGGAGGCCGGCAAGTGGTGCCATCCTGTCCAGGGCGTCCAGCGCCGCCTCCCGCTTCTCCTCGCCAGGGTCGATGATCCAGATCGAACCAAGTAGTTCCCCGCTGGCTCTCACGGCAAGGGCCAGCCGGGCCATCTCCTCGTCTGCTGCGGGGATCAGCACCGCCCTGGAAGATGAGTAGACGATTTTGAAGTCGGTATCGAAGGCCGGCGGCTGGATTTCCTGCAGGGAGAGGGTGGTGACACGGCGCAGTTCGTCGACGGGCTGTCCGGGCAGTGTTGAGTAGCCGAGCACCCGTCCGAGCGGATCCACGATGCTTGCCGCACCGTTGGTGATCGACGCCGCGGCATTGGCGAACGCGTAAAGGTCCCCGAGCCGTACCCCTGAGACGGAATCGGCGGCCGCCCCCATGACGGATGCCCTGGCCAGAGCCACCAGGCGGGTCCAGTCCACGTTGTCTGGTGCAACCAGAACGGCCAGGCTGTGCCGGACGGCGGCGGACCGAAGTTGGTCCATCGGCGTTCCGTGGGCTTTGACGATCACTGCAGCAGCATCGCTGTTGGAGGCCCGGTGCAGCAGCTGGTCGAAATCTACCGAGCCGCAGGTGAGGCCGACGGCCAGAATGATGCGGTCATCGACGCTCGTCCATTCGTCCAGCGGATCGTACATGAGGACGTCCGAGACGGGATGGCCCAGGTTCTCTGGTGTGGGGTTGGCATGCACCAGGCCGGCCTGCATCAGCTGGATGCAATCCGACAAGCGGACCACGGCTCCGTGCAGATCGCCCTCCGTCAGGCCCGTATCCGTTTTCATACCTTGGAATTTATCACAAGGGATAGCCGAAACTATTAGCGGTATTCACATATAGACGGGAGGAGATCTGGGTCACTATTGGTGAAGGAAGCGACAGAGAATTCCTGCAAAGAACACCAGAGGATTACTAATGAAATTCAAGGACATCAAGGCTCTGGCCACGGTTCAGGGGCCGGCCCGGACCCCCTCGCAGCGGCTGTCGCGGCGTTGCTACAGCGTCGAGGACATGCGGAAACTGGCCGCGAAGCGCCTGCCCGGCAGCATTTTTGACTACATCGAGGGCGGCGGGGAGGACGAGGTCTCCCTTCGCCGTAACCGGTCCTCCTTTGACGACTGGTCTTTCCTGCCGAAATGGGGGTCGGTGGAGAACCTGGACCTTGGCTCAACCCTCCTGGGCGGCCCGGTGTCGATGCCCTTGACGCTGGCCCCCACCGGCGGCACCAGGCTGTTCCACCCGGACGGAGAAAGCGCAGTCGCCCGGGCGGCCCAGCACGCCGGACTCCCGTACGGACTGGCACACCTGAGCACGACGCCGATGGAACAGGTGAGTGCCGCCGCTCCCGGAGCGCGGCGCTGGTTCAACATCGAACCGATGCAGGACAAGGCGGAACTGCAGGCGGTCCTGGACCGGGCCGCGGCTGCAGGCTACGAGGCCCTCCTGGTCAACGTCGACTGCCGCGCCATCGGCCACCGCGAACGGGACTACCGCAACGGGTTCACCGCGCCGCCGTCCATCAAGCTGAAAACCGTGGTGGAAGGGGCCCTGCACCCGCGGTGGGCGCTGGGGTTCCTGGCCAATGACGCGATAGCCTTCCCCAACCTGGACGCCGCGATCCCCGACGGTCCCCTCTCCAGCACCCCTGATATGTGGCGAACGCTCCTTGCCGGCTCCTACGAATCTACCGACTGGGACGACATCCGGGACCTTCGCACCCGCTGGAACGGCCCCATCATCCTCAAAGGCGTCGTCAATCCCAACGACGCCGTCATTGCGGCCGACATCGGCATCGACGCCATCCAAGTCAGTAACCACGGCGGCCGGCAGCTTGACCACATGGCCTCGCCCCTGGACCTCCTCCCGGACATCGTGGACAGGGCGGAAGGCCGGCTGGAAATCATCGTCGACGGCGGCATCCGCCGCGGCTCTGACGTCGTCAAGGCCCTCGCCCTCGGCGCCGACGCGTGTTCCATCGGCCGCCCTTACCTGTATGGCCTGGCGGCCGCCGGCCAGGCCGGTGTCGCCCACGTTCTGACCATGTTCCAAACCGAAATGACCCGCACCATGATGCTCCTCGGAGTGTCGTCGATCCAGGAACTCCGGCTGGAAGGCCGCGACCTGATCCGGCACCGCGCCGCACCCCTGATCACCACCTCACCGGCCCGGAACGCCCGCAAGGGCCTGGCAGAAATGAGCACCCCCTGATGAAAACCCATCCTGTACCCCCGCGGCCGGAACGCACCCGCCCGGCCGCAAGTGCCGCCGTCGTACTCGGTGCGCTGATGCTGGCCGTCACGGCGTGCGGGCCGACGGCGCCCGCGACGTCCTCGGACAAAGGCGGCCAGGACACAGGTGTCCCGGCCGTTGCGGTCAACGAAGGCGCCTCACAGTTGCTTCCGGAATCGATCAAATCAACCAAGGTGCTGCGCGTGGCGATCCCCACCAACGAGCCGCCGACCCAGTTCTACCGTGAAGGGACCCAGGACATGACGGGAACGAACCCCGACGTCGCGCGACTCATCGGCCAGTCCCTGGGCGTGAAAGTGGAGATCCACGTTGCCAATTTTGACTCCATCATCCCTGGCCTGGCTGCAGGCCGGTACGACATGACCGTCTCGTCCATGACCCCGACGGCGAAGCGCATGGAGGTCCTGGACTTCGTGGACTACATGCAAATGGGCAATTCCATTGCCGTGCCGAGTGGCAACCCGCAGGGGATCAGCAATGAGGGGTCCCTGTGCGGCAAGAAGGTTGGTCTCCTGACCGGGTCCTACCAGCTGACCGTAAATGTCCCCGCCACCGATAAAGACTGCACCGCAGCCGGCAACGACAGGATCCAGAGAAGCGAGTTCCAAGACACGCGGCAGGCCATCTCGGCGCTGACCAGTGGACGGCTGGACGCCGTGCTGGCGGATTCACCCATTCTGGACTTTGCTGCCAAGCAGAACCCGTCGATCGGCATCGCCGCAAAATACGACTTCACGCCGGTCGGGGTGGGCATGCCCAAGGACTCCAACCTGGTCAAGGCCGTCTCCGCAGCGCTCTCCACACTGATCAAGAGCGACTCCTACCGCAAGGTGCTCGCGAAGTACGGGCTTGAATCCAGTGCCATCACCGACGCCCGCGTCAATTTCGCCCAATAGGAGGTGAACACCATGCAGCAACGCTCAATCCCTGGCACTAGGCAGGAATCCCCGCCGGCATCGGCGGATTCCATTCCGGTGGTGCCGCTCAGGCACCCTGTCCGGGTGGCCATCGCTGTCATTCTGATTCTCGTTGCGTTCAGCGCCGCGTGGGATGTGGCGGTCAACGAGCGGTATCGCTGGGACGTAGTCGTGTCGTTTCTTTTCGCCCCGCAGATCCTTGCCGGGGCCGGTCTGACCGTCCTGCTCACCGTGGTGTCGATGACCGTCGGCATTGCGCTGGGCACGGTCTTGGCGATCATGCGGCTTTCGGCGAACCCGATCCTGAGCACCATCAGCCGGGGCTATATCTGGTTTTTCCGCGGCACACCACTGCTCGTGCAGCTGATCTTTTGGTACAACATAGCCGCCCTGTATCCGGTTATTGCTTTCGGGCTTCCGTTTGGTGGTCCGTCCCTGGTCCTCGGATCGGCGAACGTACTCATCTCCCCGCTTGCCGCCGCGTTGCTGGGGCTGTCCCTGAACGAGGCCGCCTACATGGCCGAGATCATCCGCGGCGGCATCGGATCCGTGGACAAGGGCCAGTACGACGCGTCGCGGGCTCTCGGAATGAACGGCGGACAGCTCATGCGCCGGGTCATCCTGCCCCAGGCCATGCGCGTGGTCCTCCCGCCGACCGGCAACCAGGTCATCTCCATGCTCAAGGGCACGGCGTTGGTCAGCGTCCTCGCGATCTCGGACCTGCTCTACTCGGCCCAGATCATCTATGCCACCAACTACCAGACGATCCCGCTGCTCATCGTGGCCAGTCTCTGGTACCTGCTGATGACCACCATCCTGAGCTTCTTCCAAACCAAGCTCGAACGACGGTACGGCCGCGGCTTCGACGCTTCGCCGCGCCGGACCCGCCAGCCAAAGACCCACCCAAAGACAAGGACCGCATAATGAGCACCGCAATGGTGGAAGCCGAGGGAGTCCGCAAGAGTTTCGGCTCAACGGAAATCCTCAAGGGCATTGATCTAAGGGTCGAACGCGGTTCGGTGACCTGCCTCATCGGCCCGTCCGGTTCCGGGAAGACCACTTTCCTCCGGTGCATCAACCACCTGGAAAAGGTCGACGCCGGACGGCTCTATGTAGATGAACAACTGGTGGGATACACCGAGCGCAACGGGCGACTCTACGAAATGAAGGAACGCCAGACCGCGCGCTCACGGCTGACCGCAGGCATGGTTTTCCAGCGCTTCAACCTCTTCCCTCACATGACCGTGCTGGAGAACATCGTGGAGGCGCCCGTCCATGTGCTCGGGCGTCCCCGGAGCGAAGTCACCGCCGAAGCGCAGGCCCTGCTGGACCGTGTGGGGCTTGGCAACCGGGGGCACTCCTATCCGCAGGAGCTCTCCGGCGGGCAGCAACAGCGGATCGCCATCGCCCGGGCACTGGCCATGAAACCCAAGCTCATGCTCTTCGACGAACCCACGTCCGCCCTCGACCCGGAGCTGGTCGGCGAAGTCCTCGACGTCATGAAGTCTTTGGCCGAGGCCGGGATGACCATGGTCGTGGTCACCCACGAACTCGGCTTCGCCCGCCAGGTCAGCGACCAGGTCGTCTTCATGGACCAGGGCGTCGTCGTCGAAAGCGGAGCCCCCGCTGACGTCCTCGGTTCCCCGCAGCACGAACGCACCCAGGCCTTTCTTTCAAAGGTCCTCTAACCGTCAACAAACTCCGGCCGGCCAGCTCGCCGGCCACACGAAAGGAATCCGCCCGATGACTCGACAGCAGATAACCACAGACCTCGCGCCCAGCCCGGCTGGCCCCTACTCCCAGGCCATTGCGGCCAACGGCTTCCTCTTCACCGCGGGGCAGACGCCCCACCACCCCGTCACGGATGAAACCGTCGGGACCACCATCGAAGAGCAGACAGTACAGGCCATGAAGAACCTGGCCGCCGTCCTGGCTGGGCACGGACTGGACTTCTCCCACGTCGTCAAAACAACTGTTCACCTGCACCACCCCGGCCGGGACTTCGCGGGGTTCAACGCCACCTACGAGGGGTTGGTAAAAGCCCCCTACCCGGCACGAACCACCGTCGGTTCGTTCCTGGGAGACTTCCTCATCGAAATCGACGCCGTGGCGGCCATACCTTAACCGTTCCCAGGAACTCCGCTGAGGAATGATCGCTGTGCCAAGGCCCCGCCTGATGCGAAACCAAGCATCGGCGGGGCCTTGTCTGAATATGCTGGCAGGGACACAACATCACCGCCGAACTCTTGCCCGGCCTCAGCGAAGAAATTTCCAGGAACGGAAGGACGCCCCAATGACAACCCGGGACACCCACTCAGTCGGCGCGCCGTGCCGGGTCGACACTTTCCAGCCTGATCCCCGGGCCGCAATGGACTTCTACGGACCGCTCTTCGGCTGGAGTTTCGACGAACCCACCCCGATGCCGGCAGGGCTCGACGGCGAGATGGCGCCCTTGCTGTGGTCGCCGACGCCACCGGCGTGCCATTCTGCCTGTGGCAGCCTGGCGGGACCGACGGCATTGTGCTTGCCAATGAGCCGAATTCCTGGGCGATGAGCTCGCTGCACACTACAGATGTCGAGCGAGCGCAGGCGTTCTACGGCTCCGTGTTTGATTGGGAACTTGAGCCAGTTCCTGGCTCTGCGTTCTCGCTGTGGCGGCGCTCAGGACGAGTCGTGGCCGTCGTGACCGCGACGGACGGCGTGACAGTCCCACCGCATTGGAGCGTCAATTTCGCCGTCCGCGATGTGGACTTCATCGCCCAGCGGGCCGTAGGCTTGGGCGGCACCATCCTGATGGCGCCGACGAGTACGCCGGGATTTCGCAATGCGGTAATCGGCGACCCCCAAAGGCGGCGTCATCGCGGTCAGCGCGCCGGCGGGCTGACGCACACGCACCCGGGCCGATTTCTGTGCGCGTCCGCTCTGGCACGCGCAGACGCGGGAGGCGAGAATGGGAACGTGCTGCACCTTCGCCGTGGCGGAGACGCCGGCGCAATGAACGCCGCCGCCCGTAAGACCCAGCGGATCTATCTCACATTGACGCTGGGCAATACCCTTGCAGCCTCGTTCATCTGGGGGATCAACACCCTCTTCCTGTTGGATGCCGGACTCAGCAACCTCGAGGCCTTTGCCGCGAACGCGTTCTTCACAGCTGGCATGGTGCTGTTCGAGGTGCCCACCGGAGTGGTCGCGGACGGTTGGGGACGCCGTGTTTCCTTCCTGCTCGGCACTGTGACACTGGCGGCATCGACCTACCTCTACTACCTGCTCTGGCAGCTTTCCGCGCCGTTCTGGTCGTGGGCGGTGGTGTCCGTTTTGCTCGGCCTGGGCTTCACATTCTTCTCCGGTGCGGTTGAGGCGTGGCTCGTCGACGCGTTGCGCTTCGCGGGATACGACGGAGGGCTGGAAACGGTGCTCGGGCGGGGACAGATGGTCTCTGGTGTCGCGATGCTCGCCGGCTCGGTCGCCGGAGGCGTGATCGCGCAGGTTACCGATCTCGGCGTTCCGTTTTTGCTGCGCGTAGGCGTGCTTGTTGCCATGTTCGGCGTCGCCTTTTGGCTTATGCATGATGTCGGTTTCACCCCCGAGCGCACGACCCATCCACTGCGGGCGACCCGTGCCGTGCTCTCGGCCTCGATCGAGAACGGTCTGAAGAATCCACCGGTACGCTACGTGATGCTGGCGGCGCCGTTCAACGCCGGCGTCGGGATCTACGTCTTCTACGCCCTGCAGCCGTACCTGCTCGAGTTGTTCGGCGACCCGCGGGCGTACTCCATTGCGGGCCTGGCCGCGGCGATCGTGGCGGGAGCGGAGGTGCTCGGCGGCTGGCTGGCGCCGCGCGTTCGGCGCCTCGTTCGCAAACGCACGACGGTGCTGATTCTGAGCGGCATTGCCAGCGCACTAATTCTGATTGTGCTCGGGTTCATCCAGGAGTTCTGGGTGGCCTTGGCGCTGCTGACGCTCTGGGCCGTGGTAGCCGAGGTGGGCATGCCAGTGCGGCAGGCCTACCTGAACGACATGATCGCGTCGAAGCAGCGTGCAACAGTCCTTAGCTTCGACTCACTCATTGGATCAAGCGGCGGCGTGGTGGCGCAGCCGCTGCTCGGCCGGTCGGCCGATGTGTACGGGTACCCGGCCTCGCTGGCGATCGGCGGCGTGATCGAGTTGATCGCGGTGCCATTCCTGCTGGCGAGCCGTGCCCAGCACGCCCGGGCCGATGTGGCCAACGCCCCAACCAGCACGCCGGACGCGGAGTCCCAACCGTCATAGACACCGCCATGAGCCCCAAACGTGGCCGATTATTCCGCCGCCGAGGAACGGTGGGGGAGCGGCCATAGGGTCCAACGGGAATTCCTAAGGTGCACTTGGCAGGCTGTGGACACCTGGTCGAAACGTTGCCCCCATCAGCGGTTCGATCAGTCCGCCGGCCCGGCAATGCACCCCCCAGTTTCTGCCTGGCCGGCGGACTTTGGGTCTGCCTGAGCCGGCTGCTTCGAAGATTCCAGCTATCCGGGCGGCGGTGTCCGTTGCTTCCGTAGGGCCAGATAGACGCAGTGGGCCGTGATGATCAGCGCCAGCCACGCCGCCCCGAGAGCCCCGGCCCCCAGGACGTCGGTGAGCCAGTGATGACCCAGGTACACCCCGCTCAGGCCCATGGTCACGGCAAACATGGCCGCAGCGCACAAGGTAAGGACACGGCTACGCGTCCTCTTGAGCCGGGGGACTAACAGGTAGGCGATGATGCCCACGATGACCACTGAGTTCAGGGAGTGTCCGCTTGGAAACGAGGGCGAATAATCGAACGGCGGCACGGCGTCCGCGGGAGCGGGGCGCGTTCGGCCGATGAGTCTCTTGCCGGCGATGGTCATGAGCAGGGAACCGGTCCCTGCGATGAGGATGAGTATTGCCGGAGTCCAGGTTCGGCGACTGATCGTCAGAGCTATCGTGGCCGCCAGGGTAAGGAGCAGCATGCCGACGGTGTCGCCGATATAGGCGTACGCGGTCACGATGAGATCCATGGCGGGGGAACGGAGACTCTTTCCCGCTACGAGCGCCGGGTGGTCCAGTTGCGCGACCCCGTCGCCGCCAAGCACGGATTCGCATACCCGGGCGAAGGCTGCGGTCATTCCAGCGATGATGGCCGCACCCGGCAGCAGGGCCAGGACAGGCGGCCCGTACGGGCCGAGGAAGTTGCTGGTTCCCCGGACAGCCCTGACCAGGAGACCGTAGGAGCGCTCGTCCGCCCGGGTGAGGTCACGGCCCTCGACGAGACGGTCTTGGTTCAGTTCCTCGCCGATACCTTCATCGGTCTGGCTGCGGGGTTCCTTACTCAACGTTGGTTCCCATCTCGAATATTGACCATCGTCAGGTCGAGCCGTAAGCAAAGCCTAAGCGGACGCGTGCAAGAGCATCATGAACGCCGGACTCTGACGCAGATGAGCCACACCCGTGCCCAGCGCTCGCCGGCTGAAATCAGACGTGCTGATCTACGAGAACCGGGTTGCCGTCCGGATCCACCACTATGAAGCTCGCCGGCCCGGTCGTTTCCTCGTCCGCTTCTGATACGAATTGCGTGCCCTGGGCCTTCAGCTGGCGCTGGAGATCGCGCACATCGGTGAATGAGTCGAGCGGTTCCGTTCCCTGGGTCCAGCCCGGGTTGAAGGTCAGCATGTTCTTGTCGAACATCCCCTGGAACAGGCCTATGACCGTCTCACCGTTTTTCAGGATCAGCCAGTTCTGGGTGATGTCGACCCCGTGGCTGCTAAATCCGAGCTTTTCGTAGAACGCCGCCGAGGTCGCGATGTCCTTGACGTTGAGGCTGAGCGAGAAAGCGCCGAGTTCCATGTTTTGCTCCACTCTTCAGAATGATGGATTCATCCGATGATAGTCGCGGGCAGCCTTGGGTGGAGCGCTTTCCTGGCGGGTTTCAAGTTCGACGGGCACGAATCCAGCCACCAAGGTCCCCGAGAACGGCAGGGGAGCCCCCGTGGGTGCGCGGTCGCCGTCGTCGTACTGGCGCAGCTGTGCAGCTACCGGGCCGAACGCCGGTTGCGCGCCTGGGCCGCCAGCCGGGTGAAGGCGTAGACGAAGACGCCTTCGATCAAAATCATCGATCCGAACAACAGCCATTGGCCGCTGCTGATGAAGGCGATGGCACCGACCAGGACGAGCACGGTTCCGAGGACCAGCGCATACACGGCGAACCCGAAAGCCACCCTGGCGCTGCGCACGCCTGTCCGGAAGCCAAAGCCCATAGGCTCTCCTCCTGGGTACCCCTCCACGCGGTCAGGGCCTGCGGGCCTGAGCCTGTCGAACTCATCCCAAAGGTCCCGGTCCTGATCGGTCATAGTCCCATTATCCCGCCATTCCAGCGGCGATGGGATCCGCCGCCGTGTCGAGGCCCACCCTGCGATGGGGGAGGGGCTACCCCTCCGGGGGCTGTCCGTTGAGTGGTCGCTGAGCCAGGAGTACGGCTTGGGCCGACTTCTCGCGGGGGCCGGGTTCGCGTGACATCTGGGCGAGGATTTTGAAGCCAGCGTTGGCGAGGTCAGCGATGACGGCTGCCTGTGGGAAAAGCTGGGCGTCCATCGAAACGTCGTGGCCATAGGCGCGGGTTATGTGGCGGGATCCTTCACCCACTTGGAAGCTGATCAGGACATATCCGCCGGGCGCAAGGACCCGGAAGAACTCTGCAAATACGCGGGGGAGATCAACGGGAGCCAAATGGATGATGGAATACCAGGCGAAGACTCCGCCCAACTCCTTATCCGCATGAGGGAGGGCCCCCAGCTCGGCAACGTCGAAGCTGAGCCCGGGATAAGTCCGCCGGGCCACCTCAATCATTCCCGCGGACACATCAATCCCCGAAATGTCGACACCCATGGTTGACAGCAGCCGGGTCATCCGGCCTGCTCCGCAGCCCGCGTCGACCACCGATCCGCCGTTTCTTTCCAGCACGCACGCCGCGAATGCGTCGATCATGCCGCGGTCGGCTGGACCCTCGAAACTGGCATCCGGCAGCAAATGCGCGTAGCTCTCGGCGACCACGTCGTAGGCCGACCGGACGAGGGCAAGACGATCGGCACGAGTCATCTGGAAAGGCTATCGCGGCCCGAGTCGCCTGTTGTGCGTCGGAAGATTCTGCATTGCCGTCAGCAGTCGGTGAGGGGACGATAGACGCAAGGGCGGGAATATGAGGATGTCTCCCTGACGGACGGCTGCGGGGTGCTAAATGGTGGCCATGAAGACTGGTGGTCGCAGGCGGGTGTGGCCCATCTTGGTGGCTGGGCTGGCAGTTGTCCTGCTCGCGATAGGGCTTGCCGTGTTAAAACCGTGGCTTCTCTTTGTCGACGTGCGCGTGGATGAACAAATCCCGACCGTGGCGGCATCCGCCGAAACCGCGAAACCCTCGCCCTCCGCTTCTCCGGGCGCCCCGTCGCCACCCGCCGCCGCGCCCGCCCGGCCGGCTCCTGCCGGACCGGTCCAGGTTGCCGTAGGTTCATTGATCAGCCACGAACACACGACGTCGGGGACGGTCCGGATCCTGAGGCAGCCAAACGGCGACCACCTACTTACCCTGGAGAATCTTGACACCTCAAACGGCCCGGATGTCCACGTGTGGCTGAGTGCTGCCGACGTCGTGGAGGGAACGGGCGGTTGGTTCGTCGCCGGTGGTGCCGACCATTTTGACCTCGGCCTCATCAAGGGAAACCAGGGCAATCAGGTCTACGCAATCCCCGCCGGAGTTGACCTGAAAAAGTACAAGTCGGTCGATCTGTGGTGCGTTCAATTCAGCGTGTCATTCGGGGCGGCTCAGCTCACCTTCTGACCGGCTGCCGGACAAAACCCGGAACCACGGGGGTCCTCGCGCGACGCCTAACGCGCGGCCCTTTTGGCCCGGCATGCCGTGCGCTACTGTGCGGGCATGAATGACGGCGCCCACGTGGCAGTTCGGTTCACCGACTGCATCAATGCCGGAGATGTCGAAGGTCTCGCTCAGCTCATGTCGGAGGACCACAGGTTCATTGACACTGCTGGCACGGTAGTTGTGGGCAGGGCCGCCTGCCTGGCCGCCTGGCGCAGCTTCTTCGCGGCCTACCCGGGGTACAGGAATGTCTTCGAAGCAGTGTCGGCGAGCGGGAAGAACGTCACTGTTGCGGGATATTCGACGTGTCCCGGCCACGCCGTGCTGGAGGGGCCCGCACTGTGGACGGCGGTTGTCGACGGCAATCAGGTGCTCGAATGGCGGGTCTATGAAGACTCCGCCGCCGTCCGCCGTCGTCTGGGCATATTGGGCGACTGACAATGCAAGTGCCCCCCGCAGGCGGCACTGCCTCCGAGTGGACTACGCCGACGAGTCCTGGCTTGCGGCGATGCGGTCAACGAAGTCCAGTACGGCCGGATGGGCGGGGTTGATGAGATGTCCCCCGGTGACCAGCACCGTCCGGGTGAACGGCAATGCGCCGGACAGCCGGGCGTTCACCAGCCTGCAGGGTTCGGGCGACTCCTCCGCGGACACGATGAGCGTGGGCCGGCGGATCCCTGCCAGCTGGTCCTCGTCCAGTTCCAGAGCGTCCTCGCTGAGATCCATGCCGTGGCCCTTGATCTCGGCGAGGACGGCGTGCCCCGTCCCGGCCAACATCTCGCGGAGATCCTCCGGCAGCGACTCCCACGCGGCAGCGCCGAGAGCCTGGCGGATCACAGATTCCGCAACCAGACCCGGCTGGCCGGCCGAGCGCTCCAGCACCCTGAGGCGAAGGCTCCGGGCCCAGGCGTCGGCCTCCGGGTCAATGGTGAACAGGGCCGGCTCCAGAAGAACCAGCGCCTTCACTTTGTCCGGGAACCGGCGGGCAAGCTCGATGGCAATGAGACCGCCGGTGCTGCGTCCGATCACCACTGCCGGCCCCGCATGCAAAGCGGCCAGAACACCCGCGGCGTCGTCCACGTGGTCGACCAAGTCCAAGGTGGAGAACGGCGCCGGGGGAGCGCTGCGGTGGAAGCCCCTGCGGTCATAGATGATGCACCGGCCATGCAGGGCGAGTTCCTTGGCGGCATCCGCCCACATCACGGCTGAACTGGGCGTCCCGTGCACGCCGAGAATCGGGATCCCCGCACCATATTCCTCGTAGTACAGATCCACGCCGTTGACGCTGAGCCGGGACATATCACCAGCGTAGGTCGCGCCCTCATTCAGCGGAAGGGAGCCTCTCCTCGGCCTCGGTGGCTGGCAGGAGCTGGCGGTTCCTGATGCGCGATTCACCGAAATCGATCGTCACCGGCTGGATCTCCCAAGAGCCGCTGCGCCTGGTTATAGGGCTCCCCACGGCAACGTGGGGCGTCCAGCGCGGGTACCTGAAGCCCAGAGCACGCGAGCTGAGAATAAAGTCGTCGCTGTTGTCCACCTGGAGCTCGGCCAGCAGCTCATGCAGGGCCTGCACGAGGGAGACCTGAAAGTCGCGCACGCTTTGGGGCACATCCACCTCGAGTCCGCATACGCTGCCGCCGCCCAGCACGATCAGCCTGTCGGCATGCCCCGAGAAGCCTCCCATCACCGGCAGCCGCTTCAGCCACGCGGACGTCCTGCTGGCGGCCGTAGCGGGACTCGTGATGCCTTTGGTCCACTCCGAGACATCCTGGGAGAAGTCGTCCAGCACACCGATGTGCAGCAGTGTCATGTGCAGACCGTGCTCCCTGCGCAGCGAACGCACGTAGCTGCCCAGCTTCTCGTAGTCCCCGGCCCCGGACCCAATACGGAGCACGGGCACCTCCACCGTGATGCGCGGAACTGTATGCATCCGGACTCTCCTTTTTGCCCGTGCCGACCGTTGACGCTCAGTGCAATTATCCTCCCGGAGCGGGGGACCCGGACCGTTTATCCGAGGGTGGCGAGGCCGCGGTGCGCGGATTCCACAACCACCGGCATGCGCGCCGTTAGCGTCTTCACTTCGCCGTCGATCTGTAGCGGAACGGATTCCGTCGTCTGGAAGCTGTAGCGGCTGACGCCGCTGCGGTCCAGGGCGCCTTTCCCCCCAACCGCACGGGTGGGAGGATTTGTGTATGAGTGAAAAAGAAGGTCCTGGCCCCCAGTCGCCTTCCCCCACCGCTGCGGAAAAGCAGGCGCAAGGCCAAGCCAAAGATGACCACTCCGCGCCGACCACCGGTCAGATGCGGACAGTGGGTCAGCGTCGCAGGGATTCGGAAGAAAAGCTTGAGAAGCATCAGCAGGAAGCGCGGCACAAGCCTGCGGAATAGGCGCCCGAGCCGATATCCGGAACGTTCAACGATTCAGCAATCTGATTGTGGTGCAGCTCGTGTAAATTCGGAAGTATGTCACCTGCGAACCCGAACGCCGAGAAGTCGCCCGTCCTCGAATCCGGGGCTGTCCCTCAGGGCGGATCGGCGTCGCCGGGGGGAACGTCCAGGCTCCGGGTGGCGGTGCCCTCGGTGGCGACCCGCGTCGCCACCGAGTTGCGCCTCCAGATCGCGGAAGGCGCACTGCCGCCAGGAACGAAGCTCAAAGAGGAGGCACTCTCCGATGAGCTCGGTGTCTCCCGCAACACCGTGCGGGAGGCCTTCGCCGAACTTGCCAGCGAGCGCCTCGTTGTCCGCCAGCCCAACCGGGGTGTCTTCGTCGCCAGTCTCGGTGTCACCGACATCCATGACGTCTATACCGTGCGGCGGGCCATCGAGGTCAGTGCCGTCCGGGGCGGAGGCAGTCCGGAAAGAATCGCCGCCGTGCGTGCGGCCGTCGAGGAAGGCAAGCACGCGGCCGCAGCCGGGGACAGCGAAGGGCTCGGAAGCGCCAACCAGCATTTTCACGGCGCCCTCGTGGCGCTGGCGTCCAGCGAACGCCTCGACACCATCATGTCCCAGGTCCTCGCCGAGATGAGGCTCTTCTTCCACAAGGCCGCTGTCGACGGCGGTTTCTACCAGGACTATTTGGCAGACAACGAACAGATCTGCCAGGCCCTCGAAGCGGGCGACACCGAACTGGCGGCCGAACGCCTGCTCTCCTATCTCGACCGCTCGGAGGAGCACCAGACCGCGGTGCATACGTCCTAGTCCGCGGTACATACGTACAGGGCGGAAACTCCGCCGGCCGCCGCACGCGTCCGCGCCCTGCCCTTGGCCGCCCTTGGCCCCGCCCGGTTGATGCCTGCCTGCGCTGCAAGCGCATATCTATCCCTTGACGGTGTGACCTGCGTCGCGTAAATTGTTCAACAACATTGAATTGTTCAACGATCCGACAATTCAACACCGTGTCAGGATTCCCCAGCCTCGCTGGCGGCAAGCCTCACAAAAACTGCCCCGATGCCCACCTGTCAACGTCGCAGGAGAGGACAAGCGGGCAGCGAGCATCATCCGTCGCACCAGCCGATGAATTCCACACTCTTCATGGAGGCAAAATGGCCAACCAACCCGCAGTGGCCCCCGGGACGCAAGCACCTTTTGTAGAGCGCAAGGGCATGTACAAGGCATTCGCCGCCAGCCTGACAGGCACGGCACTCGAGTTCTACGACTTCGCTGTCTATTCCGCCGCGGCGGCGATCGTCTTTCCGCTCATCTTTTTCCCGGCCTCGGACCCGGTGACGGGCACCCTCCTGGCTTTCTCGACGTACGCGGTGGGATACATCTCCCGCCCGGTCGGCGGCATAATTTTCGGCCGGCTCGGGGATGAGATCGGCCGCAAGAAGATCCTGGTCTTCACGCTAATGCTGATTGGCGTGGCGACCTTCCTCATCGGTCTGCTGCCCACCTATGACAACATCGGCATCATTGCGCCGGCCATCCTTGTGTTCCTGCGCTTCGCACAGGGCGTGGGCGTCGGCGGCGAATGGGGCGGCGCCGTTCTGCTCTCCAGTGAATTCGGCGACCCGAACCGGCGCGGGTTCTGGGCGTCCGCGGCTCAGATCGGGCCGCCTGCCGGCAACCTGATGGCCAACGGTGCGCTTGCTGTGCTGACGCTGGCCCTGTCAGAGGAGGCATTCCTCGACTACGGCTGGCGGATTGCGTTCCTGATCTCAGCCCTGCTGGTGGCTTTCGGCCTCTGGATCCGCCTCAAGCTCGAAGACACCCCCATCTTTAAGGCCATGGAAGCCAGGGGAGACCAGCCCAAGGCCCCGATCAGGGAAGTCCTCACCACCCAGCGCCGGCCCCTCCTGGCCGCCATGCTGAGCCGGATCGGCCCGGACGTCACATACGCCCTGTGCACGGTGTTTACCCTCACCTACGGCATCCAGGAGCTTGGCTTCGACCGCGGCCAGGTGCTCGTGGCCGTACTCGTTGGCTCGGCCCTCCAGCTCTTCACGATGCCGCTCGCGGGCCACATCTCCGACCGCATCAACCGCCGGCTCGTCTACGGCATCGCCGCTGTGGCGGCCGCAGTGTGGGCGTACCTGTTCTTCATCGTTCTTGAAGGGCGTTCGCCGGTCATGCTGATCGTCGGCACAGTCCTGGGCCTACTCTGCCACTCCTTCATGTACGGGCCGCAGGCAGCCTTCGTGGTCGAGCAGTTCTCGCCGCGGCTCCGGTCCACCGGCAGCTCCCTGGCCTACACTTTTGCGGGAATCATCGGCGGCGCCATCGCGCCGTTCATGTTCACGCTGCTGCTGAGCACCTTCCACAGCTGGGTCCCTGTAGCCATCTACCTCAGTGTGGCGTGTCTGCTGACCTTGGTGGGACTGGCGCTCGGCCGGGACTCTAATGTCGCCGAAGACGAGGAATACCTGAACACGTCAGGTGAACTCGTAGGGAGCGGCACGCGGTGAAGCAGCCGAACTCCCTCGTGGCACCGTCCGAAGCGCGCCGGCAGTTCCGCAACGGCCTCGTCACACCGACATCCGGCTGGAGCGACGGATTCACCCAGGCGAATCTTATAGCCGTGCCAGCCGACTACGCCGACGAATTCATCGAGTTCTGCCGGCTCAACCCAAAGGCCTGCCCGGTCATCGACATCATCCCTGCTGGCAGCTACGAAAGTGCCCTGGCAGCCGGCTCTGACATCCGCAAGGACATCCCGGCTTACCGGCTTTGGCAGGACGGCGTCCTCACCGACGAAGTCCCTGACGCTTCGTCTTCCTGGCGCGACGACATGGTGGCCGTGCTCATTGGCTGCAGCTTCACGTTTGAGGCCGCACTCGCCAGCGAGGGCATCCCGCTCCGCCACACCGAAACCGGGCGCAACGTTCCCATGTACCGGACCAACGTAGAGTGCACGCCCGCGGGAAGAATCCACGGCCCCATGGTTGTCTCCATGCGCCCCATGCCGGCCGAGATGGTCGAGACGGCCATCAGGGTCACCTCGCAGGTGCCGAAGGTCCACGGCGGGCCCGTTCATGTCGGCACACCCGAGGAACTGGGCATTGCAGACATCAACCGCCCCGACTTCGGAGATGCCGTAGAGATACGGTCGGGGGAAGTGCCGGTGTTCTGGGCATGCGGTGTGACACCACAGAGCGCCGTGATGGCTTCCCGGCCCCCGTTCGCCATCAGCCATGCACCCGGGCACATGTTCATCACCGATATTCCCGAAAGCAGCTACCGGGAATCAGGGGGAGATGAATAAGCCCGCAGGTCCTGCCGGTGCCTTCCCTTTTACGCGATAGGACCTGGCAGCGGAACGGTGGCTGTCGTCAGCGTGAAGGCGCCATCCAGAACATGCTCGGCCAGGATTCGCTGCATGCCATCCTGTCAGGCCCCCCGGCTTGCCCCGGGGAAGTCAGAGCTCATCGACGATGCAGGGATGGCGGATGAAGCTCAGCGTGGCTCTTGATCGCCTTGGTGGCGGTATTCTGTGATCGGCCGGTGGCGCACACCAGCCTGTATGAAGATCCTCTTCAAGGGGAGCTTGGGCTGCCCCAAGTGGGCACGAATAGCAGGAACGGGCGGTCGCCTATCTTGAAGTCGTTACTGACGTGCTGGTCCAAATTTCCGCCAGCAGTCAGTGCAGCGTCAATGCATACCGGGAACGGCCGGCGTGAGCTCAAAGGCTCAGCGTCAGCGTTTCATCCTGACCAAGGCCCTCAGCCAAAGCTAAGTCACCGAAACCAAGTCCCACGCTCAAAACGGACGTGTCTCTGGCAACCACCCGGCAGCGAGCAACGCCCACATGTCCCTTCAGGGTGCAGTGTCAGTTGCGGTTCAGTCCGAACTGCCTGCTGAGGAGCGCACGCTTGTAGTGGGCCTCGGCTGCGTCGATCTCCGTTGTTGAAGCCCCACCAGCATCGCTGCTCAGTGGGGGCCGGTGCTGCGAATAGCCGACGAGCAGCGGGCTGGCCGGGGCCCGCCAAAAGGCTGGCCGTGGACGGTGATGAGTAAGCACCAAGAGGGCCTGTGGCCGACCGCGAAGTTTTGTGCGACCATGCCGCATGAGGAGTGAGAAGGACATCCGGGTCATCATTGAGAGGGCGAGGGAAGAGATGATCTACATCGGGCCTGACCACCCGTACTACCCCTTGTTAGCGGACCTGGTCACAGTGATCCCGGAAGCCTGGCAGCAGGGGTACGACAGCCACCGGGCTGGCGGCCCAGGCGCCAATCCATATCGCTGACAACGCAGACTCCTGCCCGGGGCTTCCGCCTGCGCACCTTCATCTGGGAAGATCGCCTCATGCAAGGGCGGAGAGCGCGCGACCTGTAGAACTGGGCGTCCGGCCTTGTGTCAGGCTCGGGGAAGTCCCTTCATTCCCATGCTTTGGTGTCCCGACGGTGCAGTCGGCGATGAGAAAGGCGCGAAAGTGACTGAAGAGCAGTTTCCCGACGAAGAACCTGAAATTGTCCAGGATGATGACACCCTGCCCGACCAGGCCCCCGGTGCTGCGCCCTCTATGGAACCCGACCCTGTTTCCGGAGAACCTGACAACCACCCGGGCCCCGCGGAGAACAAACCCGACCGAGGGCGCGAGGATCCCCTTCTCGAGGCGGTGTCGGGAGAGGAAGAGGACTTCCTGAGTGAGCAGACTCTGACCGACGACACGCAACGTGCGACCAATGCGCCGACGCTGGAGGAGGCCGCGGCCGACGTCGATTCCGGAGAGGCGCCATCGGCTGAGGAGGTGGAAGCCGGCGACGGTCAGGCGACCTTCGGAGGGTCTCCGCTGAGTCAGTTCGACCCGGAAGACCTTGAGCAGTGACCTCTGAAGCCGGTCCGGAAGGAGTGTTTATCCTGCCCGCCAATCCGGACCGCGGGCCACGGGAACGCAGAAGTTTGAAGCCCCCGATTTCATGCCAAGGGCAGTCGGGGCACGGTTTTCGAATGAATGGGCGCGTGTTCCTCCCTGCGTTGACCCGCCAGAGAGCCACACCCAATAGGCACGAAAATGGTCACGTGAACGACACCTTGCAAGACATCCAGAACGCTGTGCCGAGTGCGCCGGCCGTTCGTGGCATCAAGATAGTCGGAATTGACGGGCCTTCCGGGTCCGGCAAAGCACGTTGGCGGGAAAACTGGCCTCATTGCTGAACGCCCCGATCATTCCGATTGACGACTTCGTTTCCTGGAACAACTTTGCCCAGGTTCGAGCAACAGGTCCTGGACCCTCTACTCCACGGGGACCCGGCCCGCTACCAGCAAAGGGACTGGGACGGCGATGAGTTCGGTGACTCCCTGGGACTTTGGACAACGGTGAGCTGGAGCCCGCTGGTGCTCATCGAAGGCGTCACGTGTACAAGACGAGAGAGCATCGGCAAAATTACATTCGCGATATGGGTGGACGCTCTAAAGGATGAGCGTCTGCGACGCGGCATACATCGAGACGGAGAAGGTCACAGGGCACTTTGGCGCCGCTGGATGGATGAGGAGGACAGGTTCTTCGCCGCGGATGAAACGCGCCTCCGGCTGACCTCATAGTTCCTGGGACTTAGGGCAAAGGAGACACCCAGCCCCTTCTTCGAACGGATGCCGGGATTTACCGCTGACAGAACACGCCAAGTACCGCTGCAATTCACAATCCCGGGGTTGCTGGAAGCGTGGCTGGTGGCCGAGGCGGGAGGCGTCGGAGCCACGTGGGTCCGGGCCGCCTTCCCTAGGGAGGCGGCCCGCACAAACTACCCTTTGGTGCGGCTGGCAACTAGCTGCCGCGCTAGCGGGTGGCTAGCCTTCACACTCAATGCAGTAAGCGTGCCCGTTCTTTTCACGGGCGATCTGGGAACGGTGCCGGACCAGGAAACAGGAGTAACAGGTGAACTCGTCCTCCGCCTGGGGGACCACCTGGACCACCAGTTCCTCGGCCACAAATTCGCCGCCCGGAACAATGGATTCGTCCATCGCATCGGCTTCATCCAGCTCACGCACGACGCTGCGGGCATCGGGGGCGTTTGCGGACTGCAGTGCCTCCAGGGAATTGTCCTGGGATTCCTTGACGTCGGAACGTACTTCGTCGTAATCGGTTGCCACTTAGGTGTTTCTCTTTTCTGGCGTTCTTGTCTGACGGATATGCAACCTACACCATTGCGCCGATATTCCCTTGTCACGAAGACCAGCGGGCGTGGTTGGAAAGCTTACCTCAGGCCGGCCGTGGCTTCGCACAGGCACGGCCGTGGAACCGGAGCCCCGGGTGCCGGATCGCCGAACACCGGGCCCGAAGATTATAGGCACAATGGACGGGTGACTTCTCCCGCCCGTCCTTCTGCCCCCGTTCATGCCAGCGGGCTCTTCGATCTGGCAGCCATCGGTGCGGGCCTGGTGTTCGCAGATTCGCTGGGGGTGCTAGCGGAAGCGCTCCGTGCCCAGGGCGCCGGCGGAACGGCTGTGGTGCAGGCGCCCCCTGGCACCGGGAAGACCACGCTGGTTCCGCCCCTGCTCGCAAACATCGCGCTCGCAAACATTGCGGCCGCCAACATCTCCGCCGCCAACATCGCGGCCGGCACCGCACGAAAGAACGGCCCGCGCATCGTCGTGACGCAGCCGCGCCGCGTGGCCGCGCGTTCCGCGGCCCGGCGGCTCGCCACCCTGGATGGCAGCAGTCTCGGCGACCGCGTGGGGTACACGGTCCGCGGTGAACGCCAGGCCGGCTCCAAGACCGTGATCGAGTTCGTCACCCCCGGCATCCTGCTGCAGCGCCTACTCTCGGACCCCGGCCTGGAGACCGTGGACGCCGTCATTCTTGACGAGGTTCACGAACGCGGCCTGGAGACAGACCTGTTGCTCGGTATGCTCGCCGAGGTCCGGCAGCTGCGCGGCGACCTCGCACTCGTGGCCATGTCCGCCACCCTGGACGCGCCGCGCTTCGCGGCCCTGATCGGTGAGGCGCCGGCGGGTGAGCACGACGACGGCGGCCCGGCTCCCGTCGTCGACTGCCCCTCCGCGCTGTACCCCTTGGAAACGAGCTGGGCGCCCCCGGCGGTGCCGAGGCTGGACGGGCGGGGGGTGACCCGCGCGTTCCTCGATCATGTGGCCGACACCGCATTGGCCGCGCACTCCGAGGCGCTGGCGCGGGACACAAACGTTGACGCCCTCGTGTTTCTGCCCGGCGCGCGGGAGGTGTCCCACGTGGCGGGACGCCTGCGCGGCCGGGCTAGTGCGGGCACCGAGGTGCTGGAGCTGCACGGCCAGGTCAGTCCGGCGGCGCAGGACCGCGCAGTCTCCGGACGGGACCCGGGCGGTCCGCCGCGGATCATCGTGTCCACCGGGCTGGCCGAATCCTCCCTGACCGTTCCTGGAGTGCGTCTGGTCATCGATGCGGGGCTTTCCCGGGAGCCGCGCCGGGACACCGCGCGCGGCATGTCCGGCCTGGTGACAGTGTCCTGTTCCCGGGCGTCCGCCGATCAGCGCGCAGGCCGCGCCGCCCGGCAGGGGCCCGGACGGGTGGTCCGCTGCTATGACCAGAAGACCTTCGGAGCCGCGCCGGCCCACCGGACACCGGAGATCGCGGTGGCCGACCTGACGGGCGCTGCCCTGGTCCTTGCCTGTTGGGGAGCGCCGGGCGGCCGGGGACTGGCCTTGCCCGATGCCCCGCCGCGGGCCGCGATGGATGAGGCCGTCGAGGTGCTGCGGGAGCTCGGTGCGGTGGGTCCTGACGGGCACGCCACGGACCTCGGCAAAACCCTGGCCAGGATTCCCGCGGACCCGCGGCTGGCGCGAGCCCTGCTGGACGGCGCCGCCGCTGTGGGCCACCGGACGGCGGCGGAGGCCGTCGCCGTCGTTGCCGGGGACCAGCGCGCTCCCGGCGCCGACCTGACGCGGCTGTTGAACTCGCTGCGGACGGGCAACGACCCGGCGGCGCGGCGATGGGCGGAGGACGTCCGGCGAATGGAAGCTGTCGCACGTCAGGAGAGCACCGGCGTCGCGCCTTTCCAGCCCGCTGCCCCGGTGACCGGCGCAGAGGCGGCCGGTTTCGTCGTCGCCCTCGCGTTTCCGGACCGCGTGGCGCGCCGCGTCCAGGGACAGGGGCCGGAGCGCTACCTGCTGTCCTCAGGCACGCGGGCCGGGCTGCCGGCCGGAAGCCCGCTCACCGGGCACGAGTGGCTGGCCGTCGCGGAGGTGTCGCGCGCCGAAGGACGCGACGCTGGCGGCACCGGCGCCGTCATCCGCTCCGCGGCGCCGCTGAGGGCGGACACCGCCGAGGCCGCCGCGCGGCACCTCTTGGCGGAAACGGTGGAGGCGGGTTTCAGCCAGGGCCGGGTCACGGCCCGCCGGGAACGCCGGCTGGGGGCGATCGCGCTGTCCTCCACGCCGGTCAGGCCGTCCGTGGAGGAGGGCCGCGCCGCGGTGGCCCGCGCGCTGAAGAAGGAAGGGCTGGGGACCATCGGATGGTCGACGGCGGCAGACGGCTTGCGCCGACGCCTCGCCCTGCTGCACCGGGAACTGGGCGAACCCTGGCCGGACGTTTCCGATCAGGCCCTGCTGGGCAGGCTGGATGACTGGCTGGCGCCGGAGCTTGAGGCATTGGCCGGCGGAGCGGGCACGAACGGCATCGATCTGGCCGATCCCTTGCGGCGGCTGCTGCCGTGGCCGGACGCCGCCCGGCTGGGAGAACTGGCCCCGGAGTGGCTCGAGGTGCCGAGCGGCTCGCGGGTGCGGATCGCGTATCCGGACGTAACGGACGACGACGGCCGGCCGGTCGTGGCGGTGAAGCTGCAGGAATGCTTCGGCTGGGCAGCCACGCCGCGGCTGGCGGGGGAGCGGGTGCCGCTGCTGTTCCACCTGCTGTCGCCGGCCCGGCGGCCCTTGGCCGTGACGGACGATCTCGCCTCCTTTTGGTCCGGCCCCTATGCGCAGGTCCGCGCCGAGATGCGGGGCCGCTATCCCAAGCACCCCTGGCCGGAGGACCCGTGGACGGCGCCGGCGACGGCACGGACCAAGCGCAGGATGTAGCTCCGCCCGGCTCAGCCCAGGGCTGTCATGGCAGGGGCCTGTCACTGCGGGGTTCTGTCATTGTGGGCGCTGGCGGCCAGGCTTACGCTGGGACATATACGAGCGGTGGCCGCTGCCGCTCGTGAAAGGGCGCAGCATGGACGCCACATCCGTCACCGACACCTTCCACCGGCCACTCCGGGACTTGCGGATTTCAGTCACGGACCGGTGCAATTTCCGCTGCGTCTACTGCATGCCCCGCGAGATCTTCGGCAGGGATTACGTCTTTATGCCGCGGGAACAGCTGCTGACGTTTGAGGAAATCGCCAGGCTGACTTCGATTGCCGTGGCCCACGGCGTGCTGAAAATCCGGCTGACCGGCGGGGAGCCCCTGCTGCGGAAGGACATCGAGGAACTGGTCCGCATGCTGGCCCGGCTGCGGACGCCCGACGGGCGGGCGCCGGACCTGGCCATGACCACCAACGGCTCGGTGCTGGCACAGAAGGCGCAGGCTCTCAAGGATGCCGGGCTGAACCGCGTCACCGTGTCCCTGGACTCCGTCCGGGAGGAAACGTTTCAGGCCATGAACGACGCCGGCTATCCCGTGGCCAAGGTGTTGCACGCCCTCGACGTCGCCCAGGCGGCGGGCTTGGGGCCGGTAAAGATCAACATGGTGGTCAAGCGCGGGAAGAACGACCAGGACATCGTTGACACGGCCAGGCATTTCAAGGGGTCCGGGTTCATCCTGCGGTTCATTGAGTACATGGACGTGGGAGCATCCAACGGCTGGAAGATGGATGAGGTTGTGCCCTCCGCCGAGGTCCTGGCCCGCATCAGCTCGGTGTTTCCACTGGAGCCGGTGGCGCCGAACTACCCCGGCGAGACGTCCGGGCGCTGGCGCTACCGGGACGGCAGCGGCGAAATCGGGGTCATCTCGAGCGTCACCCAGGCCTTTTGCCGGGGCTGCACGCGCGCCCGGCTGTCCGCCGACGGCAAGCTGTTCACCTGCCTGTTTGCCACGTCCGGCACCGACCTGAGGGCACTCCTGCGGGGCGGCGCCTCCGACGCCGAGCTTTCCGCGGCACTGTCCGCCCTGTGGGGCGGCCGGGCGGACCGGTACTCGGTGCTGCGCAGCGCCGCCACCCCGGACGCCGCCCCGGATTCCGCCGCGGCCCGCAAGATCGAGATGTCGTACATCGGCGGCTAGGCCGTTAGACGCTGAGCCGTGCCGCCGGACCCTGATGCCATTGAGGTTATTCGGTCATAACTTTCGCGGAGAGTCGTGCGGGCTCGGGGGTACGGCCGTGATGCGGTTGACGGCGTCCACCGTGACGGAACGGTCATGAGGTTCGGTATCGAGCGCGGCGTGGATGAAATGGCCTTCGATCAGGGCGTCGAGCATCCGGCTGGTGACGGGGTCAAAATGGCGTTCGAGTGCATGCCGGCTCCGGCTCATCCAGTCCCGTGTGATCTGGCGGAAGACCGGCTCGCGGGCGGCGAGGGTATAGAGCTCGAGGGTGAGGACCAGGTCCCGCCGGCTGTCCAGCAGGTCAGCGTGGATCAGGTCCACCACTGCCTGCCGGGCAGCGCCGGCGTTCGCGGCGGTGCCCAGACGGACCTCGAAGCCGTCGGCGCCCGTGTCGGCAAACCGCCTGAAGGCTTCCCCCAGGAGCTGGTCCATGCTGGTGAAGTGGTAGGTCATGGACCCGAGGGGCACGCCGGCACGTTCGGCGATCCTGCGGTGCGAGGTGCCGGCTACCCCGCGGGCCGCAATCACGTCGAGGGCTGCATCAATGATCCGGTCCCGCCTGTCGGGATCGAACCGGCGCGTTGCCACCGCGGTCAGATTTCGCGGACTACGCGGGCGGGGTTGCCTACCGCGACGGAGTTGGCCGGGACGTCCCTCGTGACCACCGCGCCGGCACCGATTACCGAGTTGTTTCCGATGGTGACGCCGGGCAGGACGATCGCTCCGCCGCCGAGCCACACGTTGTCGCCGATGGTGATCGGCTGTGCAGCTTCCAGACGGTCGCGCCGCGGCTGGGGTTCCACCGGGTGCGTCGGGGTCAGGAGCTGCACGTTCGGACCGATCTGGCAGTCCTCCCCGATGGTGATCGGGGCGACGTCGAGGGCCGTGAGGTTGTAATTGATGAACGTGCGGGCCCCGACTGTGATGAACGTGCCGTAGTCGACGTAGAGCGGCGGCTTGATGTGCGCGTCTTCGCCCAGGGAACCCAGCAGATCCGCCAGGATGGGCCGCGCCCCGTCCGGGTCCTCCGCGTAGGCCGCCGTGTACAGCGACTGCAGCATCACGGCCCGTTTGGATTCGCGCTCGTTGTCCGGGTCATCGGAAATGTATAGGTCCCCTGCGAGCATGCGCTGCCGGTTTGTGCGCGGGTCATCTGCGAAGTAATCAAGCATGTGTACGAGCGTACACAACGTTCCCCTCTTGCTCAACGCCGTCAGAGGGTGTCGAATCTTTTTACAAGGCCGCACGGCGGCTGACGACCAGATGCCAGGAGACGACGATGTCTATGAAAGGCACAAATGGCCGGGGCAAAGGCCCCGGCCGGGGCAGTTCCGATATCCGGCGGGCCGACGCGTCCGCGGGCACGCCGGCAGACAGCCCGGAGCGGATCCGCAACGTGGCTCTTGTGGGGCACTCGGGTGCCGGCAAGACGATGCTGCACGAGGCCCTGCTCGCCGCGGCCGGAACCATAACGCGGATGGGGTCCATCGTTGACGGCAGCACCGTCAGCGACTCGGAGCCGTCCGAGGTCCACCAGCAGCGGTCCGTGGTTCTCTCCGTGGCACCCGTCGTGATGGACGGCGTCAAGGTGAACCTGCTCGACACGCCGGGCTACGGGGACTTCACCGGTGAGCTGCGCGCCGGACTGCGGGCTGCTGATGCGGCACTGTTCGTGGTGTCGGCCCTGGAAGAAGTCGACGCTGCCACCACAGCCCTGTGGGCGGAGTGCGACCAGCTGGGGACGCCGCGGGCCGTGGTGATCAGCCGCCTGGACCATCCGCGGGCAAACTACGAGGCCGCAGTTGCCGCGTGCCAGCGTGCCTTCGGCGACTCGGTGGTGCCGGCCTACCTGCCCGTCCGCGCGGACGGTACCGTGATCGGCCTGCTCGGGCTTCTCTCCGGGACTGTGTCGGACTATGCCGAGGGCCGTACGGAGCCGGCTGTCCGCGACGCTACTCCGGAGGAACTGGCCGCCGCGGAGGAAGCGCGCGGCACGCTGATCGAAGGGATCATCTCCGAGAGCGAGGACGAGTCGCTGATGGACCGCTACCTCGGCGGCGAGCAGATCGACGTCGAAGTCCTGGTGGGCGACCTGGAAACAGCGGTTGCCAGGGGATCGTTCTTTCCGGTGCTGGCCTCCTCTGCGGAGACAGGCCTCGGCATGGCTGAGCTCCTGGACATGCTCACCCGGGCGTTCCCGTCTCCGCTGGAGCGTGACCTGCCGGCGGTGACGGATCTTGCCGGTTCGCCGGCCGGCCCGCTGAGCTGCGATCCCGGCGGCCCGCTGGTGGGGGAGGTGGTGCGCACCACCATCGACCCGTTCCTGGGAAGGGTGTGCCTGGTGCGGATCTTCTCGGGCACCCTGCGGGAGGACTCGGCCGTGCACGTGGGCGGCCGCGGACTGGCGGAACGGGGCCATGAGGACCATGACAGCGACGAGCGGCTCGCGCACCTGTACTCTCCGCTGGGGGCGAGCCTGCGCCCGGTGCAGTACTGCGTGGCCGGCGACATCTGCGCGATCGCTAAACTGGCCAACGCCGAGACGGGCGACACCGTCTCCGCCAAGGAAATGCCGCTGTTGGTGAAGGCCTGGGAAATGCCCGAACCGCTGATGCCGGTGGCAGTTGAAGCAGCCACCCGCAGCGACGAGGACGCCCTGGCCAAGAGCCTGGGCAAGGTTGCCGCCGGCGATCCGACCCTCCGGGTGGAGCGCAACGCGGAAACCCACCAGCTCATCCTGTGGTGCATGGGTGAGTCCCATGGCGAGGTGGTGCTGGACCGGCTGCGTGACCAGGGCGTGAAGCTGCAGACCGTCCAGGTGGTGACGCCGCTGCGGGAGACGTTTGCGGCACCGGCCGCCGGGCATGGTCGGTACGTCAAACAGTCCGGCGGCCACGGCCAGTATGCGATCTGCGACATCGAAGTCGAGGCGCTCGAACGCGGTGCGGGCTTCGAGTTTATCGACAAGACCGTGGGCGGCGTCATACCGGGGACATTCATCGGGTCCGTCGAGAAGGGGGTCCGGGCCCAGATGCAGAAAGGCGTCTCGGCGGGATTCCCGGTGGTGGACATCCGCGTGACGCTGGTCGGCGGCAAAGCCCACAGCGTGGACTCATCGGATGCCGCATTCCAGGCGGCAGGTGCGCTCGCTTTGCGGGAAGCCGCGGCCGCCGGCCGGATTCAGCTGCTGGAACCCGTCTCCGCTGTGACCATCAGCACCCCGGACGAGTACGTCGGATCCGTGATGAGCGACTTGTCCTCCCGCCGGGGGCGGGTGACGGGAACGACGTCGGTGGGTGGGGAAATCACGGAAGTCACCGCCGAGGTGCCGGATGAGGAGCTGTTGCGCTATGCCGTGCAGCTGCGCGGGCTGACGTCCGGAACCGGCCGGTTCCGGCGCACGTACCTGCGGCACGAACCCGTGCCGGGCAATGTGGCGCCGGCGGCGGCGCACGCCTGATCTCAAGTGACAGATACACTCACCACTGGCCTGAAGAGGGAAATCGCGTAGGCGGCGAGCTTGACTCCCTGGACGCCGCTGGTGCGGTTAGCGAGTCGCAGAGGGCGCTTCGCTCTACGGCGAATGGCTGCACGCGAGCGTGGACGTCATGGCGGTGGCCCGGGCCCTTATTGAGAGACGATGAAGTTCGGCCAGAAGTACCGCGATAACCCTTGGCATGCGACATCACGTTATGCCTGGGATCAAGCATGGCTTGGTCCTGCATGCAGTGGTGTGACACAGAAGCCTGGACAAGGAGATCCATGACTTCGGGCGAGCCAACCAACAGCGAAGCCGGTGGTGGGTTGCAGCCTGGTGGGAGGGGTGTGACGGTGCAGTCCGGTGGTGGGTTGCAGCCTGGTGGGAGGGGTGTGATGGTGCAGTCCGGTGGTGGGTTGCAGCCTGGTGGGAGGGGTGTGATGGTGCAGTCCGGTGGTGGGTTGCAGCCTGGTGGGAGGGGTGTGATGGTGCAGTCCGGTGGTGGGTTGCAGCCTGGTGGGAGGGGTGTGATGGTGCAGTCCGGTGGTGGGTTGCAGCCTGGTGGGAGGGGTGTGATGGTGCAGTCCGGTGGTGGGTTGCAGCCTGGTGGGAGGGGTGTGATGGTGCAGTCCGGTGGTGGGTTGCAGCCTGGTGGGAGGGGTGTGATGGTGCAGTCCGGTGGTGGGTTGCAGCCCGGTGGGAGGGGTGTGACGGTGCAGTCCGGTGGTGGGTTGCAGCCCGGTGGCAGGGGTGTGACGGTGCAGTCCGGTGGTGGGTCGCAGCCCGGTGGCAGGGGTGTGACGGTGCAGTCCGGTGGTGGGTCGCAGCCCGGTGGCAGCGGTGTGGTGTTGCAGTTGGGTGGCTGCTTGCACTCGGGTGGCAGCGGTGTGGTGTTGCAGTTGGGTGGCTGCTTGCACTCGGGTGGCAGCGGCGTGGTGTTGCAGTTGGGTGGATGCTTGCACTCGGGTGGCAGCGGCGTGGTGTTGCAGTTGGGTGGATGCTTGCACTCCGGCGGCAATGGCGTGGAGTTGCACTTGCCCTGTGGGGGAGGGGGTTGCGGAGGTGGCTCCTTGCGGTAGGTCGTCCCAACCATGGTGGGAATTGTCCAGCCCAGCGTTCTCACTGAACTCGGGTCAAAGCTAATCATCTTGTCGTCTCCACGCAGGCGATCAATCTGGTGGATGTCCAACAGGGTCCAAAGGTTCGGGTCTTTGTGCCGTCCGTTCTCGATGACTTCAAAATGCAGGTGGCAGCCAGTGGATGACCCTGTGGTGCCCACTTTGGCAATAACCTCCCCAACCCTGATCTTGCTGCCTTTATCGGCACCCAACTTCAGCAGGTGGTTGTAGGTCGTGAGCAGGCCATTCCCGTGGTCGATCTCCAGCCTGTTGCCGCCTCCCCAAGGATGCCAGCCCGCGGCGCGCACGACGCCGGCGTCGGCAGCATAGACTCGGGTTCCGCAGGCTGCACCGAAATCCTGCCCATAATGAAATTCGCCCTGTTCACCGGTGATTGGATTCTTGCGCGACCCAAACTGCGAAGTCCTGACCAAGACCTCAAGGGGAGCCATGAGGGAGCCGCGGGGAGGACGTTTCAGCTGTGCCCACGCAACTCCCGGCGTCGATGCTCCCTTGAGCGCAGCATTTGAAACCACCGGACGAAAAGGCACTCTCACTCGCGGGGTGTTGTTCGGGTCTAGGAGCTGCCGTTCTTCGCTCCCGGAGGGAGCCGCTGGCAACATGACGTCACCGGCAGGCTGGTGATTTGAAATGACCGGGCCTTGGCCGAGGGCGTAGATAGCAAAACCAAGGACCAGTGCCGCCGAGAGGCTTCGCCGAGCCAGCCTGCCAACGCTATTCCTCTTAGCGGAATCCGGTCCCTCGGTTGCATGTCGATTACTTCGAGCTGCCACAAAGTGCTCCTGAACTCGACCCGCCAAAATCGGGTCCCCGGCAAGCCTGGACTTCATTGTGACGTCATGTAATCGACAGGGAAACCTGCCATCTTTGACTCTGCTTGCGGGCTTTGCCCCTTAGGCCCGGTGCGCAGGAATGGGACATGCGCGGTTTCCCTTGGGAATGGCTGGGAGAAGCCACGCCCACGCTGACGGGCAGGTCGAATGAGTTGCCCGAAAGGGCACCGAACTGTGCCCGGACCGTGCGCAGGCTAGCTAAGGGTTGGAGCGCCGGGTTATCTGCTGGAAGGGCTGTTCGCGCGCATGAACGCCGCCACCGAACCTGCCAGCGAGGCCCCGGTTTCTTCGGCGCTGCGCTTCGTTCCGGCAACAGCGAAGGAGTGGTCGCCGCCTTCGCACCACTGAAGCGTCGCGGCCGGGCCGATGCGCGAAACGACGCCCTCGAGCAGCTCCGGCGTGGCAAACGTGTCCCGCGTCCCCTGCAGGAAGAGCATGGGGGTTTCCAAGCCGTAGAGGTGCTCGTCGCGGAGCTTCTCGGGTTTGCCCGGCGGATGCAGCGGGTAGCCAAGGTAGATGAGGCCGGCGGCGGGCATGCCCTCGGCCACTGCCATCGATGCCATGCGCCCGCCGAACGACTTGCCGGCGGCCCACAGCGGCTCCGCTGCAGAATGGGCCGCAGCCTCGTCCATGGCCGCCCGCCACGCGGCAATCGCCACCGGCGGCCGGTCCGGGAACTTCCTGCCCGCCTCGCGGTACGGAAAGTTGAAGCGCAAGGTGGCGACGCCGTCGTCGTTTAGCGCGCGGGTGAAGCCGCGCAGGAACGGGTGCTCCATCCCGGCGCCCGCTCCGTGGGCAACAACCAGGGTGGCGAAGGGGCTGTCCGGCCGGGCATATGCTCCGGAGACTTGGACGTCGCCGACGGCAAAGGTGACGGGGGATTCAGCGGTGGGCATGAGTCAATGATGCCGGATTGCCATGCACAGCCTGCACACAGACGGGTGAAAGTCCCCGGCTAGGTCCCGACGGAAGAGTGGATGTAGAAGCCCCGACCGCCTGGAGGAAACCGTCATGATCACCTACCGTCCCATCGCGCCACTGACTGTTGGAAGCGGAACGCTCCGCTCAATTCTTGCCGCCGTGGCCGCTGCCGCCTTCCTGGGCGCAGCCCTTGATGCCGAAGCCCCACAGGCAGGCACGAAGGTCAGTGCCTAGGTTGCGGGCACGACCCTGAGCCAGGCGTAATCCTGTGGGCGTAGGACGATTCCCTCGTCGATCCGGACCGTGGCCTCGGAGAAGAGGTCCAGTGCTTCGGCGGCGAATCCGGAGAGCGTCTCCGCCGTGATTACCTGCGGATCGTCGCTGAAGTTGGCCAGCGCCAGAATGCGTGTTCCGTCACCGGGGCGCTGGTAGCCCAGCACGCCGCGGTTGTTCGTGGCGAACGGAAGGAGGCGCGTCCCGGCCATCTCGGGGGTGCCGGCGCGCACCGCCGTCAGCCGCCGCAGCCCGTCGAAGACTGCCCCTTCCGGAGTGGACGGGTCGGTCCGCTTGGCGTAGCGCTCGGCGGGAAACTGCGGCCGGTGCACCCAGCGGCTGTCAGCTTCGTGGCCGTCTTCCATGGCGTACTGGTAGTCGTTGAGCTGGCCCACCTCGTCGCCTAGGTACAGCAAGGGGATCCCGCCGGTGCTGAAGGCCACCGAGTGCGCAAGCAGGATCCGGCGGATCGCCTCGGAGGAACCGTCCTCCAGGCCGCAGAGCGATGCCGTTGTTCCGGAGATACGGCAGTCTCCCGTGCGCGGGTTGTCCTGGAACGGGACACCCTGGGCGAAGCTGCCCGGGAAGCGGTTGACGAAAAAGGAGTTGAGGAACCGCCGGTGATCGAAGCCGTTAATGCCGAGTTCGGCGGCGTCCTCGTCGGCAAACGTCCAGCCGATGTCGTCGTGGCTGCGGACGTAGTTCACCCAGGACGTTCCGGCCGGAATGTTATGCCTCCGCTCCAGCGCCTGGGCGAGCAGCGACACGTTTCGGGTGGCCATGGCCTCCCAAATCAGCGCCATTTGTAGCGGGTTGTACGAGAGCTGGCACTCGGCCGGATCGATGTAAAGCGCCACTTCGTCCGGATGCACGATCGCCTCGGACTTGAAGAGCAGGGACGGCGCGGCAAGGCGGCAGACGGCGTTGAATGCCTGCAGCAGGGTGTGGGCCTCCGGCAGGTTCTCGCATGACGTTCCCAGCTGCTTCCAGATGAAGGCCACGGCGTCCATCCGCAGAATGTCCACGCCGAGGTTGGCCAGAAAGAGCATCTCTCCCGCCATGGCACGGAAGACCTCCGGGTTGGAGTAGTTCAGGTCCCACTGGAAGGTATGGAAGGTTGCCCAGACCCACCGCCCGTCCTGCAGCTGTACAAACGAACCGGGGTGGTCCTCGGGGAAGATCTCACGCACGTTCTGCTCGAAGGCGTCGGGCATGGCGCGGTCGGGGAAAATCCAGTAGTAATCGCTGAAACGCGGATCTCCCTCCGCGGCCTTCTGTGCCCACTCATGCTCATTGGAGGTGTGGTTGAAGATGAAATCCACCACCAGGCTGATGCCGTTCGCGCGCAGCTCGGCGGCCAGCTCGCGCAGCTGTTCCATGGTGCCGAGCCTGGGGTTGACTTCCCGGTAGCTGGAGACGGCGTAGCCGCCGTCGGAGAGCGGCTCGGGGGACAGGAACAGGGGCATGAGGTGCAGGTATGTCAGGCCGAGTTCCTTGAAGTACGGAATCCGTGCCCGGACGCCCTCGAGGTCGGCGGCATATCGGTCCACGTAGCAGACGCCGCCGAGCATGCGGTTGGACTGGAACCAGTCGCTGTTCCCGTCCCGCCCGGCGTCGAGGATCTTCAGGTCGCTGGGCCTGTCCTTCCAGGAGCGTGCCGTCTCTGCCAGAAGGGACGTCAGATGCTCCTGCCAGTCCGGCCGTGAGCCGTAAAGAGAGTGGAAGAGCCGGAATAAATCCGGGAAGTGAAGGTCGAAGCGCCGCTCGAAGTCCGTCCAGTCCGGGTCCCCTTGCCGGATGCCCGCCCGCTCGGCTGCAACGCTGAGGAGCTGATGGCCGGGCAGCTGATGGCCGGACGCATGGCTGCCGGGCACTTGCTGGCCGGAGGCCTGGTCCACACTCGCGGATTCAACCATGGAAAGGGTCCCCTTTGACGTTTTCGGCAGCCGACGGCCCGGTAGGTTCACATCCTTACAGATGCATCGGCGCGCGCCAAGGTGCTGACGCCGCGGGTCCCGCAGGGTAGGTTGTCCCCATGGCCAGCGAACAGACCATCCTCACCGTCAACGGACCCAACGGTCCCCGGGATATGCGCATCTCCAGCCCCAACCGGGTCCTCTGGCCGGAGCCGGGCCTGACAAAACTGGATCTCGCCCGGTACATCGTGGACGTCGGGGAAGCCTTCATCGCGGCCAACGGCGGCCGGCCGGTCTCGCTCCAGCGGTTCTCGGACAACGTCGACGGCGAGCAGTTCTTTTCCAAGAATCCGCCCAAGGGGACGCCGGATTTCGTCCGGTCCGTCAAGGTGGTCTATCCGAGCGCGCGCTCGCATCCCCAGCTGGTCCTGGATGAACCTGCCGCGGCAGTGTGGGCGGTGCAGATGAACACCGTGGTGTTCCACCCGTGGCCTTCGCGGGCCGAAAACTCCGACAACCCGGACCAGCTGCGCATCGATCTTGACCCGCAGCCCGGCACGGACTTCGACGACGCCGTCCCCGCCGCATTGGAGCTGAGGAAAGTGCTGTCAGAGGCCGGGCTGAACGCTTTCATCAAGACGTCCGGAAACCGCGGGTTGCACGTGTACGCCCCGATTGAGCCGAGGTGGGAGTTCCTGGACGTGCGGCACGCCGTGATCGCCGCCGCCCGGGAACTGGAACGGCGGATGCCGAAGAAAGTCACCACGAACTGGTGGAAGGAAGAGCGCGGTGAGCGGGTGTTCCTGGACTTCAACCAGGCCAACCGCGACCGCACCATTGCCGGCGCCTACAGCCCGCGCGCCCTCGCCCACGCACCGGTCTCCTGTCCCATCACTTGGGACGAGCTCGAAAGCGTTAGTCCGAAAGACTTCACCATCCTCACCGTGCCGGAGCGGCTGAAAACGGTAGGGGATCCGTGGGCCGATATGAACGCGGACCCGGGCTCCATCGACCAGCTGCTGGAGTGGTGGGAGCGGGACGTCAAGGACGGCCTGGGTGAGCTGCCTTTCCCGCCGGACTATCCGAAGATGCCGGGCGAGCCGCCGCGCGTGCAGCCGAGCCGGGCAAAGAAACCGGAGTAGTCGCCCGGGCGCAGATGATTACCGGAAGAATACTGCCCCGAAGTCTGCCCTTTAGGGCGGCGAGCCGGATGCGCGCGCGCTGCACGATGGATTTCTGCTGGGAGCATTCTGTTGCGCCGCATGTTGGCCGCAACGGAGCACACTACTGGAGTCGAATCTGAGCGGAGCGAGGACAAGTGTTTTCTCGTCGGAAGAGGGTCTGCATCTCGCTACTGCTCCTCCTGATGTTCGCCCTTGCCGGTTGCGGTCCGCCCGTACCGGGCTACACCGTAAGTGCCTTCCCCACTCCCACGCCGACCGGACGTGCGACAGGTGGGACTGGAACGGGTCCGCCAGGTGAGCCGTCAACTGATGATTCCAAGACGTCGGCGCCCTCGACTTCGCCCGGGTCTACAACAGCTTCGCCTACAACCCCGGACCCTACTCCATCCTCCCCCACGAGTACGTCGGCATCGCCCACGACCACACAACCGCACGTACCTTGTAGCGCCGAGATCATCACACCGGCCGCCATCACGTCGGCGGTTCCCACACAGGCCGCTCTGACGCCGGAGATCGCCACCACTACGTCTCCGCAGACGCCGTCGACAGCCACAACGCAGTCGCCGGACATTGTTCCGGCGTTGGCGGATTTCACGGTTGCGGCCGTGTCCGAGTGTTCTGTGGCCCCGGGAGTTGCGGAGAATGCCCCTGACTGCCTCCTCATCTCGGTGGACCTGCGGAATGAGGGTGCCGACACGCCGGAAGCGGCGTCGGTTCTGGTGTCCCTGCGGAGTGACACCGGGCTGAACAGGGACGTAAGTCTGGCGGCGACTACTGAATCGAAGCCCCAGACAGTACGAGTCAATGTCGGACCCTCCGCCTTCGAGAGAGTTCACACATTTACCATCAAGGCGGACCCGACGGGAACCATCCCAGAGGTCAACGAAGGCAATAATTCCGTCGAGGTGAAAGTCGCCCTGCCGGCAAGAGGAGCAGTGATTCAAGGCGAACCCTGCGCAGCGGAAGGGTCCGCGCCCGTGGGTGGCGCCTGAAGCATCCGGTTGGCTGAGTACCTATTAGCCGCCGATGATGACTGTGGGACACCCAGGTCCGGGCGCCACCGGCGTCCCATGCAGGCTGAGGTCGCCGAGGCGGGCAGCAGGATACCCTCCGATGAGCACGGTGAGGCTGCCTGACGCAATGCCGTTGGGCGCTGGCGAGACGCACACAATCCCGCCGGGAAGGGCATTGGCCACCGCAGCCGGCAAGCCGCCGATGAGCACTGTTGCAACGCCTGCCGCTGGCGAGACGGGTCCGCCGACGTGCGGTTTCGGGCCGTCGGACAAGGGGCACAACGCCGTATCACCGACCCTGAGTGCTGGACCCGTGGGCATCACTGGCCACCTTGCGGGAGGACGTTGAACGCGGCGCTCTGGGCCGCGCTGGGCGCATCCGGATTGCTCACCCTGACTGAGTCGAGGTTAAGGTGCCATGCTACGGTCAGCGCCACGGCCAGGAGCAGCAAGACAAGGGCCGTCATAATGGTCCGGGACGGCAGCACGGGGTCTTGCACGTGGGTCCCGTCGAGCCGCAGGGAAATGCCGTCCGACGGCGTCGCCGTCACAACGAAGGAGTGCGGGGCGGGGCTGCCGCGCCAGATCTTCTGGGCAGGACGGACCCGCACGGCTGCGAACTGGACGGTTCCCGGCTCGATCGTCAACTCCGGGGGCTGCAGGGAAAACTCCAGCAGCTCTCCAGGATCGGATCCTGTCACGTCGACCGTGATGGGGACGTTGCCATTGTTGTCGACGGCGACATTGTGCTTGGCGCCAAGCTTGCCCCGGGACATCCTGGGCATGAGTTCGCCTGTCGTCTGAAGGAACGGCAGGACGTCGACGATTCCTTCCGGCACGACGGCATCTTCAGGATGCTCGGTTGGCAGTACGTGAACTCCGTAGTTGAACTCCCCGGCAGGGACCGAGGCGGACCGCGGGGGCCTGAACTCCACAAGTGCCGTGGTGGCATGACCCGGGTAAAGCGAGACGCGGTCGGGCACCACGTCGGCCCAGGACTCGCTCAGACCCACAACCCGAAGGGAATACTCTTCGACAACTTCACCGTCGTTGCGAATGGTCAGCTGGACGGATCCGATGGCGCCAGGCTCCAAGGTGAGGTCGGGCGAATCTAGTGTTGCAGTGGTGCTCATGGCCCCTCCTCCGGAAGCCCGGGCACATCAATGACCCCGATGCGCTCGCAGGTACTCCGAGGCTATGGCGGCACGCCGGACGGGGAACATTCTTGCGGGCCGGACTTCCGGGCACCGCTGTTGCCCGTTGAGCCTGTGTTGACTGCACGAAGAGAAGCGTCAGCTAAATTCATAGCAGCGGGGTGCCGGATTCGGGTACGGGAAGCTGGTGTGGGCGACCAGGCAGTTCCGCGGCCGTCACATGTAAGAAGGGGAGGATTCATGGAACCAATCACTGTGAGAGTCCACGCCCGCGATCCGATCTCCGAAGCTGGAGTCGCGAGCGAGCTGCGTGCCCGTCCCGAAGTCCGCGTGGTGCGGGCGCCGAATGCCGAGAAGGCAAGGGTCGTCGTCGTGGTTGCGGACTCAGTCGACGATGATGCACTGACTCTGCTCCGCATAGTCCAGCGGCAAGGAACGTCGCGGGCCGTCCTCGTGGCCGGACGGCTTGACGACGGCGACCTCGTCAAGGCGGTGGAGACCGGAGTGGTCGGCCTGGTGCGTCGCAACGAAGCGACGCCGGACCGTCTGGTCTCCGTGATCATGGCTGCCGCCGCAGGGGAGGGCAGCGTGCCGCCCGACCTGTTAGGCAGGTTGCTGGATCAGGTCGGAAAATTGCAGCGTCACGTCCTCGGACCGCGCGGGATCATGTTCACCGGCCTCGCCCCGCGGGAGGTCGAAGTCCTGCGTCTGCTGGCGGATGGACTGGACACGTGCGAGATCGCGCAGAAGCTGGCCTACTCGGAACGCACGGTGAAGAACGTGGTGCACGATGTGACCACTCGGCTCCAGCTGCGGAACCGCTCCCATGCCGTGGCCTACGCATTGCGGGAGGGACTGATATAGCGGAACTGCCCGAAGGGGTAGCGGCCATTTCCCGGACGCGTGCCCGGTTCAGGGTGCCGGCGGGGGCCAGGCTCGATCAACGTGGACCTTACAGTCCGTCACGCGGCGGGCCGTAGGGTCCGACAATCAGGGAGAGACCTCGTGATTGCCCAGGTTGACGACGCACTGCGTACCCTCATCAGGACTGAGGCCCTTGACGGTTCGGAGGTGGACGTGGTCTTTGACGCGCCCACCAAGGACTGGGCGGCCCGGCGCAATGCGCCGACGGTCAACCTGTATCTCTACGACATTCGTGAGGACGTTCGGCGCCGCGAACGGGGCCTGTCGGAACAGCGGGGCGACGACGGCCACGTCCGGACCCGCCGGCCCGCACCCCGCCACTACAAGCTCTCCTACCTCGTCACGGCGTGGACCCAACGGCCGGAGGACGAGCACCGGCTCCTGGACCAGTTGCTGCGCTGCTTCCTCAAGCATGATGCCCTGCCGGACGTGCTCGTTGTTGGCCCCCTGGCCGAGACCGGGCTGGTGGTGCCGCTCACCGTGGGGCTTCCTCCGCCGGAGGACCGCGCGTTTGCTGACGTATGGTCTGCCCTGGGCGGCGAGCTGAAACCGTCGCTCGACATAGTGGTCATTACGCCGGTCGATACCGGCATTGTTTACCAAGCGGGACCGCCTGCGTCCCAAGGCACACACGTGGACATGACGGATACGAGGAGCGGCGCAGCTGATGCGGGGCGGCACCAGCACTCCGCTCCACCCGCTTCCGTCGGCGGGCCGCGCCGCCCGCGCCAGTGAGCGACCGATGACCGAGAACCCCAGCCTCGCGCACCTGCTCGGGCGGGTTGGCGTGGTTGAGGAACGCATCCGTCTCCTGGTAGCGGTGCGGCGGGCCGACGACCCGCAGCCTGACGACCCGTTCCGCGGGCTGTATCTCAGTGATGAGGCGGTGGACCGCCTGCTTGCCGGAGCGTCCCCCCATCTGGAGCCGGACGGTCAGGATGCAGGCGGCGGTGCCTCGCAGCGGCAATGGCTATGCGAACAGTCGGCGGACGAGGCCGAGGAAGCCGGAAACCGGCTGAGACTCCGGGAACTCGCCGTGACATTTAGCCTGTCACCGCTCGACGTCGATCTGCTGCTCGTGGCGCTCGCAGCCGACCTCGATCCGCGCTTCGAACAGTTGTTCGGATACCTGAACGACGACGTCACGAGGCGCCGGCCGTCGGTCGCCGTCGCACTGGCGCTCTGCGGCGAACCGCTGACCGCCGCGGACGGCAGAGCCAGGTTGCTGACCGGCCCGCTCATCACGGGCGGCCTGGTGACCGTCGAGGATCCTGACCGCCCGCTGCCCGGCAGGGCGCTGCGGGTGCCGGACCGCGTCGTCGGGCATCTCCTGGGCGATGATGCGCCGGAACCTGACCTCGCGGCCGTGCTGGCCGGCCAGCCGGCCGTCAGCTGGGGTGACGCCGGACCGCTCGGAAGGGCACTCAACGCGGGCGTCCGCCTGGCCTATCTGCGCGAGCCCGCAACTGGGTCCGGACGCGTGCTCGCTGCCGAGGCGCTGCGGGCCAGTGGCTTTGAGGCGGTTCACCTTGATCTGACCCGGCTGGCCGCAGAGCGTGACCCGCTCACGCTGGTGCAGGCCGCCACACGGGAAGCGAGGCTCCGGGGCGCGGGGCTGGTGGCAGGCCCCCTCGCCGCGGCATCTGATCACCCCGCTTTGCTGGAAGCGCTGCATGCCGAGCCGCAGCCGGTGCTGCTCGTCGGCGACGCGGCGTGGGATCCGGCGTGGACCACCCGGCCGCCGTTGCTGGTGGAGGTTCCTGTCAGCACGTCGGCCGAGCGCTCGAACCTGTGGCGGGCAGCGCTTGGTCCGCTCAACGGACTGGACGTGGCGGCTGCCACCTCGGCCTTCCGGCTGCGACCGGAACAGGTGGCGCGCGCCGCCGGATCGGCGCAAATCCAGGCCACCTTGGCTGCGGACGGCAGGATCACTGCGTCGCATCTCGGGGCCGGAGCGCGGGCAGAGAATGGATCGGCCCTGGACCGCCTCGCCAGGCGGGTGGAACCGGTGGTCGGCTGGGGTGACCTGGTGCTTCCGGATGCCGTTCTGTTGGCCCTGCAGGAGGTTGCGCTGCGGGCGAAGCACCGCGAGAAGGTCCTCGGCGACTGGGCGATGCGGCCCGGAGCCGGCCGCGGGCACGGCGTCGCAGCGCTCTTCGCCGGGGATTCGGGAACGGGCAAGACAATGTCGGCGGAGGTGGTGGCACAGGACCTGGGACTGGATCTGTACGTCGTGGACCTGGCCACCGTCGTCGACAAATATGTGGGGGAGACCGAGAAGAACCTGGAGCGGATCTTCACGGCCGCGGCCGGCGTCAACGGTGTGCTGCTCTTCGACGAGGCCGACGCCGTCTTCGGGCGCCGCTCAGAGGTGAAGGACGCCCACGACCGGTACGCCAACATCGAAAGCGCCTACCTGCTGCAGCGCATGGAGACCTTCGACGGCCTGGCCATCCTGGCGACGAATTTGCGTGCGAACATCGACGAGGCCTTCACCCGCCGGCTGGACGTCGTCGTCGATTTCCCGCTGCCGGACGCGGCCCACCGCAGCGTCCTGTGGGACCGATGCCTTGGGCGGACGCTGGTGCGGGCGGCTGACCTGGACCTCGGTTTCCTGGGCAAAGCCTTCGAACTGGCGGGCGGCGCCATCCGCTCCGCCGCGGTCACCGCCGCGTATCTGGCAGCGGACGACGGCGGGACGGTCACCATGCGGCACCTCGTCACCGCCGTGCAGCGGGAGTACCGCAAGCTGGGGCGGCTGACGCTGGAAAGCGAGTTCGGCCCGTATTGGGGGATGCTCTCGACGGCGAGGAAACCCGCGCGGTGACTCAACCGCGCGTTGCCCGTTGGGGCAGGAACGGCTGCCCGATCCGGCGCCGCGGCGGCGCTTGTAGCGCCGCACGGCAAGGGGCATCGTCTGTGTAGGTCTGATGAAAGGGGCGCATGATGCACAGCCACGACCACGACCAGTCCGACGTCGACAGCTTCCGGACCAAACCGGCACGGGCCGAAGGCGCAGACCCGGCAGTGCTGTACCGGGCGGCGGCAGCCGGCCGGACCGACGTCGTCGGATCCCGGGGCATACTGGCCCTGCAGCGGGCCGTCGGCAACAGCAGTGTCCGCGGCATTGCGGAGGAGGACCGGTCGCCAGTGCTCGACGTCGTCTCATCCGGAGGCGGGCAGCCGCTCGAGGAACCGGTGAGGGCCGACATGGAGGGCCGGCTGGGCCACAGCTTCGCGGACGTCCGCGTCCACACGGGCGATGCTGCGCACTCATCTGCGGCGTCCGTGAACGCCCACGCATACACCGTGGGATCCAACATTGTGTTCCAGCGGGACAAATACGATCCCGGCTCCGACGCCGGCCGCACCATGCTCGCCCATGAACTGACGCACGTGGTCCAGCAGCGGAGCGGACCGGTGGACGGGACCGCCACGGGCACCGGCGTGCGCGTCAGCGACCCGTCGGACCGGTTCGAACGCGAGGCGGCCGCCACTGCCGAGCGGGCCATGTCCGCCCCGGCCGCACCGACGGCGCAGCGCTTCGCCGCTGGCGCCGCCGTCGTACAGCGCGAGGAGGCAGTCCAGCGCGAGGAAGAGGAAGAGGAGAAGGAAACCGCGCAAGGGTCCTTCATGGCGGGTGCGATCGTCCAGCGTGACGAGGCGGAAGAGGAAGAGCCGGGCTGATCCCGGCCGGAGCGGTCCATGGCGACGACCTTTCAGGGCGGACCCGGCAAGGTTCCGGCGCAGCGCGCCGGGCCCACCGTTGCGCGCCAGGCCACCGGTGCTTCGAGAAGTGAGGTCGGCGGCGCCCTCATCGAGGGCAGGCGGCGGGCTGGGGTTTCTCCGCGGACGGGAGTCGAGCTGCGTGCCGTGCTGGCCTTGCAGCGGCAGGCGGGCAACGCCGCTGTGGGTGCACTCATGGCCGCGAAGCTCAAATCCCCGGGGGAGCAGGCCGCCGCCGAGATTGACGCAGCGCTGAAGGAGATCCGCAGGGACGAGCCCGCGATCGCCACGGTCGAGAAGGGGCTCAAGGCCGCCAATACGGCCGGCGTTCCCGTCGAGCTCGAGGGGCCCAAGCCGCCGGCCTCGGCACTCGCGGTCACCACGACGGGGTTCGGACCTGGGCAGGTGGCGTCGAAGAAGCCGGTTCCTCCCCCCAAACCTGTGCCCGCGGTCAGCCCGCTCGGGAAAGCCGCGGCCACCAACGTGGGCGGGACAGGCAAAGGTGTCGCGGGAGGAAAGTTTCCCTCGCCTGCTCCCGCAGGAGCGGCCGCACCGGCGACGGTGGCACCTCTTGCACTGCCTGCCGACAAGCTGTTGCAGCCACCCGTTGCACCCACCCCGGTGCGGCCCGAGGACGATCCGGCCTTCGGCCAGGTCACCGGCACCATCAAGGGCTTCGCTCAGTCGCGGAAGGCGCACCCTCCGGCCGCGTCCAAGGCCAAGGAAGCCCAGGCCGCCGCACTTCCGCCTTCCGATGACGTCGCCGGCCAGGCCAAGGCAGCAAAACTCGACACCATGGACGCCCAACCGGCCGGGACCTTCGACAAGAAGGCGTTCATCGCTGCCGTCAAGGCGGCGATCGAGGCGAAGTCGCCGAAGACCCTGCAGGAGGCCGACGAATACAAGAAGTCAGGCAAGGCCGGGGAAGCCAAGGGGCAGGTCAAGGGGCTGGTCACGCAAGGCAAGGACGGCCAGGCCAAGGACATCGAAGCGGCCACAGGTGCCCCGCCGGACCAGTCAAAGGCTCTCCCGAAGCCGGTCACGCCAATGTCCCAGGAGCAGCCGGGCGGCGCCGTGTCCGTTCCCTCGGCGGGAGCCGTGCCCAAGCCGGCACCGGCCGAGCAGGTCAACCTCGCCGCCGGCACGCATCAGGCCAATCAGGAGATGGCCGAGGCCGAGGTCAGCGACCAGCAGCTGGCGCAGTCCAACGAGCCTGAGTTCCAGCAGGGCCTCGCTGACAAGCAGGCTGCTGCAGAGCATGCCCAGGCCGCTCCCGCTGAGTTCCGCCAGCAGGAGCAGCAGGTCCTTCAGCTGGGAAGGGCGGAGGCCGGAGCGCAGACCGCCGCAGGCGTGACGGGGATGCAGAGTTCCAAAGCGGCGGCGCTGGCAAACCTGGTCGCGGACAAGGGCAGGACCAAGTCCAAGGATGAGGCGAAACGCGCCGAGGTCACGGCGAAAGTCCAGGGCATCTTCGCAGCCACCGAGGCCGACGTGAAGAAGATCCTCGACGGGATCGATCCGAAGGTGGACGCTGCCTTCGAGAAGGGGGAAGCCGGAGCGCGGTCGGCGTTCGAGGCCTACGTCGAGGCGAAGATGTCCGCGTACAAGAAGGACCGGTACGGCGGCTGGCTCGGCGGGTACCGCTGGCTGCGGGACAAGATCGCCGGCATGCCGCCAAAAGTCAACGAGTTCTACGAGGCCGGCCGCGAGCTGTATCTCACGAAGATGAACGCCGTCATCTCCACCGTGGCGGACATCGTCGGGAACGATCTGACCGCTGCCAAGCAGCGGATTGCCAAGGGCAAATCCGAGATTGCGTCCTACACGGCAAGCCTCCCCGCCAGCCTGCAGAAGGTCGGGGCCGAGGCCGCCAAGGAGATCGGTGACAAGTTCTCCCAGCTCGAGAGCGACGTGAACGCCAAGCAGGAGTCTGTGGTGGATGCCCTCGCGACGAAGTACACCGAGGCGCGCAAGGGGCTGGACGGTCGGATCGAGGCACTGCAGGCTGAGAACAAGGGCCTGGTGGACAAGGCGATCGGCGCGATCAAGGGAATCATCAACACGATCCGCGAGCTTGCCTCGATGCTCAAGAACGTTCTCTCCCGCGCGGCGGGTGTCGTAGGGGACATCATCAAGAATCCGGTCGCCTTCCTGGGCAACCTGATCGAGGGCGTGAAGGGCGGCATCCTCAAGTTCAAGGACAACATCCTGGGCCACCTCAAGAAGGGCCTCATGGGCTGGCTGTTCGGTGCCCTGGCCGAGGGCGGCGTCGAGCTTCCGGACACCTTCGACCTCAAGGGCATCATCAAGCTGCTCGCGTCCCTGTTCGGGCTCACTTGGGCGAACATCCGCAACAGGATCGTCAAGCAGATCGGCGAGAAGGCGATGGCCGCCGTCGAGAAGGGCGTGGAGATCTTCCAGGTCATCGCCAGCCAGGGCATCGCTGGCCTGTGGAAGATGCTGGTGGAGAAGCTCGGCAACATCAAGGACATGATCCTTGAGCAGGTCAAGGACTTCGTTATCACCAAGGTAATCACGGCCGGCATCACCTGGCTCATCGGCCTGCTCAACCCCGCCGCGGCGTTTATCAAGGCCTGCAAGCTGATCTACGACGTGGTGATGTTCTTCGTGAACAACGCCGAGCGGATCATGAAATTCGTCAACACGATCATCGACTCGGTCGCCGACATCGTCCGCGGCAACGTCAGCAGCGTGATGAACAAGATCAACGACGTCCTGGGCCAGATGGTCCCGATCCTCATCGGGTTCCTTGCCAGCGTGATCGGACTCGGAGGAATCGGCCAGAAGATCCGCCAGATCGTGGAGACGCTGCAGAAGCCGGTGAACCAGGCCCTCGACTTCGTGATCAAGACCGGCCTCAAGATCGCCGGCCCAATTATTCGCGGCATCAAGGGCTTCGCCGGCAAGGTGAAGGCCAAGGTGGCTGCAGGTAAGGCTTGGGTGAAGGGGAAGGCGGCTCCAGTCAAGGAGAAGACTCTCAGCTGGGTGCGCAGTGCATTCGCGATGAGGGGCGAGTCGCACACGCTGACTTTGACCCCCGAGGGCGAGATCGTGATGGCCTCCCGTCAGGGCCGAAAGCTGGGCCGCTTGCTCCTCGCGGTGCTAAAGGACGTTGAGGCAAGGAAGCGCGCGATGTCGGAGGCCAAGGCAACGGCCGCCGAGATCGTGGCGAAGGGGAAGAAAGCAACCAAGACTGACAAGGCTTTGCTAGATGACCTCACGAGATATCTGGAGAAGGTTGACAAGTTCCTCGCCGACGTAGGCCAGATCGATGTCCTCCGGGCACAAATCGAACGCAGCCGGGCCAAGAACCCCAAGGCTTTGCTCGCCCGGCTGAGCAACATGCTCGCGAGTCTCGGGACTCGGTTCAGGCTGGACGACCTCGGTCCTCTCAAGGAGGACCCGAACCTGATCGGCAAGATCGGGCGCTACGACGACCTAAAGAAGGGGCGGGTCAACGAGCTCGGAACTGGTGAGGCGGAACACATCATCCCGGGCGCTACGATGGAGCAGTTCATCCGGGGTTGGAACGCAAACAAGGTCTTCTACGTGCGTGGGTCCGGGAAGGACTCCATCTATAAGAAAGACATTACGATCCTTATCCCGAAGCGGATGGCCGACATCAAGACCGATCTCGGCGCCGCCAGCGAGGAATCCGACCAAGCCACCATCCGGCGGATTAAGACCGCGATGGCCGAGGCGAGGGCGCTGAACGCGAAGGTTAAGCGCGAGAAGCCGACAAAGCCGCAGCAGAAACAGCTCGCGACTCTCGACAAGCGGGCTGGTTCGATAAACGATCTCGTGATGAGCCGAGTAGCGTTGACGATCGCGGCCCGCCAGCAGTACGTGCAGGAACTGAGGCGGGGGGCGAAGGTTGGCCTTCCTGCCGGCGTCACGCCCGCACAGGCGATCCGCATCGTGGAGAAAGAGTGCTCCGACGGGCGGATCAACCAGGCTGCCTTGGAACAGTTGGCTAACATCTGGGGCCTCGACCCGCTCGGCTGATCGGGGCCGGAGTCCGAACCGACGAATCGGATCCTCACACGGTCGGGCAGGCGATCGGCGCAGGGGGTCAAGGCCCCTGATCTACCTGAGCGCGCAGGTGGGGCGGCCAGATCTCTGCGCCGCACCGGCGTGGTCCGGCCATAGGCCTTCCACCGGGCGCACCACCTCGCCAGATGTGCGAACCACTACATCGTTAGAGTTGCGAGGCCTAGACGATGTAAGGCAAGGGCCCGGCTGGAGGGTGCCCCTTCGTGCACCCCATCCTTCCCGTGAGCGCATCCGCATAGCCGTACCGCGGCACCCCGTCTCCGCAGGACCCTTGAACCACGTTTTGGGTTCACCGAGGAGACAAAATGCCAAGCTATCTTTCGCCAGGTGTGTACGTAAACGAGGTCGCAGCGGGAACTCGTCCAATTGAGGGCGTAGGCACAGCAGTCGCTGCGTTCGTCGGGCTTGCCTCCAAAGGCCCGGACAATCAGCCGACCCTGGTGTCCAACTGGACCCAGTTCTCCGAAACTTTCGGGGACTTCATCCCGGGCTCGTATCTCGCCCACGCCGTCTACGGCTACTTCCTCAACGGCGGAGGGAACTGCTATGTCGTGCGCATCGGCGCCGACGGAGGACGCGAGGAGGACAAACCCAAGCAGGCACCGAAGGCCGTGACCGCCTCCCCGACGGCCGAAATCGGCGGATACCGCCTGACGGCAAAATCCACGGCCGCCAACCCGAAGCCCGTCACCGTGGAAATCGCGGACCCTAGCGGTGAAAACGTACCCGAGGACCAGTTCAAGATAGTCATCACGGCTGAGGGCAGGCAGCCCGAGGTCTGGGACAACGTCACCACCAAACGCGGCCCCAACAACGCCGCCACGAAGGTCAGCACCGAATCGAAGATCGTCACCATCGAGGAAGTCGCCACCGGCGGAGCCCTCGTGAAGCCGGACAAGGGCACCATCCAGCTGGTCGCACCGGAGCCGGAACCCGAGCCGCCAACCACCGAAGAGCTGAGGGCAGACGACTACGTCGGCGACGCCGCCGACCGCACCGGATTCAGCGGCCTCGAGGCCGTGGACGAGGTAACAATGGTCGCGGTGCCGGACCTAATGGCCGCCTACGAACAGGGATCCATCGACCTGGAAACGGTCAAAGCTGTCCAGCTGGCCGCCATCGCCCACTGCGAACTAATGGGGGACCGCATCGCCATCATCGACCCGCCACCCAACCTCAACGCCCAGCAGATCAAGGATTGGCGCATGGACGGCGGCGGCTACGACTCCAAGTTCGCGGCACTCTACTGGCCCTGGGTGAAGGCCTTCGACCCCTCCACCGGAACGAACAGGTTCATCCCGCCGTCGGGCCACATGGCCGGCGTCTGGGCCCGCAACGACGACACCCGCGGTGTCCACAAGGCGCCTGCCAACGAGGTGATCCGCGGCGTCACCAGCCTGCAGACCCAGATCACCAAGACAGAGCAGGAACTGCTGAACCCCATCGGCGTCAACTGCATCCGAACCTTCCCGGGCCGCGGAATCCGGGTCTGGGGAGCCCGCACCATGTCCAGCGACGCCGAATGGCGCTACCTCAACGTCCGTCGCCTCTTCAATTACTTGGAAGAGTCCATCCTGCAGGGAACCCAGTGGGCAGTCTTCGAACCGAACGACCCCGCCCTGTGGTCCCGCATCCGGCGCACCATCAGCGCCTTCCTGACGAACGAATGGCGCAAGGGCGCCCTCTTCGGACTCACCCCGGAGCAGGCCTTCTACGTCAAATGCGACTCGGAGACCAACCCGGCCGAGGGCATCGACGCCGGCCAGGTGGTCTGCCAGATCGGTGTGGCCCCGGTGAAGCCGGCCGAATTTGTTGTCTTCCAGCTGTCCCAGTTCTCCGGTGGCACCAGCCTCGTGAGCGAGTAATCCCAGTTCAAAAGGAGCAAGACCATGGCCCTCGGCGATTTTGACAACTCACCAGCCAACGCCTTCACGGTCACCATTGACGGCATCGAGGTGCCCAGGGTGATCGAAGTGAGCGGCCTCAAATCGGAGGTGGACAAGATCGAGCTGAAGCAGCAGACAAAGGACGGAAAATACGTGGTGCGCCAGCTCATCGGCCGCGCCAAGCCGGGAGAGCTCAGCATCACTCGTGGCCTGACCGAAAGCAAGACCGTGACTGATTGGCTCAAGACCGTCATGGAAGGTGACGTCGCCGGTGCCCGCAAGACCGCCGCCGTCGCCCTGCTCGACTACAAGGGCGACACCCTCAAGACGTACAACTTCGTGAACTGCTGGGTGAAAAGCGTTGAACTGAATTCGCTCAAGGCCGGCGCGACAGAACAGGCCACGGAGAAATTCGTGATCTGCTACGACGAGTCCACCATCTCATGATGCAACGGACCCATGGAGCGGCGGTCCTCCCGGATCACGGCGGGGACCCACCGGGAGCACAGCTGAGCGGCGGCCAGGACCGCAACGGGGACTGGCAGCCGCTCCGCACCGAGTTCAACTTTGAGCTTCCCCGCGGTTACGTCGACCAGGACGGCACCGTCCACAAGTCCGGTGTCATGCGGCTGGCAACGGCCCGCGATGAACTGCTGCCGCTCTACGATGCCCGGGTCCAGGAGAATGCGGCCTACACAACCGTCGTCCTCCTGGGCAGGGTCATCACGTCGCTCGGCACACTGGGTGCAGTGACGTCCGCCGTGGTGGAGAACATGTTCGCCTCCGACGTCGCCTTCCTCCAGGATTTCTACCGCCGGATCAACGCCGAAGGTCACACACGGATCGCCGTCACCTGTCCCGAATGCTCTCACCGCTTTACGGCGGATCTCGCTGGTGGCCGCCTGGGGGAATCATGACGTACGCGCCGGACCGGATCTACGAGGAGGTGGCGTACGTGGCGTACCACTTCCACTGGCCCCTTGACGACATCCTGGATCTGGAACACGGCCAGCGGCTCCGGTACGTCAAAGAAATCGCGGGCATCAACACCCGGCTCTCCCAGGAGCGCTGAACCATGCGGTGGCCTTGGCAACGCGATCGCCCCGAGCGAGGGTTGCAAGCGTCAGCGCCCGAATTGGAAGCGCATCAGGCGGACCGCCCTCCGGTGCCGCCCGCCGGCTGGGCCTTTCTGCCGCCGCTCCAACGCACTGTCGGCACCATGGACCTGGCGCACGGTCCTGACCGCTTCGCCGGTTCCCTTGCGGTGTGGGCCAACCCCTCCTTCACGGGACCAATGAGCCACTTGGTAACGGCCGACGCGCCCGCCGGGGTCATAGACGTCGACGGCGGCGGCACCGGCACGGGGGAGACGTACCGTTCGGAACCGGCAGACCTGACACTCCTGAACCCTGCCCGTTCACGTCCGGAGGGCGGACTCCCGACGGCGGTGCAGCGCACCTTTTCTGCCGCCGACGCCCCCGATGGAGCTTCTCCGGTGGCGGGAGTGCCGGACGACATTGGGGTGCTGCACGTCGAAGCGGTTCCGACGCCGACGGCGATGCAGACGGCGGAGGTGGACTTCCAGCCGAAGCCGGACCTGCAGACCACGTCGAATCAGTCACTTTTGACCACTCACAGGCCTCCCAACGTGCCCCAGGCGGCGCCTATCCAGCCCACGACACCGGTGCAACGCTCGGCGGCAGACGCTCAACTTTCGCCTCCGCATCCTCTGGCGGTCCAGCCTCAGAACGCGGAGTCTGCGCAAATTGCCCTTCCAGAAGGGGACCCGGGTGAAACGGCCTCCGGTGTATCGCAAGAGGTTGAATGGCCCACGTCAGCATGGGACACGGTGGCTCCGACGCGGCCCAACTCTGCTGGCAGCACGTCCGACGGACATGCCACCTACGTGCCGCTGCCTGCCCCTGCTGCCGTCCAGAGATCTACGGATCGCGGGCCGGACTCACCACGTGCTGCCTCGGAGGCAACGCCGTTCACCTATCCGAGCCGGCTCGGGCTGGGGCGCCCTTTGTCGTTTTCCCAGCCCGCATCCTCCGAGCACCCTGTACCCCGGGCACCGGATGTGCCAGAAGGGCACTGGCCTGTGCAGCGGATGGTGGCACCCATACCCCCCGCCGGCACGGCACCTCGGCCGTCACCGGCCAACCCGGCTTCTGCCGGCGGTCCAGGCGCCGTGAACAGTTCAGGTGCGGACGTCGCCATCACAACAGGGGCGGGTTCGGCCGCGCCAATGACGTTCTATCAAAGTTCGGCCGAGACGACACAAGCCGATAACAGCTCAGGAAACGGGGCCCCTGCAGGGGGCGATGAGGGCACCGGGGAGCAGCAGCCGTCGCCGCCTCCGGCAGACCAATCATCGGCACCTTTGTTGTCGGACGCCTTGTCATCGGCGCCACCGCCGCCGTCGGGAGATTCCGGCAGGGAGAGGTTCACCCTGCAGGGCGGTCATCCGGAAGGGGCTTTGGACCTTCCGGTCGTATCCCGGCTGAAGGCCGATAAGAACCTAGAGAACGACGGCGGGCCAACACTCCGGGAGACTGCTGCGTCGCTGCTTCAGCCCGAAGACCCGCACCACGACGTTCCGCACGACTACGTGTCGCCGGACAGCTCCGGGACGGCCGCCGGCGCCGGTGGACCAGACCTGTCCAGTAGCTCCGCAGCCGAGGCGCCCGTCCCCAGCCGCGGTCTCGTTGGCGACGAGAGGGCGGACGGGCCCCCATCGCAAAGCGGGGCGCCATTCCAAGCCGGGATCCCCGTTCAGAGAAGTATCTCTGTCGAAAGGGACACCGGGCCCGGCTGGCCGGCCGGTACTCGTTCCGTTGCTATTCCAGAAAGCACCGCCGTAGCCGGGAGGGTCCCCGGCTCGAACGGTACACGTCCAATCGGAACCGGGGCGGTGCAGGGCATGGAATCCGCGGGTTCACAGCAGTCGGATGCGCTGCCCGGGGCGCTCGTCCAGCGTGCGGATCAGGCAGCAGTCGCCATTGTTGCTCCAGGGTCCGCTTTACGGGCGGGGACTGCTGACGTTCGCGCATCACGGCCGGTGACCCCGGGTTCTACGCCCCTTACCTGGCAACGTATGACGGCGATGCCCCCGGTCGTTCAGCAACGGCCCGCAGGGGAGACTCCGCCAACCGTCCAGACCGACGCCGGCACCGCTGCTTCCTTGGCCATCGGCGGCGACCCGTCCGGCAGAATCGGCGCGGACAGAGCCACCGACGCCACGGGCGGTGGCGAACCGGACCGGATGTCCACAGACTTCCCGCCCGAGTCCGGTACGGGCTACCAAACCGGGCCGGCCCGCCAAACGGAACCGGAGTACGGCGGCGGCCCCGATCTGCCGGGGGTGAGCGAACCGCCCACCTCAAGTGCCGCCGTCGGACGTGTAATTCAGCGGACCCTCACTCTGGGCAGGCCGGCAGCGCAAGCCGCGGACGGATCCCCCGCACGAATCCCCTTCGGTGCCGACCGCGCTGCCATGCCGTGGCCGGGTTCCAGTTCACATGCCCTCCAACGTATGCCGGCCTTCCCGGGATCCGTTCCGGTCCGTGCAGCCAGCTATCCCGCGACGGCGGCGCTCGCCGGAGCTGCTGATCAAGGCGTTGTTCATCCGGCTGCTCAGGACCCCGTCACCCTGACGCTCGCGGCGCCGATGCAACAACCGGCGATGGACGGACTGGCCAGCCAGGACCAGGATTTCAACGTCGCAGTCCAGAGGGACAGCCTGCCCGGGGCGCCCGATGCGGCGGCCCGGCCGGAGGCCGCTCCAGTGACCGCTCCAGAGGCTTCCTCTGCCGTGGAGGCCAACAGGGACGAGTCTCCCGCAGGGCCCGCTGCGCCGGCATCCGGACGGTCCATGGGGGCGCCAGGCACGGCAGGCGCGGCAACCCCCGACCAGCTGGAGGAGCTTGCCAAGCGGCTTGCCGGTCCGCTGATCCGCCGCATCAAGGCTGAGATGCTGCTGGACCGCGAGCGCCGCGGCCTGCGCACCGATTCGAATTGAGGAAACCCATGCTGGAGGATGTCGCCACCGCTGTCAGCGTCCAATACATCGTCGCCCTGGACAACGCGGACCTGGGAACGTTTTCCACCTGCGAGGGACTTGGCTGCGAGGTGGTCATTGAATCCCGGGAGGAGGGCGGCAACAACGCCTTCATCTGGCAGCTGCCCACCCGGCTTAAGTATCCGAACATCACGCTGACCAGGCCCTTGGGGAAAGACACGGAGAAGATCGCCAAGTGGTTCGCCGACATGGCCTCCGGCTACACCCGCTGCACCGGCATCATCGAGGCGATGACCGGCAACGGCACCAAGATTGCCGGCTGGGAACTTTACGACGTCGTTCCCGTGCGGTGGAAGGGGCCCTCCTTCAACCCCGACCAGCCGAAGGTCATCATGGAAACCCTTGAGATCGCCCACCACGGCTTTGTCTCGAAACTGCGCTGACGGAAGGAACCTGACGTGACCACAGTTGCAATCCCTGCGCCCGCCAAGAGCGCGGCCGGGGCCGCCAGTCCTGCCGCAGCCGCCGCTGCCGGCGGTTCGTCCGGCCGCGGCGGCGAGGAGGCGCTCAAACTTTCGCACGCGTACCTGGAGCTGTTTGAACCCTCCAAGGACGGGTCACTGGATAAACCCGGCCCGCAGTTCGGGCGGATCGATTTCCAGTTCAACCCCAAAGAACTCACCATGGGCAAGTCAGCCTCTTGGGCGCGCCAAACGGCCAAGGCCAACGGGAAGGCCGGTGCGCCGCAATACAAGGGGCCGATGCCCTCCAAACTGGCCTTGGAAATGTTCTTTGATGCCTCGGGGAAGCAGGATGACGCGGTGGTCCAGCGTGTCGAGAAGCTGTTCTCGTGCTGTGCACCCACCGATGCGTCGCTGAAGCAGAACAAGGGCTCGCCTCCCTGGGTGCTGTTCCGATGGGGCAAGCTCACGGGCTTCCTGGCCTACGTATCCAGCGTGCAGGTCAAGTACACGCTCTTCACGGCCGCAGGACTGCCCGTCCGTGCCACGTGCACCGTCACGCTGGAAGAGATATCCGGAGACCCGCCCAAGCAGAACCCCAGTTCCGGCGGGCTGGTGCCGCGGCGGCTCCACGTGCTGGTGGAGGGGGACACCCTGGCGGGGATCGCCTACCGCGAATACGGCGATGCGTCACTGTGGCGGGCGGTGGCTGCGGCGAACGGCATCGACGACCCGATGCGGCTGCGGCCCGGCAACTCCGTCATGCTGCCGGCCGTGGACGAGCTGCCGCCCGGAGACCTGGCCAACGCCGTCGGGCGGGTGCGGGAGGTGGTCCGTGGCGCATAGTGAGGAGTTCAGCAACATGTTGCTGGTGGAGGTGGCCGGCAGGCCGCTCCCGCCGGATGTTGCCGCGCGGCTGGTGGCCGGCTACATCGATGACAGCAGCAACGTTCCGGACCTCTTCCTGCTCCGCTTCAGCGATGAATACTCCACCGTCCTGGAGAAGGCAGGCTTCAGCATCGGGGTACCCGTGAAGCTGTCCGTACAACAGAGCGGCCCGGGAGGTCCCGTCCCGCTGCTCTCCGGCGAAGTGACGGCGCTGGAAACAGAAATGGACCACGAAGGCCTGTACACAATCGTCCGGGGCCTGGATCACTCCCACCGGCTGTTCCGCGGGCGGCGCGTTGAAGCCTACCTTCAGAGCACAGCCGCGGACATCGTCCGGAAGGTGGCCCAGCGCGCGGGAATCAAGGCGGGCACCATCGCCGCGAAGGGCCCCGTCCTCCAGCACGTGGCACAGGACGGCATCAACGACTGGGACTTCCTGCACCGGCTCGCCGTCGAATCAGGGGTGGTCCTTTCCGTGTCCGGCGGTGAACTGCATTTCACGCCGTCGACGGACTCAGCGACGGCGCCCGCAGGCGCTGGCGGGGCAAAGGAGGACCCCCTGGTCCTTGAGCGGGGGGTCAACCTCGTGGCGCTGCGCGGCACAGTCACTTCCGCGGACCAAGTCCCCGACGTGGAAGTCCGGGGTTGGGACGTCGCCGCAAAAAAAGCGATTGTGGCCGTCGCGCAGGCGCAGACGCGCAGTGCCAAATTGCCGGATGTGGACCCGGCCGCCCTCGCCAAGAAGTTCGGAAGCCCCCGCTACGTCGCTCCTCCAACGGCCTTTGACCAGGCGGCACAATGCGATGCCGCGGCAGCCTCCATCGCCTCCCGCCTTGGCGGCGCCTTCGCGGAACTGGAAGGCCTAGCCCGGGGCAACCCCAAACTGCGGGCCGGTACCGCCGTGGTGCTCAAGGGTGCCGGCAAGCCCTTCGACGGCCGGTACACGCTGAGCTCATCCCGGCACGAATTCAGCCCGGATACCGGGTACCTCACAACGTTCGCCGTCAGCCACGAATCCGAGCGCTCCCTCTACGGGGTGGCCGTCGGGGGCGACAGCCGTGGCGCCGTGCCGGGGGTGGTCAATGCCGTCGTGACGGCGGCGAAGGACCCGGAAAACCAAGGCAGGGTCAAGGTGAAATTCCCGGTGCTGTCCGACAACTACGAAAGCTGGTGGGCCCGCACCGTCCAGGCCGGGGCGGGGGCCTCGCGCGGCGCCGTCGTCCTCCCTGAAGTGGGGGACGAGGTCCTGGTGGCTTTCGGCCACGGCAGCTTCCAGCAGCCGTTCGTCCTCGGCGGCCTGTACAACGGCCAGGACAAACCGGACAAACCTTGGGCAGACCACGTGGGCTCGACCGACGGCGCCGTTACACGGCGCGCGTTTGTCTCCCGCACCGGAATGATCGTGGAGTTCGTCGAATCCCCGGACGGCGAAAAGCTCACGGTGAGCACCAGCGGCGGCAAACAGAAGATCTCGCTCGTCCAGAAACCGGACGCCGCAATCGAGATTCTCTCGGAAGGACCCGTAAGCGTGACAGCCAAGAAGGACGTTGCCGTGACGACGTCGACCGGCGCCGTAACCATCAAAGGCAAGAAGGTGACGGTGGAAGCACTCTCGGAACTCGAACTGAAGGGTGCCACGGTGAAGATCTCCGGCAGTGCGTCCGCCGAACTGAAAGCCCCGAGCGTCAAGGTGGCCGGGGACGCGACGGCGGAACTCTCCGGCGGCGCGACGACCACCGTCAAGGGCGGTCTGGTCCGCATCAACTGAGTCTGGCCGCAGGGTTCGCCGAACAACGACAGGAGGCAGCGAGGTGGGACAGGAGTTCATAGGCGCCGGGTGGGCATTCCCGCTGCGGACCGACCGGACCGGCAGCATTGCGCTGGTCCGTGATCAGCGCGAAATTGAGGAGAGCATCCACCTCATCCTGGCAACATCCCCGGGAGAGCGGCCGATGCGGCCTGAGTTCGGCTGCTCAGTCCACGATTACGTCTTCGCGCCCGCCGACGCAGCAACGGCCGGAGACATTGCCTACGCCGTCCGCGTGGCCCTGGACCGCTGGGAGCCGCGAATCACCCTTGAGAACGTGATCGTCAACTTCGACGGCGCGGACGCGGGGGTGCTCCTCATCGACGTGCAGTACACGATCAGGGGCACCAACGATCCGCGCAACCTTGTCTTCCCCTTCTATGTCATCCCGCGCAACGGCGAGGAGGCCGCTTCATAATGCTCCCTTCACCCAATCTTGATGACCGCCGCTTCCAGGACCTGGTGGACGACGCCAAGCGCATGGTGGCGCACTATTGCCCCGAGTGGACTGACCACAATGTCTCCGATCCGGGCGTAACCCTCATTGAGACTTTCGCCTTCATGGTGGACGAGCTCTTCTACCGGCTGAACCGCGTACCCGACCGCCTTTACGTCGCCTTTCTCGAGCTCCTCGGGGTCACTCTTCACCCCCCGACGGCGGCGTCCGTCGAGCTCCTGATGAGGTTGTCCGCTCCGCAGCCGGACGCCGTCGTCATCCCGAAAGGGACCGAGGCTTCGACGCGGCGCACGGAGGAAGAAGAGGCAGTCGTTTTCGCGACGACCCGTGAGCTGACGGTGCCGCCGCGCCGGCTGGCCCATGTCATGACGCAAGGCTGCGGCGGGGCAGCGGTGCCGCGCACGGAAGCATTGCGCGGCGACGGCAGCTTCCCCTGCTTCGGGACGCCGCCCGCGCCTGGCGACGTGATGCTGCTGGGCTTGAACGACGCGGCTCCCTCATGTGCTGTTGTGCTCCGGTTCGAGTGCGAGGTCCGGGGCGTGGGCGTTAACCCCAGCAACCCCCCGCTCGTGTGGGAGGCATGGGACGGAAGCGCCTGGGTGTCGTGCGATCTGGACAGCGACGGGACTGGCGGCCTGAACCGGCCAGGAGATGTGGTGATTCATTTGCCGCATCGGCATTCCCCATCTGTTCAGGGCGGTGCGCGGGCAGGCTGGCTCCGCTGCCGTGTGGTGGAGCCGCTTGCCGGTTATCCGTCTTACAGCGCTTCTCCGACGGTGGGTTCTGCGAGCGCCTTTACGATCGGCGGCTCAGTTCCGGCCATCCACGCCGAGACGATCTACGACGAAGTTGTGGGGATGTCAGAAGGCGTTCCGGGGCAGTCGTTCGAACTGGGCCGCCGTCCCGTACTGCCGGGCGGTGACGACTTCATTGTCGAGGTCGCCGCGGGCTCCGGCTGGGAGACCTGGACCGAGGTTGACTCGTTTGCCGGGTCGGCTCACGACGACCGCGTGGTGGTGCTGGACCGCACGTCAGGCATACTGCGTTTTCCCCCCGCCGTGCGGGAGCCGGACGGTTCTCTTCGGAGCTATGGGGCCGTGCCGCCTGCCGGCAGCCCGATACGTGTTCCGAACTACAGAACGGGCGGCGGCCCAAGAGGAAACGTCGCCGCCCGGGCCCTGTCCGTGTTGCGCTCCTCCATTCCCTTCGTCAACAGCGTGGAGAACCGTCGCGCCGCACACGGCGGGGTTGCCGGGGAAACCATCGAGCAGGCGAAGGAGCGCGGACCCCTCGCGTTGCGCACCCGGGACCGGGCCATCACCGCCGAGGATTATGAACAGCTCGCGAAGCGTGCCGCCCCGGACATCGCACGCGTCCGATGCATTCCGGCGGTTTCCCCCGAAGAGGCAGGTGGCGTAAGGATCCTGGTGGTTCCCGCAGCGGTTCCGGACAAGGACAACCGGCTGACGTTTAGTGATCTGGTGCCGGACGCCGAGACGCTCGCCGAGGTCGCCGCCTACCTGGACGAGCGCCGACCCGTCGGGGCGCGGGTGCTGGTGGAACCGCCGTTCTACCGCGGCGTGACCGTCGTCGCGCAGCTGACAGCCCGTCCGCGGGTCTCACCAGGGCGTCTGCGTGCAGAGGCTCTGCGGGCGCTGTACAGCTACTTCGACCCGATCCGGGGCGGTCCCGACGGTGAAGGGTGGCCGTTCGGCCGTCCCGTGCACGCCGGCGAAGTGCACGCCGTCCTTCAGGGCCTGACCGGAACCGAGATCGTCGACGATGTCCGCGTTTTCGCCGCTGATCCGCTGACAGGGAAGCGGGGCGAGCCGCAGCAGCGCATCGACGTGAACCGGAACGCGCTGGTCTTTTCGTTCGATCACCAGGTCCGCGTTTCGGAAGGGGCCTGAGATGCGCGGCATGGTGGACGGGCTGGGCAGTGCCGTTCCGTTGGCCACCCGCCTCCCGGCGGTCCTGCAGGAGGACGCCTTCCTCCAGCGGTTCCTGCTGGCCTTCGACGACGCCCTAGCCCCGGTGTTCACCACTTTGGACGGCCTGGCATGTTACCTGGATCCGCGCTTGGCCCCCGAGGATTTCCTGGACTGGCTGGCCGATTGGGTTGGCGTGAGGGTGAATGATTCCTGGTCCACGGCTCAGCGGCGGGACGTGATTGCCCATGCAGCGACAATTCACCGGCGCCGCGGCACGGTCCCTGGCCTGGCTGATGCCGTGCGAGTGGCTGTCGGCGGTGTCCGGGACGTGCGGATAGGGGACAGCGGCGGTGCGGCTTGGTCCCAATCCCCGGGCGCGGAATTGCCGGGCCATGCCACTGCAAAGCTGCACGTAACGGTGTACGCCGCCTCCGTGGAGGCAGTCAGCCTGACACGGTTGGAGGGCATCATCAGCTCGGTGAAGCCGGCCCACGTTCCCCACACCGTCGAGGTCCTCACCTCGGCTGTTCCTTCCCCCGACGATTCCTGAGGAGCAGGCGGTGCTAATCTGCGGAGATTGCAGTGCGCGAAACGACGACGGCGAGAGTTTCTGCACCAACTGTGGCGCCTACCTCGAATGGCAGCGGCCGCCGGCCACCGGCTCCGGCCACGCACCACAGGCTGCCACGTCCGGACCCGGGCCGCAGGCACCGCCGGACACGGCGGAGCTGCCCCAGATAACCGTGCCGCCGGGACGGACGGCCGGCGAACCTAGGCCGGGAACGCCGCACGGGAGAAGGAGTGCCGCCGCCGGCAATGGAAGCCCCGGCAAGAGTGGCGCGGTCCGGGCAAGCAACGCACACGGCGGTGCAGGCGGTGTCCGGCAGGGGACTGGCCTCGAATCCGACGGCGGTGCCGGGGCAAAGAGCGACCCGGTGTCCGTCGTTGACATCGAGCCTGCCGCCGTGAGGCCCGGCCAGCGAATCGCCAACGTCCCGCGAGATATTCCTGCGGACCGTGAGGCTGCAACGGCCGTTGGCGAGCTCGTCTGCGCAACGTGCGGCACCGGCAACCAGGCTGATCGAAGTTTCTGCCGACGCTGTGCGGCCAGCCTCGCAGTGGAGCCTGTTGCGGAGGCTCCACGGCTGTCCTGGTGGAGGCGGCTGTTTGGCCAGCCAAAGGGGAAGGCGCTACCGGCCGGCACCCGGCCCCGATGGAAGTCAAGGCGTTTCCCGACGCGATCGGCAGCTTTGCTTGCGGTGTCGGGGCTGTTGGGTGGCGGGGCATACGCCAACGGCGACTCGATTGGAGGTGCGCCTCAGCGGGTCATGGACGAACTTCTCGATGGTCCTGTGGTCCCAACAGGAATGAACGACTCGGATTCCAGTGACGCGAGTAAGCCGGAGCTCGCTAACGACAAGTTCTCAAACACCTTCTGGACCACAAATCTCAAAGAGGGCGAGCGCGAGAACTACCTTGAGGCAACATTCGCGGGGCCAACTCGTCTCGTCTACGTGTTCATCACGGGGCTGAAGTCGGAACCACCGCCCCCGCGCGAGGAACAGCGGCCGTCGAAAGTCCTCATCTCCGTGCGCCATGAGGGTGCTAAGGACGGAACTCCCTATCAGGATTTCCCCGTGGTGGAAGTGGCTGATGACGGAAAACGGCATGGTTTCTATGTGGGAGCAGACAACGTAAGAGATGTGAAGCTGACCATCATCGAGCCGAACAACCGTGCGGCCAAGGCCGTGTCCGTTGCAGGAGTGCAGTTTTCCGAGCGGTAAGCGCTGTCAGGACCGCGGGTAGAGTCCCGGGTTCGGTGGCACTCCCAACGCGCTCAGCATGCCGCGGTAACGCCGCTCTGCGTGCTCCGCTGCAGCCGGATCGCCCGAAGACCGGTAGATCCCGATGAGAGTCCGCCATGACTCGTCACGCCACGGGTCGATTTCAACACTTCTTGCAGCCGCCGCGGCTGCTGCGGCGCCGTCACCAATCGAGAGTTCAAGACTTGCCAGCGAGGCAGCCGCCTCCGCTGCCCGGAGCCGGTACCGTTCGCGTGTGTCCGTCACCCACTCGGCAGGACCGTCCTCAGGCAGAACTTCGCCTGCATACAGTTCGACCGCCCGCCTCAGCTTCACTGCTGCTTCATGACGATCCCCCATGGATCTGGCTATGGACGCATCGTGAACCGCCCGGTCAAACTCGGAGAGATCAAAGGTTGATCCGCCGTCGAGGACCAAGGCATAGGCCTCGCCCTGCCGCCGGATGAGCTGGCGGCTTTCCGCCGGTCCTTCCGGCTGAAGGGCCCGCCGAAGATTGGAGACGCTCACCTGGAGGTTATGCAGGGCCGATGGGCTGTCGAGGTCCGCCCACAGTTCCCCCGCAAGGCGGTCCCGGTGCACCGGGCGTCCTGCATGGAGGGCGAGGATGCGCAATACAGTGCGTGCTTGAGGGCGCACCTTTGACAGGTCAACGGTGATTGCGTTGGCTCGGACCGAAAATCCGCCGAAACACCGGACGTCGAGAGCCGGGAGGGCCGACCCGCCGGAAACAGCAGCAAGCTGGCTCGTCACGGGCGCGCCGCCAGCATGCATGCCAGGGACGGTTGGCGGTTCACTCCTGGCGGCAGCGCCGGTCCACGTCCACGGACGGCAGACGAAACCGGCCGACTTGGCTGTTTCCGCCGCGACCTGCATGATTTCCGCGGCGTGCTCGGGCCGGACGTGGGCCAGAGCGGCATGTGCGACGGCGAGTGCGCCGGGCACGCCCGCAGTGCGGGCAAAAGATTCGGCGGCCAGCGCGTCGTCGGCCGCGCCTGGCAGGTCCTGCGCTGCGCTGACCAGCGCTTGAGCTGACTGGGCCCAGGCTTCAAGGGCCCCAGCATCCAGCCGACGGAACCGCACGGCGAGGGATTCGAAGGCGCTGCAGTCGGACCGTCCAGAGCGCAACCGCACGAGTGCGGCGGCCGCCGCGATGAGCGCAGCGCCCCACTCGTCGCCGCGCAGCTCGCAATTTTCCACCGCCGATTGCACGGCATCCTGACTTCCCGTCTTCCCAAATTGGGCCGCCTGTACGCCCCGTGCCAAGCGGGCAAGCCAGGTGAACCCGAGTCGTTCGGCCTGTCGTTGAACAGCGTCGACGTCGTCCGCAGGCCCGTTGAATCCCAAAGTTGACGATTCAGGGCCGAATACTGCCAGCGCAAGTTGTGCTGAAAGCCCCGCCAACGTTTCATCGTCCGGGCGCTCTGCACAGCGTCTCAGAAAGGGAAGCGCGCCGCGTTGATCACCGGCGAGCAGGAGCGAAAGGCCTTTGGCAAGTCCATCCTGCGCCCGTCGGTGATCGTGCATGGCCCGAGCGACTGACGCCGGGCTTCCGTGGCTGGCGGCCCGGAGGACACCCGCCGGACCCGGCCCCGATGCTGGCGCGTCGCCAGCCCAGACGGCCGCCGTGAGCTGCAGGTTCCTGGCTGTCCTGAGGAGATCCGCATCGCGGGTTAGCCTAGGAATTTGAGCCGCGGTTCTATAGGCAGCGGCCGCGCACCCGTCATCCAGCAAATGCCGTGCCGCAGCCAAAGCAAAAAGAGCATCCTCCCGGACCAAGGCATCCGGGGCTGTTGCAGCCCACCTGCACGCGCCGGCAAGATACGTACGGTTACCGGCACGGACCATCGTCTCGCGCACGTGCTCCCATTCCTGGCCCTCGGCCAGCACACGCAACGCGGCACATTGCTCTCCGTCCTGCTCCAAGACCCCTGCTGTGCGCCGCCGGATATCCTCGGGGACGTCCCGCCCGGCCTCGCCGAGAGCGGCAATCAGATGCTGGCGCAGTACTTCCGGCAGCCGGAACGATGTTCCGCCGTCGTCGCTGACCACTATTCCGAGTTGTTCCAGCTCGTGAAGTATCAGTGCGCTATCCCGTGCTCTGAGGATCCGGTCACAACGGGACGGTGTGAGCAACTCCAGGAGGCAGGTGTGGCGAAGCAAGCTTTCCATGCCCTGGGAGATGCCTGCCAAGAAATGGCGGGTCAAGTAGTCCTTGGCATAGCGTGGTGCCGGACCGAGGGACTCCGCAGCCCGGCGCCGTTCAACCGAAGAACGGCTTTTTGTGGCGACGTGGAACAGGTGGAGTGCAGCCGCCCAGCCCTCCGTCCGGTCTGTCAGATTGAAAACGCCGGCCGCGCTAAGCGGCTGTTTGTAGGTGATTCGAAACAGCTGCTCCACCTCAGGCGCCCGGAAGCGCAGGTCGTCCCCGTTCACGGTGACGTACTCCGGAAGCTCAGAGCGGGCGAGGTTGAAGGATGGGGGCCGCCGGCTACCTATGAGGAAGTGCAATTGCGGAGAACCGAGTGAAAGTAGCTGCTGCAGTTCTGACTCGGCGGACGTGTTGGCTAACTCCTGAAGGTCATCCACCACAAAGTAGAGGGGGCTTTCCAACCGGCCCGCCATTGTGGCGAGCTCGGGGACGGAGCGCGCGCGTTCATCGCCAACAGCGGTTGCCAGTGCTGTGGCGAATCTGGCCAACATCTGGCCGGCCCTGACCTCATGGGATCTGGCCCGGTACCAAATGACCGTGGCGTGTTCCTGGGCAGCCCAGTGCGCGAGGAGGGTCGTTTTTCCCGTGCCCGGGGGAGCGATGACCAGCCCGAGCCGTGCTTCGGCGGGCCCCGGAATTGCATGAATCAGCCGATGTCGCACCAGCCCTGTCACGGGCGGAACAGTGGTGCAGAGTCCGTTCGGCGTCATTGCCATGCTGTCCTGCTTCCACGGAAGGGTGTGGGTCCCACGTGGATTACAGTGTAAAGGCCGCCCGCCGACGCCAACCAGTATTACGCAGTCTCCGGCTCCTTGTGGCAGATGGCCCGGCCGAAACAGTGGTCCCGCTGGCTCCTACTCGAACCGCGACGGATCGCCGGTTCCCCGGCGCACCACCTCGGCGACGCCGCTGGAGAAGTCGACGACGGTGGTCGGCTCCGCGCCGCAGTCACCGGAATCGACGACGGCGTCCACCACGTGGTCAAGCCGCTCCTTAATTTCCCAGCCCTGCGTGAGCGGATCCTCCTCGTCCGGCAGCAGCAGCGTGCTGGAGAGCAACGGTTCACCCAGCTCGGCCAGGAGGGCCTGCACGAAGTTGTGGTCCGGGATGCGCACGCCCACGGTTTTCTTCTTCGGGTGCAGCAGCCGGCGCGGCACTTCCTTGGTGGCCGGCAGGATGAACGTGTAGCTGCCCGGCGTCACGGCTTTGATGCTCCGGAACACGTCGTTGCCGATGTTCACAAACTGCCCCAGCTGGGCGAAGTCCCGGCAGACCAGCGTGAAATGGTGCTTGCTGTCCAGCTGGCGGATTGTGCGGATCCGGTCCAGCGCCTCCTTGTTGCCCAGCTGCGCGCCCAGGGCGTAGCACGAGTCCGTCGGGTAGGCGATCAGGCCGCCCGAATGAAGGAGGTCCACGATCTGGGAAATTGCGCGCGGCTGCGGGTCCTCGGGGTGAACATCAAAGTATCTCGCCATGGCTAGAGCCTACGGCGCGGCGGAGGTTCCTGCACTCACCGCACGCGGACCGGGCGGCAACCTTACGGGGCCGTCCCGGCTGAACCGCGGCGGCACGTGGACGCACACTGGTGAAAGAATGGCGGCATGGCACGGGAACGGATTGTCATTGGCCTGGCCGGTGGCGGCGAGGGGGAGATCCTGATCCGCCGTGCGGCCAGGAACCTCGGCGCGTCCGCTGACAGAGAGCTGATCGCGGTTCACATCCGCTCCGCCGGCGGCGTCTCCGGCGAATCACCCCAGGCCCTCGAAGCCCAGCGCCGGCTCATAGTGGAGCTGGGCGGCAGCTACCATACCGTCGCGGCACCGGACCCCGCCCGGGCGCTGCTCGAGTTTGCCGCGAACGTCGGAGCTACCCGGATCGTGATCGGCCAGTCCCGCAGCAGGCGGATGGCCGCCCTCGTGTCCGGCGGCGGCACGGAGACCCGGATTGTCCGGGGAGCCGGAGACACCGATGTGCACGTGGTGCCCCATCCCCAGGCCGGCCGCGGCACGGGCAGAGCCAGGCAGCGGGATCTCGGCCGGGTCCGCGTGGGCGTCGGGTTCGCCCTCGCGGCCGCGGTTCCCGTCCTCATGCAGCTGTTGCTGGCCGCCTTCGACCACAGCGTGGCCACCGCTGTCCTGCTGCAGCTCGCCGGCGCCGTGGCCGTCGCGCTGGTCGGCGGCCTTTGGCCCGCTGTCGCAGGCGCGCTCTGGAGCAGCCTCCTGGTCAATTACTTCTCGACACCGCCGGTGGGCGACCTCGCCATCCACGACCCCCAGGACCTGCTCTCCCTGGGCGTGTTCGTCGGAGTGTCCGTGGCAGTGGCCGGCGTAGTGGACCGATCCGCCCGCCGCTCCAAGGAAGCCGCCCGCGCCCGGGCCGAAGCGGCAACTCTGGGCGACCTCACCCGTGGGGCAACCCGTTCGGAAGACACCGTGGTCAGCCTGCTGGAGCAGGCGCTGGACGTCTTCGGGGTGCGTGCCGCCGCGGTGTTCACCGGCCCTGGCGGTTTTGGGGTGGCTGCCGGCTCCAGCGCTGCCGGCAGCCTCCCCACCCTAGGGAAACCGGGGGACGGCGCCGCCCACGACGTTCGGTTGCTGGCGAGCGCCGGGGAGTTGACGGAAGCGGAACGCGAGGGCCGGGACTTCGCCGGCCACACAGTGGAACCCATAGACGGCGCCACCTGGCTGGCGCTCTTCGGCCGCACCGTGCCAGCCGCGGACAGTAGGCTGCTGGGTGCCTTCGCGGTGCACGTGATGGCCCAGCTGGAGCGCCAGCAGCTGGCCGCCAGCCGGCTGGAGGTTTTGCGGCTGGCAGAAGGGAACACGATGCGCACGGCCATTCTGCGCGCTGTGTCCCACGACCTGCGGACCCCGCTGGCTGGGATCAAGCTGGCCGTGGGCGGCCTCCTGCAGACGGCAGGGACATACACGCCGGCCCAGCAACAGGAGCTGCTGGAAACCATCGATGAATGCACCGACCGCCTCGCCGTGCTCGTCGGCAACCTCCTGGACATGTCACGAATTACCGCCGATTCGGTCCGTCCGCTGGTCAGGCCGGTCCGGTGGTTTGAAGTGGTCCTTCCGGCCCTGCACGGCCTGCCCGCAGGTACCGTCCGCGTGGACCTGCCGCCCAACATGCCGGCCGTGGACGCCGACCCCGGCCTGCTTGAACGTGTCATCGCCAACATCGTGGAAAATGCGGTCAAGTATGCGCCGGGCTCCGACATCACCGTTACAGGGGCCGCCGGAGGCCTCAGCACGGCCACCCTGGACGGCCATCCCTGCGGTGAGCTGAGGATCATTGACCACGGAAGCGGCGTGCCGGCCAGCAACGTCGTGGCGATGTTCCGGCCGTTCCAGCGCCTCGACGACATTGCGCAATCCACCGGCGTGGGCTTGGGTCTGGCCGTTGCCAAGGGATTCGTCGCCGCGATGGGCGGGAGCCTGACGGCGCAGGAGACCCCCGGCGGCGGCCTGACCATGGTCATCCGGCTGCCGCTGTCGACCGGCAGCACTGCCGGCCCGGACCCGGAACCTCCTGGCTCCGCCGGCTCACTTTCCGCCGGCTCCGCCCGCTCCGGTGCTACGACCCGCAGTGGCGCAGCGGACCATCGTGCGGAGGCGGCCCCGTGACCGGCATCCTCGTTGTGGACGATGACCCCCACCTGCTCCGGGCCTTGAGGATCACCCTGCAGGCGCACGGGTACAGAGTGGACACCGCGCCGGACGGCCGCTCGGCCCTGTTGGCGGCCGCGCGCAACCCGCCCGGCCTGGTGGTCCTGGACCTCGGACTTCCCGACATGGACGGGGCAGCGGTGCTGACGGAACTCCGGCGCTGGAGTAGTGCCCCCGTGCTGGTGCTCTCGGCGCGGCACGGGTCTGCCGACAAAGTCGATGCCTTGGATGCCGGGGCGGACGACTACATCACCAAGCCGTTCGGTTTGGAGGAACTCCTGGCCAGGCTCCGTGCGCTCCTGCGCCGTGCTCCGGACGCCGACGAGTCATCCACGGTCACCACGGCCGAATTCACCGTGGACCTTGGCCAGCGCGTGGTTACCCGGAACGGCGAATCGGTGCGGCTGACCCCCACCGAGTGGAGCATTTTGGAACTTCTGGTCCGCAACCCCGGAAAGCTCATCACGCAGCAGCAGATCCTGTCGACGGTGTGGGGTCCCGCCTACGCGAAGGAAGCAAACTACCTGCGGGTCTATATCGCCCAGCTCCGCCGCAAACTGGAAGCCGACACCGGCAATCCCCGCCACCTGCTGACTGAGGCCGGAATCGGCTACCGTTTCCTGCCCTGAACCCTATGAAGGGTCCCCGGATTCGGGCAACATGTGTAGTGCGGTGCGCCAGACAAACGGCACCCAACAAGTTCAGCAAAGGAGAACCGATCGTGTCCACCCTGCTCAACCCGTACATCAGCTTCCGTGACAACGCCCGTGAGGCAATGAACTTCTACCAGTCTGTTTTTGGCGGCCAACTGACGCTGAGCACCTTCGGGGAGTTCCATGCCAGTGAGGACCCGGCCGAGGCGGACAAGATCATGCACGGGATGCTGACCTCGGACAGAGGCTTCATTCTCATGGGGGCTGACACTCCTAACTCCATGGACTACTCACCCGGAAACAACATCTCGGTATCGCTCAGCGGCGAGGACGAGGGCGAACTGCGCGGCTACTACGACAAGCTGTCCGGCGACGGCGGCACGGTCACCGTCCCGATGGAAGCGGCGCCGTGGGGCGACATCTTCGGCATGTGCACCGACAGATTCGGCATTACGTGGCTAGTGAACGTCAACGCCCAGGGCGGACAGGCAGCACCGGCTTCCTAGCGACGAAATGGGCATTGAAAGGTCCGCATCCGCTTCTGCGACCTCCACGTTGTTGAATCCGGCGCCACGCGCCAGGGAGTCGGCCCGGGCACGCACACCGTGCCCGGGCCGGTACCGTCCTGGCATGGCCGCCGCGCCCTTGAGGTGCTTGCCGGGCGGTGCGACTATGGACGGGTGCAGCCCATTCTCGACTTCGTAGGCCACTTCTGGTGGCTCATTTTCCCGTTGAGCGGAATTGTTGGCGGCTGGAGCAAGGCGTGGTCGAAGGCCGGCGAACGGCGGCACCAGCGCAGGGTGGAGCTTTACCGGCTCCGGAACCAGGCGCTGTCCGTTGAGCAGGCGGGCGAAGCCGAGGTTGCGGCGCTGCTGGCGGCCCACGATGACGTGAACCGCCGCTGGCTGGACTACGAGCTCGATGTGGGCAAGCTCATCGATTTTCCGGTCATGACGGATGTCCGGGAGCCCCTCACGGTGGCGTTTCTGCGCGCCAAGCGTGAAGCGGACGGGCTGCGGCCGGCAGGTCCCGCCGGCATACGCAGCAGGACGCGCTTGGATGAATACCGGGCCGCCGTGCGCAATTTCGAGGTCGCCTTCGACGTCGCTGAGCGGGAAGCCCGGCGCATCCGGGACAGCAACTTCTCGGCTGAGGAACGCCAGAAGCTGGCAACGGCGCGGAAGCTGCTGCGGATCGCCGAAGATGAGGCAGCCACTCCCGCCGAACGGCAGACAGCGTACAAACGCGCCCGGCACGAGCTCGAGGGCCTGATAGTCCTGCCCGAAGCGACCCGGGCGGCGCTCGAGGAGAAGGTGGCCCGGATGCTGGGGGCAGGTCCGCCGGCCGCGATGTGAACCGCGGCAGTCCGCGCAGTGACCCGCCGGCCTAGTCCGGCGGTGTCCAGACCCACTCACGGACCTCGGGGAGGTCCTCGAAGTGCTCGCGGATGTAGTCGGCATGGGCGTCGAGCTGCCGGTTGCAGTGGTCGGTGAGCGCTTCAGCGCCGGGAAGTTGCCGCGGCATCCGCCGCAGCGCCTCCAAGGCCAGGTGATAGCGGCTCATGCGGTTGACCACCACCATGTCGAACGGCGTGGTGGTGGTTCCCTGCTGGCTGTAGCCGCGGATGTGGAACCGTTCCGGGTTCGGGCGGCCGTGCAGCAGCTGGTGGAACGAGCGGGCGTAGCCGTGCCACGCCACAACCACATCGCAGCTGTCCGTGAACAACGAACTGAACGTCCCGTCGTCGAGACCGTGCGGGTGCGTGTCCCTTGGCGGAAGAACCATGGCGTCCATGACGTTGACCACCCGCACCCGCGCGTCGGGGACGTGCCGCTGAACGAGCCACGCGGCGGCCAGCGTCTCCTCTGTGGGAATGTCCCCGGCACAGGCAAGGACAATGTCCGGGTCGGCGGTGCCTCCCGTGTCCTCGTTCCCGGCCCAGTCCCAGCGGGATGCCCCGGCTTCGGCATGGGCGCGTGCTTCCTCAAGGGTGAGGTACTGGGGATGGGGCTGCTTGTCCACCACCACGAGGTTGACGTAGTCCGTGCTGAGCAGGACGTGCTCCGCCGCCGCCAGCAGGGTGTTGGTATCCGGCGGAAGGTAGATCCTGGTCACTTCACCCGAGAGGGAAAGCACGGTGTCGATCAGGCCCGGACCCTGATGGCTGAACCCGTTGTGGTCGTTTCGCCAGCAGGTTGACGTCAGCAGGATGTTCAGGCTCGGGACAGGCGAGCGCCATTCGAGCTCGCGGGCGTGCTGCAGCCACTTGGCATGCTGCACGGTCATGGATGCGCTGACCATAGCGAATGCCTCATAGCTGGCGAAGAACCCGTGCCTTCCGGTCAGCAGGTAGCCCTCCAGCCATCCCTGGCACAGGTGCTCGGAGAGTACCTCCATGACCCGCCCGTCTGCGGAGACATGATCATCAGCGGGGTCGCTGCCCCGCGGCGGGAGGAGAAGGCACCGGTCGGTGGCCTCGAACACGGCGCCCAGCCGGTTGCTGTTGGTCTCATCCGGGCAGAAGAGCCGGAACCGCGGGTTGTCCGCGGTGTCGCGGTACAGGTCCCGGAACAGCTCACCCAGCGGTTTGGTGGTCTCGCTGCTGGTGGAGCCGCGCTCGCCGGGGTGGACGGCATACTTGCCGAGGTCAGGGATTGCCAGCGGGACGGACGGCTGGCCGTTGGCCGGGGGCACCGCCCCCATTCGCAGCCGGCCCTCCGGCGCAAGGGCTGCCAGTTCCGGCACAAGCCGGCCGCCGTCGTCGAAAAGGGTTTCCGGTTGGTAGGAACGCAACCACTCTTCCAGCAGCGCCAGGTGCTCGGGATGGTCCTTGACACCGGAGAGTGGCACCTGGTGTGAGCGGAAGGTTCCCTCGACGGGGCTGCCGTCCACCGATTCCGGACCTGTCCAGCCCTTGGGTGTCCGCAGGATGATAGCCGGCCAGCGGGCAGCGTCCGCGGCGCCGCCGCTGCGGGCCCGCTCCTGGATTCCCCGGATCGCAGCATACGCTCCATCCATGGCCGAGGCCATCGCCCGGTGGACGTCAAGGGGCTGGTCTCCGGACACCGTAACGGGGTCCCAGCCGTGCGCTCGCAGGAGCACTTCCACGTCTTCGTCGGAGCGGCGGCCGAGCACCGTGGGCCCCGAAATCTTGTGTCCGTTGAGGTGCAGGATCGGCAGGACGGCGCCGTCCCGTGCCGGGTTGAGGAAGAACGGCGCCGCCCAGGACGCCGCCAGCGGCCCGGTTTCCGCTTCGCCGTCGCCAATCACGCAAGCGGCGATAAGCCCGGGGTTGTCCATGACCGCCCCGGTGGCGTGCATGAGCGAATAACCCAGCTCGCCGCCTTCATGGATGGATCCCGGCGTGGCAGGGCCCACGTGGCTGCCCACGCCGCCGGGAGTCGAAAATTGCCGTGCCAGCTGCCTCAGCCCGGCAACGTCCTGCCCGACGTCCGGATATATCTCGGAGTACGTGCCCTCGAGGTAGACGTTCGCCACCACGGACGGTCCGCCGTGCCCCGGGCCGGCGACGAACAAGACCTCTGCCGATGTCCGCCTGATCAGCCGGTTGAGGTGCACGTACACCAGGGACAGGCCCGGCCCGGTTCCCCAATGCCCCAGCAGCCTCGGCTTGATGTGGTCCGCCTTCAGCGGTTCCCGGAGCAGCGGATTCTCCTGAAGGTAGATCTGGGCAACGGTCAGGTAGTTCGCCGCATTCCAGTACCTGTTCAGCAGTTCAAGATCTTCGGCAGAGGTTGCCTGGCCCGCCGCGGTGTTGCCCATGCAAGTGCCTCTCGTCGGTACTGCTACAGCGCTGACGGGCACAGTCTACTTGGGAGGAACAGGAGCGCTCCCGGAATCCGCCTCGTGGTTGGAAGCACCGGGAGGGGAGCTCCGGGGCCCTTACCCCGGTACTTCGTGCGGAGGAGAATGGAGGTGTCACCGGCCTGTAGGCGGGCTGATCGGAACGGCGCGATGAAGCAAAACAATGCGATGGAGCAAGCAGGTCGCCGAAATGAACAAACCAATCGTCGTGGGCATCAACGGCTCGGCCAGCAGCGAGGCCGCAATGGCCTGGTCCCTCAACCGCGCATCCCGGCTCAGGCTTCCGGTGATCGCCATGCATGCCGTCGATGACCGGTGGGTGGCGCAGGAATTCCAGTATCACGAGCTGATCAAGGAATCCGCGCTGCAGCTGCTGCGGCAGGTGCAGCAGGACGCCGCCAAGCGGCAATCGGACGTCGACGTCGATATCCAGCTGCGGCACGGCGGCACTGCGGTGGCGCTCAAGGAGATGTCCAGGGACGCGTCCCTGCTGGTCATCGGGTCGCACCACAGGTACTGGGCGGACGGCGGACGCGTGACCGACCGGGCGCTGCAGATTGTCACCGCCTCGGACAGCCCCGTGGCGGTGATACCCAGCGTCCCGGCGACGGAACGGCGGGGAGTGGTTGTGGGCGTGGACGGCTCTGAGGAGTCGAGCCAGGCGGTTGCACTCGCGGCCGCCGAGGCCGACCGCGAAGGGGACGAACTGACAGCGGTCCTGGCCTTCCGGCATCCCGCCAGATGGACCCGGCGCGGACTGCCCTCCAGCAGAGTGGCCGAGGTCATGGAAGAGGAAGAGAAGGTTGTCCTGGCCGAAAGCGTGGCCGGGCTGGGGGACAGGTACCCGGACCTCGTGGTGCATCAGCGGCTCGAAAGCGATACCGACCCGGCCAAGGCACTCGTTGAGATCGCGGCGGACGCCCGGATGCTGGTGATCGGCAGCCGCGGCCGGGGCGGCTTCAGCAGGCTCCTGCTCGGTTCGACGGCGCACGCGGTCCTGACCCGCGTGCCGTGCCCCACGGTTGTCACCAGAGTCCGCAAGGCCCACCACGAGGAGTAGCGGACTGGAAACGCCGTGGGAAATGTCTCACTGTACCTGGACGTGGACGGCGTGGTGTGTCCGTTCGGTGCGACCGGCGGCACGCCGTGGGGGTCCGCCTGGCAGTACGCATACGCCGGAATGCTCGAGGTGGCGTACGCGGGGGAGCTCGTGGAGGCCCTGAACCGGCTTGCGCCGGTGTGGGGTCTGCGATGCGTGTGGCTGACCAGCTGGGAGGAACTGGCCCCGACCGTCCTGTGCCCGGTCACGGGACTCAACGGCAGCGGATGGCCTGTGCTCACCGCGGACGGCGCGGGAAGCGGGGCGGAGTGGTGGAAGCTGGAAGCAATCCAGGCCGACGTGAGCATCTCCGCGCCCGAGCGGATCATCTGGGTGGACGACCAGCTCGCCTACGAGGGCCGCGCACAGGCCTGGGCCCGGATCCTGGGAGCGCGGGCCCTGCTGGTGTCGCCGGATCCGCGGACCGGCCTGTCGCCGCAGGAGCTCGAGGCTATCCGGAGCTTCGCGCAAGGCCAGCCGTGACGACAGGTTTGACCTCATAGCCGAGCCGCGTACGATCTATAGGGTTTCAAGCCCGTTCCGCAGCTTTGCAACTCCCACCGCATGAACATTAGGTGAACTATGCTGTGCAAGGCGGGCCGGGGAAGTGGAACTGCTGAACGTCGACTCTGCAGATTGGGCAACAGGTGGATATCACCTTCATGGTGGCGCTGGTCATCGCGCTGGCACTATTTTTCGACTTCACGAACGGTTTTCATGACACCGCGAACGCGATGGCCACGCCCATCGCCACGGGTGCCATCAAGCCGAAGACTGCAGTTACCTTGGCGGCGATCCTGAACCTCGTGGGAGCGTTCCTGTCCACGGAAGTGGCCAAGACGGTTTCCGGCGGCATCATCCGCGAAGGCTCCGGCGGCGTCCAGATCACGCCGGACATCATCTTTGCCGGCCTCATGGGCGCCATTCTGTGGAACATGATCACCTGGCTGAAGGGGCTGCCCTCAAGTTCGTCGCACGCACTCTTCGGCGGTCTCATCGGCGCCGCGGTCGCCGGCATCGGGTTCAACTCCGTGAATCTGGAGACCCTCCTCCAGAAAGTCATCCTTCCGGCAGTCTTCGCCCCCCTCATCGCCGCGATCGTCGCCTACATCTGCACGCGCCTGGCCTATGCCCTGACCTCCCGGCACGATCCAGAGACCGGCACCAAGCTGACCCAGAAGCGAGGCGGCTTCCGCACCGGCCAGATCTTCACTTCCAGCCTCGTGGCCCTCGCCCACGGAACCAATGATGCCCAGAAGACCATGGGCATCATCACGCTGGTCCTCATTGCGGCCGGCACTCAGACCCCCGGTTCGGGCCCGCAGCTGTGGGTCATCGCCGCGTGTGCGTTCGCCATTGCCATCGGCACATATGCCGGCGGTTGGCGCATCATCCGGACAATGGGGGCGGGGCTCACCGAGGTGAAGCCCGCACAGGGCTTCGCGGCCGAGACCAGCACGGCGTCCGCCATCCTCGCTTCCTCGCACCTCGGCTTCGCGCTGTCCACCACGCAGGTGGCCTCCGGGTCCGTCATCGGATCGGGGCTGGGCCGGAGAGGTACGTCGGTCCGCTGGGGGATGGTCGGCAAGATTGCGCTCGGCTGGCTCTTCACCCTGCCCGCCGCAGGCATCGTGGGCGCCCTGACAGCCCTGCTCGTCAAGACGGGTGTTGTGGGCGTCGTCATCGCCGCCGTTGCAGGAACGGGCGCCGTGCTCTACATGTTCCTGGTGTCCCGCCAGTCCAAGGTGGGCCACCACAATGCCGTGGAAGTCGAGGAAGCCGGACAGGCCGTCCGCTTCGCGAAGAAGAAGGCCTTCGCCCGGGCGCGGGCCAGGGCAAACGAGTCAGCCAGGGCAAACGAGCCGAAGGATACAGAGCGATGAAGTGGTTGGAACTCCTCACCGTAGGCGGTGCCACCCTGGTGTCCGCGGTGACGGTAGTGGTCCTCTATTCACTCGGCGTCCGCCTCACCGCCATGGGCGGCGACCAGCGCGCCGCCGCGCCCGGGTGGCTCCGCTCCCTGGCCTACGCGTGCTTCGCCCTCTGCGGCCTCGCCGTGCTGTTCGGGTTGTACCTGATCATCCCGTACTTCAGCGGCTAGCCTGCCCCCGCAGGTCCTTAATTGACCTCTGGGAACAGGGAGGCGGAATCGCTAGGCTTTAGCCATGTCCAGTGTCCAGTACTACGTGGCGTCGTCCCTCGACGGGTTCATCGCCACCCCTGACGACGACCTTGCGTGGCTGCTGCAGTTCGACGGTTTCGAAGGCGGCAAGGAGAGCTACGACGCCTTCATGGCAGGCATCGGCTGCATCGTCATGGGCGGGACCACCTATCAGTGGCTGATGGACCACGAGCCCGGCAACTGGCCGTACCCCGACACGCCCTGCTGGGTCTTCACCCACCATGAGTTCAGGGCTCCGCCCGGGGCGGACGTCGCTTTCGTGCGCGGCGACGTCGGTGAGTTCGCCGACGACCTCAGGAGGGACGCAGCCGGCAAGAACATCTGGGTGGTGGGCGGCGGGGACCTTGCCGCCCAGTTCGCCGGCGCCGGGCTCCTGGACGAGCTGATCGTTTCGGTCATTCCGGTGGTGCTCGGGAACGGCAAGCGGCTGCTTCCGCTGGAAGGTCCGACGCCGCCGCTTGAGTTGGTGGAATCGCGCACCCAAGGGCGGGGAATCGTGGAGCTCCGGTACCGTTTCGGCGCCGGCTCAGGATAAGCGCCGTCCCAGGAATAGCGCCGTCCCGGATCAGCCGGGCTCTGCCGGACGGCTTTCCGCCGCCGGCGCTTACGCGCCGATGTCCCGGATGAGGTTGGTGATGCGCGCGGTCGAGAGCCGACGGCCCTGTTCGTCAGTCATGACGATTTCGTGCGTGGCGAGCGTGCGCCCCAGATGAATGGCCGTGCACGTCCCGGTCACGGTGCCCGCCGAGATGGCCCGGTGGTGGGTCGCGCCAACCTCGATGCCGAGCGCCTGGCGCCCGGTTCCGGCATGCATGCCTGCCGCAAAGGAGCCCAGCGTTTCCGCGAGGACCACATGGGCCCCGCCATGGAGGATTCCCGCCACCTGGGTGTTGCCTTCCACCGGCATGGTGGCCACCGTCCGCTCCGGACTCATTTCCAGGAAGCGGATGCCCATCTTCACCACCAGCGCCCCGATGCCGAATCCGCCGAGCCAGTCGTGGAGGTGTTCGGGGACTCCTGCAGCGACCAGCTCTTCCTTGAACCGCGCCTCGTCGGCGGACCGGTCGGGCGTGAAATTGTCCATCATGGCAACTAGGCTGGCACCTGTGAGTGAAACTACCAAACCGGCCCCTTTCCCGTCCGCAACCGAAACACTGGAGGAAGTTGCGGTCCAGTCACCGGCCAGCCGGTCGGTCTCGGCGACTGAGGCCCCGGTCATTCCCCTGACAGACCAGCCCCGCCTTCTGGTGCTTGACGGGCACTCCATGGCGTTCCGGGCCTTCTTCGCCCTGCCGGCGGACAAGTTCTCCACTGCCAACGGGCAGCACACCAACGCGATCCACGGATTCACGTCCATGCTGATCAACCTGATCAAGGAACAGAAGCCCACCCACATCGCCGTGGCCTTCGATGTCTCGGATGAAACCACCCACCGCAAGGCCGAGTACAGCGAGTACAAGGGCGGCCGGAACGAGACACCCCGGGAGATGAGCGGCCAGATCGACCTCATCGACAAAGTCATGCAGGCGTGGGGCATCAAGACCATCAAAATGCCGGGCTATGAAGCTGACGACGTCCTGGCAACACTCGCCGCCATGGGAGAAAAGGCCGGCTACGAGGTGCTCCTGGTGACCGGTGACCGTGACGCTTTCCAGCTCATCACCGACAACGTGTTTGTGCTGTACCCCAGGAAGGGAGTCAGCGACATTCCCCGGCTGGACGCGGCCGCCATCCAGGAGAAGTACTTTGTCACCCCGCCGCAGTACTCGGACCTCGCCGCCCTCGTGGGGGAGTCCGCGGACAACCTCCCGGGCGTTCCCGGCGTCGGCCCCAAGACGGCGGCCAAATGGATCAACCTGTATGGCGGGCTGGAGGGGGTTCTGGAGCACCTCGACGCTATCGGCGGCAAGGTAGGGGATGCCCTGCGCGAGAACGTCGAGGACGTCAAGCGCAACCGGAGGCTGAACCGGCTCCACACGGACCTGGACCTCCCCGTAACGCTGGACGAACTCGCGGAACCGAGGCCGGACGAGGCCGCCTTGGAGCAACTGTTCGACGACCTTGAATTCAAGACCATCCGCACCCGGCTCTTCGCCCTCTACGGCAGTGACGAAGTGGAACCCGCGGAGCGCGAGAGCATCGAGACGCCTGACTTCGTCACCCCCGCCGGTGCAACGGAGCTGAGCACCTTCCTGGCCGCAGGCGCGGGCCAGCGGTCCGCCGTCGCCGTCGACCTCGTTCCGGGACGGATCGGCGAGGACGCCGCCGCGCTGGCCATCGTCCGTGACGACGCCGCCGTCTACATCGACCTCGCCAGCCAGGACGCCGCAGCCGAAAACGTCCTTGCGGACTGGCTGCGGGACGGGCAATCACCGAAGGTGATGCACGGCTACAAGGCCGCCCTCAAGGCTCTGTCCAGCCGCGGCCTCGGCTTGGAAGGGGTGGTGGATGACACCTCAATCTCCGGCTACCTCATCCAGCCGGACCGCCGCACGTACGAGCTCGCCGAGCTGGCCCAGCACCACCTCAACATCAGCATCTCGCCCGAGACCGCGAAAGCGGGCCAGCTTGAGTTGTCGTTCGACGGCGACGACGCCGCCGCTGCGGGCGCGCTGGTCAGGGTGGCCGCCGTCGTGCAGGCCCTGAGCCGTTACTTCGAATCGGAACTGAAGGAACGAGAAGCCGCGGACCTGCTGGCCACGCTCGAGCTGCCCGTCAGCCGTGTCCTCGCGGACATGGAACTCGCGGGCATCGCCATCGACATGCCGCGCATGGACGAGCAGCTGGCGGACCTCGCCAAGGTGATCGACAACGCGCAGGAGCTTGCCTTCGCCGCGATTGGCCACGAGGTCAACCTCGGTTCGCCGAAGCAGCTGCAGGCCGTCCTGTTCGACGAACTCCAGCTGCCGAAGACCAAGAAGATCAAGTCCGGCTACACCACGGACGCCGCGTCGCTCAAGAACCTGCTGGAAAAGACGGGGCACGAATTCCTGGTCCAGCTGATGGCGCACCGCGAGTCGTCGAAGCTGCGCCAGATGCTGGAGTCGCTCAAGAAGTCGGTCGCGGAAGACGGCCGGATCCACACCACCTACGCGCAGAACGTGGCGGCCACCGGCCGGATCTCCTCCAACAACCCCAACCTGCAGAACATCCCCATCCGCAGCGAGGAAGGTCGGCGCGTCCGCGGCATCTTCGTGGTCAGCGAGGGCTATGACTGCCTGCTGTCCGCGGACTACTCTCAGATCGAAATGCGCATCATGGCCCACCTTTCGGGGGACGCCGGCCTGATCCAGGCCTACAAGGACGGTGAAGACCTCCACCGGTTCGTGGGCTCCAACATCTTCCATGTGCCCACCGACCAGGTGACCAGTGCGATGCGGTCCAAGGTCAAGGCGATGTCCTACGGACTCGCGTACGGTCTGACCTCGTTCGGCCTCTCCAAGCAGCTGGAGATCTCCGTCGACGAGGCACGGACCCTCATGAAGGACTACTTCGACCGGTTCGGCGCCGTGCGCGACTACCTCCGCGGCGTGGTGGACCAGGCCCGGATCGACGGCTACACCGCCACCATCGAGGGACGGCGCCGGTACCTGCCCGATCTCACCAGCACGGACCGCCAGCTGCGCGAGAACGCGGAGCGCATTGCCCTGAACTCGCCCATCCAGGGTTCCGCCGCGGATATCATCAAGCGCGCCATGCTCGGCGTCCATGACGAACTGGCCGCCCGCGGACTCAAGTCGAGGATGCTCCTGCAGGTCCACGATGAACTGGTGCTTGAGGTGGCCAAGGGCGAGCGCGAGGCCGTTGAGAAGCTCGTGACAGAGCAGATGGGTTCGGCCGCGGACCTCAGCGTTCCGCTGGACGTCCAGATCGGCGTCGGACCCAGCTGGTACGACGCCGGTCACTAGTCATATCCGGAAGCGCAGGGCGCCGTTCCAGGCGCCCTGCGTATGTCATTAATCCGGGTTCAAATCATCCGGTTTCATTCATTCGGGTTCCATTCATTCGGGTTCAAGGGGGAGCAGCACGTGGCAGACAGGTATGAGATCAGGCGCTTCAGGGCGGCGGACAAGGGCGAGCCCGGTTACGCCCAGGGCACGGACTGGATTCAGGCCGTGGGCTTCGGCTTCCACGACACCCGCCGGAATGACGAATTCGTGGACAAGATCATGGCCATGTACCGGCAGGATAACCGTGAGCTGACGGGCGTCTACCAGACGGGCCAGGTTGCACCGCATTCCCTGGCCGCCAACGTTCCCGTGGCCACGTTCGGCACACTGCGCAAGGACATGAACGTCGGCTACGGCCGTCAGCTCCGGACGCACATGGTGACGGCGGTGACCGTACGCGGCACGCACCGTCGCCAGGGCATCCTGCGCCGCATGATGACGGACGACCTCGCTGCGGTAAAGGCAGACGGTCTGGCGATGGCGGCCCTGACCGCATCGGAAGGCTCCATCTACGGCCGCTTCGGCTACGGCGTGGCAACGTTTGAGCGCAGCATCAAGGTGGACACCGGGCCGCGCTTCAGCCTGCGTCACCAGCCTGCCGGATCCGTGGAAAGCGCCGACCGGAAAGTGCTGCTCGAGCTCGCCCCTGCAGTGTTCGAACGCGTGCACCGGCACACACCGGGGTCGATCATCCGGCAGGACGCCTACCGGCAGAACGTCTCCGGCGCCGTCGGCCGCGACGGCAGCGAGGACCAGGCAATCCGGTGCGCCCTGCACTACGACGCCGCGGGCGCCGTGGACGGCTACGTCTCGTACAAGTTCGCCGGCTGGGACACCAAGCCGTACACCATGGAGATCGTGGACCTTGTGGCGGCGACGGACGCCGCCTACCTGGATCTGTGGCAGTTCCTCGGCAGCATCGACCTCGTGGACCGGATCAGCTGGCCGGACGCGCCGGTGGACGACCCCCTGACCTGGGCGCTGGGGGACCCGCGGTGCATTGAGTCATCGGACCACCGGGACATGCTCTGGCTGCGGATCCTGGACACCGCCACGGCCCTGGCTGCCCGGCGGTACTCCGCGGACGGTTCACTCGTGCTGGAGGTCGGGGACGCCCTTGGCTTTGCCGGTGGCACGTTTACCCTCGAGGTCAGCGGCGGGGAAGCACACGTCACCGAGGCTCCGGCGGGGTCGGAACCGGACCTGTCCCTGGACATCGCGGAACTCGGCTCCATCTATTTGGGGGCGGTTTGTCCCGTGACCCTGAAGGCCGCCGGCCGGGTCACCGAACACGCCCCGGGGGCGGCGCTGAAAGCGCGGCTCATGTTCGCCGTCGAACGCTCGCCGCACTGTCTGACGCATTTTTGACGGCGTTCCGGCAGGTCACAGGCCTTCAAGGTGGCCGCGGCGCTTTGACCGGCGTTGGCGAGTGCGACTAGAATGAACGGGCGTGTACTAGGTGCACGTATCTAAAATCCACAAAATCAGGATGACCCGGCAGATCCGCGTGATATGCCGTGCTTTGCGCCTGCGTTCCATAACGCGGGCGCGATGGTTTGCCTGACCGACTAACTATCCACAACGGAGCCCCTACTACATGACCATCACCTCCACCGAGAAGCCCGGTACCCCCGTAGTCGCCATTAACGACATCGGTACCGCTGAGGACTTCCTCGCAGCAGTCGACGCCACCATCAAGTACTTCAACGACGGAGATCTCGTCGAAGGTACCGTCGTCAAGGTCGACCGCGACGAAGTTCTGCTCGACATCGGTTACAAGACCGAAGGTGTCATCCCCTCCCGCGAGCTGTCCATCAAGCACGACGTTGATCCCGGAGACGTCGTCTCCGTTGGCGATCAGGTCGAAGCCCTGGTGCTCACCAAGGAAGACAAAGAAGGCCGCCTGATCCTCTCCAAGAAGCGTGCTCAGTACGAGCGCGCCTGGGGCGACATCGAGAAGGTCAAGGAAGAAGACGGTGTCGTCACCGGTACCGTCATCGAGGTTGTCAAGGGTGGTCTTATCCTCGACATCGGTCTGCGCGGCTTCCTGCCCGCATCCCTCGTCGAGATGCGCCGTGTGCGCGACCTTGCTCCGTACATCGGTCAGCAGATCGAAGCCAAGATCATCGAGCTGGACAAGAACCGCAACAACGTTGTGCTGTCCCGCCGTGCCTGGCTCGAGCAGACCCAGTCCGAGGTCCGCTCCACGTTCCTCAACAAGCTGGAAAAGGGCCAGGTCCGTCCCGGCGTCGTTTCCTCCATCGTCAACTTCGGTGCCTTCGTGGACCTGGGCGGCGTAGACGGCCTGGTTCACGTTTCCGAGCTGTCCTGGAAGCACATCGACCACCCGTCCGAGGTTGTCGAAGTTGGCCAGGAAGTCACCGTCGAGGTTCTCGAGGTCGACCTGGACCGCGAGCGCGTTTCCCTGTCGCTCAAGGCTACGCAGGAAGATCCGTGGCAGACCTTCGCCCGCACCCACGCCCTCGGCCAGGTTGTTCCGGGTAAGGTCACCAAGCTCGTTCCGTTCGGTGCGTTCGTTCGCGTCGAAGACGGCATCGAAGGCCTCGTTCACATCTCCGAGCTGGCTGTCCGCCACGTTGAGCTTGCTGAGCAGGTTGTCTCCGTTGGTGACGAGCTGTTCGTCAAGGTCATCGACATCGACCTCGAGCGCCGCCGCATCTCCCTCTCCCTCAAGCAGGCTAACGAGGGCGTTGACGCCGACAGCACCGAATTCGATCCGGCTCTCTACGGCATGGCCGCAGAGTACGACGAAGAGGGCAACTACAAGTACCCGGAGGGCTTCGACCCGGAGTCCAACGAGTGGCTTGAAGGCTACGAGAACCAGCGCGCAGCCTGGGAGCAGCAGTACGCTGACGCCCAGACCCGTTGGGAAGCTCACAAGAAGCAGGTTTCCCAGCATGCTGCCGACGACGCTGCAGCTGCAACGTCCGGTGACAGCGATTCCGGCACCACCAGCTACTCCTCGGAGCCCGCTGCAGCCGAGACCGGTGCAGGCACGCTTGCTTCGGACGAGGCTCTCGCGGCACTGCGCGAGAAGCTGACCGGCAACTAATTGCCGCAGCTGCTCCGGGAGTCCGCTCCCGGAGCCCAGGCAGTTGGTAGCTTGAAATAGCACGCAAAAGGTGGCCGTCCCCTCGGGGGCGGCCACCTTTTCGTTAAAGTCCGGCCTGCGCGGGCCCGCGGTCAGGCGGTCTGGCCCGCGTGCTCGCCCTCGGCGATCTCTTCCAGCAGTTTGTCGTTGAATGCTTCAAGGTCGGCCGGCTTCCGGCTCGTCACGAAGCCCTGGTCCACAACCACCTGCTCGTCCGTCCAGTTAGCGCCGGCGTTCCGGAGGTCCGTGGCGAGTGTGTGGTACGACGTGAGGTTCCGCCCCTTCACGACGCCCGCATCGATGAGGAGCCAGGGGCCGTGGCAGATGGCTGCCACCGGCTTGTGCTGCTCGAAGAAGCTCCGGGCAAACGCCTGGGCGTCCTTGTCCACCCTGAGATGGTCCGCGTTGACGACGCCGCCGGGGATCACCAAGGCGTGGAAGTCGGAAGCATTGGCCTCTGACAGGGTCAGGTCGACATCGAAGGTATCTCCCTTGTCCACGCCCTTGAATCCTTGGAGCTTCCCGCTCTTCGGGGCCACCAGGACAGGTTCGCCGCCGGCTTCCTTGACTGCATTCCACGGGCTAGTTAGCTCGACCTGCTCCACGCCGTCCGTCAGTACAAAGGCGACCCTCTTGCCTGCGATGTTGTGCTCTGACATTCGTCCTCCTTCTTTCCTGGTGTGGTGCCTTACAGCATCAACCCTAGAAAGCGGGAAAGTGATAAGCAAGCTGATAATTGCAACCGACACTACGGCCAGGCAGTCAGCGGTTCAGCGGAACGTCGATCCATTCCGTGCCCTCCGGCTGGAGGTCCGCGCTTCCGGCCGTCATGGCCGCCAGGCGTTCGGCGGCCTCCGCCAGGGTGTCCGGCGCGTCGGGCAGGGCGAGCCGCAGAACGGTGGAGCGGGGCTCGTAGCCGGTCTCGGCCATGACGTAGCCCGAACTGCGGAGATCGTTCTCGAGGCGCCCCGCCGCGGCGTGCGGCACCCGGACGGCGCAGATGCGCAGCCGCCTGCGCTGCACCAGGGGAGCGAGCTCCAGGGCGGCGGAGACCGACTCGGAGTAGGCGCGGACAAGGCCGCCGGCCCCCAGCAGGATCCCGCCGAAGTAGCGCACGACGACGGCACTGACGTCGCTGAGGTCCGTCACCCCGGGCGCGGTTTCCCGCCGGATCAGCGCTTCCAGCATGGGGATCCCGGCGGTGCCGGACGGTTCGCCGTCGTCGCTGGAACGCTGGACGTCCCGGTCCGGGCCCAGGACGAAGGCGGAGCAGTGATGCCGGGCGTCGCGGAATTCCCGCCGCAGGTCTGCCACCAGTGCCCGTGCGTCGTCTTCGTTGTCCGCGCGCCGTAGCACCGTGATGAACCTCGACCGCTTGATGTCCATCTCATGGCGGAAATCGGGCCCCGCGGCCAGGGAGGTGTAGGCCGATGTCCTGCTCTCCGGGGGATCTGACGCTTCTGCCACCGGTTCAGTTTAGTCTTGGGGAGTGCTGAAGATCGGGTTGACGGGCGGCATCGCCTCGGGGAAGTCCATGGTGGCCGCTCGCCTCAGGGAACTAGGGGCCGTGCTCGTTGATGCCGACGCCATCGCGCGTGACGTGGTGGAACCGGGCACTCCGGGCCTTGCCGCGGTCGTCCGCGCCTTCGGGCCGGAAATCCTCGACGCCGGCGGCCGGCTCGACCGGCCGCGGCTCGGCGCCGTCGTGTTTGGGGACCCGGCGGCGCGGGAAGAACTGAACGGAATCGTCCACCCGCTCGTCCGGGCGCAGGCAGCCGAAGTCATCGCGGCGGCCCCGCGGGACGCCGTCGTGGTCCAGGACATTCCGCTCCTCGTCGAGACCGGCCAGGAAAGTAGCTTCCACCTCGTCGTGGTGGTGGACGCGCCCGAAGCGACGCGGGTGCGGCGGATGGTCGAACACCGGGGGATGACGGAGGATGAGGCCCGCGCCCGGATGGCCGCGCAGGCGTCGCGGGACGTCCGGCTCGCAGCAGCCGATGTAGTGCTGGACAATTCCGGTACCCCGAAGGAGGTGCGGGACGCGGTGGGCCGGCTGTGGGAGGAACGGCTGCTGCCGTTTGCGCGGAATATCGGGGAAGCCCGTGTTGCCGACCGGTCCGGCGGGCCGGTGCTGGCGGAGCACGACCCCGGGTGGCGCCGCCAGGCGGCCCGGCTGTCCGCGCGGCTGAAACTGGCCGCTCCGGACGACATCCTGGCCGTTGACCACATAGGCTCGACGGCGGTGCCGGGGCTGGACGCGAAGAACGTCATCGACATGCAGCTTGCGGTCCGGGACCTGGACACCGCGGACAGGATCGCGCCCCTCCTTGCGCAGGCCGGCTTCCCGGCCTGGCCCGGAATCCTGCTGGACAGCCCTAAACCCGGACGCCCCGAGCCGGCCGCCTGGTCCAAGCGCCTGCACGGAAACGCCGATCCCGGACGGCCGGTCAACGTCCACGTCCGCGTCGCCGGCTCGCCGGGGTGGCGTTTCGCCCTGTGCTTCAGGGACTGGCTGATGGCGGAACCCCATGCGCTGGCGGCATACCTTGCCGAAAAGCGGCGGCTGGCTGCCCTGCATGCGGCGGAGCTGACCACAGCGGGGTACGCCGGCGCCAAAGAACCCTGGTTCACGGAGATCGCCTACCCGGGAATGGAACGGTGGGCCGGGAGCAGCGGCTGGCAGCCGCCGTCGTACGAATCTGGGAGCGTCCCCGGTGCCGGACCGGGTACCGCCCAAAGCTGAATCAGGAGTTCCTGTCAGTGGCCGGCGGTAGATTAGATACATGAGTCTTGCGCAGGAGATCAACCGCGTCGTTGCGCCCTTTGAGGTCATCAGCGAATTCAAGCCGGCCGGCGACCAGCCGGCGGCCATCGCCGAACTCACCGAGCGAATCAAGAACGGCGAGAAGGATGTGGTGCTCCTGGGCGCCACGGGTACCGGAAAGAGCGCGACCACCGCCTGGCTGATCGAGCAGGTCCAGCGGCCCACCCTGGTGATGGTCCAGAACAAAACCCTCGCCGCGCAGCTGGCCAACGAGTTCCGCGAACTGCTGCCTAACAACGCGGTGGAGTACTTCGTCTCCTACTACGACTACTACCAGCCCGAGGCCTACGTCGCCCAGACGGACACCTTCATTGAGAAGGACTCATCCGTCAACGAGGAAGTGGAACGGCTCCGGCACTCCGCCACCAACGCGCTGCTGACCCGCCGCGACGTGATCGTGGTGGCCACCGTCTCCTGCATTTATGGCCTCGGCACGCCGGAAGAGTACATCGCCGGCATGGTGACGCTCCGCAAGGGGGCGGAGATGAACCGCGACGACCTTCTCCGGAAATTCGTCTCCATGCAGTACACCCGCAACGACATGGACTTCCACCGCGGCACGTTCCGCGTCCGCGGCGACACCGTGGAAATCATTCCCATGTACGAAGAACTCGCCATCCGGATCGAGTTCTTCGGCGACGAGATCGAGAACATCTACACGCTGCACCCGCTCACCGGGGAGGTCATCCGGGACGAGACCGAGATGTACGTCTTCCCGGCCTCGCACTACGTGGCCGGCCCGGAACGCATGAGCCGGGCGATCAAGAGAATCGAAGACGAACTGGCCGAGCGGCTCGCCGTGCTGGAAGGCCAGAACAAGCTGGTCGAGGCCCAGCGGCTCCGGATGCGCACCACGTACGACCTCGAAATGATGCAGCAGATGGGCTTCTGCAACGGCATCGAGAACTATTCGTCGCACATCGACGGCCGCGCCCGCGGAACCGCGCCGCACTGCCTCATCGACTACTTCCCGGACGACTTCCTGCTGGTGATTGATGAATCCCACGTCACCGTGCCGCAGATCGGCGCCATGTACGAGGGCGACATGTCGCGCAAGCGGAACCTTGTGGACCACGGCTTCCGGCTGCCCTCTGCGATGGACAACCGCCCGCTGAAATGGGACGAGTTCCAGGACCGCGTGGGCCAGGCCGTCTACTTGTCCGCCACCCCGGGCAAGTACGAGCTCGGCAAGGCGGACGGTTTCGTCCAGCAGATCATCCGTCCCACCGGCCTCATCGATCCCGAAGTCGTGGTCAAGCCCACCAAGGGCCAGATCGACGACCTCCTGGGTGAGATCCGGAACCGCACCGACAAGAACGAACGCGTCCTGGTCACCACGCTCACCAAGCGGATGGCCGAGGACCTCACGGACTACCTGCTGGGGCACGGCGTCAAAGTGGAGTACCTGCACTCGGACGTGGACACCCTGCGCCGTGTGGAGCTGCTTCGTGAACTGCGGATGGGAACGTTCGACGTCCTGGTTGGCATCAACCTGCTCCGTGAGGGCCTGGACCTTCCCGAGGTGTCCCTCGTGAGCATCCTCGACGCCGACAAGGAAGGCTTCCTTAGGTCGTCCACGTCGCTGATCCAGACCATCGGCCGTGCGGCCAGGAACGTGTCCGGCGAGGTGCACATGTACGCGGACCGGATCACCGACTCCATGGCGCATGCCATCGACGAAACCAACCGGCGCCGCGCCATCCAGGTCGCCTACAACACCGCGAACGGCGTGGACCCGCAGCCGCTGCGGAAGAAGATCGCCGACATCACCGACCAACTTGCCAAGGAGGACGCCGACACGCAGGAACTGCTGAACAACAACCGCCTGGCGAAGGGCGGCAAACGGGGCAAGTCGGCGGCCAAGGGTGCGGCCACGGTGCGGGCGGACGGGCTCGCGGCCGCCCCCGCCGAGGACCTGGTGGGGCTCATCGAACAGCTGACGGAGCAGATGCACGGCGCCGCATCCGAGCTGCAGTTCGAGCTGGCCGCCCGCCTCCGCGACGAAGTGAGCGAGCTGAAAAAGGAACTCCGCCAGATGCACGCAGCCGGGCACGCCTGAGGCTGACGCGGCCGCACACCCTGAGTGTGACGCAGCACCCATGCCCGAGTGTGACGCGGCCGGCACGTCGTGGACGCGGGCAGCGCCGCGTCTAAGGTAAAGTTGAGGTCACGTAGGGGAGTATCCCAAGCGCTACGGACGTCAACACGCAAGGCACAGATGCCTTGCCGGGCGTAGCGGGCAACCAATTCAGCACCAAGTGCACAGGTTCGCCGGAGAGACTTACACCAGTTTTCTGTACCCTGCGAAAGGTAACTCTGTGCAACTTCCCGTCTGGTTTGAGGTCGGCTCGTTCGTCGTCCTCGGCATCATCCTCCTGATGGACCTGCTTCTGGTGCTGCGGCGCCCCCACGAGCCCTCCATGAGGGAAGCCGGCCTTTGGGTTGCCTTCTACGTGGCGCTGGCCCTCGTGTTTGCCGGTGCCATGTTCATGTTTGCCGGCGCTGAGTACGGCGGCCAGTTCGTCGCAGGCTGGGTGACGGAATACAGCCTCAGCATCGACAACCTCTTCGTCTTCATCATCATCATGGCGCGCTTCTCGGTGCCCCGTAAGTACCAGCAGGAAGTGCTGATGGTGGGCATCATCATCGCGCTGATCCTGCGCGGCATCTTCATCCTGCTCGGTGCCATCGTGATCGAGCAGTTCAGCTGGGTCTTCTACATCTTCGGCGCGTTCCTGCTCTGGACCGCCTGGAAGCAGGCCCAGGATGAGGGCGAAGACGAGGAAGACAAGGAGAACGCGATCATCGCGAAGCTCCGCAAGGTCATCCCCATGTCGGAGAAGTTCGACGGCGGCAAGCTGCGCACCACGGTCGACGGCAAGAAGGTCTTCACCCCCATGCTGGTCGTCTTTGTCACCATCGGCATGACGGACCTGCTGTTCGCCGTGGACTCCATTCCGGCCATCTTCGGCCTGACCCAGAGCGCGTTCATCGTCTTCACCGCGAACATCTTTGCGCTGATGGGCCTCCGCCAGCTGTACTTCCTGCTCGGCGGGCTGATGAACCGCCTCGTGTACCTCAAGCACGCGCTGTCCATCATCCTGGCGTTCATCGGCGTGAAGCTGGTCCTGCACGCCATGCACGTCAACGAGCTTCCGTTCATCAACGGCGGGCACCACATCGAGTGGGCGCCGGAGATCCCCACCTACGTCTCCCTCGCGGTCATCGTGGGCACCATCATCATCGCCGTAATCGCCAGCCTGGTCAGCTCGGGCGCGCAGAAGGCAAAGCTGGACGCCCGCCTCGAGGAGGACGCCCGGAAGAGCCTGAGCGACGTCGACTAAGCGTTCCGCTTTTCACTGGCAACCCCGGTCACTCTGTGGCCGGGGTTGCCGCTTTTAACCCGTGCTTACCGCGCCCCTCGCGGACTATGCTCGGAGGATGGCGACCACTTCCCGGGCGGAGCCGGACCAGGCGCAGGTACAGCGGCGTACCGTGATGCTCCTGGGCGCCGCACAGCTCCTCAGCGGAATCGGCACGGGAGCAACCGTCTCCATCGGCTCCCTGCTGGCCGTCGACCTGACCGGTTCCGAGTCATGGGCCGGTTCAGTCGCCACGATGATGACCCTCGCCGCCGCCCTTGCTGCGCTGCCTTTGGCCTCCCTCGCCGAACGCCGCGGACGCCGGGTGGGCCTGGCCACAGGACTTGCGGCAGCCCTCGTGGGCGCCTTGCTGATCGTCGGGGCCGTGGTCTCCGGAATCTTTGTCTTCCTGGCCGTCGGCGCGGCCGGTGTCGGCGTCGGTACGGCCGCCAACCTGCAGGCCCGGTTCGCCGCCGTCGACCTCGCTGACCCGGAACACCGCGGCCGATCGCTGTCCGCCGTCGTCTGGGCCATCACGATCGGAGCCGTCGCCGGGCCCAACCTCATCCAGCCGGGCGCCGTCGTGGGCCAGACGCTGGGGCTGCCGCCCATCGCCGGACCGTTCGTGATCTCTGCGGCGGGACTGCTGCTGGCCACTGTCCTGTTGGTCGTCGGGCTCCGCCCCGACCCGCTGCTCTTCGCCCGTCGGCTTGCGGCGACCGGGGCGGTAGCCGGACCAGCAGCAAGCCCGCCCGCGGGTCCTCCGCGGCTCGGCGGATCACTGAGCAGGGGCCTGCACGCCATCCGGCATTCACCTGCCGCCATCCTGGCAATGGCCGCCGTCGTCGGGGCCCACGCAGTGATGGTGGGCGTGATGTCCATGACGCCGCTCCACCTGCAGGCGCTCGTCGCGGGCCCCGGCGGCGCCCACGGCAGCCACACAGCCGCCAGCGACGCCCTGGTCATCATCGGCTTCACCATCTCGCTGCACATCGCTGGAATGTTTGCGCTCTCGCCCGTACTGGGCTGGCTGACGGACAAGATGGGCAGGCTGCAGACCATCGCCCTGGGCCTCGGCACCATCGTTTCGGCCGTTCTGGTGGCCGGCTATGGGCAGGGCTCGGCCGGGGCCGTTGCCGTGGGGCTGGTGCTCCTCGGCGTCGGCTGGTCCGCTGCGACCATCGCCGGGTCGACCCTCCTGGCGGAAAGCGTGGACCAGGACGACCGGGTGGTGGTCCAGGGTGTCTCGGACATGCTGATGGGGGCGGCAGGTGCTGCCGGCGGCGCGGTGTCGGGCCTGGTCCTCAGCTGGGCCGGATACCTGGGCCTCAACCTGGCCGCAGGCGTGCTCGGCGCCGGGGTCCTGGCCGCCGCGGTCTTCGTGCTGGTGACCGGGCGTCAGCCTGCCGCCGGGGGTCGGCCCGCCCCGAGCACCGGCCGCGCCGCACCTCCGGACTGACGGCGGCCCGCCCGGCAGTCCGGGTTGCGCTGCCCCGCGGGCGGCGGGTCAGTGCCTGACTGACCGGACCATGCCCAGGAGGCGGCCGAAGATCGCTTCGCCGTCGTCGGCAATGCCGTCGTGATGGAAATCCCCGGATTCCCACGCCTGGAGTCCCCGAACTGCCGCGGCGGTCTCGAGGGAGAGCCCGTGCTCCACGTAGATGTCGTCGTGATAGACCGCGGCGGCAGCCGGGACCGTATTGGCGGCCAGCTGCGCCGGATCGTAGAGCGGTTTCCAGTCAGACTTGGCCGCCAGCAGCTCGGCCACGTCCTTGAGCGGGCGAAGCGCGGTGTCCTGGTCGAAGTACCACGGGTAGACCATTTCGCCGGTCAGCAGCACGTCGGAGGCCTCCGGGCTGAATTCGGGAAACTCCGCCAGGACGCGCCAGGCCGCCCAGTCTGTCGCCGTGCCCTGGCCGTAGATGGATTCGTGCATCAGCGCGTAGAGGGGATTGGCTGCCCGCGAAACCAGCGAGCGGACCTGTTCCAGAAACGCGTCGGACAGCCGCACGCCGCGGGCCGTCTCCACGAAGGCGTCCTCAAGCAGGTTGTGCAGCGCGTCCACCCGCGTGTTCCCGCCGAGGTACGAGCCGACCATCTGGAACCGTTCCACCGTGAGGCGTTCGCCGCCGGGTAGGTACTCTTCGGTGATGCGGAGGTGGTGGGCGATCCGGTTCACGGTCTCCCGGTCTTCCGGATACCAGCCGAAGTACTGGGCATTGCGGGTAGCCACGCGTTTGAAGGTCTCGCGGTAGACCCTGTCAGCGGGTCCGTTGAGCGGGGCCAGGCCGCCGGTGATCAGGACCTCCCTGAGCCCGGCGGGTGCGAAGGACAGGTACGTGAGCGCGCAAAAGCCGCCGTAGCTCTGCCCGTAGATGCTCCACGGCTCCGAACCGAGGGCCTGGCGGATCAGCTCGGCGTCAGCCACGATCGAATCGGCCCGGAAGTGCTCGAGGTAGCGTGCCTGGGCGGCCGCGTCTCCGCGCGCCGGAAGCGTGTTGCGGTCGACGGGGGAGGACAACCCGGTGCCCCGCTGGTCCAGCATGAGAATCCGAAAATCCTTGGCCGCGGCCTTGCTCCAGCCGCCCAGTGCGGTGAACCGGTTGCCGCGGCCGCCGGGGCCGCCCTGCAGGTACAGGAGCCACGGCAGGTCCGCCGCGTCGGCTTCGCTGTGCTCTGCGGACACGTACTCCCGGGCGAACACCGTGATGGTCTCCCCGGGGGTGTCGGCGTCCGGCGACGCGAAGTGGTCCAGCGGGACCGTGAAGTAGTGCTCTGCCGTGCGCATGCCACGGAACTCGTGCCTGGCCCGGACGGTGTGGAATGCCGCGTCCACGGCGGCCTCAGCCACGGACGCCCGCCTCGGCCCGGGTTCCGAACGCGGCAAGCGCCGGGCCGGTGAGCCGGAACGTGGACCATTCCTCCATCGGGAGTGCGCCCAGCTTCCGGTAGAAGTTGATCGACGGCTCGTTCCAATCCAGGACGCTCCACTCCACGCGCGCATAACCGCGTTCGACGGCGGTTGCCGCTAAATGCTGCAGAAGGGCCTTTCCGTGGCCCTCGCCGCGCGCGTCAGGCGTGACGTAGAGATCCTCCAGGTAGATGCCGTGGACGCCTTCCCATGTCGAGTAGTTCAGGAACCACAGCGCGAAGCCCTGGACCTCGCCGGCGTCGTTCTCGGCCATGTTGGCGAACACCCGCGGGTGGTCGCCGAAAAGCACTTCCGTGAGCATTTCCGGCGTGTTCCGGACGGCGTCCGGCTCCTTTTCATAGATGGCCAGTTCGTGGATCATCTGCAGGATTGCCGGGACATCGGACGGAGTTGCGGGACGGATTACGCTCATGTTCCGAGCTTACTTGGTCGTTCCGGGGCGGGCCTGGCGGTCAGAGCCGGTTAACGTCAGTCACCCGGACCACGGCGGTGCCGGTTTCGTCCGAGGTGGCAAGATCAACCTCGGCCGAGATGCCCCAGTCGTGGTTGCCCGCGGGGTCCTCAAAGATCTGGCGGACCTTCCACAAATCCGGGCCCTCGGTGATCATCAGCAGTCCCGGCCCGCGGGCGTCGGGGCCGGTGCCGATGTCGTCGTGTTCGTCGAAGTAGTCGTCCAGCACGTCTTCCCAGCGGTCCGCGTCCCAGCCTGCATCGCCGTCGAGCTCGCCCAGCGCGGCGGCGTCCTCGTCCGCGAAAAGCTCCACGCGCCGGAACATCTCGTTCCGGACCATGACCCGGAACGCCCGGATGTTCGATGTCAGCGACGGCGGCGGGGGAGGCGGGGCATCATGGGGAGTCGGCGCCGCCCCGGACGTCAGTTCCTCCCACTCGTCCAGCAGGCTCGAATCGACCTGGCGCACCAGTTCGCCCAGCCAGGCTATGAGGTCCTCAAGGTCCTCACGGAGGGCGTCCTGCGGAACCGTCTGCCGCAGGGCCTTGAAGCCGTCGGCGAGGTAGCGGAGCACGATGCCTTCGGAGCGGGCCAGGCCGTAGAACTGGACGAATTCGCCGAAGTTCATGGCCCGTTCGTACATGTCCCGGATGATCGACTTCGGGGCAAGCTCGAAGTCGCCCACCCACGGCGCGGCCTTGCGGTACACCTCGAAGGCCTCGGTGAGGATCTCGCCGAGCGGCTGCGGGTAGGTGACTTCATCGAGCATGGCCATGCGCTGGTCGTACTCGATGCCGTCGGCCTTCATCGCCGCGATGGCTTCGCCGCGGGCCTTCTTCTGTTGGGCCGAGAGGATCTGCCGAGGCTTTTCCAGCGTCGCTTCGATGACCGAGACCACGTCCAGGGCATACGACGGCGATTCCGGGTCCAGGAGTTCCAGGGCGGCCAACGCAAACGGGGAGAGCGGCTGGTTAAGGGCGAAGTTGGCCTGCAGGTGAACGGTGAGCCGCACGGTGCGCCCGTCCGCATGCTGCTCGGCGGCCGGGATGCGTTCCACCACTTCGGCGGCGAGGAGTTCGCGGTAGACGGACAGCGCCTTCTTCATGAGCCGGAGCTGGGAAGACCGCGGTTCATGGTTTTCGGTGAGCAGGCGCCGGGCGGCCGCGAATGGGTCACCGGGCCGTTCCATCAGGTTCATGAGCATCGCGTGGGTCACCGTGAAGCTTGATGTCAGGGGTTCCGGAACGGATTCCACAAGGCGGTTGTAGGTGGGCTCTCCCCAGGAGACGAATCCTTCCGGCGGCCTCTTCTTGACCACCTGGCGCAGTTTCTTCTGGTCGTCGCCGAACTTGGCGGTGGCCTTGGCCATCGCCTTGGCGTTTTCCACCACATGGTCGGGTGCCTGGACCACCACCGTGCCGGCGGTGTCGTAGCCGGCGCGTCCGGCCCGACCGGCGATCTGGTGGAATTCGCGGGAGTTGAGCAGGCGGGTGCGCACGCCGTCGTACTTGCTGAGTGCGGTGAGCAGGACGGTCCGGATGGGAACGTTGATCCCCACCCCCAGGGTGTCGGTGCCGCAGATGACCTTCAGGAGGCCCGCCTGCGCGAGCTGCTCCACGAGCCGGCGGTACTTCGGCAGCATGCCGGCGTGGTGCACGCCGATCCCGTGCCGGACCAGGCGGTTGAGCGTCTTCCCGAAGCCGGCGGCGAAGCGGAAATTCGCGATGAGCTCGGCGATTTTGTCCTTCTCCTCGCGGCTGCAGACGTTGATGCTCATCAGCGTCTGGGCACGCTCTATGGCTTCGGCCTGGCTGAAGTGCACCACGTAGACCGGAGCCTGCTTGGTGGACAGCAGTTCCTCGAGCGTCTCGTGCACGGGGGTCTGGTGGTAGTAGTAGTGCAGCGGGATGGGCCGCTCGGCGGAGCTGACCGTCGTGGTCGGCCGGCCGGTGAGTTCGGTCATGCCGGCCTCGAAGCGGCTGACGTCGCCGAGGGTCGCGGACATCAGCAGGAACTGGGCCTGCGGCAGTTCCAGCAGCGGAACCTGCCACGCCCAGCCGCGCTGGGGATCGGAATAGAAGTGGAACTCATCCATAATGACCGTGCCGAGTTCCGCCGCGGCGCCTTCGCGCAGTGCGATGTTGGCGAGGATCTCCGCCGTGCAGCAGATGATCGGGGCGTCCTGGTTCACCCCCGAATCGCCGGTGATCATCCCCACGTTCTCCGCTCCGAAGATCTCGCACAGGGCAAAGAACTTCTCCGAGACCAGGGCCTTGATGGGGGCGGTGTAGTAGCTCCGTTCCCCGCGGGCCATGGCCTGGAAATGTGCGGCGATGGCCACCAGTGATTTGCCGGATCCCGTGGGTGTCGCCAGAATCACGTTGGCGCCGGACGCCAGTTCCATGATGGCTTCGTCCTGGGCGGCATAGAGCGCAAGCCCCCGGCTTTCCGTCCACTCCACGAACCGCATGTACAGCGTGTCGGGGTCGTTGCCCGTTCCGGTGGTGATCCGTGTGGCCGGGGCGGGGAGCTGTTCAACGAGTTTCATTGCCTTCCAGCTTAGTGCCAGCACCTCCAGGGCGTGCGTTCGGACCGGCCCCGCACTAGGCTCGCAATATCCGAACCCTGGCGCAGGCCCGGCCGCGTGCGCCGCGCCAGGTGAAACCTTTCCGACCAACCGGAGGCCAAGTGCAGTGGGATCCCGCCAAATACGTCCAGTTTGGTGACTACCGGCAGCGCCCGTTCTTTGACCTGACCGCCCGCATTGAGGCTGAGGCGCCGCGGGAGGTCGTTGACCTGGGGTGCGGCCCCGGCAACCTGACGGCGACGCTCGCCGCGCGCTGGCCCGGCGCCCGTGTCATCGGACTGGACTCCTCGCCAGACATGCTCGCCACGGCGAGCGCGCACGCGCAGGGCGAACCGGGGCTGGAATACCGGCTCGGCGACATCGCCTCGTGGGCACCGTCGCCGGAGACCGGTGTCGTTGTCAGTAACGCCGCGCTGCAGTGGGTCCCTGGACACCAGGAAATGCTCGCCCGCTGGCTGAAGGAGCTGACGCCGGGGGCGTGGTTCGCGCTGCAGGTGCCGGGCAATTTCACCGCCGCGTCCCACACCCTGATGCGGGAGCTCGCGGAGTCGGCGCCCTGGGCTGCCAAGCTCGGCAGCGTCCTCCGCCATGACGAGGCCGTGGCCACACCTGCCGGTTACCTTGAGATCATGCTCGACGCCGGATGCGCGGCCGACGCTTGGGAGACCACCTACCAGCAGGTACTTTCCGGTGAAAACGCCGTCCTGGAATGGGTGCGGGGCGCCGGTCTCCGCCCGGTGCTGGCTACTCTGTCGCCGGAGGACGCCGCCGTGTTCGAAGCCGAATACGCGGCCCTCCTCGCCGAGGCCTACCCTGCGTCCGAGTACGGGACGGTCTACCCGTTCCGGCGGATCTTCGCCGTGGCATGCAAACTATAGGCCGGGCTACCAGCCGGGCCCGCCGGACTCTCTAGCCGGTTCGCCCGGCCGGACCGCCCGGCCGGGCCTCCTGGCGCCCCGTCCGGGAGGGCTCACGACACTGGGCGCACGCGCCACGCCTCGGGCACCACATCCGGATCGAAGTGATGTGGCTTACAATGACGGAGCGGCTATGGGGGCGGTCAAGAAGGCTCCTGGTCGGTCCTATCGATGGAGGAGGCGCGGTGCTTCTTGGCCTGATGATCCGACTCCTCGGAGAGCACAGGGCCGCAGTCTGGACCATCATTGTCCTGCAGGTGGTGCAGACGGCAGGGAACCTACTGCTCCCCACCCTGAACGCCAGCATCATCGACGACGGCATCCTCGCACGCCAGACCGACGTGATCGTTCGCCTCGGCGGATGGATGATGGCCCTGACCGCCGTGCAGGCGGGTGCCGCCCTTGGCGCGGGCTACCTTGGCGCCGTGGTGGCCATGAGGATCGGGCACCGGCTGAGGCAGGAGCTGTTCGACAGGGTCCAGGCCATGTCGTCCCAGGAAGTAGGCTCCTTTGGCGCCCCGAGCCTCGTCACCCGGACCACGAATGACGTCCAGCAAATCCAGACCTTCGCCGTGCTGGTGTTCACCATGCTCGCCGCGGCCCCCGTCATGGGCATCGGAGGAATTATCCTGGCAATCCAGCAGGACGCCACCCTGTCCGGCATCGTCATTGTGATTGTGCCTCTGCTGGTGCTCATCATGTACGTCATCGTCCGCCGCCTCATTCCGCTGTACCGGCAAGGGCAGGCCCTCATCGACGGCATTACGCGGATTTTGCGCGAGCAGATTATCGGGGCCAATGTCATCAGGGCGTTCGTCCGGCAGAAGCACGAGGCATCCCGCTTCGCCGAGGCGAACCAAAAGCTGACGGGCAACAATCTCCAGTCGGCGCTACTGGTGGCCGGCATGCTTCCCATCATCATGATCGTGGTGAACCTCTCTTCGGTTGCCGTGGTCTGGTTCGGCGGCCACCTCATTCAAAGCGGGCAGATGCAGGTGGGAGCCCTCACCGCCTTCATCGCCTACATTCTGCAGATCCTGCTCGCCATCATGATGGCGATGTACGTTTTCATGACCGCGCCCCGTGCGGCCGTCTGCGCCGAGCGCATCCAGGAAGTGCTCGACGTCGTTCCGGCGCCTGCCGTGCGCGGGCATGCCGGCTCCGGCCGGCACGCCTCGACCGCCGGCGCAGTCTCTCCGCGGTCACCGTCGTCGCCGTCGCCGTCGCCTCCGGCGGACCGCCCGGATGAGGACACCCGTACCGGGAATCGCTTCGGCGGACATGCCGGTGACGGAACGGTTCCCGTCGGAACTGTGGAGTTCCGGCGTGTCTCGTTTGCCTATCCGGGGGCGGAATCGCCCGTGCTGGCCGATATCTCCTTCACGGCGCGCCCCGGCACCACCACGGCCATCATCGGTTCGACCGGCAGCGGCAAGACCACGCTGCTGAACCTCCTGCCCCGGTTCCTGGACGCCACGGCGGGCGAGGTTCGGTTCGGCGGGAGGGACGTCCGGAACCTGTCCGCCGTGCACCTGCGGGCCCGGATTGCCGTGGTGCCGCAGCACTCCTACCTGTTTTCGGGCACCGTGGCCGGGAACCTCAGGATGGCGGCGCCCGACGCCACCGACGACGACCTGTGGCAGGTTCTCCGGATGGCGCAGGCGGACGACTTCGTCAGCAGCCTTCCGGGCGGGCTGTATGCCGCCGTCGTTCAGGGCGGAACGGGACTTTCAGGAGGCCAGCGGCAGCGGCTTTGCATCGCCCGCGCGGCGCTGCGGAAGGCGGACCTCTTCCTGTTCGACGACAGCTTCTCGGCGTTGGACTACGCCACCGAAGCCGCCGTCCGGCACGCCCTGGGGCCCGCCCTGGAGGCAGCCACCGTGATCATCATCGCCGAGCGGATCCCCACCATCATGCACGCCGACCAGATCCTGGTCCTGAACGATGGTCGGCTGGTGGCCCAAGGCACTCATGCCGAACTGCTGAGCACTTCGCCGGCCTACCGGGAGATTGCCGAGTTGCAGCTCGCCCTGGACGAGCAGCCATGAGGGGCGCGCACCTCGCTGAGAGAAAAGCGGGCACATTCCTTCCGGCGGCCACCCGACTGATCGGACTGCTGCACCCCGTCAGGGGCCGGATGCTCATCGCCGTTGCCTCCACCTGCGGGTTCGCGGCGCTGAACGTGGCGGCACCCAAACTCCTCGGTGACGCCACCGACGTCGTCGTCGAGCCCTTGGTGGGCGGTACCTTCGACGAGGGCAGGCTGGCCGGGCTGCTGCTGGTGGTGGCGCTCATGTACCTCGGCACGTCACTCTTCAACTGGGTTCAGGGAGCCCTGACTGCCACCGCGGTGCAGCGGCTGGTGTTCGGGCTCCGCTCCGCCGTCGAGGAGAAACTCCACCGGCTGCCGTCGGCGCATTTCCAGGAGCAGACCAGGGGGGACGTGCTCAGCCGGGCCACCAACGACGTCGACAACATCTCCCAGGCCCTCAACCAGCTGCTGACGCAGCTCATCATGTCCGTGCTGATGCTGTGCGGCTCGCTGGCCATGATGCTCTGGATCTCCCCGCTGCTCGCCGCCATCGCCCTCCTGTCGGTTCCGATATCCACCCTGATCACGGTCTGGATAGCCCGCCAGTCGCAGGTCTATTTCGCGGCGCAGTGGGCGTCCACCGGGGACCTGAACGCGCACATCGAGGAATTCGTCACCGGCCATGAGGTGATCAAGGCTTTTGGGCAGCAGGATGCCGCGGCGGCGACCTTCGGGCGCAGCAACGACCGGCTGGCCCGCACCAGCGCGCGCGCCCAGTACGTGTCCGGGGCCGTGCAGCCGCTCATGGTGTTCGTGGCGAACCTCAACTACGTGGCCGTGGCCGTGGTGGGGGCCCTCCAGGTGGCCGCGGGGGCCATGACCATTGGCGGCATCCAGGCGTTCATCCAGTTCAGCAGGCTTTTCACCCAGCCCATGGGCCAGATCGGCGGGATGCTCACGCTGATGCAGTCCTGTGCCGCGTCGGCGGAACGCGTCTTTTCCCTCCTGGACGCGGCAGAGATCCCGCGCGAGGACCCCGCGCAGGTCCGGCAGCCAAGCCTCCGCGGCCGGATCGAGTTCGAAGACGTGACGTTTGGCTACACCCCGGGGGTCAAGGCGGTCAGCGGGCTGTCCTTCTCCGTCCGCCCGGGCGAGACCGTCGCCATCGTGGGGCACACCGGGGCGGGCAAGACCACCGTGGTCAACCTGCTCATGCGCTTCTACGAGCTGGATTCAGGCCGCATCACCATTGACGGCACGGACATCGCCTCGGTGCCGCTGGATTCACTGCGCTCGAACTTCGGCGTAGTGCTGCAGGATGTCTGGCTGTTCAGCGGCACCATCAGCGAAAACATCGAGTATGGCGCGCCCGGGGCCAGCGACGCCGAAATCGTGGCCGCCGCCGAGGCCAGCCACGTGGATCACTTTGTCCGTTCCCTGCCGGGCGGTTACTCCACCGTGCTGGGCAACGACGGTGACTCCCTGAGCCAGGGGCAGCGGCAGCTCATCACCATCGCCCGTGCGCAGCTTGCGGGCCGCAGCGTCCTGATCCTGGATGAAGCCACGAGCTCGGTGGACACCCGGACGGAGCTGCAGATCAGGCTGGCGATGAGCAGGCTCAGGCAGGGAAGAACCAGCTTCGTTATTGCGCACCGTTTGTCCACGGTGCGTGACGCTGATCTAATCTTGGTCATGGATCACGGACGCATCGTTGAACAGGGAACCCACCGCAGCCTGCTGTCCGTGGACGGATACTACCGGCGTCTCTACAACGCCCAGTTCCGCGGCATAGACCGGGAACAGGGGACGGGACGCCACGCTGCCGGCCAGCGCGGCACCGGCGAGCACGGCGTGCGGGAGCCCGGCCTGTGAGCGCCGGTGAAGCCTTCCCTGGGCAGTGGAAACCCAACCACGGCAGCTCCGTGGCGCTGTACGAGCAGTTGCGGCTGCACATCATCGAGCAGGCCGACCAGGGAAAGATTGCCCCGGGAACCCGGCTGCCCGCCGTTAGGAACCTCGCCGGGGTTCTCGGCGTTGCCCCGCATACGGTCGCCCGAGCGTACAAAGAGCTCGAGGCCGCCGGCGTCGTGGCCACCAAGGGCAGGAACGGCACGGTGGTCTGCGCCCGCGACGAGCGGTGGGGCGTGTTGTCGGAGGCTGCCGCGGAATATGCCGCCGCAGCGAAATCCCAGGGCGCCACGTTCGCGGAGGCTGTCCACCTGCTGGCGGCGGCCTACGATGCCGGCTAGCGGGGCCCGCATGGATATTCGAAGAAGTTTTCGATTAGCATTAGTCCGTGCCTAAAGCCGTAGCTGAAGAAACAGCCGTTGATGCCCACTCCGCCGTCGTGCCGCTGAACCACCCTAAACCCACGCGCCCGGATCTCTCCCGCCTGGTCGTCAAGGGAGCGCGCGAACACAACCTGCGCAACGTCGACCTCGATCTTCCACGCGACGCCATGATCGTCTTCACCGGGCTGTCCGGTTCGGGCAAGTCGTCCCTCGCTTTTGACACCATCTTCGCCGAGGGCCAGCGCCGCTACGTTGAGTCCCTCTCTGCCTATGCCCGGCAGTTCCTGGGGCAGGTGGACAAGCCCGACGTCGATTTCATCGAAGGCCTTTCGCCCGCGGTCTCGATCGACCAGAAGTCCACGAGCAAGAATCCGCGCTCAACGGTCGGCACCATCACCGAAATATACGACTACATGCGCCTCCTGTGGGCACGTGTGGGCCGCCCGCACTGCCCTGTGTGCGGGGAGCCGGTCATCAAGCAGACGCCGCAGCAGATCGTGGACCAGCTCCTGGAACTGGAGGACGGCACACGCTTCCAGGTCCTCGCGCCCGTAGTGCGGGGCCGCAAGGGCGAATTCGTGGACCTCTTCAAGGAACTGACCGCGAAGGGTTACTCACGTGCCCGGGTGGACGGCGAGCTCATCCAGCTCAGCGATCCCCCCAAGCTCGGTAAGCAGTTCAAGCACACCATCGAGGTGGTGGTGGACCGGCTGGTGGTCAAGGAGGGGATCAGCCAGCGCCTGACGGACTCCATCGAAACGGCCCTTGGCCTTGCCGAGGGGCGGGTGCTCGCCGACTTCGTTGATCTGGATGCGGACGATCCGGGCCGCCTGCGTGCTTTTTCCGAGAATCTTGCCTGCCCCAATGAGCATCCCCTGGCCATCGACGAAATCGAGCCGAGGTCGTTCTCGTTCAACAACCCCTTCGGCGCCTGCTCCGCCTGCTCCGGCATTGGCACAAAGCTCGAGGTTGACGAGGACCTCATCATCCCCAACCCCGAGCTCTCGCTGGCTGAAGGCGCCATAGCTCCGTGGTCGCTCGGCACGGCCACCACGGAATACTGGAACCGGCTGCTTGACGGACTGGCCAAGGAGCTGGGCTTCTCCATGGACACCCCGTGGGAAAAACTGACGGTCGACGTCCGCCAGACCGTCCTCCATGGAAAGGACCACAAGGTTGTGGTCCAGTACCGCAACAGGTTTGGCCGGGAGCGTAAGTACAGCACCGGATTCGAGGGCGCCATTCAGTACGTGCACCGCAAGCACGGCGAAACGGACTCCGACTGGGCCCGCGACCGCTACGAGGAATACATGCGGCAGGTGCCATGCCCCGCCTGCAACGGCGCACGCCTGAACCCGGCCTCGCTATCGGTCCTCATCAACGGCAAATCGATCGCAGAGGTGGCGGCGTTGCCCATGCGGGACTGTGCCGAGTTCCTCAACAACCTGGTACTGACCGGACGCGAGGCGCAGATCGCCCACCAGGTCCTCAAGGAAATCCAGGCCCGGCTGACCTTCCTGTTGGACGTCGGACTGGAATACCTGAACCTGGAACGCCCGTCCGCCACGTTGTCCGGCGGTGAGGCGCAGCGCATCCGGCTCGCCACCCAGATCGGCTCCGGCCTCGTGGGTGTTCTCTACGTCCTCGATGAGCCCTCCATCGGCCTGCACCAGAGGGACAACCGCCGGCTCATCGAAACCCTCACCCGGTTGAGGGACATGGGCAACACGCTCATTGTCGTCGAGCACGACGAAGACACCATCCACGAAGCGGACTGGGTCGTGGACATCGGGCCGGGGGCGGGGGAGCACGGCGGTCAGGTGGTCCACTCCGGTTCCTACCAGGCCCTCCTCGAGAACACGGAATCGCTCACTGGCGACTACCTTTCGGGGCGCAAGAAGATCGACATCCCCAAGAAGCGCCGCAAGTACGACAAAAAACGTGAGCTGAAAGTCGTCGGCGCGCGCGAAAACAACCTCATCAACGTCGACGCCGCGTTCCCCCTCGGACTGTTCACGGCCGTGACAGGGGTCAGCGGTTCCGGCAAATCCACGCTGGTCAACGAGATCCTCTATAAGGTCCTGGCCAACAAGCTCAACGGAGCCAAGCAGGTGGCCGGGCGGCACCGCACGGTCCAGGGGCTGGAACACCTGGACAAGGTGGTCCACGTGGACCAGAGCCCGATCGGGCGCACCCCGCGCTCCAACCCGGCAACCTACACCGGCGTGTTCGACAACATCCGCAAGCTCTTCGCGGAAACCACCGAGGCCAAGGTCCGCGGCTACCTTCCCGGCCGCTTCTCCTTCAACGTCAAGGGCGGCAGGTGCGAGGCCTGTTCCGGTGACGGCACCCTGAAGATCGAGATGAACTTCCTGCCCGACGTCTACGTTCCGTGCGAGGTATGCCACGGTGCGCGGTACAACCGCGAGACACTCGAGGTGCACTACAAGGGCAAGACCATCGCGGACGTCCTGAACATGCCCATTGAAGAGGGTGCAGAGTTCTTCGCGGCCTTCTCACCGATCGCCCGCCACCTGAACACGCTGGTGGACGTCGGACTGGGGTACGTCCGCCTGGGACAGCCGGCCACCACACTGTCCGGCGGCGAAGCCCAGCGCGTCAAGCTTGCCGCCGAGCTCCAGAAGCGTTCGAACGGGCGCAGCGTCTACGTGCTTGACGAGCCCACCACGGGACTGCACTTCGAGGACATCCGCAAGCTGCTGATGGTGCTCCAGGGCCTCGTGGACAAGGGCAACACCGTCATCACCATCGAACACAACCTGGACGTCATCAAGAGTGCGGACTGGGTCGTGGACCTGGGACCTGATGGCGGTTCCGGCGGCGGGCGGATCGTGGCGTCGGGCACGCCGGAGCAGCTTGCCAAGTCCAAGGAGAGTCACACCGCCTCGTTCCTGGCCGAAATTCTGGGGTAGCAGCCGCGGGGTTCCGGTCCGTCGCGTGCGACAGGACGGAGGGTCCCGCGCCTGCCAGGAAGTATTCCGCGATCGGCATGTGAATTTGTGCAGGCGTGCTCTCGTGAGAAACTAAGCCGGTGACTTCAACAACAGTGCCCGTGATCTTCGACCTGGACGGCACTCTTGTCGATCCGGCCGGCGGGATAACAGACGGAATTGCCGCGGCTCTCACTGAATTCGGTATTCCTGTCCCAAGCCAGGATCTCCTGGACGCCATGGTCGGGCCAAAGCTGAGTGATTCGCTGCTGACCATCGCACGCGTTCCGCCGGCCATGCTGAAGAGCGTCATCCGCAGCTACCGGATGCGCTACATGGACAGCGGCATCGCGCAGAGCCGCCTTTACCCCGGCATTGTCGAGCTCCTGGACGGCTACGTCGCTGCCGGCCGCCCCATCGCGGTGGCCACGCAGAAACCGGAAAACATGGCCCACCTCCTCCTGGTGCACCACAGGATTGCTGACCGTTTCCGCTTCATCAGGGGCTCCTCGGTGGACGAGACCGCAGCAGCCGCAGGACCCGTCGGGAAGACCGGGATCATCGCGGCCGCACTGGCCGACCTCCGCACCCAGCACGCCATCATGGTGGGGGACAGGGCGCAGGACGTGGCAGGCGCCATCGCCAACGGTATTGACTGCATCGGCGTCAGCTGGGGCTTTGCGCCCGACGGCGAACTGGAACAAGCGGGGGCCGTGGCCGTGGTCTCCGACACTGTGACCCTGCGCAGCAAAATCGAGGAGCTGGAAGCAGTCCGCGCCGCAGCACTGAGCGAGGTGCGCAACGATGGAGCTGTTTGACGGAATTCGCTGGACCACGCGCGGACTCATTTCGGGAACGTGCCGGCCAACGGTGATCGGACTGGAGAACGTCCCCAAGGAGGGCCCGTTCATCGTGGCCCCCAACCATCTCTCTTTTCTTGACAGCGTGATCGTGCAGGCCCTCATGCCTCGCCCCGTCGCCTTCTTCGCCAAGGCCGAGTACTTCACCACGAAGGGCGTCAAAGGACGCATCATGAAGTCCTTCTTTGAAGCGGTGGGATCGATTCCCGTCGAACGCGGTGAGCAGGCAGCCAGCGTTCAGGCGCTGAAGACCCTCCTGGACATTCTGGAGGACGGGCGGGGAATCGGAATCTATCCCGAGGGCACTCGCTCCCGCGACGGTATCCTCTACCGGGGCCGGACCGGCGTAGGCTGGCTTGCCCTCACCACAGGCGCACCGGTGATCCCGGTCGGGCTGATCGGCACCGAGAAGCTGCAGCCCGCAGGCCGCAACGCGGTCAAGCCCCAGCACTTCACCATGAAGGTCGGCGAGCCGCTCTACTTCGACAAGACCGGGCCGGACCACTCGCTGCCGGCACGCCGCCAGGTCACCGACCGCATCATGGATGCCATCGCCGAACTCAGCGGGCAGGAACGCTCCACCAGCTACAACCAGAGCAAGACCATCGAGTAGAACGCTGGCCGGCGGGGCGTGCCCGGGGCGCGTGGCATTCGGCCGGCTGCCGGCTCAGTAGACTGGAACCGTGGCAGATCCAACGAGTTACCGGCCCCAGACGGGTGAGATTCCGACCAATCCGGGCGTCTACAGGTTCAGGGATCCTCACGGGCGGGTCGTCTACGTCGGCAAGGCCAAGAACCTCCGCTCGCGCCTGAACTCCTACTTCGCCAACCCTGCCGGGCTGCTGCCCAAGACCCACGCCATGGTCCACGCGGCCAGCAGCGTTGAGTGGACCGTAGTTGGCAGCGAGCTGGAATCCCTCCAGCTGGAATACACCTGGATCAAGGAATTCAAGCCGCGGTTCAACGTGGTTTTCCGGGATGACAAGACCTACCCCTACCTGGCCGTCACCATGGGGGAGAAGCTGCCGCGGGTGCAGGTCATGCGCGGCGAGCGGAAGAAGGGCACGCGCTACTTCGGCCCCTACACCGCAGGCGCCATCCGGGAAACCATGGACACCCTGCTCCGGGTCTTTCCCGTGCGCAGCTGCAGCGCCGGCGTGCTCAAACGCGCCCAGGCCAGCGGCCGGCCGTGCCTGCTGGGCTACATCGACAAGTGCTCGGCCCCGTGCGTCGGGCGTGTCACTCCCGAGGAACACCGTGCCCTGGCCGAAGACTTCTGCGCCTTCATGGGTGGCGAGGCCAAGCGGTTTATCAGCCGGCTGGAGAAGGAGATGGCGGCTGCCGTCGCGGAACTGGACTACGAACGGGCCGCCAGGCTCCGCGACGATATTGCCGCCCTCCGCAAGGTCTTCGAGCGGAACGCCGTGGTGCTGGCGGAGGACACGGACGCCGACGTCTTCGCGCTGTACGAGGACGAACTCGAAGCGGCGGTCCAGGTTTTCCATGTCCGCGCCGGCCGCGTCAAAGGCCAGCGCGGATGGGTGGTCGAAAAGGTGGAGGACGCCACCACCCCTGACCTGGTGGAGCACCTGCTCCAGCAGGTCTACGGCGAAGACGGCGACACCCAGGGGCGGCTTCCCCGGGAGGTGCTCGTGCCGGTGGAGCCCAGCAACGCCCAGGACCTGGCCGTGTGGCTGGGCGGCCTCCGCGGTGCGAAAGTCGATATCCGGGTTCCGCAGCGAGGCGACAAAGCCGCCCTGATGTCCACGGTCCGGGAAAACGCCGAACACGCCCTCCGGCTGCACAAGACACGCCGCGCGGGCGACCTCACCGTCAGGTCCCAGGCCCTGCAGGAACTTCAGGAGGCACTGGAACTGCCGGTTCCGCTGCTGCGCATCGAATGCTATGACGTCTCCCACGTCCAGGGGACCAACGTGGTGGCGTCGATGGTGGTGGTGGAAGACGGCCTGCCGAAAAAATCCGACTACCGGAAGTTCTCCATCACCGGCGCAGCGGCAACCGATGACACCGCCGCCATGCATGACGTCCTGACTCGGCGCTTCCGGCACTATTTGGTGGACAAAACCGCACAGGTGGAAGCTTCCGAACTGGCGTCCCCGGCGCCGAACCCGGCGGCGGAAGCGGCCGACGCCGACGCTGCCGCAGGTGGGGACACCACCATCGCAGACACCACCACTCCCACCCCGCGGGCTAAATTCGCCTACCCGCCTAACCTCGTGGTGGTGGACGGCGGCAAGCCGCAGGTCAATGCCGCCGCCCGCGCCCTGGCCGAGCTGGGGGTCGATGACGTCTATGTCGTAGGCCTGGCCAAGCGGCTTGAGGAGGTGTGGCTCCCGGACAGCGACTTCCCGGTCATCCTGCCTCGCTCCTCGCAGGGCCTGTACATGCTGCAGCGCATCCGTGACGAGGCCCACCGCTTCGCCATCTCGTTCCACCGGCAGAAGCGCGGCAAGGCCATGACAGTCTCCGCCCTGGACAGCGTGCCGGGCCTTGGCGAGTCCAAGCGGAAGGCCCTGCTGGCGCAGTTCGGATCAGTCCGGAAAATCAAGGCCGCCACCGCCGAGGAGCTCATGTCGGCCAAGGGCATCGGGCCGGCGCTGGCCGCTTCGATCGTTGCCCACTTCAGCGCGGAGGGAGCCGGCGGCGCGGCCGACGATGCCCTGCCGGCCATCAACATGACCACCGGAGAAGTCCTCGAGACTTAGCTAGCGTCCTGAATGTTAGCTAGGGTAAGTACGGAATCCCACCTGCGCCGAGGCATGCGCAGCACCCGGGACACAGCACACACGAAGCAACACCAGGAATGGGGCTGGATTTAATGGCAGAGTCGACGGCGGAACCCGGCGCGGACGAGGACGCATTGACGCCCGTCAAGCCCGCCGAAGCGGAAATGCTCGTGGTGACGGGAATGTCCGGCGCCGGCCGCAGCACCGCCTCCGACGCCCTCGAGGACCACGGCTGGTACGTCGTGGAAAACCTGCCCCCGCAGATGCTGAGCACGCTCGCCGAGCTGGTGTCCCACGCCCCGCAGTCCATCCCCAGGCTCGCCGTCGTCATGGACGTGCGCAGCAAGGCGCTGTTCGCGGACATTCGGGCCGCCCTCGGCGCCCTCGCCGCAAGCGGCGTTACGTTCCGCGTGCTGTTCCTCGACGCAAGCGACGACGTCCTGGTCCGCCGCTTCGAGCAGGGAAGGCGCCCGCACCCGCTACAGGGCGGCGGCCGGATCCTGGACGGAATCGCCGCGGAGCGCGAACTCCTGAAGGAACTGCGGGACTCCTCGGACCTCGTCTTGGACACGACGGCGTTCAATGTGCACGGGCTGGCCACTGCTGTCACAGAGCTCTTCTCGGAAACCGGTCCGGTGGCGCTGCGGCTTAACGTCATGAGCTTCGGCTTCAAATACGGCCTGCCCGTGGACGCGAACTACGTGGCTGACGTCCGGTTCATTCCCAACCCCCACTGGGTCCCCAAACTTCGCCCGCATACAGGCATGGACCAGGACGTGAGCGACTACGTCCTCCAGGCCGAGGGCGTGCCAAGTTTCGTCGAACGCTACGTCCTTGCCCTGGAGCCGGTCCTGGACGGGTACCGGCGGGAGAACAAGCACTACGCCACCATCGCTGTGGGCTGCACCGGCGGAAAGCACCGTTCGGTGGCGGTCGCCGTCGAGCTGTCCAAGAAACTTGCGCAGTATCCGCGCGTTACGGTGACCACGACGCACCGGGATCTGGGCCGCGAGTAATGGGCATGCTAACCGGCCCACTGCCACTGGTTCCGCCGGCCGGCCTGGCCGGCTCCCAGCAGGCCAAGGGCCCCTCAGTGGTGGCCCTCGGCGGCGGCCACGGCCTCTCGGCGTCGCTGTCGGCGCTTCGGCTGCTGACCTCCGAACTGACGGCGATTGTCACCGTTGCGGACGACGGCGGATCCTCCGGCCGTCTCCGCGAGGAGTACGGTGTCCTCCCGCCGGGCGATCTCCGCATGGCCCTCTCCGCGCTCTGCGACGACACCGACTGGGGACGCACCTGGCGCGACGTCATGCAGCACCGGTTCCGGTCCGAGCGGGGCAGCGGCTCGCTGGACGACCACGCCATGGGAAACCTGCTCATCGTCACGCTCTGGGAGCTGCTGGGTGACGCGGTGTCCGGGCTGAAGTGGGCCGGTGCACTGCTGGGAGCCCGCGGCCAGGTCCTGCCGATGTCGACGGTGCCGCTGACCATCGAGGGCGATGTGCGGGTTTCCGCCCCTGACGGCAGCAACACGCTCACCACCATCAGGGGGCAGGCGCGGTGTGCGGTGGCCGGCACGCTCGAGAGCGTCAGGCTCCTCCCTGAGCACGCGCCGGCGTGCGTTGAGGCGCTGACGGCGATTGAACTCGCCGACTGGGTGGTGCTGGGCCCGGGCTCCTGGTACACCTCTGTCCTCCCGCACCTGCTGCTGCCTGAGATGCGGCAGGCCCTGTGTGACACGCCCGCCAAGAGGTGCCTCACCATGAACCTCGCCATGGACACCAAGGAAACGTCCGGGATGTCCGCGGCCGACCACCTGCACGTCCTGCGGGAATACGCGCCCGAGTTCGGCGCGGACGTGGTGCTGGCGGATCCCGCCTCGGTTTCGGATCTGCGCGAATTTGAGAAGGCCGCAGGGATGATCGGAGCCGAGGTTGTCTTGGGTAAAGTAGGGGCTTCGGGTCGGCGTCCGGTCCACGACCCCCTGCGGCTGGCTACGGCTTACCAGGATATTTTTGGGAACAGTTAGGAAGGTGCCATGGCACTGACAGCATCAGTCAAGGAAGAACTGTCCCGCCTGGACATAAAGAAGTCGTCGGTCCGGAAAGCTGAGGTGTCGGCAATGCTCCGCTTCGCCGGAGGGCTGCACATCATCTCGGGACGGATCGTCATCGAAGCCGAGGTGGACCTGGCCTCCACGGCACGGCGGCTGCGGGCCGCGATCGCCGAAGTCTACGGACACCAGAGCGAAATCATCGTCGTTTCCGGCAGCGGGCTTCGCCGAGGGAACCGCTATGTGGTGCGGGTGGTCCGGGACGGCGAGGCATTGGCACGGCAGACCGGCCTCCTAGACACCCGCGGCCGACCGGTGCGCGGGCTGCCCTCGGTGGTGGTCAACGGCTCTGCCGCCGACGCCGAGGCCGTGTGGCGCGGTGCCTTCCTGGCGCACGGATCCCTCACGGAACCCGGCCGCTCCTCGTCCATGGAAGTCACGTGTCCGGGACCCGAGTCGGCACTGGCCCTCGTCGGCGCCGCCAGACGGCTCGGCATCCAGGCCAAGGCCCGCGAAGTCAGGGGTGTGGACCGCGTGGTGATCCGGGACGGCGACACCATCGCCGCGCTGCTTACCAGGATGGGAGCCCATGACGCCCTGATGGTCTGGGAGGAACGCCGCATGCGGAAGGAAGTCCGTGCCACAGCCAACCGCCTCGCGAACTTCGACGACGCCAACCTGCGCCGCTCGGCGCAGGCGGCGGTGGCCGCAGGAGCGCGTGTCGACCGCGCCCTGGAAATCCTCGGCGACGACGTCCCGGAGCACCTGAAGTACGCCGGGGAGCTCAGGGTGGCCCACAAACAGGCCAGCCTCGACGAACTCGGCCGGCTCGCCGATCCGCCCATGACCAAGGACGCCATCGCCGGCCGCATCCGGCGCCTGCTGGCGATGGCGGACAAACGCGCCACTGATCTCGGCATTCCCGGCACGGACGCCAATGTGACGCCGGAAATGCTGGACGAGTAAATGCGCCCCTAGAATCAAGACCAGGTGGCGGAAATACCTTGGGCGGCCCGGGAGTTACGGCTCGTGGAGGGTGGTCCGCGGAGGGCCCGCCACCGCAGACTTCCGGGTGACCCGTCATCCGGATGCACAATCCGAGAGTTACCGAACCGGACAAACTGTCCACGACATTGGAGGATTTTGTGACCGAGTACGTTCTGCCCGAACTCAGCTACGACTACGCAGCACTGGAGCCCCACATCTCAGCGAGGATCATGGAGCTGCACCACAGCAAGCACCACGCTGCCTACGTGACGGGGGCAAACAACGCCCTGGCCCAGCTCGCCGAAGCCCGCGACAAGGGCGACTTCGCCAACATCAACCGGCTTTCCAAGGACCTGGCCTTCCACACCGGCGGTCACATCAACCACTCCGTGTTCTGGAACAACCTCTCGCCGGACGGCGGCGACAAGCCGGAAGGCGAGCTGGCTGCGGCCATCGACGACGCCTTCGGCTCCTTCGACGCCTTTCGTGCCCAGTTCTCCGCAGCCGCCCTCGGCCTGCAGGGTTCAGGCTGGGGCTTCCTCGCCTACGAACCCATCGGCGGAAACCTGGTCATCGAGCAGCTCTACGACCAGCAGGGCAACGTCGCACTGGGCACCACCCCGCTGCTGATGCTTGACATGTGGGAGCACGCCTTCTACCTCGACTACGTCAACGTCAAGGCTGACTACGTCAAGGCATTCTGGAACATCGTCAACTGGGCTGACGTTGCACAGCGCTTCGCAGCAGCCCGCGCCAACGCCACCGGACTGATTACACTCTGACAGTGTGATGCGTCGTACACGCACCAGTAACAAACTTCACATTCGGCGGCTTTAGGGCCGAATCGTGGACGGTCCGCCCCCGCACTTGCGGGGGCGGACCTTCTTAAACGTAAGATGGATCACGGAAGGCGGTTAGCCTTCAGCAATGTGGCTGGTCGCCCTCCGATCTGGTAATCATCTCTGCCCAATGGCGTGCGGGATCTGTTAGTTGGCTTGAACGCCCGCTCAACTAGTTGTGCTTCACAAGCACCAAGGAGACTGAAAAAGTGACCACCCGTATTGGTATTAACGGCTTTGGCCGCATCGGCCGTAACTACTTCCGCGCAGCGCTTGCACAGGGTGCGGACCTGGAGATCGTTGCCGTCAACGACCTCACCAGCCCCGAGGCCCTGGCCCACCTGCTGAAGTACGACTCCGTCGGCGGCCGCCTGACGGAAACCGTTGAGGTCAAAGAGGGCAACCTGGTCGTCAACGGCAACGCCATCAAGGTTCTTGCCGAGCGCGATCCGGCCAACCTGCCTTGGGGCGAGCTCGGCGTGGACATCGTCATCGAGTCCACCGGCTTCTTCACCAAGGCCGCCGCTGCCAAGAAGCACATCGAAGCGGGAGCCAAGAAGGTTCTGATCTCTGCTCCGGCATCCGACGAGGACATCACCATCGTGATGGGCGTGAACCACGAGCTGTACGACCCCGCCGCTCACCACATCATCTCTAACGCTTCCTGCACCACCAACTGCCTGGGCCCGCTGGCCAAGGTCATCAACGACGCCTTCGGCATCGAGCGTGGCCTCATGACCACCGTCCACGCCTACACCGCGGACCAGAACCTGCAGGACGGCCCGCACAACGATCTCCGCCGTGCACGCGCCGCCGCCATCAACATGGTTCCCACGTCCACCGGTGCGGCCAAGGCCATCGGCCTGGTGCTCCCGGAACTCAAGGGCAAGCTGGATGGCTACGCCATCCGCGTACCGGTCCCCACCGGCTCCGCCACCGACCTCACCGTCACCGTTTCCCGCGAGACCACGGTCGAAGAGGTCAACGCCGCGCTGAAGAAGGCATCCGAGTCGGACGAGTTCCAGGGCATCCTGACCTACACGGACGCCCCCATCGTCTCCTCGGACATCGTCGGCGACCCCGCCTCGTCGATCTTCGACTCCGGATTGACGAAGGTCATCGGCAACCAGGTCAAGGTTGTTTCCTGGTATGACAACGAATGGGGCTACTCCAACCGCCTGGTAGACCTCACGGAGCTCGTCGCAGCAAAGCTGGGCTAGGGTTAGCTTCATGACATTTCACACCCTCAACGAACTGATCGCTGAAGGTGTCCGCGGGCGGTACATTCTGGTCAGAAGTGACCTGAATGTGCCGCTCGACGGCTCTACAGTGACGGATGACGGCCGCATCAGGGCCTCACTGCCGGTACTGGGAAAGCTCACGGACGCCGGTGCCCGCGTGCTGGTAACAGCCCACCTGGGCCGCCCCAAGGGCGCCCCGGAAGACAAATACTCGCTCCAGCCAGCCGTCACGCGCCTGGCTGAGCTGGCCTCCTTTCCGGTATCCCTCGCCCAAGACATCGTGGGACCGTCGGCCAAGGAGCTCGCCGCTTCGCTGCAGGACGGCCAGGCTCTGGTGCTCGAGAACGTGCGCTTCGACGCCCGCGAGACGAGCAAGGACGACGCCGAACGCGGTGCGTTTGCTGACGAACTGGTGGCTTTGACCGGAGAAAACGGTGCCTTTGTCGACGACGCTTTCGGTGCGGTGCACCGCAAGCACGCCAGCGTCTACGACGTCGCCACCCGGCTTCCGTCGTACCAGGGCGACCTCGTGCATACGGAGGTGGAGGTGCTCCGCAAACTGACGGCAGACACCCAGCGCCCCTATGTCGTGGTGCTCGGCGGCTCGAAGGTTTCCGACAAGCTCGCCGTCATCAACAACCTGATCGGCAAGGCTGACACCATCCTCGTGGGCGGCGGCATGCTGTTCACCTTCCTCGCGGCCGAGGGCCACAAAGTGGCCGGCAGCCTGCTGGAAGAGGACCAGATCCCCGTGGTTCAGGATTACCTGAAGCGCGCCGCCGACGCCGGCACGGAATTCGTGGTGCCCACCGATGTTGTGGTGGCAGCGAAATTCGCCGCAGACGCGGACCACGAGACGGTCAGGGCAGAGGCCATCGAAAGCAGCCGGTTCGGTGCGCAGGGCATCGGCCTGGACATCGGCCCGGAGTCCGCGCAGGCGTTCGCCGAGCAGATCAAGGGCGCCAAGACGGTGTTCTGGAACGGCCCCATGGGCGTGTTCGAATTCGAGGCGTTCTCGGCCGGCACGCGTGCCGTGGCGCAGGCGCTGACGGAGACGGACGCTTTCACGGTAGTGGGCGGCGGAGACTCGGCCGCTGCCGTGCGGACGCTCGGTTTCTCGGACGACCAGTTCGGGCACATTTCCACCGGCGGCGGCGCCAGCCTGGAGTACCTTGAAGGCAAGGAGCTCCCGGGCCTGAGCGTTCTGGACCGCTAGAAGCACACCAGCCGGCAGGCGCCTTTCTTCCGCACGGGGAAAGGCGCCGTGCCGGCTGTTCACATGACAAGCACTTTTGACCTGCACTTTTTGGAGAACACGTGACAACGTCAACTAACGGCACCTTTGACCGCACCCCTCTCATTGCGGGCAACTGGAAGATGAACATGGACCACGTCCAGGGCATCACCCTCCTGCAGAAGCTGGCCTGGACCCTGTCCGACGCCAAGCACGACTACAGCCGCGTGGAGGTAGTAGTGTTCCCGCCCTTCACCGATCTTCGCGGCGTCCAGACGCTGGTGCAGGGCGACGAACTCGACATCGCCTACGGCGGGCAGGACCTGTCCCAGTTCGACTCCGGCGCCTACACGGGTGACATTTCGGGGCAGTTCCTGAACAAGCTCGGGTGCAAGTTCGTCCTGGTGGGGCACAGCGAACGCCGCACCGTCCACAACGAGTCCGACGACGTTCTCAACGCCAAGGTCCAGGCCGCCTTCCGTCACGGTGTCACCCCGATGCTGTGCGTCGGCGAGGGCCTCGAAATCCGCCAGGCCGGCACCCACGTCCAGCACACTCTGGGCCAGCTCCGGGCCGGTGTTGAGGGACTCAGCGCCGAGCAGGCTGCAGAACTCGTGGTCGCCTACGAGCCCGTCTGGGCCATTGGAACCGGTGAAGTTGCCGGTCCCGAGGATGCGCAGGAAATGTGCGCTGCCATCCGCGCGGAACTGGCCACCCTCTTCGGAGCCGACGTCGCCGCCAAGACACGCTTGCTCTACGGCGGTTCGGTCAAGGCCGGCAACGCAGCAGCCATCCTCAAGGAACGCGACGTTGACGGCGTGCTCGTGGGCGGTGCCAGCCTCGATCCGGCTGAGTTTGCTAATATTGTCAGGTTCGAGAGTCACCTTGTGACGGACTAGTCCGGACACTGGCAAGACTCCCGCATTTCCTACCCTTCGAAAGGCCGTCGTGGACGTTCTTCATGTCATTCTGCAGATCCTCCTGGGCATCACCAGCCTGCTGCTGACGCTGCTCATCCTGCTCCACAAGGGACGTGGCGGCGGTCTGTCGGACATGTTCGGTGGCGGAATGAGTTCCGGCCTGAGCTCATCGGGTGTCGCGGAAAAGAACCTGAACAGGTTCACTGTCATCCTGGGCATCACCTGGGGCGCCGTCATCATCGCGCTCGGCCTGGTGATGCGCTTTACGGGTGTGGCTGACTCCTAAGCCTGAAAGGCCCGGGCAGGTCCGGAATTGTTTCCGACTTGCCCGGGCCTTTACCCTGCCACCGTCGGCAACTCCGCACTAAACTGGCTGTTGAACCTAACGGCAGCGTCGCCATTAGAAGCGAGGAGTTCCCATGGTGCATTCCACTTCAGGATTCCGGGGCACCCGTGTGGGTGTCACACAGGGGGCCGGATTGAAGAACCAGGGCGATGACCCGCTCGGTGAGCGGCTGCCGCGTATTTGTGTTTCCTATTGGTGCGCCATGGGACATGAGACGCGGCCTGTTTTCGTTAAGCTGCCCGAAGAAGAGATTCCTACTACGTGGGATTGCCGGCGGTGCGGCAGGCCGGCGTCGCGGAATCCGGGCGTAGCGCCGGCGACGGAGACGGAAGAAGACGGCTTCAAGACCCACCTGGAATACGTTAAAGAAAGACGCTCCAGCCAGGACGCCGAGGACGTCCTGGCTGGAGCGTTGCGACGGCTACGAGCCAGCAGGAGCCTTCCGGACTAGCTGCTGGGGCACGCGCGCGGCGGCATTTTCGTCGATCAACCAAAGCGTGCGTGAGCGTCCGGCAGGTCCGGCTGCGGGAACTTGAACCGGGTTGGCGCCGGCCAGGGCCAGGCCCACTGCGCCAGCCTTGTCCTCACCTGCCACCACCATCCATACCTCAGCGGCTGTATTAATTGCCGGAAGCGTCAGCGAGATCCGCTCGGGCGGCGGCTTGGGGGAGTTGCGCACTCCCACAACCGTCCGCTCCTTTTCGCGGATGCCGCCCTGCTCCGGAAACAGGGACGCGACGTGAGCGTCCGGTCCCACACCCAGCAGGACGACGTCGAAACGGGGAAGGGTGCCCGGATTCTCCGGCCTGTCATCAGAGGTGTCCGCGGCGTGTTCGGCAGCCGCGGCCTCGCCAAGCCGACGCGCGTAGTCCTCGGCTGCCTGCTCAGGGCTCTCGAAGTCGTCGGCCGAGCCGGGCTCGTGGATCCGCTCCGGATCGACGTCGATGTGCTTCAACAGCGCTTCGTGCGCCTGGACCGCGTTGCGGTCCGGGTCCTTGGAGCCGACGAAACGTTCGTCGCCCCACCAGAAGTTCACCTTTGCCCAGTCGACGGCGGGCGCGGCAGGAGAGTCCGCCACAGCCTTGAGCGTGCCGATGCCCACCGTGCCCCCGGTCAGCACCACCGTGGCCTCACCGAATCGGTCCTGGACATCCACAAGTTTGGTGATCAGGCGGGCCGCAATGGCGGCCATGAGTACGGAAGAGTCTGGATGGATGCTTACTCTGGGGTCAGCGCTCACTGGGTCGGACACTCCTTAGATTGGTACGTGGCAGTCCAATAGTAATCACTTCGCCGAACACTTCGTCGGGATCCAGCCGGCGCAATTCTTCGGCGAGGCAGTCCCGCAGGCTGCGGCGGGGCAGCGAAATCCGCTGCGCGGGCTGGCCCGGCTGGGTCAGTTCGGCGACGGACAGCCCGGGGCGGAACAGCTGGACATCGCCGCTGGACCTGCTGAGCCGGACCCGCCGGATGCCCGTCCCGGC
>NZ_PJIK01000078.1 GCF_002929275.1 Arthrobacter sp. ZGTC131
TTCCCACACGATTGAGCAGCATGTTGTTCATAGGGGTGCAGCTACTAGCTGTAGCTAAGCTAACAAAGGGGTGTTCAGATCTAGGAGCTTAAAGTTTTGGCGTGTCATATCGGATATTATATAGGGTATCATATGGGGTGTTTGGGCACTAATAAAAAAAACTAATTAAAGAATCCATTAGTAAACCGCGAGACGAATTTATTAAGCCTAATTAATCCGTCACTAGCATGTGTTTTCTGTAGCAAATACATTGTCAAATCATAGAGCAACTAGGTTTAAAAGATTCGTCTCGCAAAGTAGTCGCAATCCATGTAATTAGTTATTTTTTAGCCTATATTTAATTCTTTATACATGTGTTCAAACGTTCGATGTGACATGGTGAAAAATTTTGGAGTGGGATCTAAACAGGGCCTAAATTAAAGCAAGTATAATAGCATACTATAAGCCAGCTATAAACATATTTTAATAAGATAAAAGATGAGAGAGAAGAGTAACGGGTTACAGATCTGTAGCCAGCTACAGTACGGACTTCAAGACGTAAAGCATGTATGACAGGTGGGACCATATACTTAATAGTATAGTAAGCAATTATTGTATGAATTGACT
>NZ_PJIK01000079.1 GCF_002929275.1 Arthrobacter sp. ZGTC131
CGCCGATAGGTCCGCAACCCGTGACCAGCACACGCTTGCCGAACAGACTGCCCGCTCGCGTCGTCGCATGCAGGGTTACAGCCAGGGGCTCGGCCATGGCAGCTTCGCCGGCGGACAGTCCCGTGGCGTCGACACATTGATACGCCTCTGCCACCAGGCTTTCACGGAAAGCGCCCTGAATATGCGGGAAGGGCATGGCACTGCCGTAAAAGCGCATGTTGAGGCACTGGTTCTGCAGTCCCTCGCCGCAGTAGCGGCACTGGCCGCAGGGCCGCGAGGGCGAAACGGCCACAAGCTGCCCGATCTCGAAGCCCGAGACACCGGGCCCGATGGCCTCAACACGGGCCGAGACTTCATGGCCAAGGATCATGGGCTCCTTCAGCCGCACCGCGCCGAAGCCGCCATGGTTGTAATAGTGCAGGTCCGACCCGCAGATCCCGCCCGTCGCAAGGCTCAACCGAAGTTGGCCGGCCTGAGGCTCTTCCTCTGGACGATCTTCGATCCTGAGATCACGGGCGGCATGAATGACGATGGCTTTCATCAGAGCACCGGAGTGAGGAGGGCTTCACCGGCGAAATGCGCGGTGAGATTGTCACGGACG
>NZ_PJIK01000080.1 GCF_002929275.1 Arthrobacter sp. ZGTC131
ACTTCCCCCTCGTCGGTGGTTACCGTGCGGCCCGCGGTGTCGAAGACTCCGCCGGGCACGGACAGCACGGGAACCCGTGCGATGTTCCGGCGCCGCAGTGCCCGAAGGCGGGCCAGCAGCTCGTCGATGTCAAAGGGCTTCGCCAGGTAGTCTTCGGCTCCGCGGTCCAGCCCCTCGACGCGGTCCGCGGGGTTGCCCAGGGCGGACAGGACCAGGGCCGGTGTCAGGATCCCGCGGCTGCGGAGCCGCGACAGCACATCCAGTCCCTCGATCGCGGGCAACCCGCGGTCCAGAAGCAGAACGTCGAAGGGGTGGGTCAGGCCCTCGTGGAGTGCGCGCTGCCCGTCAAAAGCCAGGGTCACGGCGTAGCCCTCCGATTCCAGGAGGTCCGCCAGCATCCGGGACAGCTGCCGGTCATCTTCCACGACGAGAATCCGGGGTCGGTCCGTCATGCCGAAAGTCTATTGGCCGGGCGCCCGACGGGCCCGGGGTGAGCTCGGGTTTGGGTACCCGTGGCCCTCGATTGCTGCTGAATCGTTCGCTGTGGAGGACGCCTGCGTTCCCCTTTGGTGCGTGGTAAGCAGGACGACGACGACGGC
>NZ_PJIK01000081.1 GCF_002929275.1 Arthrobacter sp. ZGTC131
AGCCGCCATGGCCTTGTACTCTGCCACCCGGGCCTGGTGCAGCGGAGTGCGGCGCAGGAACGCATAGACAACGCCCAGCAGGACAAACCAGATGGGCGTTACCAGCAGGGCCTGCAGGGTGTCGGCCTGGGTGGTCAGGGCCCAGAGGATGAAGGCAAAGAACGCCAGCACCACATAGACCATCACCACGCCGCCGGGCATGCGGAACTTCGAGGCCTCATGCAGGTGCGGACGCCGCTTCCGGAACACCAGGTAGCTGAGCAGGATGATCGTCCAGACAAACATGAAGCACAGGGCGGAGATGGTGGTGACCAGGGTGAAAGCTGCGCTGACCGATTCCCCTGCGTACAAAAGAACGACGCCGGCCAGCAGGAAGGTGCAGGAGAAGAACAGTGCGTTCTGGGGCACCTTGCGCCGTGACAGGCGGCCGAACGGCTTGGGGGCGTCGCCGTCGTGCGCCAGGCCGAAAACCATGCGCGAGGTGGAATATATCCCGGAATTCGCCGAGCTGGCGGCGGAAGTCAGGACCACAAAGTTCACCACGGCGGCCGCGGCTCCGAGCCCGGCCAGGGCGAACATGCCCACAAACGGGCTTTC
>NZ_PJIK01000082.1 GCF_002929275.1 Arthrobacter sp. ZGTC131
GCGCTTACACATCCATCCTATCAACCATGTGGTCTACATGGGATCTTACATCTTACAAATGGGAAAATTCATCTTAAAGGGGGCTTCTCGCTTAGATGCCTTCAGCGATTATCCTGTCCGCACATAGCTACCCTGCTATGCCACTGGCGTGACAACAGGAGCACCAGGGGTGCGTCCATTCCGGTCCTCTCGTACTAGGAACAGCTCTCTTCAATTTTCCTACGCCCACAACAGATAGGGACCAAACTGTCTCACGACGTTCTGAACCCAGCTCGCGTACCGCTTTAATGGGCGAACAGCCCAACCCTTGGAACCGACTACAGCTCCAGGATGCGATGAGCCGACATCGAGGTGCCAAACCTCCCCGTCGATGTGAACTCTTGGGGGAGATAAGCCTGTTATCCCCGGGGTAACTTTTATCCGTTGAGCGACGGCCCTTCCACTCGGGACCGCCGGATCACTAAGTCCTACTTTCGTATCTGTTCGACTTGTAAGTCTCGCAGTTAAGCATCCTTCTACCTTTGTGCTCTATGTATGATTTCCAACCATACTGAGGATACCTTTGAGCGCCTCCGTTACTTTTTGGGAGGCG
>NZ_PJIK01000083.1 GCF_002929275.1 Arthrobacter sp. ZGTC131
ACCCACACCGCAACCCTGGCCCGGCTGGAGGACGGGGCCCTGGGCTACGGGCATGTGCAGACGGTGCTGGACCAATCCCAGAACGTCCCCGACTCCGAACTGGCCGGTTTCGAGGCTGCCTTGCTGGAGGCCGCTGGTGCGGGGCAGACGTCGTCCCAGTTCCGGGTGAAGGCCAGAAGGCTGCGGGAGAATCGGTATCCGGACACCATTCCGGTCCGGCATAAGAGTGCTTTTGAACGGCGGCGGGTGTGTTTGGTGCCGGATGAGGACGGGATGTCGTGGTTGTCGGCGTTGTTGCCGGCAGCGAGGGCGCAGCTGGTTTATACGCAGCTGACCACGGCGGCGCGGGGTGAGCAGGGGGCGGGGGATCCGCGGGGAGTGGATCAGTTGCGGGCGGACATACTGGCTGACCTGCTCGACGGTGATGAGGATGCCAGCGATGCCGGTGGATTAGATAGCGGGGGCCGAGACCGCGGTGACTCCCACAGCGTGGAGGCCGGTGGCCGGGACCGCAGGGACAGGGACAGGGACAGCGGCCGCGACACCAAGGATAACCGGGCCCGGGCACGTGCCCGGGCCCGCACGGAAAT
>NZ_PJIK01000084.1 GCF_002929275.1 Arthrobacter sp. ZGTC131
CACGGCCAGCTTTTTACGGGGCATGCGTGCGCCCAGTGCTGCGAGGACGGGGGCACCGACCACCACGCCCAGGGCGTAAGCAGAAATGACGTGGCCGCCGGCAGGCACGGAAATGCCCAGATCGGTGACCATTTCCTGCAGCAGGCCCATGATCGCGAACTCGGTGGTGCCGATGGCAAAACCGCCAACCGCGAGGGCGAAGACGGCATGGGAAGCCCGCTTGGCATTGAGTGCGGGTGCTAGAGACATGGAACTCTTTCGGAAAGGATGCGGTTGAGCGGATGGACGGCGCCCGGGTGCGTGGACCGAAACAAAGAATGCGGGGAAGGACGCGCAGGGCCCCGGGTTGATGATCTCCGGGAGCTGGGCGGTTCACCGCAACAGCGCTGTCAGGACAAGCTTAGTCCAGGGCGGCCCGTAGACTCTTTCCGTGTCTATTTCCGAATTGAAGCAAGTTGTTGGGGCCGCGCTCGTGGACAGCTTGGCTGCCCCCACGAAACTGCTGGCCGCCCGGCGCACCGCACCCGAACAGTACGCGGGCATGTGGGAATTCCCCGGCGGCAAGGTGGAACCCGGGGAGACCTGC
>NZ_PJIK01000085.1 GCF_002929275.1 Arthrobacter sp. ZGTC131
CGGCCAGGTTGCCCGCAATCATTGGCAGCATCAGCAGCCCGGCTTCCGTGGGGCTGAATCCGCGGGCGATCTGGAAGTACTGGCCCAGGAAGGTGGTGGAACCAAACATCGCGATACCCACGGCCACAGAGGCAACAATGGACAGCGCCGTGGTGCGCTCGCGGATGATCTTCAGCGGGATGATGGGCTCGCGGACCTTGGATTCCACCAGGACCAGCAGGGCCAGGAGCACGACGGCGCCGCCAACCATGGCTGCGGTCTGCCAGGACATCCATTCGTAGTAGCCGGCCTTTCCGGCGAACGACACCCAGATCAGCAGCAGCGAAACTCCGGCGGTCAGCAGGATCGACCCGAGCCAGTCAATGCTGACCTTGCGGCGGGTGTGCGGCAGGCGAAGCGTGACCTGAAGCAGGAACAGTGCCACTACGGCCAGCGGCACGCAGAGGAAGAAGGTCCACCGCCAGCCCAGCGGGCTGTCCACGATAAACCCGCCCAGCAAGGGACCGCCGGCAGTGGCCACAGCCATCACCGCGCCCATATAGCCGGAGTACCGGCCGCGTTCGCGCGGCGGAATGATGG
>NZ_PJIK01000086.1 GCF_002929275.1 Arthrobacter sp. ZGTC131
GTCCGACCTCTCCGGAGGTTACGCCATGCCGTCCCGCATCCGCGGCCTGTCGGGCAAACTGCTCTGGCTGACCATCGCCTTCGTGATGCTCGCCGAAATCCTTATCTTTGCCCCCTCCGTCGCGACCATGCGTCAACGCTGGCTGCAGGATCGGCTGAACACGGCTGCAGCCGCAAGCGTCGTGATCGACGGGCTGCAGCCGCTGGAGCTGCCGCGCGGCGTGCAGGACAGTGCGCTGGCAACAACTGGGACCAAGGCCATCGTCCTGCGCAAGGACGGCACCTCGCAGCTGCTCGCGGTCACCGAAATGCCGAACGAGGTCGACGCAGCCTTCGATCTGGCGGAGTATTCCGAATTCGGCTCGATCCGCGACGCCTTGTATACGCTCTTCTTCGGCGGCGACCGGCTACTTCGGGTCTATGGCCCGATTGCCGAGGCAAGCGACGTGACCGTCGAGATCGTCATCGATGAGGCGCCGCTGCGTAAGGCGATGCTGGGTTATGCCCGCAACATCCTCGTGGTCTCCCTGATCATATCCGTCATCACCGCCTTCCTGATGTTCCTGGCGATCAACCGG
>NZ_PJIK01000008.1 GCF_002929275.1 Arthrobacter sp. ZGTC131
CCCGACCAGTACGAACACCTCCTCACCGTCATGAACACCGCCACCAACCCCCGCACCCAACCCACCACCGGCACCGGAAACGCGGAGGACGGCGGAGACGGCACCACCACCACCACGGGCGCCGACACCGGTGAAGGCACGGCTGCGGGAGCTCACGCCGGGCCGGGGTTCGGCGCCGCGGCCGAAAACGCCGCCGAAAACGTCCACCTCGAACGCCGCACCCGGCCCCAACAACTCCTCGACGGCCTCGTCGGCGCCTGCAAGGCAGCCCTGGCCGCGGGATGCCTGCCCGCCACCGGCGGACTCCGGCCCCAGATCATGGCCACCATCAGCTACCAGGACCTCCTCAACCGCCTCGAAACGGCTGCCACCAACGGACCCCGCTACACCACCACCGGAAACCCCGGCCCCGGGCCCGCCACTAACCCGCCGCCCGGCACCGGCACCGGCACGTTCACCTACACCGGGCCCGTCACCCCCGCCACCATCCGCAAAATCGCCTGCGACGCCGACATCATCCCCATCCTGCTCGGCAGCGAAGGCCGCATCCTCGACATCGGCCGCACCACCCGCATCTTCCCGCCCCACATCCGCAAAGCCATCACCGCCCGCGACCAAGGCTGCACCTTCCCCAACTGCACCATCCCCGCCCCCTGGTGCGAAGCCCACCACACCACCTACTGGTCACACGGCGGACCCACCAGCACCGAAAACGGCACCCTCCTGTGCTCCCATCACCACCACCTCATCCACAAAGAACAATGGACCATCCACATGCGATCAGGAATCCCCTGGTTCATCCCGCCACCCCACATCGACCCCCGCCAGATACCTCGAAGAAACCACCAACTCCGAAACTGAGAACCACCACCGGAACGGCTGTCAAGCAAGGAAGTGCGGAGGGGCACTGTGCGGCTTAGCGCAGTCTCCCCGGTGTGAATTGGGCGCTTTACTTGTAATACAAGTTTGCTACTTGTAACCTAAGAAGCGCGGGCCATGTTGCCCCCTAGTCTTCAAGGAGAACCCATGAGCACGGTCGATCTCATCCGGCACGTCAAACTTTCCACTGCGAGGCTCCCGCTGGCCGTTCCAATCAGCGACGCCAAGGTCTTCACCGGACGCCAGAAGCCGATGACCGAAGTCGTCTTCCTCTTCGCCGAAATCACGACGGAGCAGGGACACAGCGGCATCGGCTTCAGCTACTCCAAGCGCGCCGGAGGCCCGGCCCAGTACGCCCACGCCAAGGAAGTCGCCGAAGGCATCATCGGCGAGGATCCCAACGACATCGGCAAGATCTACACCAAGCTCCTCTGGGCCGGCGCCTCCGTGGGCCGCTCAGGCGTGGCCACGCAGGCCCTGGCCGCGATCGACATCGCTCTCTACGACCTCAAGGCCAAGCGCGCCGGCCTGCCCTTGGCCAAGCTCCTGGGGTCCTACCGCGACTCCGTCCAGACCTACAACACCTCCGGCGGCTTCCTCAATGCCACCCTCGACGAGGTCAAGGCGCGCGCCACCCAGTCAGTCGAAGAGGGCATCGGCGGCATCAAGATCAAGGTGGGCCTGCCCGACACCGCCGAGGACCTCTGCCGCGTGGCAGGAATCCGCGAACACATCGGCTGGGACGTTCCGCTCATGGTGGATGCCAACCAGCAGTGGGACCGCGCCACCGCGCTGCGTATGGGCCGCCAGCTCGAGGAATTCAACCTCGTGTGGATTGAAGAACCGCTGGACGCCTACGACTTCGAGGGCCACGCCCACCTCGCCTCCGTCCTGGACACACCCATCGCCACCGGCGAAATGCTCGCTTCCGTTGCCGAACACAAGGGCCTCATCAACGCCAACGGCTGCGACATCATCCAGCCCGACGCTCCGCGCGTCGGCGGCATCACGCAGTTCCTTCGCCTCGCCGCCCTCGCTGACGAACGCGGCCTGGGTCTTGCCCCGCACTTCGCCATGGAGATCCATCTGCACCTCGCCGCCGCCTACCCGCGTGAACCGTGGGTGGAGCACTTCGACTGGCTCGATCCCCTGTTCAACGAACGCCTCGAAACCAAGAACGGCCGCATGATCGTTCCGGACCGCCCGGGGCTGGGCGTAAGCCTGAGCGACCAGGCACGCGCCTGGACCACGGATTCGGTGGAGTTCGGCGCGTAACCTTGAACCCATGAGCCGGAACCTCACCGCGGACCTCGCCGCTGATCTTCGCACCCGCATTGTCGACGGCGCCATTCAGCCCGGAGACAAGCTACCGAGCGAAAACACCCTGATCAACGAGTTCGGCGTCAGCCGCACAGTGGTCCGTTCTGCACTCACCCGGCTTCAGGCCGAAGGACTCGTGGAAACCGAACGGGGGCGGGGCAGCTTTGCGCTGACCCCGCCCCCGGACGGCCCGACGTCGGTCCGAGGCACGCGTGCTGTGGTCACCATGGAGGACCGCCTTCACCTGCTCGAGTTCCGGACGGGCGTGGAGTCCGAGGCCGCGGCACTCGCAGCCAGGAACCGCACAGACCGGCAGCTGAGGGCAGTTTTTAAGGCCCTCGAGGAGTTCACCTCCAGCGTCGGGCACCCGGCCCACGCCATGAAGGCCGACTACGAGTTCCATCGTGCCGTCGCCGCGGCGTCCGGAAACCCGTTCTATTCCGACTGCCTCGCGTCCCTGGGCCAGACCATGATCGCCATGCCGCGGACCCGGCTAATGACGGGCGTCGAGCAATACGCCCGCGACCACTTCGACCAGGTCGTCCATGAACACGAGTCGATCTATGCGGCCATCGCGGAAGGTGACGAATCGTCGTCGTCAGCAGCCATGCGTAGCCACCTGGCGAACTCCCGACGCCGCCTGCGCGCCCCGGCGCCGGCCGCCGGCTGACACAGCGAATGCGTTCCGGCAAGCATCAGACGAACCCGTAATTCCTCCAAGGTATTCCGTAATGCAAATTGTGTGTTGGACGCGCATCACCAGCGGCAAATACAGTGAATGACGTCGCTGTGGCACGGACCACAGGACTTTCGCCCGTCGCCAGTCGACCTGCGTCGCCTATTCAAAGGAACTACCCATGCAGTCTGTAGACACCGCTGTCACGGACGTGGCCCTCGCCTCGAAGAAGTTTTTCAAGCGCGTGCTGCCCATCATGCTGGTCATGCTCGTATGCAACCAGCTGAACCGGTCCAACATCGGCTACGCCCATGAGCACCTCGAAGCGGACGTGGGCATCGGCGCTGCCGCCTACGGCTTCGGAGCCGGCCTGTTCTTCATCGCCTACGCCATCTTTGAACTTCCCAGCAATGTGATGATGGAGAAGTACGGCGCAAAGGTGTGGCTGACCCGGATCATGATCAGCTGGGGCATCGTCTCATTCCTGATGGCCTTCGTGCAGAACGAGACGATGTTCTACGTACTGCGTTTCCTGCTCGGGGCAGCCGAAGCCGGGTTCTTCCCCGCCGTCATCTTCTACTTCGCCCGCTGGGTCCCGGCCGGCCAGCGGGGCAAGGCGACCGCGATTTTCATCGCCGGCTCGTCAGTCGCCGCCGCACTCTCGGGTCCGATCGCCGGAATGCTTCTCAGCCTCCACGACGTACTGGGCATCCGCGGCTGGCAGTGGCTGTTCGGCTTTGAGGGCCTGCTGTCTGTCGTCGTCGGCATCGTGGTGTTCTTCCTCCTCGACGCCAAGATCCAGGACGCCAAGTGGCTCTCGGTCAACGAAAAAGCCGCTCTGGCCAAGGCCATCGCGGACGAGGACGCCCAGCACGCCACCGTCAGCGGCGCCAAGATCAACCGCTGGAAGATGCTGCTGAACCCGCAGATCCTCCTCCTCTGCGGAATCTACTTCTCGGTCCAGCTCTCGATCTATGCCAACACCTTCTGGCTGCCCAGCATCGTCAAGCAGATCCCCGGCACCACGGACCTGAGCGTCGGTTTCCTCTCGGCCATTCCGTGGGTCTGCGCCGTGTTCGCCATGTACTTCGCGGCCAAGTGGCAGGACAAGGCGAAGTCGAAGCGCCCGCTGCTGGTGGTTGCACTCTTGGTCGCTGCGGTGGGCACGTTCGCCGCGGCCATCGCCTCCCCGGTCCTGGCCCTGGTTTTCCTGGCTGTCGCAGCCATGGGCTTCAAGAGCGCATCACCGCTGTTCTGGACCATCCCCCAGTCCGGACTGCACCCGTTGGTCCTCGCCCCGGCCATCGCCATCATCAACTCCCTGGGCAACCTAGGCGGCTTCGTGGCCCCGTTCGGATTCGGCATCATCAAGGAACAGACCGGAAGCGTCGTGCCGGGCCTCTTCGCGCTGGCGGCGGCGTCCACAGTTGCCGCAGGGCTCGTCTACTTCCTCAAGGAACGCAAAGCCCCTCCCGCGACGGCCGCAGCAGAAACGCCCGCGGAGACGGAAACCCGGCTTGCCGCCGCGGGGGCAAGATAGCCCCCGCTTGAGGCGGCCAACGGCGGGGCGGCGACGGAACCAGACTGGCGGCCGGGCGGCTGGCAGCCGGTGATGTGCCTAGCTGCCGCCGTCCGGGGCCACCAGCCCGGCGGAGTCGATCAGCTCAAGGAGGCGCCGCACGGCGGGGTTGGCGGTCTCTTCGTTCCAGGCCAGCTCAAGGTCCACGCGGTTGAGCTCCTGGATGCCGAGGCTCCCGTCAATTTCGTGGAATTCAACGCCGGCCGGCGCCGAGGCCATGGCGGACGCCGGCACAAGAGTCACTCCCAGCCCGGCCTGCACAAAGGCGAGCAACGCCGGAATCTGGCTGGCATATTGCGTGATGTTGGCATGGGCCCCGGCACTGGCGAACAGCCTGAGCACCAGATCATGGAAGTACCTGGCTTCCTTGGTGGAGTACATCAGGAGGGGAAGACGGTCGAGCTTTCCCAACGGCAGCGGGGCGCCCTCCTTGAGGGGCATGCTTCCCAGCATGGAGCTGCCTGCCGGCAGCGCCACAACCAGGCGGTCCCTCATGAGGGGCCGCGACATGATCCCGGGACGAGCCACAATGGGCCGCAGGAGGCCGATGTCCACGCTGCCCTTCACCAGCCCGTCCATCTGGTCCGTGGAGACCAGTTCCCGCAGCATGAACGAGACCCCTGGCATGCTGTCAGCTGCACGCCGCAAAAGTAGCGGCAGCACACTTTGGCCGGCGATCGCCGTGTAGCCCACGGTGATGGCACCCAACTCACCCGACGAAACCCTGCGCACATCCAGCTCCGTTTTGATGCACATGTCCAAGATCTGCCGCGCCCTGGGCAGCAGCAGGGCACCGGCGGGCGTCAGCTCGACCTTCCGGCTGGTGCGGCCGAACAGCTGCGTCCCCAGCTTTTTCTCCAGAATCTGAATCTGCCGGCTCAACGGAGGCTGCGTCATATTGAGCCTCTCCGCCGCCGCGCCGAAGTGCAGCTCCTCGGCAACGGCAACGAACGCCTCGAGCTGGGGCAAGGTAAACATCAATACCTTTCGTGGATGATCGGGTGCACAAATTAGCTTGGACGTGGATCAATTGATCCCATTATGGTCATCGGGACGGCAGTTGCGAAACTTCCCCTGCGGGGCCGGGACCAGCTGCGGAAAACCCTGACGGAACAGCATCACCAAGCAGAACCTAGGAGCACACCGTAGTGAACCCCGTGGACAAGCAGGCAGAACACCTGGACCAGGTCATCATCACGAGCGTCACCATCACACCCGTAGCTTTCAAGGACCCGCCGCTGCTGAACACCGTGGGGGTCCATGAGCCTTATGCCCTCCGCGCCATCGTGGAAGTCCACACCGATTCCGGCATCACCGGAGTGGGCGAAACCTATGGCGACGCCGGCCACTTGGCCCGCCTCCACGCCGCAGCCGCAGCCCTTACCGGCACTGACGTCTTTAGCATCAACGAACTCCGGCGCCGCGTCGCAGCGGCGCTTCAGCACGATATTGTCCAGGGCGGCCACGGCATGAGCGGAATTGTGACCGGTTCCAGCACCACCGACCGCGTCCTATCTGCCTTCGATGTCGCTGCCCTCGACATCCAGGGAAAGCTTCTCGGCCGCCCCGTCAGCGACCTTCTCGGCGGGGCTGTCCGCGAGACCGTGCAGTTCAGCGGCTACCTGTTCTACAAGTGGTCCGAACACCCCGGCCAGGAAGACGACTCCTGGGGTTCGGCACTGGACCCCGCCGGCATCGTCCGGCAGGCCCGGAAGATGGTGGACGAGTACGGCTTTTCCGCCCTTAAGCTCAAGGGCGGCGTCTTCCCGCCCGAGGAGGAAGTGGCGGCCGTCAAAGCACTGCGCGCCGAATTCCCCGCAATGCCGCTCCGGATCGATCCCAACGGTGCCTGGACCGTGGACACGTCCGTCCGCGTGGGCAAGGAACTGGACGGCATCCTGGAATACCTCGAGGATCCCACGCCCGGCATTGAGGGAATGGCCGCCGTCCGTCGCGAAGTGGGGATGCCGCTCGCCACAAACATGTGCGTGGTGAGCTTCGCTGACGTGGCTCCTGCCGTTGCGGCGGGCGCGGTGGATGTCATCCTCTCCGATCACCATTTCTGGGGAGGCCTGCGCCGCTCCCAGTCCCTGGCCGGCATCACCGAAACCTTCGGCCTGGGCCTGTCCATGCACTCGAACTCGCATCTGGGCATCAGTCTCGCCGCGATGGTCCACCTCGCAGCAGCGACGCCCAACCTCGACTATGCATGCGACACGCACTGGCCGTGGAAGGATCCGGACGAGGACGTCATCCCTGCCGGGACCTTCACCTTCGCCAAGGGGGCTGTTCAGGTTCCCACCGGCCCCGGGCTGGGGATCGAGCTGGACCGTGACGCGCTGGAGCGGCTCCACCTCCAGTATCTGGATTGCGGGCTCAGGAGCCGGGATGACACCGGCTACATGAAACGGCTGCACCCCTCCTATGAACTCCAGAGCCCGCGCTGGTGAGCGCCCCGGAGACTTCCGGAAAAAGCCTGAGGATCGTGGTCACCGACCCCATCATCAGCCGCTTTGAGGATCAGCTCAAGCACGACGGCGGCACCCACCACTGGGACATGGCGGCGGCTTGGACTCCCCACCGCCAGCTGGATGCGCTGGCGAGTGCCGACGTCGTCGTTTGTTCAGCACTCAGTCCGGCCCAGGCGGCCGCCGCCAGCGGGGCGGAGCTCGTGCACGTCACGGGCGCCGGCTACGACAGGATCTCCTTAGCGGAACTTGCTCCGGGAACCATGGTGGCCAACACCTTCCACCATGCGCGGCCCATCGCCGAACACGTCCTCATGGTCACGCTGATGCTGTCGCGTAACGTGGTGGTCTCCGACCACGCAGTTCGCGGCGGCACCTGGCGGACCATTGCCACCGATCCCGAGGCGCCTTTCCACCCGACGCTGGGCGGAGGTATGACCATGGGACTCGTGGGGTTGGGCTCCATCGGCACCGAAGTGGCCCGCGTCGCCGGACTGCTGGGCATGGACGTCCGCGCCGTCCGCAGGAATCCGGATGCCCGCGTCGCGGAGGGGGTTGAGCTGAGCTGGGTGGGCGGCATCCACCAGCTCCCGGAGCTGCTGGCCGCGTCCGACGTCGTGGTGGTCACCGTGCCCTTGGATTCTTCGACCAAGGGCATGATCGGGGCGCCGGAGTTCGCAGCCATGAAGCCAACGGCGTTCCTTATTAACGTTGCGCGGGGGCCGGTGGTGGACCAGCGTGCGTTGTTCGACGCCCTGCAGTCCCGTCGCATCGCCGGGGCGGGCATTGACGTGTGGTGGGGATCCCCGGCTGACGGCGTGGTGCCCCCGGCGGAACTGCCGTTCGGAACGCTGCCCAATACCGTTCTGACACCGCACCACTCCGGCCATGCGCGGATCACCTTCGAACGCCGGGCGGCGGACATCGCTTCCAATATCAGGCGGCTGGCGGAAGGCCGGGAGCTGTTCAACGTGGTGCCACGGGTCTGAGTCGGGGCAGGGGCGCCCGGGACAGCGGGCGTCCCAGCGAAGACGGGCCGGTCAGGGCAGCAAGGCAGCCAGGGCCAGTTGCCCCGTCAGCAGCAGGCTTCCCAGTGCTGACGCCCCCAGCGCCAGTAACTTCAGGCGCGCGGCGTTCAGGAAGCGGTTCACGACCCGCGAGGCCAGATAGCCTCCCAGCACCGCAGGCACCATCCACAGCGCAAGCGTCAAAATCTCCGGCGTCACGGCGCCCGCGACCCCCAGCGACGCCAGGGAAATTGCGGAGCCGATCATGAAGAACGCGCTCATGGTGCCCCGCAACCGCGATCCCTGATGGCCCTGCCAGACCAGGGCCATGGGCGGGCCTCCGATGGATGTGGCGGTGCCCATGATGCCCGAAGCGGCGCCTGCAGCGATGAGATTGAGCCGCACCGGCTTGGGAGCCCACCCCCTGATGGCCAGAACCAAACCGCTGAGCACCACCACTGCCACCACCCAGGCCAGTCCCTCCTTGGACAGCGCGGCAACGAGCCATGCCCCCAGGAAGCTTCCGGGGATCCTGCCCGCCAGGGCCCAGCCGGTCCCGCGAAGATCCAGGTGCTGCCGTTCCCGGACGGTCACCATGACGGTCACGAGCAGCGCCAGGAGAATAAGCGTGGCCGGCAACAGCGTCGGATCCACCATGGCCACCACCGGCGCGGCCAGCATCCCCAAGCCGAACCCCGTTGACGCCTGCAGGCAGGCGGCCAGGAAGATCACGACGGCGATGACGGCGCACTCCGCGCCCGTCACCCGGCGGCGGCTGTGGCGCCCGTGAGGCCCCTGACGGATTCGAGCGGAAAGTGACATTCGGCCAGGTGCAGCGTGCCATCGGCGGCAGTCGCCACCCGCGGCTCGGGTGCCACCTCGGCGCAGATGTCCTGCGCCTTCCAGCACCTGGTACGGAAGCGGCATCCCGACGGAGGGTCCAACGGGGACGGGAGCTCACCCTGGAGGACGATGCGGTCCCGCTTCGCCCCCGTGACATCGAGCCTGGGCGAGGCGGACATAAGCGCAGCAGTGTACGGGTGCCGCGGATGGTCGAAGACCTCCTCGGTGTCTCCCGTTTCGATAATTCTGCCCAGGTACATCACTGCCACACGATCGGCCACATGCCGCACGACGGTCAGATCATGGGAAATGAAGATGTAGGAGACGCCGAGTTCCTGCTGGAGGTCATTGAGCAGGTTGAGGACCTGTGCCTGGACGGAGAGATCGAGCGCGGAGACCGGTTCGTCCAGAATGATGACGTCCGGATTCAGGGCAAGGGCACGCGCAATGCCGATCCTTTGCCGCTGTCCGCCGGAGAATTCCTGCGGTGATTTCCGGGCGTCAGTTGGGCGCAGCCCCACCATCTCGAGCAGCTCGCGCACGCGGGCTTCGCGCTCCCGAGATGACGGGTAGAGGCTCCGGTGGGTGGCCCAGGGCTCGGCGATGATGTCGCCGGCGCTCATGCGCGCGTTAAGGGAGGCAAACGGGTCCTGGAACACCATCTGGACCCGTCGCCGCCAGTTCAGCAGCTCCTTGCCGCGGAGCCCGAACGGGTTGGTGCCTTCAAAGGTCACGGTCCCAGCGTCCGGCGTCTCCAGCATCATGAGGGTCCGGGCCAGGGTGGATTTTCCGCAGCCCGATTCACCCACCAGGCCGAGGGTCTCCCCGCGCCCGACCGTGAGGCTGATTCCGTCCAGGGCTTTAAGGCGAGTGTTGCCGCTGGCGCTCTTGGCCACGTGGAACGTTTTGCACAGGCCGTCGATCTGCAGAAGCGGCTCAGACATTGTTTGACTCCTTGCTGAAGTGGCAGGCTGCAACCCGGCCCGGCCGCGGCGGCCGGGTTCCGGCGTAGTTGCCGGCAGGGTCGCCACCGCCGAGGTCGGCGTCGGCACCCAAGCCGTTGTCGGCGTCGTTCTCGGCGCCGCTTTTGACGACGGCGACGCTTCCGTTCACCGGCAGCAGCCGGGGACGTTCGGCCCGGCAGATGTCCTGCGCGAGGGGGCAGCGTGACTGGTAGACGCAGCCGGAAGGGATGTCATGGAGCTCGGGCGGGCTTCCGGCGATTGACTTCAGGTGGGCGCCGCGCTCCACGTGGACGGGAACGGACTCGAGCAGCCCCTTCGTGTACGGATGCCGCGGATCGTTGAAGACCTCGGAAACCGGTCCGCTCTCCACCACGTTTCCGGCGTACATCACGGCCACTGTGTCGGCTTCCTCGGCAACAACCGCGAGGTCGTGCGTGATCAGCACCACGGCCATCTGCCCCTCCTCGCGCAGCTTCCGCAGGAGCTGCATGATCTGCGCCTGGACGGTGACGTCCAGGGCCGTGGTGGGTTCGTCCGCTATGAGCAGGCGCGGATTCAGCGCCACTGCCATGGCGATCAGTATGCGCTGGCGCATGCCGCCGGAGAACTGGTGGGGATACGAATTGACCCGGGACTCGGGTTCGGGAATCCCCACCCGCTTCATCAACTCGATCGCCTCGGCTTTGGCTTCCTTGGCGCTGAGTCCCCGGTGGATCCGAAAAGCCTCGCCGAGTTGTGTGCCGACCGGATAGACCGGGTTGAGGGCAGTCAGGGCGTCCTGGAAGACGATCCCCAGTTCGGGCCCGGCGAACTTGAGCCGTTCCTTGGGCGTCAGGGCTGCCAGGTCTGTTCCGTTGAGCACGATCTCTCCGCCGGCAAGATCGCAGACGGGGTCCATGATGCCGGCGAGGGCCTTGGCCGTCATGGACTTTCCGCAACCGGATTCCCCGAGCAGTGCCAGGGTCTCGCCCGCACGGGCCTCAAAGCCCACGCCATTGACAGCCCGGACGGTTCCCCGGTGCGTCCGGATGTCCACAGCCAGGTCCCGGACACTAAGGACAACATCACGTGCCCGGGACTGTCCGGTGAGCACGGTTTGGGCAGCAGTCTTCACGGCTTTGCCTCCTTGACGGGAATGCGGACAATCAGCCGCTTGCGGGGAAGTGCCAGGCGCCAGCGCTGGGCCGGATCGGTGGCGATCCGCAGCCACGCGGCCAGGACGTTGGCGGCGATGGTGGTGACCACAATCGCGACGCCAGGAAAGATGGAAAGCCACCATGCGGTCTGCAGATACTGCCTGCCCTGCGAAACCATGAGACCCCAGCTGACGTCCGGCGGCTGGATCCCGATGCCGAGGAAGCTGAGGGACGATTCGGCCAGCATGACGTAGCAGAATTCGAGCGTGGCGAGCGTGAGAAGGGTCGGCAGGACCACCGGGATGACGTGGCGGCCGATGATGGCGTTGGGCTTTGCGCCAAACGTCCGGGCCGCATCCACGAACGTCCTGCTTTGCAGCTCGGCCGATTCGGCCCGCGCCGTACGGAGATAGATAGGAATACGGGTAAGGGCCAGGATCAGCACGATGTTTCCGGCACTGGGGCTGAACACGTAAAGAACGACGACGGCGAGCAGCAGCGACGGGAAGCTCATGATGACGTCCGCGATCCGCATCGACACGTTTTCACGCCAGCCGCGGTGGTAGCCGGCCCAGACGCCCCACAGGGAACCGATCACGAGGGCCGCGGCCACTGCAGGCAACGCGACGGAGAACGTGGTGCGGCTGGCCACGACCAGCCGCGCGAGCATGCTTCGCCCCAACGAGTCGCTTCCCAGGAAGTACTCCCAGCCATTGGCCAGGGAAAAGGGAGCCTTGTTGGCGAAGAGAAGATTCTGTTTGGTTGCCAGGTCACCCATGAGGGAGGGACCAATGATGGCGGTCAGGCCAATGATGATCAGGACCAGCGCGGATGCCGCGGCAAAGCGGTCCTTCAGGAGGAGCCGGAAAAGGCTGAGGTTCCCGTCCTGCTTTCCCTTCTCTTTCTTTGGTTGCGGCCGCGCGTCCGCCGGCGGCCGCTCCTGTACTGCGGGCTCTGTGAATGAACTCTTCATGCCTACTCCTAAGCCCTTGCCGTGACGGGCCGGACGCGTGCGTCCAGCAGCGCGTAGCCCATGTCAATCAGGATGTTCAACGCAAAGATCGCGACGGCGGTGAGCAGCACTGCCGCCTGCAGCACGGCGAAGTCGCGCTGCAGGATGGAATCGATCATGAGCTTGCCGATCCCCGGCCAGCCGAAGATGGTTTCCACCACCACCGCTCCGTTGACCAGGCCCACCGTCAGGTCGCCTGCCACCGTCAGCGCCGGTGCGGCGGCGTTGCGCAGTGCGTGATGCGTGACTACCCGCAGTTCGCCGGCACCGCGGCTGCGCGCCAGCTTGATGTAGGGCTCAGACAATGCGGAAACCATGGATCCCCGGACGATCTGGACCAGGACGCCAAAAGGCCGCAGCAGCAGGGTTGCGATGGGCAGGACCCAGGCGCCGGCCCCCGATACACCGGATGTCGGGAGCCAGCCCAGGGTTATCGCGAAAACCCAGATGCCCACGATGGCGAGCCAGAAATCAGGAATCGAAGCCGCAGCCATGGAGACGAAACTGGAGATGCGGTCGGCCACGCCGTTCGGCTTCAGCGCGGCCCAGCATCCCACCACCAGTGCCAGCAGGACGGCCAGCACCATGGTGGTGGCGGCCAGCTGCAAGGTGGCGGGAAAGGCGCGCAGTGCCATGGCGGCCGCGTCCTGGCCGGTCCGGAGGGACTGGCCAAAGTCGAGCCTCAGCACCCCGCCGAAATAGTCCGCCATCTGCACCAGCAGGGGTTGGTCGAGGCCATTGCGTGCGGTGAAGTCATCGCGCATCTGCTGTGTTGCGTTCAGGGGCAGATACAGGCCCGCCGGATTTCCGGTCATTCGCGCTAGTGCGAAAACACCTACGATGACCACCACCAACGGCAGCGCACTGGAGGCTATCCGCTTTCTCAAGTAGATCAGCATGGCTGTCCTTCTTTTCCTGGAGACCGGGGCTAGCTTGCCGGGGTCATTTCCGAAACACGCAGCTCATCGCCGCTGGAGGAGTTCGGCGTGTAGTTCACGGACTTGGACTTGCCGATGATGCCGGTCTGGTGCGAGATGTGGGCAAACTGGACGACTTTGTCGTTCTGGTAGGCGAAGATGTCCTCGAAGGCCTTCTTCCGCTCATCACCCGACGCCGCATCCCCCTTCTTGATCAAGGCATCAAACTCCGGGGTGCCGAAGTAGCTCTGCGCTCCGGTGGACAGCATGTACTGGTCAACGGTGAAGGCCGCGTCGCCCGCCTGGTTGCCGTGCTGGGTCATCAGGGCTACCGCGCCCTCATCGGCAGCGAACGGGCGGACCTGGTACGTCAGGTGCTGGCTCGTTTCCAGCATTTTCAGCTTCACATTCAGTCCGGCCTGGCTCAGCTGCTCCTGGAGGACCTGCGCGAGTTCAGTGATTTTGGGAAACTGTGCGCTTCGGACCACGAGGGAGATCTGCGCAGACGTGTCCACGCCGGCGGCCTTGGCCTCGGCCACGAGTGCCTTGGCCTTGTCCAGGTCGAAGGCCCAACCCTTCAGCGCGGAGTTGTGTCCCACAATGCCTTCGGGGACCAGCTGGGCCGCCACCTTGTGCTTGCCCTGGTAGAGGGAGCTCACGATTCCCTCTTTGTCGATGGCGTAGTTCACTGCCTGGCGGATGCGGATGTCGTTCAGCGGCGCTTTGGTGGCATCCAGCCGAAGGGCAACCGTCTCATTATTGGGGTAGTCAACGCCGAGTTCCCCCACGCTGTCGTCGGGGCTGAGGCCCATGGCCACATCGGCCTCGCCGCTGGTAACCATGGCCGCCCGCACGGAGCTCTCGGAGCGCCATTGGTACTCGGCCTTGGCATAGGCAGGCTTATCGCCCCAGTAGCCGTCCCAGCTGCTCAGCGTGATTTTCTGGCCGGCGTCCCACTTCTCGATTTTGTACGGCCCGGTGCCGATCGGTTCGCGGACCTTCGCGGTGGTGCTCGTGGATGTCGGCACCACTTCCAGGAAGGAAAGACGCAGCGGAAGAATGGGGTCCGGCTCCGGCGTCGTGACGGTGAGGGTCGTGGCATCGACGGCCTTCACTTTCAGGTCGGCATCGCCGAACACGTAGCCTTCCACGTTGCAGCCGAGCTTGGAGTTGACGGCCCTGTCGATGGTGAACGCCGCAGCTTCCGCATTGAACGGTGTGCCGTCCTGGAATTTCACGCCTTCGCGCAGCTTGAACGTCCATTCCGTGTCTGACGTTGCTTTCCACTCCGTTGCCAGCAGCGGTTCAAGTTCGCCGGTTTGGGGATTTCGCTCTACCAGCGGCTCAGTGACGTTTGAGCGCACCACTACACCGGTGGACGTGAGGTTTGATTCGCAGGCCTCCAGCGTCGGCGGTTCCTGGCCAAGGACCACGCGCAGTGCGCTTCCGGATGCAGGTGCAGCCTCAGAGTTGGAAACGGCGCAGCCGCTCAGCGCAAGAAGTGCTCCGGCCGCAAGGGCCGGCCATTTGACCGCCGATGCGGGGAATAGGGGTGTTGAAGAAGACGTCATTGGATCCTCCGGATTAGTGGAGCGCGGCAGGCTGCAGCTATGCCGATGATGTGGACAGGGAGCTGGGAGCCGCGCTGGACTCAAGCTAGTGGAGCTTTCAAAAACACCACAAGGGGACGGAGGGCCGGCCCACCACCGCGTCGGGCCCTTTGCCGCGCACCGGATGGATGTGACGGACGCCACGCATCCCCGCTGGCCCCGCGAATCCGCGAAATTAGGCGGACCAATACACATCTTGGATCGATCGATGCATATTGCCTGTTGGACTCGTATGGATCACCGAACCTACTGTGCAGGGTATGAACAACAACGTCGCTGTCCTGCAGGTAGGCCCACTAATGCAAACCGTCCAAGATGCGGTGGTCGACGAGTACGGGGCCGTCAGGCTCCCCGATTCCGCGGCTGACCAGGCGGAGTTCCTGGAACGCCACGGCAGCACGTTTGACGTCGCCGTCACGTCGGGGCGCTTTGGCGTGGGATCTGAATTGATGCGCGCCCTCCCTAATCTCCGAGCTGTGGTGAACTTCGGGGTTGGCTACGACACAACCGATACCAGGCAGGCAGCAGAACGGGGAATTTCGGTCAGCAACACGCCGGATGTCCTCAACGACTGCGTGGCGGACACCGCCGTGGCCCTGTACGTGGACGTGCTGCGGCGCACCAGCGCCGCAGACCGCTACGTCCGCAGGGCTGACTGGACGCGTAAAGGCAACTTTCCCCTCGCCACCAAGGCGAGCGGAAAGCGCGTGGGAATTCTCGGGCTGGGGAGGATCGGAAAGGTGATCGCGCGCAGGCTCGAAGGCTTCGACTGCACCATCAGCTATCACAATCGGAACGAGGCTGCCGGCGTTCCGTATGCATATGCGTCGTCCCCGGTGGAACTCGCCCGGAATTCGGATGTGCTCATCGTGGCAGCAGCCGGCGGGCCGGAGTCCGTGCATGTGGTTGACAGTGACGTCATCGAGGCGATCGGCCCTGACGGTTACCTCATCAATATCGCCAGGGGCTCAGTCGTGGACGAACAGGCTCTGGTGGCGGCCCTGCTCGCCGGTAAGCTGGCCGGCGCCGGCCTGGATGTCTACGCTGATGAGCCGAAGGTCCCCCAGGACCTGCTGGCAATGGACAACGTGGTCCTGCTGCCTCATCTGGGAAGCGGAACACACGAGACGCGGGCCGCCATGGCCGAACTCACGCTCGCGAATCTCGCGCAGTTCGCGGCCGACGGAACCCTGGTCACGCCGGTCTCCTGATCTGCCCCTCCCATCCGAGCTTGGGCGGCGTTTGAGCCGCCGCCGAGCGGGCGGGCTTACGAGCAGCAGGGCTCCGAGAGGCAGGGTTTCCGGGCCGCACGGCTTCCTGGGAGCCCGTGCTCCCAAGCGGCAGGGCAAAAAGAAACACCCCGGTCCAAAGTCCGGGGTGTTTCTGATGCGTGCGCGAGGGGGGATTTGAACCCCCACGCCCTTTCGGACACTGGCACCTGAAGCCAGCGCGTCTGCCGTTCCGCCACTCGCGCGCAACTTCCTCCACTTGGTTTTAGCCCCGGAATCCGGAGTTTCAACCTCGTAAAAGCAGCGAGATCAAGCATAACGGACAATCCGGGCAAAATGCCAATCGGGCCTTTCCGGGGCGCGGCAGCGGCCCCGTCACCAGTCATTGCCATAGGCCCCTTCGCCCTCTTCGCACCGGCGGGACTGCGTCCAATGACGTGTGATCCCGCCAACACCCGGGCTTCCGGTGTGAACGAATCGAGCGTCCGGCGCGTTGTGGATTAAGGTCATTCGCAGGCGTGGCAAGTAGTATCAAATGTATAGGCGTCCGCTTCCTGCGGGCCCGCTGTTCTGTTGTGACCTGCGTTGCCAGTTGAGTTCCACGAGATGTGCTGCCCTGCAGCTGCAAGGAAAGGAGAGGGACCATGGGTTTGCTGGACAAAGTCGAGCGTGGCATCGAAAAGGCCGTCCGCGGCGTCTTCTCCACCGGTTCCAAGGCCCAGGTTGAGCCTGTGGAAATTGCCAGCCGCCTGCGCCGCGAAGTGGACCACAAGGCCATCACCGTTGCCGCCGGACGCACCCTTGCCCCCAATGTCTTTGACGTGATGCTCAGCGACGACGACTTCCAACGGGCCCAGGAGTGGGGCACGCCGCTGGCCGAGGAACTCTGTGATGTGGTGATCAACCATGTCCGCAGCCAGGGCTACACACTGCAGGGCCCTGTCCGGATTTCCTTCCGGCGGGATGAGGCACACCGTGCCGGAGACTTCGAGATCACCTCGAAGACCGAAAAATCCTCCGCCCCCGCGCCGGCCGCGCCGCGCACCAATGTACCTGCAGCGCCCAGCCGCCAGCCGGTCCGCCTGCAGCCGGTCCTGGACATCGACGGCCAGCGGTATTCACTCAATGCACCTTCAATCGTCCTGGGCCGTTCATCAGAAGCTGACATTTTGGTGGACGACACCGGAGTTTCGCGCCGCCACCTGGAAATCCAGACCGCCGGCGGCACCACCACGGCCGTGGATCTGGGTTCCACTAACGGCAGCTACGTCAACGGACACAAAGTGGCCGGCAGCATGGAGCTTACTGACGGCTCCACCATCACGATGGGACGGACCAAAATCATCTTCCGCCTCCTGCCCGCCAACACTGGCGGCCGCCCATGAGCGAACTGACCATTACCGCCCTGCGCTTCGGCTTCCTTCTGCTTCTCTGGGTTCTCATCTTCAGCATCGTCTCCGCTATGCGCCGCGACCTCATGATCGGCCGCAAGGCCGCCACGGGTGCGCCCACGGCACGGCAAGTCCGCAAGAACCCCGAACTCGCCGAGCCGCCCCCCGCCCCCGTTAAGCAACAGGCGCGGCAACTGGTGGTGACCGAAGGCCCGCTCAAGGGGACCACCGTTCCGCTGGCTGCGAGCCCCATCCTGCTGGGCCGTGCCCAGGAGGCCACCCTCGTGCTTGAGGACGACTATGCCTCCGGCAGGCATGCACGGCTCTTCCCGCAAGGAAGCCGGTGGTTCATTGAGGACCTCGGCTCCACCAACGGCACGTACCTGGCCGACCAGCAGCTCACCCGGGCCCTTCCCGTGGACCTTGGTGTACCCGTGAGAATCGGCAAGACGGTCATCGAATTGAGGCCATAGCCATGGCCGCTCCGGACATTCCCGCGGAGAAGGCACCAGCCTCGAAGCGGCCGCTCATCTTGCGTTACGCCGCCCGGTCGGACGTCGGCCGCATCCGTGCCAAGAATGACGATTCCGCATACGTAGGCAAGCATCTGGCCGTCGTGGCCGATGGCATGGGCGGGCACGCCGGCGGCGATGTTGCCTCGGCCGCCACGGTTCTGGACATGATCCACCTGGACACGGACGAATACGACGGCGACGCCGGCACCGTCCTGGCCGACGAAATCCAGACCGCCAATTCCCTGCTCTCCGAACTGGTCCACATCAATCCCAAGCTTGCCGGGATGGGCACGACGGTAACGGCCCTGCTGCTGGCCGAAGGCAAGCTTCACTTCGCCCACATCGGCGACTCCCGCGCCTACCGCCTGCGCGACGGCGAATTTGAACAGATCAGCGTGGACCACACGTTTGTCCAGCGGCTGATCGACGAAGGCCGCCTGCGCCCCGAAGAAGCCGAAACCCACCCGCACAAGAACGTCCTCATGCGCGTCCTCGGGGATGTTGACGCGAGCCCTGAACTGGACCTCGCCACCCTGGACGTGCAGCCCGGCGAACGCTGGCTGCTGTGCTCCGACGGACTGAACTACGTTGCGGGCCATGTCGTGGAGCGGACAGTCCGGGAAACCAAGGACCTCCGCGAGTGCGTGGAAACCCTCGTGGACCTCACCCTCGAAGCCGGCGCTCCGGACAACGTCACCGTCGTCATGGCGGAAATTGTCGAGGAAACGGCCGACGACGTCAGAACAGCCGCCGTCGACGTCGTTCCTCTCGCCGGGGAGCCCGGGGCAACGCCCCCGGCCCCCGCGGCAGCATCGGCTGATTCCGGGAAACCGGCCGACCGGCCCGCGAAGCCCGTCCCAGCCGCGGCATCGGCTGCCGACACCACGCACGCGGCCACAACGGATGCTGAGGGCAAAGAAACGGACGCGGCAGCCGCCGACGATTCCGAATCTGCTGCGGCCAAGGAACCCGGCACCAGCACCGATCCCCATCTGGGCGAACACCTCACAGCTGAAGTGCTGCGCCAGGAGCTGTCTTCCCGGCCGCACCTCCTCGTCGGTGCAGCCGTAACGGCAGCCGCAACGGGTTCCATTCCCACCATCGCAGGCCGCACGGTGGCGCGCCGGGCAGCAACAGTCCTCACCCACAAATCCGACCAGGACCGCGAAGGCGCCGAAGAGCTAGGGCCCGAGAGGCGTCCGCGCCACTGGATCACCATGGGAATCGCCGCCGCGGCGCTTGTTGTCCTGGCCATAGGCCTGTGGCTGGGGTACGCCTGGACGCAGACCCGCTACTACATCGGCGAATTCGACCAGCGGGTGGCCATCTTCAACGGCGTATCCCAGCGCCTCGGCCCCATCCAGCTGTCCACCCTGGAGGCGGTCACGGACATCCGGATGGATACGCTGCCCCAGTTCTCCCAGCAGCGCGTCCGCCAGACAGTGCCCGCGCGCGATCTCTACGATGCCCAGCGCATCGTCAAAAACCTGGAACGTACGGGCACCACCGCCCCCTCGGACGAATGCATCACTCCGTCCCCCACCCCTTCCGCATCGCCGCGAGCCACGGGCACGGCACCTGCGGCAACCCCAAGACCCACGGCGACCACCAGCCCGAGGCCGACGACGTCGCCAACGGCAACCCGCGGAGCGTCGGCCGTACCCACCCCAACCGCGACCTGTGAGGCGGGCCAATGACCAACGCCGATACCATGCCCAAACCCCGGCGCAACGTCGAGCTTCTGCTGCTCCTGCTGGCCCTGTGCGTCAGCATCGGCGCCAACGCGCTGATCAGCGTCGACGAGCAAACCGCACTGGATACCGACTTCTGGTTCCAATCCAGCCTGTTGGCATTGGCTGCCCTCGTCTTCCACGTAGTTCTCCGCCTCCGGGCGAAATATGCCGATCCGGTGATGCTTCCCATCGTGGTGGCCCTCAACGGCCTTGGCCTGGCTATGATCCACCGTCTGGACGCTCCCGGAGAAGACACCGGCAACAACCAACTCCGCTGGACGCTGATCGCCATGGCGGTTGCCATTGCGGTGATCTGGTTCCTCAAGGACCACCGCGTCCTGCGCCGCTTCACCTACATATCCCTGGCCGTCAGTGCGCTGCTGTTGATCCTGCCCCTGGTGCCGGGCATCTCTGCCGGCGAAATCCTGGGTGCCCGCGTCTGGATCAGGCTCGGCCCCATGACCTTCCAGCCCGGGGAGGTCGCCAAGATCACGCTGGCAATATTCTTCGCCGGATATCTATCGTCCAACCGCGATCTCATCATGCTGGCGGGCCGCAAGATCGGTCCGCTCCAGTTCCCGCGGTTCAAGGACATGGGCCCCATGATCACTGCATGGCTGGTCAGCATCGGCGTCCTCATCTTCCAGCGCGACCTCGGCTCCTCCGTGCTCTTTTTCGGCCTGTTCATCGTGATGATCTACGTTGCCACGAGCCGGATCAGCTGGGTGGTCATTGGCCTGGCACTGATCCTCGGCGGCGGCTTTGTGGCCTCCAAGGTCTTTTCGCACGTCGCACTCCGCATCGACGGCTGGCTCAATGCGTTTACGGAAGAAGTCTTCGGCCGGTCTCCCGGCGGCAGCGGCCAGATCGTCGAAGGGCTGTTCGGCATGGCCAGCGGCGGACTGGTGGGCACCGGCCTCGGCCAGGGCCGTCCGAACCTCGTGCCGTTTGCCAACAGCGACATGATTATCGCGTCCTTCGGTGAAGAACTTGGCCTGATCGGGCTCTTCGCCATTGTCCTCATGTACCTGTTGCTGTTCACCCGTGGCTTCCGGGCGGCGCTCGGCACCCGCGACGCCTTCGGCAAGCTCCTGGCCTGCGGCCTCTCCTTCGCGGTGGCACTGCAGTGCTTTGTGGTCATCGGCGGCGTGACCCGGCTCATCCCACTGACAGGCCTCACCACACCCTTCCTCGCGGCCGGAGGATCATCCCTGCTGGCGAACTGGATCATCGTGGGCCTTCTGCTGATGATCTCCCACACGGCCCGCGGACCGGTGGACACGACGCCCCTGCAGCCGGGCAGTGCTCCTGAGGCGAAGAAATTCGGGCCTGCCTCCGCTGCCGGCGGACGACCGGGCAGGAACAGCACCCAAACCCTTCCAGACGCTCCCACCGAGGCGGTGAAACAACTGTGAACCAGGCCATTCGACATTCGTGGATTGCCGCGATCGCGATGTTCGCACTGATCTTCGGTGCCCTGAGCTACGTTCAGGTGGTTGGCGCCGACGAACTCAAGGCTAACGCCTGGAACAAGCGCGCCATCCTGCAGAACTACTGCAATGACCGCGGGGCTATCCTCGTTGCTGGCTCTCCTATTGCGGAGTCCGTGCCGGGCAACGAGACGTGCAAATTCCAGCGCACCTACACCCAGCCCGAGCTGTACGCCGGCATCACCGGCTACTTCTCCAAGAACTACGGCGTGACCGGGCTCGAACGCGCCATGGACGCGCAGCTCGCGGGCAGTTCGGACCAGCAGTTCCTGGACCGCATCGGGCAGCTCTTCCTGGGTAACCAGCCCAAGGGCGCCTCCGTGGAGCTGACCATCGACCCCAAGATCCAGAAGCTGGCGTACGACCTCATTCCGGACGGCCAGCGCGGTTCGATCGTGGTCACGGATCCCAAGACCGGCGACATCCTCGCCATGGTCAGCAAGCCGTCCTACAACCCCAACCTGATCGCCACGCAGGACGCAACCAAAGAACAGGCTGCGTACAACGAGATCATCAAGGTTCCCGGGATCAACCTGAACCAGTCCGTCAGCGGCCCCACGGGCGCACTCCTGGCCCCGGGCTCGGTCTTCAAGCTCGTGGACACCGCGGCAGCACTGGGCTCAGGGAAGTACAACGCGGACAGCCAGTTGCCCAATCCGGCGGAGATGTCCTTCCCCGGCATTCAGTACAAACTGCCGAACTACGCCGGCGGCAACTGCTACACGCGGAATACCGCCACCTTCGCCTTTGCGCTCCAGCAGTCCTGCAACACGCCTTTTGCCAGGATCGCCCTCGACCTCGGGGAGAGCGCCATCGTCGAACAGGCAGCCAAGTTCGGCTGGGGCCAGGAACTCGGCGACCAGCTCAAGCTCGACTACCAAAAGAGCACGTTCCCCCGGAACCTGGACGATGCCGGACTGGCCCAGTCCTCCATCGGGCAGCGGGACGTCCGGGCCACACCGTTGCAGGTCGCGTTGATGACGTCGGCCATCGCCAACGGCGGAGTGCAGATGGCTCCCAACCTGATCAAGGCCGTACGGTCCCCGGATCTGCGCGTGCTCGACGAACCCAATCCCTCGGCACTGAGGACGTCCACCACGCCGGAAATCGCCGGCCAGATCACCGAATGGATGACCAGTGTGGTGAGCGATGGCATCGGTGCCGGCGCCGCTGTCCCGGGTGTTCAGGTCGCCGGAAAGACCGGCACCGCGGAACTCGGAACCGACGGCTTGAACAACTCTTGGTTTACCGGGTTCGCCCCGGCCAACGACCCGCAGGTGTCTGTCACCATCGTCATGCAAGGCGTGGACATCACCACCGGCGCACAGCTAACCAGTCCGAACGCAAAGAAGATTTTTGAGGCGGTGTTGAATAAGTGAGGCCTACATCAGGAATCACCCTCGGCGGCAGATTCCAGTTGACCACGCGTATTGCGATCGGCGGCATGGGCGAAGTCTGGAAGGCCAAGGACCTCATCCTCGGCCGGATCGTGGCGATCAAGGTGCTCAAAGAGGAGTACACGGGCGATCCCGGATTCCTCCAGCGTTTCCGTGCCGAGGCCCGCCACACCGCCCTGCTCAACCACGTCGGCATTGCCAATGTGTTCGACTACGGCGAGGAGGAGGGATCGGCCTACCTGGTTATGGAGCTGGTCCCCGGCCAGCCGCTGAGCAGCATCATCGAACACGAACAGGTCCTCTCGCCCGACCGCACGCTGTCCATGATCGCCCAGACGGCCCGCGCGCTGTCGGTGGCCCACGCCCAAGGGCTGGTGCACCGCGACATTAAGCCGGGTAACCTGCTCATCACCCCGGAAGGGCGGGTCAAGGTCACCGACTTCGGCATCGCGCGCCTGGCCGACCAGGTTCCGCTGACGCAGACGGGCCAGGTGATGGGAACGGCCCAGTATCTGGCGCCCGAACAGGCAACGGGGCAGACGGCCACCGGCGCTTCGGACATCTATTCACTCGGCGTGATCGGCTACGAGTGCCTTTCGGGTCACCGGCCGTTCTCCGGTGAATCCCAGATCGCCATTGCGCTGGCTCAGGTGAACGACGCCCCGCCGCCGCTGCCGGAGACCCTGCCGAAGCCGGTCCGGGCCCTCCTGATGTCCATGCTGGCCAAGGACCCGAAGAACCGCCCGGCCAACGCCATCAAACTGTCCGAGGCCGCAGAGGCAATCCGCAACGGCGATATCTCCGCGGCCCACGCCGCCGTTCCCGGCATGCTGCTTTTCGAGGGCGCCACCGGGGCCATCACAGCCCCGGTCAAGACGCAGACGGCACCTACCGGCGTCATCGGCACAGAGAAAAGCTCAACGACGGCGACTTCCGCACTGCCGGTGCTGGGCGCCGCGGCTGCCGGTGCTGCCGCAGGAAGCGCTGCCGGGGCAGCCGGAGCAGGAGCGGGCGGGGACGCGGCAACGCGTGCCGGCAACACGCTCTCGCGGGCCGACGCCCTGGCCGCCGAACGCAGTTGGGTCCAGGAAGAGGAACAATACGACGAGGAACCGGCGGATGAGCCGCAGCGGCGGGGGCGCAGCCCCTGGACCTGGCCGCTGATCGCGCTGATCCTCCTAGTCCTGTTTGCCCTCGTGGGCATCCTGCTGACGCAGGCGGGCATCCTTTTCCCGCAGACCCCCGCGGGCACCACGTCTAGCTCGCCAAGCCGCACCGTGACCACCAGTGCCAGCCCGACGCCAACGCCGACGTCGGAAAGTCCCACGCCCACCCCCACGCCGACTCCTACGGAAATCACTCCGGAGGCCATCAACCTGATTCCCGATGGCTACCTTGGCCGGCCGTACACCCAGGTCCGCGCAGACCTCATCGCCCTCGGCCTCCAGGTGGACGGCAAGGAAGTATTCAATCCCGCGGCCCCCGGCACTGTCACCGACATCAACCCCGCCGGACCGGTCCAGGCCGGGGAGACCATCACGGTGACTTACTCCAAGGGACCTGAGTCGGTCACCGTTCCGGACATCAGCGTGGGCAGCAGCGAAGCCGAGGTGCAGGCCGCCATCGAAAAGGCCGGGCTCCGCTGGGCCAAGGGCGCTGACGAGGACGGAGACCCGGGTCAGGAAGCGGGCACCTTCGTCAGGTCCGAGCCCGACGCCGGCCGCAAGGTCGAGTCCGGTTCTGTGGTGACTTACCACCTCGCCACCGCCCCCCTGGTTTCCCCGCCAGGGACCACGCCCAGCACCGTTCCAACCCAAAGGTAAGCCGTGACCACGCCGCCAAGAACTCCGTCGCACCGGGAGGACAGCATCCCTGTGACGACACAGCGTGTCCTCAACGGGCGCTATGAGCTCGGGGAGCTCATAGGCCGCGGAGGCATGGCCGACGTCCACCGTGGCGTCGATACACGCCTGGGACGGACCGTTGCCATCAAACTGCTGCGTCCCGACCTTGCCCGGGACCCGCAGTTCCAGGCCCGGTTCAAGCGTGAGGCGCAGGCCGTCGCTGCCCTGAACCACCCCTCCATCGTCGCCATCTACGACACCGGCGACCATGCGGTGCCCGGCGATGCCCATGACCAGGTACGCGTTCCCTACATCGTGATGGAATACGTATCCGGCAAGACCCTCCGTGACCTCATCAGGTCAAAGGACATCACCATTGACCAGGCCGTCGACTACACCCTGGGCGTTCTGTCAGCGCTGGAGTACAGCCACAAGGCCGGAATCGTGCACCGGGATATCAAGCCGGCCAACGTGATGTTCTGCGAGAACTCGGACACGGTCAAGGTCATGGACTTTGGCATTGCACGGGCAATGGCGGACTCCTCCGCCACCATGACCCAGACGCAGGCAGTGGTGGGCACGGCACAGTACCTCTCCCCGGAACAGGCCCGCGGTGAAACCGTGGACGCGCGCAGCGACCTGTACTCGGCGGCCTGCCTGCTGTACGAAACGCTGACCGGCCGGCCGCCGTTCATTGGTGAGAGTCCCGTCTCGGTGGCCTATCAGCATGTCCGCGAGATCCCGGAACCGGCCAGCAGCCATAATCCCGAAGTTTCCGCGGCCCTGGACAGCGTCCTGGCGAAGGCGTTGCAGAAAAACCGCGCGGACCGTTTCCAGGATGCTGCAGCTTTCCGGCGCGCGCTCCGGGCCGCGAAGAACGGCATTGCCGTGCCCGCCTTGTCAGCAAGTGAGGCGCCGACAGACCCCAATGACCACATCCCGGAGCCCCACGGGACACCGCCTACCGCAGCTTTTTCCGTGACCGGTGCCAGCTTCCTTGATGACGCTCCCGGCGGGCGGCTCCGTCCGCCCCACGGCACCGGAGACGACGCCGTGCTGCCGGCGCAGGCTGCTTCCGTCTATGAGACGGCGGAGCAGGAGGACCTGCCCCTTGGCCTCCCCCGAGAACGGGAGCGCACCGGGGTGCAGAAGTCCCGCCGTCGCGCCTGGATGGCCACCTTTGTGATTTTCACCCTCCTGGTCCTGGCTGGCGGCGGCCTGTGGCTGTACAACATGATGAACCAGCCGCCGGCGCAGCCGGTGACGGTGGCCATCCCCTCGGTGGAGGCCCGGACCGAAACTGAAGCACTGCAATTGTTGTACGACGCGAGATTGAGGCCGCAGATCAAGCGGGTCCAGCACGACACCATCGCAAAGGGCACGGCGATCGGCACAGCGCCGCCGGCGGGATCAACGCTGGAACCGGATTCTGAAGTGGTCCTGAATATCTCGGCGGGTCCGAGTGCCGTCAAAATACCGGACACGCTGCCTGGCCGGACGGAGGCCGCCGCCCGCGACATCCTGCGGCAGGCAGGACTTGTGGGAGCGCCGTCCACCACCATGGCCAACAGCGCAACGGTGCCGGGAGGCCTCGTGATCACCACCAAGCCGGCGCCGGGCCAGCAGGTGGCAGTCGGAAGCACGGTGGAGATTGTGGTTTCCACGGGCAAGGTGGCGATGCCCGAACTGCGGGGCATGACGAGGGACGAAGCGGAAGCTGCCCTCAAGGCGATCGGCCTGAGCGCTGTGATCAGTGAGGTGGAGAACTCCCAGGTTGTTCCCGGCAAGGTGACCGGCCAGAGCGATCCGCTCAATACCCTCGTGGAACAGGGGAAATCCATCACCGTGACGGTTTCGAAGGCTCCCGCACCGAAGCCCACGCCCAGCCCGTCAGCCACGCCCAGCCCGTCGCCGACCAAGAGCTGACCGGCTGCCAGATGGCGCCTGTGCAGGCGGCCAGGCTCGCGGGCAGGCCGCCGGCCAGGCCGTCCGGCCAGCCCTAGTGCTGGATGAGGGGGCTGAGCTTGGCCGCGCGTTCGGCCGCGCCCTTCATGCCGAGCGATTCGAGCCAGTTGCCCAGCATCTGGTAGCCGCCCTCGGTAAGGACCGATTCCGGGTGGAACTGGACGCCGCACAGCGGGGCGGTCCGGTGCTGCAGGCCCATGACCACACCGGTAGCGGTCTCGGCGGTGATTTCGAGGACGTTGGGAATTGACTCCCGCACGGCGGCAAGCGAGTGGTAGCGCGTGGCGGTGACGGGGGAGGGCAGCCCGGCGAAAACGCTGGCACCGTCGTGCTGCACCAGCGATGTCTTGCCGTGCATGAGCTCCGGCGCGTGTGTCACGATCCCGCCGTAGGCTTCAGCGAGGGCCTGGTGCCCGAGGCAGACGCCGAACATCGGCTTGCTGCGCTCCCCGCACCATTTGATCAGCTCGATGCAGACGCCTGCCTCGGCCGGCGAGCCCGGACCGGGAGAGATGAGTATGCCGTCGCGCGTTTCCGCCATTTCGGTCGCCTCGGCAAGGGTCACGTCATCGTTACGGACCACCGTGGTTTCGGCGCCGAGTTCCTGGAGGTAGCCCACCAGGGTGTAAACGAAGCTGTCGTAGTTGTCCACGACGAGGATCTTGGTTGTGCTCATGGGTTGCTTGCCGCACCAATCGTTGAGTCGGTGAATTGGGTGAACTGGGACATCCAAGGGAACAGGTACTCGACCATCAGGAACAGGGCACCGGCGATCAGCGCCACTGAGGTGATGATGCGGAGCCAGAGAGGGCCCGGCAGATGGCGGAAAATCCAACCGTACATGTCAGCCTTCCCCCCGGGCACGCGCCACCTGGGCCGCGATTTCCGCCGGCGGGCCTGCGGAGGTCGGCTGCCAGTGGTCCAACAGGGAGTACGCGATGATCCGTTCCTGGGACCCGAACCGGGGGTTGCAGCTGGTCATGGTGAGGAAGCTTTCCGTGGGCTTGACTCCCGGCTGCGACGGCACAGGCAGGAGGACGTCGGCGGCGGAGGGCATCACGATCCGGTTGTTGCGGTACACGTAGACGTAGTAACCGTCACGTGTCTGGACATAAATCTTGTCGCCGGGCACCAGGGTGTGGATGTTGTCCAGCACGGCACCGTGCGTCTGCCGGTGGCCGGCCACGGCGAAATTCCCCACGGCCCCGGGCATGGACGTGCTGCCGTAATGGCCCAGGCCGAGGGTGTCCAGCACGTCCCCCGTGGTTCCCTCGACGATGGGCCGGGTGTAGTTTTCACCGAACCGGGGAATATACATGATGCCGATCGTGCCGCCATGCCCGGGCGCCTTGGAGACCACTGGCGCCCCGTAATCGGTGGTGCCGGGTGTAGACGCTGACGGGCTGGGGGCCGGTGCAGGAGTCACAGGCCCGCCCAGTTCCCGCGCGAAGTCCTTGATCACTTCGCTTTGCTTGGCGTTCGACGCCACATTGGTCCACCACAGCTGCCACGCGACAAAGAGCAGGAGCACGATGCCGGCCGTGATGAGCAGCTCGCCGACGATCTGGACTGCTCTGCGCAGGATCACGACGCCGGGGGCCGGCGCGGCGGCGGGCGCCACCTTCTCCTGCAGTACCACGCGTTCTCCTCCAAGGCGGTTGCGGCGGGCGCCTGGGTGGCCTGAACTACAGCTAGAATTGGCTGCTAGTAAGACTTCAGACTTGACCAAGAGCGCCCCGACCGCCGGCGATTTCCTCCTTGCAGGATATCAAGCCCCGGTCCACACTCTTGATTCAGCCCGCCAAGGAGGACATGTGCCCGAGTCAAAGCCACGTAAGAAGACTGCCCGCGCGGCCGAGCCGGTCTCCGCCCAGGCCTACAAGCCGAATCCCGTCTGGTTTAAGCCGGTCATGTTCGGCCTGATGATCATAGGCCTGCTGTGGATCATCACGTTCTACATCAGCGAAGGGCAGCTTCCCGTCCAGGCATGGGAATCATGGAACATCCTGGCCGGTTTCGGCATCGCCATCATCGGCTTCCTGATGACCACCCGCTGGCGTTCCTGACCCGCCACCACCAAAACAGTGGAAGGCATCATCATCGGTGACGATGGCCTGGCGCGTCCGCTGTGGGCGTCGTCGGACCCCCTCATGCGCGAGTACTACGACACCGAGTGGGGCCTGCCCGTCCGGGACGAACAGGGTCTCTACGAGCGCATCAGCCTAGAGGCATTCCAAGCCGGCCTGTCCTGGGCCACCATCCTGCGCAAGCGTCCGGCCTTCCGTGCTGCCTTCCACGATTTCCATCCGGAGACGGTTGCTGCGTTCACCGAAGCCGACGTCGAACGGCTCCTGCAGGATCCGGGGATCGTGCGCAACAGGCTCAAGATCCGCGCCGCCATCACCAACGCCCAAGCGACCATCGCCCTGCGTGCCGAGGGCGGGCTGGTGGACTTCATCTGGCAGTTTCAGCCAGCCTCCACTCCTGAGCCTGTTACCTACGCCGATGTGCCGACGACGTCCCCGGAGTCCATCGCGCTGTCCAAGGCGCTGAGGAAAAAGGGCTTCGCCTTTGTCGGCCCCACCACGATGTTTGCCCTCATGGAAGCCATCGGCATGGTGGACACCCACCTCGTGGACAGCCATCGCCGCGGCACGTCCGGAGTCTGGCGCTAGCCGTACCGGCTGGTGGCTCCCACCGCGCCCGGCGCGCGAGGCGGCCCTGTCCAGGCTTCGGCGCCGTCCGGCCCGCGATCAATCCGACCCAAGCGCACATCCACAACGGAGCGCCGTCCACACACGGGCTCCGCCCAACCCGGGCTGCAATCCAAACCAGAGCGCCGTCCACATATGTTGGTAAAGATATCCACACTGTGGATAAGCCGCGAGGCCCCCTTCGCCCTCAATGGCGAACCAAGGCCTTCCCTGCCACCGCCGGGTCGCTGGCGGGTTATTAACAATTGTGGAAAGTCTGTGGATAACGCGGGAATAACTAGTCCTGTTGGCGGCGCACCGGATGCTGGCTGGTGATCGACACCCGGTTGAACGCATTCATGGCGATAGCCAACCAGCTGACGGCCGAGTACTGCTCGACGGACAGGTGATCCCGAGCGTAGCCGTCCTCCAGGGCCCTTTCCCGGGCCTCAGGAAGGTTCGTGATGCTCTCTGCCAGAGCCAGCGCCGCGCGCTCAACTCCGTCGAACAGTGCCGTGTCGCGCCAAGCGGACAGTACAGCGATCCGCTGGAGGGACTCGCCGCCCGTCAGAGCATCAGCCACGTGCATGTCCAGGCAATAGGCGCAGCCGTTGATCTGCGAGATGCGGACGTTCAGTAGTTCAATGACCTTGGGATCTAGACCCGCCTCCAGGGCAGCTTCCTTGGCCTTCAGCCCCAGGCCGTTCAACGCCCGCCAGGCTGCAGGGTGTTGCTTGTCCAGGAAGACGTGTTCTGTGACGTGGTTACTCACGGGCTACTCCTCGCAATATCGGGTCACGGCCTGCGGGGGTCCACGCGGCCGGGAACTTAGTCCGAGACTACACGCGCGGAGAAGTTATCCACTTAGCAACAGGCAGCTACCCACAAGTTATCCACAGATGGGGATAACCTGTGGGCTAGCCGCGGGGGATCGCCGCGATGTAGACACCCAAGGCCGATGCCAGCCTTGAACTACATGCTTGTAAGTTATTAACACTGTGAATAACCCTGTTGAAAATGTGGACAATCGTCGCCTGCGACCTTGGGTTCACCCGTAGTTCTGTCGGGCATTACCCGCTCGTTATTCCCCGGCAGTCTGGGCGCACGGCTCACGGCCCGTGGTTCAGGGCTCGCTGCCCGTCGTTTCCGGGATCGTTATCTTCCGGCGCGGCGGGACAGGAATGCCCGAGCAAAGTTGTCCACTTAACCACAACCGCACCACAGCTAGTTATCCACATGTGTGGATCCCGCGGGAACGTGAGCTGGCCGAGCCGCCAGTCCGCGCGGAATTTGGGACTCCACTGGTTGAACTACAGCAGTGTAAGTTACCAACAGTGTGGATAACCCCTGTGGAAAACAGGGTTTAACCCACAAACCCCGCCTCAGACGAAGCGGGGTCTACGCGGGACTGCGGAGCAAGTAGGCGGGGATTGAGATGCGCGTGTGGAGCGAGCGGCCGCGGTCAGCCCGCCATGACGCGGTACCAGGTGGCCGCCATCAGCAGCGCCCCAACCAGGGCCAGCCCAGCTGCCTGCATGAGGTTTCGGCGGGGTCCACGCGGGGCGTAGGCGATCGCGGCTGCACAGAGACCGCCCGTGATTAGACCGCCTAGGTGGGCCTGCCAGGCTATCTGCGGGACCACGAAGCCGATGACTCCGTTGATGGCAATGAGCACCCAGAGTTGTCTGGTGTCACCGCCGCGGTGGCGCTGCACCACGAGCATGGCGCCGAACAGCCCGAAGATGGCTCCCGAGGCGCCGACGACGCCGGTGAGCGGCTGGCCAGGCACGTAGCCCGGTGTCAGCAGGAGGTAACCGACAGAGCCGCCGATCGCCGACAGGACATACACGGCAAGGAAGCGAATGCGTCCGAGGAGCGGTTCCAAGGCCTGGCCGAACATCCACAGCATGTACATGTTGAGCGCGATGTGCAGGATGAAGCCCTGTGAATGGAGAAAGGCCGATGTCAGCATGCGCCAGGGTTCGAACACCCCGTACTCCGGGGTGGCATAGACGGTGGCGAAGGCAAGGTTCTGGTAGACCTCATCACCGGGTATGAGCCATTGCAGCACATACAGCACGGCGCACAGCGCGATAATCGCGTACGTCACCAGAGGTTTATCGGACGCAACGGCGCCACCGTAGACGGTCCTGACCGCCGGCGTCGTACGTTTTGATTCGTTGACACAGTCAACGCACTGGAATCCGACGGCGGCCGCCCGCTGGCACTCGGGGCATGCCGGGCGCCCGCAGCGCTGGCAGCTCACATAGGAGGGCCGGTCCGGGTGCCGTGGGCACACGGGTATCTGTGCGGACGGCTCAGCCGCCGGTATCCCATAGCTCATGGTGTGGCTAGAGCTGCTCGACGTCGATGCTGTTGATCTTGACGTCCTCAACCGGACGATCGCCCATTCCGGTGCGGACGCTCTCGATGGCGTCAACAACCTTCTTGGAGTCCTCATCAGCAACTTCACCGAAGATGCTGTGCTTGCCCTGCAGCCAGTCGGTGGGGATGGTGGTGATGAAGAACTGCGAACCGTTTGTTCCCTTGCCCATCTGGATGCCAGCATTCGCCATGGCCAGCTTGTACGGGGCATTGAAGGTCAGCTCCGGGTGGATTTCGTCGTCGAACTTGTAGCCCGGTCCGCCGACGCCGCGGCCCAGGGGATCGCCCGCCTGGATCATGAAGTCCTTGATAATGCGGTGGAAGATGGTGCCGTCGTACAGCGGCGTACCCGTCTTGTCTTCGCCGGTTTCCGGGTGAGTCCAAGGCTGCTCGCCCGTGGCCAGTCCAATGAAGTTCTTAACGGTCTTGGGCGCGTGGTTGCCGAAGAGGTTCACGACGATGTCGCCGAGGCTTGTGTGGATGGTTGCTTTTGCAGTTGCTGTGGCAGTCATACGGCCATTCTTCCACGGCGGGTCAACGCGGAAGGGGCTGGCAGGGCAGTTCCGCGTTGGGTGAAATCGGCCTTGAATCCGCCGGAACGATAGCAGCCCGGGCAATCATCAACGTAGGCTAGCGACAGAGCCGTCACATTAATCGGGAGGTAGTTGTGAAGAAATCGGATCGTATTGCCCGCGAACTGGAGTTGTCGGTCAGTTCAGCGGTAGAGACCGCAAAAGACAAGGTAGAGGCTGCAGTCGATTGGGCTGTGCCCCGCCTGCAGCACGGCATTGACACCGCTTCCCCCAAGATCCAGGAAGGGCTCAAATCGGCAGCCCACAACCTGGCGGACGGCGTTGCAACGGTGACACCCCGTCTCCAGGATGGACTGGCGCAGCTGGCACCCAAGATCCACGACGTCGTCGAGGGCACCCCGCCGCGGCTGCACGAGGCCTTGGACAAGGCAACTCCCGTCCTTGCCCAAGCCCGCGACCGCGTGGTGGTGGAATACCTTCCCCGCCTCTCGGACCAGATCGGGACCGCCTCCGAGGTGGTGCACCGCACGCTGGAGGGCACTCCTGCCCGCGTTGACGCCGTGGCCCAGAGGCTCGGCGACGCCGGCATCATCCACGCCTTGCAGGAACAGGCGCAGGCGGCCGGTGGCCACTGGAAGTCAGCAGCCTCCGAAGCCAGCAGGGCCGTGACCGGCAAGGCGCTGGTAGAACCGGAGAAGCCCAAGAAGCGCGGGCTCCTGATCGTCGGTGTAATCGCCGCGGCGGTGGCCGCCGGCGTAGCGGCCTGGAAAGCTTCCAAGCCTGTGGAAGATCCCTGGAAAACTCCGGCACCCGTCACCCCGGCGCCGTCAACGCAGGCTGCGTCGGCTTCGGTTGCATCCGCGCCGGCAGCTGAAACGCCGGCCCCGGTTCCGGCAGCAACCACGTCGACTTCATTGGAAGAGTTGGCCTCCTTGGAGGAGGACAAAGCTGAAGGCTTCGACAAGGCAAAGCACGTAGCTGAGGACGCGGATTCCGACGCCGTTGCCACCGACGCGAAGAGCGCAGGTCAGAACATCGCGTCCAACACTGAGATCGGTGCCGACAAGAAGGCTTAGTCAAGCGCCCGTAGGGCAGTAACCGGAGGGGTCCCGCCTGGTGGCGGGGCCCCTCCTGCCATATCACCGCGGAGCCAGTCGCGAACTCTGGCCGCAATAGACAGCAACGTTGCCGGAACCGGCCGGGGCGAAAAACTATCGGTGCTAAATTTGAGGTGATGTCACCCGATAGATCTTCAGAGGACTCCCCGCGAGACGCTCCGCATCCGCCGGGCGTATCCATCGTCATACCGGCATACAACGAGGAAAGCGTCATCCGGCAGTGCCTCATCGCCGCGGTGTACCAGTCCGTGCCCGCCCACGAGATCATCGTGGTGGACAACATGTCCAAGGACCGCACGGCCGCTATCGTGCTGCAGATGCAGCAGGAGTACCCGGAGAGCCCCATCATCCTGCTGAGCCAGGACACGAGCCAGGGTCTCATCCCCACACGCAACTTTGGCCTCAACCACGCCACCGGTGAAATCCTCGGCCGCATCGACGCGGACTCCGTGGTGGAGCCCGACTGGGTGGAGCAGGTGCAGAAGGCGTTTGCGGACCCGTCCACACAGGCCGCCACCGGGCCGGTGGTCTACTACGACATGCCCATGCGCCGTTTCGGTCTCAAGGCCGACGACAAGATGCGCCAGCTGATGCTGAAACTGGCCAAGCACCAGTATCACTTCCTGTTCGGCTCGAACATGGCGCTTCGGCGTTCTGCCTGGGAGACCATCCGGGACGAGACCTGCCGTGATGAGAAGGACGAGATGCACGAGGACATCGATCTGTCCCTGCATCTGGCCGACCACGACCTCAAGGTCCAGTACTGGCCGCAGATGGTCTCCGGCATGTCGGCCCGCCGGCTCGAAGACTCGCCGCGGGACTACCGCTATTACGTAACCCGCTTTGACCGTACGTACAAGGCCCATAATGTGAAGAAAATGGCACTGAAGGCACCCATGGTGGTGTTCTTCTCGGTCTACTTCCCGGCCAAGTTGCTGCGCGCCATCCACACCGTGAACACCAGCCAGCCCGCCCGCCGCGGCGGGCAGTAGCCGCAACCACGGTCTGAGCCGGCCCGCTTCGGAAAGCTTCAGGCCGCGCCCGCAAGCAGGAATCAGTCGGTGCCCAGCTCCGCCAGCGGGCGCTCCGCCGGGGGCCTGCCGCGCCCCGCCTTGCCGTTCCGCTGGCCCAGCACGACGACGGCGAGCCCCACCAGGATCAGCGCGAGTCCGCCGTACGTACCGGCCGGCAGCGTCTCATGCAGGAAGAACGCCGCAAGCAGGGCCGCCCCGGGGATCTCGAGCAGGATGATCATGGAGACGAGCAGGGGGCTCATGGTGGCCAGCAAATGGTTGAACGCGGTGTGCCCCACCAACTGGGCACAGACGGTGATCGCGATGATCCCCAGCCAGCCGCCGGCGTCGAACCCCACCAGCGGCTGGCCGGCGAAGAGCGCCAGCACCGCCACCAGCGCCGCGCACATCCCGTAGCAGAGCGCGGTGTAGGTTCCCGTGGTCATGCTCTGGCGGGCCTTCCCGCCGGCCAGCGTGTAGATCCCGGCCAGGAGGCCGCCGGCCATCGCCAGCAGGTCGCCCAGCAGCGCCTCGGGTGAGGCGCCCATGTCGAAGCCGGTGATGGCCACGACGCCGCCGAAGGCTATCCCGAGCCCCACCAGGACCTGCCAGCGATGCCTGACGCCGCGCACGAGCTGTATGACGGCAATCCACGCTGACTGCAGGCAGACCAGCGCAGTGGCAGCAGCCACCGAGGTCAGCTGGAGGGAGGTGATGAAGCAGGCGAAGTGGAGGGCCAGCGCCACCGCCGCAATGAGCGACCAGCGGAATTCCCTGCCTGTGATGCGGCCGAACTGCGCGGGCTCCCTGATCAGCGTGGGAGAGGCCATGACGGCGGCGCCGATCGCGTTGCGCCAAAAGGCGATGGCGAGGGCGCTCACCGTGGTTGCACCGAGCGTAGCGGCGATGAGCGGTCCCGACGACGCGACGCCAAGGACACCCAGGGCTGCAAGGAAAAAGTTCACGCTTCCACAGTAGTGGGCCGCGGCCGCTGACTGAGCTGGCCGGGAGTCCGCTTGTGCGTCCGGCCGGCCAAGTGCCGAGAGCCGCGGGCGGAGGGGGCGGCTGAGGGCGGAGGGCGGCGGCTCAGGGCTGCGCAATCCCGCTAAAGCAAAAGTCCCGGCCATTCCTGGCCGGGACTTTCCTATGGTGGAGGCACGGGGACTCGAACCCCGAACCCCCTGCTTGCAAAGCAGGTGCGCTACCAATTGCGCCATGCCCCCATAAGAAGCAACCCGTCAATCATACCCTAGTTCCGGAGGCCGTCTGACCAGCTTCCGTACCGGGGATCCGGACTATTCAACCGTATCGGTTGACTTACTCCAGACCGTTTTCCGGGCTTCGGATGCCTGCACCTTCTTGTAGAGCAGAACGCCTGCGACCGCAGCTGCAATAGCCAGCAACTTCTTCACACGCACCCCGTTCCGGCCAGATTCATTCGAATCTCACCTCAACTACTTGAAACCTGTGCAGGTTCCGTGGGCGTACCAGGACTTGAACCTGGGACCTCTTCGTTATCAGCGAAGCGCTCTAACCGCCTGAGCTATACGCCCCGATGCCTCATCGGGCCGAGACATGACTTTACAGCACATCCCGGCCCGATCTCAAATCGAGGCATTCCAGCGGAGTTTTTCCGCGGAATCTCGGGCTTTTTAGTCGTCTGTCAGCGTGACGCCGATGCCACCGACGAGGGTCGCGGAAATGTTGTACAGCACGGCGGACAGCATGGACAGTGCCGTAAGCAGCACGACGTTGACCACCGCGATAATCGTGGCGAAGGAGGCCACCTGGCCCAAGGACGCGACCTTCTTGAGTTCAAAGCCACCACCCTCGGAGCCGGCCAGCGTTCCCAGGAGGCTGTCCACCTGGTCAAAGATGCCGGTGAGGTCCAGAACCGTCCACAGTACGATGGCGGCGACCACCGTGACGATGCCGAGGGCCACGGACAGCAGGAACGCCATCTTCAGCACGGACCAGGGGTCCACCTTGCTGACCAGCAGCCGCGCGCGCCGGACCTTGGCCTTCGGTGCCGGTTTGACCAGGCCGGGAGCGCTCTGGCCAGGCCGCTGGCCCGGTGTCGCAGGACGCTGCCCGGGGGCCGCAGGACGCTGTCCCTGCGGGGGCCGCTGGCCCGCGCCCGCTGGACGCTGCCCGGGGGCAGCGGGGCGCTGTCCCGGAAGGCCCGACGGCGTGCCCGGGCTCTGCTGCGGACGCACCGGGGCATTCACTCGGGGAGCGGATGCCGGCTGCCGTATCCCGCCGGGACCATTGCTGCTCGGCTTGGGAAATGAGTCGGAATTACTCACTCGTTACCTCCGGTGTTGTCTTCGTTCAGCTCGTCGCTGCCCGCATCCTCGGATGCTGTGGCGGTTTCCGACTCTGCCTCTGCTATTTCTGCCTCTGCGGACCCGTCTCCAGGCCCGGCACCTTCAGCCAACGTTACGTCATCCTCCGGAGATTCCTCTCCCTCAATGCCGCGTTCGCTGTTACGTGCCACCTCGATGATGCGGTCGTTCTTGTCCGGTTTCGCGAAGATGACGCCCATGGTGTCGCGGCCCTTGGCGGGGACTCCCGCCACGGATGACCGGACCACCTTGCCGCCGCCCATCACCACGAGGACTTCATCTTCCTCCTGGACAATCAGGGCCCCGACCAGATCGCCGCGTTCCTCGGCGAGCTTGGCCACCTTGATGCCCAGGCCGCCGCGGCCCTGGAGACGGTACTCCTCGACGGCGGTGCGCTTGGCGTAGCCGCCTTCGGTCACGATGAAGACGTAGGAGCCTTCGGTAATGACATTCGCCGCGAGGAGCTCGTCGTCCTCACGGAATTTCATGCCCGTGACGCCCGACGTTGCCCGGCCCATGGGACGGAGCGCATCATCCGTTGCGGTGAAACGGATGGACTGGCCCTTGCGGGACACGAGCATCAAATCGTCGGTCTCGGAAACGAGCTGGGCGGACACGAGCTCGTCCCCGTCACGCAGGTTGATTGCGATGACGCCAGCGGACCGGTTGGTGTCGTAGTCCTCCAGCCGGGTCTTCTTGACCAACCCTCGCTTGGTGGCCAGGACCAGGTAGGGCGCGTGCTGGTAGTCCTTCAGGTCCAGCACCTGGGCGATGTGCTCGTCCGGCTGGAAGGCCAGCAGGTTGGCCACATGCTGGCCCTTGGCGTCGCGTCCGGCCTCGGCCAGTTCATAAGCCTTGGCACGGTAAACGCGGCCCAGGTTGGTGAAGAAGAGCAGCCAGTGATGGGTGGTGGTGACGAAGAAGTGCTCCACCACGTCGTCGCCGCGCAGTTGGGCGCCCTTGATCCCCTTGCCGCCGCGCTGCTGCGAGCGGTAGTTGTCGCTCCGGGTCCGCTTGACGTAACCGCCACGGGTAATGGTGACCACCATTTCCTCTTCAGGAATCAGGTCTTCCATGGACATGTCACCGTCGTAGCCCATGAGGATCTTGGTGCGGCGGTCATCACCGTGCTTGGCCACGATTTCCGCGAGCTCGGTGCTGATGATTTCGCGCTGGCGCTCTTCTGAGGCGAGGATCGCGTTGTATTCGGCAATCATGGCCTCGAGTTCGGCATGGCGGTCCTGGATTTTCTGGCGTTCCAGGGCGGCCAGCCGGCGGAGCTGCATGTCCAGGATGGCCCTGGCCTGCAGCTCATCGATGTCCAGCAGTTCCATCAGGCCATCGCGTGCGGCCTCCGTGGTGTTGGAGGCGCGGATCAGGGCGATGACCTCGTCCAGCATGTCCAGGGCCTTCAGGAGCGCGCGCAGGATGTGCGCCTCTTCCTCGGCCTTGCGCAGGCGGTACCGCGTGCGGCGGGCAATGACGTCGAGCTGGTGGGTGACCCAGTGCCGGATGAAGGCGTCGAGGCTGAGGGTGCGGGGCACGCCGTCCACGATCGCCAGCATGTTCGCGCCGAAGTTTTCCTGCAGCTGCGTGTGCTTGTAAAGGTTGTTGAGCACCACCTTGGCCACGGCGTCGCGCTTCAGCACAATCACCAGGCGCTGGCCGGTGCGTCCGGAGGTCTCGTCGCGGAGGTCGGCAATGCCCTGGACCTTGCCGTCCTTGACGAGCTCGGCGATCTTGATGGCGAGGTTGTCCGGGTTGGCCTGGTACGGCAGTTCCGTGACCACGAGGCAGGTACGGCCCTGCAGTTCCTCCACATTGACCACGGCCCGCATGGTGATGGATCCACGGCCGGTGCGGTAGGCGTCTTCGATGCCCCTGTGCCCCAAGATGGTGGCCCCGGTGGGAAAATCGGGTCCCTTGATGCGCAGCAGCAGTTCTTCAAGCAACTGCTCCCGGCTCGCTGTGGGGTTGGCCAAGTACCACTGAACGCCGTCGGCAACCTCGCGGAGGTTGTGCGGCGGGATGTTCGTGGCCATGCCGACGGCGATGCCCGAGGATCCGTTGACCAGCAGGTTGGGGAACCGTGCCGGGAGAATGGTGGGTTCCTGGTTCTTGCCGTCGTAGTTGTCCTGGAAGTCGACGGTTTCCTCGTCGATGTCGCGGACCATCTCCATGGCCAGGGGCGCCATTTTGGTTTCCGTGTACCGCGGCGCAGCCGCCCCGTCATTGCCGGGTGAGCCGAAGTTGCCTTGGCCCAGGGCCAGCGGATACCGCATGGTCCAGTCCTGGATCAGACGGACCAGGGCATCGTAGATGGCGGTGTCGCCGTGGGGGTGGTACTGGCCCATGACCTCGCCCACCACACGGGCACACTTGTTGAAGGAACGGTCGGGGCGGTAGCCGCCGTCGAACATTGCGTAGAGCACGCGGCGGTGCACGGGCTTGAGTCCGTCCCGGACGTCGGGGAGGGCACGGCCCACAATGACGGCCATGGCGTAGTCCAGGTAGGACCGCTGCATCTCGGTCTGGAGATCCACCTGCTCCACGCGGTCGGTCAGCACGTCGCCTTCCAGCACCGGCTCCGCGGCATCTGCGGACTCCACGGGAACCTCGGGGGTTTCGTCACTCATTATCTGTATTTTCCGTTTCAGGTATATGTCGGATCTGGAATATCAAGCGCGGAATACCGCTAGATATCCAGGAACCTGACGTCCTTGGCGTTCTGCTGAATGAAGTTCCGGCGTGATTCGACGTCCTCGCCCATCAGGACTCCAAAAATCTGGTCGGCAGCAGCGGCGTCCTCCATGGTGACCTGCAGGAGGGTCCGCCGGTCGGGGTCCATCGTGGTGTCCCAGAGCTCGGTGTAGTCCATCTCGCCGAGGCCCTTGTAGCGCTGGATGCCGTTGTCTTTCGGGATGCGTCGCCCGGCGGCCTGCCCGGAGACCAGCACGGAGTCACGTTCGCGGTCGCTAAACACGTAGTCGTGCGGCGCGTTGGACCACTTGATCCGGTACAGCGGAGGCTGGGCAAGGTAGACGTAGCCGTTTTCGATGAGCGGCCGCATGTAGCGGAACAGCAAGGTCATCAGCAGGGTGGTGATGTGCTGCCCGTCAACGTCGGCATCGGCCATGAGCACGATCTTGTGATACCTCAGCTTGCTGAGGTCGAAATCCTCGCCGATGCCGGTGCCGAAGGCCGTGATCATGGACTGCACTTCGTTATTGCCCAGGGCCTTGTCCAGGCGCGCACGCTCGACGTTCAGGATCTTGCCGCGCAACGGCAGGATCGCCTGGGTCTCCGGGTTACGCCCTCGCTTGGCGGAACCGCCGGCGGAGTCACCCTCAACCAGGTAAACCTCGCATTTCGACGGGTCCTTCGAGGAGCAGTCGGAGAGCTTGCCCGGCATGCCGAAGGATTCCAGGGGACTCTTGCGCCGGGCGTTGTCGCGTGCCTTGCGGGCCGCCATGCGTGCCTGGGCCGCGGAAATGGCCTTGCGGATCACGTCGCGGGCGGGGCCGGGATTGCGTTCCAGCCAGTCACCGAGCTGGTCGGTGACCACGCGCTGCACAAAGCCCTTAACCTCGGAGTTGCCCAGCTTGGTCTTGGTCTGGCCCTCGAACTGCGGCTCGGCAAGCTTCACGGAGATGACCGCCGTCAGGCCCTCGCGGATGTCGTCGCCGGTGAGGTTCTCTTCCTTTTCCTTGATGATGCTCTTCTCCCGCGCGTAGCGGTTGATGAGCGAGGTCATCGCGGCGCGGAAGCCCTCTTCGTGGGTGCCGCCCTCGTGGGTGTTGATGGTGTTCGCGTAGGTGTGGACGCTCTCCGAATACGCGCTGGTCCACTGCATGGCCATTTCCACGGCGATTTTGCGTTCCGTGTCCTCGGTTTCGAACGCAATGACGTCCTCGTGGACAACGTCAACCTTCTTGCCGGAGTTCAGGTACTTGACGTAGTCCAGCAGGCCGTCGTTGTACTGGTAAACCACGGTGCGGTGCTCAGCGTTGACTTCACCCTCGGTGCGCACGGCGTCGAGGTCGAGGTCGTCGTCGTCGCCGGGGGTTGTCGTGACCCGCTCATCCGTGAGCGTGATGCGGAGGCCTTTGTTGAGGAAGGCCATTTGCTGGAAGCGTGCACGGAGCGTCTCGAAGTCGAACTCCGTGCTCTCGAAGATACTGTCATCGGGGTAGAACGTCTGGGTGGTGCCCGTCTCGTCCGTCTCGCCGCCCATGACCAGATCGCCCTGGGGCTTGCCGCCGTCGGCGAAAGACATCCGCCAGACGTGGCCCTGCCTGCGCACCTCCGTGTCCACCCTGCTGGAGAGCGCGTTGACCACGGAGATGCCCACGCCGTGGAGGCCGCCGGACACGGCGTAGCCGCCGCCGCCGAATTTGCCGCCGGCGTGCAGGATGGTCATGACCACTTCAACGGTGGGCTTGCCCTCGCTCGGGTGGATGTCCACGGGAATGCCGCGGCCGTCATCAGACACCTTGACGCCGCCGTCGGTCTGGAGAACAACTTCGATGTGCGTGCAGTATCCCGCGAGGGCCTCGTCGACCGAGTTGTCCACCACTTCGTAAACCAGGTGGTGCAAGCCGCGCAGGCCGGTGGAGCCGATATACATGCCGGGCCGTTTGCGCACGGCCTCGAGGCCTTCGAGAACGGTGATGTCGCTGGCACCGTATTCGCGCGGTGTCACCGCTTCCGCCGGCGTGTCAGGCGTCCGGGCATCCTCCGTTGCGGGTTCCACTGCCTGGATATCTGCATTGTCGTTAGCCACAGGCGCTGTCGACTCCTCTGTATTCGATGATGGCCGGCTGATGCCGTATCCCAAGGGAAAGGCTTCCGCCAACAGGCACGTCACTGATAGCGCCGGCTACTCGATTGACCTGCGGACCCGTTCTCCGCCGCTGGAAACGCGCGGGAAAACGGACTCAGTCAACGTTTCACCGGCGCCCAGTTATCTACAGAGATTCTATCGTGAAACAGGCACGATTCCCGCATTCCGGGGCCTTGAGCGGCAGGCAATGTGCCTCTCGCTGGCCATTGGCCCCGCCTGCAAGGCTCCAGCGGTCCCGTCTTTGGGTTCCTATACGGCTCACGGCGGTTTGAACGCCCTACACGCCGTTTGTGCATTTTTCAAGGGATCCGGCACCGGACCGGCCGACGATCCCTTGCGGGAGCAGGCTATCCGTACGTGTCGCGGGGGCCGCGGCCGTTAACGCTTCGCCCGCCTTTGCGCCAGTTCGGCGCCGCCGGACCGAGGACCTGGATGCTGGTGACCACACCGTCACCCAGTTCAGTCCGGAACTTGTCGAGCAGGCTGATGCTGAGCAGCCGGAGCTGGGTGGCCCAGGCCGTGGAGTCACACCTCACGTGCAATGTGGTGTCGGTGAAACTTTCGGGCGTGCAGTGCGCGGCGATTTCGGGACCCACGAGGGCGGGCCATTCCGCCATGACCGAACCGACGGCAACGGGTGAGGTCCAGCCGCGCTCGGCCACCAGCCGGCCCACCACCTTGCCCAGACCCAAGGGATCCCTGCCGGTGGAATGGAACTGGCTGAATCCGCGGCTGGTCCGTCCGGAGGCGCGTGGCTTCTGGCTGCTGCCGGCGCGCGGCGCCGCGCGGCGGACCTCGCCGCGCGCAGCGGCTGCTTCCCGCATCCTGTTCAGGGCCGCCTGCGCGGCATCGATTTCATCGGGATCGCGGCCGGGCTGCAGGCCGGCATCCTTATCCCTGTTCATCGATTCCTCCCGGGATAACCTTCACCCGCCGGCCGGTCAACTCGTCCGGAATGTCGGCATCGACGGCGGCAGTCACCAGCACCTGCTCGGCACCGGAAACTATTGCGGCCAGTTTACGCCGCCGCTGCACATCGAGCTCGGCAAAAACGTCGTCCAGGATCAGGATGGGCGCCGAACCTCCCGTGCGGGCATCGTCCAGCATGACGTAGTAAGAGGCAAGCCGCAGGGAGAGGCACATGGACCAGGTCTCACCGTGGGAGGCATAGCCCTTAGCCGGAGCCTGGCCCAGGATCAGTTCCAGTTCATCGCGGTGCGGGCCCACCAGCGAAATGCCCCGCTCTAGTTCCTTGCGGCGGGAGGCCGCAAAGGCGCGAACATAGCGTTCGGTGAGCTCATCGACGGACAGCAGCCGCAGGTCTTCAACCGGGTCTCCCGCTGCCGGCGGTTCGCCTCCCGCGCTGGCCGGTGCGCCGTCGTCGTCGATCATGTTCTGGAGCGTGGACCGATAAATCGCGTCCGCGGCCTTGGACCCGTCCGTCAGCTGGGTGTATGCGCTGTTCAGATGCGGGCGCAGGCGCTCCACGAGTTCCAGCCTGGCATGCAGCAGCTCCGCACCGGCGCGTGCCATGTGCTGGTCCCAGACATCGAGGGTGGCCTCGTGGCCGGCCGTGAACTTCCCGGCGCGGGCAGATTTCAGGAGGGCGTTGCGCTGCTTGAGCACACGGTCGTAGTCGCTGCGGGTGGCGGCATGCCGCGGGACAAGGCTCACCAGCAGCTCATCGAGGAAGCGCCGCCGGCTGGAGGGATCGCCTTTGACGAGTGCCAGGTCTTCGGGTGCGAACAGGACGGTGTGGCAGATGCCCAGGAGATCCCTTGCCCGGACCGGGTTGCTGCGGTTGATGCGTCCGCGGTTGGCGCGGCCGCCGTTGATCTCAAGCTCCAGGACGGTGGACTGTTCACCGCGCACCAGCTTGGCCCGGATCAGGGCGCGCTCGGTTCCGAAACGCAGCAGCGGGGCGTCAGCGCTGACCCGGTGAGAGCTCAGCGTGGCCAGGTAGCCGATTGCTTCCATGAGGTTGGTCTTGCCGATTCCGTTGGAGCCGACCAGGACGGTGACGCCGGGTTCCAGCCGGAGGTCAACCTGGGCGTAGCTGCGGAAATCGGTCAGGGACAGGTGTTCTAGGTACACGCGATCTTCAAATTCTCGGGAGCCCTAATCCCGGGATGCTGCGGCTCCCGGGGTCGGTGTTACTTGGCCGGGCGGGTGGCATGGCCGCCAAACTGCTGACGCAGCGCGGACACCATCTTCATGGCCGGTGAATTGTCTTCGCGGGATGAAAAGCGCGCGAACAGCGCGGCGGTGATAGCGGGAGCCGGGACAGCGTTCGCGATGGCTTCCTCCACAGTCCAGCGCCCTTCGCCGGAGTCCTCGACGTAATCGTCAATCGAGGCCAGGCCCGGATCCTCATCCAGGGCTTTCACCATGAGGTCCAGCAGCCAGGAGCGGACAACCGTGCCCTTCTGCCAAGCGCGGAAGGTGCCGGGCAGATCGGTGATGATGTCCTTCGCCGCGAGGAGTTCATAACCCTCGGCGTAAGCCTGCATCAGGCCGTACTCGATGCCGTTGTGCACCATCTTGGCGTAGTGGCCTGCACCGATGCCGCCCACGTGGACGAAGCTGTCGGCGCGGTCACCTTCCGGCCGGAGGGCGTCGAAGACGGGCAGCGCGCGCTCGATGTCCTCGGCGTCTCCGCCGGCCATGAGGCCGTAGCCGTTCTGGAGTCCCCAGACGCCGCCGGAAACGCCGCAGTCGGCGAAGCGGATTCCCTTTTCGGCCAGTGCGGCGCCGTGCTTCTGGTCTTCTGTGAAGCGCGAGTTACCGCCGTCGATCACCAGATCGCCGGGCTGCAGCTTCTCGCTGAGTTCGGTGATGACCGCGTCGGTGATAGTCCCGGACGGGACCATGACCCAGATCAGCCGTGGAACCGGAACTGCCGCGATGAGCTCATCGACCGAAGGCACGTCGGTCACGTCGGGGTTGCGGTCGTAGCCCGTGACCTCAACGCCACCTTTGCGCAGCCGTTCGCGCATGTTGAAACCCATTTTGCCAAGGCCGATCAGTCCGATGTGCACGGTGTGAGCTCTTTTCTGCGCTGGTGTGGTGGTGTGGCTGCCGTGCTGAGCCCAACTGGGTCGCATCAGATGTCGTTTTTGGGTGCCCATAACGACATCAGCTGCCGCCTAGTTGGGCAGGCGGACCGGCATCACGAGGTAGCGGTAGTCGTCCTGGTCTTCGCCGTCGGCGTCAACCTGGGCGGTGATCATGGCCGGCTTGGGTGCCGTCGTGAAGGAGAAACGGACGTACTTCGTTTCGATGACGCTCAGGCCCTCAACGAGATAGTGCGGGTTGAACGCCACGGTGATGTCGTCGCCGGACAGCTGAGATTCGAGCTCCTCGGAGGCCTGGGCATCCTCGCCGGTGCCGGCGTCAAGGTTGAGCTGGCCCTGGGTGAAGGCAAGGCGAACGGGCGTGTTGCGTTCGGCCACCAGCGACACGCGGCGGACCGCTTCGACCAGTTCCTGGGTCTGCACGGTGGCATGGATCGGGGTGGAGTCCGGGAACAGGGAACGGATCTTGGGGTAGTCGCCGTCGACCAGAAGCGACGTGGTGGTGCGGCCGCCGCTCTCAAATCCGATGAGGCGGCTGTCGTCGTCGGCAATGGCGAGGTTGATGTCCCCGCTGCCTCCGAGGGTCTTGGCAACCTCGTTGAGGGTCTTGGCCTTGACCAGGGCACTGGTGGATATGCCCGGGGTGACCGGCTTCCAGGGCACTTCCCGCATGGCGAGGCGGTAACGGTCCGTGGCCAGGAGGGTGATGAGGTCGTCCTCGATCTCCATCCGGACGCCGGTGAGGATGGGCAGGGTGTCGTCCTTGCTGGCGGCGATAATCACCTGGGAAACAGCCTGGGCGAAGGAGTCGCCGGCTACCGTGCCGCTGATGGTGGGCAGGGCAGGCAGCGGAGGGTATTCGGCCTCCGGCATGGTCGCCAGGTGGAAGCTGCTTCGGCGGCACGTGAGTGTTACCTTGTTGCCGTCGGTGGTCAACTCAACGGGGGCGGACGGCAGGCTGCGGCAGATGTCGGCGAGCAGCCGGCCGGAAACCAGGATGGTGCCTTCCTCCGCGATGTCGGCGGGGATTTCCAGCCTGGCCGACGTCTCGTAGTCAAAGCTCGACAGGCTTACCGTTCCCGACTCGGCCTTGAGGAGCAGCCCGGACAGGACCGGTACCGGCGGCCGCGGAGACAACGATCGGGCTGTCCACGTTACGGCTTCTGCCAGGACGTCCCGTTCGACTCTGAACTTCACGGAAGGGTGCCGCCTTTCATTGCTGCTGCCATTTTCTGAACGGGAACTCCCGCAGGGAGTCCGCAAACCATTGCCCTCCGAACACCGGAACCTGCATGGTCCGCACTTGCTGAACCAGTGGCAGACCCGAGGATGGGAGCGCTGCTGACAGCTTAGCCGGAAGATTCAGGATTTCCCCATCCCCGCCAAGGACGGCCGCCCTTTGGGGCCAGGGTCCCGGAGTCGTGTGGGGCAGGGAAAGAGATTGTTGTTTGAGGGAACTTCAATTTTTTGGGATTAGTAGTGTTAATAACTGCTGTGGAAACTGTGGATAACTCCATCTGAGGGCGGGAATCCGCGGTTAAGCCCTGTTCATGGACTGTGGGCGGAGCAGGTTTTAAACAGCCTGTGGATGGGGATAACATTTTTGGCCGTTTCCCTGATCCACAGATGCCTTAAGGGTTTTAAGCCCATTAACCGCGGTTGTCCCCTTAACTATCCACAGGCTTATCCACACGTGCCTGTTAATAAGGTTAAGAGCCGGGGTTCAGGAGTCGCGTTGCTGCTGCTTGATCCGGTTGGTCAGCTCGGTGACCTGGTTGTAGATCACACGGCGCTCGGCCATGAGCTCGCGGATCTTGCGGTCGGCGTGGATCACCGTGGTGTGGTCGCGGCCGCCGAGTTCCTGCCCGATCTTGGGGAGCGACATGTCCGTCAGTTCGCGGCACAGGTACATCGCGATCTGCCGGGCAGTCACCAGCGTCCGGGTCCGTGACTTGCTGCAGAGTTCCTCCATGCTGAGCTTGAAGTACTCCGCCGTCTGCGTGAGGATCTGGCTTGAGGTGATTTCCTGCGCGCCGTCGTCGGTAATGAGGTCCTTCAGGACCATCTCGGCCAGGGCAACATCCACCGGCTGGCGGTTGAGGCTGGCGAACGCCGTGACGCGGATGAGTGCGCCTTCGAGTTCGCGGATGTTGCTGGAGATCTTTGAAGCGATGTATTCCAGGGCGTCGTCCGGCGCGGAGAGGCCTTCGCTGAGGGCCTTCTTCCGGAGGATGGCGATGCGGGTTTCGAGTTCCGGCGGCTGGATATCGGTCAGCAGGCCCCATTCGAAGCGGGACTTCATGCGGTCCTCGAATCCGGCAAGCAGCTTAGGCGGCTGGTCGGACGTGATCACGACCTGCTTGTTGTTGTTGTGCAGGGAGTTGAAGGTGTGGAAGAACTCCTCCAAGGTCCGGTCCTTGCCGGCGAGGAACTGGATGTCATCGATCAGCAGCACATCCACGTTGCGGTACGTGGTCTTGAAGCTGGCGCCCTCGTCGTCACGGATCGAGTTGATGAAGTCGTTAGTGAATTCCTCAGAGTTCACGTACCGGACCCGGATGCCGCTGTAGAGCCGCCTGGCGTAGTGGCCGATCGCGTGCAGCAGGTGGGTTTTGCCCAGTCCGGAGTCCCCGTAGATGAACAGCGGGTTGTAGGCCTTCGCGGGCGCTTCGGCAACCGCTACGGCGGCGGCATGCGCAAACCGGTTAGACGAGCCGATCACGAACGTGTCAAAGACGTACTTGGGATTCAGCCGGCCGAACTCGTGGGAAGTGCTCGGCAGCATGGGCTGCGGCTTCAGTTCCACTGAGGGGTCGGCAACGAGGGAAAGCTCGACGGCGGGTTCCGGCTCTTCGTGGATGGGCACCAGATCGGTGTCCACGTCGATTGCGCAGCGGATGTCGTCGGAGAAAACATTGCGGAGCGCGTCGTCTAGCGCGTCCTTGACCTGGGTCTGGAGCACTTCCCTGGTGAGTTCATTGGGTACCGCCACGAGAAGGGTGGATCCGATGAGGCCCTGGGCCTGGGCGAGGATGACGAACCCGCGCTGTCTTGGGGATACGCGGTCGTCCTGCTCGAGCAGGTTCACCACGCGCCGCCAGGAACTTCCGACAGTATTGGCGTGGTTGGCTTCGTCTACTGTCATCAATCGGGTTCCTCAAAGCTTGCTTACCTGCATTACATGCAGCCGCAAGCCTGGATCCAGGGTACTGTCCCGGCATCATCCACAGGGTTATGCACAGTCCGTGGATAATCGGCTACTGGGCCACTCTAGGGGATGAAAAGGCTAGAAGATAGCTGGGAAGTGGCTTGTGGATAATTACACCGTTGTGGTTCGAAAAAGCGGCTTGTGATGCACTTCATCCACAGGCTGGGGACGCCGGTTAACCACAGTTGGGGAAACGCGGCGGGCCACCTGCCGGTTTGACTCGGGGTCGCGTTTTGGCCTAACGTTGTGGAGTCCTTTGTGCCTGCTTTCTGACCCCATTTGGACCTTCCAGACGCCCAGCGTTTCGGGAATCGGGGGAAGCAGACATATACAAAACTTAGCGTCGGCCAGTTCTTCCCCTTTTTGATCGGGTGGGCGCACCTTTGATCCACTGGAGTAACTAACGTGAGCAAGCGGACTTTTCAGCCGAATAACCGCCGTCGGGCCAAGAAGCATGGCTTCCGCCTTCGTATGCGCACCCGTGCCGGCCGCGCCATCCTGGCTGCCCGCCGCGGCAAGGGCCGCGTCGAACTGTCGGCCTAAATACTGACTCGTCGGTTATCTTCCCTTTGCGAGTTTAACGGTGCTGGCCACCAGGAACCGTCTGAGGACTTCAACCGATTTTTCAACAACTGTACGTTCCGGCGTCCGCAATGGACGCCGGAACGTAGTCTTATATACGGCAACTATCGGGGCCGATGAACCCAGCAGGATCGGGTTCATCGTTTCCAAAGGTGTCGGGAACGCTGTTGCAAGGAACCTCGTTAAGAGGAGACTTAGGGAAGCCGGTGCTCTCTCGCTGCGCGAGTACGGCACCGGGTTCGCTATTGTGGTGCGTGCCCTGCCCGCCGCGGCATCTGCCAACTGGCAGGAACTGCTGGCGGATTATAACGCTGCCTTGGAAGTGACCATGAAGCGTTTGGGTGGCCGCCAACCACAGTCGGCCGCAACGCGATCGAACGGAACAACACAGGAAGGGACACAGCGTGCTTGACCTGACTGCCGCCGTCGTCCCTTCCCTCAAGTCCGCAGCTGCGGCTGCCGGCAGATTCGTCTGGAACCTGCCGCGCAATATCCTCATTCTTCTGCTAAAGGCCTACCGCAAGGTGATTTCCCCCTTGTACGGGCAGGTCTGCCGCTTCTTTCCCTCGTGCTCGGCTTACGCGCTCGAGGCAATCACGGTTCACGGAGCCGTTAAGGGAAGCTGGCTCGCGGCCAGGCGCCTGATGCGCTGCCACCCCTGGAACGCCGGTGGCGTGGACCACGTCCCCGCCGGCCGCCGCGAATGGCCCAACAACCAGACCCCCACAATTGTTGTGCTGAACAACCCGGATAAATACCTGGCTGCTCAGACTGATGGAGAAGGCCGCGCTGCGGCCTAACGAATAGGGATATCGTATGGACTTCTTTGAAACAATCATGTTTCCGTTCAAATGGCTTGTGTCCATCATCATGGTGGGCTTCCATGAGGGCCTGAGCGGCATTGGGATGCCCGCCGCCAGCGGCTGGACCTGGACGCTGTCCATCATCGGGCTCGTGCTGGTGATCCGTGCCGCCCTGATTCCCGTCTTCGTCAAGCAGATCAAGGCGCAGCGCGGCATGCAGCTGCTGCAGCCGGACCTGAAGAAGCTCCAGGACAAGTACAAGGGCAAGACGGATCAGCTGTCGCGCCAGGCCATGGCCCAGGAACAGATGGCCATGTACAAGAAGCACGGAACCAACCCGTTCTCCGCCTGCCTCCCCATGTTGATCCAGATGCCCTTCTTCTTTGCGCTGTTCACGGTGCTGTCCGGCATCAGCACGGCCCGTGACCAGGGCCTCGGCATCGGCGCGATGAGCCACGAGCAGGTGGTGCAGTTCGATGAGTCCACCATCTTCGGGGCCACGCTGTCCGCTTCACTTCTGCACGGCGGCGAAGGAAACCTGACGTCCGTATGGATCCTGTCGATCGTGATGATCCTGGCCATGACGGCCTCGCAGTTCATCACGCAGAAGCAGATCATGGCCAAGAACATGTCCGAAGAGGCCATGGCCAGCCCGTTCATGCGCCAGCAGAAGATGATGCTCTACATCCTGCCGATCGTTTTCGGCGTGGGCGGCATCAACTTCCCCATCGGTGTCCTCATCTACTGGACCACCACCAACCTCTGGACCATGGCGCAGCAGTTCTTCGTCATCCGCCGCATGCCGACGCCGGGATCCCCGGCCGCGAAGGCCCTCGCCGAGCGCCGTGCCGCCAAGGGCCTGCCGGCCCTGCCCATCTTGGGTGGCAAGAAAGTCGACGCCGAGGCTGAGGCCGCTGCCGCCGCTGCGGTTGCGCAAGCCCGCAGCCAGCGCATTCAGCCACAACGTAAGAACAGGAAGAAGAAGTAATGTCTGTTGAGAGCTCTGAGCACGCACTTTCCGCTGATGTCAGCGAAGACCAGGACGACGCCGCCGAGGCAGGGAACGCCGGTAAGGGTACGTCTGCGAGCCGTCTGGAAGAAGAAGGCGACGTCGCAGCTGACTACCTTGAGGAACTGCTCGACATTGCCGACATCGACGGCGACATCGACATCGAGGTCCGCAACGGACGGACGTACATCTCGATCGTCACAGAGGAAGAGTCTGCTGGCTTGGAGAGCCTGGTTGGCCGCGACGGCGAAGTACTGGAAGCACTCCAGGAGCTGACCCGTCTCTCGGTTCTTTCCGCAACGGACAACCGGTCGCGTTTGGTGCTGGACATCAACGGGTACCGCAAGGAGCGCGCGGGACACCTGCAGAAGATCGCCGAGGATGCCGTGGCCTCGGTCAAGGAAACCGGTAAGGCTGTAGCGCTTGAGCCGATGAGTGCCTACGAGCGCAAGATCGTGCACGACGCCGTTGCCGATTTGGGACTGGTCAGCGAGTCCGAGGGCGAAGGCGCCGGCAGGCACATCGTCGTCTCTGCCGACTGAATCGCCGGCTGGTCTACTGATGGTGGAAATAACGGCGGCCGAGCGCCAGGCAGCGGAAAAGATTTTCGGTGACCGCCTTGGCCTGGCCGAGCGGTATGTTGAGCACCTCGCCACGTCGGGAACCGAGCGTGGACTTATCGGGCCGCGGGAAATACCGCGCCTATGGGGACGCCACGTCCTGAACTGTGCGGTTATTGAAAGCGAAATCGCGCACGGAAGCCATGTGGCCGACGTCGGCAGCGGAGCTGGCCTGCCGGGCCTGTGCCTGGCCATCGCCCGCCCGGATCTGGAGCTGACCCTCATTGAACCGCTGGAACGGCGGGTCATCTGGCTGCAGGAGGTCGTTGACGATCTCGGACTGAGCAATGTTACGGTTATGCGCACCCGGGCTGAATTGGCGGTCGGGATGGTGAAGGCTGACGTCGTGACCGCTCGGGCGGTGTCGGCGCTGAGCAATTTGGCTGGCCTGACCATTCCGCTATTGGATGGCGACGGCGAAGTCGTGGCCATCAAGGGACGTAGCGCCGCCGAGGAAATTGAGAAGGCCGCCAAGGTGATCCGCAAGCTCGGCGGCGTGCAGACTTCCGTGGTGACCGTTGGGCAGGATCTGCTGGAGGAACCCACCACCGTGGTGCGAATTGTAGTGAAGAAGAGCCGAAAGATCGCCTAGTCCAGGCCCGGTGCCACAGGTCTTGAGGGCGTAGCGGTTAGGCTAGAGAACGGCAGCAAAAGCCGAACGAGAGTGAGTGTGTCCCAGTGACCAGTAGCGAAACCTCCACGCAGCGGATTCCCCCGTTCGTGTCCTTGGGGTCGGCACGCACCTTTGGTGCACCCTCGGTCGCTACGGGATCGAATCACCTGAATTCGGTTGCGGTGTCTGCTTCGAAGGTTTCACGTGAAACAGCTGCCAGCGCGAACGTGCTGGACACCCTGGACGATTCAAGCCCCATCGCCCGCGAGCTCGCGCACGAGAACAAGCGCCGGGAAAGGCTCCTGGGCCGCAACCTCCCCAAACCCGAGAAAACGCGCGTCTTCACGGTTTCAAACCAAAAAGGCGGCGTGGGTAAGACCACCACGACGGTCAACATCGCGGCCGCGTTGGCGGCTGCCGGGCTGAACGTCTTGGTGATCGACATTGACCCGCAGGGTAACGCCTCCACCGCCTTGGGCATCGAGCACCATGCCGAGGTCGACAGCATCTACGACGTCCTGATCAATGATGTGCCGCTGGAGGACGTCGTGGCTCCGTGCCCCGACATCAACAACCTGATCTGTGCCCCCGCGACCATTCACCTGGCGGGTGCCGAAATCGAACTGGTGTCTCTTGTGGCCAGGGAGCAGCGGCTGCGCCGCGCAATTGACGTTTACGCCAAGTCTCGCCAGAAAAAGGGCGAAGAGCGGCTTGACTACATCTTCATCGACTGCCCGCCGAGTCTCGGCCTGCTGACGGTGAACGCGTTCTGCGCCGCGGGCGAGGTCCTCATTCCCATCCAGTGTGAGTACTATGCGCTGGAGGGCCTCAGCCAGCTCCTGAAAAACATCGAGATGATCCAGAAGCACTTGAACGCTGATCTGGAAGTCTCCACCATTCTGCTGACCATGTACGACGGCCGGACAAATCTTGCCGCGCAGGTCGCCGCTGAGGTGCGCCAGCACTTCCCGGACCAGGTACTGGGCGCTGTTGTTCCGCGCTCCGTGCGCATCTCCGAGGCACCCAGCTATCAGCAGACCGTCATGACGTACGATCCATCCTCCAGCGGCGCCCTTTCCTATCTGGAAGCCGCAGCGGAAATCGCTGAACGCTAGAATTTTCCAAACACTGCACAGCCGGAGCCAGGCATTGCCGGGCTCTTCCAATGGAGGGATTTATCCATGAGCGATAAGCGACGCGGGCTCGGTCGCGGTCTTGGCGCACTCATTCCAAGTTCCGCCTCGACAAACGCTTCGGGTAGCGGAACAGCGCCGTCACGCCCCGTGGACCTCTTCTTTCCGGAAGCGCGCAAGACTGTGCCGGCAGATGCTGCTCCCGCAGTTGAACCTTCTGCGACGACGCCTGCCGGAGGAGCCGTTGGAACCAAGGCTTCTGCCGCTTCCGATTCGCACTCCGAGGAGGCGCCGGTCAAGGCCGCTCCGGTGAAAGCCGCCGGCGGGCGTTCATCCGCTGGGTCCCCTGCTGGTGGGTCGGCGGCTGCCGGGGCCGAAGAGGTGACCGAGAAGACGCCGGACAAGCGACGCGCTCCCGGACAGAAGGCTGAAGCCGCCGCGTCCTCCAACGGGAAGACCAGCCGTGACGCTTCGGCCGATGAGATTCAGGCTGAAGCTGCTGATGGGACAGACGAAAGGCCTGCCGCGGTTTCCCGTGCAGCCGGCAACGAGGTCGAGCTTGTCGAGGTTCCGGGCGTGCGGTTTGCCGAGATCCCCGTGGGCGACATTCACCCCAACCGGAAACAGCCCCGTACTGTCTTCGATGAGGACGACATGGCCGAGTTGGTTCACTCAGTTCGCGAAATAGGCGTTCTCCAGCCAATTGTGGTGCGGACATCAACCGAAAAGGGTGGTGAACCCTACGAGCTGGTCATGGGTGAACGCCGCTGGCGTGCGGTTCAGGCCGCCGGCCTGGATACCATCCCCGCAATCGTCCGTGACACCACTGATGACGACCTGCTCCGGGACGCACTCCTCGAGAACCTGCACCGCAGCCAGCTGAACCCGCTGGAAGAGGCTGCGGCCTACCAGCAGCTCCTCGAAGACTTCGGCACGACGCATGAGCAGCTCGCTGACCGGATCGGCCGGTCGCGCCCCCAGGTGTCGAATACTCTACGGTTGCTCAAGCTTCCGCCGCTGGTGCAGCGGCGGGTGGCCGCAAACGTTCTCTCTGCGGGGCACGCCCGTGCACTTCTGTCTCTGCCGGACGCAGCGGCAATGGAGCGCCTTGCCCAGAAGATCGTGGCCGAGGGCATGTCCGTCCGGGCCACCGAAGAGGCTGTTACTCTTCACCGCGAGCCTGCCTCGCAGTCGAAGAACAATATTCCCCGTCCAGGTGCCCGCCATGAACGTCTGGATTACCTCGCTTCCTCGCTGTCGGATCGCCTCGACACCAACGTGAAGATCTCGTTGGGTGCCCGGAAGGGACGCGTCAGCATTGAGTTTGCCAGCGTGGAAGATCTCAACCGAATCATGGATGTTCTGGCCCCCGGGGCCGAAGGCTAAGAGTTTCCGTCGCAAGGCTGAAAACTAGGAACTTGCGAACTTTCGAGGGCCCGTTTCACGTGAAACGGGCCCTCTTCCTTTGGCCGAAGTCCTTGGCGGGCGGAGTACAAGTGCTTCCGGTGTTCGAGGAGCGGCACGCAAACTGCTTTCGGTATCCGAACTGCTTACGGTTTCCGGCATATGACTTGGCTTAGGACTGGGGCACACCGCTTCTGCTTGGATGGAACGACGAACCGAGATAGCTGCAATCCGCATGCCACGGCGGACACCCCTGCGCCGGCACTGCGGGGAAGTTGTCGATCGGCTGGACAGTCGGCCCTGTGCGGTTGGATTTGCGAACTGAACCGTGCGATGCCTGAAATTCGTGTGCATTGACCGCAGCGAGGGCCGTGACCATAGAGGCTGAATTTGAATCCGCGTCGCCATCGGGTTGCGAGCTGTACTCACCGCGAGTGCTGCAGTAGAGGAGCCAGGGTAGGTCAACTCCGGTGCGGGTGGGCGCCCTCCCCTGAGACGAGTTCGTAGCGAAGCAGAGGATTGAACAGTGGCAATGTACTTGTCAGTGCTCAGACGCGACTGTCTCCCTTCGGTTGCGTACGGTCACGGGGCATGGAACGTGTGCTGGCCACGGGTTTTCATGCGTCCACGCGGATTAGCGCGGTCCCTGAGTGAGGGGCGGTGTCTTCCTCGCCCCATCGGGTAGGGGGCGGCTTACCAGGGGTCTGGCGGAGATCCAGGGAACCTGCTTCGGGGGTCGGCACCTTGGGGCGCCTTTTGGGTTTTTTCGGGCGGACGACAAGTTGCTTAGCGGTAGGTGCGCTCTACCGGAACGTTCATTTTGTACGATCCGGGGCTGGGGGACGCTACATGGTATTCATTCAGCGAACTAGGGACATGATCGGGTGGTGACCTGGGTGCTCCGCCGACACGGATCTGCGTCTTCTTCTCGTATTGAACCCGTGGGGTTCGAGAAGCCAATGTGATCTGATGGCGGCTTGCAAGATCGGGCAGTCAGTCCGAAGCAGCGGATAGGGGCTCGTCCATTGGCAGGATCTCGCGCACTACCGCGGATCCGGTCCGGTCGGGTTTCCTGCCTGTCTTGCGGCAGGGGTGAATGTTCGCCAGTCCCCGGATTGTTTCACGTGAAACGCCCAGGCTGGGAGTGAAATCGACTTTCCGAGGAGGACCGCGGCACTTTGCTCCTTGCCCATGGCGACCACGCAGGTAGCGGTCCGTCGGCCCAAAGTTTGCCAATCTTTGTCAGATTGCAGCTTCAGCCGTGCAACGCGCGGCAGCCGTTGCCCGTATAAAAGTCTGACCACAGAAAGTCTGTGCGACATTCATCGTGCGCTGTCGTGTGCCGTTGTGTGCCAATGTGTGGAAGCCTGTGGCCACTCATGACGTATGCCTCGTGTGTGGTCACCGCCCTCAAACAGGAGACCAAGCCCGCTTTTGCGTTCCCTGACTTGGGCGCAGGACCCCCAGCTGCAACGCAAGCTCGGTGCGGCAAAGGCCGACGCCCGGAATGACCATTGGTGGGAGGGTGCCGTTGTTCTGCATAGCCGGCGATGCACCGGATCCTTGCGATGCCCGCACACCACTTCTACGTCGGTTGGGGCCGCCTCAACAGACGCTTGCCGGTCATGCTCCCGTCCCAGAACGGCAGCCATGGAGCCCGGTGCTGGCCGTTGGCGGAGGATGTGATTGGCGCAGTCGTCGGCTGGACTCGATTCACGGGCAACCGGCCATGCGCTCAAGGGGAGGTATGGAAGTTTAGGGAGCCGGGTCGGATGATCGGCGATAGCGGAGTCCTCGATGATGCCCCTCATGGCAGGTCCAGGATTCTGACTACTTGTGAGCTGTCGCGTGTCCAGCGGCAAACGGATCGCCGGCCGAAAGGCCTGCTGGTCAAGCGTGCACAACGATCGCTGATGGCCCTAGCCGTAGGAGGCAATGGAACAGGCGTCCTCAACATGCTGAAGCGCAGGCCTGAGAGTCATAGGTGAGGCTGGCTGCAGGCGCGGTTGCAGAGGGCGGGTTCACTGCCAGGCAGGGTGTGCCACGTGCCAGGTGCCAGCTCCAGGTGGATCCAGGTGGCCACGGAACCGTGCCGTGCGGCTCCCTGGCGACCGCCCACGGTATTGACGACCGCTTGGTGTCGTCGGCTCACCTTTGGCTCTTACTACAGCCTAGGCAGGGCAGTGCGGCGCAGTGCTTCCACTGTTTCACGTGAAACGATGGGTGCTGCGGTCGCTGAGAACCTGCGGTCGGTTCGCAGAGACACTGCGGGTAGGTACCCGCGTGAGCCACGTTTGTCTCTTCTGCAGGACGGCATAACGACACACTGCACATGTCTGCTCCCCCGCCTTCCTCGGGCTGTTTCTGCCAAGGGCAGCAACTGGGCAGAGAGCGTTCCCAGCCGTTCGGACGCGCGTTGCTGAGACTTAGGCGACATCCAGAGTTCGGCTCCCCGAGCTGACGACCGCCAGCTGTCCTTGACGTCGCTCCGCTTCGGCGACGGCCCTGGTCGCGACATTCGGCCGTCAGACTATCGAAGGACGGGCGTCCGTTGCCGGCATTGAACCGCGGCGGCCGGGATCACCCGTTGCAGTGACTACGAACTCTCGAGCTGGGATTCGTAGCACGCGTGACCCCGGAACTAGAAGAGACGGTTCGGTAGGGCCGTGGTGCCCTGCGTTGATGTGATGAGAATTGCCCACAGTCCGGTGGATAGTGCGGTGGATATCACAGTGGATAAAGCTGTGGATAACTCTGTTGGCAATTTGACCGGCTCGCACGCCGGGTCGCACCACTCATGGCTCCAGCTCGGCTTGAGAACGACGTCGGCGCGGCAGGCGGCATTCTTCTTTCGTCATCGTGTTTCACGTGAAACGCGAGACTGGAGATGTGGAGTCCTCCAGAACGGCGCTCGTCGGGGAAAACGGGGTGAAATTAAGCCGATTCAGTTTACTAACAGGGTGTCGGACAAGGCTCAAGTATTGGACGGACACTTCGCCGCTCGTCCATTTCGGGAACAGCAGCCTGAGCTTCTGGCGCGGGACTGGACCGGTTTCCTAGCGCCCACCAATAGTGTGGAAAGTCACATGCTAGTCCACTGTGGAAAAGCCTGTGGATTCCGTTGTGGATAAGTCTGTGAATAACCTGAAGCCTGACCTGTGGGAAAGTGGGTGACAAGGGTGGGTATGGCCGCTATTTCCGGGGTGGCCTTTCCGAAGCTTGTCCTTCCCGTCGTGATTTCACACCCGGCCGCGTGCTGCCGAAATCCATCTGTCTGAGACACCGATTGGCGACTGATGAGTCACAGCGCCACGAGTGCCCCTATACGCGCGGGCCATGTTCCGCCAAGCCAACAAGGGGCTGGGTAGAGCGCCGTGCGGACCGCGCGAGAAGAAGCGGCCAGTCATCGGAGGCTGCCGCTGTGGATGCGCCGGGCCCGAGAGCGATCGTCCAGCGACACACCCATGAGCATCGTCGGACTCATGAACCCGACGCACCTCGCTCCGGCCCAACCATCGTTCTGGCAGGCACGATCAGTCGTCGCACGACGGTCGGTGGCGTCTAGTAGCTCGGCGGTCGGCTCGCATAAGAGATAAGGCCGGCTGAGACAGTGCAAGGAGGAGATATGTTTTGTCCGTTGTTTCAGGCACCCAAGCGCCAAGTAGGGCGCAGCTACAGTGGCCCAGGTCGTACTTCAAACACTGGACCGAACCGGCGATGAAGCGTGGGCCGGTGTCCGGCCTCACCGCGAGCGTCGCGGCATCGCGTCTAGACAGGGAGAAGCATCATGCCGTAGGAGCTGAAGGGCTCAGTCACACCACACGTGGGGCTTCGTCCTATCTCCCTATGGAATAATGCAGGCTCCCATGGGCCCTTGTGGTTACGCCCTTGATCGGCTGTTGCGGGCTGCGCCGCGACGGTCTGATAGAGGCGCCCTCTGGGCTATGCCGGGCTCGGAGGATTTTGGCGTAGCTCGGGTGGTCTGCTGACGCAGCCACAGTCCAGGCGACTAGGAGCCCATTCCGGAGTCAGTGGCGTGATCGAAATCGGGGGCTGAGGTAGCAGAGACCGTTTCACGTGAAACAGCGCAGTGTCACGTTCACGTGAAACGTGACCGGCGCACCTACAGGATTGAGGCCTGCTGCCGGTCAACGGAGGGGCGTGTGCCCTGGCTAAACGCTCCCGGAAGGCGTCGACGTATATCCAGCCAGCCCCCTGCCGCTCCATCGACAGCGTATTGGGTCGACTCGTTGGCGCTCGATCGTCGCCTGTGGGATCTTCCAGGCCGGCGGCACGCAGCGAGGGGTAGCACTGGAGAAATGGCGCTGGCGGAGGCAGGGTTCCACTTTACGAGCAGTAGCCGACATGGCTATGGTGCCAATAGCCGCCACGGGACGTTGCCATGTGTTTCACGTGAAACTGGCCCATTCCCTAGCTGAGGCAGGCATACACTCCCCCGAGCCCGTCCGCACGCACACGGTTCGAAGACCCGAGCGATGATCACGCTGACTAGAGCAGAACACCGAGGCTCGCTGGGCCCGTTCCGGGCACCATTTGGTCCTCAGTGGGATGAGGTGTGGGCTAATGAGTTTGGATGGCCCGCGAACTTGGGTCGTCGCCGACGGGCCTCCTAGCGCAGGCATTATCGGCACACTGCTGCGTATTGCGATGACTCGATTGTGAATGGCTCCACAGGGTCTGGATCTCCAGGTACCTAGAAGGAGCAATACGGATCGCAACGTTGAATCGTCAGAGTCTAGGGCGCTCGTAGCCACATCTTGGAGGCAGACAAGGACGCAACGTTCGGGTTCCCTGGGGTTTCAGCCTCCGGATCATGCCAGATGGCCTCGGCTCAGTCAGCAACGCTATTCCGATGGCTTGTACCGCACAGAGATGGTTCGTCCGTCACGCCTGGTGTCATGGCCACGGGTCCTGGCTCATGGGTTGAACTTGGAGAGCCTGAGGGGCGGAAAATGTTAAAGCCGCAATCCGGGGCCTACGACGTGCCGGCACCGCCGATTTCGTGAGCGCAGTAGCCATGGGGACGCAGTGGCGTGATAGCGCAAGGCCGCAGGTCCGGTGCTTGCACCAGTACGGGCGAGGCGGCGCGAGTTGAGCCTCCCCGCGCATCGCTCTTCATGTTTGCTTGAGGCGACGTCAGTTGCACCAAGTTGCAGGCCCCCCTGGCACATCCGATTTCATACTATAAAGGTTTATGACCGCTTCATTTCATATTTGCCTAGCGGCGCGGGGCGAGAATTTCGCGGTTGCAATGAGGAAGATCTGTAGTTGTTGATGCCGCGGAAGCCTGGGAAGTTGGGCTGATGGCAGCGGCTGAGCGGATTCCGTAGACCTGTGCATCTCCAGTGCCGTACCTTCGCGGAACCTGCCCGTCGCGGAGGTCCAGCGGAAGAAGAACGCCTACAGCAGACTGCCGCCGCCTCCGACCCGCATGTTTCACGTGAAACACTTCGGGCCACATGCTGTATTTCTCTTTCGTGGCGCCCTCGCGGTGGATCTCAGAAGATCCATGAAGCGCCCGCTGACCGCGCTTTCGCGCTCTGCGCCTGATGGTCGTTGGGTGTTACGCCCGTGCGGACGTCATGCAAGAATCCCGGTGTCGTCCCGGGCGCCATGAGGGGCCATCCACTGCAGGCAGCGTATGGCCGCTGGCCCTTCGAAATGTTGCCCTCCGGGCTTCGACGCCGTGGTGGTCTGCCACGAGCCAGCCGACCGGATGGACTTGGCGAAGCGTGCTCGCCGACCCGTGCAGGTCGGATGGCTGCGGCAAAGCGAGGAGCTTTCTTTGGGCACCAAAAACTTCCGTGTGACACGGAAGAGCGCAGAGGGGCGGCTGTCAGAGCCACTGCCGAGCGAATGAACATGCGCCCTAGCTGATGGACCCCGGGTAGCGCCTCGAGGCTGTGATTGGTCGCACCGTCCTTTTGAGGAATGATCAGATCTCTACAGCGTGGTCTCACACTCGCATTAGGGCACGGGCTTGGCACCCGATGTTTCACGTGAAACGAACCGTGCCTATGCATCCTTGGTCTCTGACCAGGACGGATCAGTTCGCGGCCTCGCGACCGGCGTCTAAATGGGCCCTTGGCACCACTGCCAGGGCTCACGGATGAATTTCCAGCCCCTCTGGCGCATCTCCGGGAATATTGCTTCATCGCCAAACCCATATTGTTTGCAAAAACGTTCGCGGCCGGGCGGAGCTCCCACCACTTGTATTGGGGCTATGGAAATTAGCGCAGTACGGGCCGCAAAAGGACGCTCGCGGATGAAAATTCACCCGCGTCCAAGGTGACCAGTGCAAGCGTCCACCAAGGCTCGCCAATCACAGCTTGCTCCGACCGTTGGTCCGCGAATGCAGTAACGCCTGCCATGTCCGCCGCGAAGCCAGTTCAGCCAGCGCCTTGTGCAAGCCCCTGCACAAAACAAGAGCCCTGCACACAACAAGGCCCGGCATAGAACAAGCCCCTGCACAGAACGAGGGCCCCGCACAAACATGCCCCGGCACAAAGACGCATTGCCCGAGCCCCAGTGCAAACGACTGCGGCCACCACTCCCTTGGAGTGGTGGCCGCATGCATGTCTGCCTTCGGTGTCAGATGCGCACCGCAGCTCGGCAACCGCCGCTTGCGAAGTGCAGCTCGACGCTACTAGGACAGGACGTCCGCGAATTCCTTTTCGAAGAACTGCTTCGGCTTGGCGCCGATGACAGTGCTCTTCACTTCGCCGCCTTGGAACAGGTACACGGCCGGAATAGAGGTGATGCCGTACTCGGCAGCGATGGCGGGGTTGTCGTCGACGTTCACCTTGACGACGTTCACCTTTTCGCCGTACTCCACGGAAATCTCATCCAGGATGGGGCCGAGCTTGCGGCACGGTCCGCACCATTCTGCCCAGAAATCCACGATTACCGGCTTGTCGGCGGCCAGCACGTCCGTGCTGAAGCTTGCATCTGTTACGTCTTTTGCGTTGCTCATAACCCTTGTCTCTCTCTTCGAACGGTGGTCAGCGCCGGTCAGGCGTGAAGGTCAGCGAGGTAGTGTTCGACGTCGATCGCGGCGACACAGCCCGAGCCGGAAGCCGTGATGGCCTGGCGGTAGGTTGGGTCCACGACGTCGCCGGCGGCGAAGACACCCTTGACGCTGGTCCGGGAGCTGCGGCCCTCCACCGCAATGGTTCCCGCGTCCGTCATCTCGAGCGTGTCCTTGACCAGTTCCGTACGCGGATCGTTTCCGATGGCGACGAAGACGCCGGTGACGTCGAGTTCGGATTCGGAGCCGTCGATCAGATTCTTCAGCTTCAGGCCGGTGACCTTGTCCCCGCCCAGTACGTCCTCAACGGCCGTGTTCCAGACGAAGTTGATCTTCTCGTGGGCCTGGGCGCGGTCGCCCATGATCTTGGAGGCCTTCAGCGTGTCGCGCCGGTGAACGACCGTGACGGACTTGGCGAACTTGGTGAGGAACAGCGCCTCCTCCATCGCGGAGTCGCCGCCGCCGATGACGGCGATGTCCTGGTCCTTGAAAAAGAAACCGTCGCAGGTTGCGCACCAGCTCACGCCGTGGCCCGAGAGGCGCTTTTCGTTGGCTAGACCAAGCTCGCGGTACGCCGAACCGGTGGAAAGAATGATGGCTCGTGCCCGGAAAGTCTCCCCCGTGGCGATGGTGACCGTCTTGATGTCGCCGTCGAGCTCCAGGGCCGTGACGTCCTCAAACTGGATGTCCGTACCGAAGCGGGCAGCCTGCTTTTCGAAGTTCTCCATCAGGTCCGGTCCCATGATGCCTTCTGGGAAACCGGGGTAGTTCTCGACGTCCGTGGTGTTCATCAGCTCGCCACCGGCTGTGACGGAACCGGCCAGAAGCAGTGGCTTCAGATTGGCGCGTGCCGTGTACACGGCGGCAGTGTAGCCTGCCGGACCCGAGCCGACGATGATGACATCACGTACTTCTGACGCGCTGTTTTCTGCGTTGCTCACTGAACGGTGAACCTCTTCCTTAGTCGATGCGCCAGCCTTGCGGCCGGCCACATGGCACAACCGTCTGACGGTGCCTAATATTCCGGACGTGGTGGAGGCCCGGTGAAGGCACATAGGGCCTCCACGCACACACCATCACAAGACGTTCCCCAAGGTTACCGTCTTGCGGAGTGTCAAGGCCTTCCTGTTACCTCGAACAGCAGACGGCGAGGACGGGCACAGCAGGGCCGCCACAGCAATGCGGCGCCCCGGAACGCCGGGCCTGTGAAACTGCCTACGGAACTGCCTACGAAACTGCCTACTGAACCTTGATTTCGGCAAGCCGCAGGCCGTACCCGTAACGGGTCTTTGGTGCGGCAAGCCTGGGCAGGCTCTTGATGGTGACGATCACGTACTGCGCCGTGACGGGTTCAGCCAGCGGCATAGTGAGATCCGGCGAGGTGAAGCTGTTGGAACCCACCTGCTTGGCGCCGTCCAGGGACGGGCGGTCATTGGTGAACACGCTGATGCTTCCACCGGATGCACCCAACTGGTTCAACGTTATGGAGGAGACCTTGGAGGGGCCCTTCAGCTTGACCACGAGGGGAACGCCGTCAGGAGCCAGGCCGCCCCAGTTGTCCGTGGCGAACTCCATGTCCGACCAGTAGCTCGCCGCGTTGCCGTCGAAAGTCTTCGTAAGATCGGCGTCGTAGGTCGAAGCAAAATCGAAGCTGCCCTGGCGGGTGATGCTCTCAACGGCCGGCGGTCCTGCTGCCGGAGCCGTGCTCTGGGTCGGTGTTCCGGTACCGGACGCCGGAGCGGACGACGGCGGCACTGTGGACCCTGCCGTTGCGTCAGGTTGCGGCGTGGTCTTGAAGAGGCTGCCCAGGTTGGTCACGGCAAAGATGAGTCCGACGATCAGCACCGCAGCCAGCAGGCCGCCGACGAGCCAGCGCATGGAACGGGGTTCGCGTTGCGGCTCGTCGTCGTCATCGTCGTAGTCGTAGCCGCCTGCAGCGGGAACACTGCTGGTCCTTGCCACGTCCGGGAAATTCCCCGCCCGCCTGTCAGCTTCGCGCTGTTCGTCGTCGTCGGCGTACTGGTTCTCGGGGGCGTGGTCGTAATCGTCCTCGGACCACAGCGACACCTTGGGGGCGTCCTGGCCCGTTCCCGGACCGGCGTTGTCGCGTGAGCCGGATCCCGCGTTCGCGGAGCGATTGCTCTCACGCTGCAGCAGCGCCTGTTCCACGTTCTCACGCTGGACGGGCTGGGGAGCGGTGGTCTCGGGGGCACCCGACTGCTGCCTGCCCTGCCCGGCGGCGGCCGCACCGGCTACGCCTGCAGCGGCTCCAGCCCCGGCCGCAGCGGCTCCGGCAGAAGGACTGGCGGACGGACGGGCCGGCGGAAGCGGAGGAACCACGGGGGCTTTGCGCACGGGCGCAGTGGGAGCCGGCGCTCCCGTTCCGTGTTCTGCGGTGCCAGCCGGAGCGCGTCCCGCCGGAGCGCGTCCGGCCGCAGGGCTGGGGACAGCCGCGCGGTACTGGTCGGACTGCCTGTGCTGGTTGTCGCCGTAGTTGATGTAGCCGGCGTCGACCTCTTCGTCGTCGTCGTACGTTTCCGGTTCGTGCGAGCGGGCCTGGCCGAAGATCTCGCTGCCCAGGGTGTCCGTGAAGAACGGCTCGACGTACGGCGGGCTGGAAGCGACCACCAGATCCAGCAGATCAGCAGCGGAAGTATGGTTGGTGATGAGGTAAGTGGTGGCATCGCTCACGCCCAGGTCCAGAATCTGCACGCTCCCCGGACGTTCGCCGGTGGCCACTTCGCGGGCGCTCTGGGCGACCTGGTCCGCATTGTGGGGGCCAGCCACCAGAATGCTGACCGGGCGGTTCAGGACCTGGTCGACACCGTCCAGCACCTGATCCTGGTCATGCGAGGTCAGTACTGTGGCCGTGACCTTGTAGCGGCCGCCAACTACTGATCCGACATCGATCGGGTGGGACACGTGTTCCTCCTAGGCTGTCCGGGAATTGCGCGGCCCGGCGATTTCTCACCGTGGGAAGACCTCCAGCAAGCCGGCTGATCCCTGACCTGCAACTACCCTTGTTCTCTTTCGATCCTAGCCGATGCTGTGCAACGGCCGCGGGAGACAGGGCTGGACGAATCCCCCTGCGGTCACTTTTTCTTCTTCCGCCCGCGCTTGAAATATGGGTTCTGGCCGGCTGTCCCCTGGAACGTCCGGCGTCCGGGGAGCGGGATCTGTTCGCGCAGCGCGTTCCCCCGGGCCGTGCTGGGCACGTCCTCCTCCGGCAAGTAGGAGGGGGCCTCGTCCGCGGATCCGCCATGGTTTGCCGGCTCCGGTTCCGGCTGGGGCGCCAGCCCGGCACGGAACGAAGCCGCATCGAATTCGCCGGAGATTCTGGGAATCAGGCCGGTGTCCAGGGAGACTGTGGCGCGTTCCGGCGTCGGGCGCTTTACAGCGGACGCAGCAGCGCCGCCGCCGGAAGCCGCACCGGCGGGCGCCGCGGCCGCCGTCGTGGCTGCCGGGGCTCCTGCCGCCGGGGTGCCCGTGCCACGGCCAAGGCGTCCCAGCAGCGGCCCCAGAAGGTCGCGCAGCTCGGTGACCCGGAACAGCTTCAGCAGGAGCAGATAAGCGGCCAGCATGATGGGCCCGACGACGGCGATAGTGACCAGTGCGGCCGGGCGGCTGCTCCAGGCGAAGCCCACGGGGCTATAGCTGCCAAGGAGCCACAGTGCACCCACGCCGGCCACGGCCGAACCGAGGGCGGCATAGCCCATGCGGATGTAGGAGTTGGCAATCCGTGGTCCGTCGAGGTGCCCCAGGAGCCGGCGCAGGAAAAACGCGCTCACGATCACGGACAGGATGTTGCCGGCGGTGTAAAGGATGGCGATCGCGAAAATGATCTGGTTGTACGGCAGGAACTGGATGAAGAACGCTGCCACAACGTTGACCAGGGCTAGGACCAGCTGGATGTAGAACGGGGTCCGGGCATCCTCATTGGCATAGAAGACGCGGGACATCATGAAGTTCGCGCTCATGAACGGCGTGCTGAGAGCCAAAATGGTGAGGGTCTGCGCCAGCAGGACGCCGTCCGTGGGGCGCCCGCCGGAGAAGAACATGCCCAGCGGGCCCGCCAGGGCGAAAAGCGCCAGCGCTCCGAAAACGGTCGCCACCGCCATGGTCCGCAAGCCCTGGGAAAGGGCATTGCGCAGTTCGTCACGGTTCCCTTCCTGGGAGGCCCGGGTCATCCGGTTGAACAGTACGGTGGCCAGCGAGAGCGCGATGATGGAGTGCGGCAGCAGGTACAGCTGGCTGGCCACCTCGAGCACGGCGTTGCCGGGCAGCATGGCGGCGGCACCGAAGTCATTCGCCTTCTCGAGGCGAAGCCGCTCGGTGCCGGGAATGGTGGCGATGCGCATGACATAAAGGAACGCCAACTGCCCTACCGCGGCAGTCAGGAGCGTCCAGACGCTCAGCCTTGCGGCGTGGCCGAGTCCCACACCGCGCCAGCCGAACCGCGGGCGGAGTCCCAGCTTCAGCCGGAACACGGGGATCAGCAGGATGGCCGTCTGGGCGACCACTCCGATCGTGGAGAAACCGGCGATAAAGAACGTCTGGGAGTCGCCCCAGTTGTCCAGCGAATGCGGATTGACCTCGTTGGCGCCGAAAATCCAGATGAACATGCCGAGGCCCGCGATGGCCACGATGTTGTTCAAGATGGGCGCCCACATGGCAGGCCCAAAGGCGCCGTTGGCATTGAGGACCTGGGTCAGCAGGGCGTACAGGCCGTAGAAGAAAATCTGCGGCAGGCACCAGAAGGCGAAGGCAACAGCCAGCGACTTTTGCTGCGGCGAGTAACCCTGGGTGGTCAGTTCGATGACCCAGGGGGCCAGCAGCGTGACCAGCAGGGTCAGGGACAACAGGACCAGGACAGCCAGCGTGAGTAGCCTGCTGATGTATTCCGCTCCCCTGTCGGGAGCCCTGCTGGCTTTGATGATCTGCGGGACCAGCACAGCGTTGAACACGCCGCCGGCAACGAGCAGGAAGATCAGGTTTGGCAGGTTGTTGGCGTTGATGAACGTGTCATTGACCGTGGAGCCCAGGCCGAGGGCGGCGGTGAGCATCCAGGTCTTGCCGAAGCCGAGGATCCGGGAGACCAAGGTGCCCGCGGCCATGACGGCGCTGGAGCGCGCCTCCCCGGGCTGGGCGCCTCCGGACTGAGCGCCCCCTGACTGAGCCCCTCCGGGCTGGGCGGCACTGGAAGCAGCCTCACTGGCGGGCGCCACACCGGAAGGTGTTTCGCCTGGCTGCGCGGGCTGCTCGAAAGGTGGGTTGGCTGCTGACATCGTCTTCATCGTCTCACCCGCGGGCGCAGAACGCCGTAACCTTCGCCGGTCCCGGCACGAGGGCCTCGCCCGTCAGAGGTGCTCGGGCAGGACTTCCCGGGCCAGGTCCGCGATGCGGCGCTCATTGGGAAAGGACAGTTTGCGGGCAAGCTCGTGAATGGGAATCCAGGCGACATCCACCGCTTCCTTGTCAGGATCGTTCTCGATGGTGAGCTCGCCGCCCGTGGCCTGCAACAGATAATGGTGCACGGTTTTGTGAACCCGGTGCCCGCTGACGGTGAACCAGTAATCGATGCTGCCCAGCGGGGCCAGGATCATGCCATCGATGCCGGTCTCCTCGGCGATCTCGCGGACAGCGGCTTCTTCGTTGTTTTCCCGGCCTTCCGGATGTCCCTTCGGCAGGCACCATTCCAGCCGTCCGCCCCTGTTAAGGCGGGCGATAATCGCCACCCTCAGTTCGCCGTCGGACGTGTCCACCACGACGCCGCCGGCGGAGATTTCCTCAACGGTGGGCAGGGAGGCCGGCGCCGAGTGCGGGGCGGGCGCGACGTGGGCACCTATTGCCGATGGCAACGGTGGGTTCGTCCTCCTGCCGGGAGCGCTCGGTACGGGATGGGCCATGAAGTCCACTCTAACGACTCTTGCCCCGTCGTGATGACCGGAACATGACTTACAGGTGGACTGCATGTGACGGACTTTCCCGGTGCCGTCCCGCAATGACCGCGATTTGGTGTGGTTGGGGATGGTTTTCTGACAAGCTTAAGTAACTATGGCGCACGCACATCAAAAGACTGATCTCCACACCGTCGACTTCCAGGTGGACCCGGTGGTCCTGGAGCTCGGGCAGCGGTTCGTGGATGCCGGCCATGAGCTGTCGCTCGTCGGCGGACCGGTCCGCGACCTCTTCCTGGGCCGCACGTCCCCTGACCTTGATTTCACCACTGACGCCACGCCGGACCAGACAGTCGCGCTGATCAAGAAGTGGGCCGACAACTTCTGGGAGATCGGGCGCGCCTTCGGAACGATCGGCATGCGCAAGGCCGGCTTCCAGATCGAGATCACCACATACCGCGCCGAGGCCTACGATCCGGAGTCCCGCAAACCCGTGGTGGCTTTCGGCTCCTCCCTGACCGATGACCTGCTGCGCCGTGACTTCACCATCAACGCCATGGCCCTCCGCCTGCCGTCAATGGAGCTGATCGATCCCTTCGGCGGCGTCCGCGACCTCCACGCCTCCGTGCTGGCCACGCCCGGCGCCCCCGAGGCATCCTTTTCTGACGATCCCCTGCGCATGATGCGCGCCGCGCGGTTCGCGTCCCAGCTGGGCGTGGCCGTTCATGAGGACGTCAGGGTTGCCATGACGCAGATGGCCGAACGCATCAGCATCATCTCCTCCGAGCGAGTGCGCGATGAACTCGTCAAGCTCATCTCCGGCAGGCACCCGCGCGTGGGCGTGGACCTGCTGGTGGACACCGGCCTGGCCGAGTTCGTGCTGCCCGAAGTGTCCGCCCTGCGCCTCGAGTCCGACGAACACCACCGCCACAAGGACGTGTACCAGCACTCCCTCCAGGTCCTGGAGCAGGCGGCGTCCCTGGAAACGGACCTCGACGGTCCGGTGCCCGGCCCGGATTTCGTCCTGCGGTTCGCGGCGCTGATGCACGACGTCGGGAAGCCGGCTACGCGCCGCTTCGAACCGGGCGGCGCGGTGAGCTTCCGGCACCACGACATGGTGGGGGCCAAACTCACCGCGAAGCGGATGAAGACCCTCCGTTTCGACAACGACACGATCAAGGCCGTCGCCCGCCTCGTGGAACTCCACATGCGCTTCTACGGCTACGGAGAGGCGGGCTGGACCGACTCTGCCGTCCGCCGCTACATCACCGACGCCGGCCCCCTGCTGGAGCGTCTGCACCGCCTGACCCGCTCGGACGTCACCACGCGGAACCAGCGCAAGGCCGAGCGGCTGTCCTTCGCCTACGACGATCTGGAATCGCGGATCGAGGCACTGCGTGAGCAGGAATCCCTGGAGGCTGTGCGGCCGGACCTGAACGGTGCCCAGATCATGGCCCTGCTGGGGCTCAAACCCGGACCTGTTGTGGGAAGAGCATACAAGTACCTGCTGGAGGAACGGATGGAGCACGGACCGCTGGATGCGGCCGTTGCAGAGTCCCGGCTGCGTGCCTGGTGGGCCGAGCAGCCCGAATCAGCTCCCGAAGCGCCGGAGTCCGCCGCCCTGGGCCCTGCGGTGCCGGACCCCGCAAAGTCTCCCGCCGCCGTCGAACCTTCCCCAACCGAGGAGTCCTAAGTGAACGCCGTCAACATCGCCCGTCCCCAGCTCTGGATACTGCGGCACGGTGAAACCGAATGGTCCAAGAGCGGCCAGTACACGGGGCTGACGGATCTTCCGCTGACGGTGGAGGGCGAACAGCAGGCGGTTGAGGCCCGCAAGATCCTGGACGGCGTGGATTTCGACCTCGTGCTGACTTCACCGCTGCGCCGTGCACGCCGTACCGCGGAACTCGCCGGCTTCCCCGATGCCGTCCACGAACCGCTGGCCGTCGAATGGGACTACGGCGACTACGAAGGCATCAGCTCGGACCTGATCCGCAAGGACAACCCGGAGTACCTGATCTGGACACATGGAGTTCCTCACGGGGAGAAGCTGAGTGACGTGGCTGCCCGGGCGGACAAAATCGTGGCCCGGGTCCTGGAGTCGGGCCTGGACAATGTCCTGATCGTGGCCCACGGCCACTTCTCGAGGATCCTCACGGCACGGTGGCTCGAACTCGCCCCGGAAGAGGGCCGGCACTTCATTCTCGGCACCGCGAAAGTGTGCACACTCGGCTGGGACAAACGGACTCCTGCCATTGTCCGCTGGGGCCTCTAAAAATAGATTCCCGGTGACTCCCGAATTTGTTTGAGAATTAAGTAGTCAAGTTCGGCATTCTTGGTGTAATTTTATTTCTGACCCCAGTGCGGCTTGCCAGGGTCACGGCGCGCGTTGTCCGGCCAGTCAGCTGGTGCAACGGCAGAGCAGAAAAGGAGGTTGGGAAAATGATTACTTTGACTAGCGGATGGAAGCTGACCATCACCGCGTTCCCGGCCTTCGTTGCTGACCCGCGCCCTCTTCACGGATTCGCCCGCTCCTGATCCTCACGCTCCCGGTGACTGCACCAGTGGAGCGTCAGCAGGAAACCGATCCCCTTCCTAAGGGGATTTTCTCGGCCACGGCGGTCTGATGTAGCGGAACCACGCGGTTGCGCAGCACCCCCATAATTCGGAACCCTGCTTCTTGTTGGGATCTGCGGCGCTACCGCTTCGGGGGCCCTTTGCCGCTTTTTGCGGATTTTCATTTCTTTACTCCTGGCATTTCTATGCCTATTCATGGCCATTCTTTGAGCAATTCAAATGGCTTTATTTGTCATGCCCGAATTGCCGTCCCCTTTCTATCCAGAAGACCAAGGACCCGCCCGTGACACCCAACAGCAGTACCGCCGTCGACGCCGGCGCAGCACGCCGCACTACCAGCCAGAAGCGAAAGGAGGTGAACGCCATGCTCCGCAAACTCCGGGAAGTACTTTCCGGCCGGAACTCAGAACTGAACCAGCAACCGCAGTTCAACGACCGGCTGCTTGACCAGAAACGGGAGGACGTCTACGTACTGATGCACCAGCAAATGAGCAACTTGCGCTGACCACGCGTCCACCACTTTTCTGTCCAGCAAGGAGAAGCTGATGGATGGCCTTGCCCGGCACACTCCGCAGGGAGCCCGCGCGGCTACGCGCGGGCTCTCGCCTTGCTTACGGGCGCTGTTCAACTCCACCGGTTCCGAGGACCTAGCTTCGCCGCGCCCTGCATGTCCACCGGTAAGCTCAAACACATGCAGGAGACACAGACGCCGCCCCATCGGAAGCGGGCGCGCCTCGTCGTTCCAAGCCGCAGCGACCGGTTCCTGCGGAACTTCACCGAACTGATCGGCGGGCCCATGGGCCACCGCTCGGCGCCGGGGATCGTCTCCCCCGGTTTCTTCACGGTGGAGCGCGTGCTCATCATCCTCACCGTCCTGGCCGCCCTGCTGGGAATCGCCATCAAGGATTACTGCCGGGCCAACGGCTGGGAGACGCCCTCCCAGTTCTACTCCACGTGCTACTCCGATTTTCCGGAGCTGTTCCGCAACCGCGGGATCGGCGATGGAGCCTTCCCGTTTGTCACTCCGGGCGCGCTGTTTGAGTACCCCGTGCTCATGGGGCTCATCGCCGGAATCACGGCCATGCTGGTCCCGGGCCAGGGCGTGACCGATGCCCGGATCCTCGGCTACTTCGACGTCAATGCAACCCTGATCGCTGCTGTCTGGATCGTGACCGTCCTGGCAACGGCACGGATGACCCGGAGGCGCCCCTGGGACGCGGCCATGGTGGCCTTGGCGCCGGGAATCGTCCTCGCCGGCGTGATCAATTGGGACATGTGGGCCGTGGCCCTGCTGGCACTCGGCATGTATTTCTTTTCCCGGGAGCGGCTGGTTCTCGCTGGACTCCTGATCGGCCTGGGGACGGCCACGAAGCTCTACCCCGTCCTCGTCTTCGGCGCGATCTTCCTGTTGGCCCTGCGCACCGGGAAGATCCGCGCCCTCCTGGTCACTGCGGTGGCTGCCACCCTGGCGTGGCTCGCCGTTAACCTGCCCTTTGCGGCTCGGGACCCCGCCGGCTGGAAATACTTCTTCGAGTTCACGCAGGACCGCCCGGCCGGGTTCAGTTCGCCTTGGTTCGCCTACAACCTGGTGGCTGAACGCCTGCGGTGGACTATCCTCACGCCCGAGGCCATCAACACGCTTGCGCTGAACGTATTCCTTCTGGCCTGCGTCCTTATCGCCGTGCTGGCGCTGACGGCATCCCGGCGGCCGCGGCTGGCACAACTGGCCTTCCTGATCGTTGCGGCCTTCATCCTTACCAACAAGGTGTACTCCCCGCAGTTCGTGATCTGGCTGGTCCCCCTGCTGGCACTGGCACGGCCGAGATGGCGGGACTTCCTCATCTGGCAGGGCATCGAAGGGCTGCACTGGGCTGCGATCTGGATGTATCTTGGCCAAGTGACCAGCGGCGGCGTTTCACAGCACAACATCGATATGCCCTACTACGTCCTGGCCGTCGCGGCACATATGCTCGCCACTGCATATTTGATGCTGCGCGTTTCCTGGGATATCTGGGACCCGCAGTACGATCCGATCCGCCGGCACTCCATGGACGATCCGCACGGCGGGCCGTTCAACAACGCCCGTGACTGGATCCGAGTGGATCTGCTGCGCCCGTCCGCGTCCGTGGTGCCTTGGCGGGCGGTCTCCCGCTGTGGCTGACGTCGCCGTCGTCGGGTCCGGCCCCAACGGGCTCGCAGCCGCGGTCGTGATGGCCCGGGCCGGGTTGAAGGTGCATGTCTACGAGGCGGCCCCGGACATTGGCGGCGGAACCCGGACCTCCGAGGTCATTGAGGAGGGCCACTGGCATGACGTCTGCTCCGCCGTGCATCCCATGGCGCTTGCCTCACCTTTCTTCCGGGCCTTCGAGCTGCCGCGCCGGATCGAACTGAAGCTTCCCCCCGTGCAGTTCGGATCGCCGCTGGACCGCGGCCGGTCAGCCCTGGCTTACCGGTCGCTGGACCGGACGGCAGACGAACTGGGGCACGACGGCCATGCCTACCGCCGGCTCATGGCTCCGCTCCTGCGGCACATTGACGGCATTGTGGAAACGACATCGGATCAGCTGCTGCGTGTTCCGCGCCGGCCACTGGCGGCCGCCACCATGGGCCTCCGGACGCTGGAGCAGGGGTCGCCGCTGTGGAACCTCCGTTTTAGGGAAGACCGGGCACCGGCCCTGCTCACGGGAGTGGCGGCCCACGCCGTGTCCCGGCTGCCTTCCCCCGCGTCGGCCGGCGCGGGCCTCCTGCTTAATGCGCTGGCCCATGCGGGAGGCTGGCCCATACCCGTGGGCGGGTCATCGGCGATTGCCGCTGCCATGGCCGCCGACATCGAGGCTCACGGTGGCGTGATTGAAACGGATTTCCCGGTTTCATCGCTCTCAGAGCTGCAACCCGCGAAGGCCGTGCTGCTGGACGTGGCCCCGCCGGCCCTGGCACGTATCGCCGGAGCCCGGCTGCCGGCGGGATATCTCCGCACATTGGACGCGTTCCGCTTCGGCAACGGCGCGTGCAAGGTGGACTTCATCCTGTCCGGGCCGGTCCCGTGGGCCGGGCCCGGGCTGGAAAATGCCGGCACGGTCCACGTCGGCGGGACACGTGCGGAGATTGCCCAGGCCGAAGCGGACGTCGCCCAGGGGAAGCACCCGGAGCGGCCCTATGTCCTCGCGTCGCAGCCGTCCCTGGTTGACTCCACCAGGGCACCGCGCGGCCGGCATATCCTGTGGAGTTATTGCCACGTTCCCGCCGGGTCCACCGTTGATATGGGCAAAGCCGTCATGGACCAGCTGGAACGCTTCGCCCCGGGATTCCGGGACCTCGTGATCCGGTCCAAGGTGACCACGGCCGCAGGGCTGGCCGCCTACAACCAGAACTACATCGGCGGGGACTTCAGCGCCGGCCTGCTGGACATCCGCGGGCTGCTGCAGCGGCCGGCCGTGTCACCGGTTCCCTGGCGCACACCGGCAGGCGGGGTTTACCTGTGTTCGTCTTCCACGCCGCCCGGCCCCGGAGTGACAGGCATGCCGGGCTTCCACGCCGCGAAACAAGCGCTTAAGGACATATTCGGCCTGGATGTGCCTGCCCTGGGCCTTTGAGTGGCCGGTCACCCTCGCGCTCCGGGCTCGGGCGTTAAGTGCCCGTTCGCGCTCCGGGGTGGGGGCTTGAGTGCCCGTTCACGTCTTGGGCTGGGCTCATGTGACCGCCACGGGTCCCGGGAAAGGGGCATAATAGCGCGGTGGGGAACTCTAAAAAACTTTCACTTGCCCTTATTGGTCTGATTTTCGGCGCCTCCCTGGTGGCGTGCGACGACGGTCGCGGCGGGGCCGAAGCCGCGGCGAAGCAGCTCGCCTCGGCCGTCGCCGGGCTGGACCTCCGTCCCGTGGCGTTCGACGGCCGTGACTCCGGCGTGGCGAACGACCAGCTGCACCAGGTCTTCAAGGCACTCGAACCCGAGAAGCCGTCTGTGGAGTCGGGCGAGTTGCAGCTCGACGGCGACACCGCGCGCGTCCCGCTCAACTACAGCTGGAAGATCGCTTCCGGCGAGTGGAAGTACACCGTTTCAGCGGACATGCGGAAATCAGGAGACAAGTGGCTGACCATCTGGTCGCCCGGGATGCTGGTGCCCGATCTTGCCGAAGGCGAGATCCTCAGCAAGTCCACACAGTCCCCGCAGCGCGCCGACATCCTTGGCGCGCAGGACACCCAGTTGGTCACCTACCGTCCCGTGGTCAACGTAGGCATCGACAAGCCGCAGCTTGGAACTGCTGACGCCGCCGATTCCGCCACCAAGCTGGCCAAGCTGGTGGGCATTGATCCGGCCGCTTACGTTCAGCAGGTGGAAGCGTCCGGGGCTGAGGCCTTCGTTCCGGCCATCACTCTCCGGGACACCAGCAACCGCACCGTCACTGATGCGGAAATCGAGGCCATTCCGGGCGGCCGGGCCATCCAGGACAAGTTGCCCCTCGCCCCCACGCGGAACTTCGCCCGGGCCGTGCTTGGCACCGTGGGCGAGGCTAGCGCGGAGCAGATTGAAAAGTCCGACGGCGCCCTGACCGCCGGCGATGTCATCGGAACCGGCGGATTGCAGCAGCAGTACGACGCCCAGCTCAGGGGCACTGACGGCACCGTGGTCCGGGTGCAGCGCGCGGATCTCACCCAAGAGGAAATCCAGGCCGCACCCGCCGATCCGCGCCGCACGGTATTCGAGGTCCAGGCAACCCCGGGGACAGCCCTGAAGACCACCCTCGACCTCAAACTGCAGCAGCTCGCCGAAGACACCCTCGCCGACGTCAAGCCTGCGTCCGCGATCGTGGCGCTCCGCCCGTCCACCGGAGCCGTGCTGGCCGCAGCATCCGGCCCCGGCAGCAACGGGTACAACACCGCCATGCTGGGTCAGTATGCGCCGGGCTCCACGTTCAAGGTGGTGGATTCGCTGGCCATGCTGCGCAACGGGTTCACCCCCGATTCAAAGGTGCAATGCACGCCCACCCTCACCGTGGACGGACGGAAGTTCAAGAACGCCGAGGGATACCCCGCCGATTCGCTCGGTTCCGTCACGCTCCGCGACGCGTTTGCGCACTCGTGCAACACAGCCTTCATCTCGGTGCGGGACAAAGTAACGCAGGCCCAGCTGGAATCAGCGGCAACGTCGCTCGGCGTTGCCGTTGAGGCCCCGAAGCTGGGCGCCGACGCCTTCCTTGGTTCCGTCCCGGGCGAGGCCGAGGGCACCGACCACGCCGCGGCCATGATCGGGCAGGGCAAGGTTCTGATGTCCCCGCTGGCCGCAGCCATCATGGCCGGCTCCGTCGCGAAGGGTTCGCCGGTTTCGCCGGTGCTGGTCCAGGAGGCCGCTCCGGGCGCATCACCCTCGGCCAGTGGAGCGGCAGGAACACAGCCAGCGGAAGGCGGGTCGCCGTCGTCGACCGTCACTGCTGAGGCGCCGGCGAAAGCCGTTGAAACGCCGATCAACAAAGCGGAGGCCGCCTCGCTCGCCGACATGATGCGCGCAGTGGTGACGTCCGGCCACGCCGGCTTCCTGGCCGAGATTGCGGGTGAACCTGTGGGCGCCAAGACCGGCACGGCAGAGTTCGGCAACGCCACTCCGCCAAAGACCCACGCCTGGATCATCGCTGTTCATGGCGATCTGGCCGTGGCCGTCTTCGTGGAAGAAGGCGGACTCGGCGCCACAACGTCCGGCCCGCTGCTGAAGAAGTTCCTGGCAGCGGCCAGCTGAGAGGGCCCGGATAAGGGCACGGGCGGCCGCCGTGGGAAGATGGACGGCGTGGCCCATATTGACGTTTCCGGCATTGACTACTTCCTCTCCGACGGCACCCAGCTGCTGAACGGGGTGACGTTCAAGGTCCCGGACGGCACCAAGACGGCGCTCATCGGGCCGAACGGCACGGGCAAGACCACCCTGTTCCGCATCATCGCCGGTGACCTCACCCCTGACGAGGGTGTCATCGGCCGCTCCGGGAACATGGGCATCATGCGCCAGTTCGTCGGCCAGGTTCGGGACGATTCCACCGTCAAAGACCTCCTGGTGTCCGCCGCCCCGCCTGCCCTGGCCGCCGCTGCCCGTGCCGTCGACGACGCGGAGCTCGCCATGATTGAGCACGACGACGAACCCACCCAGATGCGGTACGCCCAGGCGATCGTGGACTGGGGAGATGCCGGCGGCTACGACGTCGAGACCGTGTGGGACGAAGTCTGCATGGCCGCGCTGGGACTGCCGTTTGACCGCGCGCAGCACCGCCCGGCGTCGAGCCTTTCCGGCGGCGAGCAGAAGCGCCTGGTGCTGGAGGCGCTGTTCGCCGGCCCCGACGAGCTGCTGCTCCTGGACGAACCGGACAACTACCTGGACGTCCCCGGCAAACGCTGGCTGGAAGGCAAGCTCAACGACTCCAAGAAGACAGTGTTCTTCATCAGCCACGACCGCGAGCTGCTGAACAACGCCGCGGGGCGCATCGTCACCCTGGAGCCGGGCATCAACGGCGCCGGCGCCTGGATCCACGGCGGCGGCTTCGGCTCCTATGTGGAAGCCCGGGCGGACCGCAACGCCCGCTTCGAAGAGCTGCGCAAACGCTGGGACGAGGAGCACGTGAAGCTCAAGGAACTCGTCAACATGTACAAGAACAAGGCGGCGTTCCGTTCTGACATGGCCAACCGGTACCACGCCGCGCAGACCCGCCTGGCGAAGTTCCTGGAAATCGGGCCCCCGGAGGCGCTGCCCATCGAGCAGAACGTGCAGATGCGCCTCAAGGGCGGGCGCACCGCCAAGCGCGCCGTGGTGGCCGAAGGGCTCGAGCTGACCGGCCTCATGAAGCCCTTCTCCACCGAGATCTGGTTTGGCGACCGTGTGGGCGTGCTGGGTTCCAACGGCTCCGGAAAGTCCCACTTCCTGCGCCTGCTCGCCACCGGGGGCACCGATCCGGAACGCGAACACCTGCCGGTGTCCGACGTCGAAATCGCCGAGGTACCGCACGAGGGGACCGTGAAACTCGGCGCCCGCATCCGCCCGGGATTCTTTGCGCAGACCCACGTCCGCCCCGATCTGCTGAACCGCACGCTGCTGGACATCCTGCACCGCGGGGACGAGCACCGCTCCGGCCTAGGCCGTGAGGCCGCGGCCGGTGCCCTGGACGGCTACGGGCTGGCGGGACAGTCGGAGCAGAAGTACGAATCCCTTTCCGGCGGCCAGCAGGCCCGCTTCCAGATCCTGCTGCTGCAGCTGTCCGGGGCCACGCTGCTGCTGCTCGACGAGCCCACGGACAACCTGGACCTGCACTCCGCCGAGGCGCTGGAGCGGGCGATCGACCACTTCGAGGGAACCGTCCTGGCGGTCACGCATGACCGCTGGTTTGCCCGGACCTTCGACCGCTTCCTGGTGTTCGGCTCCGACGGCCGGGTGTACGAATCCGCCGAGCCGGTGTGGGACGAGAAACGCGTGCAGCGCGCCCGCTAAACCCGCATCGCTCACTCCTGCACGTTTTTGCGCCAACGCTCTTCCACCGGCGGGAGAGCGTTGGCGTTTTTAATGCGGGAAGTGGGAGAGCCTCGGGGGTTTGGGCAGGCCAACCCGCGGGGCATCGATAGAGTTGTCCAATGACGTCCACGCAGCAGCTCGCCGACCGCAGGGTTTCCGCCGCAGCGGCGGCGACCTTCATCATTTTCGGCGCCAACGGCCTGGTGTTTGCCAGCTGGGCCGCCCGCATTCCGGCAGTCACGGAGATCCTGCACATATCGTCCGGCCAGATGGGGACGCTCCTGCTGTGCACGGCAGTGGGTTCGCTGATCGCCCTGCCCACCGCGGGGCTGGTGATCAACCGGATCGGCACCGCCAACAGCGTCCGCGCCAGCGGATTCCTCGCCTCGCTTGCGGGCGTGGGCATCGCGCTTGCGCTGCTGGCGGAGTCCGTTCCCGCCACGGCGGCGGCGCTTTTCTTCTTCGGCATCGGCATCGGGCTGTGGGATGTGTCCCAGAACGTTGAAGGGGCCGACGTCGAGCACCGGCTCCGCCGGACCGTCATGCCCAAGTTCCATGCGGCGTTCAGCGGCGGGGCCTTCGTGGGTGCGCTCATCGGGGCAGGGCTGTCCGGCATCGGTGTGGGCCTGCCCCAGCACCTGCTGGTCATCGCCGCCGCAGTGGCAGTGCTGACCTTCGTCACACCGCGCTACTTCCTGCCGCATGCCGTCCCCGAGCAGCGCGCCGAGGGTGAGCCCAAGCCTGCCCGCGGCCCGTCCGCCTGGCGCGACGGCCGCACGCTCCTGATCGGAGTGGTGGTGCTTGGCGCCACGCTGACCGAAGGCGCGGGCAATGACTGGATCGCCAAAGCGGCGGTGGACGGCCTCGGAACCTCTGAATCCACCGGTGCCCTGCTCTTCGCACTGTTTGTGCTGGCCATGACCGGAATGCGCTTCTTTGGCGGCACCTCCATTGACCGGTACGGACGGGTGGCAGTGCTGCGCGCCAGCATGGCCGCAGCCGCGGCGGGCCTGGCGCTGTTCGTCTTCGCCGGCAACATCTGGCTTGCGGCCATCGGAGCCGCACTGTGGGGAGTGGGGGCCGCCCTCGCGTTCCCGATGGGGATGTCTGCCGCTGCGGACGACCCCAAGCACGCGGCTGCAAGGGTTTCGGTGGTTTCCACCATCGGCTATGTGGCCTTCCTGGCCGGGCCACCGCTGCTCGGGTACCTCGGCGACCTGACAGGGATCCACCTTGCGCTCCTGGCAATCGGAGTGCCGATCCTGGTTGCCCTGCTGCTCGCCGGGGCCGCGAAGCCGCTGTCCGGCAGGCGATGAGCTTCCGGTAGCGGACTCCGCGCTGCACGCGCCCCGCCCCCGCACACACGGACTGTCCGTGTCCGGCGGGATACCCGGCGGTAGGGTGGGGAAATGCGAACAATGCTGCGGAGGGGACCGGGCTGGGTAGCAGGACTGGACCGGACGCTGATGCGCGCCGTCTCTGCCTTTCCGGGCGGGCACCATGACACCTTCTTCCGGCGGCTCTCGGCCGCGGCCAACAAGGGCAAGCTTTGGTTTGGAGTAGCCGCCGTGGCGGCGGCCGTTCCCGGCCGCACCAGGCGCGCCGCGCTTCACGGCCTGCTGGCCCAGGGCGTTGCGTCCGCGGTGACCAACCTTGTTTTCAAAACTCTGCTGCCCCGCACCAGGCCGCTGCCGGAACACCTGCCCGTGTTCCGATTCGTGAACCCGCAGCCAACCAGCTCGTCGATGCCCTCCGGCCACTCGGCGTCAGCCGTCGCGTTCGCCCTCGGGGCCGGCTTCGTCCAGCCGCTCCTAGGCGCTGCCGTAGCCCCCGTGGCCGCCGGCGTTGCATACTCCAGGGTGCATACGGGGGCGCACTGGCCGACCGACGTGCTCTTCGGCTCGGCGATCGGAGCCGCGGCAGCGCTCGTGACAAGGAAATGGTGGCCCGTCCGGGCGCCCTTTCCATCCACGACGCGGTGCCGCGTGGGAGCGGCAGAAGTCCCCCGCGGCGAAGGTCTCAGCATCGCAGTGAACACCTTGGGCGGGTCTTTTACCGAAGAAACCTCCGCCGCCCTGCTGGAGGTATTCCCACTCGCGCATATAGCGACGATTGCGCCTAATGAGGACGTTGCCGCCCTGGTGGAGGCCGCTGCCACAAGGCCGGGCACCCGTGCGCTGGGCGTCTGGGGCGGCGACGGGACGGTGGGCACTGCCGCTGCCGCCGCCGTCGAGCATGACCTTCCCTTGCTGGTACTCGCCGGCGGAACCCTGAACCACTTCGCCCGGGATGCCGGGACCCCCTCCCTCATCGAAGCAGTGGCGGCCGCGAGGAACGGCGAGGCGGCACTGGCGGACGTGGGCGTCGTCGCGGTGGAGCGCGGTCTCGCCGATGACCCGGAAAAGGTGGAGCGCCTCATGCTCAACACCGCCAGCATCGGGCTGTACCCCAATCTCGTCCGGCGCCGCGAGCACCTGCAGCCCGCCCTCGGCAAACCGCTGGCCGGTGTGGTGGCGATGTTCCGGACGTTCGCGGTGGAGAAACCCATCACGCTCACGGTGGACGGTGTGCGCCACAAGGTGTGGATCATGTACATCGGCCGGGGCCGTTACTATCCCCGCGACCACGCCCCGCTGATCCGTCCGGTGCTGGACGACGGCGTGTTGGACGTCCGGTTGATCACCGCGGACGAATCCTTCGCCCGCCTCCGCATGCTTTGGTCAGTGCTGACCGGCACCGTGGCAACCTCCAGGATCACCCACCTGATCGAGGCCACGCGGGTGAGGGTTGAGGCCGATGCGGGGCCGCTGGTGCTCGCCGTGGACGGCGAAGCCATGCCGGGGGTGCGGGCCGCGGAATTCACGCTCAAGCGCGGTGCGCTCCGGTACTACTCTCCGCACAGCGACGGCTGAGCCCCCGGTGCCTCATCCGATCGGATGACGCGGGGTTACCCTGGTTGGCCCCTGAATCATCCCTGAGACCGGCGAATTCGGCAGTCCGCGTATGTAGCGTGGAACGTGCACACGAGACAGCATCCCGCAGCTACGCAAAGGAACGCTTCCATGATCGAGGCACAAGGCCTGACGAAGGTCTACGGCGACAAAACCGCCGTAGGCGGCGTCAACTTCACTGTCCAAGCTGGCCAGGTCACTGGCTTCCTGGGCCCCAACGGGGCCGGCAAATCAACCACCATGCGCATGATCATGGGACTGGACACGCCGACGGCGGGGACGGTCACCGTGAACGGCGTACCGTTCGCCCGCCACGTCGCGCCGCTGCGCGAGATCGGGGCGCTGCTGGACGCGAAGGCAGTCCACACGAGCCGCTCCGCCTACAACCATCTGCTGGCGATGGCAGCCACCCACAGCATCCCCAAGAAGCGCGTCCACGAGGTTATTGAGATGACGGGCCTGGCAGACGTCGCCCGGAAGAAGGTCAAGGGCTTCTCCCTCGGCATGGGGCAGCGGCTGGGCATCGCCGCCGCGCTCCTGGGCGATCCGCAGACCATCATCCTGGATGAGCCTGTCAACGGCCTGGACCCGGAGGGCGTGGTGTGGGTGCGCAACCTCGTCAAGTTCCTGGCCTCGGAGGGCCGCACCGTGTTCCTGTCCAGCCACCTCATGAGCGAGATGGCCCTGACCGCGGACCACCTGATCGTGATCGGCCGCGGCAAGATCATCGCCGATGCGCCCATCAAGGACATCATCACCGGCAAGGGGCAGAGCCGCACGCGCGTCCGCACGGACCGGCCCGACCAGCTCATGCACGCCCTCGCGGGAGCCGGTGTTTCCGTTGAGGTGCAGGACTACGAACTGCTGGAGGTCAAGGGCCTCGATCCGCGCCAGATTGCGCGGACGGCCCTGGACCACCAGGTCATGGTCTACGAGCTCACTCCGCTCCAGGCCAGCCTTGAAGAGGCGTATATGGAGCTGACCAAGGATGAGGTCGAATACCACTCGCTGATCACCACGGGAGCCCCTGTTCCCGCCCAGTCCGGAGGCAACCAGTCATGAGCTCAACAACCTTGGATTCCACCCCTTCCCGAGGCGGAGCGCACACCGCAAACGGTGCGGACTCCGGCAGCGCCGGCCGCCCTGCCGGTGCGGGCATCGGTCCCGGCCCCACGTTCTTTCGGGTCCTGAACTCCGAATTCATCAAGTTCCGCACGCTGCTGTCCACCCTGATCCTCCTCGCCTCCACGGCCGTGGTCATGGTGGGGTTCGGCGCGCTGTCAGCCTGGGGAACAGGCCAGTTCGCGGACGCGGCAGCCTCCGATCCGCAGGCGGCCGAAGCCATGGCCGCCCAGGGCGGCGACCTCGCCGTGACCGTTCCCACGTCCGGCATTGCCTTCGCGCAGCTGATCCTGGGCTCCCTCGGCGTGCTGCTGATGAGCTCGGAGTTCACCACCGGAATGGCCCGCTCCACGTTTGCTGCGGTCCCGAAACGGATCCCGGCTTTCACCGCCAAGCTCGTGGTGGTCATGGTCAGCGCCTTTGTCCTGACGGCCGTGTCCACCTATGTGGCAGGGCTCGTGTCGGTGCCGATCCTGGACAACTACGGCCTCAAACTGGACCTCGGCAGCTCGCAGTCGATCAAACTGCTGCTCGTCAACAGCGCCTACGTGGCCGCAGTGGCAGCGATCGGCATGGCGCTCGGCACCCTCATCCGCAACTCGGCCGGGGGCATCATGAGCCTGGTGGGCTTGTTCTTCGTGGCGCCCATTGCGTTCCAGCTGATCCCGGGCGACTTCTTCGTGGAAGCCCGCAAGTACCTGCCCGGCAACACCATCAACCCCCTGACGGCCGTGGAACACGTCCCGGAGACCCTCGAAGTCTGGCAGGCCGCCCTGGTGCTCGGCGCCTGGGTGGTGGTGCCGGTGGTCCTGGCCATGGTCCTGCTCAAGAAGCGTGACGTGTAGTCCGGAGCATCCGTTGAGGCTCATCGCATGAGTGAAGCTGTATCTGTGAAGGACGCGTCATCCACTCAGGCTGACGCGTCCTTCGCCGAGATCGCCGCCAGGCGGCGCGGACGCGTCCGCCGGTACCTGCACGGCCATCCCCGCGTCATGGATGCAGTGGTGGTGGCCTGCTATGTCCTGCTGGTCACGCCCACGACAGTGGATGCCGTGACGGCCGGAGACTGGGCGGCACCCGCGCTGCTCGCCGGCGCAGCGCTTGCCTTGTTCTTCCGTCGGCGTTATCCCGTTCCCGTGGTGGCCGTCATCGCGCCCGTGGAAGTGGCGGTCACCCTGCTGCATCCGTGGGGTTCCAACGTTTCGGCGGGGCTGTGGTTCTCCCTGTACGCGGTTGCCGTGGTGCACACCAGGCGCTTCGCCCTGGTCACGCTGGCCCTCGCGACGGCGCCGCTGGCGCTGCTGTACTTCTTCGCGGCGGTGGGTCCCCTGGAGCGGGAACTGCCGGCCTCCGGGGCGTCCCCGGAGGAATTCCAGCTCATCTCCAGCATTGCGGCGGGCATCAGCATCGCGCTCTCCAACGTGATCGCCACCGGAATCGGGATCTCTGTCCGCCAGCGAAGGGAGCACGAGCAGGAAGTCGCGGTTTGGGCGGCCCAGGCCGCGCGACTCGGCTCCGTCAGCGAACGGAACCGGATAGCGCGGGAGATGCACGACGTCGTGGCACACTCCCTGACCGTGATGGTCACGCTGTCGGACGGGGCCGCCGTCGTGGTCCGCAAGGATCCGGAACGCGCCGCGGAAGTGCTGGCCGAGCTGTCCCGGACCGGGCGGACCGCCCTGGCGGACATGCGCCGCGTGCTGGGAGTCCTTCGTGATGACACGGCCGCCGGACAGGCGCCCCGCGAGCCGTTAGCCGCCGGGGACAATCTTGCCAAGCTCCTGGACGGCTTCCGCACGGCTGGCCTGCCGGTCCACTACTCGCACACGGGTCCGGCGCTGGCGGAGGACGCCGCCTTCCAGCTCACCGTGTACCGGATCGTCCAGGAGTCGCTCACCAACGTCCTGCGCTACGGCCGGGCGCTGAGCCGGGTGGACGTCGTGGTGGTCCGGGATGATTCCACCGTCACCATTGAAGTGATCGACGACGGCCGGGGCACCTCCGAGGGCTCCGCCGGCACCGGAACAATCGGCACCGCGACGCTCGGCACCGGACAGGGCCTGCCGGGGATGAAGGAACGCGCCGGGATCTACGGCGGTACCGTGGAGGCAGGCCGTACCGTCAGCGGCGGTTGGCGGGTGCGTGCCGTGCTGCAACTGAACGGAAACAAGGGGGACGAATGAACGACGCCGGACGGATCCGGGTACTGCTGGTGGACGATCAGCCGCTGCTTCGCATGGGCTTCCGGCTGATCCTGGAGGGCGAAGACGACCTTGAAGTGGTCGGCGAGGCCGCGGACGGTGCCGAGGCGATTGGCCGGGTGCGCGAGCTCAGCCCGGACGTGGTCCTCATGGACGTCCGGATGCCGGTCCTCGACGGCATCGGGGCGACGCGTGCCATCACCGGCTCGGGCTCCGGCTCGCGGATCATCATCCTGACCACCTTCGACCTCGATGAGTACGCCTTCGCCGGGCTGCAGGCAGGGGCGTCGGCCTTCCTGCTCAAGGATGTGGCCCCCGCCGACCTGGTCCGGGCCGTCAGGGTGGTGGCGAGCGGCGACGCCGTCGTGGCTCCCCGCATTACCCGGCGCCTGCTGGAAACGTACGTCCGGGGCAACGGTTCGCCCGCGCCGGGCGTAACCGCCGCTTCGCCGACCCACCGGGATCCGTTGCTGGAGGACCTCACTCCGCGGGAGACCGAAATGCTCGAGGCGATGTCCGAGGGCCTGTCGAACGCGGAGATCGCGCACAGGTACTTCCTGTCGGAGGCCACGGTGAAGACCCACGTCCGGCGGATCCTCACCAAGCTGCACCTGCGGGACCGGGTCCAGGCCGTGGTTTACGCCTATGAGACAGGCCTGGTGACGCCCAGCAACCCGGACTACTGACCCGTACTACTGGCTGGGAACCATTGACAGGGCCGGCGCACAGGGTACGCACAGGATTGCCCTATGCAGGCCATAGCTGGCTGGAGTTTCATGGATCCATGACTTCTTCGCCTCGCACCCCCGGCCGGCAGCAAACTCCGGATGAGCCCCACCCCAACCACGACCGCGGCCTCGAGTTCGACCTCTCGACGCTGATGACCCGACGCTCCCTGGGTATGTTCCTCGGGGCCGGCACGGCGGCGGCCGCGCTGGCGGCGTGCACGCCGGGCGGTTCCTCCGGCTCGCCGGCGACCACCGGAACACCGTCGTCCTCGCCCGCCGGAACGGCGGCCACGACGACGGCGCCCTCCGCCAGCGCGTCCCCCACAGTGACCCGGGCAATCGCCGAGTGCGGCGTGGAGATCCCGCAGGAAACGGCCGGGCCCTACCCGGGTGACGGATCCAACGGCCCGAACGTCCTCGAGGCGTCCGGCGTGGTGCGGCAGGACATCTCGTCCAGCTTCGGCACGTCCACCACGAAGGTCGACGGCGTGCCGCTGACCGTCACGCTGACCCTGCTGGACAACGCCAACGGCTGCGTTCCGCTGGCCGGCGCCGCCGTCTACGCCTGGCACTGTGACCGGGACGGAAAGTACTCCCTGTACGATTCCGGGCTGGAAAACGAGAACTACCTCCGCGGGGTGCAGGAGGCCGACGCCAACGGGCAGGTCACCTTCAAGACCATCTACCCGGGCGCCTACAACGGCCGCTGGCCGCACATCCACTTCGAAGTGTTCGAATCCATGACCAATGCCACGGCAGCGGGGCAGGTCCTGGCGGTCTCGCAGATCGCGCTGACGGACGCCGTCTGCAGGGAGGTCTACGCGTCCGCCGGCTACGAGACCAGCGCCCGGAATTTCCCCAACACCACGCTGAAGTCGGACAACGTCTTCGGCGACGACGGCGGCATCTACCAGCTGGCCACCATGTCCGGTTCCGTGTCTGGCGGCTACACGGCGGACCTCAACGTCACCGTCTAAGACGACCCGTCCGGGGCTGCACCGTCCACGGGCGCCCGTCTGGCGCAGCGCTAGACTCGGAGCCATGCCTCTCCACACCTCTGCCGCAGACCACATCCGGGACCTGGGCGACTACGTCAGCGCCTCGCCGTCGAGCTTTCACGCCGCTCACGAGGGGGCCCGGCGGCTGGCGGAGGCTGGATTCACCGGCCTGGATGAGCTGCAGCCGTGGGATGCCGGTGCCGGTAAGTTCTACGTGATCCGGGACGGCGCGCTGATTGCGTGGGTGACGCCGGCAGGCGCCGGCCCCACCACGGGATTCAACATCCTGGGCGCCCACACCGACTCGCCGTCCTTCAAGCTCAAGCCCAAGCCGACCACCGGCCGGTTCGGCTGGCTGCAGGCCGGCGTGGAAGTCTACGGCGGGCCGCTGCTGAATTCCTGGCTGGACCGCGAACTGCAGCTCGCGGGGCGCCTGGTCATGCTCGACGGCACCCAGCACCTGACGGCCACCGGCCCGCTGCTGCGTTTTCCGCAGCTGGCCATCCACCTGGACCGGGCGGTGAATGAGGGCCTCACCCTGGACAAGCAGCAGCACATGAACCCGGTGTTCGGGCTCGGTGACCCCGACGGCGAGGACCTCCTTGGGCTGCTGGCCGATCGGGTGTCCGGCAGCAGTGACGGTCAGGGAGGCGGCGCCGCCGGGGGCACGGCGCCGATCGATCCGGAACAGATTGGCGGGTACGACGTCGTCATTGCCGACACGCAGCCGCCTGCGGTTTTCGGGGCGAAGAGCGAGTTCTTCGCCTCCGGGCGGCTGGACAACCTTTCGGCCACGCACGCCGGATTGGCGGCGCTGATCGCACATGCGGATGCGGCAGGCTCCACCAGCGGACCGGAACCGGCGCCGATCGCCGTGCTGGCCGCGTTCGACCATGAGGAAATAGGTTCGGCCTCGCGCTCGGGGGCCTGCGGGCCCGTGCTCGAAGACATCCTGGTCCGCATTTCTGACGGACTGGGCGCTTCGGTGAGCCAGCGGCGGCAGGCGTTTGCGGCGTCGTTCTGTGTTTCGGCCGATGCCGGCCACGCCGTCCACCCCAACTACGCGGAGCGGCATGACCCCATCAACCGTCCCGTTCTTAACGGCGGACCGCTGCTGAAAATCAATGCCAACCAGCGCTATGCCACGGACGCCGCGGGCGCGGCGCTCTGGGCCCGGCTGTGCGGCGAGGCCGGTGTTCCCTATCAGGAGTTCGTCTCCAACAATGTGATGCCCTGCGGCTCCACCATTGGACCGCTGACCGCGACGCGCTTGGGCATTCGGACCGTGGACGTGGGCGTGCCACTGCTGTCCATGCACTCCGCCAGAGAGCTGTGCGGCGTGGAGGATCCGCACCGCCTTGCCCGGGTCACGGCGCTGTTCTTCGGAACCGCCGCGGGGCTGTAACCGGCGCGAACGAACATTTCAGCCCCGTTACAAAATTGCCCTTTGAACACCGCTTGTTGCTTCCGAGTGCCCGTGGCTGGAAGTATGGCTGTTTGCGGTCCCGCCAAACTGTGTCATCGCACAGCCGGTCCAGCCGATGGCTCCTTTAGTGTGAAACGCACATGTGGTCTGCCGCACACATCCCAAGCCGGCCCCGACCCATGCCAAGACCTGAAATCAACAAGAGGACGGCGCATCCATGCACGCTGACCAGCAACTCTCAAAGTCCCTGAAACCCCGGCACCTGTCCATGATCGCCATTGCGGGCGTCATCGGCGCAGGGCTGTTTGTGGGCTCCGGCGCCGCAATCCAGCAGGCAGGCCCGGGCATCCTGCTTGCCTACATGGCCGCGGGCATTGTGGTCATCCTGGTGATGCGGATGCTGGGCGAAATGGCGGCCGCCAATCCCGAGACCGGATCCTTCTCCACTTACGCCGACAAGGCGCTGGGACGCTGGGCCGGCTTCAGCATCGGCTGGCTCTACGCATGGTTCTGGATCATCGTGCTGGGCATCGAGGCCACCGCCGGTGCAGCCATCATGCACCGCTGGGTGCCGGGCATCGACCAGTGGCTCTGGGCCCTGGTGCTCATGGTGCTGCTGACGCTGACCAACCTGGGGTCGGTGAAGTCCTATGGTGAGTTCGAATTCTGGTTCGCGTCCATCAAGGTCGCCGCGATCGTCCTGTTCCTCATTTTCGGCGTGGCGGCGATCCTGGGCCTGATCCCCGGCGTTCCGGCCCCGGGCATCAGCAACCTGATCGAGAACGGCGGCTTCCTGCCCAACGGCCCGGGAGCCGTGCTGGCGGGCATCCTCGTGGTGGTCTTTTCCTTCTTCGGTGCCGAAATCGCCACCATCGCCGCCGGCGAGTCCGAAAACCCCGTGGATGCGGTGAAGAAAGCCGTGAAGTCCACCGTGTGGCGCATCCTGGTCTTCTACATCGGTTCCATCGCCATCGTGGTCACCCTGCTGCCGTGGAACTCCGCCAACGTCGCCAAGAGCCCGTACGTTGCCGTCATCGAACTGTTCGGCATTCCGGGCGCCGGCACCATCATGGACATCGTGGTGCTCACCTCGGTGCTGTCCTGCCTGAACTCCGGCCTCTACACGGCCAGCCGCATGCTATTCTCCCTCTCCCGCCGCGGTGATGCGCCCAAGTCCTGGATGAAGATTTCCAAGCGCGGCGTGCCGGCTGCGGCCGTGCTGGCCTCCACGGTGGTCGGCTTCATCACCGTGGGGCTGAACTACATTGCCCCGGACACGGTCTTCCTGTTCCTGGTGAACACGTCCGGCGCCATCGCCCTGTTCGTCTGGCTCGTGATCGCCGCCTCACAGCTGATCCTGCGCCGCCGCATGGGAGCCGCTGCCAAGGACCTTGCGCTGAAGATGTGGCTGTTCCCCTACCTGACCTGGCTGGCGATCGGCAGCATCGTTGCCCTCATCATCGGCATGATGATCCTGGAGTCCACCCGCGAATCGCTCCTGCTGTCCCTCGCGCTGGCCGCCGTCGTGGTGGGCATCGGCCTGTGGCGCTACCGCAAGGGCGGTGCCGCGCCCATCCCGGCCGATACTGCCGTTCCCGCAGCTGAAGGCGTCGGCGCGGGGACCGGGCCGGCGTCGTAAGTTCGTCGCCTGGCTGTTTCTGCTCCACCATGAGACCGCCTGTCCGGCCGGCCGCCCAGGCCCGCCGGACAGGCGGTTTTTGCCGTCCCGCAGGAATTGGTCCGGCGCAGCTCAGCCCTGGCGCGGGGCGAACATGATCACGGCCACGCCAATCAGGCATACCGCGGCACCGATGAGGTCCCAGCGGTCCGGACGGAAGCCGTCCAGGACCACGCCCCACGCCAGTGAGCCCGCGATGAAGACCCCGCCGTAGGCCGCCAGCACGCGGCCGAAATGTGCGTCGGGCTGAAAGGCGGCCACGAAGCCGTAGATCCCCAAGGCCACCACGCCGAGCCCTGCCCACCACCAGGCCCGGTCCTCACGCACGGACTGCCAGATCAGCCAGGCGCCGCCGATTTCCGCGGCGGCGGCCAGCGTGAAGAGCAGCACCGATTTCAGCATCGTCATGGCTCCAGTATTCCGTCCGGTTGGAGTTATCCACATAGCCGCCCCCGTTGCTGCCGCCGGGACCCGCATCAGGCTAGCCTCGAGTCAGGGCACGAATCGCGGAAACCCGCTCCGATGCACTAAGATATTGAAGTCTGTGCTGCGCCCTGCCTCCGTTTTGGCTGCCGGGTGCGCATGACACCGCAAATGAACCTCCTGTTACGGAAATGCCGTAACCGCTTAGCCCAAAGGAGGTGGGTTCACATATGCGTCCTTACGAATTGATGGTAATCATCGACCCCGAGGTCGAAGAGCGTACCGTAGAGCCGTCGCTTCAGAAGTTCCTGAATGTCATCACCAACGATGGTGGAACCATCGAAAAGGTTGACATCTGGGGCCGTCGTCGCCTCGCCTATGACATCAAGAAGAAGTCCGAAGGTATCTACGCCGTGGTGAACTTCACCGCCAAGCCGGAAACCGCCAAGGAACTTGACCGCCAGCTGAGTCTCAATGAGACCATCATGCGCACCAAGATCACCCGCCCCGAAGAGCAGAAGGTCGTTGCTGAGTAATTTCAGCTCCCGGCTTTCATTCTTTACCCCGCAGGAACGAACAAGGAGGCAGTAGATGGCAGGCGAAACCACTATTACGGTCATCGGTAATCTCACCAATGACCCCGAACTGAGGTTCACACCGTCAGGTTCGGCAGTAGCGAACTTCACCATCGCGTCCACGCCTCGCACCTTCGACCGCCAGTCCAATGAGTGGAAGGACGGGGAAACCCTGTTCCTCCGCGCATCGGTGTGGCGCGAAGCAGCCGAAAACGTCGCCGAGTCCCTGACAAAGGGCATGCGCGTGATCGTCAACGGCCGCCTGAAGAGCCGTTCCTACGAAACAAAAGAAGGCGAGAAGCGCACCGTTATCGAGCTCGAAGTCGATGAAATCGGCCCGAGCCTGCGCTACGCCAATGCCAAGGTCAACCGCACCCAGCGCTCCGGCGGTCAGGGTGGTCAGGGTGGCTTCGGCGGAGGCAACAGCGGCGGTGGATTCGGTGGCGGTCAGGGTGGAAGCCAGGGCGGCAACACCGGAGGAACATGGGGCGGCAACCAGCCCGCAGCGCAGGAAGACCCTTGGGCCACGCCCGGAGTCAGCAATGCAGGCGGCGGCTGGGGCAACGGCCCGGATTCCGAACCTCCCTTCTAAAACAACACATTAAAGGTTCGACGCCGGAACCGCCCGGGTGCCGCAGGCACCATGGCGACTGCCGCCGTCGGACCACCACCATCCCGTGGATCAATATCCACGGGCTCCATAGAATAGGAGCTCCACGATGGCTAAGGCTGAACTCCGTAAGCCCAAACCAAAGTCCAACCCCTTGAAGGCCGCTGACATCACTGTCATCGACTACAAGGACGTAGCATTGCTGCGCAAGTTCATCTCCGACCGCGGAAAGATCCGCGCCCGTCGCGTCACTGGCGTCACGGTGCAGGAACAGCGCAAGATCGCCCAGGCAATCAAGAACGCCCGCGAAGTTGCTCTGCTGCCTTACTCCGGCGCTGGCCGCGGCTAAGGAAGGGATTAACTAACATGGCAAAGCTCATTCTGACCCACGAAGTAACCGGTCTCGGTGCTGCTGGCGACGTTGTTGAGGTCAAGGACGGTTACGCACGTAACTACCTGCTGCCCCGCAACTTCGCCCTGACCTGGAGCAAGGGTGGCGAGAAGCAGGTTGAGTCCATCAAGGCTGCCCGCGCTGCCCGCGAGCACGCTTCCCTGGAAGATGCTCAGAAGCAGGCCTCTGCACTCTCCGCTAAGCCGGTGAAGCTGGTCGTCAAGGCTGGCGAAAGCGGCCGTCTGTTCGGCACCGTCAAGCAGGGCGACGTGGCCGACGCTGTTGAGGCCGCTGGCCTTGGCCGCATCGACAAGCGCAAGGTTGAACTGCCGGCACACATCAAGTCGGTCGGTTCCTACCAGGCCAACGTCCGTCTGCACGACGACGTTGCCGCTGTGATCGAACTCGACGTAGTCGCAGGCAAGTAGTCGTTCCGGCTTTCCGCCTGAGCGCTACGCAGTCCTGAACTGCTGACGGCCCCTGCCGTCGGATTCCTCCGGGAAACCGACGGCAGGGGCTTTCGCATTAAAGAACCAGGGCAGGGGCGTCTGCGGTTCAGGCCTGGTGGATCACGGTGCTGCCGTAGCGGTAGCCGAGCCTGATCAGCTCTGCCAGCACAGCCTCTTCCACGTCGGCGAGTTTGTTGATGTAGAGGCATCCCGCGCCGGTCTTGTGCTTGCCGAGCCTGGCGAGCAGCTCTGCGGATTCCGGCGCATCGGTCAGTCCGTACAGCGAGAGGCTGGCCTTCCGGGGCGAAAAACCGACGGCGGGCATGTCCCCCTCCCGACCGGTGGCGTACTTGTAATGGACCCTGCCGAAGCCCACGATGGTGGGCCCCCACATCTCCGGTTCCTGGCCGGTCAGTTCAACCATGAGGTCCAGCAGGCGGAGGCCGTCCTGGCGGCGGACCGGATGCTCCACGCCGGCAACGAATTCGTCCGCCGAGGCGCCGGTCACCTGTGTCTTGTTTTCCGTCATGGGCGCAGTCTACTTCGCCCGAATCCGGCCCCGCACGCCCCGGGGGCCGGCCCTGCACGCCCCTCGGCGCCGGCCCGCGTCAGCGCGGTCCCGCCGGATTGGAGCCGCCCTGGCTCGCAGCGGAATAAACGAGGAACCTGCCGGGTTGAGCGAGTAGATGCAAACGCATGTACTGTCACTGGCAGTCGAACCTGAGGAGACCACTGTGGAGACCCGCCGTATCACTGTTCTGTCCGCCGGCCTGGGCGTGCCGTCGTCGAGCCGCCTGCTTGCCGACCAGCTCGCCGCCGCAGCCAAGCAGCGGCTGGAAACGGCCGGCTACGAGGTGGCCGTGGACGTGCTCGAGCTCCGTGACCTGGCCGTGGACATTGCCAATAATTTCGTCACGGGCTACGCGGGACCCCGCCTTGCAGAAGCGATCGCCGCGGTGGAGGCCTCGGACGGCATCGTCGCCGTCACGCCCGTCTTCAGCGCCTCCTACAGCGGGCTCTTCAAGTCCTTCATGGATGTCCTGGATCCCAAGTCGCTGGACGGCAAGGCGGTGCTGCTGGGCGCCGCCGGCGGCACCGACCGCCATCAGATGGTCCTCGAGTACGCCATGCGGCCGCTGTTCAGCTACCTGCGCACGCGGACAGCGGCGACGGCCGTCTTCGCAGGCCCCCAAGACTGGGGCAATACGGACGATGGCGGCACGCCCCTTTCCGCGCGAATCGATCGTGCCGCGGGTGAATTCAGCCACCTGCTGGAGGGCGCGCAGCCGGGCCGGGAGGAGGCTCCGCTGGGATCCCTGCCCTTTGAGCAGCTGCTGGCCGGCATCTCCGGCGGACGGTAGGCCAAGGGGCCGGCGAACTATTCCCCGCACCCGCTCGTTGTGCCGGACATGAAATGTCCTGTTGATTCTGTAGACCTGATCATGAGCGAACGCAGCGGCGTCGAAATCGACTACTGCCCCCAGTGCCGGGGCGTGTGGCTTGACCGCGGGGAGCTGGACAAGATCATTGACCGCGTGGCCGCCGGGGGACCGGCAGCCCCTATGGCGCCGTCGGCGCCTGCCCCGCCGGCCGGCATGGGCCCGCCTCCCCTGTACCGGAATTACGAACCGCGGCGTGAGCAGCCCCGGTACGATGACCGAAGCCACGGCAAGGGTTATGACCGCGATTACGACCGCCGCAAGCCCAAGAAGAAGGAAGGCTGGCTGGGTGACCTGTTTGACTTCTGATGGCCTCGGGTTTCCCGGCGGGCCGTTCAGTCGTCAAGCAGTGCGATGAACTCGCGGGCCTGCTTCATGGTGATATCCGAGTGCCGGGTCAGCGCGGTGGCCGCGGCCTCCGTGTTGCCGCTCTTGGCGAGGGTCCGGATCCGGCCGTAGATCTCGTCGTTCAGCATGTTGCTGCTGACTTCCCTGGTGACGTCGCCCTTGCTGGCGATCGCCCTGTATCGGTACGGGAAGCGCTGCGGCGTGTCATCGTCCGCATCCGGCTCGCTGGCTGCCTCTGGCGGCGAGCGGAAGGGTTGGGGGTGGGCCGCCAGGGCGGCCACAGCGTCCCGCGAGGCCCGGAGGCCCTGCCCTGACACCTCGTAGTAGAGCTTGATGGCTGCCATGGCCTGGCCCTGTGCAATCAGGGCATATAGTTTCCGGTGTTCCTCCTCCGAGAGCTTGGAGGCGGCCATTTTGGCCAGTTCCGCGGACTCCGGCGGGGCCGGGGCGGGCGCGGCGGACTGCCGCCGGCGGCTCCAGGCCCGGGCCGTGAGAGCCACTGCAACTCCAGCGGCAACGAGGATCAGGAGGGGGATCACGAGCGATTCCATTGTGCTAAAGCCGATCTACGTATTGCTTGGCGGTCAAAAGGTCGGAGTGGGTTGCCTGGCGCAGGAGCCTGATTGCCTGGAGTTTCTGCCCGTTGCGCGCCATGGTCTGCAGCTGTAGCGCCAACTGCTGATTGAGCTGCCCCCCGGGCAGAACGGCTCCCGGCAAAGAGTGCTGCCCTTGTCCCGCGGTTAGCCCTGGCTGGATCAGAAGCGCCGCACGGGCGTGGTCCTGCTGCTGGGTGTGTTGTTGTTCGTTCTGGCTGGGCCGGGTTGCCGCATCAACCCGGGCGCGGGCGGCCGTCGCGGCCTGCACTTGGGCGGCGTAGTGGGCCTGTGAGCGCCTGGCCAGATCCAGTTGGTAGCGTTCTGCGTCCGACATGCCGCTATCGCGCGGCTTCAGTGCCGTGGACAGGGCCCAGAGGACAGCCATGAGAATAAGGACAGGCAATATGACTATCAGAACGTCGCCCATAGTTAGAGCTTAGGCCAGATGCGCGTTATCCACAGCATGTGCGGGGAGGTGCATACAGCGTGTGCCGTCCGTCCCTGATCGCGCTCCCGTAGTTCGGCCCTGCGCCCGCCGTCCGCGTACCGGCGGTGACTTTGCTCGCACGAACAGTGTTTTCCCTCGCCTAAAGCCCTAAGTTACCGGCTGGTATCCCCAGTAACGGGCTTCAGGCTGTGGATGAAGGTTCGGAAAAATTTAATTGAGTCCACAGGCCAGAACAAGTGTTTCCGCAGGTCAGAACGCATATATGCCCAAAAGAAAATTGATTTCCACAGCTTCGCCCACAGGCTGTGCACAAGCAGGAGAACGTTGTGCACAGGTTATCCACAGAGGTGCAGAACCGCGGGCTTTGTGCGTTGCCCGGCGGGCGCTAACGTAGCGGAGACACCCCAGCAAGACGTGGTTCCCCTTCGGCCCGACAGGCCGGAGCTGACGTTTTCCCAGGCTCCGGAGGCTCCGTGCTGCCTGTGGATAACCTGTTGATGGGGAGTCGCCGCGGGGCACGGCATCCGACGGAAAATGTCAGGGCTGGCTGGTGTAGTTGCACTAGCCGCGCAGCAGGTTCCGCTGAACGGCCCACCCGGCAACACGGCACACGCGCCGCAGATTCCCCTCCGGGAACTGCGGACATTATGGAGGACGGCAGCTTTGTCAGTTACGCACCTGGACTCAATCGAGGGCACCCGCAGCTCCGAGGGCAGCCGCAAACCTCCACAGGACATTCCGGCCGAGCAGTCCGTCCTGGGCGGCATGATGCTCTCCAAGGACGCCATCGCCGACGTCGTGGAGATTCTCCGCGGCCAGGATTTTTACCGCCCTGCCCACGAAACTATCTATGAGGCCGTCATTGACCTCTATGGCCGTGGCGAACCCGCGGATGCCGTCACGGTCTCGGACGAGCTGACTAAGCGCGGCGAGATCAACAGGATTGGCGGGCCCGCCTACCTCCACGAGCTCATCCAGACCGTGCCCACCGCGGCCAACGCCGGCTACTACGCCGAGATCGTGGCCGAACGTGCCGTCCTCAGGCGCCTGGTCAACGCCGGCACCAAGATCGTCCAGCTCGGCTACGGCCAGGACGGCGAAGTCGAAGACCTTGTCAACCAGGCGCAGGCAGAGGTTTACGCCGTCGCTGAGCGCCGGACGGCTGAGGACTACGTCGTCCTGAAGGACGTCATGGAGTCCACGGTGGACGAGATCGAGGCCTCGGGCCACCGCGGCGAAGGCATGGTGGGCGTCCCCACCGGCTTCTACGAGCTGGACGAGCTCACCCACGGGCTGCATCCGGGCCAGATGATCGTCATCGCGGCCCGCCCCGCCGTGGGTAAGTCCACCTTCGCGCTGGACTTTGCCCGCTCGGCAGCCATCAAAAACAACCTGGCCACGGTGATGTTCTCCCTCGAGATGGGCCGGAACGAGATTGCCATGCGTCTCCTGTCCGCCGAGGCCACCATCGGGCTGCAGGACCTACGTAAGGGCACCATCAAGGACGAGCAGTGGTCCAAGATCGCCACCACCATGGGCCGCATGAACGATGCGCCGCTGTTCATTGACGACAGCCCCAACATGTCCCTCATGGAGATCAGGGCCAAGTGCCGCCGCCTCAAGCAGCAGCATGACCTGAAGCTCGTGATCCTCGACTACCTGCAGCTGATGAGCTCCGGCAAGAAGGTGGAGTCCCGCCAGCAGGAGGTCTCGGAGTTCTCGCGCGCACTGAAGCTGCTCGCCAAGGAGCTGCAGGTCCCGGTCATCGCGCTGTCCCAGCTGAACCGTGGCTCCGAACAGCGCCAGGACAAGCGGCCCATGGTGTCGGACCTTCGCGAATCGGGGTCCATCGAGCAGGACGCCGACATGGTGATCCTGCTGCACCGCGAGGACGTCTACGACAAAGAGTCCCCGCGGGCCGGTGAGGCCGACATCCTGATCGCAAAACACCGTAACGGGCCCACGAAGGACATCGTGGTCGCGTTCCAGGGGCACTACTCGCGCTTTGCCAACATGGCGGCGGACGCCGGGGGCGGCGGGTTCTAGCCGGGCGGGGCACCCGCTAGTGACGTCTCCTGCAATCACATAACAACCTCAGCATGTTTTTTTCTTCTGGCAAAGGCTTTTTTGTCTTGGGGCTGTAGGTCCCTGATTCCCAGCGGGATGCGTCGCCGGGTGACAGCGTCGGCGAGGGCGTTGTCATGGGTGACCAGCACCAGCGCGCAGCCCTGCCGGTCCACCTGGTCCATGAGGCAGGCGACGGTCAGTTCCTGGGTGATGAGGTCCAGCCGTGAGGTGGGTTCGTCGGCGAAGACGAGGGCGGGTTCGAGCAGCATGGCCCTGATGATCGCGAGCCGCTGGAGTTCCCCGCCGGAGACCTGCCCGGGCCTGCGGTTGAGAAGTGCCGGTGTGAGGCCGAGCGAGGCCATGAGTTCCTCGAGGCGGGCCGGCTCCAGCCGGTGACGGCGGATAACGTCGCCGAAGGAGTCCCACAGGACGACTCGGGCGGGGAACGCCAGTGCCGGGTCCTGGTAGAGCTTTTGCAGCCGGCCTCCGCGGAGCGCGTCGGCATGGTGGACGTATCCGGCATCGGGCGGCAGCAGGCGCAGCAGCACGTTGCCCAGAGTGGTCTTGCCGCTGCCGCTGGGACCGCCCAGGGAGACCCGTTCCCCGGCCCGGATCGTGACGGAGAGGTCCGAGAAGAGTTGCTGGCCGCCGAAGGCCTTGGAAAGCCCTTCGCCGGAGACAAGCGCGGTGCCCCCCTCTTCTGGTGGTGCCCCGCGTCGCGCCCACGCATGGTTCCAGTTCGCCGGTTCGGCTTCCAGCAGCCTGCGTGTGTAGGGATGTGCCGGCTCAGTGAGCACTTGCCGGGCGCGGCCCTGCTCAACGATGTGGGCGTCCTTCATGACGAGGACATCCCCGCCGAGTTCTCGGGCCAGGTCCAGGTCGTGGGTGATGGTCAGCAGGATGCCGCCGCCGTCGAGGTGCAACTTCAGCAGTCCAGCCAGTTCGGTCCGGGCGCGCTCGTCCAGGCCCTTTGACGGCTCATCCGCTATCAGCACGGGCGCTCCGCCGATGGTGGCGGCGGCGAACGCGACGCGTTGGGCCATGCCGCCCGAAAGTGTGTGCGGGAACGCGCGGGACGCATGTCCGAGACCAAGGGCAGCGAGCAGTGTTCCTGCTGTACGGCGGGCGCCGCTGCTGTCTGCTGTGAAGGATGCGGCGCCTTCGGCGACCTGTTCCTGGGCGCGCATTGTGGGGTCCAAGGCGAGAGCGGGTTCTTGTGGCAGCAGGGACATTAGCCGGCCCCAGAGGCCGCGGCGGTTTGCCCGGTCGGACAGGTCGAACGTTCGGCCGTCCATGGCCAGGCTTCCCCGCGCCGTGAGGTTCGCCGGGAGTGTCCCCATGATCGCATGGGCCAGCAGGGACTTCCCCGAACCGCTTTCGCCGACAATCGTCACCGGGCGCCCGCGCTCAAAGTTCAGGGTGGCCACGTCGACCAGGGTGCTGTCAGCGTGGCTGACGACGAGGTGGTTTAGGCGCATGCTCATTGGCGGGCCTCCTTGCTTCGCAGGCTCAGGAGCCCGATCAGGATAGTGGTCAGGACCAGGACGGGGGCGAGGGACATCCAGGGTGCCTCGTGATAGTAGGGGAAGGCCTCGGTGATCATCAGCCCCAGTTCCGGCGTGGGAGGCCGGACGCCGATCCCGACGAATCCCAGGGTGGACAGCGCCAGGATTGAGGAGCCGATTCCGAAGGTGGCCATGGTGGTCAGCAGCGGCCGCAGATCAGGCCACAGGTGGCGGCGCATGACGTGGACGGGACCCAGCCTGAGTAGGCCGGCGGCTTCCACAGCCGGCCCGGCGAGCACCAGGGCGCTGCGGGCCCGGACCATGCGGAAATACTCAACCCACTGCGACAGCGCCAGCCCGGCGTAGAGGGTCCACAGATCCCCGTTGGCCAGGGCGGAGAATATGAGGATCACCAGAAGGGCGGGCAGCGCCATGAAAGCCTCGGACAGGCCGTTGAGGGCAGTCTCGATCCAGCCCCCGCGCCATGCCGCGATGAGGCCCCCCGCTGTTCCGGCCAGCAGGGCAGTAGCCACGCACGCAATGGCCATCATCAGGGACAGCTGCGTGGCGTGGGCCAGCCGGGCTACGACGCTCCGGCCCAGATGATCCCGGCCGAGCGGCTCCGCCAGGCTGGGTGCTTCGAGGAACCGTGACAGGTTCTGGACGGCGTGGTCCGGCCAGGCCAGCGGACCGATGAGCGCGAATAGCACCACCACTGCCAGCAGGGCAGCCGCGACGCCCTGGACGGCCGTTCCTGGTACCAGCCGGCGCCGCACCGCCGGGACCAAGGGAAGAGCGGGGGGCCCACCCTGTGCCGGCATGCCCGTTTCCACGCCAGTTCTTCCGGTAGCGAAAGGAGCCATCACAGAACAACCTCCCGACGGCGGGGACGGGGATCGATGGCCAGTGAACCCAGGTCAACCACCGTGTTCAAGACGACCACGAGGAGCGCCAGGGCCACGGCTGTCGCCTGGATCATGGGGATGTCCCGCCAGAAAATCGCGTGCACCAGAGCATGTCCCAGTCCGGGCCAGGCGAAGAGGCTTTCAACCACTATCACGCCTTCGATGAGGATCAGCATCTGCACGCCGACATAGGCGATCAAGGTGACGCCGGTATTCCTGAGTACGTGCCGAAGGAACACCAGCCGGCCGCCCAGGCCCTTGGTCGCGGCGAACCGGACGTACTCGGACTGCCGGATCTGCGCGACGGCGTCACGCGTCACCCGGGCAAACAGCCCCGAGAGCCCCACGGCCAAAGTCGCGGCCGGGAGCACGAAGTTGCTGGCTTCACCATGGCCCGCGGCGGGCAGCACGCCAAGATGAACCGAAAAGACCAGGATCAGCACCAGGCCCAGCAGGAAGGGCGGCAGGGCGCGCGCGCCAGACACCCAAAACGTCGTGATTCGATCCAATGCACCGCCGGGCCTGGCCGCGGCCAGGGCACCGCCCGTCGCACCCACCGCCAAGGCCAGGACCAGCGCCGCAGCGGCGAGCTGCAGGCTGCTGGAGAAATAGAGGCCGAGTTCACCGGCCACGTCGGCGCCGGTGACCAGGGAGTTGCCAAGGTCCAGGGAAATCAGGTCACCGAGCCAGTCGAGGAGCTGCTGCCACGCCGGCCGGTCCAGGCCCAGCTCAGCGCGGACCGTGTCCGCAGACGCCGCGGTCACCTGGTCATAGCCGTAGCGGCCCGCAGCGATGCGGTAGGCGATGTCACCGGGCAGGCTCTGCACGATGGCGAAGCACGCCGTCGAGACGAGAAAAACGACGCCGACCGCCTGGACAGCGCGCTGCCGGAGGACCCGGGCAGCAGGCGCCGCGGGGGCCCGACGTGTGGTTATTGATGCGGTCATGAACGGTTTCCTGCCTACTTCGTCCAGGTCAGGTCAGTGAGACGCCAGGAGCGCTCCAACGGGTCCAGGACGAGCCCGTCCACCCGCTGACTCACCACGGCGCTCTGGCGGTACCACGCGACGGGAATGACGGGCAATTCGCTCTGCAGGATTTCCGTCACCTGCCGGCGGCCCTCGGCCGAGCCGTCGGTGTCGCTGCCGCTGGCCATGGTGTTCAGCGTCGACGTCAGGGCCGGGCTGTTCCAGCCCATCGCTCCATGGTCCGCACCGTCCGGGCCGAAGTCATCGGCCAGTGTGACCATGGCGTCTGGTACCAGTGCATAATTACGGGCGTAGAGGCCCAGCTCAAGTGAGCCGTCCTGGTGACCGGCGGGGATCTCGCTGGAGTTGCCGATCTTCACCTCGAGGGCGATCCCCAGCTCTTTCAGCTTCGCCTGGATGGCGGTGGCAAGAATCGGCAGTTCCGGGCGGTCCGGGAAGGTGCGCAGGGTGACGGTGAACTTCTTTCCGTTCCGTTCCAGGGTGCCGCCAGGGCCTGGGCTCCATCCGGCCCGGGCCAGCAGCTCGCGTGCTCCGGACGGATCGTGACTCAGCGCCGTGATGGATTTCTGGTGCCATTGCGGGAGTGAGGGCGGGAACAGCTGGGTGGCGGCCATCTCGGGGTCCCGGAGCAGCGCCGTTGCCATCGACTCGCGGTCCAGGGCCATGCTCAGCGCACGCCGAACGCGTACGTCGCCGAGGATTTCGTGGCCCGCATTGACCTTGAGCAGGATCGTGCGGGGCAGCGTCACGTCGGCGATGTCCACCTCGCCGGCCTGCTTCAGGCGCTGGAGGCTGGTCGGATCCATGCCGAACGTGACATCGGACTGGCCGCTCTCGGCCATCAGCGCCCGGCTTTCTGACCTCCCCACGGCCTGATATTTCACCTCGGTGATGGCGGGCTTCTGACCCTGCCACTGCTCGAAGGCGGCCAACTCGATGTTCGCCGGCTGCTCCAGCCGTTTGATGCGGTAGGGGCCGGAACCCACGATCTCGGTGACCTTCCGATCCACGGTGTAGGAGCTGGGGGCGAGGATCTGCGTGCTGGTGTGAGCCAGCACGGCGGCAAGCGGAGCGAAAGGCTTGGCCAGGGCCACCTTCACAGCCTGGCCGTCGGCGGTGATTGCCCTGACGGGGACTTCTGAGAGCGGCGTTCCGGCCTTGCCCCGGGCCGTGTCCAGTGCGGCAGCGACAGACGCAGCGGTTACCGGAGTCCCGTCGTGGAAGTGGGCATCGGGGCGGAGCCTGAACGCCCATGTGAGGCCGTCGGGGGAAGTATCCCAGCCCGTCGCCAGCCCTGGCCGCAGCACGCCTTGGGGATCGGCGTCGACCAGGGTCTCGGCGACCTGTAGCCGCGTGAAGAACCCCCCGCTTGTTGACGGGTCCAGACTGTGGAGCTCGAACTGCCCCACCACCTTCAGCGGCTGGTGCGGTTGTTGGTTGTCTTGGGCGCCCTCCCCGGCGCAGCCCGCCATCATCAGCACTGCGGCGGCCGACGCGCCGGCGGCCCTCATCTTGCGCCAAGCCATTTTTCTGTTCCTTTTGCATAGTCACCTATATTTCTGAGCTGACTCTAGATGCAAATGATTATCAATAGCAATTTTCTGGCGCAGGTATGGACATGCGTGACCGGCAGTTGAGGGTGAGCAGGGTGGCGTTAGCGGCGAGCCATCAGTAATTCTGCTGCAGAAGGTGGTTGGGCAGCCGGTTCCCGGGAGCGGCCGCGCGGATTTTCAGTAGTTCAAGGGCATGCGCGTGCAGACGCCTGTCCTCATCCGAAACGGGAACCCACGGGGGAATGGGGACCGAGGTGCCCTCAGCGTCACGGGCAACCATGACGGTGAGGCAGTAAGTGGTCAGATTCAGTTCACCGCTCTTGGGGTCGCCTGAGCGGACATGTACCGCCACGTGCATACCTTTGGTTCCGGTGTAGACGAGCCTGGCCTCGACCTCCACCACGTGGCCGATCAGGAGCGGACGGTAGAACCTGACGCCGCCGGAGAACACCGCCACAGTGTCCTTGCCGCAGTAACGCGAGGCGCAGACGTAGGCCGCCTCGTCGATCCACTTCATGACGATGCCGCCGTGGACCTTGCCGCCCCAGTTGACATCCGTTGGAGCTGCCATGAACCGCAGGACAACACGCTCCGCAGTGCCGGCATCGGTATATTCCTGAGCATTCATGGCTTCCACGATCCGTTCACGGATCCCGATCCGCGCCAGCGCGTGGTCGCGCTCTTCCAGTTCCTGCGCGGTGGCGGCTTCGAACTGCTTCACGGGGATGGGCTTGCCGTCCTCGCCCACGGCCACGAAGATCACCATGCACTGGCTGCGCATGGTGGCCGGTCCCCCCTTGGGGTCGCCGGAGGAGACGACGGTGCGGATGTGCATCGAGGACCGGCCCGTGTAAACGATGGTGGCGGTGACTTCGACCATGTCGCCGATGTTGACGGGGTCGGCAAAGTGGATGTTGCCCACATAGGCAGTAACGCAGTAGGACTTCGCCCAGCCCACGGCTGCGGCGTAGGCCGCCTTATCCACCCACTCCAAGACCGTTCCGGCGTCGACGGAGCCGCTGTGGCCGACGTCCGTAGGGGCCGCGAGGAAGCGGAGGGTCACTGAATTGGCGGCAGTCTCGCTCATGCTGCGATCTTACTGACGACTGCCGCGGGGGACGGAGCCGGGCAGACACAAACGCCCTGCGGGACGCCACAAGGGGCCGGAAGGCGTTTGTCTGGGCGGGCGGGGTCATCGGGGGCCGGTCACTTCAGTAGCCCGACGAAAACGGCGGCTGCGCACGTGGGTGCGCAGCCGCCGTCGGGCATTCCGTGAGGTGACGTCCTAGGCGAGGACGCTGAGCTTCGAGCCGGTGCGGCCGAAGAGGGCGCGGTCGACGGAGAGGCGGCCGGCTCCGGTGAGGGCGATGGCGAGGGCGGCAGCGGCCAGCAGGAGGACCAGTTCGTACCCGCCGTTGGCGGCGAAGACGCCGGCCGGGGCGTGTACCAGGAAGAAGGCGCCAAGCATGTTCAGTGCCAGCAGTGCCGCGAAGACCCGGGCGAGCACGCCGAGGATCAGGGCGATGCCGCCAGCCAGTTCGAGCGTGGCGATGACCGGGGCCACGGCCTCGGCTGCCGGAACACCCATCTTGGCGAAGGACGCCTGGGTGCCGGCGATGGTGAACTCGTTGAACTTCTGCCAGCCGTGGGCAGCGAACAGGAATCCGACGATGACGCGCAGGATGGTCAGGGCGGTGGTGGTCAGGGTGGGCTGGTTCATGGGAAGTTTCGCCGTTCGTATCGGTTGCGTTCGGTCTTGTCAGCCGGCGATCGGATCGCTTGCAGCTTCAAATCCACTGTCTCGCACAATTGGTTGAAGTGTCAACTAATTGTGACAGTTCGCACTCCCGGTGTGACCCTATGACCGTCTTTTCCGGAGCCAGGGGCCGAGCAGCCTGGTGGTGGCCGGAAGGAAGATGTACGTCATGAGCGGGGTCAGGATGCAGGTGGCCAGAAGCACCTGGAGCACCAGCGGCCAGCCCTGGGTCAGAGGGTGCAGCAGGAAGTTGGCCAGCAGGCTCAGGGGAAAGAACGGCAGGAAGATGCTGACCATCTGCTTCCACCGCGGAGGTACCACGGTCTCCGGGACGGCGAGGTGAACATCACCGGGCGGGGCAAACCAGCCCTCGATCCCGGTGCGGCGCTCCACCCTGGTGACCTCGACGAGGCCGGCAGCGCTGTCGATCCACCAGCGCCGCTCCTCGGATTCCTCCCAATCGTTGAGAAGGTCGGCGTCCGCGAAACGGTAGAGCATGTGCCACTCGTCGGAATCGGCTGCGGAGCGGACCCATCCGGAACCGAGATAGCCGGGCCATTCCCGGGCAAGTTCCTGGCCGGCGTGGGCCCAGGCGCTGGCCTGGCGGGTGCGGCCCGGAAGGACGGTGCGGGCAATGGAAACGGTCACGGGCTGGGTCAGCGAATCTGAGTGTGGCACTGCAGGAATGTTACCGGGTCCGGTGAACGGGCCGGGGTGGGGCGTCAGCACCGCACCGGCCGCTAGGCTGAAAAGGTGCCCGACTCACCTTCCGCCACGGTCCCGGCCGTGAAGTCCAACAGCCACGCCCGCGAAATCCTGCGCCTGGCAGTCCCGGCGTTCGGTGCCCTGATCGCGGAGCCGTTGTTCCTCCTCGCCGATTCGGCGATCGTGGGGCACCTGGGCGTTGCCCAGCTGGCCGGCGTCGGGCTCGCCTCGGCGGTTCTCCACACGGCCGTTGGCCTGATGGTGTTCCTGGCCTACTCCACCACCCCGGCCGTGGCCCGCGCGATCGGCGACGGGCAGTTCGCCAAGGCCCTGGCCGCCGGACGCGACGGCGTGTGGCTGGCCCTGCTGCTGGGAACCGTTCTGGCGGTGGCCGGCTTCGTCGCCGCCGAACCGCTGGTGGAACTCATGGGCGCTGATGGCGAAGTCCGTTCCTTCGCCGTGGACTATCTCCGCTGGTCCATGCCCGGGCTAGTGGCCATGCTGCTGATCTTCGCCGGCACGGGCGTGCTCAGGGGGCTGCAGGACACGCGGACGCCACTGGTGGTGGCCACGGCTGGGTTTGCCCTGAATATCGCACTGAACCTCATGCTGGTTTACGGTCTGGGCTGGTCCGTCACAGGGTCCGCGGTCGGAACCAGCATTGCGCAGTGGGCCATGGCGGCCGTCTATCTCCTCATAGTGCAGCGAAACGCGCGCAGGCACGGGGTTTCGCTCCTGCCCGACTGGCACGGGATCCGCGCCATGACCAAGGTGGGTTCATGGCTGATGCTCAGGACACTGAGTCTCCGGATTGCCATCCTGGCAACGGTTCTGGTGGTCACGGCCCAGGGCGCCGTGAACCTCGCCGCGCATCAGCTGGCCATGACGGTCTTCACCTTCCTCGCCTTTGCACTGGACGCCCTGGCCATCGCCGCGCAGGCCCTCATCGGACGGGAACTCGGGGCCTCCAACCCGGCGAAGGCCCGGCTGCTGACCCGCACCATGATCCGCTGGGGCACCGGATTTGGTGTGGTGACGGGCCTCCTGCTCGCTGCGGCCGCCCCCTTCGCCGGAGCCCTATTCACTTCCGACGCCGGTGTCCAGTCAGTCCTCACGTCCGCCCTGCTGGTGCTGGCGGCAGGGCAGCCCATTGCTGGGTATGTGTTCGTCCTGGACGGCGTGCTGATCGGGGCCGGTGACGCGAAATATTTGGCGATTGCCGGCGTCGTCAATCTTGCCGTGTATCTGCCGATGCTCTTGGCAGTGCCGCTCTGGGGACCTGCCGGCGCTGCGGCGCTCGTGTGGGTCTGGGTGGCGTTCTCGGTGGGATACATGCTGGCCCGGGCCATGACGCTGGGGCTGAGGGCACGAACGGACCGCTGGATGGTGCTGGGTTCCTGAGGCGGGCCCTGTGGGCCCGGTGGCCCCGTGTGTTCGGACGCGGGCCCGGCGGGCCCGGTGCCCGGGGGCGGGGGGCTGGCGGCCGGTGCCGGGTTCGGGGAAACAGGCGGGCGAACTAAACTGGACCGGTGACTTCCCCCGTGAACCCCGTTGAAGCCTCCGCGCCCGCCCACCAGGCGGAACTGTGGAAGCCGGTCCTGCTGCGGGCCGCCGTCGCCCTGGCGTTCGGTGCCGTAACCGTGTTCTGGGCGGCGCCGTCCGAAGCAGGGATGAGCTGGGCCGGAGGGGCATACCTCCTGGCGACGGGCGCCGTCCTGCTTTGGGGCATCCCGCCGACCGGCTTCCGCCGCGAGGCGGCGCCCGGCAGGTTCATGTCCGGAGCGGCATCGGTGCTCACCGGGGCTGGTGCCAGCGTGTTGATCCTGCAGGGCAGCCTGCTGTTCGCCGTTATTGCCGCTTTGGGCCTCGCCGCCGTGGCCGTCGCCGAGCTTTATTTTGGCATCAGGTTCAGGGGGCGCCATGTCCTGGCGCGGGACTGGCTCGCCTCGGGAGTGATCGGCCTCGGGACGGCGGCTGCCCTGCCGTTCTTTATCTCCCTCGGCCCGCACGCGCTGCTGGGCGTCACGGGCGGCGGGGCTATCATCACGGGCGTGCTTTGGATCCTGGCAGGTCTCTCGCTCCGGCATGATGCGCGGACGGCCGCCGCAAGGCCGTAAACTAGAACGTAAGGGTTCTACTCCCTGTAGAACAATGGCAGTAGGCCAATCACATCACAACGGGCAGGCCGCATCCTTGCCGCCCGCATTGGAGGAAGCACCGTGGCACACCAGACGCCAGGAGAACCGCGGAACATGCGGACCTCGGTTAAGGGACCCCTGATGTTCTCCGCGTTTTGGGGTGTGGTGGCCTTCTTCGCGGTCCTGATCTTCGCTTCCGGCGGCAGCTCCCGCGCTCCGCGCTTCGACTTGGCCTTCACCGGCGCGGGCATCGCCTTCATCGTCACGCTGGTCATCGCGGCGATGCTGTCCATGAGCTACAAGGACAACGCCGAGCACCTCGGCAAGGGCTCCGGCGTCAACCTCAGCTCGGCCAAGAAGCCGTCGCACGGCTTTGGCGGCCACGGCCAGAAGCCGGGCCCTGTTGCACCCCGTCCCGCGGACGACTCAAATCCCGACGGCGGTACGGCCTAGCCGCACTGCGCCCCTGGCTGCGCTGCACTCATCGCGGCAAACGGCAGCCTGCCAAGAACAAGCTAGCTTTCCGGGTCGTACCCGAACTCGCGGAGCTCCTGCGAGCAGCGGCAGGCCACGGCGATCTTCCTTGCCCACTCGACCGCGTCCTCGCGCGTCGGCAGCTCCAGCACGGTGAACCCGCCCTTGAGTTCGCTGCCCGGATAGATTTCGGTGCTCACCGACCCGTCGGCGGAAACCAGCACGGGATCGACCTCCTCCTCGATCCCGCCGCCGAATACATAGACGCCGGCAGCCTTGGCCTCCGCGATCACGGCGTGGGATTCGGCGACGACGATCGGGAACTCCTCGTCGGTGAGCACCATGGCTTCGCTCGGGAAGGAGATGAGGTATTTGGTCATGTCTCGATGGTGCCCCGCGGGCGGGCCGGACGGCAATGGTTGCGGATAGCCGAAGGCATTCATGCCTCGAGAAGTCCTGCCGAGTTGAGCTAGTCGCCGCCCGCGGCGCGGCGCGCCCGGTAGGCCGCCACGTGGGCGCGGTTGGCACAGTTTCCCGTGTCGCAGTACCTCTTGGACCGGTTCCGGCTGAGGTCCAGCACCACTGCGTCACAGTCGTCGGCCGCACACACCAGCATCCGGTCCATTTCCTTGCTGCGGATCACGTCTACCAGGGCCATGGCCGCCTCCGTTCCCATTCTGTCTGCCAGCGGAGCTTCGCGCGTGGTGGCGTGGAGGTGCCAGTCCCACTGGTCGTGCTTCAGGAGCTGGGGCAGGGCATGCGCTTCGCGCAGCAACCGGTTCACGCCCGCCACGGCCGTATCCTCGTCCGCGGTCCACAGGGCAGCCAGATCTGACCGCAATGCGTGCACGCTGGACAGCTCGGCGGCGTTCCGCGTGCGGGATCCGCTAAACCCCTCAGCCCGGAGGAATTCGTCCAGGTCCTCCACGGTGGCCAGTTTTTCATCGCCGTTCGCTGCGCTGTTGATGAGGTGGACCACGGTCCGCAGCGCCACCTCTGTGTCAGGGGCAAATACCATCTTGACTCCTTACAGTGCCGAGCGTAATGTCATGACCAACATCCCACTTTACTCCTGACAGGAGGCAGCCGTGCCTGCATCCAGCAACCGCGCCGAAATGCCGCAGCCGGAGTCGCCCGCAGCGAGGGGCGCCTCACCGCAACTCCCTCTTGCACCCGAGACGACGCCGACGCCGACGGCGGCGTCCGCCTCCGTGTCGCCGTCCGTTCCGCCCCGTCCCGCGGTGCCGGGATTCATGGCGTCGGGCCTGGGCATTGCCCTCTTTTCCTCCGCCGTCTTCGGTCTCTCCGGCTCCTTCGCCAAGGCACTGCTGGAAACCGGCTGGACCCCCGGTGCCGCCGTCACCGCACGGCTGACGGGAGCCGCGATCATCCTGGCGATCCCGGCCATCCCGGCGCTCCAGGGCCGGTGGCACCAGTTGCGGGATAACTGGGTGACCATCGTGCTGTTTGGCCTGATCGGCGTGGCGGCCTGCCAGCTGTTCTACTTCAACGCGGTGGCCCGGCTGTCGGTCGGCGTGGCGCTGCTGCTCGAGTACCTCGCGCCGGTACTGATCGTGCTGTGGATGTGGGCGGCGAGCCGGAAGCGCCCGCGCCCGCTCACCATCGCCGGAACACTCCTCTCGCTGGGCGGCCTGGTCCTGGTGCTGGACCTGACGGGCGCCGTGAAGATCGACGTCGTCGGCGTGCTCTGGGGCATCGCCGCCGCAGTCTGCCTGGCCATCTATTTCTTCATTACCGCCAAGGAAAACGACAGCCTCCCGCCGATCGTCCTTGCCTCCGGCGGGCTCATGGTAGGTGCCGCCGTCATGTGGCTGTCCGCCGCCACGGGCCTGCTTCCCATGGCGTTCAGCACGGCCGACACGAAACTGGGGCCGTGGATCACGCCGTGGTGGGTTTCCCTCGCCGGCCTGGTGGTGCTTGCCACCGTTCTGGCCTACGTCTCCGGCATCATGGCGGCGCGCGCCCTGGGTTCGAAGGTGGCGTCCTTCGTGTCGCTGACCGAGGTGCTGTTTGCCGTGCTGTGGGCGTGGCTGCTGCTGGGCGAACTGCCGGGCGCCATCCAGCTCCTGGGCGGAGTGCTGATCGTCGGCGGTGTGGTGCTGGTCCGGCTGGACGAGCTGAGGGGACTCGATCCGCGGACCGGCGCCGGCGCTCCGGAATGCGCGGCCCTCCGCCACGCGAACGACGTCGAACCCGTCCCGTAAGTCCCTGCCCCGTCCGGGAAAGGAGTTAAACGCCAGGGGGCCGGACGAGTGCGTCCGGCCCCCTGTGGTTGCTTGGCCCTAGCGGTGGGAAGCGTCCTCCTGCTGCTGAGCGTTTTGGCTCACCTGCCTGCTGGCCTCTTCCAGAGCCTGGGCAATCTTGGCAAGGTTCGCGGCGTGCTGGCTTTCCCAGTCACTCCGGAACCTGTCAGCGTCCGGGCCCTTCCACTCCGTGCCGATAAGCGCACTGGACAGAGCGGATTTCTGCTTTTCAATTTCAGCGGAACCCTGCTGAAGCTTCGTGCTCAGTGTCTTGAGCTGGTCTGTGTCTGCGCCCCAAAAAGCCATGCGATTTCTCCTTAATCAACGGACCCGATCCAGTCGGCATCCCCAGCGGCCTCCGGCTCGTCCGGAAGATCCATTGCCTACAAACTATCCTCCGGCACGAAACAGTGTCGATGGGCACCGCTCCCCATGCAGTCCTCCCCATGGTTTCGGCGCCCTCCCGAAGGGTGCCCGGAGGGTCGATCCCAAGCGATCCAGAGCCTAGCATGGGGGTATGTGCCGGAACATCCGAACCCTCCACAACTACGAACCGCATGCCACGTCCGAGGAGGTGTACGCCGCGGCCCTCCAGTACGTGCGCAAGATCAGCGGCAGCACCAAGCCATCCAAGGCCAACGAGGAGGCCTTCGAACGTGCCGTGCACGAGGTGGCGCACGCAACCCAGCACCTGCTCGACGCCCTCGTAACGCACGCGCCGGCCAAGGACAGGACAGAGGAAGCGGCGAAGGCCAGGGCCAGGGCGGCCGTGCGCTTCGGCGCGGCCTGACGCCTCCTCCTACCGGTCCCTACCTGGGCGCCGGCCCTACCTTGGCGGCTGGGTACTTGGCGCGCCGAAGCTTCGCAGCCGGAGCGAATTGGCCACCACCAGCACGGAGCTTGCGGCCATGGCAACGCCGGCGATCATTGGATTGAGCAGGCCCAGCGCGGCCACCGGGATCCCCACCGCGTTGTAGAAGAACGCCCAGAACAGGTTGGCCTTGATGGTGGCCAACGTCCGGCGGGACAGCTCGATCGCCGTTGCCACCTGCCCGAGGTCGTTGCCCATCACGGTCAGGTCGGCCGCCTCGATGGCGACGTCCGTTCCGGAACCCATCGCAATCCCCAGATCGGCCTGGGCCAGTGCCGCGGCGTCGTTTACGCCGTCGCCGGCCATTGCCACCGTTGCGCCGGCGGCCTGCAGCCGGCGGACGGCGTCCACCTTGCCCTCGGGGAGCACGCCCGCGAACACGTCCACGGCGGGAATTCCGACGGCGGCTGCCACCTGGGCGGCCACCGCGGCGTTGTCGCCGGTCAGCAGTATGGGGCGCAGCCCCAGGGACTTCAGCCTGGCGACGGCCGCCGCCGATCCCGGCTTGATCGTGTCGCGCAGGGCGATGAGGCCCGCGGCCTCCCCGTCCACGGCAACCCAGATGGCTGTGGCGCCCGAGTCCTCCGCCGAACGCAGGGCCTCGAGCTGCCCGGGCGCGGGCCCGACGCCATTGTCCTGCAGCCAGCCGGTCCGGCCGGCCACCACCAGCCGCCCTTCCACGGTTCCCACGACTCCTCCGCCCGGTGCGGAACGGAAATCGGCGACGGCGGGGAGGCCGCCGCCGTCGGACGTCCGGCCGGTGACGGGCACCGCGGCCCGCGCGGCAGCGGCGACCGCGTGGGCGATCGGGTGCTCGGACGCTGCCTCGACCGCGCCGGCCAGCCGAAGGACTTCCGCCTCGCTGAACGGCGTGAACCCTATCGCGGAATCGACGGAAAGGTGCCCGCTGGTGACCGTGCCGGTCTTGTCCAACAGGATGGTGTCCACGGTGCGGGTGTCCTCGAGGACCTGCGGGCCCCTGATGAGGATGCCCAGCTGGGCGCCCCGCCCCGTTCCGGTCAGGAGCCCCACCGGAGTGGCCAGGCCGAGCGCGCACGGGCACGCAATCACCAGCACCGCCACCGCTGCCGTGAACGCAGAGCGTAGCTCAGTTCCGGTGAGGTCCGGGCCGGCAGCCAGCAGCCAGGCGGCAAAAGTCAGAGCTGCGATCGTCAGGACGATCGGGACGAATACGGCACTGATCCGGTCAGCGAGCCTTGCGATCGGCGCCTTTCCGGTCTGGGCCTGGGCCACCAGCCGGCCCATCTGGGCCAGTGTGGTCTCGGCGCCGACCCGGGTGGCGCGGACCAGCAGCCGGCCGGCGGTGTTGATGGTGGCGCCCGTGACCGGGCTGCCGGGACCCACCTCCACAGGCACGGATTCGCCCGTCACCAGTGAGGCGTCGACGGCAGAGGAGCCGCTGACCACGACGCCGTCGGTGGCTATCTTCTCACCGGGGCGGACGACGACGACGTCATCTACGGCGAGCTGATCGGCCGGGACCTCCACCTCGGCGCCGTTGACCAGCACGGTGGCGTCCTTTGCGCCCAGGTTCAGCAGCGCCTTCAGGGCGTCGCCGGCCTTGGCCTTGGCGTTTGCCTCGAGGAAGCGGCCGAGCAGCAGGAAGGTGGTGACGACGGTGGCGACTTCGAAGTACAGGCCGCCGGAGCCTCCGCCGCCCATCTGTTCCATTCCGGGGTGCTCGGTCAGGCGCGGATCGGCGAGGAGCTGCCAGGCGGAAAAGACGTATGCGGCAATCACGCCCAGGGACACCAGCGTGTCCATGGTGGAGGTGAAGTGCCGGGCATGGATGGCCGCCGCCCGGTGGAAGGGCCATGCCGCCCAACTGACCACGGGCAGGGCCAGGGCGCCGGCAACCCAGCCCCAGTTCGCGAACTGGAAGGCCGGAAACATCGAGATGAGGAAGACGGGCACCGTCAGGAGCGCCGCGACGATCAAGCGGGGTTTCAGCGTTTGGGCCGTGCCGCCGTGCTGCATGTGGTCTTCGCCAGCGCTGCCGGCCCCTGCATTGTCACCTGTCGTGGTCGGTGCAGCAGGCGTGCCGGTCTGGTGGTCCGTGCCGGAGGTGTGCGGGTCCTGACGCTGGTGTAATGCGGGTTTGATCCGCGCCTTGTAGCCGGCTGCCGCTACCTGGTCCGTGATCTGTTGGTCGGTGATTGCGGACGGGACCATCACGTGCGCCGATTCCAGGGGGAGGTTGACCGTGGCCTTGACGCCGTCGAGTTTGCCGAGCTTCTTTTCCACTCGGTTCACGCAGGACGCGCAGGTCATGCCCTCGATGTCGAGTTCGATCGCTCGGCTGGCGGGGCGCCCGGGAAGATGCTCTGTGCTCATCACTGTTCCTGCTCTGCTTAGGCGGACTACGCCTCGTTGGCCACCACAAGGTAGCCCGCTTCGGCCACTGCCTCGCCGATTTCGGACGGCGAGAGCTCCTGGGTGGACGTAATGGTGACTGTGGAGACTCCGCCGGCATTGAGGTCTACGGCGATGTCCTCGACGCCGGCCAGTGATTCAAGCTCTTCACTGACGGCCGACACGCAGTGCCCGCAGGTCATTCCGGAGACGTGGACGGTGGTGGAAATGGTGCTCATGGCTGGCTCCTTGTTGGGCGCTGACGGGGTGGGCCAGCGGGATGGTTGGTCTGTTTTGCCGTTACCGCAGCAGGCGCCCGATTGCGTCTGCCGCTTCCTTCACTTTGATGTCGATCGCCTCGGCCCGCAGAGCGGGGTCCGGTTCGGAGGCCGCCCCGACGACGCAGTGGCCGATGTGTTCTTCGACGAGGCCCAGGCTCACGGCATGCAACGCCTTGGTGACGGCCGCGACCTGCGTCAGGATGTCGATGCAGTACTTGTCTTCCTCCACCATCCGGGCGATACCCCGGACCTGGCCCTCGATCCGCCGGAGCCTTCGCAGGTAGGCATCTTTGTCCGCGGTGTAGCCGTGCTCGGGCGGCGATTCTTCGGTCACTGCCTCGGGCGTCTGGTTTTCGGGAATGCTCATAACCTCAACATATACCCCTAGGGGGTATCGGTCAACGGGCGTGCGGGGCGGAAATGGTGGTAGGAAGGCATTAAAAAGCTCCGGAGTGCGTTATTGGGGGATACGCACTCCGGAGCAGTCTTTGGGGCAGGCCCTTGTCAGGCTGCGCTCACCAGCTTACTTGCCGGTAATGATGATTGCCACCACCTCGAATAACTACTTTCGCTTTACTTTCCCGGGTCCGAATTGAGCGGGTTTCAGATAGCCGCAGCGTCACTCCGGCCGGTCCTGGTGGGCGGCCATCCTGAACGGCACCACCAGCACAGGGCGGCTCTGGTGGTGGGTGAGCCAGGCCGCCACGGAACCGTTGAGGAGCTCCGTGATGCGGTGGCCGAAGCCCCGCTCGGGGGTTCCCACAATGATCATGGGCGCGCTGACCTCGGCCGCGAGCCGCCCGAGGGCGCGGGCCGGATCCCCGGCGAGCGTACGGAGCGTCCATTCGGGCGACGCGCTTTGTACAGCGGAGCCGATCACGGACGTGAGATCGTTCGTCAGGGACCGGATGTCGTCGTCGTCCTTGTCCGGATGGAGCGACAGGCGGTGGGCGGAGCGCGCCGGATCCCACTCCACCAGGTAGCTTGCCTCGTCAACGTAGGCGCAGAGCAGCGGCACGGAGAGTTTTTGGGCCAGAGTCGCGGCTGTCTGGAGGACCTCCGGATGCTGACCGGGCACCACTCCAACGAGCAGGGGCGGGGGGCCGCTGAAGCGCTCTGGAGACATACTTCATTGTGTGCCCGGCACCTGATGAATAACCATACTTCCAGCGGGGGGATGCACCTTGGCGGCGGCTTCCCGCGTGACGGCCGACTGCGTAACTCGCCGTGGCCAGGTGCCGTTTTCCCTTGAATACGGCGGACGGCGGGCCTAGCGTTGAGACGTAGAGAGGCGGCGTGGCATGCAGATATACATGTGGTGGCTGGATCTGGACCTGAAAAGCAAGGAGTGGCTACGGGAAAACCTTCGGGCCGGGGAGCTTCCGCTGTTCGTGATGCAGGGAATCGCTGAGGCGGGCGGGCCGCATCCGGACACACCGCAGGCGGTACTGACCGAAGCCGAGTGGGATTTCATCGAGACCCAGTCCGAATTCGTGGACTGACGGCACCTCCCGCATCAAATCAGGCCTCCCCTGATCATGCTGCCCGGACCACGGGGAGTTCCTCCCAGTGCGTCGTGTACCGGGGTGAGCGCATGCCGCGCTTCATGCTCCAGTCGACGCCGTTCCTGAGCCCCGCAAACCCGAGCCCGATTGCACCTCGACCATACTTCCGGCTGATCTCCTCCACCAGCGGGCCGATGTTGCGTTCCTCGTGCGGATTTGCGAACAGATCGAGCGGCTTCTGGTTTCCGGTGGGTCGCAGGTCCGTGACCATGATTCCGGCCCGAACGTAGCTGATGCCTTCCTGGATTGCAGGGAGCAGTCCGTGGGCGGCCCGGGTCAGGAGAAGGGGATCGGAAGTGGGCATGGGCAGCGGAACGCAGACGGATGGAAAAGACTTGTCCCGCGGGCTGTAGGTGGACGTGCCTGCGAATGCGGTGAGGACCTTGGCCTGCAGTGCGTGCCTGGCCAGGCGCGCACTGGCCTGCTGGGCGTAGATGCTCAGAACCTGGCGCAGCGCCGGGACTGTGGTTATGGGCGTGGAGAACGATCGGGAGAAGATGAGCTGATCGCGCCCTGCCCGCTCCTCCTCCAGGGGTATGCAGGGCGTTCCGCGCAGTTCGAGCACTGTCCGCATCATCACCACGGAAAACCGGTCCCGGATCATGACCGGGTCCGCGCGGCTCAGGTCAAGGATTGAGTGGATTCCGATGGCGTTCAGTCGCTTGGACAGGCGGGCGGCCACGCCCCAGATTTCGACGACGGGAAGCCGGCTCATAAGCAGCTCCCGTTCCGCGGCCGGCATGGAGTCCCAGCGGCAGACGCCGCCGAGCGCGGGGTTGTTTTTTGCCCACTTGTTGGCAAGCTTGGCGAGTGTCTTGGTGGACGCGATGCCGACGCACACGGGCACGCCGATGTTGCGCTGCACGGCTGCCTTCATGTCCTGTCCGAGCCTCAGCACCTGCTCCGGGCTGCCCCTGATGCCGAGAAATGCCTCGTCGATGCTGTACACCTCCAGCCAGGCGGAGTACCGGCCAAGCAGTTCCATGACACGGGCGCTGATGTCCCCATACAGCTCATAGTTGCTGGACCGGGCCACGAGGCCCCATTCCTTGGCCCGGGGAGCCAGCTTGAACCAGGGCTCGCCGATCCCGATCCCCAGGGCCTTCGCCTCCGGGCTTCGTGTGACGGCACAGCCGTCATTGTTGGAGAGCACCACCAGCGGCCTGCCCTCAAGGGACGGATCGAAGGCCCGTTCCGCGCTGGCGTAGAAGCAGTTCACATCCACGAGCGCTATTTGGGGCCGGGACTCATGCCGGTAGGGCGCGTTTTTCATTTCATTCCGTTCCGCCAGCACCCGACGCCGTTCCAAGCTGCCCGCTAGTGGTCGGTAAGGTGCGGCATTCGGCCATGGGACGGCCCCCGCACTCGATAGAGTTTCGGCTATGGATACCCCGGTGAGAGTTCGTTCCGCGCGCGTCGAGGATGCTGCCGAGATGGCGCGCGTGAATGTGCGCGCGTGGCGTGAGACGTACCGCGGGGTGATGGCGGATCACGTCCTCGACGACCCGGGGCTGCCGGGTACCCGGGAGCGGTTCTGGACGGCGATGCTCAGCGATGACCGCTACCGCGCGAACCGCGTCGCGGTGGCCGAGCGCGACGGAGAAATGATCGGGATCGTAATGGCGGGGCCCCCTCGGAGCTCCGAGTCGCAGTGGGGCACGCACCTGTATGTGCTGTACGTCCTTGCGGCCGAGCATGGGACCGGCGCCGGCGCTGCCCTCCTGGATGCCGTCATCGGCCCGCACGACTCGGCAGCGCTCTGGGTCGCTGATCCGAATCCTCGGGCGCAGGCGTTCTATCGCAAGCACGGGTTCGTGCCGGACGGGACCGTGAATGTGGAGGACGGCGTGCGCGAGATCCGCATGGTGCGGCTTCTCTGAACGTTGCCTCACCCTCGGGCGCTGAGGGCAATCGCGCGCGCTAAACATGGTGCAGGCACCTCGTGGCCACGCCCCAGATGGTGAGCTCGGCAAGGGCCGGGACCCGGATGTCCGGGTACAGCGGGTTCGCGGCCTGGAGCACCACTCCCGCGGCCGTGATCCGGAGGCGTTTGACGGTAAGTTCACCGTCAAGGACCGCCACCACCACCGACCCGTCCCGCGGCTCAAGTGCGCGGTTGACGATGAGTTCGTCGCCGTCGCTGATGCCGGCCTGTTCCATGGAGTCTCCGGACACCCTCACGATGTAGGTGCTGGTGATGTCCTGGATGAGGTGTTCGTTTAGGTCGATCCGGCCGTCAAAGTAGTCCTGTGCAGGCGAGGGGTAGCCAGCCGCGACAGCGACCGGCGACACCAGCACCAGGCTCAGGGAAAGTCCCGCGTCTATCACGCGGGGGCCGACAGTAACGCCCACAACACACCTTTATTCGAATATATGTTCGATGATTCAGTGTAGCCCTCAGGGCTGACAGTTTGCAGACTCTGGTGTATTCGGCTGCCGGCTGGATCATGTCCTGTTCTACCGGAGCCGGGAGTGCTTCACTGAAAAGTACGACGACGGCCACGCCGCCTTTCGCCGCCACCGGAGGTACTCGAATGCGCAAGATCATCCTCATGATGTCGGTCTCCTTGGACGGATTCTTCGAGTCGGTCGACCGGGACATCAGCTGGCACCTGGTGGATGATGAACTCCTCCGCCACCTGAACGGGCAGTTCCGCACGATGGGAGCCTTCATGTTCGGGCGCGTCACCCATGAGCTGATGGCCGCTTACTGGCCCACTGCCGACCAGGACCCGGACATCTCGTCCGAACTCGTTGAGTTCGCCGGGATCTGGCGCGAGATGCCCAAGTTCGTCTTTTCGCGGACCCTTACGCAGGCAAGCTGGAATACCACGGTGATTCACGACGTCGTGCCTGAACATATCGCGGAACTGAAGTCGCAGCCCGGGGGCGACATCGCCCTGAGCGGCGCCAACTTGGCCTCCACTTTCATGCGGCATGGCCTGGTCGACGAATTTCGAATTCTCGTCCATCCCGTGGTTCTGGGGCAGGGCCGGCCGCTGTTCGAGGCCCCTGATGTCCGGATGGACCTCAGGCTCGAGGAGACGCGGAGGTTCGGCAACGGCGTGGTTCTGCTCCACTACTCGAGCGACGGCGCCTAAGGGCCCTGGATGGGCTGGTTGCTCCAATGGACCTCCTCTGGCGCTGACCTCCTGAGCATTCCGGGCGGATGGGATGTTGCCTGTATCAGCGCCCTTATGGTTCTATCTAGGTAAGGAACTTATCTAGATGCGGGGGAATCTTGATGGACATCAAAGAGTGGCCTGCCAGCGATCAGGGGTGGGTGGTTCGGTACCGCCTGGCGATGACGGATAAGCACGTCCCGGCCTCTTCGCTCGTAGAGCGGGAACAAGAGCTGCTCGATGCGATCCGTGAGGCCGGCGTGCCCGCGGCCGAGCTGTTCGGTGATGCCAAAGCACTCGCGACTGAGGATGCCGCTGAGCTTGCGACTACGGACGAGATGGTGCGAACCTCTTTGGGAGGAGGACTGAAACCAGCGCTTCGGGAGATTGCAGGCACCTGGGTGGGTATTGGTGCCGTCGCGGTGCTGATCATTGCCCTGCGTCACGGCTGGTCCGCGGACCTGGAGGTCTCCCATGTTCTTGTCGCCGCTAGTGTGGCTGCCGCCTTCCTGGGCTGGGAAGTAGGGCGCGCGCTTTTTACCGCTGGACGATCAGGCTCGGCGATCGGTGCACTGATCGCTGTCGGGACGGTCGTTGTCGCCGGTATCGCCTCCGCAGCGAATCTCGGCCCCGGACACGTCGCGGCCAGTGATGTGCCCGTTCTCCTCCTGGCGCCGGTGATAGTTGGTCCGGGCATCGTCGTACTTCTGGTTTTGAGTCGAATGCCGCAGCACGATCTGCGCAGTACTTGGGATGACGGCGCGTGGTTGCGCCGTTTCCGGGGCGGCCTGCGGTCTCGTCTGATGCCGTCCGTCACCGCACGAGATCACGTTGCTGAAGTCGAACAGGCCCTGGAGTGGGCGGGTACCACGGCCTACACGGAATTCGGGCACCCGTTGTCCTTCGCGCGTGAACTGGCAGCAGCTGACCGAGCCACGCGGGCACGACAGTGGTGGGCGGTCACGACTGCCAGTACGGGCGCTCCGCTGTTGTTGGCTGCTCTCATCCTCACGAACCAAAGCTGGGGGATGTTGACGGTACCTATCGCGGTAGGTTTCGCTCTGTCCGCCGTCGTCGCCTTCAGCGTGGGGCGGAGCGACCGACCGCGGATGATGAAGCGATGACTCTCTCGGCCTGGCAGCGGGCTTCATTGCCGATGCTCATCCTCAAAGTGCTGGCCGTTGCTCCCCGGCACGGGTATGGCATCTCCCAAGCCCTCGTGTCAGTAGGACTCCAACCGATCAAGGGCGCTCAGCTCTACCCCGCACTCGTGCGGCTCGAAGACGAGGGAACGATCGTGGCCCAATGGGAACAGGGCGGATCCGGGCCCGCGCGGAAGGTCTACGAACTAACACCCGCAGGGCGTCAACAGCTGGAGGACCTAGGCACGCAATGGGAGATGTTCATGCACGCGGTCGAAACCCTCAGCAGCGAACCCGCAACTGACAGACCAGCGTCATAAATGAGGCTTTCATGCCGCGCCTATCAGCATCGCTCCGTCACTGCCGCAACAAGCTAAGCAACTCCCACTCCCCGCGGGTAACCCGGATACCGGGAAGTCGGCCCGCAGATCAGCATGCCCGCACCAAGAATTGGGGATTTTTGTCAGCCAGGCCAGCCAGTGAAATGCACTCTCCTACACGTCGAACAGTGCCCGTGACACTCGGGCAGGCAGCCTGGGCGCTGATGTTCGTTGCCATCTACATCGCGCTGGTCGTCGGCGTGATCCTCGCACTCGGCCTACCAGGCATCATCGACTTCACCCTCGAATCACTCCTTCTCGTCCTGCTCACCACTATTACCGCAGCCGCGATCCTCGCCCTCTACGTCCACCTATACCGCCGGAACAACCTCACGCCAGCAGACCTCGGATTTCGACGGTTCACGCCCAGACTGTTCCACCTGCTCTGGCAGATACCAGCCGCCATCATCGTTTGCGCCATCATGCAAGGCCTCTCCCTCGCCCTCACCGGCATAGATGCGACAACCGCAGAAGCTGCTGATGACCCCCTCGCAGACCTCGCAGGCCTACCCGCTTCTCTCGCTGTCATCGCAGTGCTCGTCATCGCCGTCCTCACACCCGTTTGGGAAGAAGTCCTCTTCAGAGGTGCGTTCCTCGACGGCCTCTCCAGACGTCTCCGGCCATCCGTGGCGATCATCCTCTCCGCAGCCCTCTTCGCCGCCGTCCACATCGTCCCATTGAGCTTCCCCTACCTCTTCACATTTGGCATCGCACTTGCCCTCCTCCGGCGCTTTCACCAGAACCTCTGGGCCCCGATCCTCCTGCACGCAACCAACAACGCCCTCGTCGTACTCCTCGCCCTCCTCATCGCCCGACCCGCCGGCTAAAAGTTAGGAATCCTCGAGCGATTGGCAGTCCGGCTGTCCGTTGGTCGCGGCGTTCGCAGCACGCTGGGGCAGGCATTCATCCACACCCGCCCGGCTGGGGCTGGCGGGACCGGCGGAACCGGGGCGAGGCTCACGCCTGGCGACAGTCCGGCGCCCGTCGATGGTGCGGCCGAAGTGGCGGGCGGCTGGTGGTTGTTTGTTGGCAGCCCGCCGCAGTTGGGGGCGGAGCCGCCCCGCAGGCTGCGATTGTCTAGTCGACCCCCAAGAACGCTACGGACAGCAGTATCGGCGTCGCGCGTATTCCGTTACGAGCGGGTCCCCCGGGCACCGCCATGATCCGAAGACTAGGGGTCAGGGCCCATCACTGCAACAGACCGCCCCAGGTCGACGCGGACCTTTGGGCCATCGGGTTTTGCATCGAGTAGCCTGCTGAGATGGCCGAAGACGAGCAAGAACTGACGGGTGGAAATGCGTCCGAAAGTGTTGTGCGCGTTGGTCACACCGTCCGAAAGCCGTGGTTGGAGAACTCGGCCGCCGTGCAGAGCTATCTTGGCGTTCTCCGGTCGTCCGGGGTAGATGTTCCTCAGCCCCTAGGACAGGACGAAGACGGTCGAAATGTAGTCGAGTTCGTCGAGGGCATACCCGCGCTGGATCAGTTGCCGCTGGGGAAGGACGATCTGCTACGGGTTGGTCGTATGATTCGGCAAATCCATGATGCGAGCGAAACAGTCATGATTCCCGATCCGGACGACTGGACGATGCTGCTGCCGGCGGAGAATCCGAACCTGATGTGCCATAACGACCTGGCTCCGTGGAACCTCATTATGGGAGACCGCTGGGTATTCATCGACTGGGATGGTGCCGGTCCCAGCACGCGGTTATGGGACCTGGCTTACGCCGCCCAGTCGTTCGGCATGCTGTTCGATGGGCAACCGGCGGAAGAAGCTGCATGGAGATTGCGAGCCGTTGTTGACGGGTACGGAGCTGACCACGCACTACGCAAGGCACTACCGGCCGCCATGGCGCAACGAACTGCAGCGATGTTCAATCTCCTGAGGTCCTCGTACGAGACCGGCTTCCAACCCTGGGCCGACATGTATGTCAACGGCCACGGCGAGCACTGGCATGCAGCTGCCCAATACGTCGTACGGAATCAAGAGGCCTGGGAACAAGCGCTCGTCCAGCAATGAGGTCCGCATAGGACGCCGCGGCGAACCGATTTGGCGATTGAGCGTCAGCTGTCAGCGAATTGCCCGGTAGCGCACGTGGGTGACGAGCCGGGTGCCGCGCACTTCCGTCGGTTCAAGCTGGAGGTCCGTGACGCCGTCGAGCAGCCGCTCGCCCGCTCCCAGGACGATGGGCGCGGTGTGGAGCCGCAGCTCGTCGATCAGTCCCGCCGACAGGTATTGGCGGGCGGTCTCCGCTCCTCCGGCAATGGCCACGTCCTTGCTGCCGGCGGCCTTCCGCGCCTGCGCCAGCGCCGATTCGATTCCATCGTTCACGAAGTTGAAGGTGGTGCCGCCCCGCATCTCCAAGGGGGCGCGTGGGTGATGCGTGAGAACGAACACGGGTGCGTGATAGGGCGGTTCCTCACCCCACCATCCCCGCCATTCCTCATCCCACGTTCCGGGACCGGCGAACATGTTCCGTCCCATGATGTAAGCGCCGGCCTCGAGGATGCCGTCGAGCTCGGCTGCGTTGGACTCGGCGTCCTCGAACATCCACCTGTGCAGGAGCTCTCCGCCCTCGCCCAGGGGCTCCGCCGGGGTTTGGTTCGGACCGGCGAGGAATCCGTCGAGGGAAATGGTCAGATCGCACGTGACTCTGCTCATGCGCCCATCATGCCACCACTCTGCGGTCCGGGGGCGGCTGAGCGTCCAGCAGTTTCGCCGTCGTGCCGCTCTCAGGATGTGCTGCGCACGGCTCCCAGTTGCTGCCTCCGTTTGTTGGGGGAGTACTTTGACGACATGCGAAAACTGCGAAGAGTGGTCATTTGCGGGGCCGGAATCAGCGGCCTGTCCTGCGCCGCGTTTCTGGCCCGAAACGGATGGCAGGTGACCGTGGTCGATCACGCGAGGGGTCCTCGACCGCAGGGGTACATGATCGATTTCTTCGGTCCCGGCTGGCTGCCCGCCGACAGTCTGGGCATCATCCCCCGGCTCCACGAGCTGGGCTATCGGGTCCAACGGCTGGACTACGTGGACCGCAAAGGCGAAAGCCGCGCCAGCCTGCCGCTCGCGAAATTCGCCAACGTTGCCAGGGGCGAACTGATCAGCCTCCTGCGGCCCGACCTAGAACTGGCCATCCGCGAAGTACTGCCCCCGGACTTGGATCTCCGCTATGGCTGCACTGTCTCGGCCGTTCGGCAGAGCAGCGAATCTGTAATCGTCACCCTCGACGACGGCGGCTCGCTGGAAGCCGATCTGCTCATCGGGGCGGACGGGATCCACTCGGCCGTGCGGGAGCTAGTTTTCGGACCGGAGGACGAGTTCCTCCACTACCTGGGGTTCCAGGTAGGCGCCTATTCGTTCCACGACTCCGATCTCGCCGCCCGGATCGGCGACAGAGTTGCCGTCACCGATACGCGCAGTGAGGCGATGTTCTTCTAAAGGTTGCGTGATGGCACGGTCACCGCCATGGCCGTTCACCGTACGGACAACCCCGTTCTCCCGGCTGATCCGCCGGCGCTGCTGCGGTCGAGATACCGGGGCCTCGGCTGGATTTGTCCAGCCGCCCTGGACCACTGTCCCGACGAGATCTACTACGACCAGGTCGCCCAGATCAGGATGCCCCGCTGGCGTGCGGGACGGGTGCTCCTGCTCGGCGACGCAGCAGCGGCGGTGTCGCTGCTGGCGGGACAAGGCGCCTCCCTCGGGATGGGCGCCGCATACGTGCTGGCTGAGGAACTCGAAAAACAGCCCGCGGTCAGCCGTGCCCTCGAAACCTTCGAGGCACGGGTTCGTCCCCTGGTCGAGCAAAACCAGCGGGCCGGTGTGTCTGCCGCGCGGTGGTTCGTTCCCGCCACCAGCTATTCTTCCTTGTGCGCCGGAGCGTGATCAGACTGGCCAAGGTTCCGGGCATAACGCGGCTGATCAGCTCTACCCTGGTCGGCAAATCCGGCTTCCCGCACTAGCCAAACGGGCATGCTGGGACCTGAGCCCGGAGGATTATTCAGGCGAGTCTCGGCCGGCTCAATGTCAGCGCTATTGTGCTTGCCCGGCTGTTCATCCCTGCGGAATATTCTTTCACCGCCGCGGTTGTGTTCATCACACGCCGCTGTGGCGCCACGTCGGTTCGGTCCGCCGGTCGCATACTGGACTGACGGGGAGGCGGCGTATGCACGGGCAGGCAGGAGGAACAGGCATGAAAACCCTGATGGCAGTGGTGCGGAACGAGTACTTTCCCGCGGCCGCAGTGCTGGCGTTCGTCGTGCTGTTCTGGACGGCGGGACTGTTCGGCGGTCTGTCGTTGCTCAGCACCAGCCAGCCGCCGATCGCCACGCTGTTCTGGCTGCTGTTTGTCTACGCAGCGGCCGTCCTGTCGCCGCTGGCAGGGCTCCTCGCCGCGGTTGACCTCGTCCGCAGATGGTTGCGGAACCGCCGCGCGGCGCAGATCGGGACGGGCGCAGCACGCAGCGACCAGTGACGGGCCCCGGCCCAGGCTCCTGCGCCCAAACCATTGCGGCCTCCCCGCCGGAGTGGTTGCATGGGGTGCATGGCTACCCCTGAGAGTTATGTCTTAGCGATCGGAACCAAGAAAGGCCTCTGGCTGGCGAGCAGCCAGGACCGGAAGCAATGGTCCTTCACCGGCCCGCATTTCCTGATGAGTGAGATCCCCAGCATCGGGATCGACACCCGCGACGGCCGCACCCGGATCATGGTGGGCGTCAGGTCCGAGCACTGGGGCCCCACCGTTGCCCATTCGGATGATCTCGGCGCCACCTGGACCGAGCCCGAGCAGGGCGCGATCAAGTTTCCCGACGGCACCGACGCCGCCGTGGAACGCATCTGGCAGATCTACCCCGACGCCGAGTCCCGCCCCGGAGTGGTCTGGGCCGGTGCCGAGCCCATTTCGGTTTGGAAATCCACGGACGGCGGCGAGCACTTCGAACTGAACCGCGGACTGTGGGACCACCCGCACCGCAGCGAATGGGGCGCCGGGTACGGAGGCGCCGCCGCGCACTCGATCGTGGTCAACCCGTCCGGAGACAACGTGCACGTCGCCATGAGCACCGGCGGCGTGTACCGCTCGCTCGACGGCGGATCGTCCTGGCAGCCCCGGAACAAGGGAATTTCCGCCTACTTCATGCCCGATCCCAACCCGGAATTCGGCCAGTGCGTGCACAAGATTGCGGCGGATGCCGCCGTCGAAGGCCGCCTTTACGCGCAAAATCACCACGGCGTCTACCGCAGCGATGACAATGCCGAAAACTGGGAGTCAATCGCGGAGGGGCTGCCCGCCGATTTTGGCTTCGTGATGCTGACGCATCCGCGGCGGGCGGGCACGGCCTGGGTGATTCCCCTCAAGGCCGACGGCGAGCGGATTCCTCCGGAGGGCAGGCTCGCCGTGCACCGCACGGACGACGCCGGCGGCACCTGGAAGCGGCTGGACGCCGGACTGCCGCAGGCCGAATACAACGCGGTGCTCCGTGACGCGGCCGCGGTGGATTCTGCCGAACCCGCCGGGGTGTACTTCGGAACACGCGGCGGCTCGGTCTATGCCAGCGCTGACGAGGGTGAATCGTTTGCCGAGGTGGCGTCCCACCTGCCTGACGTACTGTGCGTACGGGCCGCCGTGGTTGCGGATGCCAAGGTCACGGCACCGGTTTCTGCATGAGGATCCGTTATGGCTGACATCAGCGTGGTGCTTCCCAGCGTCCTCCAGCCGCTCGCCGGCGGGCAGTCCTTCCTGACTGCGCCCGCCGACGGGACGGTGACTGTGGGCTGGTTGCTGGATTCCGTGACCGGGGATTACCCGGTGCTCGCCAGGAGGCTGCGGGACGAAACGGGTGCCCTCCGCCGCTACGTGAATATTTACGTGAACGGTGACGAGGTCCGGCGTCTCCAGGGCCTGGATACGGAGGTCGCTGCCGGCCAGGAGGTGCTGATCATTCAGTCCGTGGCCGGGGGTTAGCGGGCTCAGGCGACGCGCCAAACGCTGCACTCGTCCGTATTGATGGCCTTGCGCATGCCGGTGTGGTGATCCATGATCCAGACGACGCCGATTCCCGGCGCTGTCTCCTGGACGCTGCCGCGGCGGATGATGACGTCGTCGTAGCTGGGTCCCACGGAGAGGCGGGCTTCGATCTCGTCCCCGCGGTGGAGCTGGTCCAGCGCGCGGACGCGGGTTATGTGGGCTTTGGCTTCCTTCAACATGGCGTGGCCTCCTGAACTGGAGCTGGTGCCTGCTATTGCCGGCACTTCCAGTGTGGCGGGGTATTGTTGCGCCCGGGTTTCCTGCCCGTTAGCACCCGGTTAGCTTTCCGCGCCGGGCCGGTTTCCGCACTGGGGGCCCGGCCATTGACCGCCGAATCATCTGCCACGAGACTTTCAATGGGTTTGCATCCCGCACCGGCGCCGACCAGGAGGAACCAGCAATGACCATCCAGGAATCTGAGGCAGAAGCCGCCTTCAGGGCGGGCAGGGAATGGTTCAAGAGTGCGGTGGTGTACCAGATCTACCCGCGCAGCTTCGCCGATTCGGACGGGGACGGGATCGGCGACCTCCGCGGGATCATCGGCCGGCTCGACTACCTGCAGGAACTGGGCGTCGACGTCGTGTGGCTGTCCCCGGTGTACCGCTCACCGCAGGACGACAACGGTTACGACATCAGCGACTACCGGGACATCGATCCGGTCTTCGGGGACCTGGCAACCCTGGATGAGCTCCTGGACGGACTGCACGCACGCGGCATGAAGCTCGTGATGGACCTGGTGGTCAACCACACCTCGGACGAGCACCCGTGGTTCGCGGAATCCCGCTCGGGCAAGGACAATCCGAAGAGGGACTGGTACTGGTGGCGGCCGCCGCGGGACGGTGCCGAGCCCGGCACTGCGGGTGCGGAGCCGAACAACTGGGGGTCCGCGTTTTCCGGGCCGGCCTGGGAGTACGACCCCGCGTCCGGGGAGTACTACCTCCACCTCTTTTCACGGAAGCAGCCGGACCTCAACTGGGAGAACCCGGACGTGCGGACCGCCATCTACGACATGATGAACTGGTGGCTCGACCGGGGAGTGGACGGCTTCCGGATGGACGTCATCAACTTCATTTCCAAGGTGGAGTCACTGCCGGACGGTCCACGGGCTGACGGCATGCTCTACGGCGACGGCGGACCCCACTTCATCTGCGGGCCGCGCATCCACGAGTTCCTGCAGGAGATGCACCAGGAGGTCTTCGCCGGCCGCGACAAGGACCTGCTCACCGTGGGCGAGATGCCCGGGGTGACGGTGGAGGACGCCGCGCTGTTCACCGACCCTAAACGCCATGAGGTGGACATGGTGTTCCAGTTTGAGCACGTGGCCCTGGACCAGGAGGGCGGCAACAAGTGGCGGCCCAAGAAGCTCCAGCTGACCGACCTGAAGAGGTCCCTGGGCCGCTGGCAGGAGGCGCTGGCGGAGAGCGGCTGGAACAGCCTCTACTGGGGCAACCACGACCAGGCCCGCGCCGTGTCCCGCTTCGGCGACGACGGCCTGTACCGCGAGCTGTCGGCCAAAATGCTGGCCGCCGTCCTGCATCTGCACCGCGGCACGCCGTACGTCTACCAGGGCGAGGAACTGGGCATGACCAACATGGCGTTCGGCGCGATCAGCGACTACCGCGACATCGAAGTCCTCAACCACCACCGGGAGGCCACCACGCACCTGGGCCACACGGACGCCGAGGTCCTCGCCGCCCTGGCGCCGCTGAACCGCGACAACGCGCGCACGCCGGTCCAGTGGGACGCAAGCCGGCATGCGGGCTTCACCACCGGGGCCCCGTGGATCACGGTCAATCCGAACGCGAACACCATCAACGCCGCCGCACAGGTGGACGACCCGCAGTCGGTCTTCAGCTTCTACCGGCAGGTCATCGCCCTGCGGCACGTGGACCCCGTGGTGGCCTACGGCGACTTCACCATGCTGCTGCCCGACGACGAACACGTCTACGCGTTCCGGCGCTCACTGCCGGACGCGGAGATGCTGGTCCTGGGAAACTTTTCGGCCACCAAACAGTCGCCCGGCCTTGACGAGTCCTGGGGCGCCGCCGAGCAGGTGCTGGGGAACTACCCGCCGGAAGCCGGCCTGAGGTTGCGTCCCTGGGAAGTCAAGGTCTTCCGCCGCAGCCTGTAGCCCGCCAGCCGACCGCCCCGCCAGCCGACCGCCCCGCCGGCCGGCCCGCCTGCGGGCCGCCCCCGCCAGGCGGGGGCGGCCCCTTAGCGGTGGCCCTCAGAGCGCGCCCTCAGGGCGCGAGCCGGTCGCCGGTCTTGTGTACCCGGAACCAGCGGTAGCCGTAGCGGCCCAGCTCAACCGTGAATCCGCCGTCGGGCTCCAGCGGAACGTTGTCGCCGTCGAACAAGTCCAGCAGTACTGCGCCCTTGAACGCCCGGGGCGGGCCGTCCTTGGGACCGGCGTTGCCGCTGACTTTCACAGTGTCCTCGCCGAGGTTGTGGAGCAGCACCAGGGTGGCCCCGGTCGAGCTGCAGGTATGCGCGAAGACCGCCGGCTCGGGCTGGTCGATGACGGCGAAGTCGCCCCAGCCCAGCTCGGGTGATTCGCGGTAGCGCTGGATGAGCGTGGCGATGAAGTTCCACAGGGACTCCGGGTCCCGCTTGGCGGCCGCGGCATTGACCTTGTCCGGGCCGAACTCCCCGCGAGCCACCGGCTGCACAAGGTCCGAGACCAGCGCGTTGGAGAAGCCGCCGTTCTTTTCGTCGTTCCATTGCATGGGCGTGCGCACGGCAGACCGGCTTTTCTGCCGCAGGTCCTCGCCCATCCCGATTTCTTCGCCGTAATAGAGCACGGGTGTGCCCGGCAGGGAGAACATCAGCGAGTACACCATGCGGATCCTGCCGGCGTCGCCGTTGAGCATCGGCGGCAGCCGGCGCCGAAGGCCCCGGCCGTAGACCTGCATGTTCTTCTCCGGGCCGAACGCGGCGAAGACCTCCTCACGCTCGCCGTCGCTGAGCTTGTCGAGCGTGAGCTCGTCATGGTTGCGGACGAACATGGCCCACTGGTTGTCTGGATTCAGCGCCGGCCGGCTCTTCAGCGTCTCCGCCAGCGGCCGGGCGTCCCCGCGGGCCAGCGACAGGTAAATGTGCTGCATGGACATGAAGTCGAACTGCATGTTCAGCTCATCGCCCTCGGCGCCGCCGAAGTACTCCAGCTGCTCCTTGTACGGCAGGTTCACCTCACCCAGCAGCACCGCGCTGCCGTTGCGCCGGCTGACGAAGCTGCGCAGGGCGGACAGGTAGTCGTGCGGGTCAATCCTGGCCGCCTCATCCTTGGGCTGGCCGCGGGTTTCCAGGAAGAACGGGACGGCATCGAGCCGGAAACCGTCCAGGCCCAGTTCCAGCCAGAGTCCCATGGCCTTGGCGATCTCGTTCCGGACCTTGGGGTTGGTGACGTTGAGATCCGGCTGGTGCTCGGCGAACATGTGCAGGTACCACTCGCCGGTGGCGTCGTCCTGCGTCCAGAGGGACGTCTGCTCGCCCGGGAACACCACTTCCGAGGAGGTGTCCGGCGGGGTGTCCTTCCGCCACACGTAATAGTCGCGGTACGGATTGTCCACGGACTTGCGGGCTTCCTGGAACCACGGATGCTGGTTGGACGTGTGGTTGACCACGAAATCCGCGATCACCCTGATGCCGCGGTCCTTGGCCGTGCGGATGAACTCCACAAGGTCGCCCATGGTGCCCAGCCGGTGGTCCACGCCGTAGAAGTCCGTGACGTCATAGCCGTCGTCGCGGTCCGGCGACGGATAGAACGGCATCAGCCAGATGCAGCTCACGCCCAGCGCCGCGAGGTAGTCCACGCGCTGGGTGAGGCCGGCAAAATCGCCGGTGCCGTCGCCGTCGTCGTCGAAAAAAGTCTCGACGTCGAGGCAGTAGATCACGGCGTTCTTCCACCACAGGTCCGACGTTTCGGCGATTCTCATGCGACGCGCACCTTCCGCAGCTGAGGCAGCACCTGGTCCGCGAAAGCATCGATGAACGGTGCCTGCTCCTGGCCCACGAAATGCAGGTACAGCTCATCGAAGCCGAGGTCGGCGTACTCGCCGAGCCACTGCGCGTGCTGGTCCAGGCTGGCCGATATGTTCACCGATTTCCGCAGCTGTTCCTCGCCGACGTCCGCGCTGACGCCGTCGAAATGCGCCGCCGTGGGCAGGTCCCAGGGTATGGGCGGCGCGAAAATGTTGGACCGCCACTGGTCCATGGCAATTCCGACGGCGTCCCTCTCATCGGGCGCCCAGGACAGGTGGATCTGCAGGATCGCCTTGCCGCGGCCGCCATTGTCGCGGTAGGCGGCGAGCATCTCCCTGAGTTTGTCGTGGGGCTGGTTCACGGTGACCAGCCCGTCCGCCCAGGCCGCCGAGCGGCCCGCCGTCTCCACACTGATGGCCGGGGCAATGAGCGGCGGCGGGGGCTCCGGAACGTCCCAGATCCGGGCCTGCTCCACGGTGACCAGCCCGTGGTGGGTTACCTCCTCGCCGGTGTGCAGGCGGCGGATGACATCCACGCACTCCTCGAGCCGCTGCTGCCGCGTCTCCTTCAGCGGCCAGGGGTCACCGGTGATGTGCTCGTTCATGTTCTCCCCGCTGCCCAGGGCCACCCAGAAGCGGCCCGGGAACATGGAGGCCAGCGTGGCCGAGGCGTGCGCAATGACGGCGGGGTGGTACCGCTGGCCCGGGGCGTTGACCACGCCGAACCGCAGCCCGGTGGTGGCCAGGGCGGCGCCCAGCCAGGACCACGCGAAGCCGGAATGCCCCTGCCGGGCGGACCACGGCTCGATGTGGTCCGAGCACATGGCGGCGTCGAAGCCGGCCGCCTCGGCGTGTTGGACGTCCTTGAGGAGCTGTCCGGGGCTGATCTGTTCATGCGATGCGTGAAATCCGATGGCTGCCATCGTTAATGTCTACCGGGGGCCGGTCACCGTGTCGAGGGCAGGGGGTGGCGCCCGGGCGGGCCCCCGGGCAAGAATGGGGCCTATGCAGCTGCCTGTCATGCCCCCCGTTGCGCCCATGCTTGCCAAATCGGTGACGTCCATTCCGGACGGTGCCATGATTTATGAGCCCAAGTGGGACGGCTTCCGGTCCATCATCTTCCGCGACGGCGACGACGTGGAGATCGGCAGCCGCAACGAAAAGCCCATGACCCGGTACTTTCCGGAGCTGGTGGAGGCGCTGAAGGAAAATCTGCCGCCGCGGTGCGTGCTCGACGGCGAGATCGTCCTGGTGGGCGCCTCGGGGGACCGGCTCGACTTTGACGCCCTGCAGCAGCGGATCCATCCGGCCGCGAGCAGGGTCAAGCTGCTGGCCGAACAGACGCCGGCCAAGTTCGTGGCCTTCGATCTGCTGGCCCTGGGCGAGGACGACTTCAGCGGCAGGCCCTTCGCCGAGCGGCGTGCCGCCCTGGAAGCGGCACTGGCCACCGCGCGTTCGCCGATCCACCTGACCGCCGCGACGCTGGACCGGGAGCTCGCCGGGAGGTGGTTCAACCAGTTTGAAGGGGCCGGCCTGGACGGGATCATCGCCAAGCCCCTCGACGGCGAGTACCAGCCGGACAAGCGCGCGATGTTCAAGGTCAAGCACGAACGCACCGCCGACTGCGTCCTTGCCGGCTACCGGGTGCACAAGAGCGGACCGGACGCCATCGGATCGCTGCTGCTGGGCCTGTACAGGCCCGACGGCGAACTCGCCAGCGTGGGGGTGGTGGGCGCCTTTCCGATGCAGCGGCGCCGGGACCTGTTCGAGGAGCTCCAGCCGCTGGTGACCGGCTTTGACGAGCATCCGTGGGCCTGGGCCAAACAGGAGGAAGGCGCGCGGACCCCGCGCAATGCCGAGGGCAGCCGCTGGAGCGCCGGCAAGGACCTGTCCTTCACGCCCCTGCGGCCCGAGCGGGTGCTGGAAGTGAAGTACGACCACATGGAGGGCGCGCGGTTCCGCCACACTGCGCAGTTCGTGCGCTGGCGCCCGGATCGGGACCCGTCGTCATGCACGTACGAGCAGCTCGAGGAGCCCGTGAAGTTCGACCTCGCAGAGGTCCTGGCCACCTAAACAGTGCCGGCCACATGACAAGGCGGCCCGCCCCTCATGAGGGGCGGGCCGCCGTCGTGACCTTCTTTGGAGCTAAACCGGCCGAATAGGCGGGGGACGCGCCGTGTCGTGGGCTGTTTGCCGGGCAAACGGGGTCACGACGGCGGGACGCACCTAAACCGGTCGGGTTACTTCAGGCCGAGCTGCTTGGTGGGGGTCCTGAAGGTTTCCTTGGCCGTGAGGGCCGAGACCGCGGCGATGGTGCAGATGACCGCAGTGAAGATGCTGATCTGGACCCAGCCGCCGGGCCTGATGCCGCCCATGGCAGCCACGATGGCCGGCGCGAACCCGGCCATCAGGAAGCCGAGTTGGGTGCCGATGGCCAGGCCGGAGAATCGGACCTTGGTGCTGAACATCTCGGCGTAGAAGGACGGCCAGACGGCGTTCGAGGCTGCATAGCCGCAGGAGAAGAAGCCGATGGCGGCCAGGAACATCAGCGGGACGCTGCCTGATTCGAGGCTGAGCAGGAACACGGGGGTCATGACCGCGCTGGCCAGCGCGCCGTAGATGAACACGGGCTTCCGGCCGATTTTGTCGGCCAGCATTCCGAACAGCGGCTGGGTGCCCAGGGCCACCAGGTTTGCGCCCACCACGAGCCACAGGGTGGTGGTGCCGTCCACGCCGGCCACGGTCTTGGCGTAGCTGATGGCGAGGGTGCCGAACACGGTGGAGACGGCGGCGATGAAGGCGCAGCAGATGACCCGGAGGACGTCGCGCCAGTGGGTCTTCAGCAGGTCGGCCACCGGCAGCTTGGCGATCTGGGCGGTCTTCTGGGCTTCCTCGAAGGCGGGCGGCTCGTGCAGCGTGCGGCGGATGAAGAACGCCACGATCACCACGACCGCGCTGAGCCAGAACGGAACGCGCCAGCCGATGCCGTACTTGATCTCGTCAGGCAGGGCCAGGACCGGGATGAAGACGAGCGCGGCGAGGATCTGGCCGCCCTGGGTGCCGGTGAGGGTCCAGGACGTGAAGAAGGAGCGGCGGTTGTCCGGTGCGTGTTCCAGGGTCATGGAGGAGGCGCCGGCCTGCTCGCCCGCGGCGGACAGGCCCTGGCACAAACGCGCCAGCACCAGCAGGGCGGGAGCCCACCAGCCCACGGTGTTGAAGTCCGGAAGGCAGCCGATCAGGAACGTCGAGGCGCCCATGAGCAGCAGGGTGAACATGAGGACCTTCCGCCTGCCCACCCGGTCACCGAAGTGGCCCAGGATGACGGCGCCGACCGGCCGGGCAACGTAGGCGAAGCCGAAGGTGGCGAAGGACATGATGGCCGCATTCGCGTCCGCATTCGGGAAGAAGACCGTGGGGAAGATGAGGGCGGCGGCAGAGCCGAAGATGAAAAAGTCGTAGTACTCGACGGCGCTGCCGAGGAAGCTGGCAAGGGCTGCCTTCTTCGGGGTCCCGGCCGGGGCAACGGTGCCCGGCTCTGCGGACGGGAGTGTCTGGCTCATGGTGTTCCTTCGGTGTGACGACGTTGTCGCGGATGTATCAGGAGTGTTGCAGCCGCGGTCCGGGATGGGGAAGGGGCGGCTGGAGGTCCTTGCAGAGACCCGGACGAAGTAGCCACATGGTGGGAGCTACTTGTGCGATACAGCAATGATGACTGTGAGGGCAGTCACCTGTCAAGAATTTTATTCACCATCTAGAAATAGCTCTCACATTGTGGCAACATCGAGTTATGAGTGTGAAAGAAGCCACAGGCAACGACGCCGGCATCCAGTCCCCGGAAGAAGCTTCAGTAGAGGGCCCCGAGGCATCGCCCAAGCCGGTCAAGGCGGGCAAGGACGATTCCCGGACGGACATGGTGGGCAAGGCCCTGGGCCTGCTCGTGCTGCTGGGTGATGAACCCCGCGGCGCGAGCGCTTCGGAGCTTTCCCGCCGGGCCGAACTGCCCTTCAGCACCACGTACCGGCTCCTGGGTTCGCTGACCCGGGACGGCTTCGTGGACTACGAATCCGAAGGCCGCCGTTACCACCTGGGCCTGCGCATCTTCCAGCTGGGCCAGCGCGTGTCCAACCACCACGGCTTCGCCGGCACCGCTCTGCCCATCCTGCGGCGCGTCACGGAGCAGACGGGTGAGGCCACCATCCTGTCCGTCCGAGACGGCCACCACCACCTCACCGTGAACAAGGTGGACGGGCCGCAGACCTTCCGGGTCACCAGCGACCCCGGCCACCTCGGCGCGCTCCACACCACCTCGGTGGGCAAGGCGCTGGTGGCCTTCGCGGAGGACGGCGAACGCGAGCGGCTGCTCGATGAGCTGCCGCTGGAACCCCTCACCAGCCTCTCCATCACGGACCGCGACGTCTTCCGGGCAGAAATCGACCAGGTCCGGCGGCAGGGGTACGCGGTCATGGACGAGGAGAACGAGCTCGGCATGCGCGCCGTGGCCGTGCCGGTCCTGAACTCCCAGGGCGTCGCCTTCGCCTCGCTGGCCACTGCGGTTCCCGTGTTCCGGCTCAGCATGGAGGCGCTCGTCGCCCTCGTGCCGCTGCTCCAGGCTGCCGCCGCGGAGCTGGCCGCCCGGCTGCCCCAGCGCTGAGTATCTGCTGCCCGATCTGCCAGAATTGTTCGCATCTAGAACAAGAGTGCAACATATGAACTTCTGCTGTACTGTAATCCCTATCACCCGGCCAGCGGCCGGCGCCACGGGGCGCCCCGCCAGCCGAGTGCCGTTGCCAAAGGAGCCCGCACGCATGAGCAATCGAACTGAGTCCTACCTCGTGGGACTGGTCGGCGATGGCGTAATGCCGTCACTCACGCCCCACATGCATGAACGCGAAGGCGACGTCCAGGGCCTCCGGTACCTGTACCGCCCCATCGACCTCCACGAGCTGGGCCTTCCCGGCGCCACCATCGGGGACCTGCTGCAGAGCGCCTACCGGATGGGCTTCAACGGGCTGAATGTCACGCACCCGTGCAAGCAGCTGGTCCTGGACCACCTGGACGAGATCACCCCGGACGCCGCCAGGCTGGGCGCCGTGAACACCGTGGTCATCCAGAACGGCCGGTTCATCGGACACAACACGGATTTCTCCGGCTTCGCCGCCGCCCTCGCCTCGGGCCTTCCGGATGCGAAGCTGGACCGCGTGGTGCAGCTGGGTGCGGGAGGCGCCGGTTCCGCCGTCGCGTACGCACTGCTCACCGCCGGCGTCCAGGTGCTGGACCTCGTGGACATGGATCCGCAGCGCGGCGCCGAACGCGCCGCCGAACTGGCCGGCTTCTTCCCGGACCGGACCGTCACGGCCCGCACGACGGCGGAGCTGCCGCGGCTCATGCCGCTGGCCGACGGCCTGGTGCACTGCACGCCCGTGGGCATGGCGGCCCACCCCGGGGTTCCGCTGGACATCGCCCTGGTGGAACCGCGCCACTGGGTGGCGGACATCGTCTACCGCCCCATCGAAACCGAACTGGTCCGCGAGGCCCGGGCCAAGGGCTGCGACGTTCTCGACGGCGGACGCATGGCAGTGGGCCAGGCCGCCGACGCCTTCCGGATCTTCACCGGCCTCGAAGCCGACGCGGAGCGGATGCGCGACCACTTCCTGGAGCTCATCGCCGCCGAAGAGGTGTCCGTCTGATGCGCACGGGAATCGCCACCGTGTGCCTCTCCGGCACGCTGAAGGAAAAAATGCAGGCCTGCGCCATCGCCGGCTTCGACGGCATCGAAATCTTCGAGCAGGACCTGGTGACCTCGCCGCTGAGCCCGGAGGACGTCCGGAAGATGGCCGCCGACCTTGGCCTCACCCTGGACCTCTACCAGCCGTTCCGCGATTTCGACGGCGTTTCCGAGGACCTGCTCGCCGCGAACCTCCACCGGGCCGACGCCAAGTTCCGGCTCATGTCGCGGCTGGGCATGGACACCATCCTGGTCTGCTCCAACGTCGCCACAGCCACGATTGACGACGACGGCCTCCGCGCCAAGCAGCTCGCCGCCCTGGCGGAACTGGCCGGGGACCACGGCGTGAAGGTGGCCTACGAGGCGCTGGCCTGGGGCAAGTACGTCAACGACTACGAGCACGCCCACCGGCTCGTGGAGATGGTGGACCACCCCAACCTCGGCACCTGCCTGGACTCCTTCCACATCCTGTCCCGCGACTGGGACACCGCGCCCATCGAGGACTTCAACCCAGGCAAGATCTTCTTCGTCCAGGTGGCGGACGCCCCCAAGCTCTCCATGGACGTGCTCTCCTGGAGCCGGCACTACCGCGTCTTCCCCGGCGAGGGGCAGTTCGAACTGGCCAAGTTCATGGGCCACGTGGTCCGCGCCGGGTACACCGGGCCCGTGTCCCTGGAGGTCTTCAATGACGTCTTCCGCCAGTCGGACGTCGAACGCACCGCCGTTGACGCCATGCGCTCGCTGATCTGGCTGGAGGAGCAGAGCGCCAAGTGGCTCGAGGCGAACCCTGCCGCGGGGGGTGCCGCCAATGGCGCGACGGGCACTGTTGCTGGTGGTCCTCCGGCCCCTGGCCGCCGTCGTTATCCCATGGAGCTGGCCACGCTCCCGCAGGTCGCCGAACCGGCCGGATTCAACTTTGCCGAGGTCAAGGCCGCGGACACCGCCGCGCTGGAAACCGTCCTGGGACAGCTCGGCTTCGAATTCAACGGCCGGCACCGGACCAAGGACGTGCAGCTGTGGACCATGGGCCATGCCCGGGTCATCATCAACGAACAGGGCCCGGGTGCCGGGGACGGCACGCCCGCCCCGGCGATCGCCGCCGGTATTGCTGCCATTGGCTTTGACGTCGATTCCCCCGTGATTGCCTCGGCCCGCGCCCAGCAGCTCAAGGCCCCCGTTGTCCCGCGCAAGAGCCAGGCCAACGAGGAAGTGTTCCAGGGCTTCGCAGCCCCGGACTCCACCGAGATCTTCCTGTGCCAGGGCAGCCCCGACGGCACCGCCGCATGGACCCGCGAGTTCGGCGAGGGGCTGGAAGTCCCGTCCGGTTCCCGCAGCGCCGTAATCGACCATGTCAACCTGGCCCAGCCGTGGCAGCACTTCGACGAGGCCGTCCTTTTCTACACGAGCGCCCTGGCCCTGGAGCCGCAGCCTTACGCGGAGGTGGCCAGCCCCAGCGGACTGGTCCGCTCCCAGGTCATGCAGACCTCCGACCGGGCTGTGCGCCTGGTCCTCAACCTGGCGCCGCTCCTGCAGCAGGACGGAACCCGGCACAAGACCTACCAGGAGCACATCGCGTTCGCCGTGGATGACCTGGTGGCCACCGCCAGGGCAGCCCGGGACCGGGGACTGGACTTCCTGCAGATCCCGGCGAACTACTACGAAGACCTGGACGCCAGGTTCGGGCTGGACCCGGACTTCCTGGCCAAACTCCAGGACCTCAACCTGCTCTATGACCGCGATGCCGACGGCGAGTTCCTGCACTTCTACACCGCCACCGTGGGCAGCGTTTTCTTCGAAATGGTGGAACGCCGCGGCAGCTACGACGGCTACGGGGCGCCCAACGCCCCGGTCCGGCACGCCGTCCAGTACGACCACCTGCACCAGCTGACCAAGTAACCGACCAACCAGCACCACCGATTGAAAGGAGGCTGCCGTGCCTGACGACGTGAATCTCGCGACGTACAACGCCGACGCGCTCACCGAGGACCTGTCCGACGCAGCACCTGCCGCATCCGGAACCGCACCGCAGGCCGTCCCGGCTGAAGTGCCCCGCGTGGAAACGCAGCAGGATCTCAGCGCGGAGATCAAGGCACTCGGAGACGCCTATGCACGGGCGCTGAAGGACGGCGCACCCAAGGAAACCCAACCCCGGCTGGACTTCGCCCCGTACCGCAGCAGCATCCTGCGCCACCCCACCAAGAGCCTGCACCACGCGGACCCGGAAACCATCGAGCTGCACTCGCCGGCGTTCGGACACCAGGACGTGCACGCCCTGGAGTCGGACCTCACCATCCAGCACAACGGCGAGCCGCAGGGCGAACGCATCATCGTGGCCGGCCGCGTGCTCGACGGCGACGGCCGCCCGGTCGCGGGCCAGCTCGTGGAAATCTGGCAGGCCAACTCCTCCGGCCGCTACATCCACAAGCGCGACCAGCACCCCGCCCCGCTGGACCCGAACTTCACCGGCGTGGGCCGCTGCATCACGGGCCCGGACGGCTCCTACCGCTTCACCACCATCAAGCCCGGCGCGTACCCGTGGAAGAACCATCTCAACGCCTGGCGCCCGGCGCACATCCACTTCTCCCTGTTCGGCACGGAATTCACCCAGCGGATTATCACCCAGATGTACTTCCCGGGCGACCAGCTCTTCCCGCTCGACCCGATCTACCAGTCGATCGTGGACCAGGACGCCCGCGACCGCCTCGTGGCCACGTACGACCACGACCTCACCCAGCCCGAATGGGCCCTGGGCTACAACTGGGACATCGTCCTGACAGGCTCCAAGCGGACTTGGACCGAAAACGAGGCGCTGGGCGCGGAAGGCGATGACCATGAGTAAACTCACCGCAACACCTGGCCAGACCGTGGGCCCCTTCTACGGCTACGCGCTGCCCTACGAGAAGGACCGCGAACTGCTCGCCCCCGGCTCCCCGGGCTCCATCCGCCTGCAGGGCACCGTGTTCGACGGCGCCGGGCACCCGATCCCGGACGCCATCCTGGAAATCTGGCAGCCGGACGCCGACGGCAATATCGTTCGCCGGACCGGCTCCCTGGTCCGCGACGGCTACACCTTCACCGGCTTCGGCCGCAGCGCCGTGGGCAACACCGGCGTATACACGTTCACCACGGTGAACCCCGGACCCACCGAGCCCGGCGCCGCGGCGTTCATCTCCGTGGCCGTCTTTGCCCGCGGCCTGATGAACCGCCTCTTCACGCGCGTCTACCTGCCCGAGGACCAAGAGGCCTTGGCCAAGGACCCGCTGCTGTCCTCGCTGGATCCCGAGCGCCGCAAGACGCTGATCGCCCGCCGCGACGCCGACGGCGGCCTCACCTGGGACATCCGCCTCCAGGGCGACGGTGAAACCGTCTTCCTCGACTTCGAGGGAACCGGAACCGAGGGTGCCTCACAGTGACCGACTTCCAGCCAGCCGGCACCGACGGCGACGTCGGGCTGCTCAGTCCCGTATCGGCGTCGCCCCTGGTGGCGGCGCTGACCGGGGACCGGGCTGTCCTGGCGGCGATCCTCGCCGTCGAAGCCGGCTGGGCAGCCGTGCTGGACAAGGCCGGCCTGGCGCCGGCCGGTTCCGCGGCCGTGGTGGCCCACGCGGCCGACGCGTCGCGCTACGACGTTGCCGGCATCGCGCTGCGGGCGCAGGGCGGCGGCAACCCGGTCATCCCCCTGCTGGCGGACCTCCGGGCCCAGGTCAAAATCTTGGACACCGGCGGTCTTGGTGCACTGCGTGCGGTGCACACCTCGCTGACCAGCCAGGACGTGCTGGACACGGCGCTCATGCTGCTGGCCCGGAACACGGTTTCGGCCCTGCTGGCCGACGTCCGGGGCACGACGACGGCGCTCGCCCGCCTGGCGGAACAGCATGCGGACACGCTGTGCGTGGGCCGGAGCCTGACGCAGCATTCGCTGCCGTTCACGTTTGGGCTCAAGGCCGCGCAGTGGTTCCACGGGCTGGCCGCCGCCGCGCGCCGGCTCGAGGCGCTGGAGCTGCCCGTGCAGGCCGGCGGTGCCGCCGGCACCCTGGCCGCCGGCACGGTCCTCACCGCCGGGTCGGCTTCGGATCCCTTCGGACTGTCGGACGAACTCGCCGCGCAGCTGGGCCTCGCTGCCACGCCGGTCCCGTGGCACACCAACCGGCTCGCCGTCACCTCACTGGGGGACGCCCTGGCCGGTGTGACGGATGTGCTCGGCAAGATCGCCTCTGACGTCCTGTTCCTGAGCCGGCCCGAGGTGGCCGAACTGGCCGAACCCCGGGTGCCCGGCCGAGGCGTTTCCTCGGCCATGCCACAGAAGCAGAACCCGGTGCTGTCGGTGCTGGTCCGCAGCGCAGCGCTCCGGGCCCCGGCCCTGGCCGCCCAGCTGCACCTCGCCGCCGCCAACTTCAACGACGAACGACCCGACGGCGCCTGGCACACCGAGTGGCCGGCCCTGCGCGAGCTGCTCGGCCTGGCCCTCGGCGCGGCCGGACACCTCCGCGAACTGGCCGAAGGGCTGCAGGTTTTCCCGGCGGGCATGCGCCGCAACCTGGACCTGTCCGGGCCGCTGCTCTTGAGCGAGGGCGTGTCCGCCGCCGTGGCGCCGCTGCTCGCTGTTGACGGATCCGGCAAGGACGGCAAGCAGCAGCTGCAGGCCGTGGTGGACCGGACACTGCAGACACCCGCTGCCGAGCAGGCGGAAACCTACCGGCGGCTGCTCCGCGAGGCTGTCCCGGCGGACCGGCTCTCCGACGGCAGGCTCGAGGAGCTGCTGGACCCTGCCAGCTACCTCGGCCAGGCCGCCGTGATCTCGCGGCGGATCGTGGCCGCCTTCCCAGACTATGCGCCTACCCCAACCGAAAAAGACGGAAACGGAGACTCCCGTGGCTAGACCAACACTGAAGGCAGTGCTGCTTTCTCCCCAGCGCACCCTCGGCGACAAACCCCTCCTGATTGTGGGGCCGTCGCTCGGCACCTCCTCGGTGCTGTGGACGCAGGCCGGTTCCGTGCTGGCCAGCGACGTCGACGTCATCGCCTGGGACCTGCCCGGGCACGGCGTCTCTCCCGCCGCCACCGAACCGTTCAGCGTCGCGGAACTGGCGGACGCCGTCGTCGAGCTTGCGGACTCGATCGCCCCCGGCGAGCGGTTCCACTACGCAGGCGTTTCGCTGGGCGGGGCCACCGGCCTGCAGCTCGGCATCAAACACGGCGACCGCCTCAAGAGCCTCTCCGTGCAGTGCTCGGGCGCCAAGCTCGGCACGCCCGAAGCCTGGCAGGAACGCGCCGAAACCGTCCGCACCCAGGGCACGCCCGTGATGATCCAGGGCTCGGCAGGGCGCTGGTTCGCACCCGGCTTCATGGACCGCCAACCGGAGCTGAGCAGCCGCCTCCTGCACTCCCTGCGCGACACCGACCGCTTCAGCTACGCCTTCTGCTGCGAGGCCCTGGCCGGCTTCGACGTCCGCGACCAGCTCGGCAGCATCGCCGTCCCCACCCAGGCGGTGGCCGGCGCGGAGGACTCCGTTGCGCCGCCGTCGATGGCGGAGGAAATCGCGGAAGGCATCACCGCCGGCGGAGGCACGGCCTCGGCCGTCACCCTCGGAGGCGTGGCCCACCTGGCGCCCGCCGAAGCGCCGGGCCACGTTGCCGACCTGCTGCGCACCCTCATCACGTGGAGCGAATCCCGCGGGGCAGCCAAGTGACCGGCCCCGAACGGCACGACTCGGACCGCCATGGCGTCGTGCAGCCGGACGCCACGAGCCAGGAAATCTACGACGGCGGCATGGTGGTCCGGCGCGAAGTCCTCGGCGACGCGCACGTGGACCGCGCCAACGCCAACAAGGACGCCTTCACCGAAGACTTCCAGGACATGATCACCCGCATCGCGTGGGGCGGCATCTGGACCCGTCCCGGCCTCCCGCGCCAGATGCGCTCCGCCGTCACCATCACCGCCATGGTGGCGCACGGGCACTGGGAAGAACTGGCCATGCACATCCGCGCCGCCATCACCAACGGCCTCAGCAGGGACGAGATCAAGGAAATCCTGCTGCAGACCGCCATTTACTGCGGAGTCCCCTCCGCCAACACCGCATTCAAGACCGCGCAGCAGGTTTTCCATGAAATGGACAACGCAGCGCTTGACGCAGCCACCCCGCCCAACTAGCTAGCAGCAGATGTCGTTTTGAGCCCTCATAACGACATCAACTTCGAGCTAGTTGGGACTCACCGACGAAAATCAGAGGAACAGTCATGAACCAGGCTTTTGTGTACGACGCCGTACGCACCCCGTTCGGGAAGTTCGGGTCCGGCCTCGCCGCCGTCCGCCCGGATGATCTCGCCGCGCACGTGATCACGGAATCCGTGAAGCGCGCGCCGAAGCTCGATCCCGAGCGGATCGACGAGGTGGTGTTCGGCAACGCCAACGGCGCCGGTGAGGAGAACCGCAACATCGCGCGCATGGGCACCCTGCTGGCCGGTTTGCCCGTCTCGATCCCCGGCACCACGGTCAACCGGCTCTGCGGCTCGTCCTTGGATGCCTCGATCATCGCCTCCCGCCAGATTAATGCCGGCGACGCCGAGCTGATGCTCGTGGGCGGTGCCGAGTCGATGAGCCGCGCGCCGTGGGTGCTGCCCAAGACCGAGAAGCCCTACCCGGCCGGGGACATGACCCTGGCCTCCACCACGCTGGGCTGGCGCCTGGTGAACAAGGCGATGCCCAAGGACTGGACCATCTCCCTGGGCGAGGCCACCGAAAGGCTCCGCGAGAAGTACGGGGTGACCCGCGAGCAGCAGGATGAATTCGCCGCCAACTCGCACAACCTCTCCGCGGCGGCCTGGGATGAGGGCTTCTACGACAACCTCGTGGCCCCGGTGCCGGGCACGGACCTGGTCCGCGACGAGGGCATCCGCGCCGGCTCCTCGGCCGAGAAGCTCGCCGGGCTCAAGACCGTGTTCCGCACCGAGAACGGCACCGTCACCGCCGGCAACGCCTCCCCGCTGTCCGACGGCGCCTCCGCGGCCTGGATCGGTTCCGAGAACGCCGCCGGGCTGCTGGGGCAGGAGCCGCTGGCCCGGATCGCGGGCCGCGGCGCGCACGCCAACGATCCGCAGTTCTTCGGCTACGCCCCCGTGGAGGCCGCGAACAAGGCCCTCGCGAAGGCGGGCATTGGCTGGGAGCAGGTGGGCGCCGTCGAACTGAACGAAGCGTTCGCCGCACAGTCGCTTGCGTGCATCAACGCCTGGGGCATCGATCCTGCGATCGTGAACCGGCACGGCGGCGCGATCGCCATGGGCCATCCGCTGGGTGCCTCCGGCACCCGCATCCTCGGCACCCTGGCCCGCAGCCTGCAGGCCTCCGGTGAGCGCTGGGGCGTCGCAGCGATCTGCATCGGCGTCGGGCAGGGCCTGGCCGTGGTGCTCGAAAACGTAACTGCTGGCGTAAAGGGTTAGGGCATGCTGAATTTCATTGACACCGTGGGTGAGGCTGTGGCCGGCATCAAGGACGGCTCCACCGTGATGATCGGCGGGTTCGGCAACGCCGGGCAGCCGTTCGAGCTGATCGACGCCCTGCTCGACGGCGGCGCCACGGACCTGACCGTGGTGAACAACAACGCCGGCCAAGGCGACCAGGGCCTGGCGCTGCTGATCAAGGAAGGCCGGGTCCGCAAGATGATCTGCTCCTTCCCGCGGCAGTCCGACTCCTGGCACTTCGACGCCAAGTACAAGGCCGGCGAAATCGAACTGGAGCTCGTGCCGCAGGGCAACCTGGCCGAGCGGATCCGGGCAGCAGGTGCCGGGATCGGCGGGTTCTTCACCCCCACCGGCTACGGCACCATGCTGGCCGAGGGCAAGGAAACCCGGATCATCGACGGCCGCGGGCAGGTCTTCGAGACGCCCATTCACGCAGACGTCGCCCTGATCAAGGCACTCAAGGCTGACGGCAAGGGCAACCTCGTGTACCGCAAGACTGCACGGAACTTCGGCCCCATCATGGCCGCCGCCGCCAAGCACACCATCGCCCAGGTCTCGGAGATCGTGCCCACCGGCGGGCTGGACCCAGAGAACGTGGCAACTCCCGGCATCTACGTGAACAGCATTGTCCGCGTGAACACCGCCGCCGGCACAACAGAACAGGTGGCCTGACATGAGCATCCAGACAGCATCTTTCCAGACCAGTGACAAGCCGATGGGCCGCGATGACCTCGCCCGCCTGGTGGCACGGGACATCAAACCCGGCTCGTTCGTGAACCTCGGGATCGGCCAGCCCACCCTGGTGTCCAACTACCTCGAGCCCGGGCAGGACATCACGCTGCACACCGAGAACGGGATGCTGGGCATGGGGCCGGTCGCCGAAGGGGACCAGATCGACGGCGACCTCATCAACGCCGGCAAGATCCCCGTCACCGAACTGCCCGGGGCGTCCTACTTCCACCACGCGGATTCATTCGCGATCATGCGCGGCGGGCACCTGGACATCTGCGTGCTCGGCGCGTTCCAAGTGTCCGCGACCGGCGACCTCGCGAACTGGCACACCGGTGCCCCGGACGCCATTCCTGCCGTGGGCGGGGCGATGGACCTGGCAACCGGCGCCAAGGACGTGTTCGTGATGATGACCCTGCTCACCCGCGAAGGCGCCTCCAAGATCGTCGAGGCCTGCACCTACCCGCTCACCGGCGTGGGCTGCGTGACCCGCGTGTACACAGACAAGGCCGTCTTCCTGACCGGCCCGGACGGCGTCCAGGTCCGCGAGACGTTCGGCTGCACCCTCGAGGAGCTCCAGGCCCTGGTGCCCGTCCCCCTCACGGCAGCCCCCGCCGTCGAACGCTAACCCCCGCCACCGCGCGAACTGGCAGCAGACGCCCTCAAATCCCCGCTTAGAGGTCATTAGCTGCCAGTTCGCGCTTCGGGGAGGGGCCGGAAGTGTTCGTTCGCGCGAATAGGATTGGTAACCATGACCGACGCAGCAGCAGGGACCGCATCGAGGGCCGGCCGGCCGCCGAAGACCGACGCTCCGGCGGCCAGCGACCAGTATGTGCAGTCCCTGGCGCGGGGGCTGGCCGTGATCCGCGCGTTCGATACCGACCACTCCGTCATGACACTGACCGAGGTGGCCGCGCGCACCGACCTGACCCGGGCCACGGCACGCCGCTTCCTGCACACGCTCGTCGAACTGGGCTACGTGCGGACGGACGGGAAGACGTTCGCACTCACCGCCCAGGTGCTGCAGCTCGGGTACGCCTACCTGTCCGGCCTGTCCCTGCCCCAGCTTGCCCAGCCGCACCTCGAGGAGCTGTCCCTCAAACTCGGGGAATCCACGTCAGCCGCGGTGCTGGACGGCACGGACATCGCCTACATTGCCCGTGTGACCACGCGCCGGATTATGAACATCGGCATCACGGTGGGCACCCGTTTCCCGGCCTACGCGACGTCGATGGGCAGGGTGCTGCTCGCCGCCCTTCCGCCCGCCAAACTGAAGGAATACCTGGCGGCGGCCGAGATCAAGCCGCTCACGCCGCGAGCCGTCGGCACCGTTCCGGAGCTCCTGGCCGTCCTGGACGCCGTCCGTGCCCAGGGCTGGTGCCTGCTGGACCAGGAGCTCGAGCTGGGGCTCATGTCCGTCGCGGCGCCCGTTTACCACGGCCCCAAGGTGGTGGCCGCCGTCAACGTTTCCCTGCAGGCCCAGAGCGTCGCGGCCCGGCCGGACCCGGACGCCTACCTGGACTCGGTGCGCAAGGAAATCGTGGCCACCGCGGAGCGGATTTCTTCGGACTTCTCCACGGGACGCTAGGCGCGAACGGCAGATCGGGCCGCGTTCCCCGGTGTGGGAGATTGTCGGCGCGGGCCCCGGCTGTGACTATTGGTTGGGTGGATAAGCGGCAATCAGAACCTACCGACGGCGACCCGTCCGCCCCGGTTGCCGCGACGGCCCGGCAGATATCAGCGGTCCTCAACAGTCTTCCCGCAATGATCGGCTACTGGGACCGGGAGCTGCGGAGCAGGTTTGCCAACGATGCGTACGTCGGCTGGATCGGCCGGACGCCGGAGCAGATCCGCGGACTCCATATGCGCGACGTCGTTGGCGAGGAGGCGTTCCGGGAGAACCAGTCGTACCTCGCCGGCGTCCTGGCCGGCAAGCAGCAGCTGTTCGGCCAGACAATTGTCAACGCATCGGGCCAGACGCGACAGGCCCAGATTTCCTACATGCCGGACGTGCAGGACGGCCAGGTCCAGGGCTTCTTCGTCATGGTCACCGACATCACCGACAGGGTGCTGGCCGAACGCCGGGAGCATCGCGACGCCTCACGCTACCGGGCGCTCGCCAGCAGCATTCCGAGCGTGTTCGTCCTGCTCTTCGACGCCGATCTCCGGTACATCATCGCCGAAGGCCAGGAGCTCGCCGCCTTCGGCCACGCGCCCGCCGAGCTGGAGGGCCGGACAATCCACGAGGTGCTCAGCCCGGAACTCGCCGCGGAGCTTGAGCCGCGCTACCGTGCCGCGCTGGCGGGGGAGGAAGTGGGCTGGACGCGGAAGATCGGGCAGCGGACGTTCAGCCTTACCGCAAGACCTGTGGACGCGGCGGACGGGATCTCTGCGGGCATGGTGGTGGCCGTTGACATCACGGACCGGCTCCAGCGCGAGCGGACCTGGGCCGCACTGCATGAGATAGCGACCGCCGTGGCGCGCAGCGCCGCCCCGCTGGACATCTCCGTGAGGGTCGCCGCGATCCTGCAGCGCCTGTTCGCCGTGGACTCAGCGGCCGTGGTCCGTTTCACGGGATCCAGGTCAGCCGACATCGTCGCGATGGCACCGCGCCTGCCGGCGGAAGTGGACCGGGTCCAGACATTCGCGCCGGGGGACACGTCCGCAGCGGCTACGGTCGCGTTCACCGGGAAACCCGCGATAGTGGCGTACGAACCCGGGAGAGGTCCCGTCGGGGAGCAGCTTTTTGCCGGCGGCTTCCGGGCCGGTGCGGCCGCCCCCATCCGGGTGCACGGGGAGCTGTGGGGCGCCATCGTGCTGACCTCCCGTGCCAGGGACGGGGTGTCCGGATCCATGCTGGACAGGCTGGCGGAGTTCGCGGAACTGGTGGAAATCGCCATCGGAAACACCGAGGCCTGGGAGATGCTGGAACACAAGGCCAGCACCGATGCGCTGACCGGGCTCCTCAACCGGCGTGCCTTCGAGTCCCGCCTGGCCCGGGAGCTTGAGGCCGCCGACACCAGCGGGGCCCCGCTGAGCCTCGTTGTCCTCGATATTGACAGCTTCAAGAAGGTCAACGATTCGTTCGGCCATCCGGCAGGCGACGAAGTGCTCATCGAAGTGGCCTCACGGCTCCGGGACACGTCCCGGAAGGGCGAGGTACTTGCCCGCCTGGGCGGCGAGGAATTCGTCTGGATGCTTCCCGGAACCGGCGGCGAGGACGCCGTCCAGGCGGCGGAACGGGCCCGCCGGTCGATCTCGACCGCTCCGTTTCCGGGCATCGGCGCGCTCACCATTTCTGCCGGTGTCTGCGAACTGGCCGACGCCGGAAAGGCGCACCTGATGGACCGCGCCGACCAAGCCCTCTACCGGGCCAAGCAGTACGGCCGCAACAGCACCGTCAGGTACCGCGACGGAACGTAGCCGGCAGCCCGGTCACCCGGAATGGGCCCGGCGGGTCCGGTCTGTTGCGCCCGCCCTACTGCCGCACAGCCCCGCTGGGTCATAGACTCAAGCCAACCATGTGCAGCAGCGCCGCTCGCCGGGTCCCGCCAGAACGGCAAGCCCGCCAGAACGGCAGGCCCCGCCAGTACGGCAACAAGGCAGGCGCCGCAGCTGCGTTCGTCCGAAAGGGGAGTGGCGGGTGAGGCTAGGAATACCGAGGGAGCGCCGGGAGGGTGAGCGGCGGGTGGCTGCGACGCCGGAAACCGTGCAGCAGCTGGCCGGGCTGGGCCTTGAGGTGCTGGTCGAATCGCGGGCAGGCGCGGCCGCCGGGCACAGCGACGAGGATTACCGCCAGGCCGGAGCGCAGATCGTCCCGGACCTTGACCCGGCAGAACTGGACGTCCTGGCCCACGTCCGCCCGATCGACCCCGCAACCGCCCGGTCCCTCAAGTGGGGCGCCGTCACCGTCGGCCTGGCCTCGCCGTCGACCGAGCTGGCCGCCGTCCAGGCGCTCGCCGAGGGCGGCGTGACGTCCTTCGCCCTCGAGCTGGTGCCGCGCATCTCCCGCGCGCAGTCCATGGACGCGCTCTCCTCGCAGGCGCTGGTGGCCGGCTACCGCTGCGTGCTCGAGGCCGCCATCCGGCTGCCGCGCTTCTTCCCCCTCTTCATGACGGCCGCCGGAACGGTCCCGCCGGCGAGGGTGCTGGTGCTCGGCGTCGGCGTGGCCGGACTGCAGGCCATCGGCACCGCCAAGAGGCTCGGCGCGCGGGTCTCGGCCAACGACATCCGGCCCTCGTCGGCCGAAGAGGTCACCTCGATGGGCGGCACGTTCATCAAACTCGATCTTGAGACGGCGGAGGCGTCGGGCGGTTACGCCCGTGAACTCAGCGCGGACCGCGGCGCCCTGCAGCGTGAGCTCCTGGCGCCGCATGTCGCCGACGCCGACGTGCTGATCACGACGGCGGCCGTCCCCGGCAGGCGCGCCCCGCTCCTGGTGACCCGCTCCATGGTGCAGGGCATGCGCCCCGGATCGGTCGTCGTCGACCTCGCCGCGGAATCCGGCGGCAACGTGGAGGGGTCCATGCCTGGCCGGGACATCCACGTCCCCACCGCCGACGGCCACGGTGCCGTCACCCTCGTGGGGCTGAAGGACGCCCCGTCCGCCATGCCCGCCGACGCCTCGCGACTCTACGCCAAGAACGTGGCCAACCTGCTCGCCCTGATGACCCGCGACGGCACCGTCTCGCCCGACTTCGACGACGACGTCGTGGCGGGCGCCTGCCTGACGCACGACGGCGTGGTGCGGCATGCGCCGACGGCGGAGGCGCTCGCGTCGCTTGCCGGGCAGACGGCGGCCCCTGAACAGGGGGCTCCCGAACAGTCGCCCGCCGAACAGGCGGTCCCCGAACCGGCGTCGCCCCCGAAGAGCGAGCTCTCCGGGGAGAAGGCGTCCGAGAACGAGGGCGTGGCGTGATGGACGGCATCAGCCTCCTGACCATCACGGTGCTGGCCGTCTTCGTCGGCTTCGAAGTGGTTTCCAAGGTCTCCAGCACACTGCACACCCCGCTGATGTCCGGCGCCAACGCCATCCACGGCATTATCCTGGTGGGCGCCATCATCGTTGCCGGCCAGGCCACTCATCCCTGGGTGCTCGCCGTGGCGCTCCTCGCGGTGGTCCTCGCCACCGCCAACCTGGTGGGCGGCTTCGTGGTGACGGACCGCATGCTGGAGATGTTCCGCGGCCGCCGGGGTGCGGCGGAAAGACCGGAGACGCCCTCCCGCAGCCACGCGCAGGTCAGCAAGTCCCAGGGCGGCAAAGCGCAGGGCATCGAGTCACAGGTCAGTAAGTCCCAGGGCGGCATCTCACGCGAAGGCAAGGCGCCTGAGGGCGAGGGGAGCGTCCGGTGACCCTCCTCGATCCCACCCTGACTTCGCTGCTCTACCTCGCCGCCGCCGTCTTCTTCATTCTCGCCCTCAAGGGCCTCAACTCGCCCCGCACAGCCCGGCGCGGCAACCTGATCGGCGCCTTCGGGGCGTTCCTCGCCGTGGTCACCGTGTTCTTCTCGGTCAGGCTGGACAACGTCCCGTGGATCCTCGGGGCCATTGCGGTGGGGTCCGGCGTGGCCGCGCCCGTGGCCCGGCGGGTCAAGATGACGCAGATGCCGCAGCTCGTGGCCCTCTTCAACGGCGTGGGCGGCGGGGCCGCAGCCCTTGTGGCACTGCTTGAGCTTCCGCATGCCGACGACGGCTGGATGCGTCTCGCCGTCGTCTTCACGCTGCTGGTGGGCGCGGTGTCCTTCGCTGGCTCCGCCGTCACCTTCGCGAAGCTGCAGGAGCTGATGACCACCCGGCCCGTGGTGTTCCCGGGGCTGCCCGTGCTCATGGGGGTTGTACTGCTCGCGGCGGTGGGTTCCGGTGCCGCCGTCGTTCTTGGGGGTTCGCTCGCACTGGCCCTGGTGCTTCTAGTGCTGGGACTGCTGGCCGGCGTGCTGCTGGTGCTGCCCGTCGGCGGCGCGGACGTGCCCATCGTCATCTCCCTGCTGAACGCGTTCACCGGCCTGGCCGTCGCGGCCTCGGGCCTGGTGCTGGGCAACGTGCTGCTGGTGGTGGCGGGCACGCTGGTGGGCGCCTCGGGCACCATCCTCACCCGTGCCATGGCCGCGGCCATGGGCCGCAGCGTTGCGGGCATCCTGTTCGGGGCGTTCCGGGGAAATTCGACGGCGGGATCCACGGCAGTGAGCGACCGACCCGTGCGCTCGTCAAGCGCGGAGGACGTGGCGGTGCTGCTGGGCTACGCGCAGCGGGTCATCATTGTGCCCGGCTACGGCCTTGCCGTGGCGCAGGGCCAGCACACAGCGGCAGAACTGGCGCTGGCACTCGAGGCCCGCGGCATCCGCGTGGACTTCGCCATCCACCCCGTGGCGGGGCGCATGCCGGGCCACATGAACGTGCTGCTCGCCGAGGCCAACGTGCCCTACGAATCGCTCAAGGAGATGGGCGAGATCAACTCCGAATTCCGGACCGCCGACGTCGCACTGGTGGTGGGCGCCAACGATGTGGTCAACCCCGCGGCCAAGACGTCCGCCGGTTCGCCGATTTACGGCATGCCGATCCTCGAGGTGGCCGATGCGCGGCAGGTGGTGTTCCTCAAGCGCTCCCTCCGGCCAGGATTCGCCGGGATCGAAAACGAACTCATGTACGAGCCGCAGACCACGCTGCTGTTCGGCGACGCGAAGGAGTCCCTCACGAAGGTGCTCGGGGCCGTGAAGGCGCTCTGAGGATGCCATTGCCAGCCAGCCGTGTCTTGCCGGACCACTACGGGTAGCCGGCGAACGGCGCTACGATGTGATTTCCCGCCTCAACCTCCCCACTGCAGTCGAAGGACACCATGACAGCCAAAAACGACTCCGCGCCGAAACGGGCCGCCGTTGTCATCAACCCCGCCAAGGCCGTGGGTTCCGACCTCCGCGCTTCCCTGGTCAGGCTCTGCGATACGCAGGGCTGGGCCGAGCCGCTGTGGCTGGAAACGACCGTAGAGGATCCGGGCGTCGGCCAGGCGCGTCAGGCGCTGGACGCGGGGGTCGACGTCGTCATTGCCGCCGGTGGCGACGGTACCGTGCGGTGCGTCGCGGAGGTCCTGGCCGGGACGGACACGCCGCTGGGACTCGTGCCGCTGGGGACCGGCAACCTGCTGGCGCGCAACATGGGCGCGGAAATTGCCGACCCCGTTTCCGCCGCATATGACGTCCTAAACGGCACGGAGCGAACCGTGGACGTGGTCAGGAGCAGGTTTGACCAGTCCGAGGACGAGAACGTCTTCCTGGTCATGGCCGGAGTGGGCTACGACGCCGCGATCATGGCCGACACCGTGGACGTGCTCAAGGACCGCATGGGCTGGCTCGCCTACGTGGAGGCCGGCATCCGTAAGCTGCCGGGCAAGCCGGTGCGGGCCACCATCACGGTTGACGGGGGGCATCCGGTGAAGCGCAGGATCCGCAGCGTGATGATCGGCAACTGCGGGCGGATCATGGGCGGCATCGAAATTTTTCCCGAGGCGAAGGCGGACGACGGCGTCCTGGACGTCCTCATCCTCGCGCCCCGCGGCCGGCTCGGCTGGCTCGGGGTGGTGAAGGGCATCTTCGGCCGCCGTAAGAACCGCACCCAGTCCGCCGAGTACTTCCAGGGCAAGTCGGCCGAGGTGACCCTCCACCACGGGCAGGAGTTCCAGCTGGACGGCGACCATGTGGGGACCGGAAAGCACCTGAGCGTCAGGGTGGATCCCGGGGCGCTCAAGATCCGCATGTAGTTCGACGGCGGCGGCCCGCTCCCAGTGGGCGGGCCCCCGCCGTCTGCCTTGCCTGGGCTGCGACCGTGCCTTGGGGGATTGGCAGGGCCTGCGGGCTCAATCAGTCCGCGAGCAGCCGGCCCCACCTCGGTGCGAGCAAGGGGGACCCGGCAAGTTTCAGGCAGTGCCACAGGGTCACGGCCACCGAGTCCAGCACCGGAACGCCGGTGCCGGCCTCGATCTCCGCCGCGATGTTGGCGCCGTACAGGTTGGTGCAGAGGTAAATCAGGGCGTCGCGGCGGCGGCCAATGCCAGCGAGCCGGGGCGCATCTCGTCGTCCGTGACCCGGCCGAAGGATTCGTTGTCGCTCAGGCCCAGGCAGCGCTGGCCGACGGTCTTGATGCCGTCCCGCTCGTAGGAGGCCACGATGGCCTGGTTGACGTCCTCCGTGTACGGGGTGAACAGGCCGATCCGCTCGGTGCCGAAGGCCTTGAAGGCCGCCATGTACGCGAGCGTGGACGTGGTGGCCGGGATGCCGGTGGCGTCTCCGATTTCACGGACCAGTTCGCGGTCGTGGTCCGCGCCAAGCCACGATCCCGAGGTGCCGTTCCAAGCGATGACGTCCACGTCCGCCGTCGCGAGCAGCTGGGCCGCTGCGCGCATCACGGCGGGATCGAACTGCCGGTCCGGGGGTCGGCGGGCACGTGGGCGAGGATCTCGGCGAGCTCCGCGAGCCGGTGCGCCCGGGCAGATTCGGCGGGTGTGAACGGTTCGCCGGGGCGGTAGAAGGTGATGGGGCCGTGCCAGGCGGTGGGGATCTTGAGGACGGTCCCGGCGTCGTTCGTTTCGGCCGGATGGCGGGCGGTTTCACTGTCCGCCGGCAGGATCCGTGCGGACAGCAGTTCCGCGACAGCGAGCGGGAGCTCCTGCGGGCTGGCGGCGATCCGTGCCGCCAGGCTCAGGGCCTTCGTTTGCCCGTCGGCCATGGCCAGCGCCGTGGTGGGCCAGACGTGCGGCTGCCGGCCGCCGCCGTCTTTGAGCGCCTCAAGGAGCTGGCGCTCGGTCACTTCACCCGGAGCGGACAACACGAATTCATCCATGACGCCGCCCCGGACGGGATGGACGTGGATGCTGAGGATGTTGGTGTCCAGCAGCGTCAAGGACCGGGTGATCTTCTTCAGCGAACCTGGCTGGTCGCGCAGCACGGTCCTGGCCCGCCACAGGGCGGGGGCCGCACCGAGCCGGCGGCGATGCCGCAGCGCGGGTGCGTGGAGCCAGCGCCGCAGGATCCGTGCCGCGGACGGTTCGGCCACCCAGATCACCAGGACGGTGGCGGTGAGCGTGAGCACCAGGACCTTGGCGAGGTACGGCAGGTGGGTCTGGACCACGAGGGCGTGCACCAGCAGTTCGATGGGGAGCATGACGGCGACATTCGCCACCGTGAGGCGGGTCTTGGGAGGCTCGGGCATCTGGCCGCAGACCTCGCAGCTTAATTCAGCCGTGGCAGGGGAGGGTGCTTGAGGCTTCATGATGCCAGCCTGCCGGGCAGCTGTTACGGGCGCGTTGCCCCCGCGTTCCGATCTCGGGAAGATTTCCGGCCGGCGCCTGAAGCCTGTTCCGCGGCGCTATGGCCAGCCCCTCACCGACGTACCTACACTGAAAAGACCAGCGTGCGGAGCCCCGTACAACGGCCAGCGCGCACGGAAGAGTCGATTCCGGAGAGCATCATGCATCCCAGATTAGTTTCAGGAAAAACACGCCGCCGTGCGGCCGCAGGGTTAGTTGCCCTCGCCGCCCTCCTGATCCCGGCACCCGTCGCATCGGCCGGGCAGGCACAGTCCGAAGACGAATCCGAAGTCATCCTGCTGGACGGAGCCAAGGGCGCCGAAGGCATCACGGCCGGCGAAGGCAGCACCTTCTACGCGGGCGACCTCGTCACGGGGGACATCTACCGCGGCGATATCCACAAGGACACGGCCAAGAAGTTCATCGACGCGCCCGACGGCAGGGTTGCCGTCGGTCTCAAGGCCGATACCCGCAACGACCTGCTGTTCGTGGCCGGCGGCCCCACCGGCCAGGCCTACGTTTATGACACCGAGACCAAGAAGACGGTCAAGACCTACCAGCTGACGGACAAGGCCGCGTTCATCAACGACGTCGCACTGACCAACGACGGCGCCTGGTTCACCAACTCCCGGCAGGCCGAGCTGTACTTCGTGCCCGTGGACGACGACGGCGACCTCGGCAACGTCCGCACGCTGGCGCTCAAAGGCCCGGCGGCCGGACTGCCCGGAGCCTTCAACCTCAACGGCATCGCCTATTCCCCTGACGCGCGCAGGCTGGTGGTGGCCCACTCCGCCAACCAGGCCCTGTACACAGTCAACCCGCGGACCGGGGCAAGCACGAAAATCGGCGGGATCACTGTGCCCAACGCCGACGGTCTTGTGGTGAAGGACGGCGTCGTTTGGGTGGTCCAGAACTTCATGAACCAGGTGAGCCGCATCCGTGTCAACTTCGATGAGTCGACCGGGACCGTGAGGGAGGTCATCACCAGCCCGGACTTCAACGTTCCGACGACGGCCGCCCTCTTCCATGACTCCCTCGCCGTGGTCAACGCGAAATTTGGCGTCGCGAATGCCACCACCTTCGAAGCGGTTGTGGTGGACGCCTACCCGCACCACTAAAGCGGCCTGGGCCCGCCTGACCGGCCTTGGCCCGCCTGACCGGCCTTGGCCGGGGCCGGTCATGCGGGGGAGGGTCGCCCTAAAAGGGACTCAGCCGGTCGCCAGTGCGCGCCGCTAGGAACGCCCGACGTCGGACGGTTGGCCGGGTGCCGGCGCGATCGCGTGGGGGACGGTCACCAGGGCCAGTACCGCCAGCAGCGCGGCGGCTGCGAAGACGTAGAAGCCCCACGGGTAGGCGATGCCGGCGGCCACGAGTGTCCCGGTAACGGCCGGTCCCATGATGGCGCCGAGCCGCCCCACGCCCGCCGCGAAGCCGAGGGCCGTGCCGCGGAGCCTGGCCGGGAAGAGCTGGCTGACCCAGGCGTAGACGAGGACCTGCGAGCTGAAGACGAAGACGCCGGTCACGAACACGGCAGCGTTGAGAAGGAATTCGCTCTGGATCTTGATGCTGAGGACGGCAAGGAAGAGCGCGGACAGGCCGAACCAGAGGAGCACGATCTTCTTGGTGCCATGTTTGTCGGCGAGGATGCCGGCCACGATCAGACCCACCACGGCGCCTACGTTGAGCACCAGCAGCAGGACCAGGCCCGTGCTGACGGTATACCCGGCGGAGGACATGAGCTGCGGCAGCCAGGTGTTCAGGCCGTACACCAGCAGGAGCCCCATGAACGATGCCACGGCAATTCCCAGGGCGACCAGCGGATACGGCTTGCGGGTGAGGTCGCGGAAGCTGGCCCGCTCGCCGGCCTGGTCGGCAGCCACCAGCGATGCGGGCGCGGCCTCGGGCTCGGCCGCCGGCACAGCGATGGGTCGGTGCGCCCGGGCGGACCCGGCATGGTGGGTTTCCGCGGGTTCACTCTCCGCGCGGTTGGCTTCGGCCCCGCGTTCGGCGTGGACGGGCGGCAGGGTTTCCGGCAGCCGGAACCACAGGAACGGCACCAGCACGAACCCGGCGATTCCTCCCACCACGAACATGATCCGCCAGTCCGGCACCACCAGGATGGCCAGGAACGCGGTGGCCACGGCGCCCACGTGGTAGCCGGTCATGGTCCGGGTGGTGGACTTACCTGCCGTGCCGGCGGGGGCGTAGTCGTTCATGTAGGCAAGGGCGGCGGGCAGGCAGGCACCGAGTCCCACGCCCGCGAGGAGCCGGAAGATGCCGAACATGGCGACGTTGGGCGCGAAAACCACAGCGAGGGTGAAGAGGGAGAACCAGGCCACACAGGCAACCAGCAGCCGGCGGCGTCCGAAGCGGTCCGAGAGCGGCGCGATAAAGAGCGCCCCAATGCCCACGCCCACCAGGGAGATCGTGGCCGCATACGTCGCCCCCACAGCGTCGAAGCCAAGGTCCTGGGTCTTGATCAGGGTGGGAATGACAGTGCCCAGCACCACCAAATCGAATCCGTCCAGCACCATGGCCAGCCAACACAGCCAAACGGGCCACTGGGAACGGCGGGCAACTGAAAGCGTTGACATGGGAACCTCATTGTTCGGGTTTGGAGAACTGTTCATGAATGGAGGCCGCTGCGGCCAGCTGATCCGAGCACATTTGTTCGGAGTGACATCCGGCAGCCGAACCGGCAAGGCGTGTTGGCGGCCGAATGGACCGCGGGGACGTTTCGACATGAGAGTTGTATCACTCGCGGGTGTAATCTGTGACAACAAAAACCATTGAACGGAAGCGGGTGCTGTGGCCAACTCAACCTCCGGCGACTCCGTGGTGGACAGGGTGGTGCGCCTCATTGCAGCCTTCCCGGAGGGCGTCACCGCCCTTCAACTTACGGAGCTGGCGGACCGCGCAGGGCTTCCCCTGACCACGGCGCACCGGCTGGTCAGGCAGTTGGCAGCCCATGGTCTCCTCGAAGCCGGGGCCGGAGGTTCGGTGCGGCTGGGACTGCGGCTGTGGGAGCTGGTCAACCGCAATTCACCGACCCTCGCGCTGCGCCAGGCCGCGATGCCCTTCATGGAGGACATTCAGCACGTGCTCAACCAGAACGTAAACCTCGCCGTTCTGGATGGCTGGGAAGCTCTCTTCGTGGAACGGCTCTCCCGACGCGGCTCCGTGGCGAACCGAGCGCAGATTGCCGGCCGCATGGCCGTGCACGTGTCGTCGGCCGGACTGGCCCTGATGTCACACCAGCCGAGGTCCGTCCAGGCGGAATACCTGGAACAGTTCTCCGATCCCGCCGGAAAGGTGACTCCGGAGGACCTGCGCGCCCTGCTGGGTGAAGCGGCCCGAGAGGGCTATGCGCAGTTGGCCGGGGTGATCGATCCGGACACGTGGGGCATCGCGGTTCCCGTGCTGGATGGCCAGAAGCGGGCGGTTGCGGCCCTCGGCGTCGTCGTTCCCTTGCGGGAGATGCGGATGCAGGCGCTGGTGCCGGCGCTGCAGACGGCAGCGAGGGGGATCGGGCGCAGGCTTGGCGAGTCGGCCACCGGCCCCGATTTCCGTTGAATGGAATCCATGTAACGCCCGACATACCGCCCGGCGCACACTGTTAGCTAGAACGAACTTCCGGCCCCAGTCCCCCAAGCCGAGGGCCCCGCGACGAAGCGAGGAACGTCATGCCAGCACGCAAGGTCATCACCACCCAGGTTGCCATCATCGGCGCCGGCCCCGCCGGACTCATGCTGTCCCATCTTCTGGCCAAGGCCGGCGTCGAGTCCACAGTGATCGAAATCCGCAGCCGCCAGGAGATCTCCGAAACAGTCCGGGCGGGCATCCTGGAACACGGCACCGTCAACATGCTGGTGGACAGCGGCGTCTCCGACCGGGTTCTGCGCGACGGCGACCGGCACGACGGCATCGAATTGCGGTTCAACGGCGAGAGCCACCGCATCGACTTCAAGGACCTTGTGGGGGAGTCGGTCTGGCTGTATCCGCAGACGGACGTCTTCATGGACCTCGCCGCACGCCGGGAGGCCGACGGCGGCGACGTCCGCTACAGCGTCACGGACACCACGGTCCACGACATCGAGGCCAAGCCCAGAGTCTGGTTCACGGACGCCGACGGCACGGAGTACGAGCTGCAGGCCGACTTCATCGCCGGCGCCGACGGCTCCCGCAGCCACTGCCGCTTGCAGATCCCCGAGGCGCACCGCAAGTGGTACTTCCACGAGTACCCCTTTGCCTGGTTCGGCATCCTCGCCGAGGCCCCGCGCAGCTCGGACGAGCTGATCTACGCCAACTCGGCCAACGGCTTCGCCCTGATCAGCCAGCGCACCGAGACCGTGCAGCGGATGTACTTCCAGTGCGACCCGAACGAGGACGTGAACAACTGGAGCGAGGAACGGATCTGGGACGCCTTCCGCAGCCGGGCGAACGGAAACGGCTTCGAACTGAAGGAGGGCCCGGTCATCGACAAGATGGTGCTGAAGTTCCGCAGCTTCGTGCACACGCCCATGCGCCACGGCAAACTCTTCCTGGCCGGGGACGCCGCCCATACGGTCCCGCCCACGGGCGCCAAGGGCCTGAACCTCGCCATCCACGACGTCAAGGTGCTGTTCGAGGGCCTGGACAGCTTCTACAAGTCGGGCTCCACCGCGCTCCTCGATTCGTACAGCGACCGTGCCCTTGACCGGGTCTGGAAGGCGCAGCAGTTCTCCTACTGGATGACGTCCATGCTGCACACCCCGGTGGATGCCGATGACTTCTCCCGGGCGCGGCAGCTCGGCGAACTCAACTCCGTGGTCTCCTCACGCCACGGCCAGGCCTATCTCGCCGAGGCCTACACCGGTTGGCCGTCCGCCTAGGCAGTCCGCACCCACCCCGGCCGCAGAAGCCGGCCAACCGCCGTCGGGCTTAACATCGGTCCATGGACCCCATCACCATCATCGGCGGCGGCATCGCCGGCCTGGCGCTCGCCGCCGGTCTCGATCCGCAGCGCTTCGACGTCACACTCCATGAGCAGCGTCCCGGCGTGCCGCCCGTGGAAACCTCTCTGGCCATGTGGCCCGAAGCGCAGGCCGCCCTGGCACTGCTCGGCATCCTGCCGGACGTCCGCGCAGCAAGCACCGGGTTCGGCGGCATGGCCCTGCGGGACAGCGCCGGAAATGCGTGGGGTTCGCCGGAGGTGCGCGGGGTCCTCGGAGTTTCCCGGGCTGATCTCCTCATGATCCTTGATGCCGCCGTTCCCCACGCCGTGCAGCGGGTGGCAGGCCGGGTGGACGACGTGCCGGCGTCGGGCCCGTTGGCGGCAGGGCTGCTGGTGGGCGCCGACGGCGTGCACAGCGTGGTCCGCCGCACGTTCTGGGGCAAGCGGGCCGCGGCCAAGCTGACGCCGTACCTCGCCCTGCGGGGCGTCCTCGCCGAGCCGATCGCCCCGGATGCGGGCGGCGAATACTGGGGCCGCGGACAGCTGTTCGGCATCACGCCGGCGTCGGGCGGGAGGACCTACTGGTACGCGTCGTTCCGTTCGGACCTGGGGCCGGCCGGAATTGACGCCGCCGAGGCGCTGCAGCGGACCCGGGAACGGTTCGCCGGAAGCGCCCCCGCCATCGGGCGCGTCTTGGCGAAGGCCGCGCCGGAATCCACCCTCGCCCAGCGGATCTGGACTGTTCCGACGCTCGGCAGCTTTGTCCGGCCGGGCGCAGTCCTGATCGGCGACGCCGCGCACGGGATGACTCCCAACCTTGGGCGGGGAGCCTGTGAGGCCATCGTGGACGCCGCCAACCTGGCCGAACTCCTGAACGCGCAGCCAATGGGCGAGGCACTGAGGGCCTACAACCGGCAGAGGGTGGTCCGGACGCAGCTGCTGCGGGTTGCTTCCTCGGCCATGACCGGCCTGGCGCTCACCGAACACGCCCAGCCGCTCCGCGACCGCCTGCTCGGGCTGGCTGCCCGCTAAGTCCGGCAGCCGCCGTCGGCCGTCCACATACACGCGGCCCTCACCCGCACGAATGGCTCTGGGCGGGCCGGTCAAGCTGGGCGGGGCCGGTGACGCGAGCTGAGGCGGACGACGGCGGCCCGTCAGTCCTGCTCGAGCGTCTCGGTGAGGTGATGCGTGGGGATGCGGTCACGGTCGTAGGTGATTTCCGTGTAGCCGTGCGGCTCCGGCTTGCCGTTGGGGCTGAGGTTCACGAACACGATCTCCTCGATGGTGAGGATGCTCCGGCGGGTGATCATGTTGCGCACCTCTGCCCGCATGGTCAGCGAGGTGCGGCCAAAGCGCGTGGCGGTCAGCCCCATCTCGATCAGGTCGCCCTGCACGGCCGAGCTGACAAAGTTGATCTCGGAGATGTACTTGGTGACGGCGCGGCCGTTGCCGAGCTGGAGGATGGCGTAGATCGCGGCTTCCTCGTCGATCCACTTCAGCAGGCTTCCGCCGAACAGGGTGCCGTTGGCGTTCAGGTCCTCGGGCCTGACCCACTTGCGGGTGCGGAAGGTGATGTCCTTAGTTTCCATACCGAGAGATTAGTCGACGGCGGCGGCCCGGCTCCGAGTGTGACGGCGGCCCTGCCCCGCACACGCGGCCGAGGCCGGTCACGCGGGCCAAGCCGGTTGTCGGCGGAAGAGGGGGCTCAGGCCATGGCCGTGTGCGCCGCGCTGTGCGAATCGATGCTCTTGGCGTAGCAGTACGAGTGTTCGACGCCGATGTACGGGCCGAAGTTGGGCACCGGCTCGAAGCCGGAGTTCTGGTAGAAGTTCCGCCCGTCGGGCTGGGCGGACCCGGCCTCGGCCGTGACGCGGGTGATGCCCTGCGCGAACGCCTCCGCCTCAAGGGCCGCCAGGATCGAGCTGGCCACGCCCGAGCCGCGCGTGTAGGGCAGTACGTACAGGCGCTTGATCTCGGCAGTCTGCGAATCGAGCAGCCGGAGACCGCCGCAGCCCACGGGCTGCCCGGAACCCTTGTCGTACGCCACCAGGAACACCGCGGTGTCCACCTCGGACGGCTTCGGCCCCGGCTCGTGGTCGGCGCGCCCGAACCGGGCGTCGAGCTCCGCCTGCTGGGCCGCCCGCAGGTCCGCACCCACAGGGTTGCTCCAGCTGACTTTCCTGATGTTGAGCCTGGGGTTGGTCTGCATCTCTGCCTCGATTCGCCGAAGGGTTATGCAGATCAAGCCTAGGAGCGCGCCGTTACCGCGGTGTTTCCTGCGGGTAAGCGCCTCGAGAACAGTGCCGCGGCGGTGCGGGAGCTACCCGGCGGACCGCCCCATCGGGTCCTCCGCGGTGGGATCTGCCAGAGCCAGGCCGCCCACCGGGCTGGCATCCCAATGAATCAGTTGCCAGCCGGCGTCGGGATCCCCTTCCAGCGCCACGATGCCGGTGTTGGCCAGGACGTGCCTGGCGGCGAATTCCATGTCGATATTGTCCGCCCGGAGGCCGGCCCAGACGCGGATGGCGGCACCGTGGCTCACGACGGCCACTGCGCCCGCGTCCGAGGCGTCGGCGGCCACCTTTGCGATGGCGGCGTCATAGCGTTCAAAGAACTCGTGCCCGTCGGGGCCGGCGGGCATCCGCCGGTCGAAGTCCCCGGCGGCCCAGGCGAAGACGGTGGTCATGTACCGGCGGTGGGCCTCATGGTCCGTGAGCTTTTCGAGGGAACCCGCCTCGATTTCGTGGATCCCGTCCAGCACCTCGACATCCAGCCCGAGTTCGCGGCCAAGCGGCTTGGCCGTGACCTGGGTCCGGAGCAGGGTGGAGGCATACAGCGCGTTGATCGGCTCATTCACGAGCGCCCTCGGCAACGCCTCGGCCTGCCGTTCGCCCAGCTCGGTCAGGCCGGGGCCGGGGTGCGCCGTGTCCAGCTGCCCCAGCACGTTTCCGGGGGTCTCTCCGTGGCGGATGAGCAGGAGCTTCATGGTTCGCATTCCTTTTCGTCTTCGTGAAGGTGAGCGGGGCGCTTCCGCGGAAGCTGCCGGGTAACGGAAACGGTGCCGGGCAGCGAAGCCCGGCACCGCCGTCGTACTTATTTGAGGTGGTCCACCAGCTGGTCGGCGATGCCCGTGTACTTGCCGGGCGTCAGCGCCAGCAGCCGGGCTTCCGCCTCCGGCGAGAGCCCCAGGCCCTGGACGAACTCCTGCATGCGGGCAGCGTCCACGCGCTGGCCGCGCGTGAGGTCCTTGAGGCGCTCGTAGGGGTTCTCCATGCCTTCGACGCCGGCAATCGCCTCTGCGCGCATGACCATCTGGATCGCCTCGCCCAGCACTTCCCAGTTGGTGTCGAGGTCGCCGGCCAGCACGTCCTCTGCCACGTCAAGGCGGTCGAGGCCCTTGGCCACGTTGGAGATCGCCAGCAGCGAGTGGCCGAACGCCACGCCGATGTTGCGCTGGCTGGAGGAGTCCGTGAGGTCGCGCTGCCACCGGGACGTGACCAGCGTGGAGCCGAGCACGTCCAGGAGCCCCGAGGAGATTTCCAGGTTGGCCTCGGCGTTTTCGAAGCGGATCGGGTTGACCTTGTGCGGCATCGTGGAGGAGCCGGTGGCGCCGGCCACGGGGATCTGCGCGAAGTAGCCGATCGAGATGTAGCTCCAGATGTCCGTGCAGACGTTGTGCAGGATCCGGTTGAAGCGGGCCACGTCGGCGTAAAGCTCGGCCTGCCAGTCGTGGCTTTCGATCTGGGTGGTCAGCGGGTTCCAGGTCAGGCCCAGGCCCTCGACGAACGACTTGGAAACCTGCTGCCAGTCGGCGCCCGGGACGGAGGCCACGTGGGCGGCGTAGGTGCCGGTGGCGCCGTTGATCTTGCCGAGGTACTCGGTCCTGGCAATGCGGTCCAGCTGGCGTGTGAGGCGGTGGGCGATGACGGCGAGTTCCTTGCCCAGTGTGGTGGGCGTGGCGGGCTGGCCGTGCGTGCGGGACAGCATGGGCACGGAGCGGTTCTCTTCCGCCATCTTGCTGATCTGGGCCACGAGCGCCTTGGCGGCGGGCAGCCACACGTCCTCCACAGCTCCCTTGACACCCAGGGCGTACGAGAGGTTGTTGATGTCTTCCGAGGTGCAGCCGAAGTGCACCATGGCCGTGAGGTGCTCAATGCCGATCGACGGCAGCCGGCGGCCGATGTAGTACTCCACGGCCTTCACGTCGTGAACGGTGACGGCCTCGATGTCGGCAAGTTCCGCGACGGAGGCGGCGTCGAATTCCGTGACGATCCTGCGGAGCTGCTCCTGCTGCTCAGAGGTCAGGGGGCCTGCGCCGGGGAGGACGTTGTTGCTGGTCAGGTGGATGAGCCACTCCACCTCGACGGCGACGCGGTCGCGGTTGAGGGCGGCCTCGGACAGGTAGTCCACCAGGGGTGCGACGGCGGGCTGGTAGCGGCCGTCCAGCGGGCCGAGCGCAATCTTTTCCGGCGACGCGGCGAGGGCCAGGCGTCCGGAGGGCGTACGGGTGTCAGCTGTGGCGGCAGTTTCAGGCATGCCCTGATTCTTTCATGAACTCCAGCGGCCGCTGAAGCTGGCGGTCGGTTGTGACTTCTCCCCAACAGCCGTTGCCGGGGACACCTTTCCACATAGCCGACGGCGGCCGTTCCGGTGCGCTGCCGGAGTCCGTAGCGTCGTGGCCGGGAGGAAGACCGGTCGGATGCCGGGTACGGCAAAAGGGGGAGGAGTAACCGGATGAGGGCCAGCGTCACAGCGGCTGACGCCGCGGCGTGTTCGTCGCGCAGCTTTGAAGTCCAATTGCTGGCGGGGCGCGTGGAGGCGTGCGCGGCACGGCTTGACGAGGTGCTTGCCCGGCTATCGCGGTTGCAGCTGGCAGAGTGGCAGTCGCCGGCGGGCAGGGCCTACCGGGAAAGCGCAGGTCGGCACGCCGCAGCCCTGCGCCGGGCCGGGGAGCAGATGGACTCGGCCGCAGCGTCCGTGCGAAGGCACGCCCACAATGTGTCCTTGTCCTCTCCGCGGACTGCGGCCGGCGGGTTCTGATGGCTGCACTGATCCCGCCCGGAAGCGGAGGCCCGCCGCGGCCGGTCGAGCCAGCCCCGGACACAGCTCTTTCGGTCCGCGGCGGTGTGGGCGGGATCGCCTTCCAGCTGGAGGAGCTCGCAGCAGGTGCGGTCGAGCTGGACGGCCTCGCCAGGGACCTGGCATCCGTGGAGCTTGACGCCCACCGGGTCTGGACGGAACTGGGCTCTTACCAGAACGATCCGCCGTCCAGCGGGACCGAAGCGGTTACGGCCGTTTGGGAAGGGCGGCGGGCGGTCGCGGCTGTGCGCGAGGAACTGCAGGACATGGCAACCCGGGTTCAGGCATGCCAGCGGGACTATGAAGTCGCCGAACAACGAAGCCGGGGCAACCTCCGCTCCGGAACCGATGCTCTCAGGCTCCTACCGGCCCAGCTGACGGACCTGCATCTGGGCGGACTTGGTGAACCCTTCCGCGCGGACTTCAGCAGGCTGTTGAACCGGGACAGCATGGAAGGGCTGACGGGCAACTACCTGGTCATCATGGCCCTGCTAGGGGTGAATTCTCAGGCCGTCCTCGGTGCCGTCACCATGGCGGCAGCCACCGGGATGAAGGGATCCGGCGTCCCCGATGTCGTCCGCATGCTTGCCGGCGGTGTGATGCCCCACCTCAGGCCCCGCCCTGTTTCGGCGACGGCGACCTCGACGATGGAGATCACCCTTGACGCCTCTCCTGCCGGTCTTCTGGCCAGGGCCAAAGGTGTGGATGAGGACGGCCGCGGCAGGATCGAGGTCATCAGGACGGAACACGGCGGCCAGGAGGCGTTCGTCGTCATCGTCCCCGGCACCCAGCCGGGTGACGCAGGCGGTCCGAACCCCTTCGACGAGCACGGCATCGCCGAAGGCCTGGGCTACGGCTCTGCACACACGAGTGCCGCGATCCGGGACTCCCTCCGGCAGGCAGGCGCGGAGGCGGGCGCCCAGGTGGTGGCCGTCGGCTACAGCCAGGGCGGAATCCACGCCATGAACCTCAGCCAGGACAAGGCGTTCCTCGCGGAATTCGACCTCAAGTACGTGCTGACGGCAGGGTCACCGATAGGCGGCATCAACCCGGAGCCCGGGATCAGCAGCCTCCATCTGGAGCACCGGCAGGACTGGGTTCCGGGAGCGGACGGGGCGCCCAGCCCGGACACCCGGGACCGCGTCACCGTCACGCTTCAGAACCGGGTGCTGACGCCTGTGGGGGTGGACCCCGGTCTGGGGCCAGGCCACAGGCTGACCAACTATGAGGCCGGGGCACGGGCGGTGGCGGCGAGCAACGATCCGTCCCTCGTGGCGTCCACCGCCGCTCTTGCTGGCGTCGTGGGTGCCGGCGGAGCGGCTACCGCCACGCGCTTCCAGCTGGTCCGCGCTCCGAAGCCGCAGGAATCCGGTCGATCTGACGTGGCTGGGCGCCGTGCGGAATGGTCGGACGTCCGCCCGCCCGGCGGCCGGTAGCGCGGATTCCGCGGCGGGCTGTCTGTCCGGCGGCCGTCTTTGCCGCCGCCGGCGCCGTGTTGTGCCGGTCCGCGCCGCTAGCGGCGACGGGCGCCGGGAAGCCTGTCGGCCACGAGGGAAATGATGGTGATGATGATAGCGGCCAGTACGGCGGTCCAGAAGAAGGAGTCGATGGTGAAATGCACCGGCGTGTTGCTGCTGATCCAGGACGTCAGGTAGAGCATGGCCGCGTTGATCACGATAGTGAATAGCCCCAGCGTGAGGATGGTGATGGGGAGGGAGAGGAAACTGATCACCGGCCGCACGAAGGCGTTCACCAGCCCGAAAATAAGGCCGATGAACAGGTAGGCCAGGATGACGCCCACCGCATCGGTTCCCTGGCTGACACCCGACTTCGCCACCGCCTCCGTGGTGGCGGACGTCGAGATCTCCAGCCCGGGCAGAATCCAGCTGGCAACCCACAGCGCCAGGCCGTTGATGATGACCCGCACGATGAAAGACCGCATGCGCCCATGCTTTCACACCGGCCTGAAGAACGCAGGCGCCCCCCGGACGAACGCCCGGCGGTGCGTTGTTCCGCTCCGCCGGGCGTTCCGGGTGGTCCCGGACGGGCCGAGTCCAGGCCGAGTACAGCTAGCGAACGAGGCCGTTGGGCTTCTGCGCCACGGACACGTCGGCGATGATGGGCAGGTGGTCGGACGCCGTCGTCCTAAGGACCTCCGCGAAGCGGGGCCGGATGTCGCCGTGGCCCAGAATGTAGTCGATGCGGCTGACGGGGTTTTCCACAGGCATGGTGTAGTCCGTGTCCTGGCCGAGCGCTGCGAAGACATCCGTGAACCGCGTCATGAGCTGCTGCATCTCCGTGGACGTCGGAATCGCATTCAGGTCGCCCACGAGCAGGGATGGCCGGCCGGATCCGGAGGTGATGCCCAGGATTTCCTTGACCTGCAGCTGGCGCTGCTCGCTGCGTCGGTGGTCGAGGTGGGTGTTGTAGAAGCTGATGTGGTTGCCCTCGACGTTGATGACCGTCTCCAGCAGGCCGCGCTGCTCCGTGGGCTTCTCCGCGTACTGGATGTTGGTGAGCAGGTGGTTCTCCGAACTCAGGATGGGGTACTTGCTCAGGACGGCCGTGCCATACTGGCGCCGGTCCGTATGACCCGGTTCCGGGTCCAGATCCAGGTTGGGGGCGTAGGCGTAGTGCATGTTGAGGCGCTCAGCCAGCCATGCCGCCTGATCCTGGTAGGCACTACGGGCGGACCAGTGCCGGTCCACTTCCTGGAGGCCCACAATCTGCGCCCCGCTGGATTCGATCTCGCGCGCGATCCGGTCCAGGTCGAGCACATCTCCGCCGTCGGCCCCGTGGTGGATGTTGAACGACATGACCCGGATCTCGCTCAGGCGGGTCGTGTTTGCGTCGTCCTGGGCGGTGGCCGGAGCGGTGGCGGCGAGCACACTGGCGACGGCCAGGGCGGCAGCAGAGAGGGTCACGGCTAGTTTTCGCATCATCGTGTGGTGTCTTTCTGGTTGGTCCTCGTGGGTTCCCCAGTCCACCAGCGCTGGGTGACGAAGGGGCCACATATTGGTGAACGGCGCAGGGCCCGCAGGAGAGGAGTGCCGCGAAGTAGGCTAGTTGGCATGACCTCATCAGAGACCACGGCGGGCAGCGTCAGGCCGAGACCGGTCGTTGACCGGCTGCCCCGCTACGCCGCAGGCAAACCGCCCGTCGCCGTCGACGGCCTGGCCAGCTACAAACTGTCATCCAACGAAAACCCGCTGCCGCCGATTCCGGCCGTGGCCGAGGCCATCGCGGCCCAGACCGACTTCAACCGGTACCCGGACCCCCTGACCACCAAGCTCCGGGCTGCGCTCGCCGACTTCCTGGACGTGCCAGCCGAGGACATCGTCACCGGTGCCGGCAGCCTGGGGGCCCTCAACCAACTGCTGACCACCTTTGCCGGACAGAACGACGACGGCAAAGCCGACGAAGTGATCTACGCCTGGCGTTCCTTCGAGGCCTACCCCATTTCTGTCGGCCTCGCCGGAGCCGAGAGCGTGCGGATTCCGCTGACGCCGGACGGCCGCCATGATCTCGACGCCATGGTGGCCGCCGTGACCGTGCGCACCAAGGTGATCCTGCTGTGCACGCCGAACAACCCCACCGGCCCCATCCTCACAGCAGAGGAAACGGAGCGCTTCATCAACGCGGTGCCGTCGGATGTGGTGGTGGTCATCGATGAGGCCTACCAGGAGTTCGTGCGGGCGGAAGACGCCGTGGACGGCATCCGCATGTACCGGAAGTACCCGAACGTCGTGGTGCTCCGGACCTTCTCCAAGGCGCACGGCCTGGCCGGCCTCCGCGTGGGCTACAGCGTCTCCCAGCCGGAACTCACCCAGTACTTGCGCGTCGCCGCGACGCCGTTTGCCGTGTCCCAGATCGCAGAGCAGGCCGCGGTGGTGTCCCTGCAGAATTTTGATCAAGTTGTAGAAAGGGTACAAAGCCTGGTGGATGAGCGGGACCGCGTGACGGCCGGCCTCCGGGAGCTCGGCTGGTTCGTTCCGGAGGCGCAAGGGAATTTCGTCTGGCTGAATCTGGGCGAGAACAGCACCGAGTTCGCCCAGCTGGCCGGGGAACACGCCCTGTCCGTGCGTGCCTTCGGCAACGAGGGCGTCCGGGTCAGCATCGGCGAGGCCGAGGCCAACACCCGCTTCCTCGAGCTCTGTGCGATCTATACAAAACCCCCGCAGCGTTCCTAGCGGTTAACAAACGCCCCTTGGGGGTTACGCCGGATAAAGTAAGGAACAGTAAGCCAGAAATATATGCCCCGCCCGGAATGCATTCCGTTTGAGGCATATATCCCAGCGACATTGCAGCGCATCCGGATGCGGCAAGCAAGGAGACGGTATGGGCGCCACACATCTGCCCTCCACCGAGTTCGACGGAACAGGGTTGGACGACCAGCTCGAGGCGGAGGCCGAAGCCGCCCTTGGCGAGCCGGCGGCCGAGATGGTCCAGTTATTGGGGCCGGACGGCACCCTCGGCACGGACTCCGTGTTCTCCGAGTACGCCCAACGGCTGGACGCGGAGAAGCTTCGCGGCTTCTATGCGGACATGGCCGCGATCCGGCGCTTCGACCAGGAGGCCACGGCGCTTCAGCGCCAGGGCCAGCTGGCGCTGTGGGTTCCACTGACCGGGCAGGAAGCCGCGCAGATCGGTTCCGGCCGCGCCAGCCAGCCCCAGGATTACATCTTCCCGACGTACCGTGAGCACGGCGTGGCCCTGACCCGGAACGTGGATCTGGCCGAGCTCCTCCGGCAGTTCCGCGGCATCTCCAACGGCGGCTGGAACCCCAAGGACACGAACTTCCACCTGTACACGCTGGTTCTTGCTGCCCAGACCCCGCATGCGGTCGGCTACGCGATGGGGATCCAGCGCGACCAGCGGCTCGCGGAGGCCAACGGCCTGGCGGAGTCCGGAACGGCTGAGCCGAAGGCCGCCGTCATGGTCTACTTCGGTGACGGCGCCAGCTCCGAGGGGGACGTCCATGAGTCCATGGTGTTTGCCTCCTCCTACAATGCGCCGGTGGTCTTCTTCTGCCAGAACAACCACTGGGCCATCTCCGTGCCCACGGCCGTGCAGACCCGCATCCCGCTGTCCAACCGCGCCAAGGGTTACGGATTCCCGGGCATCCGGGTGGACGGCAACGACGTCATCGCCGTGCACGCCGTCACGGAGTGGGCCCTCGAGCACGCACGCCAGGGCAACGGCCCGGTGTTGATCGAGGCCTTCACCTACCGCGTCGGGGCGCACACGACGGCCGACGATCCCACGAAGTACCGCGAGTCCTCGGAAGAGGCGCTGTGGCGGGCCAAGGACCCGCTGGAGCGGCTGGAGAAGTACCTCCGCTCCGAGGGCATGGCCGACGACGCTTTCTTCGAGCAGGTGACTGCCGACGGCAACGAACTCGCCGCCTACATCCGCAAATCCACCTACGAATCGGACGCCCCGGACATCCGGACGGCATTCGCCAACACGTACGTGGAGGCGCATCCGCTTGTGGCCGAAGAGCTGGCCTGGTTCGAGGACTACAGTGCGGGATTCGCCGGCGAGGACGCTGCAGAAGGGGCAGGCAACTGATGACCACCATGACCATCGCCAAGGCCATCAACGAGGGCCTGCGCGCCACCCTCAGCAACAACCCGAAGTCCCTCCTGATGGGCGAGGACATCGGACCGCTCGGCGGCGTCTACCGCGTCACCGACGGCCTGATCGCCGAGTTCGGCGCGGACCGTGTGGTCGACACGCCGCTCGCGGAGTCCGGGATCGTCGGCACGGCCATCGGCCTGGCGCTGCGCGGCTACCTGCCCGTCTGTGAGATCCAGTTCGACGGCTTCGTCTTCCCGGGCTTCAACCAGATCACCACGCAGCTGGCCAAGATGCATTCGCGCAGCAGCGGAAACCTGACCGTTCCCGTGGTCATCCGCATCCCCTACGGCGGAGGCATCGGCTCGATCGAGCACCACTCCGAGTCGCCCGAGGCCCTGTTCGCCCACACCGCCGGGCTCCGCATCATCACCCCGTCCAACCCGCACGACGCCTACTGGATGATCCAGCAGGCCGTGGCCTGCCAGGACCCGGTGATCGTCTTCGAACCGAAACGCCGCTACTGGCTCAAGGGCGAGGTGGACACCGGGGCGGCCGGCCTGGCCGAGGATCCCTTCAAGGCCCACGTGGTCCGCGGGGGCACCGACGCCACCGTGGTGGTCTACGGCCCGCTGGTTCCCGTGGCCCTTGCAGCCGCCAACGCCGCCGAGGAAGACGGACGCAGCGTCGAAGTCGTCGACCTCCGCTCCATCTCGCCGATCGACTTCGACACGATCGAAGCGTCGGTCAAGAAAACGGGCCGCCTGATCGTGGCCCACGAGGCCCCCACATTCGGCGGCATCGGCGGCGAAATCGCAGCACGGATCAGCGAACGCGCCTTCCATTCCCTGGAGGCCCCGGTCATCCGCGTGGGCGGTTTCCACATGCCGTACCCCGTGGCAAAGGTCGAAGAGGATTACCTGCCGGACATCGACCGCATCCTTGAGGCGCTGGACCGCACCTTCACGTACTGAAGCCTGCGCCTTTACCGTCACCTTCGCCTACCGGCGTCTCCGTGCACTGGCCGGACCGCCTGAGCTTTCGAACCCGAGGACCCCATGACGCTGAACAAGTTCAACCTCCCCGATGTCGGCGAGGGCCTGACCGAGGCCGAGATCGTCTCCTGGAAGGTCAAGCCGGGCGACACCGTGGCCATCAACGATGTCCTCTGCGAAATTGAGACCGCGAAGTCCCTCGTGGAGCTGCCGTCGCCGTTCGCCGGCACCGTCACGGAGCTGCTGGTCCCCGAAGGCGTGACCGTCGACGTCGGGACGGCCATCATCAGCGTGTCCGACGTCGTCGCGGGCGACCCCACCCCGGCGGATGTGCCGGCGCCGGTCCCGCCGACAGCCGCACCTGCGGCACCGATGTACGGAAAGCTTGCGGCCGACGTCGGGCCCGTTTCCAACGGCGGAGCTTCCGACGGCGGCCTGGCCAGCGGTCCGCTGGTGGGGTCCGGGCCCAAGGCCGACGCCGTCAAGCGCCGCCCGCGCAGGGCGCGGACCGAGATTCCGGCGGACCCGATCCACGGTGCTCCGGAGATCGAGCCTGTCCAGCCCCGGTCTGCGGAGGCTGTGCTGGACGCCCCGGTTCCGCCGGTCTCAACCGGCGGCCCGGTTGCGGCGGGTCCGGCAGGCTCCATCAGCGGGCTGGCTGACAAACCCACGCTCGGCGGTACCATCACCGGGCTCGTAAACAAGGTCCTGGCCAAGCCGCCGGTGCGCAAGATCGCCCGGGACCTGGGGATTGACCTGGCCGACGTCGTCGCCACCGGCGCCCGTGGCGAGGTCACCCGGGAGGACCTGGTCAGCTACCAGTCGCAACGGGACGCGGAGCTGGACAAGGCCGACACGTTCTGGGGCAAGTCGGGCCGGCCGCAGGACCAGCGGATCGAACGGATCCCGGTCAAGGGCGTCCGGAAGGCCACCGCGAAGGCCATGGTGGAATCGGCGTTCTCCGCCCCGCACGTCAGCATCTTCGTGGATGTGGACGCCAGCCGCACCATGGAGTTCGTCAAGCGGCTCAAGGCCTCCCGCGATTTCGAGGGTATCCGGGTCTCCCCGCTGCTGATTCTTGCCAAGGCAGTCGTCTGGGCCGCGGCGCGCAATCCCAGCGTGAACGCCACGTGGGTGGACAACCCGGACGGCAGCGATACCGCGGAGATCCACGTCAAGCACTTCATGAACCTCGGCATTGCCGCGGCCACGCCGCGGGGCCTGATGGTCCCGAACATCAAGAACGCCCAGGACCTTTCGCTCAAGGAGCTTGCACTGGCGCTGAACGACCTCGCCACCACGGCCCGTGCGGGCAAGACCCAGCCGTCCCAGATGCAGGGCGGCACCCTGACCGTCACGAACATCGGGGCCCTCGGCATCGATACCGGCACGCCCATCATCAATCCCGGCGAAGTGGCCATCGTGGCCTTCGGCACCATCAAGCAGAAGCCGTGGGTGCTGGACGGCGAGGTCATTCCGCGGTGGATCACCACGCTCGGCGGTTCCTTCGACCACCGTGTGGTGGACGGCGACCTCTCAGCCCGCTTCATGGCCGACGTTGCCTCCATCCTTGAGGAGCCGGCCCTGCTGCTTGACTGATTCGGCCCTTGCCAAGGCCACGGCCGGGGCAAGGGCCGCGGCCGGGGGTCGCGGAAGCGGAAGGCGGAACTGTGGGCGGAACGGCACCTTCGTGAACATTCGTGCCATGAACCTTGCGGCCAGGGTGATCACGGAGCTCTTTCAGCCAACGGTCACTGTGGCCCTGCTGCTGCTGTTCAGCCCCGCCGTTGAACCGGGGTTCCCGGGTACGGCGTGGTTCGGTGCCGTGGCGGTGCTGTTTGTGTGCGTGCTGCCGCTGGCCGCCGTCGTACTGCTGGTCCGGCTGGGGAAGGTGACGGACCACCACGTCAGCGACCGCCGGCAGCGCGCCCCGGTGCTGGCCATGGCAGCAGTGTCGCTGCTGGCCGGACTATGCCTGTTGCTAGCCATCGACGCTCCGCGCAGCGTGATAGCGATGATGCTGGCGACCGTGGGCGGAGTGGCGGTGCTTGCTGTCATCAGCCTCTTCTGGAAAATCAGCGGGCACGCTGGGTCCATCGCCTTCGCCACGGCCGTCGCGGTCCTGACGCTGGGCGCCCCGTGGAGTCCGGTGCTGCTGCTGATCCCCGCGGTCTGCTGGTCCCGGGTGGTGCTCCGCGCGCACACGGTGGCCCAGGTGGTGGCCGGCGCGGTGGTTGGCGGCGGCGTCACCACGCTGCTGTGGTGGCTGCTCCTGGAACTGACAGTCCGCCGCGCGTGACGCCGCCGGAGCCGAGCCTCAGTAGGCCGCGTAGGTGGTCATCAGCTGGGCCAGGACGGGATCGGAAGTCATACCCGCCAAGGCAACGGCCGCGACAATCATCGCACCGGATACGGCGGCGACGGTGCCTGACACGGCAGCCAGGAACTTCCAGTCCTCGCGCAGGACGCTCTGCATGGTATCGGGCAGCTGCAGGTCGGGGGAGATGAGGTTCGGCGCGCTGTCCACGGAGCCGTCATCCAGCAGGGCGATGACGCGGCCCGCCGAACGGTCGATGCGCATCGCGCTGATGTGGTTGCCGTGACGGGCAAGAAGGATGTCATGACCCACGAGCTGGCGCCGCTGGAGTGTAAGCAAAGTGTTCCCCTGAAGGTAGATTCTCGGATGTCCGCTCCATCGGGGCACCTCCAATTTTACCGTCGGGTTCGTCGCGGCTTGCCGGAAAGCGGGGTGAGACTGCGCACCACGCGGGGTGACCCGCGTCAAGTCGGCGGCGGCTTCGCGCTCTTACTCGCGCCGGCTGCAGCCTAGTCGGCGCCGTAGGTGTTGGCGATGTAGACGTCGCAGGAGGCAGTGTGGGCAACGCTGTTCGCCACGCTGCCCAGGACCCGCCCCAGGCCGTGCATGCGCCGGTTACCCACCACGATCATCCGCGCGTCGAGCCGTTCGGCCTCTTTGACGAGGGCCTCGGCCGGCTTCCCCCGGGCCGAGGAGTAGGTGATCTTGAGGTCGCCGCCGCTCAGGTCTGTGGCGACGTTCTTGGCCACCTTCTCGGCTTCGCCCGCATCCGAGACAATCCACCTGTCGCTGCCGCTGCCGTAGACCTCGGTCCGGTCGGTTTCGAAGGCCGACACGACGTGCAGCCTTGCCCCAAGCGCCAGGGCAAGGTCCCGGGCTGCTTCCGCCGCCTTCTTGGCGGTCCCGCTCTTGTCCACGCCTACAACGATGGTTCCGCCCATGCCCTGCTCCTCTTCGTTCGCCGGCTCTGCGTCCGCAGCGCCTCATTGTCTCCTGCGTCTGCACCGGTATCCGGCAGCCGTTCTCAGCCTACCCCTGAGGTGCGGCCACCCTGCGGGCAGTGCGGGCAGTGCGGCCTACGCGAGTGCGTCGATTGCCTCCCGCAGCACCGGCGCCAGGCGGCGCACGCCCTCGGCGATGGCCTCCGGCGGCACTGCGCTGAAGGCCAGGCGGAGCTTGTTGGACGGCTCGTCCGAGTGCGTGAAGGCGGCGCCCGGGATGAAGACCACACCCGCGTCGATTGCCTTCCGCAGCAGCGGGTAGGTGTCCACGCCCGGGGGAAGCGTCACCCACACGAAGAATCCGCCCTCGGGCCGGGTCCAGGTGAGCCCCTCCGGCATATGCTCCTCCAGCGCGGCCAGCATGGCGTGGCAACGCTCGGCATACAGCCCGCGGTACGTCTCGATCTGGCCCTTCCAGTCGTAATCCCGGAGGTAGGCAGAGACCAGCATCTGGTTCAGGGTGGGCGGGCACAGCGTGACGGCCTCGGAGGCCAGGTAGTAGCGGCGCTGCAGGTGTGCCGGCACGAGTGCCCAGCCGATGCGCAGGCCAGGCGCAAAGATCTTGGAGAAGGACCCCATGTAGATGACATCGTCCGGATTGGCCGCCCGCAGCGGTTCCAGAGGCTTCCCGTCGAACCTCAGCAGGCCGTAGGGGTTGTCCTCCAGGACAATGATGTTAGCCCTGCGGCAGATGTCCACGATCTGCTGCCGGCGTTCCCTCGCCAAGGTGATCCCGGACGGGTTGTTGAAGTTGGGGATGGTGTACAGGAACTTGATGTTCTTTCCGGCGGTCTGGAGCGCGGCGATCCTGGCCTCAAGAAGCTCGGGCACCAGCCCGTCGTCGTCCATCACCACCGCCTCAACCTGCACCTGATACGCCTCGAAGGTGTTGAGGGCGCCCACGTAGGTGGGCTCCTCCACGAGGACGACGTCGCCGGGGTTGCAGAACACCTTGGTGGCCACGTCCTGGGCCGACTGCGAGCCCGCGGTGATCACCACGTTTTCCGGCTTGGCATCGAGGATACCCTCGGCGGCCATCACCTCGCAGATCTGCGTGCGGAGTTCCTCCGTGCCCTGGCCACCGCCGTATTGGAGGGCCGTCAGGCCGTCTTCGGCGATGATCCGCGCGGCCGTCTGGGCGAGTTTTTCCAGGGGCAGGGACTGCAGGTAGGGGCTGCCTCCGGCGAGGGAGACGAGCCCCGGGCGCATGGAGATGTCGAAGACGTCCCGAACGGCCGACTGCTTGATGTTTGCTGCGCGCTCCGAGAAGAGTTCGTCGTGGCGGTGGGCGGACGTGGCCGCGCGTTCGATTGCATCAATGGCTTCGGCCGGCAGGACGGCTGCCGCGGCATCAAGTGTTTCGTGGGTCACATTCCCTAGGATACAGCCAACTGTTGCCGGGAAGGCAACAGTTGTTGACAATGAAACCCCAGGTTTCCCGGCAGGCTTTACCTCCGTTCGCCGAGGGCATGGAATGGAGCCATGACACCGCACCCTTCTGCCAGCGCCCAGTCAGCCAAGGCGGCCGCCTTCCGTCAGTTCCACTCGGCCGCGGCGGCGCCGCTGGTGCTCGTGAACGTGTGGGACGCGGCGTCGGCAAAGCTCGTAGAGGAGGCCGGAGCGACGGCGCTCGCAACCTCCAGCTCCGCCATCTCCTGGAGCCTGGGATTTCCGGATGGCAGCCACCTGCCTACTGGCCTTGCCGTGGAGGCGGTGCGGCGGATCGCGGCGGCCACCACCCTACCTGTCACGGCGGACATCGAAACCGGGTACGCGGGCTCCGACGGCGCCTTTGACGATGGCATGTTCCGCCAGACCATCACGGCGGTGCTCGAGGCCGGTGCCGTGGGCGTGAACCTCGAGGACTCCGGCGGGGATCCGCTCACCGCCGTGGCGGAACAGGCGCGCCGGATCGGCATTGTTCGGGACGCGGCTGAAGACTTCGGCGTGGCGCTTTTCATCAACGCCAGGACGGACACCTATCTGTCAGGCCGCTTCCCGGAAGCGGCCTTCGAAGAAACCCTGCAGCGTGCCGGCGCCTATCTGGCGGCCGGAGCCGACGGTATATTCGTTCCCGGCGCCACGGACCTCCATGTTTTGCACGAACTCGCGCGGAGAATCGCGGCGCCGCTGAACGCGCTGGCCGGCGTCGGGGCCGCTTCGGTTGGGGAACTGCACGACGCCGGCGTGCGGCGGATCAGTATCGGCGGCAATACGGCGAAGGCCGCGTACGCGACCGTGTCCCGGGTGGCCGCGGAGGTCCTCGGCGACGGCAACTGGTCGGAACTGGCCGGAGCGCGCAGCCACGCCGAGATGGACGCCCTGTTTGCCCCGGTGAAGGCCCGGCAGCGTGACCCGGGGAAATGAGACGCCGGCAAAGGCGGCGCCGGAGAATGCGTCACCGCAGAATGAAGCAGGGGTTACCCGCGGGGAAGCCCGTCAAGGACCCCGGCGCTAGCGAAGGCTTGCCCGGCAGCTAGCGGAGGCTGAGGACCTCGGCCAGACGGACGCCGTTGACGTAAATCTCCGCACGGGTGGCACCCACAGCCGTGACGGCGGTCTGGGTGAGCTGCGCCTCGATCCGGGGGACATCGCAGACCCCGCCCGGCTGCACCGAGCCGGTGAGGTTGACCACCACCGTGGTGCCGTCAAGGTACCCGGAAACATACTGCAGCGTGGACGAGGACAGGGCGTTATAGAGGCCTGACGCCGGCGGCGCCCCCGGGCCGGACAGCAGCCGGCTCATGGCAGCGTGCAGCGGCTCCCGGATGGAGGGATCGGCGTCGCGCACGGGAACCAGGCTGTCGTTGCAGCCGAAGCGCACGCCCGACGTGCCGCCGTCGTCGAGGGCAACGTAGTACACCGCGGTTCCGGCGCCGGCCTGTGCGCCTGCGGCGGCGCCTGCTCCGGGTGTGGTGGCCTTCGGTTCTGTGGCCTTCGGTGCGGCGGCCTCAGGCGGAACGGCCTCCGGCGCCGCGCCCACGGGCGCCTCCTGCGTGCCGGCGGACGGCAGGTCCTGAACGGCGGGGCCGTCCGCCGCCGGGGGCGGGCCGGCAGGTGACCCGAAGCCCTGCGCCGGCGCGTCGGCCGCGGTGCCCGCGCCGATGTCGGGGCCGGACGCGGCGGATCCGGACCCTTCGGCGGGACCTGTGGCGGCCCCAGGCGGGCCGGCGGCCTCCTCCGGCGGGCTGGCGGGCGGGACCGGGCGTGGCTGGGGAGCGGGGGCCGCGGCACCGGCGTCCGCAGAACCTCCCGTAGGCGCCGCAAGCGGTGTGCAGGAGCCGAGCCACAACGGAAGCAGAAGGCAGCAGGCAACAGCCCCTGCCCTGCGTGCCCTGCCGCCCTGGCTGGTCTTCATGAGTGCACCGCACTTCCTGCCCCGGTCCGCCCGGTACATCAACGTTACGGCGGAGGGAGTCGCCGCGGGTTTCAGTTCGGCCGCAGCTCAGTCACGGATTGGTTTCGCCCCGGCGCCCCGGCGCCCCGTAACCCGTGCAGCCCGGCGCGCCCGCGGGCTTAAACGACGCGCGCCCCCGGCAACGGTCAGGTTGCCGGGGGCGTGCGCGGAGCTAACTGGATCAGGCTGCTGCGGTGGCCCGCTCAGCGGATGCCAGGGACTCGAAGATGCCCTTGATCTGCTCAACAACCTCGGCGTCGTCCTTCGGGTGGGTCTCGGCGAAGCGGACCATGGAACCGGGAACGGCAAGCTTGACGTCCTCGAGCACCTTCGCGCCGGCGATGCCTGCCGCCTTACGGGCCTCGTCCTGGGCCCAGACGCCGCCGAACTGGCCGAAGGCGGTGCCGACGACGGCGGTGGGCTTTCCGGCAAGCGCGCCGGCGCCGAACGGGCGGGACAGCCAGTCGATGGCGTTCTTCAGCGAGGCGGGCATGGTGCCGTTGTGCTCCGGCGTCACCAGAAGCAGGGCGTCGGCAGTGTTGGCTGCGGCGCGGAGGCCAGCAGCGGCTTCGGGGACCTGGCCCTCGACGTCGATGTCCTCGTTGTAGAAGGGGATGTTGCCCAGGCTCTCGTGGATGACGATTTCAAGGTCTTCCGGCGCGTTCAGCTGGATGGCCTCGGCCAGTTTACGGTTGGTGGAATCGGCGCGGAGGCTGCCGACGAGGATGAGGACGGTGTTCTTGGACATTTGAACTCCTTTTATCAGGCCGCGGGGGTCCGCCGGCTGGCTGGGTGTTGAGGCGCTTAATGCCTTCACCGATACTAAACGGACTACGGTCCGGATAATATTCCCCGGTCTAGAATGTTTCTTGTGAGCCTCATCCCAATCCGCTCCGGGACACCCGGTTCCGGCCCCGAACGCAGCGATGCCGCCCGGAACCGGGAACTGCTGCTGTGCGCGGCCCGGCAGCTGATCGAGGAGTGCGGTGCCGACGGCCTCACCATGGACAAGCTGGCCGAGCGCGCGGGCGTGGGCAAGGGAACGGTCTTCCGCCGCTTCGGCAGCCGCGCCGGGCTCATGATGACGCTCCTTAGTGACTCCGAGGCCGAATTCCAGGGGCGTTTCATGTTCGGGCCACCGCCGCTCGGCCCCGGGGCGCCGCCGCTGGAGCGGCTCATCGCCTTCGGCGCCGGGCGCATCGGTTACGTCTTGGAATACGGGGACCTTGCGCGGGCCGCCGACCACTCGGTGTACAACCGCTTCGAGGTCCCCGCCGCCGTGCTGTGGCACCGGCACCTCGAGTATCTGCTGCGCGAAGCCGGCCTGGAGGCGGACCCCTGGCTCATGGCGATGTCGCTCAGCGCGACCCTCGATCCGGAGCGGCTCCTGTATGCCGTCCGTGTGCAGGGTGTGTCCCCGGAGCGGCTGGAGGAATCTTGGCGCCAGCTTGTTACGCGGCTGGTCCGGCCAGCGGAGTAGCGTTGCACCATGAGCACCGATGCCGCTTCCTCCCGTATCCGCACCGCAGTTGTGGGTTTTGGCCTCTCCGGCAGCGTTTTCCACGCGCCGCTGATCGCCGCTGACCAGGGCTATTCGCTGGACGTCATCGCGACGTCCGACGCCGGACGCCAGGCCGCCGCCGTCGAGCGGTACCCCGGCGTGAAAACAGTGCCCGACGGCGATGCCGTCCTTGCGCTGGCCGCCGACCTTGATCTTGTGGTCCTGGGGACGCCTCCCGCCACGCACTACCCGCTGGCGAAAGCCGCCCTCGAGGCCGGGCTCGACGTCGTGGTGGACAAGCCGTTCGCCGTGACCAGTGCGCAGGGGCAGGAGCTGATCGGGCTCGCCGACCAGCTGGGCAGGGTCCTCACCGTGTTCCAGAACCGCCGCTGGGACGGGGACTTCCTGACCGTGAAGGCGCTGCTGGAGGGCGGCTCCCTGGGGCAGGTAATGCGGTTTGAATCGCGGTTTGAGCGGTGGTCGCCCGAGGTGTCCAAGGCCTGGAAGGCGGAGGCCACGGCGGCCGACGGGGGTGGGGTCCTTTTCGATCTCGGCACCCATCTGCTGGACCAGGCGCTGCTGCTCTTCGGGCCCGGGGCTGTGGTCCATACGGAACTGCTGGCGCGGCGGCCAGACGAAAAGGTGGACGACGACTGCTTCCTGGTGGTTCAGCACGAGTCCGGGGTGCAGAGCCACCTGTGGATGAACATGCTGTGCGCCCAGCAGGGGCCGCGCTACCGCGTGCTGGGATCCGAAGCCGGTTACACCAAGCACGGCATCGACCCGCAGGAACCCTACATAGTTGCCGGCGGTGGCCCGCTGGATGAAGAGTACGGCGTGGAGGACCCCGAGTGGGCGGGGCAGCTCGGCCGGGACGGCCACATCGACCGGCTGTCCACCGAGCGCGGCGCCTACCCGGAGTTCTACCGCATCCTCGCAGCCAAGATCTCCGACGGCGGCACGGCCTCCGCGCTCCCCCTCCCGGTTGATCCGGCCGGCCCGGTCGAAGTCCTGAAACTGATAGAGCAGGCCCGCACGCTCGCCTAATAACTCAAAGTGAACCGCTGGGTGAGCTCGGTTTCGCTCCCCACCTCCGGGCTTAACGTTTGAACGGCAGCCATCCAGAAAGCGTGCGTCAAAGCGACGAAGGAGCAGCACGCGTTGGATGACTGCCGTTCAAACGGCAACCAAGAGGTTATGCGGAAACCAGCTCGTGCCAGTCCGCTACGAGGGGCAGGTTGTGCGCCTCGGAGACGGAGCGGTGTGCCACGTGGCCGGCGGCGATGTTTAGGCCGGCGGCGAGGGCGGGATCGTTCTCGAACGCTGCCTTCACGCCCAGGTTGGCCAGGGCCACGCCGTAGCGCAGGGTGACGTTGGTCAGCGCGTAGGTGGACGTGTTCGGGACGGCGCCGGGCATATTGGCCACGCAGTAGAAGATGGTGTTGTGCACCTTGTACGTGGGTTCCTGGTGCGTGGTGGGGTGCGTGTCCTCGAAGCAGCCGCCCTGGTCCACGGCGATGTCCACGAGCACGGAGCCGGGCTTCATGCGGGCCACGAGTTCGTTGGTGACCAGCTTGGGAGCCTTGGCGCCGGGGATCAGCACGGAACCGATGACGAGGTCCGCGTCCACCACGGACTTCTCGATCTCGTACTTGTTGGACGCGACCGTCTTCAGGCGCCCCTGGTACTGGGCGTCTAGTTCGCGCAGCCGGTTGATGTTGATGTCCAGGATGGTGACGTCGGCGCCGAGGCCGATTGCCATCGCCGCGGCGTTGGTGCCTGCGACACCGGCGCCGAGGACCACAACCTTGGCCGGGCGGACGCCGGGCACGCCGCCCAGGAGCACGCCCTTGCCGCCGGCAGGGGCCATCAGGGACGTGGCGCCGACCTGGACGGACAGCCGGCCGGCGACCTCGGACATCGGCGCGAGGAGCGGCAGGGTGCGGCCTTCCTGGACGGTTTCGTACGCGATGGCCGTAACGCCGGAGTTGATGAGTTCGCGGGTGAGCTCGGGCTCGGCGGCCAGGTGGAGGTACGTGAAGAGGATCAGGCCCTTGCGGAAGCGGTGGTATTCGGCCTTGATGGGCTCCTTGACCTTCATCACCATGTCGGCCCGGGACCAGACCTCATCCGGATCAGCGACGATCTCGGCGCCGGCGATGGCGTATTCCTCGTCGGTGATGCCCGAGCCCAGGCCTGCGCCGCGTTCGACCAGAACGGTGTGGCCGTGCGTGCGGAATTCGTGGACGCCGGCAGCGGTGATGGCGACGCGGAATTCGTTGTTCTTGATCTCTTTGGGGACACCGATGATCATTTTGGGCTCCATATTCGATGGCTCTTGAGGCCGAAAGTTGCGGGGGAGGTGTGATTCCAGAATAGATCCGGTTGTGAGGCAGGCGACAGCAAATGCCTGGTGCCCGGCTGCAAGAACCGCATGATTCCGCGGATTTTTGCGATCACCGCTCGACGTTTGTCGAGCTGCTGAGCGGCAGGTGTCGCCTGCTGTCCGTTCGCCCGGCAGGACTTCCGGGACGTAGTCTTGCAGCATGCAACAGCAGGACGTGGAACAGCTCGTGGAGCGGGTGGCATTGAAGCTGGGCCGTGGGTTATCGCTGGAGGACTTGGACGGCCTGCTTCTCGCCTACAGTTCAAACCAGTCGCACGCGGACAGGGTGCGGGTGAACTTCCTGCTCAGCAAACGCGTACCCCTGGACGTCAAGGCGTGGCAGCTCTCGCACGGGATCGCCACCGCGGTGCGTCCCGTCGTCATTCCTGCCAACGAGGACCTGGGGATGCTGGGGCGCGTCTGCGTCCCGCTGATGGTCCGCGGGTTCCGCGTGGGTTACCTCTGGGTGCAGCAGGACGCGGAGGAGCAAAGCGCGACGGCGATCCTCACCCAGCTGCCGGACGTCCGGGACGAGCTTGATCTGCTGTCCGGCCTCCTGCTGGACTCCAATACCGCGGAATCCGAGTTCCGCCGGAGCCGCGAACGGGAATTTCTGGCGGCCTGCGCCGGGGAAGCCAATGCCGTGGCAGCCGTGGCCGGCTGGAAGGAAGTGCAGGACCGGGGACCGTGGCAGCTGGTGACCGTCCTCGACGCCGACGGCTGGTCCGCCGGGCCCGATCCCATCGCCTCAACGCTCATCCACCGGGCAGCGGCGCTCCAGGCAACCATCGGCGTGGACGCCACCCTGTTCAGCGCGGGGGCCGAAACCCATGCCGTGGTCCTGTTCCGGGAGTCCACCGGACGCGCCAGCCACGCGCAGGTCCTGGTGCACTACCAGCTGGAACTCGCCAAGCGTTCCGGGCGTCCCGTGGAGCGCATCATCCTGGGCATCAGCGAGGGGTTCACCCGCACCAAGGAGCTGGCCGAAGCATACCGCCAGTCCAAGCTGGCGGCACAGGCCGCGGCGGTGGATCCGCAGCTGGGGGAGCTCGTGGACTGCCGGGCCGCCGGTGTGTACCAGCTGCTGGCGTCCGCCGGCGGCGGGGCCGGCGTCTGGGGTGATGCGGGTTCGGTGAATTTCCGGACCCTCGAGGACCATGATCGGAACGGGGAACTGCTGCCGGTGCTCGAGCTGCTCTATGACAACGACGGCTCGGTCCAGGACGTCGCCGAGAAACTCCACCTGCACCGGAGCAGCATCTACAACCGGCTGGGCCGCATCCGGCAACTGCTGGGCGTGGACCCGTTGAAGGGCATGGTCCGGCTGGAACTCCACGGCGCGCTCAAGGCGCGGCGTTGGGCCGGCCGGCCGCGGATCTAGCCGAACCCCTTAGCCGAAACCTTGCTTACCCGAAGACCTTGCGCTCCAGGAACTCGTTCCGGAACTTGCCCTCCGGGTCCATTCCCTCCGCCAGCTTGCGGAAGTCGGCAAAGCGCGGATAGAGCGGCGCCAGGGCCGCGGCGTCGGCCGTGAACAGCTTGGCCCAGTGCGGGCGCGCGCCCAGCGGGGCAAGGCGCTCTTCAATGAGCGGCAGCACCCGCTCCACCGCCTCTTGGTCCGGCTTCCAGGTGAAGTGCAGCCCCACCGAAGCCTGGCCGTATGACGGGCTGAGCCAGAGGCGGTCATGGGCCACGGTCCTGATCTCGGCCACCTGCAGCAGCGGAGTCACCGCCTCCGACAGCCCGCGCATGGTGCCGATGGCCGCAACAGCGTGCTCCCGCGGCACGAAGAATTCGCTCTGCAGTTCGTCGCCGCTGCTGGGGGTGAATGCCATGCGGAAGTGAGCCAGCCGCTCCGCCCAGGTGCCGGCGACGCCGAGCTGTTCGGTGCAGTTTTCCGCGGAAACGCCCGGCAGCGGGTGGCGTCCTTGCGGAGCGGCGGTGCCGCCGAAGAACGTGCGGAGCGCCGGGTCAGTGGCGCCTGCCCCGTCCGGGCCGTCAAAAAAGCCGGTTCGGACGGCGGCGTGGGCGCCGGCGGAGGTTCCGCCGTCGGGAATCCTGCTTTTGAGCCAGGCCTGCGCCACGGTGCTCCCGCTCCAGTCCGTGAACAGGCTGACACTGTACGCGCTGGAGGTGACGGCGTCGAAGTCCGCCAGGACTGTCTCCCACGGCAGCTGTTCGAAGACGTCCTGGCGCACCTCAAAGTGCGGCTCGATATCCAGGGTCACCCGGGTGACGATGCCCAAGGCGCCCAGGCCCACCACGGCGCCGTCGAAGCCGGGGGAACTGCCGCGGGTCAGGGTGCGCACGGAACCGTCCGCGCAGACGATGTCCAAGGCCGCCACCGATGTGGCCAGGTTCCCGTTGGTGTCGCCCGATCCGTGGGTGGCGGTGGCGATGGCGCCGGCCACGGAGATGTGCGGCAGGGAGGCGAGGTTGGCGAGGGCGAACCCCTGCCGGTCCAGTTCCGCGGCGAGCGTTCCGTAGCGGGTTCCGCCGGAGACGGAGACGGTGAGGGCGGCGGCGTCGATGCTGATGTCCGGTTCCAGGTCCTCCAGTGAGATCAGGACGCCGGAGGAGTCAGCGATGGAGTTGAACGAGTGCCGCGACCCCACGGCCCGCGCTTTGGGCGCAGCAGACACGAAGCCCCGGACCTCATCGACGGTGCGCGGGCGATGGATTGCCGCGGCGCCGTAACGGTAGTTTCCGGCCCAGTTGAGTTCGCCCGTGCCGCCCAGTTGCGTCGTTGCAGTGCGCATGATCCCCCTTCTGGCCGGAGGCGATCCGGCAAAATGTTACCGCTAACAATACTTCAGGGGACTTCCGATACTGTCAATCCCCGATGCACCGGCCCACGCACCGGTCTAGGCGCAGGCCGGCGCCAGCGCCATGCGCCGCTGACGGGTCAAGCGGCGTTCCCCTCCTGCCGGGGAATCTGGTCTGGCGTGCGGTCCAGCTTGCCAGGGTCCGTAATCTGCGGCTGCAGCTGGGCGGGACCGGGAATCTCGCCGCGGCGCCGTGAGAACCGGCTTTCCGCCCACATGGAGACGGCCACGTAAGCTACGCAGCTCGAGGTGAAAACGGCGGTGTTGTTCAGCCCCATGACGCTTCCGAGGACAGCAGTGACACCCATGGCGACGATACCCGCCACGATGTGCAATCCCCTGAATCTCGCCACGAATAAAGAGTAACCCCGCCCGCAGGCCGGAATCCCTGCGTTCGCGGGATCGTTGCTTGATCCTTATCGCACCGTCATCCAGTGCAGGCGGCCTGTCATTTGGACGTGCCGGCAATTACGGGCTGTGCCGCCTTCGGACCTAGCGCCTTCGGACCTGCCGTCAGCGGTCCTCGCCGGAGGCGTCACCGGCCGGTTCCGCGGCGGCCTGCTTCTTCTTCTGCCCCTCCAGCCAAGCCATGATGGCGGCCAGCCGGATCCGGCGGTGCGTCCCCCGGTATTCCACCGGAATCTCGCCGCGGTCCGTCATGTTCCGCAGGTAGGTGTGGGAGATTCCGGCGAGTTCCGCGGCCTGGGACGTGGTGAGCATTTCCTCCACGCTGCTCACCGTTACGGCTTCGCCGCGGCTGAATCTTGCCAGAAGGTCGACGACGGCGTCCCTCGCCTGGGGCGGCAGCCGGTGGACGGTGCCGTCCACGAACACGGTGATGTCGTTGCTGCCATCCAGGGCACGCTGCAGGTTCAGCGAGTCCTCGGCGGGAAGGGCGGGGGTCACCCTGGGAGCTATCAGTGCCATGGCAGAAGCCTAGCGGCTGCCGCTTCGCCTCATGTGGTCGGACCGCCCAGGACGGGTATGCTCGGCGGATGAAACTCGGTAGTGGAACAGTTGTGACGGCGAACGGCCTGACGGGTCGTCTCTATGCCGCTGAAGCGGGTCCGGACCAGTCGCGCGGCGAGTCTCCCAGTACGTCGGAGCACGGGCCGTTCAAGCCCGCGGATCTTAATCCCGCGGCTCTACAGCACGGGACTTCCCGGCCCGGGTCTCCCAAGAGAGACCGGCCGGTGTTTGTGCTGCTTCATGGAATCGGCGTCACGCACCGCTACTTTGCCAAGCTGCACCTTGAACTGTCGCGCGGCAAGCAGGCGCCCGGCGCGGTGGTGTATTCCTTCGATCTGCCCGGCTTCGGCGATACTCCCCGCCCCGGCCGGCAGGTGTCAGTGGGCGAATATGCCGCCTTCGTGGCCGCCGTGCTCGCGGAAGCCGGGGTGCAGTCCTGCGTGGTGGTGGGCCATTCCATGGGGACTCAGTTCGCGGTGGAGCTGGCCCTCCAGGAGCCGGACCTGGTGAGTGGCGTGGTGCTCATGGGGCCGGTGGTGGATCCTTCCCGGAGGAGTGCCACCTGGCACGCGCTCGCCCTGACCCGGGATTCACTCCTTTGCGAAGCGCCCACCACCAATGCCGTGGTGTTTACCGACTATTTCCGGACCGGGCTTCGGTGGTACTTCACCCAACTGCCGGTGATGCTGGGCTTTCCGTTGGAAACGAGGATTCGCGGCGTGCAACAGCCCGTGCTGGTGCTCCGCGGTGGCCGGGACCCCATTGCCCGCCGCCCGTGGTGCGAGTACCTCGCGGCAGAGGCACCGCACGGCACGTTCGCCGAAGTGCCGGCCCGCGGACACGTGGTTCAGGACACGGCGCCCTCCGCCGTGGCACATGCCATTGCCCGTTGGGCCGAAACGACGGCGGACGGCCTCCGCGGCAGTCTCCCCGGCTAGAGGCCCAGCTCCTCCAGGACAGGCAGCTTCTCCCGGACCCACGCGCGGGCCTCCGTGGCGCTCGGCGCGGACAGGGCCAGCTTGGCGAGCTCCTGCGCCTCGGCCAGCGTGACGGTCTTGAGCACTGCGGCGACGGCGGCCAGCGAGCGGGCGGTCATGGACAGCGTGGTGACGCCGAGCCCGGTCAGTACGACGGCGAGGGCCGGATCCGCCGCGGCCTCACCGCAGACGCCCACGGGCTTGTTGTGCCCCTCGGTCGCCGAGCCTTCCACGGTCAGGCCGACGAGGCGCAGGACGGCGGGCTGCCACGGGGTGTTCAGGCCGGCCAGCGGGCCGAGCTGGCGGTCCGCCGCCATGGCGTACTGGGTGAGGTCGTTGGTGCCCAGGCTGGCGAAGGCAACCTCGCGAAGGATGGTGTCGGCCGTCAATGCCGCGGACGGGACCTCCACCATGACGCCGGGCGTCTTGATTCCTGCCTCGGCGCACATGGTGGCGAACCGGGCGGCCTCCTCCGCCGTCGAAATCATGGGTGCCATCACCCAGACATCCGCTGCGGATTCCTTTTCGGCACGGGCGATTGCCTCCAGCTGGCGCTCCAGGACGCCCGGGGTGGTGAAGTCGGTGCGGTAGCCACGGACGCCCAGGGCCGGGTTGGGCTCGGTGGAGTCGGTCAGGAAGGGGAGCGGCTTGTCGGCGCCGGCGTCCAGGGTCCGGAGCACCACCTTCTTGCCGGGGAAGGCATCGAAGACGCCCTTGTAGGCGGCAGCCTGCTCGTCCACGCTGGGCTCGGTATCGCGCTCCAGGAAGCAGAACTCGGTACGGAAGAGCCCGACGCCCTGCGCTCCGAGCTTGGCTGCGGCTTCGGCATCCTTGGCGCCGCCCACATTGGCGAGGAGCGGGACCAGGTGGCCGTCCGCCGTCGTACCCGTGCCGCTGAACTCGGCAAGGAGGGATGCGGTGGCCGCCCAGGCCTCCGCCGCGGCGTGCAGCGAGGCGTCCGGTTCGGCGGTAATGGTGCCTGCCGCGCCGTCAACGTAGATTTCAGTGGCGTCCGGCAGTTCGTCCACACCCACGGCGGCCACCACGGCCGGCAGGCCGAGAGAGCGGGCAATGATGGCGGTGTGTGACTGCGGGCCGCCGCCGGCCGTCACCAGCGCGAGGACCTTGTTCGGGTCCAGGGTCGCGGTGTCGGCGGGCGCAAGGTCTTCGGCCACGAGGATGAAGGGGGTCTCCGAGGAGGGGATGCCCGGGGCGGGTACGCCGCGGAGTTCGGCGACGATGCGGGCTCTGACGTCGAGGATGTCGGTGGCGCGCTCTGCCATGTACCCGCCAAGGTTGTGCAGCATTTCCGCAACCGAGGAACCAGACTCCCAGATGGCGCGCTGGCCGGACATGCCGCGGGCGATCAGCTTGGCCGCGCCTTTGATCAGCATGGTGTCCTTGGCCATCAGTGCCGTTGCTTCCAGGACGGCCTTGCCGTCGCCGGTGGCGTGGCTGGCGCGGGCCTTGAGGTCATCGTGGACGGCGCTCGCCGCTGCCTTCAGCGCCGCCGTCGCGTCTTCGGGGGACGTTCCGGCCGCCAGCTGCTCGCCGGCGGGAGGTTCACTGATGGGTTTGGGCATCTGCCGGACGGTGCCGATGATGCGGCCGGGGCTGACGCCAACTCCTGTGAAGTTCTGCACTGAAGGTCCTCATTCTCTGCCGGTAGCCAGGCCCGCCGGTCTCTGCCAGGACAGTGGTCCGGGCGTTCCGAACGGCTACGTCCGATATTGATGTGCGGTGCCTGAAAAAATTGTATGTGATGCAATTCATATAGCGTTGCTATAGGTGATAGGGTAGCGGTTATGAGTTTCGATGGCCAGCTCCCGCCCAAAATGAGGCTGTTGCGTGCGGCAGCCGAGTTGCTGGCCAACTCCGCGGGAGCAGCTGTATCAACACGCCAGATCACGCAGCTGGCAGGCGTCACGGCACCCACCCTGTACCACCACTTCGGTGACAAGGAGGGCCTGTTTGACGCGGTTGTGGCCGCCGGATTCGAGGAATATGTGGCAGGCGAACGCGACTTCGCCCCGTCCGGGCATCCGCTGGAAGACATCCGGCGGATGTGGGACAACCATGTGCAGTTCGGGCTTAACCAGCCGGAACTGTATCTGGTCATGTTCGGTAACATCCGCCCCGAGAGCCGCCCGTCCATCGTCGCCGATGCGGAGGCCCTTATGGAGGAGATGCTGAACAAGGCCGCCGCGGCCGGGCAGCTGAACGTCCAGCCGCGGGAAGCTGCCAGAAGCATCCTGGCGGCCAACGTGGGGGTCACGCTCATGCTGATCGCGGAACCGGCGGCGGAGCGGAACCTCGAACTGTCAACCATGACGCGGGACGCCATGATCTTCGCGGTGTCCAGCGACCAGGGCAGGGATGCCGAACCGGAGGATTCCGGGAAATCATCCGTGGTAGTGGCCGCCATCGCGCTGAACGCGGCGCTGCAGGCATCCCACTCGGACCAGTTGTCCAGCTCGGAACTCAAGCTCTTTCTCGAATGGCTCCACAGGATCTCCAACAGTTCCACCAGCTAGTCGTCGAAAATATCGGACCATCCTGCGGTGCAGCAGGAATCACGGTTAGGAAATCACATGGCAACAGAGACAGTTGCAAAACCCCGCACCAGCGTGCGGGTTCACGTCCAGAAGTTCGGGACGTTCCTGTCCGGAATGATCATGCCCAACATCGGGGCGTTCATCGCCTGGGGCCTCATCACGGCTCTCTTCATCGAGAAGGGATGGCTTCCGGTGCCTGCGCTTGGCGGCTTCGGCACCAACTCCGCAGGTGAGCCGAATGTGGGCCTCGTCGGTCCCATGATCACGTACCTTCTGCCTCTCCTGATTGCCTACACCGGCGGCAAGATGGTCTACGACGTCCGGGGCGGCGTCGTGGGCGCCATCGGCACCATGGGCGTCATCGTCGGTGCCGGCATCCCGATGTTCATCGGCGCCATGATCATGGGCCCCCTCGGCGGCTGGACCATGAAGAAGCTCGACGCTATCTGGCACGGGAAGATCCGCCCCGGCTTCGAGATGCTGGTGAACAACTTCTCCGCCGGCATCTGGGGCGCCCTCCTGGCGATGCTTGGCTTCTATGGCATCTCTCCGCTGGTCACGGCTTTCAGTACCGGGGCGGGGAACGTGGTCCAGTTCCTGGTGAACAACGGCCTGCTGCCCCTGACCAGCATCTTCATCGAACCGGCCAAGGTGCTGTTCCTCAACAACGCCATCAACCACGGCGTGCTGACCCCGCTGGGCGTCCAGCAGTCGCTGGAGCAGGGCAAGTCCATCCTGTTCCTGCTTGAGGCTAATCCCGGCCCGGGCCTGGGCATCCTGCTTGCCTACATGTTCTTTGGCCGCGGCGTTGCGAAAGCCTCAGCGCCGGGTGCGGCCATCATCCACTTCTTCGGCGGCATCCACGAAATCTACTTCCCGTACGTCCTCATGCGCCCGCTGCTGATCCTGGCCGCGATCGCAGGCGGCATGACGGGTATCGCCACCCTGGCCGTGACCAACTCCGGACTCGTAGCTCCCGCAGCCCCGGGTTCCATCATCGCGGTGATCGCGCAGACCTCCCGTGACAGCTACCTTGGCGTGATCCTTTCGGTCGTGCTCGCGGCAACAGTTTCCTTCCTCGTCGCCTCGGTGATCCTCAGGACCACCCGCCACAGTGACGAGGGCGATCTCAGCGCCGCCACCAGCCGCATGGAGGACATGAAGGGCAAGAAGAGCTCCGTCGCCTCCTCCCTCACGGGTGCGGGTGCCGGCGGCACCGCAGTCCTGACTCGTCCCGTCGAGAACATCGTGTTCGCGTGCGACGCCGGCATGGGCTCCAGCGCCATGGGCGCCTCGGTGCTGCGGAACAAGATCAAGGCGGCCGGTTTCCCGGACGTCAAGGTCACCAACGCGTCCATCGCGAACCTCACGGACACCTACGACGTCGTGATCACGCACCAGGACCTCACCGAGCGGGCCAAGCCGGCCACGGCCAGCGCCGTCCATTATTCCGTGGACAATTTCATGAACAGCCCGCGCTATGACGAGATCGTGGAACTGGTCAAGAGCAGCAACGCCGAAGGAACCGCCGACGCCGGCGGCGCAGCTGCTCCCGCAACCGCCGCCGCTGCCGGCGCCACGGCCGTGCCGGGGGCGCAGGCCGCCGGGGCGCCTGCGGAAGCCGGCGCCCCGCCGTCGGACATCCTGGTGGCTGACAGCGTGGTCCTCACCGGCTCCGCCACAACCCGGGATGCCGCGATCGACGAGGCCGGCCAGCTGCTGCTGGCCCGCGGCGCCGTGGATAACGACTACATCCTCGCAATGCACGAGCGCGAGGAATCCGTGTCCACCTACATGGGCAGCTTCCTGGCCATTCCGCACGGCACCAACGCCGCCAAGGACCACATCAAGAGGTCCGCGGTCTCGGTGGTGCGCTACCCCGACGGCATCGACTGGAACGGCAAGGAGGTCAAGTTCGTGGTGGGCGTGGCCGGCATCAACAACGAACACCTCCACATCCTCTCCTCGATCGCGAAGGTCTTCACGAACAAGGCGCAGGTGGCGCAGCTTGAGGCCGCAACCTCCGTCGAGGAAGTGCTGGAGCTGTTCGGAAAGGTCAACGCATAGTGAAGGCTGTACATTTTGGCGCCGGAAACATCGGCCGCGGATTCGTCGGGCTGCTGCTGCACGATGCCGGGTATGAGGTGGTGTTCGCGGACGTTGCGGACGCCCTCATCTCCCAGCTTGCCGCCGCGGACAGCTATGCCGTCCACGAGGTGGGAGAGAACCCCACCGTGCGCACCGTGGACAACTTCCGGGCGGTCAATTCCGGCACCCACGAGGCACAGCTGATTGAGGAAATCGCGACGGCGGACATCGTCACCACCGCCGTGGGGCCGCATATCCTCAAGTTCGTGGCGCCTGCGATTACGAAGGGAATTGCCGCCCGGGCCGCAGGAAAGGCGCCGCTGCAGGTGATGGCCTGCGAGAACGCCATCAACGCCACGGACATCCTGAGGGTATCCATCGCGCAGTCCTGGGATAACGCCGCCGGGTCGCTGGACAAAGCGGCGGTGTTTGCCAACACGGCCGTGGACCGGATCGTGCCCAACCAGGAACCCGGCCAGGGGCTGGATGTCACGGTGGAGACCTTCTACGAGTGGGTCATCGACCGCACGCCCTTTGGCGGCGCCGCGCCCGATATTCCCGGTGCCACGTTCGTAGACCGCCTGGGGCCCTACATCGAGCGGAAGCTGTTCACGGTCAACACCGGCCACGCGTCCGCCGCGTACTTCGGGTACCAGGCCGGTGTGGAGAAGATCTCCGAGGCCATGGCGGACCAGGACGTCGCGGCGGACGTGCGGGCAGTGCTCGACGAAACCAAGCAGCTGCTCGTGTCCAAGCACGGCTTCAACCACGACGAACAGGAAGCCTACGTCCAGAAGATCCTCGGCCGCTTCTCCAATCCGCACCTGCCGGACACCGTGAACCGCGTGGGGCGGGCGCCGCTGCGCAAGCTCAGCCGGCATGAGCGGTTCATTGGCCCGGCGGCGGAGCTGGCGGAGCGGGGGATCGTGCCCGAGGCCCTCCTCGGGGCGATCGCCGCCGCCCTGCGCTTCAACGATCCCGCCGACGCCGAGGCCGTGGAGCTCGGGCAGATCCTGTCCGCCTCCGCGCCCGCCGAAGCGACCGAGCGGATCACGGGACTGCCGGCGGACCACCCGCTGTTCGCGGCCGTCTGCGGCCTGGTGGAGGAGCGCCAGGCAGAAGGCGTCACCGCTCCGGCCTGACCCTGCTGCTACGCAGCGCAACCCAACGCACGACGCCGGAACTCAAGTAGGTGAGTTCCGGCGTCGTTCGTTGTGGGCCGGCGTTCCGGGGACGCCTTTGTGCAGAGAGCTGCCTCAGGGTTAAGAGGTGCTGCCCTGCCGCGAATCAGGAGGAAATTCGGTGCGGAAACCGATCATCTTGTGGGTTCCGTCGCAGTACGGTTTGATCGCCGAGGCGCCACACCGGCACAGGGCCACGGTTTTCCGCTGTCTGGGCACCGGTTCCCCTGATGGGGTGACAATTTCAAACTCTCCGCGGATTATCAGGGGCCCGTCGGGGCAGACCACTATCGAGCCGTCGGCGGTTTCCTGGTTCATCCAAACTCCTTCGTCTGTCTGCGGCACGGGTCGGGGCACCCCCGTGTCCGCCGGGCCGGTCACGCCGCTGCCGGGAGGGCGGTGCGCAGCGAGGACCGACCGCTTTCCCAGGCGTCCATGATCCGCAGGGTGAACCGGGCGTCAATGGCGAGTGCCGCCGTCGCGCCGAACAAGACGTCGGCGAGGAGGCCGGGTTCCGCCTCCACCAGCCCGCCGGCGAGGTCCCGGCCGGCGATCTGCTCATGGACGGCGTCCGCCTCAACATGCTCGTCGAAGTATCCGGTCACGCTCGCTTCGAAGCCGTGGCGCCGGAAGCCGTTGCCGTAGAGCTGATTGGGCCGCGAAGACGTCATTTCGTAGATGGCAAGGTGTCCGGCGATGGCACCGCGCAGTCTCCGGTTCAGGCCGAACAGGGACATCATGTTCACGGATGCAAGGGAAAGTGCCGGCACGGTATCCACATAGCCGCCGTAGCGGTCATCCAGCCCGAGGCCCCTCATGGTCCGGGCAAACATTGCGCTGTGCATCCGGTCCGGGAGGCCGCCGCCATACTCGTCAGCCTGGATCTCCACGAGCGCGGCCTTGGCCCGCCCGGTCAGCCGCGGAATGGCCCACGTGTGCGGGTCGGCTTCCTTGAGCTGATAGATGGACTTGTGGATCAGGAATTCTCGGAGCTGCTCCACCGACGCCTTCTTGGCGACATAGCGCGACAGGCTGGGCCCGCTGTCCTCTGCCGCCAGCGCGAACAGCAGGGCCGCAACGCCGTCGCTGTCCGGCTGCTCCGTGGACATGGCCTCGGCCGCGGGGACTGCCAGCCCCGCGGCGGTTCGCAGGGCTTCTTCGAAGGGTTCCTCCAGCAGTTGGCGGATGCCGATCAGTCCGGGGTTCCATTCCCAGCGCTCGTCCACCCCGTCCAGGCCCCCGTAGTGCAGCTCGTAGAGGCAAAACAATGCCAGCTGGATGTCGTCATCGTCGATGAGGTCTTCGACCAGGGGCAGCCGATCTTGGACGAGCTGCGAGAGGCCGGCATGCGCCGATGGGTCGCTCCCGGGCGGCCCGGCGAGGATGGCGAGCAGTCCCGCGCTGATGGGGCCCCGCGGTTCAGGGATCTTCATGCAGCTAGACCACCGTCTTGTTTCCGCGCCTGCGCCACCAGATCAGAACCACGACGGCGGTGACCACAAGTACTGCCCCGATGACGTACGGGGCGAAGTCTGTTCTGGTTGCCTCGTCTTCGGCCGGTTCGCCCGTTCCGGGGTTCACCGGGTTGTCCGACGGCGCCGTTGCGGACGGCGACGGCGAGCTGGCCGCGGAGGTCGCGGCCTGGACGGATGACAAGGCGTCCGCCGAATACACCGTGCCCGCCCTGGCCGGAGCAGCCGTCGACGCGGACGCGAATGAAAGAGTGCCGGCCGCGACGATCAGCCCCAGCGTAAGCGCGGCGAGAATTCTGCGCATTGATCCTCCTACTCGGTTCCTGCTGACAATAGTGAGGCCATGGATTCCCGCAGGAGCCGGCACCCGCCACCCGGATATTGCCCGGGAAAATATAGTAAGCATGATTAGCATTAAACACTAAGCAGCCTTGCTTTTTGGCATGTTGAGGCCTGCAGGTTCACAGCCAGTTCCGCAATAGTTCCGCACGGCGACCGGCCGCTTGAGGAGGGCCGCTTTGCGGGGAATGACGGAAGCGGCCCGCCAGCAGTGCTGACGGGCCGCTTCCGCTGAGGATTGTGCGGTTAGCTCATGGTTGCCGTGTCGATGACGAACCGGTACCGGATGTCGGAGGCCAGGACGCGTTCGTAGGCCTCGTTGATCTTGTCAGCGGGGATGACTTCGATCTCGGCGCCCAGCTGGTGCTCGGCGCAGAAATCGAGCATTTCCTGGGTTTCGCGGATGCCGCCGATCGCCGATCCGGCGAAGGAGCGGCGTCCCATGATGAGCGCGAACGCGTTCACCGGGAGCGGTTCTGCCGGGGCGCCCACGTTCACCAGGGCGCCGTCGAGAGACAGCAGCTGCAGGTAGGAGCTGATGTCGATCGCGGCGCTGACAGTGTTGATGATCAGGTCGAAGGTGCCGGCGAGGGCCTCGAACGTGGTGGGATCGCTCGTGGCGTAGTATGCGTCCGCGCCGAGGCGCAGGCCGTCTTCCATCTTCTTCAGCGACTGCGACAGCACGGTCACCTCGGCGCCCATGGCGTGGGCCTGCTTGACGGCCATGTGTCCGAGCCCGCCGAGCCCGACGACTGCCACCTTCTTGCCGGGACCGGCGCCCCAGTGGCGCAGCGGCGAGTAGGTGGTGATGCCGGCGCAGAGCAGCGGCGCCGCGACGTCGAGCTCCAGGCTGTCCGGAATCCGCACGACGAAGTCCTCGGTCACCACCACGTGCGTGGTGTAGCCGCCCTGGGTGATGGTCCCGTCGCGGTCGACGGCGCCGTAGGTGCCTGTCATCCCCGCCAGGCAGTACTGCTCCTCGCCTTTCTTGCAGTTGGCGCATTCACGGCAGGAGTTCACCATGCAGCCGACGCCGACACGGTCGCCGACCTTGTGCCTGGTGACTTCGGCGCCGACCTCGGTGACGATGCCGGCGATTTCATGTCCGGGAGCCAGTGGATACTGCTGAGGACCCCAGTCGCCACGGACGGTGTGGATGTCCGAGTGGCAGATTCCGGCGTACTTGATGTCGATGAGGACGTCCTGCGGGCCGACGGCGCGGCGCTCGATGGTGGTGGGGACGAGGTCGCCGGTGGCGGACGGTGCGGCGTAAGCGTTAACGGTAAGCATGCTTCTCCTGTGTTGGGTGAGTGATCCGTTTGGTTGGGTGGATGTTGGTTCGGGTGAACGGCGCATGGCCGGTCTGTCCGGCAGTCTTAGGGGCGGATGGGCACTGTGAGTGCTTCGCGGTGGGCCATGGCAGCGTCGCCGGCAGGGACGTGACGTTGTTGCGCCCACAGCCCCGTAAAACACTGTGCCGGGCTGAATTGTTCCACTGAGGATGTCCAGCAGCGGTCTCCGTCCTTCGAAAGCTCCCTTATTTAATAAAACAGGAGTCAAACCAGGCGTGGGAGTCCCTGCTGATCCGGGTACTGGCAGTACCCCCTTTGGCTCGCGGCGCCGCTTGCCTGGCCGTGTGCCTGGCGTGCACCGCCGTCGTCGGTTTGTCTTGGCTGCCTAGCCGGCAAACGGTGACCCGTGATTGCGGGGAAGGGCCTGGTGATACAGGTAGTGACAGGGCCTCCCAGCGGCTGCGGAAGGCTCCTATGGTTGAAGGCGTGGATAACCGTAATGAGATTCGCCAGTTCCTGGCTTCGAGGCGTGCCAGGATCACCCCTGGCGAGGCGGGGCTGCCCAATTATGGCGGCAGCCGTCGGGTGCCCGGCCTTCGCCGTGAGGAGGTGGCCATGCTCGCGAGGGTGAGCATCGATTACTACATCCGCCTGGAACGGGGAAACCTGAGCGGCGTATCCGAAAGCGTGCTGGATTCGGTGGCCCGGGCCCTGCAATTGGACGAGGCCGAGCATGCCCACTTGTTCGACCTGGCCCGGGCTGCAGCAGCGTCACCGCGGCCGCGCCGCACGCCGAGGAAGCAGCAGATCAGGCCAAGCGTTCAGTTCGCCCTCGACGCGATGACCGGCGCTCCGGCGTTCGTGCGCAACGGACGCCTGGACGTCCTGGGGACGAACAGGCTGGGCCGCGCGCTGTATTCGGAGATGTACACCGATCCGGCCAGGCCGGTGAACCACGCCCGGTTCACGTTCCTCAACCCGCGCTCGCACGACTTCTATCCGGATTGGAATCGGGCAGCGAACGATACCGTTGCGATCCTGCGAACGGAATCAGGCCGCGACCCCTACGACCGGGCCCTGTCCGACCTGGTGGGCGAACTCTCCATGCGCAGCGAGGAGTTCCGCACCAGGTGGGCGGCGCACAACGTCCGGCAGCATTACACCGGGCTCAAGCACTTCCACCACCCTGTCGTCGGAGACCTTCACCTGATGTTCGACGGGCTGGACCTTTCCGCCGATCCCGGCCTGTCCCTGCTGGTCTACACCGCCGAGCCCGGCTCCGCCACCGAGGACGCGCTGCGGCTTCTGGCGAGCTGGGCTGCGACCCTCGAGCAGGCTGAGCAGGCTGAGCAGGCCGAGCAGTCGGCGCAGGCTGAGGCGGTGGGGCAGGCAGGGCATCCGGCGCAGGCTGGGCCGGCCGTGCGGCCGGTGAAGGCCGCGGCGGAACCGCGCGCCAAGGCTGGCGGTGGCACCGCCAAAGACCAGGCCTGACGCCTCTGCGGTACCCCAGGGCGTGCCCGCATCACGCCAGACCTATGGACACGACCCGAACTGACAAAGCAGAAGACGCCCAGGTTCCTCGGGAACCTGGGCGTCTTTTTCATACCGGGGGAGCCAAGTGCCGGTCAGACCTTGGCGGAACCCTTCGGAACAAACAGGGTTTCGGCCTGTTCCAGCGACATGCCGTTCGTCTCCGGCACCTTGTACATGACGAAGAAGAACGATGCCGCCGCAAAGAGTGCGTACATGGCGTACGTCAGCGGCAGCGAACCTGCGGCCATCACGGGGAAGCTCAGGGTGATGGCAAAGTTGGCGATCCACTGCGCGGCCGCGGCCAGGCCCAGGGCGCGTGCACGGATCCGGGACGGGAAGATCTCACCCAGGAGCACCCACACGAGCGGTCCCCAGGATGCACCGAAGCTCACCACGAAGATGTTGGCAGCCACGAGGGCGACGGGGCCCCAGGCGCCGGGGAGGGAGATCTCGGAGCCGGTGCCGGTGGCGGAGGCGAAGGCCAGGGCCATGACGCCGAGGGAAACGGCCATGCCGATGGAGCCGGCCAGCAGGATGGGGCGCCGGCCGATCCGGTCCACGAGTGCGATGGCCACGAGGGTTACCAGGATGTTGGTGACGGACGTTGCCACGGAAATGGTGAGCGAGTCCTTCTCCTGGAAGCCCACGGCTTTCCACAGGGTGGTGGAGTAGTAGAAGATCACGTTGATGCCCACGAACTGCTGCAGCACGGACAACGTGATGCCGATCCACACCACGGCCTGCAGCCCGAAGGTCTTGCCCCGCAGCGAGCCCTTCTTGCCGGCCAGCTGGTCCTCTTCGATGGCCTCACGGATCTCGCGCAGATGGCGGTCCGTGTCCTCGTCCGGCGCGATGGAATCGAAGACCTTGCGGGCTTCGTCTTCCTTGCCCTGGAACACCAGGAAGCGCGGGGACTCGGGAAGGGTGTAGGCGATCAGGCCGTAGACGACGGCCGGGGCCGCGGCGGCCAGGAACATCCAGCGCCAGGCCTCGATGCCGAGCCAGAGCGCCTGGTCGGCGCCGCCGGCGGCCGTTGCGAACAGCGCGTCGGAGAGCAGTGCGGCGAAGATACCGGTGGTGATGGCCAGCTGCTGCAGCGAGGCGAGCCGGCCGCGGACGTGCCGCGGGGAGATCTCGGAGATGTACGCCGGGGCGATCACCGACGCCAGCCCGATGCCAAGGCCGCCCACGAGCCGCCAGAAGATCAGGTCCCAGACGCTGAACGCGAAGCCCGTGCCGATGGCGCTGACCAGGAAGAGCAGCGAGCCCAGCTTCATCGCGGGAATGCGCCCGTAACGGTCGGCCACCTTGCCCGCCATGTACGCGCCGGCGGCACAGCCGAGCAGGGCTACAGCCACGGCAAATCCGGTGACGCCCTCGCTGAGGGCGAATTCGTCCTTCATGGCGTCGACCGCGCCGTTGACCACGGACGAGTCGAAGCCGAACAGGAAGCCGCCCACGGCGCCCGCAAGGGCCAGCCATATGACCCGTTGCGGGATCTTGGCGGTGGTTTGCTCCTTGGCGGTAGGCATGGTGCTCCCTGGGTTTGGGGGTTGGGTGGATGCGGTGCGGACGTCGTCGGCTGCGGTACCGGCCCAGACGGCCGGCGCACACGCGCCTAACAGTGTGCCATGTCACCGACCGAGGTTCCACTCGGTGCACGGAAGACGACGACGGCGGCACGTCCCGCCGTCGTCGTCATCCGGCCTGGCTCCGGCCGTCACGCAGCGCAGGCTTTTGCCGGCCGAGGCGGCGGTGCGTCCCGAATTCCGCGGACACGAAACGGCAGGCAGCCCGAAAGGCTGCCTGCCGTGACGTTTTCGCCGGAGTGGGCTGGTCGCTAGTGCGCCGGCACGGACTCTGATCCTGCTCCCTGTGCGACTGCCTTGGGGTCGGTGAGTTTCTTGTTCGGCAGAGCGAAGCTGATCAGGAAGGCAATGCCGGTGAGCACGGCCGCGGTGAGCATGACGGCGTCGATCGACTGGGCGAATCCCTCGGTGATCGGCCGGGTCAGCGCGGGGTTCGCCGAGTGCAGCCAGCTGGTGTCGTTGAGGGAGTCTTTGGTGGCGCCGTTCCGGAAGAACTCGTAAAGCTTGGCGTTCGCGGAGTCGGCGGCCACGGCGGGATCCTTGAGGACCTCGAGGTAGTCGGGGTTCTGCATGGCGTCCTTCATGCCGTTGGCGATCTTGTCCGCCGCCAGGCTGAACAGCATGGAAATGAACACTGCGGTTCCCACAGCGCCGCCCATGGAGCGGAAGAACGCGGCCGATGAGGTGCCCACGCCCATGTCCTTCGGCGGAACGGAGACCTGCATGGCGAGCGTGAGCGGCTGCATGCAGAAGCCCAGGCCCAGGCCGAAGAACACCGCAATCAGGCCGGGAACCCAGAGCCCGGTGTCCACGCCGAGCGACAAGCCCATGGCGACGGCGGCGGCGGTCAGGACCGCCGTGCCCACGATGGGGAAGATCCGGTAGGTGCCGGACGACGAGATGGTCCGGCCCGCGGTGATGGAGCCGGTGAGGATGCCCACGGTGAACGTGATCATCATCAGGCCGGCCTCGGTGGGGGTGAGTCCCTTCACGAGCTGCAGGTACATGGGCAGCATGGCAATGGCGCCGAACATGCCGATGCCGATGATGAAGTTCAGCAGCGAGGACAGGCCGAAGGTGAGGTTGCGGAAGAGCCGCAGCGGGATCAGGGCATAATCGCCGGCGCGCTTCTCGGCCAGCAGGAACGCGACGATGCCCACAACGCCCAGGCCGATGCACAGGAGGGATGCCGGGGAGGTCCAGCCCCAACTGCGGCCTTGCTCGGCAACCAGGAGCAGCGGAACGATGGCCAGGGTGATGGCGGCCGCGCCCCAGTAGTCGATCTTCTGTTTCACGTGCTTGGCGGGCAGGTGCAGGTACAGGAACACGACGGCCAGGGCGGCGAGGCCGATGGGCAGGTTGATGAAGAACACCCAGCGCCAGCCGTCGAAGCCCAGGATGTTCGCGGAACCGGCGAAGGCGCCGCCCACCACGGGGCCGAGGACGGAGGAGATGCCGAAGACGGACATGAAGTAGCCCTGGAACTTGGCCCGGTCCTTGAGGGCGACGATGTCGCCGATGATGGTCAGCGCGAGGGCGAGCAGGCCGCCGGCGCCCATGCCCTGGATGCCGCGGGCGATGGCGAGTTCGGTCATCGAGTGCACGGATCCCGCATACAGGGAGCCCGCCAGGAAGATCACGATCGCAGCCAGGTACAGCGGGCGGCGGCCGAAGATGTCGCTGAGCTTGCCGTACAGCGGTGTGCTCACCGTGGACGTGATGAGGTACGCGGTGGTGGCCCAAGCCTGCAGGGAAAGCCCGTCGAGGTCGTTGGCGATGGTGTAGATGGACGTGGACACGATGGTCTGGTCCAGCGACGACAGGAACATGCCGAGCATGAGACCCACCATCACTGTGATGGTCTGACGCTTGGTCAGGACGTCCCCGGCTACGGGCCCGGTGGCGGTTTTGGACATGACTGCTCCATTACAAAAAGGGGATCCAGCTTGATAGTTGCTTTCAGTAACTATCTTACGTGGTGATTTGTTCCCTAGGGCAACGAAAACTTCCAGGCCGGACCGGAATCGGGGCGGCTGTTGCGCCTCCTCCCTCTTTCGAGGGGCGAGATCTCGGCCATTAGCAGCACCCTAAGCGCCGAGATCTCGCGCATCACCGCAAGGTTTCTCAGCGCTCCACAAGGATGCCGTCCGGATCACACCAGATGGTGGCACCCGAGCGGATGGTCACGCCGTCGATCAGCAGGTCCACGTCCGTCTCTCCGGCGCCGGCCTTCGCGCTCTTGCGCGGATTGCTGCCGAGCGCCTTGACGCCGAGCGGCAGTTCCGCGATGGCCTCGCGGTCGCGGATGGCACCGTTAATGACGACGCCGGCCCAGCCGTTTTGCACGGCGCTCGCCGCGATCATGTCCCCCATCAGCGCCGTGCGCAGCGAGCCGTTGCCGTCCACCACCAGCACAGCGCCGTTGCCGGGCGTGGCCAGCGTGGACTTGACCAGCGCGTTGTCCTCGAAGCAGCGGATGGTCCGGACCGGGCCGCTGAAGTGCGAGCGTCCGCCCAGTGACTGGAACTGCAGGGAGATGGAGCTGAGTTCCTCGCCGCGTTCGTCGTAGAGGTCGGCCGTGTTGACGGCGGCCTCCGCCGGTGCGGGCTGTGCTGTCTGTTCCGGCTGGGACGTGCTGGCGGGATTGGCAGTCATGGGTTCTCCTCAGGCGATATTGCGCGGCCGAGTGGGTGCCGCGCAGTTTTGACGGGCGGGTCGGTGATGCCCACGATAGTCTGATTTCACACGATCAAAACGTTCCAGGGGGAGCCTGCCATGAGTCTGTCCGACATTCCCGGTGCAGTTCCCGATCCCGGGCTGGTGGGGACGCGATCTGCCGCGGCGCTCGCCGAACCCACAGTCCGGGTCCGGCCCTTGTGGACCACCGGCGTGGTCCTGGTCAACCTTGGGGTCAACGCGGCGTTTTTCGGGCCCCTCCAGGTGCTGCTCGGACAGCAGGCCGAACACTTCGACGCCGGCCAGAAGGAAGCCATCCTGGCACTCGTCACCGGTGCCGGCGCGGCGGTCTCCCTCGTGGCCAACCCCCTTGTCGGTGCCTTCAGCGACCGCACTACGTCCCGCTTCGGCCGGCGAGTGCCGTGGGTCGTGGTGGGGGCGGTCCTGGGGGCGGCCGCGCTGATAGGCCTGGCAGGTGCGCCGAATGTGGCCGTCATGACGCTGCTCTGGTGCCTCGTGCAGGCCGGCTGCAACGGCGCGTACGCGGCCATCACCGCCGCCGTTCCTGACCGTGTTCCCGTGCCGCAGCGCGCCACAGTCGGCGGCCTCGCGGCGATGGGCCAAACGGTGGGCATCCTCATCGGCGCGGTGATTGCCGCCGTCGTCACCGGAAACTTCGCCCTGGGGTACATCGTCTGCGCAATTGCCCTGCTGGCCGGCGTCGTCATGTATTTGTTCAAGAGCGACGACGAGCCGCTCCCCGCCAGCCGCCGGCCGCCGCTGAACTGGACCGATTTCCTGCTCGGCTTCATCCGGCCGCTGCGGCACCCGGATTTCGCGTGGGCGTGGATCACCCGGCTGCTCGTCAATATCGGCAACCACATGGTCACGCTGTACCTGCTGTTCTTCCTCGCGGACGCTGTTCACCTGAAGGAGACCACGGGAATGGAGCCGGCAGTTGGAGTGCTCGTGCTGACCGGGCTCTACTGCGTGTTCGTGATCATCACCAGTGTGATCGGCGGCCGGCTCAGCGACCGCATGGGCAAGCGCAAGCCCCTGGTCATAGCCTCCTCCGTGATCATTGCGCTCGCTTCACTGATCCTGGCGTTCGCGCCGACGTGGATCGGCGGCCTCGTGGGCGCCAGCGTCCTGGGGATCGGCTTCGGCGCATACCTGGCGGTGGACTTTGCGCTCATCACCCAGGTGCTGCCGCACGCAGCCGACCGGGGCAAGGACCTCGGTGTCATCAACATCGCCAACTCCCTGCCGCAGGTCATTGCTCCGGCCCTGGCCTGGCCGTTTTTGACGCTCTGGGGCGGCTACGTCTCGCTCTACGTCGCGGCGGCGGTGATCGGCCTGCTGGGTGCCGTGTTCGTGGTGAAGATCAAGGGCGTCGACTGACAGCGTGCTTTACAGCTAGCAAGCCGGGCCCCCGACCGGCGTCGCAGATGGCCGGTGCCGTATAGTTGATTGCGAATTGCGGCGGGATCGGGATGGGGACTCTCCTGGCTGCCGCAGGAATCTCAACCTCCGGACTGATGATGCTTGAATTTAATCCAGATCTTCCGCCCATGGCCGCCCCGCCCTCCCTGCCCCGACAACAGCTTCGCTACGCCCGCATCCTGGACGTCGCAGCCGGGTTCGCGCGCAAGGGCCTCAAATCCGTCACCCTGTCCGAGGTGGCCGCGAAGGCCGACGTCCCCCTCGGCACCCTGTACCGCTACTTCCCCTCCGCCACTCATCTCATGCTGGCCCTCTACAGGCACCAGTTGAGTGACCTGAAAGTGGGCAGCTGGCCGGGCGCGGGGACGGTCCGGATTCATGCGCTGTCCGGCGTGGTGATGGAAATCTTCCACATGCGGGTGATGCAGCCCGCCGTCGAGCAGTGCCTCACCCAGGGCGTGTACCTTCAGGACCGGGACACTACGGCGCTGCTGCGGGAGATCGACGCCCTGGCCGAGCGTGCCGTCACGGCCGCGAGTGGCGACGCCGCCGTCTCACGGGTCCTGCTGCTGACCGTCACAGGTCTAGTCCAGTCAGTCCGCTGCCGCCGCCTATCGCTGTTCGAGGCCGAAGAGGACCTGAAGAAAGCCTGCTCCCTGCTGGTGCCGCGTCCCCGTTCCATGCGCCACACAGCGTAACCGGTCTAGACCATTGAGCGTCCTGAAGCGCTAAATTCGGTGAATTAGGCCACAGGAACACCCGTAGACCGCTGCAGGGGCGCCCACGGCGCCCCAAGTGGCCAAACGAGGGGTTCCGCAGTGTTTACCATGGCAGGACCGGAGTGGCTAGCAACCCGTGCCAGCGGGCTTCCGGACGGACCCCGCCACCCTTTGGGCCGTCAGGGAAGCGCGCACCTGACCATCTTGAGCTCCAATGCTTGAGCCCCCTGTGCCGTGCGCCCACGGCTAGCCCAGGAGACAACGACGTGTCCACTGAAACGATTGCCCCCACCGACAACTCCGCAGCCGAAGCGCTGACGGACCAGGAAATTTTTGCCGCCCACGAGGGCGGCAAGCTCTCCATCGCCAGCACCGTCCCGCTCGCCAACAAGCGCGACCTCTCCATCGCGTACACCCCGGGCGTTGCCGAGGTCAGCCGCGCCATCCACGCCGACCCGAAGCTTGCCAAGACCCACACCTGGGCGCAGCGCCTGGTCGCGGTGGTCAGCGACGGCACCGCCGTCCTTGGCCTCGGAAACATCGGCCCCAGCGCCTCCCTCCCGGTCATGGAGGGCAAGTCCGCCCTGTTCAAGGCCTTCGGCGAACTGGACTCCATCCCGCTGGTCCTCAACACCACGGACGTGGACGAGATCGTGGAGACCCTGGTCCGGCTGCGCCCCAGCTTCGGCGCCGTCAACCTCGAGGACATCGCGGCCCCGCGCTGCTTCGAGCTGGAGGAAAAGCTCATCGAGGCCCTGGACTGCCCCGTCATGCACGATGACCAGCACGGCACCGCCGTCGTGGTCCTCGCAGCCCTGACCGGAGCCGCCAAGGTCACCGGGCGCGAACTCGAAGGACTCCGCGTCGTCGTCTCAGGCGCCGGAGCCGCGGGCATCGCCGTCGCCGAAATCCTGCTGACCGCGGGCATCCGCGATGTGGTGCTGCTGGACTCCCGCGGCGTGATCAACGCCGCTCGCCCGGACATCGCCGCCGATCCCGCCAGCAAGAAGGCCCAGATGGCGCAGCGCAGCAATCCCCGCGGCATCGCGGGCGGCCCGGCCGAGGCCCTGCTCGGCGCGGACGTTTTCGTGGGCGTCTCCTCCTCGAAGCTGGCCGAGGAGCACCTGAAACTGATGAACCACAGCTCCATCGTGTTCGCGCTGTCCAACCCGGACCCCGAAGTTCTGCCGGAAGTTGCCGTCAAGTACGCCGCCGTCGTGGCCACCGGCCGCAGCGACTTCCCCAACCAGATCAACAACGTCCTGGCCTTCCCGGGGATCTTCCGCGGCGCGCTCGACGCCGGCGCCCGCCGCATCACCCCGGCCATGAAGCTTGCCGCAGCCCGCGCCATCGCCGGGCTGGCCGAGGAGAACCTGTCCGCAGACTACATCGTGCCCAGCCCGCTGGATCCGCGGGTGGCACCGGCCGTCACCGCCGCCGTGGCCGCCGCGGCGGCGGAAGACGGAGTCTGAGAACCGCTGACCCGTACGGCCGCTGAACGCGGCTGACCGAAGGCCCGACGGCGGCGCCTCCCGTGCTGGGGAGGCGCCGCCGTCGTCCGTTCCCCCGGGCGGAGGGCGGGGCGCGCCGTGCTGCAGTGACGCCGTCCCGCCGCCGCCGGCCCGCCCACCACGGACTGGAACCCTAGACTGGGGTAATGAACCCCCAGACCCTAGTGACCGTTTTGTGTGGCCTGGCCATCCTCGTGGGAGTGGCCGGCACCGTCATCCCGGTGCTGCCCGGCAGCTTCCTGATCGGTATCAGCCTGCTGGCCTGGGCCATCTGGGGCGGCGAAGGCACCACCGGCTGGGTCGTCTTCAGCGTCGGCATGGTGTTCGTGCTCGCCGGCATGGCGGCCAGTGCAGTGCTTGCCGGCCGCAAACTCAGGCAGCACAGGATCCCCAACCGGAGCGTCGCGGCAGGCATCGTGCTGGGCATCGCGGGCATGTTCGTCATTCCCGTGGTGGGCCTGTTCGTGGGCTTCGCCGCCGGGCTCCTACTCAGCGAACTCCACCGCACCCGCGACTTCCGCACGGCCCTGACCACCAGTTGGGCGGCGCTCAAAGCCACCGGCCTGGGCATCCTCGCGGAGTTCGGCCTGGCCTGCCTGGCCGCCAGCACCTGGGTGATCGGCGTGTGGGTGGCCGCCGCTTCGGGCTAGGTCCGCCTGGCTACTAGCATGGAGGAATGACCGCGGGGCAGATTCCAGGACCGATCTACCGCGACACCCGCGACCTCACGCCGTTCGGCAGCGGCCAGGTCCGGACCCCGGTGAAGGAAATTGCCGAGGGGGTCGGCGGGCTGCTCCATGGCGTGCTTGGCGGCAGGGACTCCGCCCGGATCAGTGTGGACGGCAGCGTCCCCCGGCTCAAGCTCCTCCCCGGCAAACCCGCCAGGGCCGTCTACGACGCCATCTTCGCCAGCACCGACCCCAACCGGCTGATTGCCGCGGCCCGCGAATACCCCGGCTGGGCGGGCCTGTGCTACGTGATGGCCGGGCTGCTCGCCCACAAGCAGGGCGGCCACCTGCGCGCCGTGGAGCTGCTGCAGCGGGGCCTCAGCATCAGGAACGACGACGACGCGAACCAGTTCGCGGCCAGCTACCTCACGCGCGTGGTCACCCGGGTGGAAATCGCCGAACGCGTCGAGGTCCCGGTGCTGTTCAGCGAGGAGTCGGTCTTCCTGGCCCTGTCCCAGTCGCTGCGCGAGACGGGCCAGACGGAAGCTGCGCTGGAAGCGCTCGCCATGCTGCCGCCGTCGTTGCCCACCGCTCTTGCGAAGTGCGCGCTGGCCTACACCCTCGGACGGGACCAGGAGGTGGTGGTCTGGACGGACGGACTGCTCAACGCGGATGACCTCTCCGCCGCCCTGCTGCTGGTCCGCGCGCGTTCGCTGCGCCGGCTCGGCGCCCACGAGCACGCCCAGCGGGCACTGAAAGAAGTCCTGCGGCGGCGCAAAACGAGCATGGCGCTGCGCAATGACGCACTGACCGACCGGGCCCTGCTGGTGCTGGATAACGGCCGCAAGTCCCTGAACCCGCGGGACTGGCGGCGCCGACGTGCCGAGCTCGAGACGTTCGAGGTCATCCGCAAGGACGTGCAGGAGCGCCGGCTCTGGGAACAGGAGTGGAAGGAACTGGACGGGGACTGACGCCTGCGCTGCCGCCGTGGCCGTGGCCTCCAAGAGAAGCCGGCGCCTCTTGTGAGCGGCCCGCCGCCGGGGTACAACGGACAAATGACCGACCCAATCAGGCAGTGGATGGAAAAGTACATCGCGGCGTGGACCACCAACGCGCCCGACGACATCCGGGCGCTGTTCACCGAGGATGCCGTCTACGCCACCCGCCCCTATGATCCGGAGGCCTGGCGCGGCCGCGAGCAGATCGTGGACAAGTGGATCGCCTCCGCGGACGAGCCCGAGGACTGGAGGTTTGAGTGGTCCGTCCTCGGAACCGACCAGGACCTCGCCTTCGTGCAGGGACGCACCACCTATCTCGATGACAGGCCCAGCTACGAGAACCTCTGGGTGATCCGGCTTGGCCACGATGGACGCGCCAGCGCCTTCACCGAGTGGTTCATGGAGCGCAAGACCTGAGACAGCCCGAACTAGGCCAGGCTCGCGATGAGGGGGAGCAGCTGCTCGGAGAGAAGTACCGCGCCAAGGCCCACCATGATGATCCCGCTGGCCAGTGTCACCTTGCGGGCTGCGCCCGGGCGGGACTGCAGGAGCTTCCGCGACAGCAAAGCCACGCATGTGTAGACGATGGCTGCCAGCAGCACAAACGTCAGGCCGAGCAGTCCCGACTGCACCGGCACGGGCAGCGGCGCCTCGGCACTCACGAACTGCGGCACGAGCGCCACGTAAAAGAGCAGGCCCTTGGGGTTGATTCCGCTGGTCCCCATGCCCTGGAGGAACGTTCGGAGCTGGTTCTGCCCGGGACTGTCGACGGCGGTCGCTGCGGTGAAGCTCGCACCTCGCCAGGACCTGATGGTGGCGGTCCCGAGCCACAGCAGGTAGGCGGCTCCGGCAACGGTGATCCAGCCCAGGACTCCCGGCATGCCGGCCAGGAGCGCTGCCAGGCCCGCCACCATGAGGACGGTGTGCAGGACGTAGCCGCTGCAGAGCCCGGCCACCGCGGGCACAAAACTGCGGCGCCCCAAGCCTGCCGTGATGGAGTAGGCCCAGTCCACGCCGGGGGTGCAGGCGAGGGCGGCGGCGACCACCACGAACGCGAGGAATAGCTGAAGGTTCACGGCGGGCTCCTGACTGACGGGTACAGGAAAAGCCTAGGCAAATCACCGCCATAAGTGTTCACTGTTTTCGCGCAGATCGCCGCTGCGGGGGTAAGGTTTTTGCGTGATCGACCACATCGACAGAAATATTTTGCGCTACCTCAAAGAGGACGGGCGGATGACTGCCACGGCCCTCGCCGCGAAGGTGGGACTGACCGTGGCGCCGTGCCACCGCCGGCTCCGGGACCTGGAGTCGTCCGGCGTAATCCGCGGCTACAAAGCGGACATTGACCCGGCCGCCGTCGGGCTCGGTTTTGAGGCGATCGTCTTCGTGACGCTGCGGCAGGTGGACCGGCCCACCATGGAGATCTTCGAAAACCGCGTTGCCGGGAATCCCAACATCGTGGAGGCCCAGCGGTTGTTCGGCTCCCCGGACTACCTGCTGAAGGTGATCGCCGAGGACCTTCCGTCGTACCAGCGCTTTTACGACAGCGAACTGACGTCGCTTCCGGGCGTGGAACGGCTGACCTCGACGCTGGTGATGAAGAACCTGAAGTCGAACGCCGGCCCGCCGCTCTGAGCGCGGTCCCTCTGACCTTGAGCTTGGGTTAGTCGGGAGCCTGGCTTAAATGCGGCCGGCCGCGGAAGGTGACTTCCGCGGCCGGCCCGTTTGTTGTCAGCCCCGGGCTCAGCGGGGATTCAGGACAACGTTCTGGAAGGACCCCGTTCCGGTGCCCGCGTGGAGCCAGAGGGTCCCGTCGGCCGCCGTGGTGAGGACGTTCGGGTTGGCTGTTCCGGCGAACCGGCCCACGCTGACCATGGACTGGAAGGCGTTCCAGCCGGTACCGAGGTGCCTGCGGGAAAGGAATCCGGAGGCTCCGTTGCCGGGGTAGAGCCAGAGGTTGCCGTCCGCGGCGCGGGCCATGATGTCGGCTTTGCCGTCACCGTTGAAGTCGTTTGCCGCAATTACCTGGTCAAAGCCGCCCCAGCCGGAGCCGATCTGCTTGCGAGTCAGGAAGCCGCCGGTCCCGTTGCCCGGATACAGCCAGAGCTTGCCGTCCGCGGTCTGGCCGATGATGTCGTTGCGTCCGTCGCCGGAGAAGTCACCCGGGGCCAGCATCCGCGTGAAAATGTTCCAGCCGCTGCCGATCCTCTTGGGGGTCTGGAAGGTTCCTTTCCCGTCGGTCGGGTAGAGCCAGAGCGAGCCGTCCGGCTTCCTGGCCACCAGGTCCGGGCCGCCTGCGCCGTTGAAGTTGCCAGCGGAGAGCACCTGGTCGAAGACCTGCCAGCCGCCGCCGATCTGGCGGGCGCCACGGAATCCGCCGGAACCGTTTCCGGAGTAAAGCCTCAACGCGCCTTCGGCGGAGCGGGCCAGGACATCCGGCTTGCCGTCGCCATCGAAGTCGCCGGCCTCCCAGACCTGGTTGAACACGTTCCAGCCGGCGCCGATCTTCAGCTTGGCCGCGAAGCCGCCGCCGCCGTTTCCGGGGTACGCCATCAGGGCGCCGGTCTTGCTGGCAACGAGGACGTCCGTGTGGCCGTCGGCGGTGAAGTCGTGTCCGCCCATCAGGTCGGCTGCGGCGTTCCAGCCGGTCGCCAGGGTGGTGCGGGCCAGGAATCCGCCGGTCCCGGTGCCCGGGTACAGGTATACGGTGCCGTCGCTGCTCCGTGCCAGCAGGCCGGGGGCCCCGCCGGTGAGTCCGCCGGCCGCTGCGACGGCAGTGAATCCCTGCCAGCCTGCCCCCACCTGCTTCGCCGGAAGGAAGCCGCCGGTCCCGCTGCCCGGGTAGAGCCACAATGATCCGTCGGTGCGCACGCCGAGCAGGTCCCGGCGCCTGTCGCCGTCGAAATCGCCGGCCGCAATGATGCGACTGAAGATGTTCCAGCCGGCCCCGATCTGCTTCCGTGCCTGGAAACCGCCGGTTCCGTTGCCGGGATACAGCCACAGGGCGCCGTCGGAGGACCGCGCAATGAGGTCACCCTTGCCGTCGCCGCTGAAGTCGCCGTCGCCGAAGACGGTGTTGAAGATGTTCCACCCGGTGCCGATCCTGACCGGCGCACCCAGCTTGTTTCCGACCTGGCCCGGGAGCATCAGCAGCGAACCGTCCGCTTCCCGGGAGATCGCGTCAGCGCGGCCGTCGCCGTTGAAGTCACCGGCGGAGAACTGGATCTTGGTGCGCAGCGCCAGGTCCGCGTTGATGGTCACCGTGGCTGAAGTCGCCGTGACGGTGTTGATGGTCACGCGCGTCCCGGCGTGGGTGGTGAACGTGCGGCCGGCCTGCCATGCGTGGTTGGGGCTGTAGTAGCCGCTGAACGGAATGGTGGACGGCATCAGGGCCAGGGAGGACGCCGACGTTGCCCCGCCGCGCTGGACGATCTTCACGCCCCGGTTGCCTGCCGATCCAGAGGAAAGGTAGGAGTCGTACCCGGCCGGCTGCCTCAGCTCAAGGTAGTAGACCTCCCTGCTGACCGGATCGGTGAACTTGACCGCACGGCCGGCGGCGGTTCCGCCCCATGGTTTCAGGGTGTAGGTTTTCACGCCGGCAGCAACACCGAGATCCCGGATTTCGGTGCCGAAGCCCAGGCCCCGCCAGTCCCAGAAGGGGGAGCTGATCACCGGCATGCTCGGGTGCGATGCGCCCATGAGATCGGCCGTGTCGCCGTATTCGCGGATGTAGCAGGAGGAATCGGTGAACTGCCCCGTGCTGGTGGTGCCCACGTCGGAGGCGCCGCTGTTGCACTGCAGCGCGTCAGCATGCATCGACCCCAGAACGTGGCCGAACTCGTGGGCGATCACGCTGTTGGTGTAGCTGCCGATCTGGGGCATCAGGACACGTCCGCTGTTGCCGTTGCTGCTGTAGCCGGCGCCCAGGGCGCCGTCGGAGAGCGTGGCAGTCGGAACGAAGACGACCAATGCCCTGTTGGTGCCGTAGGTCCACTTCAGCTCATTGGTGATCTTGTTGATCATGGAGTAGTACGAGTCTGTGGACTTTGCCGTGGGCGAATTCCACGTGGCGCGTTCGGTGACAGTCATGGAGATGCGGCCGTTGGACATCGCCTTCCAGTAGTTGCTGGATGCAGCCACTGCACGTTCGGCGGCAGCCATGTCCACCTTGGACCGGTTGTCTACTAACGTGGCGATGACCAGCTTGACGCTCATGGCCGCAGCGGCGGTCCCGCCGGCCTCCGTCTGGAGCGCCGTACCACTGGGAAGACCGTCCATGGGCACGCCCGGGGCGGATTCGAACATGTGGTCCCCGTGCGGGGTGCCTTCGACGAACTGCGCGGCGGGACCGTCCACTGCCGGATCGGACGCCGCAAGCGACGGGCTGGCCGGGAGGGCAACCAGCCCGGCGGCGAGTACCAGCAGTCCGGTCGCAGCGGCGACTGAACGGGAGAATGAGCGCATGGAGTTCCCTTATTGAGACCGAACCCTGGCGGAGACCCTGGGATGGAGGACGCATCGGCTGACGGTAACGGGCGCCGCAACTGATGCAGGATCAGGCTACAGCCGGCAGCGCAGGACTCCCGGCAGAATATCCGCAGTTTTATCCAATGATTTGCGCAAGATCGGAGTGGCGCGCCGACCGCCGCGCGTTAATCGCCTAAAAGGCCCGTGGTCCGGTAGGGAATCACCTCGCGCAGGAACATGCTGGTGGACGTCCGCACGATCCCGGGGCACAGCCGGATCTCCTCGGAAACCCGGTAAAGGTCATCCGGGCTGGTGGCCACCACTCGGATCAGGAGATCGGTATCCCCGGCCGGGGCATGGCACTCCAGCACTTCCGGGATCTCGCGGAGAGCGGCGATGGCCTCGTTGAGGTGACTCTGGTCCAGTTCAGCGCTCACCGCCGCCGCCACGCCGCGGCCAAGGGCGGCGGGAAGCACGCGGCTGCTGTTGGGACGGAGCGCGCCAGACGCCGTCATCCGCTCCAGACGCGACTGGACGGTTCCTCGGGCCAGGCCGAGGCGCTGGGCCAGCACCATGATGGGCACCCGCGGATCGTCGTCGAGGGCGGCGAGGATCCGTCGGTCGGTGGCGTCGAGTTGCTGCAATCTGATCACTTCCTGCCGATCAAGGACGCTGGAGTTAGTCAGATTGACCATCCGGGAGGTTGTCCGTTGCGCCAACTGTAGGACTTCTGCTCAAATTATGGCAACAAGGCAGCGGCCACCGCCAATGCCCGCAGGCTACAGGACCCCGGCACACCACCCGGCCCCTGGACCACGCTTCCCGCAAGGAAGCCGCCGCTGATTGACACTTGTTCACGCATCGTCTTTCCGCTAAGCAGTGCCAGGTTTTGAGGGACGGAACTCCGGGAACGGAGCCCTGAAGCCCGGAACCGGCACGGCAAGAGCCCCTGAGCCACCGAGCCCCGGCCATCCGCCGGAGCGCGCGGTAGCTGAGGGGCTCTTGTGTTGTTCGGCATAGGCTGGAGGGCATGACCAGCGCTGGCCGATTCGCCCCCAGCCCGTCCGGTGAGCTGCACGTCGGCAACCTCCGGACGGCTATCCTTGCGTGGCTCTTCGCCCGTTCCACCGGCCGGCGGTTCCTGCTGCGCATCGAAGACCTGGACCGTGCCCGCGCGGGGGCGGAGGCCGAGCAGCTCCGCGATCTGGCGGCCGTCGGCGTGACCTGGGACGGCGCCGTCGTCCGCCAAACCGACCGTGAGCCGCTCTATACGGCCGCGATCAGCGACCTCGCGGCGGCGGGGCTCACGTACGAGTGCTTCTGCACCCGGCGGGAGATCCAGGAGGCGCCGTCCGCGCCGCATGCGCCGCAGGGCGCCTACCCGGGGACCTGCAGGGAGCTGTCGACGGCGGAACTCGAGTTCAAACGGTCCACCCGCCCCGCTGCCATCCGGTTGCGTTCTTCGGTCACGGAGTGGGCGGTCGATGACACACTTCACGGCACCTACGCGGGCTTGGTGGACGATTTCGTGCTCCGCCGCAACGATGGCGTGACGGCCTACAACCTCGCCGTGGTGGTGGACGATGCCGACCAAGGCATCGACCAGGTGGTCCGCGGTGACGACCTCCTGCCGTCCACGCCGCGGCAGGCATATCTCGCCTCCCTCCTGCATATGCCGGTTCCAGAATATGCGCACGTCCCGCTGGTGGTGAACGCCGACGGCGCGCGGCTGGCCAAGCGGGACGGCGCGGTGACGCTGGCCGACCTCGCCGCCGTCGGGATTCCCGCTGACGCCGTCCGCCGGACCATCCTTGAATCGCTGGGCCTGCCCGGCGGGTCCTTGGAGACGGCGCTCGATTCGTTCCATCCCGCGGCCCTGCCGCGGGATCCGTGGGTGTGGCAGGGCGTGTAGTTTGTGGCGGTGGGTACGCTGAATGCATGCCAGAACAAGGATTGCCGCAACCACGCTTCACAGTAGAGACCGCCAAGGTCCTTGCCGAAGTGGCGCACAACCGCCAGAAGGACAAGCTCAAGCGCCCGTACCGCGAGCACGTTATTGCGGTCGGTGATGCGCTCGCCGATTTCGACGACGACATCCGGATCGCCGGGTACCTCCACGACATCGCCGAGGACACGCCCATGACACGGCAGGCGCTGCTGGACATGGGCGTCTCGGAGCGGGCGGTGGGCATCATCGAACGGGTCACCAAGCGGCTCCACGACAACCCCGACGATTATCAGGAAGGCATCCGCTTCATCGCCCAGGACCATGACGCTGCCCTGGTGAAAATCGCCGACAACGCGCACAATTCCCTGCCCGAACGCGTGAAGGCCCTGGCCGAGAAGTGGCCGGAGAGGCCGCCCGTGACCCGCTATGCCGACGCCCGTCCGGTCCTGTACGCCGCCGTTCCGGAGGCCGAGATCCGGATGATCCTGGCGAGGGTGAACCCTTGGCTGCTCGAGGAACTGGACGACCGCCTGGACGAGGAGGACGACACCGACTACGAGAATCTCTCCTACGAAGATGCCCCGCAGGCCGGGCGGGAACCGCTAGCCGGGCCTGTGCTGGACGAACCGGACGAGGCCGCCGAGCCGGACGGAGCACCCAAGGACTAGCCGTGCTCGCCTACGTCCTCACCCGGTACGGAGCGGCAGACGCCATGGAGCTCCGGGACGTCCCCGAACCGTGTCCAGGACCCGGCGAACTGCGGATCCGGGTGGGTGCCGCCGGGCTTAACCCGGTCGACTACAAGCTGCGGCAGGGAAAGCTGCGGGTCATCAGCGGATACCGGCTTCCCATCATTGCCGGCTGCGAGGTGGCTGGCACGGTGGACGCCGTGGGCCCCGGAGCCACCGGATTCGACGTCGGGGACCGCGTGTATGCGCGCGTGGACAAGTCCACCCTCGGCGCTTTTGCGGAACTTGTGTGCGTACAGCAGGGGATGGTCGCCCCCATGCCGGTCTCGCTGGAATTCAGCGAAGCTGCAGGACTGCCGCTGGCCGGTCTGACGGCATTGCAGGCCCTGCGCGACGAACTCTCCGTCCGGAAAGGCACCAGGCTCTTTATCTCCGGCGGCGCTGGGGGCGTGGGAACGCTGGCAATCCAGCTGGCCAAGCACTTCGGCGCCGAGGTGACCACCACGGCGTCTCCGCGCGGCGACGAACTGGTGCGGAGGCTGGGCGCGGACCGGGTGATCGACTACACGCGGAAGAGCTTCGCCGACGAACTTCAGGACTATGACGCCGTGCTGGATCTGGTGGGCGGCGAAACGCTGAAGGAGTCTTTCCGGATCCTCAAACCGGGCGGCATGGTGGTGTCGATCGCCGGAGTCCCCGAGCCACTGACCGCGCGGAAGGACCTGGCCGCTCCCGGCTGGGTCGCGGCGCTCTTCTGGGCCATCAGCCTTCCGCTCCGGCTGCGGGCAAAGCGGGCGGGCGTTGGCTACCGTTACCTCTTCATGCATCCCAGCGCCGATGACCTGCGCTTCCTCGCCGCGCTGGTGGATGAAGGGAAGTTTCAGCCTGTCATCGACAGCGAGTATCCGTTCGCCAGCATCGCCGACGCCTTCGCAGCCCTGGAGCAGGGGCATGCCAAGGGGAAAATCGTGGTCACCCTGCCGGCCCCGCCCCGGTAGCCCTGCGTTCCACGTGCTCCAACGCGGCGGCCAGCCGCTCAGTGCCGCGGCGCTCATCAATGACGATCGATGCGCCAAGAGCCAGGACAATCACCATCAGGCAGACGGGCACGGAAACCCCGGCTTCGGCGAGGGCGACGGTGCCGGCAAGCACCACCACCACTCCGGCGGCAACGGCAATGACGGTGCGGTCCACGCAGATCATGACGCTGAAGAGCCACGTCAGGGAGAGTTTGAACAGTGCTACCGGTACCGCGATGCTGGCAACCGCCACGGCGGCACTGATATGAGCCTCGTGGTCGATGTAGTAGGCGGCCACATGCAGTCCTGCGCCTGTCGCGGCGATGGCAGCGAAGATCGGGATGTGCCCGTAGCCGAAGAAGAAGGAGCGGTGCCGCTGAAGGTGGAGCGCGCTGCCTGCGGGCAACATGAAGTAGATCCACCACATTCCGAAGGCCAAGGCCGTGCCGCCGAACCCCACGAGCGCCGCATCGACGCTCCAGCCATGGTTTGCCACGATGGCGCGGAGGGTTTCGATCGCACCGATCAGGCATTCGCCGAGGGCGATGATGGCGAGTAGCCCGTAGCGCTCGGCGATGTGGTGCGCGTGCCACGGGGTCCGCATTGAGCGCTCCGCGACGTAGGGCGTGGCCATTTCCAGCACGTAGAGGGGGACGGTCATCAGGATAGTCGTCACCAGGTCGGCCTGAATGACCAGCACCGCGATCCAGCCGAGCTGCACTACGCCAAGGTAGGTTGCGTAGCGTCGGCAGGTCTGCCGGCGGGCCGGGTCCTGCTGCCCCGCGCGCAGCCACTGGAACACCAGGGCAAGGCGCATGATCACGTAGCCGCCCACGATCACGGCGTTGTCCACGTGGTCGCCCTCCACCAACGAGTGGAACAGCGGCTCGATCCCCATGGCGAGAATGAGCACGCCAAGCAGCTGGATCAGGGTGACCACCCGGAAGACCCAGTCGTCGGTGTCGTAGGCGCTGGCAAACCAGGTGAAGTTGATCCAGGCCCAGATGACGGCGAACATCGCGAAGGAGAAGGCCAGCAGCCCGGCACCGAAGTGGGCCGCCGCGATCTCGTGGGCGAACTGGCTTCCCGCGACTCCGAAAGCAATGACAAACGTCAGGTCGAAGAACAGCTCCAGCGGGGTGGCGGCACGGTGCTGCTCATGCGGGTCGCGCCCGCCCATGCGGGCAACGGCATGCCGGAGGCGATTGTTGGACATGGCTCAAAGAATACCGCCGGAGCACGCAGTGGCTCCAGCTCCGCCCGGAGCAGGTCACAAAGAGACGGGAGCGGTAACCACCGGGACAGTCCGTGCCCGCCACACGAGCGACTGTCCCCGGCTGCCACGGCGGCCCACGAACATCGCGATGAACAGGCCGGACATCAGCAGATTCTGCAGGAACGCGGCGTAGCGGGCGGCGTCGTCCCAGCCGAACTCCACCACGAACAGCAGCTGCACCGCGAAGGCCATGGCGCCAAGCAGCAGCGCCCAGCCGATGAAGAGCCGCCGCGTGACCCACGGCGGCAGCTCGGCCTGGCCGAACCTGAGGAACGTATACACGATCAGGACGTCGGCCAGCCCCCACACAATGTTGAAGACGCCTTGCACGGAGATCCCGGTCGCTATGGAATGCGAGGCGTGGACGACCTCCCAGGCGAAGTTCAGGCCCAGGGCCGCCGCCGGGATGGCATAGGTGCGGTCGCGGAAGCCAAGCCGGACAGCCTCGGCGTACACCACGGTCCAGGCCAGCCCACAACGGTCAGGAACAGGATCACGGCTACCCCCTCCCGCGGCCATTTCGATGGAAGCGTTCCCCGCTGGACGCTGGCCGACGTCTAGTGGGCACGGAACCGTCGAAGCGGCGGCGGGGCGGAACTACACCCGGCCCAGCGCCTCGATGTCCTCGAGGAAGATTTCGTGCACCTCGTCGCTGACGGTGGTCCGGGTGTCCGCGATGGCGTCGAGGTAGTCCTGGGTCGCGGGGCCCTTCCGGACGGCCTCGCGGACTGCCACGGTGCCACCGGAAGCCAGCCCGCCGTCGTCGTACACTGCCTTCTCCAGCGCGCGCTGGGAGGCGCTGCGGGCGGCGTACTCGATGTCCGCCGGGGAGAAGCCTTCGGTGCGCTCCACCAAAAGCTCCACGTCGACGTCGTCCACCACGGCGGCGGGGATGAAACGCTGCCACATGGCCTCGCGGGCCTGCCGGTCGGGGAGGCCGATGGGGATGACGTAGTCGAACCGGCCGTGGCGCAGGAAGGCAGAGTCCAGGGCGCGGATGAAGTTGGTGGCGCAGACCAGCAGGCGCCCGGGCTGTTCACGGAAGGCCGGGATGATCTTGAGGAGCTCGTTGGTGACGCCCTGCAGCGGGGACGGCGGCTCGCCCGAGCGCTGCGAGGCGATCTCCTCCACTTCGTCGATGAACACCACGGCGTGCTCCAGCTCGGCGATTTCGAGGAACGTTTCACGCAGCGCGCCGGCCAGACCCTTGGGGTCGGAAGCCAGCCGGGAGGGGAAGACCTCCACGAACGGCCATTCCAGCCGGGAAGCGATCGCCTTGGCGAAGGTGGTCTTGCCGGTGCCGGGCGGGCCGAACAGCACCACGGCGCGCGGCGGCACCACGCCGTACTCGTCCGCGAGGTCCGCTTCGGCGAGGGGCAGCACCAGCCGGCGTTCCAGCAGCTCCTTCTCGCGGCGCATGCCGGCCACGTTCTCCCACAGGTCCCGGGCCAGGATCCGGCCGCCCAGCAGGCCCAGCGGCTCAAGCTCCTGGCGCTGGACGGGGATGGTGCGCTCGAAGTAGCGCAGGTTTTTCTTGAGCATGAACCCCCGGCTCAGGAAGGCCTCCACCCGGGTTTCCGACTCCGGCATGAGCGCGGAGAGCTTGTTCAGCCCGTGCGGCGCCATCCGGTTTTCGACGGCGGCCAGCAGGGAGGTGCCGATCCCGCGGCCGCGGTATTCCGGCAGCGTGGCCAGGAAGACGATCCAGCCCTGGTCGTGCGCGGCGCGTCCGATGGCGGCGCCCACCACCTGATCGCCCTGCACGGCCACGACGGCGTGGTCCTTTTCGCAGGACGCCAGCACCTCGGAGAGCGCGTAGACGGGTTCAACGTTGGTGGCCTTCAACGACTCCCAGAGGTGCAGGATGCCGTCCAGGTCCGCTGAGTGGAAATCCCTGATCCGCCAGTTGGTCATGAAGTGTCTCCCGGATGGTTCGTCGCTGAGCCAGTTTGAGCCTGTCTGCTGAGCATATGCGAACCGGCCGGGCAGGGGGTTGCGGCGGCGTTGCGTTACGCGGACCGGCCTCACCCAACCCGGTCAGGGCTTGGCGGTCCCGTCGCTCTTGGCCTTGGAGCCCCTCCAGAGACGGTGTTGGCGGTGATTTTCCTTCTCATGCATCACCAGGACCGGGCAGTCGGCATGCGCCACGCAGGCCGAGCTAACGGACCCCAGGTGCAGGCCCAGGAAGCCGCCGTGGCCCCTGCGTCCCACCACCAGCATCCGCGCTCCGGCGCCGGCCTCCACCAGCTTCTCCGGTGCGGGCCCGCGCACCAGTTCGGTGGTCAGGCCCTCGGGAGCGTCCGGCCCGTAGGCCTTGTCGATGGCTTCCGCCAGTACTTTGGCGGCGGAGGCCTCAAACGCGTCGAAGTCCGGCGGCACATACCCGGCGTACATCTCGGGAAAATGCCAGCAGCCCACCGCGTGGACCCGGGCGTCCAGGGCGGGCGCCACCCGGGCCGCGAAGCGCAGCGCCTCTATGGAGGACTCCGAGCCGTCAACGCCCACAACCACTTTGCCTTCAGCATCCATCACCGTTCTCCTTTGAAATGCCGATCCTTGCTAAGCCGCTCAGAGTCGCTGCGCGGGTTGCAGGTGCATCTGGACTCCCGCCGCGGCGGCGTCCCGGACCCGGGCATCGATGTGCACCACGTCCCTCCCCGCCCGCTGCAGCAGGCTGGCCGCCACGCCGGCCCGGTATCCGGAATTGCAGTGCACCCAGATCCTGCCGGACGGCAGCTCGCCCAGGCGTCCCAGCAGTTCGTGCAGCGGGACGTTGACCGCGTCCGCCACGTGGGAGGCGGCGAACTCCTCCGTCCGCCGGACATCCAACACTGTCTCGCCGTCCGGCTTTTCGGCGACGACGGCGGCCCACCCGGCGCGGGGATAGGAGGCGACCGGGGCCGCTGGTGCGAGTACCTGGGGCTCGCTGCCGAACGCGGCGTCCGGGTGGTCGATGCCGATGCGGGAGAGGTCCCGGATGGCGTTCCGCAGATCCCTGCGGTCGCCCACGAGCGTCAGCTTCTCTCCCCACGGAAGGACCCAGCCGAGGTACGAACTGAAGCTGGACCCGGACCCGTATTCGAAGCTCACGGTCCCTTGCAGGTGGCTGCTCGCGAACAGCACCCGGCGGCGGAGATCCACCACCCACTCGCCCCTGGCCAGCCGGCCGGTGAGTTCAGCGGCATCCAAGGACTCCGGCAGGCTCAGGTCCGCGGGCTCGGGGCCGGTCATGTTGATGGGGGCCATGTGTGCGTAATAGGAGGGATAGGCGGTGAGGTTGGCCATCAGTTCGGCCACGAAATGCTCGGGGTCCGGATCGGTCAGCGCGTGGTTGGTGGCGCGCTGCTCCCGGATGGTGGACTCCGCTGCACTCGCCGCCGGGCCGATCGAGCAGAACGACCCGAAGCCGTGGGTCGGGAACAGGGCGGCATCAGGTCCGGCCTCATCGGCCAGCCGGCGCACCGAGGCGTACTGGTCCCGGGCGAGTCCGGCTGTGTCAGCAGGGCCGAGAAGATCCGTGCGGCCCACGGAACCGTAGAGCAGGCTGCCCCCGGAGAAGACCGCCTGCGTGCTCCCGTCCGTCACCACATAGGCCAGGTGGGTGTGGGTGTGGCCGGGGGTGGCCACGGCCCTGAGCGAGAGCCCGCCGATCTGCACCGACTGCCCGTCCGTGATGAGCTCGCGTTCAAACGCCACCGGATCCGCGGCGTTGACCAGGTACCTTGCGCCGTGCGCACGGGCCAGGATCAGTCCGCCCGTGACGTAGTCGTTGTGAACGTGGGTCTCGGCGACGTGGGTGATCTCCACGCCCGCCTGGCGCGCGGCTTCCTCGATCCGGTCCGTGTCCCGCTGGGCGTCGATCACCAGCCCGACACGGCCGTCATGGACCAAATAGCTGCGGTCCCCCAGCTGCGGGGTTTCGATGACGACGACGTCCATTGGTCCCGGTCCTTCGACGTCCGGGCGCATGCGGCGTTGCGCGCCCCCGGATTCCTCAATCGTAGGCCGATTGTGGCCAGAAGCGGCCTGTCGCACAGGAAACTCTGGCATTTCTGCACCACTTACGCGCGCGGCCCGGGCGCAGAGGCCCGAAACCACAGCACGTGTGTGCCCGGCAGCGGCATAAAGCGGTGCAGAAATGCCGGAATTTGTTGGTTCAGACCCTTATCGGGACGGGGTGCACCTCATCCGCGGGGTGGCCGGTGCGCTCGTGAATGCGCCTCACCGCGTCCGCAGAAGGGGCCTCCGACAGGCAGTAGACAACTCCGGCCTCGGGATCTGCCCAGGCACTTTTGAATTCGACCTCTTCCTCGCCCTGAATCGCAAGGTCGGCATCATGGGCCGTTTGCAGGTCCTCTTTGGTAATTCCTGCCATATTGCGATGGACATCCATGAATTCCGGCATGATGACACTCCCTGAATTGAATCGCCGTTGAATATCGGGACGGGGCTGACGGTAGACCTGTGGACTTCATGCGTCAAGAGGATTTAAGGAACGACGGCGGTACCCGGGTTCCGTGGTCAGGGACCCCCGGTGCGGCCGTGGTTCAGGAATCCGGCCTAAGCGCGAACGGACACTTGGGGCCCACAAATCCGGGGTCTCAAGTGTCCGTTCGCGCTCACCGGGCGCTCAGGTGGGGTTAGATGCGGTCCGCGCCACCGGAAACCGGGACGGCCGCGGGACTTGCTACCGGATTGGAGTCCGGTTTGCGACCACGGGAGACGTCCCCGTGAAGCCCTCGCGGGTTTCGGCGATTTCGTGGATCCGCTTCCGGCAGGCGTACCAGCCGGCCACCATGAGGGCGCAGGCCACGAGGGTCACCAGCAGCGTGAGCGGGGAGTCGATGAACACCATGACCAGCACGCCCACCAGGAACAGCAGCGAGAGGTAGCCGGTGTAGGGGGCGCCGAACATCCGGAAGGACGGGCGCTTCAGCCAGCCCTTGTCCGCCCAGCGCTG
>NZ_PJIK01000087.1 GCF_002929275.1 Arthrobacter sp. ZGTC131
AATGCCCGCCGGGAAACGGTGCTGGAAAAGCCGGCGTTCCGCAAAGCCGCCGTGAAGCGCCGGGCGCTGGTGCCGGCCGACGGCTACTACGAATGGGAAAAGTCCGGCAAGACCAAAATCCCCACGTACCTGTATTCGCCGTCCGAGGATCCGCTGGCCTTTGCCGGTCTGTATGAGTTTTGGCCTGATCCTTCCCTGCCCGAAGACCATGAACACAAATGGCTGCTGAGCTTCACCATCATCACCACCGAAGCCAGCGATGCACTGGGCCATATTCATGACCGCACACCGCTGATCGTGCCCCCGGACCTCTACTCGGACTGGCTGGACCCGGAACTGACGGAAACCACGGGTGTGCAGCAGCTGCTGGATGCCATCCCGGAACCGGTGCTGACCCCGCGGGTGGTGTCCAGCCAGGTCAACTCGGTGCGCAACAACGGGCCGGAGCTGATCCTCCCGGCGCAGGAGGCATAGCGGGCGAAAGACGAGTCCATTGAATCTTCCGCCCGCTTGCCCTTCACCAGGCGTAGTCCTCCGGCGCGGTGCGGTGGCCGGGGAAAATGGTGTCGAGCTT
>NZ_PJIK01000088.1 GCF_002929275.1 Arthrobacter sp. ZGTC131
GGCGAGCTTGCGCTCCCGAGCCGCCGCCAGTGCTGACGTCATCGCTGACGTCATCGTTGCCGTTCCCCGTGAGCCGGTCGTCGACCGTTTGATCTCGGCCGTCCGTTTTGGATAGGGTTGATCTCGGCCGTCCGTTCCCGTGAACCGCTGCCGTGCGCCCGGTCCACCGCAAACCCTAGTTGCTGACGCAATAAACCCTTTTTCCTTTTGAAAAATAATTCGTTATTGCGTCATAATTC
>NZ_PJIK01000090.1 GCF_002929275.1 Arthrobacter sp. ZGTC131
TCGAAAGAAGTCAGGCGTACGCACCCAAAATCACGGGACCTGATCACATGATCGGTGAGACCCGTATCCACCTCTGTGATGTTTTCGTTCAACGGAATACCGCACGCACCACGGCTGATGAGATCGCGGCGATTCCCGGCATAGTATCCCAAGCGGTTCTCCGTGGAGCCAAGGAAGCCCAGATCAGCGTCAACGCTGCGTGGGGTTCCAATTGGCTTGGTGAATTCTCCGAGGATAGGAGGATGGAGTTCCTTCAGCTCCAGCATGATGCCTGGGCCAACGCCGGTGTTCCTGTTACCCGGGTCCATATAGGCGACCCCATGAGCTGGAACACTCCCAAAGCCATGCGGGCGCAGATCCGAACAATCAAGCAGACATGGCCGGACATCACCACCTTCCATCTGCATCTGCATAACGCGCGCGGGATGGCACCCATCTCCGCCTACACGGCGATGTCAGAACTTGATGAGGGCTACGAGCTTATTGTCGACACCGCGATCGGCGGCCTCGGTGGGTGCCCCTACTGCGGAAATGGCAGACTGACGCGGATGATCCCCACTGAAGACTTTGGT
>NZ_PJIK01000089.1 GCF_002929275.1 Arthrobacter sp. ZGTC131
AAAGGTGAAGACGGTGCGCCGGATCTTCTTTACATCGACCTTCACCTCATCCACGAGGTAACGTCCCCGCAGGCCTTCGAAGGGCTGCGCCTCGCGGGCCGGAAGCTGCGGCGCCCGGACCTCACCATTGCTACCGAGGACCACAACACCCCCACCCTGGACATCGACAAGCCCATTGCCGATCCCATCAGCCGCACCCAGATCGAAACACTGCGCGCCAACTGCGCGGAATTCGGCGTCCGGCTGCACCCGCTCGGCGACGCCGAGCAGGGCATCGTGCACGTGGTGGGTCCCCAGCTGGGCCTCACCCAGCCCGGACTGACCGTGGTCTGCGGCGACTCGCACACCTCCACCCACGGCGCGTTTGGTGCCCTGGCCATGGGTATCGGCCCCTCCGAGGTGGAACACGTCCTGGCCACCCAGACGCTGTCGCTGAAACCCTTCAAGACCATGGCCATCAACGTTGAGGGAACCCTGCGCCCCGGCGTCACGTCCAAGGACATCATCCTGGCCGTGATTGCCAAGATCGGTACCGGCGGCGGGCAGGGCTACGTGCTGGAGTACCGGGGATC
>NZ_PJIK01000091.1 GCF_002929275.1 Arthrobacter sp. ZGTC131
GGCATGGAGGCGCTGGAACGCCTGGAAATGGCGGACAAGGCTCGAAACAAGGCCACTGACCTCTCCGGCGGCCAGAAGCAGCGCGTGGTCATTGCCCGCGCCCTGGTCAACAATCCGTCGGTGATTTTCGCCGATGAACCCACCGGCAACCTGGACACCGCCACCGGCGCCGTCGTGGAAGACATTCTGTTCTCGCTGAACAGGGAACAGGGCATCACCCTGATTACCGTCACGCACGACACGGATCTCGCGGCCCGCTGCAGCCGCCAGTTCTACATCAAGGACGGACGCGAAGTGTCCGCCGATGAACTCATCTCGACCACCATCACCACAGGGGCCTCAGCATGACCGCCGGCGACATTCTCCGCTCAGCAGTATCCAACACCTTCCGCAGCAAGGTCCGCACGGCACTGACCGTGGTCGCCATCTTTATCGGGGCCTTCACGCTGACCCTGACCAGCGCCATCGGTGCTGGAGTCTCGGACTACATCGACAAGCAAATAGGCGCCATTGGCGGCGACGATCTGCTCACCGTCTCGCCCGCCGCAGAAACCGGAGCGGCCG
>NZ_PJIK01000092.1 GCF_002929275.1 Arthrobacter sp. ZGTC131
GATCAAGTCTACTCAATGTTTGCTGTTCCGTCGAACCGGCGTTTTACGACGGCGGATTGCCGTGCATTTTCCGATGCTCAGCACGCTGTTGGCCGCCTGGTTTTTTCGCGGCAGCACCGTAAGAAAAGGCGTGCACCGGCCCCTGCACCTAAACTGGAACCGGCAGCCGGATATCCGGCAGCCGCGTATGCCATAAGTCCCCTTCGGGAAATCAACGCAACCACAGACGGGAACGCCATGCCTTCCACCGGCCGAATTTCAGAGCGCATCGCTTCGATCGCGGAGTCCGCGACACTTGCCGTAGACGCCAAGGCGAAGGCACTCAAGGCAGCAGGGCGGCCGGTGATTGGCTTCGTTGCAGGCGAGCCGGATTTCCCGACCCCGGAGTACATTGTCGACGCGGCGGTCGAGGCCGCCCGCAACCCGCGCTTCCACCGCTACTCCCCCGCCGGCGGGCTGCCTGAACTGAAAAAGGCCATCGCGGAGAAAACGCTGCGCGATTCCGGTTATGCCGTGGACCCGAGCCAAATCCTGGTGACCAACGGCGGCAAGCAGGCGGTTT
>NZ_PJIK01000093.1 GCF_002929275.1 Arthrobacter sp. ZGTC131
AACCGCCCATCGCAGGGGTTTATTCCGGCCGTTCCTAGAGTAGGGTTCCGCGCGCCACAATGACGGCGGGGCCGCTGAGTTCCACGTGCTCGCGGCCGTCTTCAGCAGTCAGGAAACGGACCCCGACGACGCCGCCGGGCACCGTGACCGCCCAGTCGTTCGGGGCATCCCGGCCGGCCCAGAAACGGATGGCAACGGCTGCTGCGCAGGCGCCGGTGCCGCAGGAAAGGGTCTCCCCCACACCGCGCTCATGCACGCGCATGGTCAGCAGACCCACGCCGTTTTCGACCAGAGGCTCGGCGGGGACCACAAATTCCACGTTGGTGCCGTTCTCCGGCTCCGGCTGCACGGTGGGCGGAGTCGTCAGTTGAGTGGCTGCGAGTTCGGACAGCTCGGCCAGGGCCACCACGGTGTGCGGGTTTCCCATGCTGACGGACAGTCCGGGGCGCGGAACTTCCAGGCCTTCGGCGTTGACGACGGCGTCCATGGCCTTCGCGGCGGCATGGTCGGGGTAGATGAACTCCCAGGGACCCATGTCCACGGCGTAGCCGCTGTCCACC
>NZ_PJIK01000094.1 GCF_002929275.1 Arthrobacter sp. ZGTC131
CGGTCAAACTGGCCCTCGCCGGGGCGGCCCTGTCCGCCGGACTGAGTTCACTCATGAGCGCAGTGCTGGTTTCCAGCCAGCAGACACTGGACATCTTCCGTTTCTGGCAGGCGGGCAGTCTGTCCGGTCGGGGCTGGGACGTGATCAGCGCCGTCGTTCCCTTCCTGGCAGCCGGCGCCGTCATCACGCTGTGCGCCGGCCGGGCACTGAACGGTCTGTCCCTGGGGGATGACGTGGCCCGGGGGCTGGGGCAGCGGGTGGGCCTCAGCCGCGGCATCACTGCCCTGGGAGTGGTGCTGCTGTGCGGTGCCGCCACGGCCGCCGTAGGCCCGATCGGCTTTGTCGGCCTGGTGATCCCGCACATGGTCCGGTCCTTCACCGGGCCGGACTACCGGTGGATCCTTCCCTTTTCCCTGGTCCTGGCGCCGGTGCTGCTGATCATTGCCGACATCATGGGGCGCCTAGCCCTCCCGCCGGGAGAAATTCCAGTGGGCGTCATGACCGCCGTCATCGGAGCCCCTGTCATTATTTGGCTCGTCCGGCGGCGGAAG
>NZ_PJIK01000097.1 GCF_002929275.1 Arthrobacter sp. ZGTC131
TGCGCCCTCCCGGCACGGATCCTCAAGGAACTGCACGGACAGGACAGCAAGTATCTGCGGAAGAAGCTGGGGATTACCCAGGCCGAACTGACGTTTTGGAAGCAGCTGGGCCGGCGGCTTTACGTCCCTTTCCATGACGGCATGATCAGTCAGTTCGAAGGATACGGCCGGCTCAAGGAGCTGGACTGGGACCATTACCGGCGGCGCTACGGCAACATCGAACGGCTGGATCTGATCCTCGCTTCGGAGGGAGACAGCACCAACGGCTACAAGCTCTCCAAACAGGCCGACGTGCTGATGCTGCTCTACGTCCTGGGTGAAGAGGACCTGGTGCGCCTCCTGCGGCGGATGGCTTACGACGTCGGGCCGGGACAGATCCGGGCAATGGTGGACTACTACCTGTCCCGGACCATTCACGGTTCCACGCTCAGCCGGGTCGCCCATGCCTCCGTTCTGTCCGCCTCCGATCCGGAACGCGCGTGGGACACGTTCAGGGACGCCCTGGACGCAGACCTTGACGATACCCAGGGCGGCACAACCCGAACCGG
>NZ_PJIK01000009.1 GCF_002929275.1 Arthrobacter sp. ZGTC131
GCGGCGGACTGTTTCGCCTCCACTTTGGCGAGTTCCACTTCCTGGCGCATCAGCGTGGAGATGTCCCGGCTGACTTCGCCCAGGAGGTCACCGAGGGACGTGGAGTCTGCCTTGGCGTGCGCGGGTGTGGGGGGCGTTTCAGGTAGTTGGCTGCTCACAGGGGACGACCTCCACCCTCGACGTAGGGGTCATCAGGATCACGCAGCGGTACACCCGCAGAGCGCTGGCCTTCAAAGCCCGGCCGGGCCGGCTCACCGTACACAGTCTCTGCATACGACGTCGGAGTTGCCGGCGGCGCGTCATAAAGCGGTGCGCCCGGCGCGGCTGCGAGGCTGCTTTCTGTCACTGGCGGTTGAACTGGGTACTGCGGCAGGGTGCCGGCTGCGGTTTCGGTTGTGGGGGGTCCGGCCTGCAGGCTGCGGCCGAGCCGTCCGGCAACGAGACCCGCACCGGCGGCCAGGAGCAGGAAGGTGCCCGGTCGCTGGCGGGCAAAGGACTTAACCTCGCCCAGCAGCGAGCCCGGATCCCGGTTGCCCAGCCAGGACGCCACCGACTCCGAACGCTCAGCGGCCTGGCGGATGAGGTCCGAGGCCACTCCCTGCTGGTCCGGCGCATCGGCCATGGAACGCAGCTGCGAGGAGATGGTCCGGATTCCTTCCGCGGCTTTCTGCTGCTGCGTGCCGGCCTGGCTAGTGAGGTCCGACTTCGCCTGGTGCAGAAGATCCCGGGCGTTCGTCTTGGCTTCGGACGCGACGTTCGCGGCCTCGGACTTGGCCGTCTCGGCCACGTCCTGGGCTGCGCCCTTGGCCTCGCCGGCTACATGCCTGGCCTCATCCTTTGCCGCATCCTTTTTCGAGGCTGACGCTCCGCCTTGTGCTGTTGTGGTTGCATTTGCGGTGCCGTACGGATCGGCCGGGTAGGTATCCGATGTCTGCGGGAATTGGTTCTCTGTCATCGTTGCTCTCTTTCATGGAAGGTCGGCTGGCGATCAGGAACCAGCGGTTCCGGTAAACAGTAAGCATGATTACTAACACGATACTAAGCACACTTGCTATTCATCGCGCAAGACGGCAAATGCTGCCGATCGTCCAATATGCACGTGGATGCAGGTGCTGCCGGGAAAATTAATAAGCATGCTTGCCAAGTGGTTACTAAGCATGCTTATGGTGTTGGGGTGCAATGTCATGCAGGGAGGCGTTGCTACCCCGAAACCACATCCAAGGAGACATCATGCTCGCCAAGGAACGCATCGACGATCTGCTCAACCGCAAGGGAAACGTCCTGTCCACGGAAGGTGACAAGATCGGGTCCGTTGGCCAGGTATATGCGGACGACGCCGACGGTCAGCCCACCTGGGTCACGGTCAAGACAGGGCTTTTCGGGACCTCCGAGTCCTTCGTCCCGCTCGAGGGCGCCCGTCTCGAAGGTGATGACGTCGTCGTCCCGTACACCAAGGATCAGGTCAAGGACGCGCCCCGGGTGGACACAGACGGCCATCTGGACCCCTCGGAGGAGGACCGTCTTTACGATCACTACGGCGTCGGGGGCAACAGCCGGGCCGCCTACATCGACACCGAGGCCGGCCGGGATGCAACCTACGGCCGGACGCAGACTGACAGCGGGTTCGCCGGCGCCGGCGGGTTCCACGCTGCTGATGCAAACGACACCGTAGGCCGCGACACTTCGGGGCCGACCGCGGACGACGCCATGACCCGGTCCGAGGAGCACCTGAACGTCGGCACCGAGAAGCAGGCAACGGGACGGGCGCGGCTGCGGAAGTACATCATCACCGAAAACGTCACACGGACCGTCCCGGTGCAGCGCGAAGAAGTGCGCATCGAACGCGAACCCATCACAGAGGCCAACCGCGGGGCCGCTATGTCCGGGCCGGACCTCAGCGACGAGGAACACGAGGTAACCCTCCATGAGGAGCGGCCGATTATTGAAAAGGAAACCGTCCCTGTGGAACGGGTCCGCCTGGGGAAGGAAACGGTCACTGACGAGGTGACGGTCGACGAGGAAATCCGCAAGGAACGCATCGAAACAGACGGTGTAGACGGCACCCGCCGGTAGCGGGTGCGGAGAGTCAGGGCCAGGGCGATGTCCTTGCCCTGACTCTCTTTTCCACTCTCTACTTTTCGCACACCACGAACGGGTCCACCAATGACACGCGATATTGAACCGCACCTGCAGGGCACCTACCGCCTGCTCATGAGGGCGGCCCGCCTGATCCAGCGCCGTCAGGACGAGGCGCTGGCACCACTGAACCTGACTCGCGCCGCTGTTATCGCGCTCGAAGCAATCGCACCCCGTCCGCTGAACCAGGAGCAGCTCGCAGCAAAGGTGCATGTCCAAAGCCAAACCCTCGGCAGGGTACTCGCACGACTGGAAGCAGGCGGATTCATCACCAGGACCCGTAACCCGGCAGACCGTCGCCAACTCCACGTGCAGCTGACACCCGCAGGCAGGACCGCGCTGGCAGCCGCCCGCCAGGCGGAAAGCGATGCCTTCCCTTCATCAATGAATGCAACGGACTGGCACATTCTCCAGGAGCAGCTGGACAGGTTCGTCGCCGCGCTCCAGCTCCCACAACAGCCAAACCCGACCTCGGCCAGCGCGCAGCACCCGGCACATGCATTAGGCCATGAGCCCCATCACCGAGCACTGCCGGCGCGTGGAAGCAGCCAACAATTCGCCCGCCAGCTGCGCTCGGGCACGGCCGAAGACCAGTGAACCTGAAAGCGGCAGGCGCTGCTGCGCCTGCCGCTTTCAGGGTCTCCATCCCGGATTGTTAGGCGTTTACCCTTACGAACGTGGAGCCTCCAAGCCAGGAGGCCGGGTGAACGATGGTTTCATTGACGCCGTTCATGCCGCTGCTGATCGCCTGTCCATCGCCGATGTAGATCCCCACGTGTCCGGCACGGATCATTAGGTCACCGGGCTGAGGGGCCGACACCGGCGTGCCGTACTGGTGGAACTGCATGGGTGCGAGGTCGCCCACGGACTTCCCGACCGAGCGCAGGGCCTGTTCCGCCAGAATGGTGCAGTCCTGGGTAGCGCCCAGCTGAGCACGGGCCGAGGCCACCAGCGCGGCGCCGACACCGCTGGCCTGAGCCGCAGGAGCGGCTGCCGCCGGCGTTATCGACGCGGAGGCGGCATAGATTCCCATGCCGGCTGGAGCAGGTGATGCCGGGGCAGCTGGTTCTGGGGCCGCCGGGGCGGCCGGGGTGATGGCCTGCGGTGCGGGCGCCGCCTGCCCTGGTCCCGGGATGAGGATCTGCGTGCCGGGATAGATGATCGAACCCAGCGCAAGGTTGTTCTCAGCAAGGACTGCGTCGAGGCTCACGCCGTGGCGTGCTGCGATGGCACCGAGCGTATCGCCGGGCACAACGGTGTGCGATGCACCCGCGACGGCGGACCCTGCGGCGGGTGCCGGATTGAGCGCAGCGCCGTGGGGCGCCGCCTGCGCCTGGACGCTGGCGCTTCCGGTGGTCTCGGGGGCGTAGGTACCGGCGTGCGCCGGGGCCCCGACGCCGAAGAGCAGGCCGGATGCTGCGGCTGCTGCTGCTGCCGGCTTGACGAATGACGCTGCGTTAGACCTGACTGAATACGTCAGTCCCTGCATTGCGATGGACGTTGTTGGGGTGGCGCGGTGGCGCGCGGAAACGGACTTACGTGACATGGTGGATTGCCTCTCCCATGCCTGCGGGGTGAGCTGTCGGGTTCGGATGGGAGTCACCCGGTCCCGCCCCTCGTTATCCGGGAGCGTTTGGACTTAACCCCTAGGCCTTGGCGAACAAGGCCGGTACTAAGGTGGTTCCCCCGTCCCTGCCTATTGGAATAGCGAACGGATCCCGGGTCAGTGGCAGGGCTCGGCATTCTGCACGGGAATGCCCCAAACGGAACAGGGGCACGCGTAGAGGCTACCTCACCCTCCCACCCAAAGTCACATTTCGGTAACGGCGATGGAGGATGAACGGTAGCTCCGCCACCCGCGCTACGTCATCGGACCTTCATCGGCAATGCTTCGGAGAGGGTCCAACCAGAATGAAGATATGGGTATCGAGGAACTCAATGACGTTCTGGGTGCATCCCGGTCCCGAGGACTTCTTCCAGCCCTGGCACACGGCTCACCTCGTAGGGCGATGCCCCGAACTCGAGCACCTCATCCACCTTCCTCCGGCACTTCATTGTGGCGGCCGGCTACAAGGATGTGTGGGAGGACCCATCACTGCTTGAGCTCTAAAGCGATCCGTGCCGTTCCAAGGCGGAAGAGACGACGAGAGGGCCGACGTGTATTCCATGTAGGTCGCTGAGGATGCCAACGCGTGGCGTTCGATGCCGCCGAAGTGGATCTGCCAAATGCCAAAACGTTTTTTCTAGTCCCGAGCATTACGTTATTCCCTCTTATTGCCGGCCGTCAATAGCCGAAATCGACCTGATGTGATCCTTGACACCTTGCGAAGAATGGTCTTATCTTGGTGCCAAGTCGTTTTAGCAAAACGATTTTTCACCCCAAGCACCGTCTCGCCATTTCCGTTCGAGAGAAAGTGAGTCGACAGCGATGTCCACTCGAAAGACCATCAACAGGTTCGCCACCATCGGCGGCATCTGCACCGCCGTCGCCCTGGCAGCCACCGGGTGCGGCGCAGGGGGCCCGTCAGTGACGGGTAGCGCCGGCACCAGCACCGTCAACGTCCTGGTCGAGGCAGGCGGCCACGCCGAACTGACTGGCGTCGCCGAACAGTGCAAGAAGGACGCCGGAATCAACGTCAACTTCGTCGAGCTGCCCTACGACGGCATGTTCAACCGCCTCTCCAGCGAGTTCTCCTCCGGCAACGTTTCCTTTGACGTCGCCGCCCTGGACTCCGTCTGGCTGCCCAGCTTTAAGGACGCCGTCCAGCCCATCGATGAAATCTTCACCGACGAGGCAAAGAAGGACATCTTCCCGGCCCTCGTCAAGGAAGCGAACGTGGACGGGCACTTCATCGGCCTGCCCGCCTGGACAAACGCCGAAATCATCCTCTACCGCAAAGACCTCTTTGAAGACGCCAAGAACAAGGCTGACTTCCAGGCCAAGTACGGCTACGAACTTGCCGCACCCACTACTTGGCAGCAGTACAAGGACATCTCTGAATTCTTCACCAGGGACGGGATGTACGGCACAGACGTCAAAGGCGCTGTGGAAACCGAATGGCTCGCCCACGTCCTGCAGGCTGGCTCGCCTATGATCCTGGATGAAAACAACAAGGTGGTCATCGACAACGCCGCGCACAAGGAGGCCCTGGACTTTTATGTCAGCCTCACCAAGTCCGCTCCGTCCGGTGCCGCGCAGGTCGACTGGGCTGCGGCCCAAAACCTGTTCAATCAGGGCAAGACGGCGATGACCCGGTTCTGGGCCCACGCCTACCGGCAGATCCCCAAGGATTCGCCCGTGGCCGGCAAGGTTGGAGCGGCTCCCATGATCGCCGGCAGCGCCGGGGTGGCCGGCGTTCCCGGCCCGTGGTACCTCACCGTTCCGAAGGCCACCAAGAACACCGACGCTGCGAAAAAGTTCGTCAAGTGCGCCTATGACCACAACAGCATGGGCATCGAATCCAGCCTCGGCCTCGCCTCTCGCATCTCCGCGTTCGAGAAGTACCAGGACAAGGAAGGCTACGAAAGCTTCGGGCCGCTCATCGAAACCCTTAACGGGAAAGCCACGGCCACCCGCCCTGCGACCGAAAAGTGGCAGCAGATCGTGGACACGGTACTGGTTCCCATGCTGCAGAAGGCCGTGGCCGGCGGGGATTCCGCCACTCTCCTCGCCGACGCCAAAAAGCAGATCGAGGACCTCCTTAAGTAAGACCTCCGTGGCCGGCACTTGAGTAACCGGTGCCGGCCACGGGCCCCCAACCAGCGGAAGAGAAAACCGTGCGTATTTCCGATCGCCGCTTCGCATTGTGCCTGATGACACCAGCGGCGCTGTTCCTGGCAGTTTTTGTCGCCTTTCCGCTTTTCCGCCTCGTGGCGGACAGCTTCTTCAAGATCTCGCCGATTGCCGGCGGCCCCCGCGACTTCGTGGGTCTGGATAACTACTTCCGGGCCTTCGCCTCCGACGCCTTCATGGGTGCCGGCTGGCGGACCTTGGCTTACACCCTGATCGTGGTCACCCTCGAGTTTGCCCTTGGATTGGGGATGGCGCTGCTGTTCACAACCCTTGGTCGAAGCTCTCAAATTTGGCGAACCGTGTTCATGTATCCGCTGATGATCGCCCCGATCGTGGCAGGGCTCCTCTGGAAGTTCCTGATGATCGATAATTTCGGCCTCATCGGAACCCTCCTGCACCAGGCCGGGATTCTGTCCAACCCCAACCAGATCGGCTGGCTCTCGGACCCGGACATCGTGCTCTACTCCGTCGCCATTCCGGACATCTGGCTGACCACCTCGTTTATGTGCCTGGTGCTTTTTGCCGGGCTGCAGAACATCCCCGGAGACCTGATCGAGGCTGCACGCCTTGACGGTGCACGCGCACCGGCCATGCTGTTCCGGATCATCCTGCCCCTCCTGCGTCCGGTCATCGCCGTTGCCCTGGTGGTCCGTGGAATCGACGCTGCCCGGGCGTTCGACACCATCCTCATCCAAACCAACGGCGGCCCGCAGTCCGCCTCGGAAACCATGAGCCTGCTGATCTATCGGACCATGATCCGCTTCGGTGATCCAGGGCTGGCAAGCGCCATGGGCACCCTATATCTGCTGGCCATGCTCGCCGTAGCGTTCGTCGCGGTGTCCACCATCTGGCGGCCAGGAAAGGACAACTGATGCGCGTCGCCGAACGAACTAAGAACGACGGCGGGAAGGCAGCACCGGTCGTTGCCGGACCTTCCGTGCCAACCACCACGAGGAGCAGCGGCCGCAAGCGCCGGGGCGTCAACCGGGAAGGCCTGGAAGCGGGCCGTCGGAGTACCCGGGCCCTGCTCTGGGTCCTCCTCGCAGCAGCCATGGTGCTCTACGGTTTCCCCTTCCTGTACCTGCTTTTCACGTCCTTCAAGACCCCGATCGATACCATCGCGGTACCGCCGACCATCCTCCCCAGGGAATGGACGCTGGAGAACTACACCAACGCACTAGGCCGCAGCGGCGTCCTGGCTTCCTTCATCAACAGCGTCCAGACGGCCATTATCAGCACTGTGCTGTCGCTGGTGCTGGCGGTACCGGCGGCCTACGGCATCACCCGGTACAAGACCCTCAGCGGCCGGATCTTCATCATGGCCGCCCTGGTTACACGCATGGTGCCGCCGGTGGCGATCGGTATTCCGCTGGCTTCGATGATGGCAGCCGTCGGCCTTTCAGATACTCCCATCGCTCTGTCCATCGCCCACACCACCATCTCGCTGCCGCTCTCGATCTGGCTGATGTCCAGCTTCTTCGAAGCGGTGCCGAAAGACCTGGAGGAAGCTGCGACGGTGGATGGTTGCAGCAGACTCGGAGCCCTGTGGCGGGTGGTGATCCCGGTGGTCTCCGGCGGCATCGCCGTAACCGCGATCTTCGCTTTCCTGGCCTCCTGGAACGAGTTCCTCTTCGCCCTCCTGATGACAGCGATCCGCTCCCAGACAACGCCCGTGGTGATCGCGAACTTCCAGACCCAGTTCGGCCTGGACTGGGGATCCATGACGGCGCTGGCCGCCGTGTACTCCATCCCGGTCATCCTCCTCACCCTTCTCTTGCAGCGCAAGATCGTCGCAGGCATGACGCTCGGCGCCGTCAAGGGCTAGACCACCAACAACGAGTAGCCTACTGGTGATGCTCAAGAGCATCGCCAACCATAAGGACGTGGGAGACAGATGAGCAACAAGAACATCGGTATCAAGGACGTGGCCGTCGCCGCCGGCGTCTCCGTGACAACTGTCTCCCACGTCCTCAACGAGGTTTCCTACGCCCGAATCAGCCCCGAAACCAGGGACAAGGTCAGGATCATTGCGGAGCAACTCGGTTACGGGCCCAACCGCCTTGCCCAGGCCCTTCGCACGCAGAGGACCGGGATGCTGGGTCTGGTCAGCGAGGATATCGCCACCACACCGCACGCGGGCCGGATCATCCTCGGCGCTGACGAGGCGGCCAAGGCCCGGGGTTACAACCTCATGATCATTAACACCTCCGGCTCGGCAAGCCTGGAATCCCGGCGGGCCGACGTCGAGGCCCTCCTGGAACGCCGGGTGGACGGAATCCTCTACGCCACGATGTATCACCGCAATGTGGAGTTACCGGCCAACCTCGGCAGCGTTCCCTCGGTCCTCGTTGACTCCGTGGCCGCTGCAGGGAACATCACAGCCGTGATTCCGGACGAGGAGGGTGGTGCACGCGCCGCAGTGGAAGCGCTCCTAGCAGCCGGACACAGCCGTATCGGCTTCATCAACAACACCGACGACGTTCCCGCAACCCGCCAGCGGCTCCGGGGCTTCCGGGCCACGCTGACTGAAGCAGGGCTCGACGGCGCCGCGGCACCTGTCGAGTCCGAGGTCTCCGAGGTGCAGGGAGGCTACGAGGCGGCCCGGCGGATCCTGGCACGCGAAGACCGGCTCACCGGGTTGTTCTGCTACAACGACCGTATGGCCATGGGAGCGTACCGGGCGGCCGCGGAGTTAGGGCTCGTCATCCCTACTGACCTTTCAGTCGTCGGCTTCGATGACCAGGAACTTATAGCGGCCAACCTTCACCCAGGCCTCACCACCGTGGCCCTGCCTCACTACGAGATGGGTGCTTGGGCCACCGAGCACCTGATTGACGCCGTCGAGGGGAAGACCGACCTCTCCCTCATGGCACTTCACCCGACCATTCTGAGCTGCCCCCTCGTGCGCCGCGATTCCATCACGGCTCCCCGGCAATAGGCAGCCAGCCCCTTCCACTTCCAAGAGGAACGCCAGACATGTCCAGTCGCCTTGATGCCGCACGCCCGGAAACAGCCCCGGCCGGAACCTCCAGGTTCCGGCCCGCCGTCCACTTCACGGCAAGGGATACCTGGCTGAACGATCCCAATGGCCTGGTTTTCTACGACGGCCTGTACCACCTCTTCTTCCAGAACAACCCGTACGGCAACGTCTGGGGCAACATGTCCTGGGGCCATGCCACCTCCCGTGATTTGCTGCACTGGACGGAACACCCCGTTGCCATTGCCTGCGACGAGACAGAGGACATCTTCTCAGGGAGTGTCGTAGTCGACCACGGCAACACGTCCGGTTTCGGCACGGCAAACGAACCTGCTCTCGTAGCTATTTACACCAGTGCCTACAAAGCCGCGGCCGAACATAGCGGCACGCAGGCCCAGTCTCTGGCCTACAGCACAGACGCAGGAATGACGTGGCGAAAATACGAAGGAAACCCTGTCCTCACCAGAAACTCCGCGAACTTCCGCGATCCCAAAGTATTCCGCTATCAAGGGGACCAAGGTGCCTGCTGGGTCATGGTCGCCGTCGAAGCGCAGCACCAAAAGGTGGTCTTCTATCGTTCGGAAGACCTCAAATCCTGGGAGTTTCTGAGCGAGTTCGGCCCGGCCAACGCCGACGCCGGCGAATGGGAGTGCCCCGATCTCTTTCCCCTGGCGGTGAACGGGGACCCGGACAACATCAAATGGGTACTGATCGTAAACATTAACCCCGGCGCAGTGGCAGGAGGTTCCGGCGGCCAGTACTTCATCGGGCACTTCGACGGCGCCCGGTTCCTCCCGGACGCCGGTTCACTAGCGGCACCAGCAGGACTGGCCGCCCTCCCCGACCCCCAGGCGGGCTCTGCAGCCTTGCAGCAATGCCTGTGGCTGGACTGGGGACGCGACTGCTACGCCTCCGTATCCTTTAGCAACGCCCCTGATGACCGGCGCATCATCATCGGCTGGATGAACAACTGGGACTACGCCAACGAGCTGCCCACCGCCCCCTGGCGGTCCTCGATGACCCTCGCCCGCGAAGTGCGGCTCACAGCAGTCAACGGCTCCGCCCGTCTGATCCAGCAACCTGTCCTGACCGAACTCTGCGCAGGAGAAGAGTTGCCTACTGCCAAGGACCAAATGAACGCAGACACCTTTGAGCTGCGAAGTTCAGCCCTCCGATTGCCGGATGCGGTACCCGGTAGCGCCCAAATCATCGAGACGGAGATACTGCCCGGAAGCGCCGAACGTCTTGATTTCCGGCTCTTCGGAAGCAGTGACGGGAGCGAGGGCACCATTCTTAGCTACAACACAACCAGCGCCCAACTCATCCTGGACCGCAGACAATCAGGAAACACCTGCTTCCACGGGAAATTCGCTTCGGTCGAGTCAGCACCAGTTGACCTCGAAAACGGTGTGCTCAAATTACTCATCGTCGTGGACCACTGCTCGGTCGAAGTATTCGTCCAAGGCGGCAAGGTCGTCCTGACTGATCTCATCTTCCCCGAAACCGAAAACCCGGAGAACTGGCTGTCGGTTGAGGGAGGCTCAGCAACAATACTGAAGCTCGCGGTCTCAGCACTCACCTAACCGCAGGCCACAACACAAAGGGAAAAGCCTATGTCAAGCAACAACTACTACGACGTGACCGCGTGGCCCGTCGGCAATCCGTCCAAGGACGTCGGTGAAGTAATCAACAGCATCATCGCTGACATCAAGGACCGGCAGACCGTCACCGATGCGAACAACGGGGGAAAGCCCGGCGCCGTGATCTACATTCCGCCCGGGGACTACCACCTTCGTACGCAGGTGGTGATCGACGTCAGCTTCCTCAGGATCCAAGGCTCGGGACACGGCTTCACGTCCTCGAGCATCCGGTTCAACGTTCCCGAAGACGAATGGCCCGACTTGCATGAGCTGTGGCCCGGAGGGAGTCGCATCATCGTCGACCTTCCCCTCGGCGGAGACGGGGAGGAATCTAAAGGAGCCGCTTTCTACGTGGAGCGAAGCGGGAGCCCGCGGATCAGCTCGGTCGAGTTCTCCAACTTCTGCATCGACGGGTTGCACTTCAACTCGGATGGCTCGGGGATGCATCCGGAGAACACCTACGTCAACGGCAAGACCGGTATCTATGTCGCGAACGCCAATGACTCATTCCGTGTAACCGGCATGGGGTTCGTCTACCTTGAGAACGCTCTCACTATCTACAACGCGGACGCGCTTTCAGTTCACGACAACTTCATCGCTGAATGCGGAAGCTGCATCGAATTGCGTGGGTGGGGACAGGCATCAAAGATCACCGACAACATGGTCGGAGCAGGCTTCAAGGGTCACGCGATCTACGCCGAGAACCATGGTGGGCTCCTGATAACCGCGAACAACGTCTTCCCCCGCGGTGCGAGCAGCGTCCATCTCGACGGCGTCACGCGTTCAAGCGTCACCAACAACCGTTTGCATTCGTTTTACCCTGGGATGCTGATCCTCGCAGCGAATAGCTCGGAAAATCTCGTGGCCACGAATCACTTCTTGCGTGACCATGAGCCCTGGGCGCCCTTCCTGGGAGTCGACAACGGACTGAATGACCTCAACGGACTTCTCTGTGTCAGCGGCAGCAACAACTCTGTCGTCGGCAACCACTTCTCCGAGATCATCGACTCCCAGAGCATCCGGCCGACGGGTGCGACGCCTGTCATCATCCGGCTGATGGCGGGGGTCGGCAACTTCGTCTCAAACAACCACGTGGTGGCCATGGACGTTCCCTCCAAGTCAAGTGACTCCTGCTTCTCGGCGCAGGTGGACGCTCTGTTGACCACCGAGGCTTCGGACAGCCTCGCCGTTACGGCCGTCATGGTCGATTCCGGATCAGCTCGGAATACGATCCTTGATTCCGGAAGTGACGCCCAAGTTATCGCAGATAGGGCTGTTAACGCCTTTAGGGCCACACCCACGGTCGGTTTCTAGGCGGCGCACATGTACTTGCCCCAGTCACCCGCTCAGGCCCGGCGATACCCCTGGGGGATCGGCTGCCGGACCTCGTTGCGAGCACTTTCGGGGCGGTGGGCCGTTGTCCAAGGTGCTATCGAGAAAGCCCACCGATGACATCCCCGATCCTTCGGCGGCTTTCATCACCACTTTCAGCTGTTTTCCGACCCCGAACCCATGATTCCGTCATGCCGGTGTGGTTGCTGTTGTGTCAGCGGCTGGGCCGGCAGGGGGAGGGCGTCACGCCAGCTTGGCTTTGGCGGAGGTATGTTGATAGACCGTTTCCCGGCTGAGCCGTAGTCGCTGGCGAGGACGGATTTGGGAATTCCACTGGCCGCCCGTTGCACCGGCTGTAGACCAATCAGAGCTAGTTGCTCACCAGTCACTTGCTCCTTGGGGACAGCTTTAGGAGTACCGGGCGCTGTTGGCGAGTCGCCGGCAGGGACACCGGGCCGATCTGTAGAACGCCGCGAGCGGTACGGTTGAGTTGTGAACGCCGTTATCGATCACTTGGTCATCGCCGCCGATTCGCTGGAACAGGGCTCGGCCTGGTGCGTGGCAACGTTCGGCGTTCAGCCCTCCGGTGGTGGCAAGCACGCGTTGATGGGTACTCACAACCAAGTTATTGCCATCAGCAGCGAGAGCTTCCCCGACTGCTACCTCGAGGTCATCGCGATCGACCCTGACGCGCCGGGGCCAGGGAGGCCGCGCTGGTTCGGGCTCGACCACCCCGAGGTGCGCGAGGCTGTTCGCGAATCACCTCGCCTAGTGCACGCAGTGGCACGCACGCGCAAGATCGAGATGCTGCGTCTAGACCTTGCCAACTTCGCCCTCAACCCCGGCGAGGTGCAGGCAGCGCAGCGGGAAACCCCTCACGGACTGTTGAAGTGGCGAATCACAGTCCGCGACGACGGCCGCACTGAATGCGCAGGCGCGCTGCCCAGCTTGATCGAATGGGAAGGGCAACATCCGTGTGCCCACATGCCCCTCACCGACGTGGCGCTGCAGGGCCTGGTGCTGCGCGGCGTTCCGACTCAGGCGATCGACGTGCTGAAGCTTCCGGCCGTTCACACCAGCCCGAGCGATGCTGTGCAGAACGCACCGCTCACCGCGACGCTGGAATCACCGCATGGCCGTGTTGTGCTCGATGCGTGGCACAGACGGCGGGCGCAACCGGATTGAAGAGCACACGCTCGAAGACACGAACAACGAAATGCTCTACCAGATTGCGATGGACGGATTCAAAGGCGACGTCGAACTGAACACCCAGCTCGGCCTCGCCCCAATGGATCTCCAGGACTGGTTCGAACCCTTCAACGACTCCTACGTTCCGGCCTTCGTGCGCTGATTACATCGATGATGTACCAGCCGGCTGTCCGCTGTGCTGCGGCATCCTGGTCGAGCGTAGTCGGCCGAAGTGCCCCTTCGAAGCACCGCAGCGGCGCGGTGATGGCGTTCGGAATAACGTCCCTGGGCGGTCGAGACGCTCCCTAGCCGGCGAGCTAATATGATGTCACTGCTTTGCGTCGGGGGACAGGTTTTGCGCCAGGGGCAACAGCTATTTGCGCCCTGCACTCTACCCAAGGACACCTGATGCGACGGTCAACTCTCCTCCCTGTTTTCCTTCTGTTGCTGACCTCCTGCGGCACGCCTGGCACGAATGCGGAAATGACATCCACGCCAGAACCTTGTCGTCGCTCCTAATGTCAGCTGCGCTGTCCTCATCGGCGACGACGGTGGCCTGGTGACGAGGTCCGGCGAATTCCTGCGTACAGTTGACGAACTGAACGCTGCCAATGGCGAAAAGGCGAAAGGGCTGTCCGAAGAACTTGACGAGGTAGCCCGCACCGCAACCGAGGATCTCCGGGAACCGATTGCTGGTATGCGGCAACCCCTCGACAAGTTGGTGTCCGCTGTTGAGAACGGCACCGACTACCACCAAAAACTGGATGATTTCGCGGCGGAAGGCCAAAAGGTCATCGACATCTGCCGTGGAGAAACCTCAGCGATGACACCTTCTGCAGCTCCAACAGAGGCACCAGTCTTGGCAGAGGCACCGCCGGCGTCAGAGGCGCCAGAGGCGGGCATTACTTACACGCTTGCTTGCACGACGGCCGACGGCAGCCTTGAACGGATTACAGATTACAGAGCGGCCTGGTCCCAGGCTTTTGAAACCTGCATGCCGATCGAAGTCGGCGGCACGCCATCGCTGGAAGAAGTGCAAGCCAACGACGGCTACACGGACGACCCACGAGGAGCACGGTTCCTGTACACGGTATGTGCCGCAACAGCCGGGCACTACGTTGACGGTCCGCTCAGCGAAAATCAGGCCGCCGAAGTGGTCCGGGCACTGATGCTCTGCCCGGACCACCCGAAACGGGCCCAGCTCGAAGCCAACACAAAGTAGCGCCAGCGTGTATTGAGAGATGCCGTTGCTAAGCCGTGCCATTACGCACCACACCCACTACGCACGACTGGCAAGCAAGGCACTGCGACCTGCAGCTGACCTGCGGAAACACGCATTCCTTCCGCCGGCGCGGTCCAGTCTCGGTCTCGGGTTTCGTACCTTTCGTCGTGACGTGGACGTGGACGTGGACGTGTGCGTCGTGCTGCAGCTCGGGCGAGGCGGGCCTCGACCGGGACGCCGTCGACTGCGGGTCGCAGATTGCAGCCGGCACCGGATCAAGAGGGACCAACTCAGCGGAGCAGCCACACCGAAGCGATAGCTAGATTTCTATCTATACCTGCACGCCCTGTTCTAGCTTCGGTTTTCTCAGACAGCGCCTAAGGTAAAGGTATCGGGCGGAGCAACCCGAGCTTTCTGCCCGGAATAAAGGAAGCGGGCATTGCAGAATGATTAGACTTCTAATAAACTGAGGAAGAAGCAGCCGCGACATGGCTGCGTGTAAAAACATCGTGGACTACCGAGTGACACAACGAGGAACGCCACTTTGCAGAGAGGAACTCCCGGGCTATGCAGGAGCATGAATCGCTAGAGGAGCTGCGATCCAAACGATGACCGAGTCGGCAACCCATAGGAATGTAAAAGTCAGTGGCAGCGCATTCGAAAAGCTCGCGAACGACTCCACGAAAGAGTTGTTTCCCGAGTACGATGCCGCCGCCATGGCTGTTTGCTTCAACCTGATACGTCTGGCTAACAGGATCACGACCGACCTCGAAGTCCATGTCCATCGCCCTGAGGGCCTCAGTTTTTCTGCTTTCAGGCTTCTGTTCACAATTCGAGCTGTTGGAGCAGGGTATCCCAATGAGCTAGCAAGGCTGTCGAGCGTTTCAACCGCTTCTATGTCGAGCCTGCTTAACACCCTGGAAAAGTATGGGCTGGTGAGCCGAGAGGCAGACACGCTAGATAAGCGCAAAACAATTGTTCGGCTCACCCCACTGGGGGAGGAACGCGTAACAGAGCTCGCGCGCAAGAACAGCCTGCGTGAAAGCGATTGGGCAGATGGCCTCACAAGGACCGAGGCAACCATCCTTACTGAACTGTTGCGGAAGCTTCTACAACACCACCCGCCTCGTTCCTAGGACTTGAGGGCACCTTGAATCCGGATAGCCGCTGATTTTCCCCTTGCACACCCGAACGTTCATCTGGTTCACCTGCACCTTGACGAGTACCGCGGTCGACCGCAGTCATTGAACTGGGGCATCGCCATGGGATTTGTTCCGGGGTTCGCGGGTTCCATGCCCGCCGCCCGACGGTGTTTGGTTCGGAGCCTGTCCTCGGTGGAGCCGCGCAGTAGCCGTAACAGGGGACAGATCCCGTGAGAGTCGGCACCGCCTTGGCGGGTGCGGACCAATCAAATATCAGATACCAGCGTCCAGTTCTGAGGAGCTTCGACGCCAACCGCTTACAACGAAGTGAGGAATCCGTGCAGTTTCACCATCACGGTTATGTATCCGGGGACCCAAGGGTCCAGCCGGCGGCAGGAGTCGGCATTAACAGGCCGGCTGAACTTCCGGAAGAGGTCGATGTCCTGATTGTCGGCGCAGGCCCTGCCGGCATGCTCGCGGCCGCGCAATTGTCCCAGTTCTCAAATGTCACCACACGCATCGTGGAGCGCCGGCCCGGAAGGCTGGCCATTGGACAGGCCGATGGAATCCAGACCCGCACAGTCGAGACCTTTCAGGCCTTCGGGTTTGCCGAGAGGATCATCGCCGAGGCCTACCGGATAACCGAGACGGCGTTCTGGAAACCGGACCCCACGGACCCCTCCCGTATCATCCGCACTGCCCGCACCCCGGATGACCCCGCCGAAATCAGTGAGTTCCCCCACCTCGTCGTTAACCAAGCCCGCGTACTGGACTACTTCGCCGAGTTCATGGCCAACTCGCCCGCACGCATGTCACCCGACTATGGCTTCGAGTTCCGTTCCGTCAACGTCGAGGACGAGGGGGAGTACCCGGTCACCGTGACGCTTCTCCACAGCTCGGGTCCCCACGAGGGGCAGGAGCGCACTGTCCGGGCCAAATACGTTGTGGGTGCGGACGGCGCACGCAGCAAGGTGCGGGAGTCGATCGGCTGCACCCTTGCCGGAGACCAGGCCAACCACGCTTGGGGCGTCATGGATGTCCTGGCGGTCACAGACTTCCCAGATATCCGCCTCAAATGCGCAATCCAATCCGGTACAGGCGGCAGCATCCTTCTGATCCCTCGCGAAGGCGGCCACCTCTTCAGAATGTACGTTGACCTGGGCGAGGTGGACCCCAACAACAAGGGCGCGGTGCGCAGCACTTCCATCGAGGAGATCATTGACAAGGCCAACGCCATCCTCCACCCCTACACCCTCGATGTCCGCAACGTCGCCTGGCACAGCGTGTACGAGGTCGGCCACCGCCTCACAGACCGCTTCGATGACGTCCTGCCGGAGGACCGCGGCACCCGCACACCGCGCGTGTTCATCACCGGCGACGCCTGCCACACCCACAGCGCCAAGGCCGGCCAAGGCATGAACGTCTCCATGCAGGACGGCTTCAACCTGGCGTGGAAGCTCGGCCACGTCCTGGAAGGCCGCAGCCCCGAAAGCCTGCTGTCCACCTACTCAGCCGAACGCCAGGTGGTCGCGCAGAACCTCATCGACTTCGACAAAAAGTGGTCCACACTCATGGCGAAGAAACCGGAGGACTTCGAAAACCCCTCCGACCTGGAGGACTTCTACGTCCGCACCGCCGAATTCCCCGCCGGCTTCATGACCCAGTACGGCCCCTCAGTGCTCGTTGCTGCCTCTGAACACCAGCACCTGGCTACCGGGTTTCCGATCGGCAAGCGCTTCAAGTCCGCCCCCGCCGTGCGGGTCGCCGACGCCAACCCGGTACACCTCGGCCACCACGCCACGGCCGACGGCCGGTGGCGCATCTACATCTTCGCCGGCCCGGCGACGCCCCAAACGCCGCAGGCCGGAACCACTTCGCCCACCGAACAGTTCGCCGAGTGGATCGCAAACTCACCGGAATCCCCGCTCGCCGCCACGCCTGTCGGCGCCGACCCCGACGCCTGGTTTGATGTGAAAGTGATCTACCAGCAGGACCACACAAGCGTCGACATCACCGCCATTCCGGCAGTGTTCAAACCCCAGGTCGGCCCGTTCCAGCTCACGAATTACGAAAAGATTTACGCAACAGACCCGAACGCGGACATCTTCGACCTGCGCGGCGTGGACCACAACGGCGTCGTCGTGATCGTGCGCCCGGACCAGTACGTGGCAAACGTCCTGCCGCTCACGGCGACCGCCGAGCTGGCCGCGTTCTTCGAACCCCTCCTACAGCGGCGGCAGCCGGAGGAGCTCTCATCCTCTGCACTTTCTAGCGCGGACACTGCGCCTTCAGCCCCCACGCCATCAGTCCCGGCCAACACCTAACCCACTGGAGCCCTGAACCGCGGGTGGTGCCGGCATCACGACCGGCACCACCACCAGCACTCCGGTGATTCCGGTACCCGCCTGACCAAACCCTTCAGGCCCCACCGACAAGTCCGCAGCACCGTCCAACCCCCCAGGGGTTCCCCCGGGGTCACACCGCTCACACCATCTGGAGAATCATGAGCACGTCCCACCACAGTTCGAAGGCGAACCAACGTCGCGTCGCCTTCGCTACCGTCATCGGCACCACCGTCGAATGGTACGACTTCTTCATCTACGCCACCGCCGCCGGCCTGGTATTCGCACAACTGTTCTTCGAACCGGCCGGCGAATCCATCGGTCTGCTGTTGTCCTTCGCGTCCGTGGGCATCAGCTTCCTCTTCCGGCCCCTCGGAGCTTTCCTGGCCGGCCACTACGGCGACAGAATAGGCCGCCGGGCCATGCTCGTGCTGACACTCATCCTGATGGGCGCGGCAACCACGCTGATCGGCATCCTACCGACCTATGCGACCGCTGGCGTTATCGCCCCGGTCATGCTCCTGCTGCTGAGGATCCTGCAAGGCATCTCCGCAGGCGGCGAGTGGGGCGGCGCGGTCCTGATGGCAGTTGAACACGCCCCCAGCAACCGTCGCGGACGGGCCGGGGCCTTCCCCCAACTCGGCGTCCCGCTGGGGCTGCTGCTGGCCACCGGCATCACAGCGCTCATGACCGGCGTAATTTCACCCGGAGCGGCCTTCCTCGAGTGGGGATGGCGTGTGCCCTTCCTGCTGAGCATCGTTCTCATTGTCGTGGGCTACTTCGTCCGCCGCGCGGTGGACGAATCCCCCGTCTTCGAGGAAATCGCCGCAGCGAAAAAACAACCCAAGACACCGATCGTGGAACTGTTCCGCCGTCATGGACTGCTCGTGGTCATCGCCGCCCTGATCTTCGCGGGAAACAACGCAGCAGGGTATATGGCCACCGGCGGCTTCATCCCCAGCTACGCCTCCGGCCCCGCGGTCGGTCACGAACGCACTGACGTGCTCCTCGCCGTCACTTACGGTGCCGCCATCTGGCTCGGCTTCACCTACCTCGCCGGATACCTCTCGGACAAAATAGGCCGCAAGCGAACCTACTTCATAGGATTCAGCGCCCAACTACTGGCCTGCTTCCCGCTCTTCTGGCTCATCAACACAGGCGACCTGGCGATGCTCTACCTGGCCATGACCATATTCACCGTGGGCCTGGGACTGGCGTACGGGCCGCAGGCTGCCCTGTACTCCGAAATGTTCCCAGCCTCGGTACGTTTCTCCGGCGTCTCCATCTCCTACGCCCTCGGTGCGATCCTCGGCGGCGCATTCGCCCCGACAATCGCCACCGCCCTCGTCCAGGCCACAGGCGGAACCGAAGCCGTTTCCCTGTACCTCGTCGGGATGACCCTTGTCTCCCTCGCGGCCGTCTCCTTGGTCCGGGACCGCTCAGGCATGGACCTTTCCATCCGAAACCAGGCCCAACAGGAAGTCGGAGCACTCGTCTTTGACCGGCGAACCGTCGACACCTCCAATGAGCCTGCCCGCACCAACTAACCACGCCGCCGCTTGGGGCCGGAATTAGCTGCGGCGCCCGGCCCCACGCGGCGGAAGCCAGCCAGGAAAGTGCGCTCATTAGCCAAAGTGAAACGGGCGTCCGCTCGGTCCGGCACAGCCCCTTTTGGGCGCACTCCCCTGCCCATTTCGAAGCGCCGATAACCGGCCTTTCGTCAAGCTATGGCCAATCGGGCAAAAGCATATGGATGTACCCCGGCAGGGGAGCGCTTCACTCCAGTTTGGCTTGGCGCAGGTACTGGTAGACGGTCTCCCTGCTGATCCCGTAGTCACGGGCAAGAACAGATTTCGGAACCCCGCTTTCGGCGGGCTGGACCATTTTGGCTGCCCGGTCCGGGGTGAGGGTCTTTTTCCGGCCTTTGTAGGCGCTGCGCTGCTTAGCCAGGGCGATGCCTTCCCCTTGGCGTTCCCTGATGAGGGAGCGTTCGGATTCGGTGATGGCGCCCATGACGGAGAGCATAGGTTGGCGATGGGGGAGTCCTCCCCCGTGAAGACCAGGCAATTTTTGACGAACTCCACCCACACGCCATTGCGGGTCAGGCCCTGGACCAGGGTACCCATCGCGGTTGCGGCGAGAGGGTGGTTTCCAGGGTCGTCGCGGGCGCCGATGATGGCCGGTTGCCTCACAGAGCGTAGACGCTCGGCTGAGGGGGGTTGCTGACCAGCACCACCGGGACCCGAGCGGCGTGGACTCCGCCAACTCCTGCAGCGCGGTCGCCCAGGCGGCAAGTTCGAATGACGTCGGGTTGTCCCGCAAATGAGGTAGCGGAGGCAGAGCTCGGTGCGGCCCGGCGGAGCTGGTCGTACAGGTCCAGCCACCGCTGCCTTGCTGTCCATCGGGCGGGCGTCGAGGCTGGGCTGGGGTTTGGCGGGCGGCCATGGAGGTCCTCTTCCGGGGCAGGGTGCGAGTGGGACGCGCCGGCTACACACCAACACAGGGGTGCGGAGTCTCGGCGCGCAGCAGTGGCCCCGAGGCCGTCCAATCAGGCCCACACTTTCGCAACCGATTGCCACTGCATGCTGCCCAAAAGATGAAGTGCGTCGTCGTGGCAATCGGTTGCCAGCGCGCTGTAGAACGTGTTTTACTTGCTCGATTGCAAAGCTGTGAGCTTTACTCAGGAAACAGCCCCCGCACCAACTGGTCAACCCCATCGCAAAAATGGCAGTTCACCGCTAAAGGGCGGTTGCCTAGTCCTGCTGAGTACGGAGCCGCAGCAGAACCCCGCCAATCGCGCGGATAATCCATCGCACCTGCCTCCGGAGTACACCTTGATCATGCTGCACAACCGCCACCGCGCAGGATTCCAGATTGTTCTGGTCCGGCAAGGGAGCACGCCGACACCGACCACGCCGGGACTCGCCATCGCCTTCCAGGCGGGCTTCTAAAGTGCCGTCGGTTGTCAGTGCCCCAACCGCTCCGCAGCTCCGATCGCCAGCCCGCCTGCTGGCCGCAGGCATTCCGCTCGCCGTTATCGCAGGCCTCACCCTGCCCCTGCAGGCCCGAATCAACGGCGAGCTGGGGCACCGGCTGCAGGATTCACTGCTGGCAGGGTTGTTCAGCTTCGGCGGTGCGGCCCTGATCATGGCCGCTGCCACGCTGGTCCTTCCCAGCGGCCGTGCCGCGTTCGTGAAACTCCTCTCCACCACCCGCCAGCGCACCATTCCCTGGTACTTCCATGGCGCCGGCATCATCGGCGCCTACTTCATCTTTGCGCAGACCAGCTTCGTCGCAGGCGTCGGAATTGCCATCTATACGGTGGCGGTGGTGACCGGCCAGACAATCAGCGGACTGGCCGTGGACCGGCTCGGACTCGGTCCCGGCGGCAAACGGGCAATTACCGGGCTGCGAGTGCTCGCTGTACTACTCACAGTGGGCGCGGTGTTTTGGGCGGTGTCGCCTCGGCTCTCCGGCGAGTCTGAGCCCATCACCATGCTGGTCCCGCTCGCGCTGGTTGCCCTGGGCGGGATCCTGATGCCCTTCCAGCACGCCGTGAATGGCAGGATCGCGGCACAGGTCCGGTCGCCAATTCCCGGCACCCTGATCAACTATCTGATTGGCAGCCTCGCGCTGGCCCTGATCTGGATCCTGAAGCTGGCCGTTGCCGGAGGGCTGCCCACGCTGCCGGCCGAGTTGTGGCTCTACACCGGAGGGGCGCTGGGCTGCATCAACCTGGTTCTAAGCGCGCTGCTGATCCGGCATATCGGCGTGCTCCTGACTGCGCTGGGCATGATCGCCGGCCAGCTGATCGGAGCACTGCTCATGGACTGGCTGCTGCCGGTGGCGGGCAGCGCCATCTATCCGCAAACCATATTCGGCACCCTGCTCACACTGGCCGCAATCATCATCGCGGCGTTGCCCGGATTAGCGCTGCGGAGGTTCTGGCAGCGCTGAGCCCGGCCGCAATGAAGCGCGCCAGGCTGCAAATGCCGTGTCGCCGACGCGGGAAATGCAGCCGACTCATTGGTGCGCCGCAGCGTACTGAACAGTCGCGCAGATGGGGTTTTTCCCCCGGGCTTTTGAGGGACTTCTAGAACGCCGATAACGGATATTCCGTCAAGCTACGGCGACGTGCAGATATGGCATGACGACCGTCCCGGCAGGGAAACGCTGATTCCAGCTTTGCGTTCCGGAGGTACTGGTAGACGGTCTCCCGGCTGATCCCGTAGTCACGGGCAACGAGGCTTTTGGAACACCGGTGCCGGCGCGCTGAACGAGCTCGGAGGCCCTATCATCATCTGTTGTCAGGCACCCGCAGGGTGCTTGATGACAGAAGGCTTCAAAGTCGAGCGGGGGAGGGGCCGGCGGCGCCTGTCACGAGCGGGTGTCGAGGTAGTGCAGAATCGCCCGGGCCGTTTCCTCCGGAGCGCTGACGTGGGGGCAGTGCCCGGTGGCCTGAAGCTGCACCAGGGTGCTGTGATCCAGATTCTTGTGCAGGTAGGCGCCCACTTCCGGCGGGGCAAGCCGATCGTCGGAGCACTGCAGAATCAGGCAGCTGGTGCGCAACTTCTTCAGTTCAGGGCGGGTGTCGGAAAAGAAAGTTACCCCGGCGAAGTGCCGTGCGATGGGCGGATTTGTCCGGCAGAAGCTGACACGCAGGTCCTCCGCTAATTCCGGCTCCTGCGGGTTGCCCATAACCATGGGCGCCAAGGCCGCGGCCCAGGCGAAATAGTTGCTGTCCAGAGATGCCAGCAGGCCCTCGATGTCTTCCCGCGAAAACCCGCCCACGTAGCCGTCGTACGGGTCATCCGTATGACGGGGTGAAGGAGCAAGCAGGACCAGGTGGGAGAAACGGTTGGGGTCCTGCACTGCGGCGATCACGGCGATCATCGTGCTGACACTGTGGCCCACCAAGATGACGTTCTCAAGTTCAAGGGCGGCGCAAATCTCCAGCAGATCCGACGCGTACCCATCCAGGGACCCGTACTTCTCCCAGTCATAGGCGCTGATGTCGGAGTGTCCTGCACCAACATGATCAAAAAGCACCAGCCGGTAATCGTCAACGAAATAGGGCAGCAGCTTCCGCCACATAGCCTGATCGCAGCCAAAACCGTGGGCAAACATCATCACAGGCCCATCATCCCGGCCGAATATAGTGACATTGTTCCGGCCCATTACGGCAGCAACTGCTTCGATCACATTCTCACTGACCCTCGCGTAGGGTGGCGTCCTGTCCCAGATACTATCCACGGGAAGTAGAGAATCCTAGGGATCCTCCCACTATGACCTTCAAGGCGACGTCGATTCTGCCCATTACATGCGACGCGGCTTACGCGACTCCCCGACAGGGACCATGATCGCGATCAGAGCGTTGTCGGCCAAGGTAGGCGAACCAAAACGGCTACGGCTATTCACGGAAGTGTTGGCGCGCGCTTCCGACCCGACTCATCCGGAACATGAGCACATTGCAGAGCACTACTGCCTGTCCTTGGCCTATGCTGCCAACGCATCCGCCAGGACAACGGCCTCGCCCATCCCGACGTCGACCCCGAGCGGTTCGGCGGCGAGACAGTCACAATTTGGGACGGGCTCCAAGCCCAATGGCTAGTCCACCGGGACTTCGACCTCGCCGACGCCGTGACCGCCGCATTCCGCCACCTGTCCCGCGAAGGCGTCATGGAAACCAAACGCACCATGGAACAATTCGTGGCGGGGCTCTAAGGCTTAGCACTGTCGACCCTAGATGTAGTCGTGACACTGCCAAGCTGAAAGCGTAGATGGATCTAGTACGCCCATGGAGCTTGCAGGCTTTCGCGGCCGGATAATCGATTGCGCATTGGAGCACCTCAACGGGACAGCAGCTATACGGTCGGCGTCAAAGTGGCAGTCCTCGGCATCCCGTCAACATCGGGTCCGCCATCAGACCTTTTGCTGCCGGGAGTAGGGTCTATGCGCCAGAACGACCGCAAACTTACTCCTGGGGGCAGCGTCTGTTTTATGGAAACATTGTCTTCAGGGCGCTGACGATCAGATCGTCGTTCTCCGGCCAATCATCAGTGTCGATGGTGAGGTCTAAGGCGCTGGATTTTCCTGAGTTACTCACCACCAGATCCCAGGTGCTCACCCACCGATCCCTGGCACAATACGGGCAAAGACAAACGGGCGCGTTTGCTCGATGCTGTCGAGCTTGATCTGGAGCTGAGCCTCCCGTGCCTGCCTCAGAGACGCCTTGGCTGTGTGCCAAGCGGCAAATGGCGCCGACGAGCAGGCCCAGAGTCAATACCGCGGTCGCGATCGCTCCCGCTGCGGACCACCACGCCGCATGGGTGGCTGATTCGGCTATGTCGGTTGAACGTCTCGCTAGTTCGTCGGGGGTCATTGATTCTTCTTGCCCTACATGCCGAATTGGCCTTTTGGCAGAAACCAGAGGCCAGGTCAATGGTGCTTTCGTCTCACTACAGTTGGACCCGAATAGGAGTTGCCAGCATGGCAAATACCGTCTCGGGGATCAGAACGACTCACGGTCTGCGGCCCTTGGTCGTCTCCCGGAGTTGTTGCCCTCCGTCTACCGCAACCAACGAACTGCCCTGCGCCGTAGGGTGCACCAATAACAGACTGTCAGAACACCTAATGCACATGGCGTCCGCGAGCAGGACTTTTGCAAACCGCTGTGATGTAATTCTCGTGAATCGTGCGCCATTGCAGGCGTACTGGTGCGACAGAGAGCAGACGCGTGGAAGCCTTTTGGACCATTGTTGTAATCGGGGGCCTCTTGGCTCTGATGATTTGGGGCTTCGTTGAGAAGTCGAAAGACAAGGCCGCGCGAAAGGAATCGCTGATCAGATTTCATAAGGACATGTCTAAGCGCGGGTTCACAGCGACGCGTTTATATACTAGCGAATCCATTTTTCTTGCGGTCGATACAACGGAGTCTTGCCGGCTCGCTTACGCGCTGAATCCGTCCTTTGCCTCGAAGTTCGTCGATGCCACGAAGATTCTGTCGGTTTCCGTTTACGAGGATCAACGTTCGATAGAGCACGCCCACCGTGGTCGCCAAATCGGAGCTGCCGTCGTTGGCAACGCTTTGGCCGGCTCCACAGGCGCGATCATCGGCGGCCTTGGCGCCAAGAATAAGTCGACAGACGTCGTGAAAAGCATCAGCCTACGCGTTGAGCTGGACGATCCGCAGACCCCAATTCTCGACGTCAATTTCCTGAAGGGTCAAACGAATCGGGGCGGCTTCGCCCATGAGAAGACAAGTCGCGAGGCCCGAGCCTGGAGTTCGATGATTACAGCACTTATGAGGAGGAGCGAGAGCCCGGAACCAACCGCGGCCCCGGCTCCGGACACGGCCCCGGCCATCACCGGTTCCGGGACCTCCAGGATCGAGAGCCTCAAAAAGCTTGGTGAACTCAAGGACAACGGAATCCTCACTTCGGAGGAGTTCGACCGAGAGAAAGCCCGCATACTCGATGGAGACTGACAACAACTAGGTCGCTGCAAGCGTTCCCAGTGAGGCCAGACGGGAACCCTCCCCAGAAAATGGAGCTAACCACCACCGGGGGCCGCTAACGCAACTGGCGCAGGCCGCGGACGAGTCGATTGTTTCCTCCTGGAACGGGAGTTCTCGCGGCTACTTCCACTCCCGTGCTTTCCAGGCCGATAACCGACGTTATGTCGGTAACAACATGGGGGCTTTCAACTCAACTCGAGTCGCCCGCAATGTTCGAAACGCCTGAGGCAGGTGTTGCGGCAAGCCGCTAGTTTTGCCGCGCCATGGCCTCGGCGATCCGTTGCGCTGCCTGGACCACCACGTCGCCGCAGTCTTTGCCAGGGGATTCGGTCACCCGGGCCAGGGGCATGGCGAGGCAGACGGCAGCGACAATACCTTCGTCGGTCCGCACCGGAGCGCTGACCGAACCCAACCCGGGCGTGCGGGACCCCACCGATTCAATCCAGCCCGTCCTCGCCAGTTCCTCCATGGCGTCCTCCTCGCCGGCCAGGAGCCGGCCGCTGGACCCCTGGGGCAGCAATAGCTTGGATCCGGGAGGCAAGGTGGCACGGAGTTCGTGCCGGCTGTCGGCACTGAGCAGGCAGACGCGTTCATCGCCTCGCCGAACCCACAGCTGCGCAGTCTCGCCGGTTTGGTCCCGCAGGTCGTTGAGGATCTGCAGGCCCGCGTTCTCAAGCGCGGAGCGGACAAACCGGTCACCGAGCCGGAAGGACCCATCCGTGGTTCGGCGGAGGAAGCCGTAGTCGGCGAGCTGCAGCGCCAGGCGGTGTGCGGTCGACAGCGACAGGCCGGTCCGCCGGGACAGCTCGCTCGCTGACGCGGCGGACCGGCCAACCGCATCGAGAATGGCGGCGGTACGTTCGAGCGTGCGGTTGCTTCCGTTGGTGTCAGGAGACGGCATGTGGCTAGCCTATGGCGTCCCTAGCCTTTGGCTGCCACGGACTCAGCCATGAACTCAGCCACCACTTTCTGGGAGATCGCTACGTCCAGGACGTACACGCCCTCCTCGTGGGACGCGAGCCACTCCTGCAACGGGGCCAGGTCGGCCAGTGTGCGGGCTTTGGTGCCCTGGGCGCCAAGTGCACGTCCGACGGCGGCGAAGTCCACTTCGTCAATCAGCATCGCCTGGTTGTGGAGCCCCTTGGCGGCGTACTGGTGAAGCTCTGCCCCGTAGGCGGAGTCGTTGAGGACCACCACCACACCCTTTCGCGTGGCCCGGAGGAAGGTCTCGAAATCGGCAAGGCCCATCAGTCCGCCGCCGTCGCCGCTGACCAGGACGGTGGTTCGTTCGGGGCGGGCCACCGAGACGCCGGCCGCGGATCCGAAGCCCAGGCCGATGGACTGGAAGGCGGTTCCTACCAGGATCATGGCGTGCGGGTCCGGTACGGAAAGGTACATGGGCGCCCACCCGATGAAGTGCCCGCCGTCCATGACAACTGAGCGTTCGGCTGGCAGGATGCGGTCCAGCGCGGCGACGACGGCACGCGGGTTCAAGCGCCCGTCCGGCCCGAACTCCACCGGGTCTTCGCTCGGGACGGAGGACCGGAACTCCGCCTCGGATACGTCCGGGACCTGGCTCCGCCAGGTAGAGGAGGCGGTGGGGATCCGCTCCAGCAGTCCCTCGATGAACGGGCGGATGTCCGCCCGGATGTAGTCCGCTGCGGGGTGTCCCGGGTCCGGTTCGTTGTCCACCCGGATGACTTTGGTGCCTTCCGGGAACAGCGTTCCGTAGCGCGTCTGAAATATGTTCAGGCTGGCTCCCACCACCAGAACCAGATCCGCCCGGCGTGCAACATCCAGCCTGTGGCTGCGGGTAAAGCCGCCGGCGATCCCCAGGTCCCAGGGGCTGTCAAAAGCGTTTGCCGCCATGACTGATGTCATGAAGAGTGCGCCGAGCCGGTCCCCAACTTGGCGCAGCGGTTCAACAGCCCGGGCCAGCAGCACGCCCCGGCCTCCCAGGATCAGCGGGCGTTCCGACGCAGCGAGCAAGGCCGCCACACGTTCCAGATCATCGGGTTCCGCGGGCCACGCCGGCTTCACCGGCAGGGGTTCGAGCGGTTCCGGGGCCGACGGCGGGGCGGTGGCGAGGTCGTAGGGAATGGCCAGGACCACGGGCTGGACTGTCTGCAAGGCGAGGTCGAACGCGCGGTGCGTGATAGCGGCGGCGTTGCCCGGCCGGGCGACCAGTGTTACCACTCCTGCCGCTTCGGCTGCCTTGGCCTGGTCGATGTCGAACGGCCGGAGGCCGGTGGAGGGAGCATCGCCGACCACTAGGACCAGCGGGATCCGGGCCATCCGAGCCTCGGCGAGAGTTGTATATGCGTTGGTAAAGCCGGCGCCGTAGGTGGTGGTGGCGGCGGCTATGTCTCCGGTTGCCCGGTGGTAGGCATCCGCCATGGCCACGGTTGCGGACTCGTGCCGGGCCGACGTGAAGGGAAAACCCCGGCGCGTCAGCCGGCTGATGAGATGGGCATTGCCGTTGCCCATCAGCCCAAACAGGTGGCGCGCGCGTTCCGCCACGACGTCGGCGACAATCGCGGAGACGTGGCCCTCGTCCGGGAGGACGGGCGCCTTGCCGTCGGCTACAAGTTCAGTACTGGTGCTGGTCATGGCTTCTTTCACGTTCCTGGGTTCGGGCAAGGCTCTAGCTGGCGGTGGGGACCAGCGACGCGGCGCCGCGATGCCTCCCGGTGAGTTCGAGGTAGGTGGCGGCGTTCTGGCTGCAGTGCTCAATTTCCTCGGGTGTGAGCGGGCGGCGCACCTTTCCGGGGACGCCTGCCACGAGCGATCCCGGCGGCACTTCCATGCCTTCAAGCACCAGTGCGTTGGCTGCGATCAGGGAGCCGGCGCCGATGACGGCGCCGTTCAGGACGGTCGCATTCATGCCGATCAGTGTCCCGTCGCCGACGGTGCAGCCGTGCAGCACGGCACCGTGCCCCACGCTGACCCGGCTGCCAACCCGTGCCGGGTAGCCGGGGTCGGCGTGGACAACGGCGCAGTCCTGGATGTTGCTGCCAGCCCCGATGCTGATGTCCTCCATGTCCGCCCGCACAACGGCGCCGTAATAGATTCCGGTGCCGGCACCGATGGTTGCCGAGCCGACGACGACGGCCGTGGGAGCTATCCACGTATTGTCCGAAAGTGAGGGGTTGCGGCCGTCGACGGCCAGGATGTGGGAGGTCATGGGGGTCCTTAGGTGGGGTGAAAGGGCGGTGCCCCGTTGAACGTGCGGGGCACCGCCGTCGTAATTCCGCGCTGAGTGAAAATGCCGCTAGACGAGGAACGGGACGATCAGCGAGGTCACGAAGAGGACCAGCGCTCCGCCGAGGCGGTTGGTCAGGGCCGCGAACGGCATCAGGTGCATCCGGTTGGCCGCGCTGAGGACTGCCACGTCACCGCTGCCGCCGGTGTCCGCCATCACCAGGCCGGGTGTGATGGATGCTTCGACGAAGTTGAACTTGACCAGCCATCCAAGGATGCCGGAGGTCAGGGTCGCGATGACGACCGTGCAGATGGTCAGGAGGATGAACAGCGGGTTGCTCAGCGAGGCGAGCACGTCAGTGATGTCGATGTAGGTGAGGCTGACGCCCACCAGTAGTGCGGGAACCAGGACGGCGCCGATCATGTCGCCCCAGTCGGCCGTGGACTCTTCAACGTCCTGGGGGAGCAACCCGAAGATCTTGACGGCGGCGGCCGCGATGATAGCCCAGGCGTAGGGGTGCAGTCCGGGAAGGAGCGCGGCGACGAGGTTGCCAAAGACAAAGAGGCTTCCCGCGATGAGCAGGCCCTTGCCCAAGGCGATGAAGGAGGAGGTGTCCCGCTTTGGGGGCAGGGTGAGTTCGTCGGAGCGTCCCTTGATCCGCAGGAGCTGGCCGTGACCGTTGAAGCCGACGAAGAGCTGCTTCTTGCGCTTGCCCAGTCCGTTGTAGATGCCTGCGATGAGGATGCATACCACATTGGCCATGACAACAGCGGACATGAGCTCACCCATGAAGGTGGCGGAGTCGCCGCCGGTGGCGGAGGCATACATCTCGGACATCGGCAGGGCGCCGACGCCAAGGCCGCCTGCCATGATGGGCGCAGCGATAAAGAGAATGCCTTCGATGAACCCAAAGCCGGTCAGGGCAGCGATGAGCCCGACCAGGATGAATGTAGCGAGGAGGCAACCCACGATGGGGACCGCGAAACGCGGTCCTGCCTTGAGCAGGAGCGCGCGTGGCATGCCAAGGATGGAGCCGGCAATGATGCCGACGACGAAGAAGTCCAGGAAGCCGTGTCCGTCGATGAAGTTCTGCACCACGGTGACAAAGTTCTCGGGCATCAGGCCGAGGAAAGCCAGTGTGGCGGGAGCGAAGGTACACAGGACGGTCGGCAGCCCAAAGTCGCGGACCACAGGGAACAGGTTCCCAATCCAGATGAACAGGCCGCCGAGCAGGATGGTGGTGGCAAAGCCGACCACCATGGTGTCCGGCAGGTTGCCTGTGAGGGCGGCGGTGAGGACAAGGGCCGCGAGGACGAGGTAGAGAGGGGCGGGGATGCTGGCGATTCTGAAACCTAAACGGCCAGGGTAGTGGGTCCCGGGCCGGGAGCCGACCGTGCGGGCTACCGGATGTTCGATGCCGCCGGCGGGGCCGGGGGAGGTCTCGTTCATGGCCGTGTCCGTTGGGTCGGTGGGGAGTTCCGTGGTGCGTGGGCTTGTAGACATCTTCGTCTCCAAAACGGTGAGTAGGAATTGTTATTTTGCTGCTGATTGTCTGGTGCTGGGCCTGATGTTGGACGCGAAGGGATCTAGCGGGCAGGGTCCAGCAGGCCGGCGGCGGGGGAGTGCAGGATGATTTCGCGGGCGAGCCGGACGGCGTCGGCGAGTCGGTCCTCGTCGATGCCGGTGTCGTGGCCCTCGGCGTGCAGGTGCCTGACGAGTTCCTCGGTGGCGATATTGCCGTGCGCGCCGGGCGCGAACGGGCAGCCGCCGTAGCCGCCCAGGGCGGCGTCGAAACGGACGACGCCGATCCCCACGGCAGCGCTTGCCGTAGCCAGTGCCTGGCCGTGGGCGTTGTGGAGGTGGAGGTAGTAGGTCAGGTCAGGTTCGGCGTCGCGGACAAAGCGCATGCTGGCCATCACCTGCTCGGTTGGGGTTGTGCCCAGCGTATCCGCCAGCCCGACGTCGGAGATTCCCATGTCCTTGAAGGCGCGGACCACGCGCAGCAGGTAGCCGGGGTCGATGCTGCCTTCGAACGGGCAGGTGAAGGCGGTTGAGATGCCGGCGAAAAAGCGGACTTCGGGGAACCGGGAGACTGCTTCGCCGATGCCGGCGAGGGCGTCTTCGATGGCCTGCCCGGCGTTGGCGTTGCTGTGCGCCTGGCTGGCGGAGGTGACCACCTGGATGTCCGTAGCACCGGCCGTAACGGCCCGTTCAATGCCCTTGCCGTTGAGTGCCAGGCTCGTAAAGGTGACGCCCTGAATAGCCGGCAGGGTGGAGATGACATCGGCGGCATCGGCCATCTGCGGCACGCGCTTCGGATTGACGAATGAGGCCGCCTCGATGCGTTTCACGCCGGCGGACACCAGTGCTTCGGCAATTTCCAGCTTGTGCGCTGTGGACACGATGACGGGTTCGTCCTGCAGCCCGTCGCGCAGGAAGACGTCGGTGATTTCCACCTTCATTTAGCGCACCTCCTGCAGTCCGAGCCCGGCAATTTCGTCAGTGGTCATGCCGGCGAGTTCCTGCAGCACCTCTTCGGTGTGCTGGCCCAGTTCAGGCCCGACCCATTTGACGCGGCCCTCGTGGCCGGGGATTTTCGGGACGACGCCCGGGAAGCGGATCAGTTCGGGCTCGTTTTCGATGACCACTTCGTGGGTCTGGATCATGTCGCGTGCAAGGTAGTGCTTGTCCACGGCAATGCTGGGTGCGTCGTACACAGGACCGGCGGGGACTCCGGCGTCGTCCAGCTTGTCCAGTACCTCAGCGAGCGGCATGCCGCCCGTCCATGCGGAAATGGCGCCGTTGAGTTCCTCTTCGCGTGCGCCGCGCGCCTCGGTGGTGAGGAGGGTTTCGTCCTCCGCGAGGTCCTCGCGGCCAATTGCCCGCATAAGTCGGACGAACACCGAGTTGGAGTTCCCGCCGATAACCACCTCAAGTTCGTCCTGGCAAAGGTAGGATCCGGTGGGTACAACGCCAGGCAGGGCGCCGCCGGTGCGCTTCCGGACCATGCCGTAAGCGTCATAGTCCGGAACCAGCGACTCGAGCAGGCTGAAAACGCCCTCATAAAGCGCCACGTCGACCACATTGGAAGTGCCGGTCTGCAGCCCGCGGGCCTTCTGCAGCATAAGCATCAGCGCGCCAATCACACCGTACAAACCGGCGACGGTATCCCCCATGCTGGCCGCCGCACGGCCGGCGGGACGGTCCGGTTCGCCTGTGATGTAGCGAAGGCCGGCAAACGACTCGGCGGAACTGCCAAAGCCGGCACGGTTCTTGTACGGGCCAGTCTGGCCATAACCGGAGATCCGGACCATGACCACCTCGGGATTGAGCTCCTGGAGCACGTCCGGGCCCAGCCCCCACTTCTCCAGCGTGCCGGGGCGGAAGTTTTCGATGACCACGTCGCACTGTGCGGCGATCTTCTTGACCGCCTCGCGTCCCGCCTCGGAACGGAGGTCCAGGGCCACCGACTTCTTGTTGCGGCCGATGGTGCGGAACAGCATGGAGGTGGTGCCACGGGTCTTGCGCCAGTCCCGCAGCTCATCGCCCCCTTGGGGCTTTTCAATCTTGATGACCTCCGCACCGAAGTCACCAAAAAGTCGGGCGGCGAACGGCGCCGCGATAAAGCTGCCAAGCTCCAGCACACGGATGCCGTGGAGAGGGAGGGAGTTGCCCTCCAGAGAAAGTTCCTGCGTCATGTGGTTCCTGCCTGCGTCTTTGAGTGCAAGACTTCCCACTCAGTGGGAGATGCTTGTCATTGGGCGGATAGACGATAGCATCGCTATGTGACGCGCGCAACACCTATGGGTCCGGCGGCGGGTGATAATTTTAGTTACCGCCCTATTGGGTGGTGACACCATGTCCTTGGCGCCTGCCGCGCGGTCTCAACCTTGCGCGTAGCCGGCTCCCGTGCACTAAGAAGCTGGGGTTTGTATGCGCGCTTTGAAGAAACTGCGTGCCGGAATCGGCGCGATGGCGGCAGTGGCGGCGCTGGTCATGACGACGGCGGTTCCAGCGGGCGCTGTCACAGGCGACTACGTCGAAGACCACGAGCATCCCTTCGTGGGGCTCATTGTCTTTTACGACACCGACGGCTCGTTCCACCACCGGTGCTCGGGATCCCTGCTCTCGCCCACTGTGTTCCTGACGGCCGGCCATTGCACCGCCGGCGCCACTTCGGCGCGGGTGTACTTTCAGCAGGATGCCGGCGCGGGCTGGAGCCCGGAAACAGGAACGGATCCGGACACCGGCTATCCGGATGCCTGTGCGGAGGGAACGCTGGGAACCCTGTGCGCGGAATCCGACGAGATATACAACTACGGGTTCACCGGCCTGGACGCGGTTCCCGAGACTAAGGATGCCGGGCTCGTGATCCTCAAGAAGCCCATTGCGCTCCCTGAGTATGCGACGCTGGCGGCACCGGGCACCCTGGACGCGTTGGCTGCGAAACGCGGACAGCAGGAAACGACGTTTTCCGCCAGCGGCTTCGGGGTTTCCGATGTCAATCCGGTTTCCACCACTTCGTTCCGGGAACGGCTCATGGCCGAGTCCAAGCTGACGAATCTGACCAGTGCAACGAACGACGGCTACAACGTCCAAACCAACGGCAACGGCAACGGCCGCGGCGGCACCTGCACAGCTGACTCCGGAGGACCGCTGTTCTACGGTCCCTTGAGTTCCAACATCATCACCGGCATCATCTCGTTCGGGCACAACCGCTACTGCAAGGGAACGGGTTTTTCCTACCGCACCGACCGGCAGGACGTGATCGAATGGATCACATCGACGGCCGGACTTGAGCCCGCAAGCATCGTTGTTGAAGATCCCGCTGGCCATTAAGTAGTTGCCCAACGTCCTGGGGCTGCCGCGGGCCTGGGGCTCCTACCTGGGAACATAGACTGCACCCATGTCCGAAACTGCACGAACCACCACAGATGCGGCCTTCGAGGCTGCCTACGAGGCGGCACAGACGAGCCTGCGAGAGGGCGGCATTCCGATCGGTGCTGCATTGGCCCGCGGCGGGGAAGTGATTGCCACCGGCCACAACGAGCGCGTGCAGCAGGGTGACCCAATCGCTCACGGCGAGATGTCTGCGCTGCGGGCCGCCGGACGCCAGAAGAGCTACCGAGACACAACCCTCTACACCACCCTGGCGCCGTGTGCGATGTGTACCGGTACCATCATCCAATTCAAGATTCCGCGCGTGGTGGTGGGCGAAGCCGAGACGTTCCCCGGCGAATTCGACCTTCTGCGCTCACGCGGCGTCGAAGTGGTGGTGTTGAACGATGCCCGATGCGTCGACATGATGCGCGCCTTCCAGGCCGAACACCCTGAATTGTGGGCAGAGGACATCGCCGAGTAGTCAACGGCAACCCCGCCCGGGGCCTACGCCGCAGCCCCTGTGACGCTGTCTCAGGTTCCGCAGAAGGTGCGGTAGGTTCCGAAGTCTTCCGGTGCGCCAACCGCGTATCGCTCGAGACCGGGGCGCTCGTCAAAGGGGTGTGTGACCGCGTTCAGAAGCCGGGAGAGCGGGTCCAGGTCGCCGCCAGTGGCGGCGGCCAAGGCCTCTTCTACCAGGTGGTTCCGGGGAATGTACGCAGGATTGACCCGGTCCATGGCGTCGGCGTCCGGGCTTTGGGCACGCCAGCGATCTACCCAGGCGTCGAACGCAGTCACATCCGGAACCAGTTGCCGCGCAGGCTCAGCCTGGCCGCGGGCAGCCTTGCCAAGGCTGCGGAAGAGCGAGGTGTAGTCGACGTGGCCCTCTTGCATGAGTGCCAGAAGTTCCTCGACGAGGGGCCATGTCACGTCGTCCTCGAGCCCCCCGCGGAATCCAAGCTTCGCGTTCATGCCGGCCGCCCAGGCGGCACTGTACTGCCGGCGGAAATCAGCCAGTGATTCCACCGCAAGCTCGATCGCCTTCTCCTGGTCCTCGTGGAGCAGGGGCAATAGCGACTCCGCGAGCCGGGCGAGGTTCCATTCCGCCACGACTGGCTGGTTCCGGTAGGCATAACGTCCGGTTTCGTCAACCGAGCTGTAGACGGAAGCGGGATCGAACCCGTCCATGAATGCACACGGGCCGTAGTCGATGGTCTCGCCCGAGATCGTCATGTTGTCGGTGTTCATGACACCGTGGACGAATCCCACCAGCATCCAGCGGGCCACCAGCGACGCCTGCGCGGCTGCCACCGCCTGGAACAGGGCGAGATAGGAATTCTCGGCTTCCGCCGCGGCCGGGTAGTGCCGGGTGATCGCATAATCGGCAAGCCGGCGAACCAGGTCAGTGTCACCCGTGGCCGCAGCGTACTGAAAGCTGCCCACGCGCAGGTGACTGGTGGCGACCCGGGTAAGCACCGCTCCCGGCAGCACGGTTTCACGCTGCACCAGGCGCCCCGTTCCCACCACGGCCAGGGACCGTGTGCTGGGAATGCCCAGCGCGTGCATGGCTTCGCTGACGAGATATTCGCGCAGCATCGGTCCGACAACGGCCAGGCCGTCGCCCCCGCGGCCAAACGGTGTGCGCCCCGAACCCTTGAGGTGCACGTCCCGTAGTTGGCCGTCGGCATGGGCGACCTCGCCGAGCAGCAGGGCACGCCCATCGCCAAGCCGCGGTGCGTACCAGCCGAACTGGTGCCCGGCGTACGCCTGCGCGACCGGCGTGGCATCAGCGGGTAGCCGGGACCCGGTCAGCAGACCCACGCCGTCGGAACTACGTAGGAAGCCGGTGTCCAGGCCCAGCTCGGCGGCCAGCGGCTCGTTGAGCACTAGCAGTTGAGGGTCTGGAATCTCCTCCGCCCGCCACGCGATAGCCATCTCCGGAAACTTTCGGGCGAAATGGCCGCTCAAGGTTGCGGCTGACGCGGCTACGGCATTCATCCATCAATAATACCCGCGGCACTGTGGACGGTGCTGGCTCCAGCCTTGACCGGTTGAATGCGTCCGAAGGTCCCCGCGCGCTGGCCTGCCGGGTCCTCCGCGACGCGTCTCCCCAATCTCCGTCAACCGGGCGTTGCATGCAATTTACCTATGGTTTACGGGGGAAGCCTTGTGAGGTCATGCGCGCACGCGACAGACTTTTTAACAGTTGCTGAACGGACCATCCGAGACCGTTCGACTAGACCAGCGGGAGCCGGACACAGCGATGCGTCCCGCCCGCTCCGCGGCAATGAGGCTCGCGGAGAGGGGCCCGCAGACCGGAAGGATAGCCATGGCCGGCAAGTTTGAAGTGTTCGTTGACGCGGAATCGCATGTCCGGTTCCGGCTAACCGCCCCGGACGGTACCGTGCTCGCGGTGTCGGCGCCGTTCGCTGACAAGCGGGGAGCTGCTGCCGGCATCGCCGCCGTGCGCGAGTGTGCGGGCATGGGTCTGGTCACCGACCTGTGCCCCGCTGACCGGGCGAACGTAACGCCTGAATTGGCACAGCCCGCCGCCGTTCCGCTGGCGCATGACGGCCAGCCCGCCGCGGCAAATGGCTTCCGCGCCCGGGCCAGGAACCCCCGTCTGGCCGCGGCCAGGCCCCGTTGGACGGGCGCAGCCTGACGAGGCGCTCGTCTGTTGCCGGGGCCTGACGCGCTTGGGTAGCGCTCCTGCGGCGGTGCTACAGGGTGGCCGCCGTCGGCTCCCAGTCCTCGGGCAGGGTTGCGGACGCGGGCGCGGAGCTTTCGACGTCGACGAACGTGCCGGAGTCCACTGACTCGGAGATGGAGACCAGCGTGTCCAGCACGTGGTAGCCGAGCTGTCCGGTGGCGCGGTGCGGGACACCCGCGCGGATGGAGCGTGCCATGTCCAGGACGCCCATGCCACGGCCGTTGGCGGGACCGGTTGCCGGGATGGTGGTCCAGTCCTCGTCGCCCGCCCGCCAGAGCCGGATGTCGCCGTCGAAGTAGTTCGGGTCCGGCAGGGAGATCGTGGCCTCCGTGCCGGTGATTTCCACGAAGCCCATGCGCTCGCGCGGCGACTCGAAGCTGAAGACGCTGTGCGAGGAGGCTCCGCCGTCGAACTGCGCCATGGCGCTGACGTGAGTGGGGACCTCGACGGCGAATTCTTCCCCGGTCTTGGGGCCGGCGCCGATGACGCGGACGTCCTTGGCCTTGGAGCCGACGGCGGCCACCTTGCGGACCGAGCCAAACGTCTGGACCAGTGCCGTGATGTAGTAGGGCCCCATGTCGAAGAGGGGACCGGCGCCATGCTGGAACAGGAATGCCGGATTGGGATGCCAGGATTCCGGCCCCGGGGTCTGGAATGTGGTGAGGGCCGTCAGCGGCGTCCCGATGTCGCCGCGCTCAATGAGCCGCCGGGCAGTCTGGAGTCCGGCGCCGAGGGTCGTGTCCGGGGCGCAGCCCAGGCGTAGCCCGGCGGCATCCGCCGCCTTCAGCAGCGCCAGGCCCGAGGACCGGTCCAGCGAAAACGGCTTCTCGGTCCAGACGTGCTTTCCGGCGTTGACGGCGGCCGTGGCCACCTCCACATGGGCGGCCGGAATGGTCAGGTTGACGATGATTTCGACGCCGGGATGGTTCAGTGCCGCGTCCACCCCGCCCCATTCCGGTATGCCGTATTCCTTGGCCCGTGCTGCCGCGGCCTCCTCGAAGAGGTCGGCGATAATGTGCACCTTGAGGTCGGGGAAGATCGTCAGGTTGTCCAGATACTGCTTGCTGATGTTGCCGGCGCCGATGACGGCGACGCCCACCGGCCCCCGGCGGGAGGATGCGCCGCTCATGCTTCCGCCGCCGGCCGGCCGAACGGATCCGACTGCAGGAAGGCCAGGCTCTGGGCGATTCCGTCGAAGATGTCGCCCGAGTAGTCGTCGAACTCCACCACCCCGACTTCCAGGGACGCGGCGGCGGCAATGACCTCCCGGACGGGAATCCGGCCCTGTCCCGCGGGCTGCTGGGCCTTGGTGTCGGTGGTCAGCGGGCCGTCTTTGATGTGGATGAACTTCACCCGGTCGCCCAGGCGCTGGAGCAGTTGCACGGGGTCCTGCCCGCCGACCGCCACCCAGTAGGTGTCGACTTCGAGGACGAGGGCCGGATCGAGCAGGCCCTCGAAATACTCCAGGGCAGTCCGGCCCTCGATGGTGGACTCCAGCTCCCACTGGTGGTTGTGGTAGCCCACCCGGATGCCGTATTCGGCGCCTTTCCTGGCGGCCGCATTGAGCTTCGCGGCAGTGGCCTGGATGTCCTCGGCCGACTGCCAGTGTTCTGCCGTGATGTACGGCTCGATCACCGTGCCGATCCCAAGTTCCCGGGCGGCGGCGAAGATCTGGTCCTGGTCCTGGCTGAGCAGCGGGGCATGCCCGGAGGGAGCAGTCAGGCCGTTCTCCTTCAGCGCTGTGCCGAGTTCCTTGGCCATGCCCACGAAATTGTACGGTTCCACCCGGGTGAAGCCGATCTCTGCCACTCTTTTGATGGTGCCGGGCAGGTCTTCCTGCAGAGCGTTGCGGAGGGTGTACAGCTGGATTGAATAAGACACGGCAGTCCTTTGCGGGGGTCTGGTGATCTGTAAACCTAGGCTGAGCCTAGCCTAGGAGATCTGGGCGACGGTGTATTCGAAACGGCCGGAACCGACCTCCCGCGGCTCTTGCCCCGGCAGCTCAACGCGGGCGGTGGCTCCGGTGGGCACCTCGATGGAGACGCTGTGCCCGCCGTCGGCATTTCGCCAGGTGATCGAGGCGGTTCCATAGGGGGTCTCGTGCCGGGCGGAGGCGGAGGTGAGGCCGCCTCCGGGCTGGGGGCGGAAGAGGATCCGGCGGTAGCCGGGCTCGAGCGGCGCGATGCCGGCCACCACCCGGTGCATCCAGTCGGCCACGGCACCGAGGGCGTAGTGGTTGAAGGACGTCATCTCACCCGGGTTGATGGTGCCGTCGGCGAGCATCGAGTCCCAGCGCTCCCAGATGGTGGTGCCGCCCTGCTTCACTGCGTACAGCCAGGACGGGCATTCCTTCTCCAGCAGCAGGTCGTAGGCGGTGTCAACGGCGCCTGCAGCTGTCAGCGCATCCGAGATGGCAGGCGTTCCCGCGAAGCCGGTCCCGATGCGGTTCCCGCCTTCGCGCACCAGTTGGGCCAGGCGCTCGCCGCCCTTGCGTGCCAGCGCCTCGTCCGGGTACAGCCCGAAAACGATGGCCAGGGCGTAGGCGGTCTGGGCGTCGCTGGTCATCCGGCCATCGGCAAGGATGTATTCCCGGGCGAAGGCGTCGGCGGCGGCGCGGGCGAGTTCCAGGTAGTGCAGTTCGTCGTCGGCCTTCCCCAACACGCCGGCGGCCTTGGCGAGATGGCGGGCCGACCAGGCGAAGTATGCGGAGGCCACGAGGTGCTTGTCCGTCATGGCCTGGGTGGGGTCCTCCGGCGGGGCGGTGGGGTCGAGCCAGTCGCCCAGCTGGAAACCCGTGTCCCAGAGATGGCTTTCGCCGGCGAGGCTGTCCAGCAGGTCAACCCAGGCCTTGGCGCTCTCATACTGGTCGGCCAGGACCTTTGCATCGCTGAACCGCTCGTACAGTGCCCAGGGCGTAAGCACGGCGACGTCGCCCCAGACGGCGCCCGGGCGGATCGGGGTCCAGTAGTTGCCGCCGGGAATGACCGGGACGTACCAGGGAACAGTGCCGTCGGGCAGCTGTTCGGCGGCGACGTCCTTGAGCCATGAGGAAAGCATGCCGGAGCAGTCGTAGAGGAAGCTCGCGGTGGGTGCGAAGACCTGGATGTCCCCGGTCCAGCCCAGCCTCTCGTCACGCTGCGGGCAGTCCGTGGGAATGTCCACGAAGTTGCCCTTCATACTCCACAGCACGTTGTCGTGGAGCCGGTTGAGGTCCGGATCGGAGCTCTCGAACCAGCCGGTGCGCTCCATATCGGTGTGGTAGACGCGGGCCACCACATTTTCAGCAATGTCCCCGCCGGTCCAGCCGTCGATCTCGGCGTAGCGGAAGCCGTGAATGGTGAAGCGCGGCTCCCAGGTTTCCGTGCCGTCTCCGGACAGGGTGTAGCTGTCGGTGGCATCCGCATGGCGCAGGGGGCGGGTGTAGAGCTCGCCGTCCTGGAGAACCTCCGCGTGGCGCAGGGTGACCGCAGACCCGGCCTGCCCGCTGACGGTGATCTGCAGCCGGCCCACGAGGTTCTGGCCGAAGTCGAGCAGGGTTTTGCCGGACGGGGAGGTCCATACGCTCACCGGGCGCAACTCCCCGGTGCAACGCACGGGCGGCCCCTCAGGGGCCACGAGGGTTGCGGGATCGCGTTCGACGCCGACGACGGGCTGCCAGCCGGAGTCGTCAAACCCCGGACGGCTCCACCCGGACGGCACCTCCCGGGCGTCGAACCGTTCACCCTTGTAGAGGCTGCTGAACAGGATGGGCCCGTAAGACGCCTTCCAGTCCGTGCCGCTGCCCACAACGGTGACGGAGCCGTCGTCGTGCGTCACGTGAAGCTGCGCCAGCAGCGCGACCTTGTCCCCGTAAAGGTTCGCGTGACCGCCGTTGAAGCCGATGCGGCCCCGGTACCAGCCGTCGGCGAGCCAGGCGCCGAGCGCGTTCTCGCCCTCGGCGAGATGGTCGGTGACGTCGTAGGTGTAGTAGCGCAGCCGCTTGCCGTAGACGGTCCAGCCCGGGGCCAGGGCGTCGTCACCGACGCGGGATCCGTTGAGCTCCATCTCGTACAGGCCGTGGGCCGTCACGTAGAGCCGGGCCGAGGCCACCGGCCGCGGGAGGGTGAAACTGCGGCGAAGCAGCGGGGGCCGCCGGTCCGCGTCGGCGTCCTCGTCCCAGCTCGGCGAAATCGGTGTCGCCCTCCAGTCCCCGGCGTCGAGAAGGCCGGTTTCGACGGCGGAGGCCGGGCTCCATGCGCTCGGCTCCTCCTGACCGCCGCCCCAGACGCGGACGCTGACGTCCGCGCGCTGCGCCGAGGTCAGCGGAGCGGCGGGCCAGGGAACCAGCACTGACTCAGCGGAGTCCAGCCGCTCACTCGTCCACGTGCCCTCGGAGGTGGTCACGGTCAGCTGGTAGGCGTCCTGCGTCCAGCCCGGTTCTCCGCTCGTTTTCCAGGAGATCCGGGGCGTCGGGGTGCCGATGCCGAGGGCGCCGGGCAGGTGTTCAAAGGTCACGGGTCGGACGGTGGCAGGCATGGAGGAAGTCTCTTTCTCGGGTTTCGCTGGCTGGCCGTGTCCGGCCCTGCCCTGTTGGCGGTTAGTCCTGTTAGCGGCGGGGACTTAGCCCTTGACGGCTCCGGCGGTCATGCCGGCGACGATCTGGCGGTTGAAGAACAGGTACATGATGAAGGGCGGAACGGTGATCAGCAGGATGTTCATGAAGAGCAGGTTGTAGCTGGTGGCGAACTGGCTCTGGAAGTTGAACAGCGTCAGCTGGACCGTTGCATTGGCGTCACCGGGGAGGAAGTACAGCGGGTTCTGGAAGTCGTTGAAGATGTGCACGGACTGGACCACGATCACGGTGACAATGACGGAGCGCAGCAGCGGGAAGATGACCCGGAAGAACAGGCGCACCGGTCCGCAGCCGTCGATGACGGCGGCCTCGTCCAGTTCCTTCGGGATGGAGGCGATGAAGGCGCGGAAGAGCATGACGCAGAAGGACAGGCCGAAGGCCACTTCAATGAGGATCAGGCCAGGGAGGGTCTTGAACAGTCCCATGCTCTGCAGCACCCAGATGGTGGGGACCACGGCGGGCGGGATGATCAGGCCCGAGAGGATGAGGAAGTTTGCCACGCCGTTCCAGCGGGAGCGGCGGCGCTGCAGGATCCAGGCGACCATCGCGGCCAGGATCACCAGGATGGTGACGCTCACCACCGTGAGGATGGTGCTGTTGATGAAGGCCGTGACGAGCATGAACTTGCGTGCGGACAGGACGTCCTGGAAGTTCTCGAGGAAGTTGAAGGTGGTGGGCCAGGAGAAGTCGAGCTTGGCGGCCTCGCGGCGGTCCTTCACGGCGGTGAGCGCCATGAATGCAAGCGGGACGATGAAGACGACGATGGTGACGGCGATGGCCAGGGCGCCCAGCCCGTAGCGCTTGAGTGCGGTGGTCACTGCTCGACCTCCTTGCGGTTCAGGAACATGGACAGTGGCAGGATGATCGCGGTGACGATCAGGAACAGGACGACGTTGCCCGCCGTGGACAGGCCGTAGAAGCCGGCCTGGTACTGCTTGAAGATGACCGAGGCAATCACGTCCGAGGTGAAGCCCGGGCCGCCCTTGGTCATGGCCCAGATCAGGTCGAAGGACCGGAGCCCGCCGATCAGGGAGAGGATGATCACCGTTGCCGTGGCCGGGCGGGCCAGGGGGAGGGTGATGTTGAAGAAGCTCTTGAACGAGCTGGCGCCGTCCACTTTGGCGGCCTCAAAGTACTCCTGCGGGATGGACACGATGCCGGCGATGTAGATGACGGTGGCGAGGCCCACGCCCTTCCAGACGTCCACCAGGGCCACGGACATGAGCGCCCAGGCCGGATCCACGAGCCAGGCCGGCCCTTCGACGCCGACGACCGCGAGGGCCTTGTTGATCATGCCCTTGGACGGATCCATCAGGATGGTGAAGACGATGCCGACGCCGATGCTGCTCAGGAGCACCGGGAAGAAGATTACGGATCGGAGGTAGCCGCGGGCGATGATCTGGGACGTCAGCAGTACGGCGAGGAGCATTCCCAGGACCACCTTGAGGGTGGAGGTCACCACACCGTAGATGAAGGTGTTGGTCAGGCCTTTCAGGAGGGCGGGTTCCTGGAAGAACTGGACGAAGTTGTCCAGGCCGATGAAGGTGAAGTCTGTGAGGGTCCAGCGGGTGAAGCTGAAGAAGAACGACGCGAAGGTCGGGATCAGGAACAGGGCCGTGTAGACGACGGCGGCCGGAAGGTAGAACCAGTAGGGGTACGCGGACTTCCCCTTGCGGCGCTTGGGCTGCTCGGCCTGGCGCGGGCGCGTGGCCGAAACTGTCGGTGCGGTGTTGACTGTCATGGAAATCTCCCTAATGGCCGTCCGGGCCGGCAGGCGGCCCGGACGGCGGATTGGGTATGGAGGTTAGTTCCAGCCCGGCAGGTTCAGCTGCTTGGCCTGCTTCTTGACGTCCTCGTCGTAGAGGGCGGCGCCGTCCTTGGCGGAGCGGATTCCCGAACCCACCTCGACGGTGATCTGTTCGAGGGCAGGGCCCTTGACCGGGGAGAGGTACTCAAGGGCGGGGCTATTCTTGGACTCGTCCTCGAAGTAGGGAAGCATGTCCTTCACCGCGGCGGGCACGTCATCAGGCAGGTCGCAGCCCTTGACGAGGTAGGGGCCGTTGGCTCCGACGGCTTTGGTCTGGGAGTCGCAGCCGGCCGTGCTCGCGATGAACGCCTGGAACTTCTTGGCTTCCTCGAGGTTCTTCGTGGACTTGGGAATGTAGACGCCGCCCGGCAGCCAGACCGTCAGGGCGTTCTTCGACGCGTCCTCGCCCGGGAGCGGGAAGAGGCCGATGTCGTTGAGTTTGTCCGGGAACGTCACCTTGAGCTCCGGCAGGGCAAAGCTCAGGATCGGGTACTGCGCGCCCTCGCCGTTGGCCAGCTTCTCAAGCCCCTGTGCGTAGGTGGCAGAGGCGAAGTCCTTGTTGAACAGTCCGGCCTTCGCAGCTTCCTCCAGGTGTTCGAAGCCCTTGACGGCCGCCGGATCGGTGGCGTACTTGGCCTTGTTGGCCGTGTAGTTGGCGGCGAAGTTCGGGTCCGCCTTGGCCACGTTGGCGAAGTCACCGAGGACGAAGAGCTGGGAGGTCCACGTGGTCTGATACGTCTGGATGATCGGGTCGGTGCCCGCTTCCTTGATCTTGCGGCTGTTTGCCAGGAACTCGGACCAGGTCTTGGGAACGGACAGGCCCAGCTTTTCGTAGACCTTCTTGTTGTAGAGCACCGCGCCGGCATTGCCGGTGCCGACCGGGACGCCGTAGATCTCCTTGCCGGCGGTCACGACGGGCTTGAACGAGTCGGAAACGTTGGCCATGTAAGGCTCGCTGGTGACGGGCACCAGGTTTTGCTCAGGCGAGATCTGGTGGAAGAGGGAGCCGGAGTTGTACGAGAACACGTCTGCCATGTCTCCGGTGGACAGCCTGGTCTTGACGATGTTGTCGCCTTCGCCGCCTTGGGGCCGGGTCTCGACCTCGACCTTGATGGTCGGGTTCGCCGCTGTGAAGTCCTTGGCGAGCTGCTCCGCGTACGCGACGGTGTTCTCGGTGTTGTCTACCAGCCAGGTGATGGTCTTTTCGCCGCCGCCGCCGCCGCTTCCGCTGGTGCTGCCCCCGGCGCATCCAGTTAGTGCTACGGCCAGCGCCGTGACGCCTCCAGCCAGGGCGGCCCAATGCCGTGTGCCCGTAATGGCCATCTTTACCTCCTCGTAAAGCCCGCAGGCCCTCGGGCCTATGGAACGTTTCAATTTCGCCTAACTACCTTATCCAGCTGTGTTACGTGGATTGTGTAGATCGGTCTACGTTTTCCACTGTAAGGCATGTCACAGGTCCTCGCAAGAGATTTGTGTAGATCAGTCTACAATTTTCTCTAGAACGGCTCTATGCGGACGCTGGACGGGGGAACGATGTCGGAACACGTGAAGCGGGCAACAATCAGCGACGTTGCCCAACATGCCGGCGTCTCCAAGGCCGCGGTCTCCAAGGTGCTGCGGGGCGCCTACGGCGTCAGCGGCACCATGAAGGCGCGGGTCGAAGCCTCAATGGCCACCCTGGGCTACCGCCCGTCCGCCCTGGCCCGCGGCATGCGCGGCAGCAGTTTCACCCTGGGTGTTTTTGTTGTGGACCTGCACAACACGTTCATGTCAGTGCTCATCGAGGGGATCCGCACGGAAGCGGAGCTCAACGGCTATCAGGTCTTCATCGGGGAGGCGAGCAGGGGGCTTGCCCAACAGCGGCAGATGATCGAGGCCATGGTGGACAGGAAGATGGACGGCATAGTCCTCATAGCCCCGTTCGGCACCGCAGATGACCTTGAAGAGATTGCACGCGGCACTCCTACGGTTGTCCTCGGCCGCCATGGGCCAAGCCATTCCTACGACACGGTGGCCAGCGATGACATCGCGGGCAGTGCGCTGATCGTGGACCATCTGGTCTCCCTCGGCCACCGGCGGATTGCCCACCTGATGCAGGTCGGCCGCGAAAAAAACGAAAGCGGCATGCCTCAGGTAGTGCGCGCCAAGGGGTACGTGGACGCGATGGTGCGAAACGGCCTGGAGCAGGAGATTGACGTGTTGGAAGGCAGGTGGAGCCAGGAGGGCGGCCGGTCCGCCGCGGGGCTGATGGTCCAGCGGAAGAACCCGCCCACTGCCGTGCATGCCGGAGCCGACATGGCCGCTCTCGGCGTTCTCGCCGGGTTCCACGAAGCCGGAGTCAGGGTGCCTGAAGACTTCTCCGTGGTTGGCTACGACAACGTGTTCGCGGCATCCCTTCCCCAGGTGGGACTCACCTCGGTGGACCAGTCAGGAATCGAGATGGGCGCGCTGGCCGCGAAGCTGCTGGTGGAGCGCATCCAGGGACGGCAGGAAGCTGTATCGACCGTCGTGGCCCCGCGGCTCGTCGTCCGCAGGACCACGGCGCCCCCGCCGGGCGTGTGACGGGAAGCCGGAGCCACGTGAACAAGGCGTCCCTCCGGGCCCACGTAGACTGGCAGCATGCGGTTGGTAGCAAGTGACATAGACGGAACGATCCTTGGGCACGATGGAAAAATCAGTGACCGCACCATCCGCGCCTTCCACGCATGCCGGGGAGCCGGCGTCGAACTCGTCTTCGTCACCGGGCGCCCGCCGCGCTGGCTGCATCCGCTCGAAGAGCAGCTGGGCCACACGGGCACGGTGATCTGTTCCAACGGTGCCGTGGTGTGGGACCTTGAGGCGGACAGTTTGGTTTCCGCCCGGACCATGGGCCTTAACGACGTCTTCGAGGTCCGCCGGATCATCAAACAACTGCGGCCCACGGCACTCTTCGCCGCGGAGACCCTCACCGGCTTCCACCTCGAGCCCGGCTTCATCGAAAACGGCTCCAGCGAGCTTCTTTCCGAGTTCACCCCGGCGCCGCTGGCCGACACGCTCACGGCGGATGACGCCGTCGTCAAATTCCTGGCGATCGTCCGCGAAGGCACCGCGGACGACTTCCTTGCCGAGGTGTCACCCGCAGTCGGGAACCTCGCCACCGTCACGCATTCCGCGCCCACCGTCGCCATGTTGGAGCTGTCCGTCCCGGGCATCAACAAGGCTGTCACCCTGGCTGAGTACGCCGCCTCGCTGGGGATCGATGCCGCCGACGTCGTGGCGTTTGGTGACATGCCCAACGACATCGAGATGCTCCGCTGGGCGGGGCACGGTTATGCCATGGCCAGCGGCCACCCGGAGGCGATCCGCGCCGCCGGGCAGCAGGCGCCGCACTTTGACGACGACGGCGTGGCCCAGATTCTCGAGGAGAAGCTCGCCGCGCTCGGCGTCAGCCTGCCGTAAACACTGCCGTCGCCGGCCTGCCACCGTACTCCCAACTGGCGGACAACTTACGTTCACGTTCGAACCCTAGATTGGGTACGTCTGATGATTCATGAGTTTGACCGATAGGGGACGTCGTGGCCAGGAACAAGACAGTCAGCGCGGCCGATACTCCGCTGCGCCGCGCGGAGCCCGATGTGCACTGGTCCGCCCTGCGCGCGGGGGACCGCGTCACCGTGCGGCTCACGCCGGGGTTCGAAACCGGCGGGTTCATTTCTGCGGTCACGCCGGATCACACGGTGGTCTGGGTGGACCTCGACGGCGGCCGCGGCCGCACGCTGCTGCACTGCGGCGACGGCGTGGAGATTCTCCCTGACTGACCGGGAACCCCCGCCCCTCCGCTACGCTTCGAAGGTGACCGAACCCCTGCCATTCTTCTCTGCTACCGGGCCCGTTGCCGGTCCTGGTGCGGGTCCTGATACGGGTTCTGGTGCCGGGGCTGTTCCCGGAGCGGGCAGGCCGGTCGCCATGGCCCACCGCGGATTTTCCCGCGACGGCATGGAGAACTCCATGGCCGCGTTCCGCGCCGCGGTCGAACTCGGTTGCCGGTACGTCGAAACGGACGTCCACACCACGTCCGACGGCGTGCTGCTCCTGTTCCATGACCCGTCGCTGGACCGGCTCACGGACAGCATCGGGCGGATCTCCGGCCTCAGCGCGGAAGAGGTTTCACGGGCGCGAATCCGCGGAGCGGAACCCGTGCCGACCTTCGATGATGTCGTGGGGGCTCTTCCGGACACCCGGTTCAACCTCGACGTCAAGGACTGGCACTCCGTGCGCAGCCTCGCTGCCGCGATCGAACGCCACGGCGTCCATGACCGGGTGCTGATCGCCAGCTTCTCGGACCGCCGACGACGGGCGGTGCTGAAGCTGCTCAGCCGCCGAACGGCGTCCTCGGCAGGGATCGTGACCAACGCCCTGTTTGTGCTGCTGGGCCCCGTGCTGGCCGTTCCGGTGGTGGGCCCGTTGGTGCGGGCCGCGCTGCGCCGTGGGCTGCGCGGCGTAGACGCCCTGCAGGTGCCGGTCAGCTACAAGTCCATCCCCGTGGTGACGCCGGGATATGTCCGCCGCGCCCATCAGCTCGGCCTGTACGTGCACGTGTGGACCATCAATGAGCCGGCGGAGATGCGCCGGCTCCTGGATCTCGGCGTGGACGGCATCGTCACGGACCGCGCGGACCTCCTCAAGGGAGTGTTGCAGAGCCGCGGCGAGTGGTCCTGACCTGTTTGCGGGGTGTTGGCCGCCCGTGTCATGGCCGATCCCGCGGATGACCTTGGGGTTGGTCGTTGAACACCTGGCTGCCCCGATCGCCGTAGCGGGCATCCCGCCCCGATGCGAGAATGTCCGCATGCTCATATTCCTGGAAACGGAGCGGCTCCTGCTGCGGCAGTTCAATCTCCATGACTCAGACCTGCTCGTGGAGTTGGACGGCGATCCCCGCGTGATGCGGTACATCACGGGCGGCGCCCCGACGTCCAGGCAGGAGGTTGAAGGCGAGGTACTTCCGGCGTTCCTTGGCTATTACCGAAAATTCCCCGGCTACGGATTTTGGGCCGCGATAGAGAAATCAACCGGAGATTTCCTTGGCTGGTTCCACTACCGACCCGCCCCCGGGGACCCACTCGATCAGCCGGAACTGGGCTACCGCTTGCGCCACTCAGCTTGGGGAAAGGGATACGCGACCGAGGGATCCCGTGCCCTGATCGCCAACGGGTTTACCGAGTTCGAAGTGCAGCGCGTGGTTGCTTCGACAATGGCCGTCAACACAGCCTCGCGAAGGGTGATGGAGAAATCTGGGATGCGACTCGTACGTGCCTTCGTCGCAGACTGGCCAGTTTCCATCCCGGGGGATGAACACGGCGACGTCGAGTACGCGATCTCCCGGAGTGAATGGGAGCTACACCGGACCGCCGTCATTAGGCAGTGACGCTGGCACCTGCAGGCCCGGTCTTACGCTGCCGGAGGCCTAACTCATGACCTCACCGTTGAACGGCTGACGACGGTCGACCCCGGCTCAGGTGCTAGTTCGAAGCCGCCGGGGTTCCCGGCGGCTTCGGCTCTTGCCTGCGGCGAGCCGGAGCTCGCTGGCCGCCGGTTTGCTAGCTGCGGCCCAGGCCGGTGCTGGGGTCCCGGTCCCCCTCGGAAGGGTCTGCCCGCAGCTCGTCGGGGTCCGGTTCGGGAAGTCCGGCCGGGCCGGCGATATCCCGCGGAGCGTCGGAGGCTCCGGTGTCGTCCGGGGCATCGCTCACGCCGGGACCACCCGACGCGCCTGGTTCCTCCAGGGAGTCCGGTTCCCCGGGCGCCCCCCGTTCCCCGGACGCACCAGTGGCGCCCATAGTGCGGCCCGTTTCGGCATGCTGCGATGTGCCGGCCGGTTCGCCACCCTCGGATCCGCGTAATGCGTCGCTGTTATCCCCGGCGTTGGAGCCTTCGCTGATTGAGGAGTGGACCTGGATGTCGTCGTCCGACGCGCCCGGCTCGGGGGCGTGGGCATCGTCCGCCGGCTCCGAGGTTCCGGCCAGGTCTTCCATCGCGTTCTCTGCTGCCTTGCCAATGCTGTCGCCGATTCCCATAGCTTGCTCCTTCTGTGCGGCCCCGCACCTGCGGTCCGGCTTGGGGCCGGACTGCGCGGCATCTGACTGTTCCAGAATTATCAGTATGCTTACAATTAGTCCAGTGTCGCCGGGCACGGGACGCCAAGCTCCGCTGTCACCCCCTCCCGGTGTCCTCAGCAGATGACCCTAGCCATGGAGGACCGCAGGAACATGAGCACCTACCATCCCGAAAACGACCCCGCCAACCCGGACCGGCCCGCCGCGCGGGACGCCGCGGACGAACAGCCCCGGGGTTCACAAGAACGCGAGGACTCGGCCAGCTCGCCGAATCCGGATCCGCTGAACGGCAACATCACCGGCCTGGAGCCCGGCGGCGGAGTGCCGCCCGGGGAGACGCCCCCCGCCGAAGACCAAATGAGCGGGGACCAGGGGCACGAGGAGTAGCCCCGCGCCGCACGCCGAACGTTGACGCCTGCGCCGGGCCGCATCGGCGCCACGCGCTGCCCCGGGCCGCATCAGCGCCACGCGCTGCCCAAATGACGGAAAGGGCGGCGGTGATCCTTCGCATTGCTGGCAGGATGGTGGCATGCGAATCCTCATTGCCCCGGACAAGTTCAAGGGGTCCCTTACCGCCGTCGAAGCCGCCGCCGCCATCGCCGAGGGCGCCCTCCGCGTTTATCCCGACGCCGTAGCCACCCAGTTTCCGGTGGCCGACGGCGGCGAAGGCACCCTCGAAGCAGCGGTCGCTGCAGGTTACGAGGAGCGGATCAACGCCGTGGTGGGCCCAATCCTGGCTCCCATCGGCGCGGCTTGGGCCTTGCGGAAGGACGGCACTGGGGGAGCCACTGCCGTGATCGAGACGGCCCAGGCGTCCGGCCTCGCCCACATGGAGCCAACACCGGAGAATTCCCTCCGGGCGCACAGCTACGGCTGCGGGCAGCTGATCGCGGCCGCCCTCGATGCCGGCGCCACCGAGATCGTGCTGGGCGTAGGCGGCTCGGCCATGAGCGACGGCGGCAGCGGAGCCCTGCGTGCCTTGGGGCTCAAGCCGCTCGACGCCGCCGGAAATGTGGTGCCGCTGGGCGGCGGATCCCTGGCTGATGCGGTGTCCGTGGATGTCTCGGGGCTGGACCCGCGCCTGTCTGCCGTGACGTTCAGGATCGCCGTGGATGTCCAGAACCCGCTGTACGGCAGCACCGGCGCCGCGCATGTCTTCGGCCCGCAGAAGGGCGCCGACGACGACGCCACGGAAAAGCTCGACGCCGGCCTGCGCAACTGGGCGTCCATCCTCCGGCAGGCTACGGGCCGGGACGTCAACGTGCCGGGTGCCGGAGCGGCCGGCGGCTTCCCGGCGTCGTTCCTTGCCTTCACGCAGGCCACGCTGGAAGGCGGCTTCGCGCTCGTGGCCGGGCTGACCGGGCTCGCCGAACAGCTCAAGGACGCCGACCTGGTCATTACCGGCGAAGGGTCCATGGACTCGCAGTCCCTCACGGGCAAGGCGCCCATCGCCCTCGCGGACGCCGCCCGGGAACGGGGGATTCCGGTGATTGTGGTGGCCGGCCGGATTCTGGTCACTCCGGAGGAGCTGGCCGAACACGGCGTGGTGGCCGCGGCGCAGCTGCTGGACGTGGCGGAGAGCCCGGAGGACGCCGTCGCCAATGCCGGAAAGTACCTTGCATGGGCCACGAAGCAGGTGCTCGAAGGAGCCTGACCGCGCCGACTGCGGGCGGCTTCCGACCGCTGACCGTCCGTCGCTCTGAGCGGCCGGCTCAGGCTCCGGTTTCGTAGTGCGGCTCGGCCACCGGTTTTGACTCGGGGCAGCCCTTCTCGCGCAGGTAGACGGACGTGTCCACCAGCACCGCCACGGCGAGGAACTCGCTTTGCCAGAAATCTCGCGGTCCTGGCCGGCAGCCTATTTCCGCGCCTGCCGATGGAGATGCAGGGGGACATAGGCCAAGAGAAGGGCGAGCACCACAAGGAGCACCGCTCCCGCAATGAGGCCGGCGCTGCGTCCGGCCGTGACGTCGAAAACAAGCGCGGCGGTTCCCACGCTGAGGGCCGCCACGCCTGCCAAAGCGATCTTGGTGATGTTGTCGGCGCTGGTCACCAGGGTTTCCTTGAGCCGTTTCCGGAAGAGCCGCCGGTGCACACTGACGGGCAGCAGGATGAAGGCGGTGGTTAACGCGGCAAGCGCCACGTTCACGAGGTAAAGGTTGGTCTGAAAGTCGTCGAGCGTTTCGAAGCGCTGTTGGAAGGGTAGCGTCAGCAGGAAGCCGGCAAGGATCTGCACGCCCGTCTGAAGTACGCGCAGCTCCTGGATCAGTTCCATCCAGTTCCGGTCGAGCTGTTCCTCCCGCGTTTCATTTCTACCGCTGCCAGCCGGACTGTCGGGATCTGTCATGCATCCTCCTCCACGGGCGTCGTCACGGCTGCCTCTTTGGCTCCAAACCTAGGCTCAACCCTCACCGAATTCAACAATTGCTAAGTTTGCTGTCTATTTTCGTCCAGGTGGTGGACTTGGTCGTCAGAACTGCGTTAGGTTCGAAGAGCCGGACCGTCCGGCCGTGCCGGAGCGGGGACGGACCTTGATCCTTTCGCCGCGAAGTGCCGGCCCTAAACGATTTGCACTGTTAGCCCGAACATGTGAGTAGGTGGACTATGAGTGATTCAGAGAAGCAGCCTGACCAGCCCGCCGATCCCCGCGGGACGTATCATGCGGGGCCTTTTCCGAAGCAAGAGCAGAAACAGCCGGGCCTTACCGCCCCGATGGATCCCCAGCCGGACCACGGCGAACTGAGCTACGAAGGCAGCGGCGCGCTGCAAGGCAAGGCGGCGCTCATCACGGGCGGTGACTCCGGTATCGGCAAGGCTGTGGCCATCGCTTTCGCCAGGGAAGGGGCCGACGTCGCCATCTCCTACCTCCCGGAGGAAGAGGACGACGCCCAAGACACAGCCGAATGGATCCGCAAGACCGGCCGGCGTGCGCTGCTCCTCGCAGGGGACGGCCGGACAGAGGAATTCAGCACGCGGTTAGTGGATGACGCCGTGGCGGAGTTCGGCCGGCTGGATGTGGTGGTGCTGAACGCCGCCTACCAGAAGAACCGGGAGAGCTTCGAATCGCTCCCCACCGAAGAGTTTGACCGGGTTTTCAAGACCAACCTGTACTCTCTGCTGTGGACTGCCCGTGCGGCTGTGCCGCACCTCAAAGCCGGTGCGTCCATCATCACCACTGCGTCCATCCAGGCCTTCAACCCGTCCCCGGGGCTCATCGACTACGCCATGACCAAGGCGGCGCAGGTTGCCTTCACCAAGGCTCTCGCCCAGGAGCTGGGGCCCAAGGGAATCCGCGTCAACGCCGTGGCGCCCGGCCCCATCTGGACCCCGCTTATTCCGGCCACGGAATGGCCGGACAAGCTACCCACGTTTGGCCAGGACACGCCCCTGCAGCGAGCAGGCCAGCCGGCGGAGCTGGCCCCCGCGTACGTCCTGCTCGCATCCGACGCAGGGTCGTACATCTCCGGCGCAGTGGTTCCCGTCACCGGCGGCAAGGGGCTCTGACGGGGCTGCCATGCCTTGGCCGTCTGGCGGCAATGAGCTTCAGGCGGACCCGGCCCGGCACCGACGCCCACCAATTTCCAGCAATTTTCCAGCCAACAATTTCCAGCCAACCAGGAGGAAAACATGAGCCAGGACAACCAGCACGCAGCCCCTGAAGAGGTGGCGGGAGGTTACGGCACGCCCACCGCTGAGCAGGAAACCGGCGGAGATGCCAAGCAGTTCGCGCAGCCCCGCGAGGAGGAGGATTTCGATGCCGCGGGCCTGAACCAGAACAGCCCGGACGGCGAGACCTTCGATACGGGCACACCCAACCTCAGCCACTTCGACGAGGAGGACCGGGACAGCGCCGGCGAGCCCGGGGCGGGCCGCTTCGGAGGCACTGACGAGCAGCTCCATGCGGAGGGCGACAGTGGCGGGGCAGGCTTCGACCAGGACTCAGGGGAGTCGCCGGTTCCGCGCGATCCCGGTGCTCCTCCCGGGGCCGAGGACGTCGCTGTGCCGTCTGCGGACGCCGAAATTGATGAGGGCAATGCGGACGATTCGGACTCCGGGCAGTTCTCCTCGGAACCGGGGCAGGAGGCCGGCGGCTTGCCGGACGGCAGCGGCAACGATCTGCCGAAGGAAAAGTCCCCCAATGACGACGACGAGACGTTCGACGCCGGGTAGCCGCGGGCCGGAAACCTGGCCGCTGGGCCGCATTTCTGCACCGCTTTGCAGCCGACCCGGCACCTTGGCACCCCGAATTCCCGGGGCGCCAAGGGGCCGGCGGCGCTGAAAACGGTGCAGAAATGCCCGGGAATCCTATGCCGCTGGGCCTACCGCTTCTTCGGAGTCCGCTTGGCGGCCGCGTTGATCGCAGCCTTGGCAGCCGGCACCGGTCCCTCGGCCTCCGGCTCGGCTGCAGTTCCGCGGGCCTTCGCAGTGGCCTTCATGCCGTGGTAGATCACCAGGGCGGCGGCGGATCCCAGCGCGATGCCGGTGAACTTCAGGTCGCCGATGGTCCAGGTGTAGTCCGCGATGCCGATGATCAGGGCGACGGCGGCGGTGGTCAGGTTTACCGGGTTGGAGAAGTTGACCCTGTTCTGCACCCAGATTTTCACACCCAGGATGCCGATCATGCCGTACAGCATGGTGGCGGCGCCGCCCAGCACACCCGGGGGCACGGTGGCGATCAGCTCGCCGAACTTCGGTGAAAAGCTCAGCAGGACGGCGAAGATACCGGCAACCCAGTACGCGGCGGTGGAGTAGACCTTGGTGGCAGCCATGACGCCGATGTTTTCCGCGTAGGTGGTGGTGCCGGAACCGCCGCCGAAGCCGGCCAGCACCGTGGCAGCGCCATCGGCCATCAGGGCGCGGCCGGACACGCCGTCCAGGTTCTGCCCGGTCATGGCGGAGACGGACTTCACGTGCCCGATGTTCTCGGCCACGAGCACCAGCACTACCGGCACGAAGAGGCCAACCACGCCGAGATGGAATTCGGGAGTCTGGAACTGGGGCAGCCCGACCCAGGCGGCCGCGTCCATCTTGGCGTAGCTCACCTCGCCGCGAATCATGGCCGCGAGGTAGCCCACCACCACGCCCACGAGAATGCTCAGGCGGCCCACAATCCCGCGGAACAGCACGCTGACCAGGATGATGGTCGCCAGCGTAATGAGCGCGGTCACGGGCGCGGCGTCGAAGTTGGTCTTGGCGGCCGGCGCGAGGTTGAGGCCGATCAGGGCCACGATGGCACCGGTGACGATCGGCGGCATCAGCCGGTTGATCCAGCCAGCGCCGAACTTCTGCACGATCGCACCGATCACCGCAAGCCCGACGCCGGCCAGCACCACGCCGCCCAGCGCGCCGGCCACGCCGTACTGCTGCTGGGACGCCATGATGGGCGCGATGAACGCGAAGCTCGAGCCGAGGTAGCTGGGCACGCGCCCCTGGGTGATGACGAGGAATAGGAGCGTGCCGATGCCCGAAAAGAAGAGCGTGGTGGCCGGCGGCATTCCGGTGATGATGGGCACCAGGAACGTGGCGCCGAACATGGCCACCACGTGCTGCATACCCACGCCGATTGTCAGGGGCCAAGTAAGCCGTTCACCCGGCGCCACCACTTCGCCCGGGCGGACGGCTTTTCCGTTGCCGTGCAGCTTCCATTTGGTTCCGAGCATGCTCATTGCCGGGGCCTTTCAGAGGGGGAGCCCGCACTGTCGGGGGCTGGGATCTTTCGGTGCAACAATACCGCGCCGCGGCCCGGCACGAGAGGGCCAAATTCGCGAGAGGTGCTCGGGAGGTCCAGGGGAGGACCGCTGTAAGCGCACGGCGGGAGAGGCCGTGCGTAAGGTCACACGCCGTAACTGCCCGTCACGGGAAGAGGACACCCGCGCACGAAGTTGAAACCATGGAAAGAAGGACTGCCCGGCCGTCCCCGCAGGGACGGCCGGCAAAGCGAAAGGGAACAGAATGACAATCGCCCATGAAGAAGCCGTTATCGATTCCGCAGCCGTGGACGCGATCTTCGCCGAAGCCCGCACAGCCAACGCCTTCACCGGTGAGGTCACCGAGCAGCAGGCCCGCGCCATCTATGAACTGACCAAGTTCGGTCCCACCGCCTTCAATTCCCAGCCCCTGCGCGTCACCTACGTGCGCTCGGACGAGGCCCGCGCCAAGCTTGTGGACGCGCTTTCCGCCGGGAACCGCGCCAAGACAGCTTCCGCACCCCTCGTTGCGATCCTCAGCTACGACATCTCCTGGCAGGAGCAGTGGGACAACTTCCTGCCCGGCTACACCGCCCCGAAGGCCATGTATGACGCCTCGCCGGACCTCGCGACTTCCACGGGCAACAACAACGCCCACCTGCAGGCCGGATACTTCATCCTGGCTGTGCGTTCGCTCGGGTTCGCCGCGGGTCCAATGACGGGCGCGGACTTTGCCGCCATTGACGCCGAGTTCTTCCCGGCCGGCGACCAGAAGAGCTTCCTCGTGGTCAACATCGGCCAGCCCGCAGCCGACGCCTGGGGCGAAGCGAAGCGGAAGTTCGCCTACGAGGACGTCGTCCGCACCGTCTAATCCCGAAAAAGGGTTCCCGCTCCCAAAGGGCCCCGGCGCGGAATGCCTCCGGCAATATGGGGGACATTCCGGAGGCATTCGGGGCAGCATTTCTGCAGCGAACTGCACGGCAAGCATCCGGGCCAATTCCAATATTAGTCCCGTTCAGCGCCGGTTGGGCGGGGGCCCGGGCTAGGAAATAACCCCGTCCACCAGCGCCTTGGCCTCGGCCTGCACCTGCTTGAGGTGGTCTGCACCCTTGAAAGACTCGGCGTAGATCTTGTAGACGTCCTCGGTGCCGGACGGGCGGGCAGCGAACCAGGCGTTTTCCGTGACCACCTTCAGGCCGCCGATGGACGCGCCGTTGCCGGGAGCCTCGGTGAGCTTGGCGGTGATCGTTTCGCCGGCGAGCTCGGTGGCGGTGACATCGGAGGACGACAGCTTGCCGAGCGCCGCCTTCTGCTCCCGCGTGGCCGCGGCGTCAATCCGGGCGTACACCGGGGCGCCGAACTGGTCCGTGAGGCCCTTGTACAGCTGTGACGGCGACTTGCCGGTGACGGCGGTGATTTCCGAGGCCAGCAGGGCGAGCAGGATGCCGTCCTTGTCCGTGGTCCACACGCTGCCGTCCATCTTGTTGAACGAGGCTCCGGCGGATTCCTCGCCGCCGAAGGCGCCTTCGCCGGACAGCAGGCCGGGAACGAACCACTTGAAGCCGACCGGCACTTCAACGAGCTTGCGGCCCAGGCTTTCGGCCACCCTGTCGATGATGGAGGAGGAGACGAGCGTCTTGCCGATCACCGACTCGGGGTTCCAGCCGGTGCGGTTGCGGTAAAGGTAGTCGATGGCGACGGCGAGGTAGTGGTTGGGGTTCATCAGGCCACCGTCGGGCGTGACGATGCCGTGGCGGTCGGCGTCAGCGTCGTTGCCGGTGGCGACGTCGAACGTGGCGCCGTCGGACATTCGGTTGATGAGTGATGCCATCGCGGACGGCGAGGAGCAGTCCATCCGGATCTTCTCGTCCCAGTCCAGGGTCATGAAGGCCCACTGCGGGTCAACGGTGGGGTTGACCACGGTGAGGTTCAGGTGGTGCCGTTCGCCGATTTCGCCCCAGTAGTCCACGGAGGCGCCGCCCATGGGGTCGGCTCCGATGCGGACGCCGGACTCGCGGATGGCGTTAAGGTCCAGCACCGACGGGAGGTCGTCCACGTAGCTGCTGAGGAAGTCGAACTTGCCGGTGGTCTCGGCGGCGAGGGCGTCGGCCACGGGGATGCGCTTCACGCCGCGGAGACCGTTTTCCAGCAGTTCGTTAGCGCGGTTGGCGATCCAGCCGGTGGCGTCCGTGTCAGCGGGGCCGCCGTGCGGCGGGTTGTACTTGAAGCCGCCGTCAGCGGGAGGGTTGTGGCTCGGGGTGACCACGATTCCGTCGGCCTGCGGGGCGCCGGCCGGGGCGTTCCGGTTGTAGGTGAGGATGGCGTGGCTCAGGGCAGGGGTGGGCGTGTAGCCGTGGCGGGCGTCGATGAGGACGTTCACGCCGTTGGCCGCCAGCACCTCCAGCGCGGAATTCTGCGCCGGTTCGCTGAGCCCGTGCGTGTCCTTGGCAAGGAACAGTGGTCCGGTGATGCCCTGGCCGGCGCGGTATTCCACAATCGCCTGGGTGATGGCCACGATATGCCCTTCATTGAAGGACGCTTTCAGGCTGGATCCGCGGTGCCCGGAGGTCCCGAACGCCACGCGCTGTCCGGGGTCTCCCAGATCAGGCTTCACGTCGTAATACGCATCCAGAAGTGCGGTCAGGTCAACAAGGTCTTGGGGTTGGGCAACTGTGCCCGCGCGGCTAGCCATTGCACCAGCATGCCAGACGACGGGGGGGCGCAACACGGCATGTCCGAAATCCGGCCCCTGTGACGCCGGATGTCCCCAAATAGGGCCGACTACTTGGACGTATGCCGGTCAAAACTGAGTACAGGGGGCAAAAAGTACCTATATACCGGCGGAATAATGGACTGCTACCTTCAACAGCAATGACGACGGCGGGCGTCCGGCCGGGTGGAAAGTTCCGGCGGCGCCTGCCCGCGGGCAGCGGCGGCGCACATTGATTTCCGGAACAACGGTCTACCGGAACGGCGTTTCGCTTTGGAAGTACGAGGAACTCAGGGGGAACAATGGGGGCTGCAGATGGGGCATTCGAGCGGACGCGCCTGGCGTCCGAGCGGATTGCGCGGCTGAAGCGCGACCTCGACCGGGCGGACCATGCCCCGGGGTCGGGGTCGGGGTCGGGGCGCGTGAGCGCGGGTCCGGGCTGCGATCAGCTCATGGCGGCCAGGCTCGGCGAGCTGGATCCGTGGGGCTGGTTCCTCCTGCATGACGTCCACTGGCCCGGGCGGCCGTTGGCCCGTCTGGATCACGTGCTGGTGGGTCCGGGTGGCGTGATCGTCATCGGAGCCAAGAGCTGGAACGGCAAAGTGGAGGTCACGGACGGTGTGCTGCGCCAGAACGGGTATGCACGGCACCCGGCCATCGAAGTTGCCCTGGGGCAGGCCGCCGCTGTGGCCGCCCTGCTTCCGGCGCCCCGGCGGCGCTTCGTCCGGTCCCTGATCTGCATGGCCGGGCAGCACGGCCTCTCCGGGACCACAGCCGCGGGCATTGAAGTCCATGGAATCGACAGTGTGGTGGCAGCCGTGGCCGGATTGCCGGATGTGCTGGATTCCCGGGCCATTGTGGAGCTCTATACCCAGCTCGGCCGGCTCCTGACCCAGCCCCAGGTGCCGGACGCTAGCGGCCCCGGGGGCAGGCCCGGGCGGGTCGCGTTGGCGAAGAATGCAGGAGCCCCCGCCGATGCCTCGGGTTCGGCAGTTTCCCGCGCGTCCACCACCCTGCGGCCGGCGGCCGATCCATCAGCCGCAGTCTCGTCATTGGCCGCGCCGTCTGCTGCGCCGCCGCCTGCTCCCCGGCACGCCAGCGTCCGGAACTCCGGTTTCCGGCACGCCACGGTCCTGCCGTCTTCTGTTCTGCCAGTCCTGCCGTCAACTGCCCGGCCAGCCTTCCCGCCGGCCAAGCGGCCCGGATTCCGCGGCCAAGCCTCCCGCCAAACTTCCCGGCGCCAATACTCCGGCGGCCTGGACGCACTCGGCCGGGAGTATCAGTCCAGGCCGGTGCTTCGCTCAGCCGGAATGGCCCTGATCGCCGGTCTCGTTTCCACCGCGCTGCTCGCCCCGCCCTTGTGGCTGCTGTGGGAGCTGCTGCCCAAATAGCACCAGGCCTGTGACGGACGTTCCCAGCACCTGGCGGCGGCAACGCTGGGGGATAAAACTCCCGGTGCGGCGGTAGTGTTTTGTTCAGGACTTAATAAGGGGATTTTCCATGACAGAGCAGCGCCCCGCCGGAACGGGCGGCGACCCAAAACCTGACGGCTACCAGCCGCCGTCGTACATTCCGCCGCAGGGATCGGACATCCCGGCGCCGCCGCTGTACACGCCGCCTGGCGAGCAGTACGGCCAGCAGTACGGGCAGCAGTACGGCGGGCAGGGCCGGCAGAATGACCGTGCCGGGGCGAATTTCGGCAGCCCGTATTCGCAGGCCGGGAGCCCGTACGCCCAACCTGCCAGTCCTTATGGCCAGCCAGGGCAATACGCAGGGCAATACGCGGGACAGTATGGCAGCCCCTACGGCCAGCCTTCCTACTACGGCATGGCCGCAGCGCCGAAGAACCTGAGCATCGCCAGCCTGTGCTGCGGGATTGCGGTATTCGTGGGATTCGGGGTTTTCCTCCTGCCGCAGGTGGCGGCAGTGATCCTGGGCCACATGGCCCTGCGGCGCGAACCGTCGGGCCGGGGTTTCGCCATTGCGGGCCTCGTGATGGGATACATCGGCATCGCCCTGACGATCCTGGTGATCGTTGTTTTTGGGCTGCTTCTGGCGGGCCTCTCCACCACGTCCTCCGGCACCTTCTGACCGGCACACTCTGACCGGCACCGTCCGATTAGCACCGCCTGACCGGCACACTCCGACCGGCACCGTCTGAGGTACTAAACCGTCAGCGCCTCGACCAGCCGCGGCCCGTTGTCTTCCAGCCAGCGGGCCGCGGCGGCGGATCACGACGCCCACGGCCTGGCCGGCGCGGACAACCACGTTCCGCGGGGTCACATCGAGATGGCAGACCAGCTCGCCCTGATCCAGCCGGACCGGTCCAGGCGGCAACAAATGCCGAGGAAACAGATGCCGGGATGGCACAAAGCCCGCCGACGCCTCGTGCAGGCGGCGCACCAACAGCGCCACGGAGCTCAGCAGCTCCTCGGACTGCACCCACTGTTCCGGCACGGCGCCGGCGCATTCACCCGGGACGAACGTGAGGACGTCCAGGCCGTCTGCGTCCCGGCCAAGGAACCTCGGCGCGCCCTCGAAGCGGGCATCCTCCAGCCAGTCCAGATACTCGGCCACGGCGTAGCTCTGCGGCTGCTGCGGGCGGCGGACGGTGCCGCCCACCCGCACCATGCCGTCGGTGACGTCGCCGGCCGGCAGGAGTTCGACGTCGGATGCCTCACCGGGAACCGCGACGTACAGGCGGCGCTCAACCGGGAGCCGACTCACAGGGTTCACGCGGTCAGCGTACGCCGCTCATGAGCTTCCGGATAGCCGGTGAGGCTAGCCGGTGAGGCTGCTGCCAGGCCAATAGCCAGCAGCATGCCCGCGCCGCCGATGCCGACGAAGTACGGAAGTTCGTCGTCGGGGTTGTAGAGCCCCGCCAGGATGCCCGCCAGCGTGGTGCCGAGCGAGACCGACAGGAAGAACAGCGCCACCATCTGCGTGTGGAAGGCCTGCGGCGCGAGCTTGGTGGTCACGGACAGGCCGATGGGGGAGAGGAACAGCTCGGCGAGGGTGAACAGGAACAGGATCCCCACGAGGGCGGGCAAGGGCGTCTTTCCTTCGCCGGCGAGTGGAATGAACGCCAAGAAGGCCAGGCCCATCACGAACAGGCCGATCGAGAACTTGAGGGCCGATCCGGGCTGCCGGGAGCCGAGCCGTGTCCAGAGAGCGGCCATGACCCCGGCGAAGACGATGATGAACACCGGGTTGATGGACTGGACCCAGGCGGCCGGCATCTCCCAGCCGAACACGTTGCGGTCCAGCTTCTCCTCGGAGTACACGGCGATGAACGTGAACTGCTGCTGGAACAGCGCCCAGAACGCTGCGGAGGCAATGTACAGCGGGATGAAGGCGGCCACCCGCTTGCGTTCGGTGCCGGTGACCTTCTTGCTGGCGAAGATCAGCACGAAGTAGAGGACGGAAGCACCGATGGCCGCATAGGCCACGGTTATGGCAAGGTTCTCCGCATTCACCACTCCCGTCGCGAGAAGCAGGGCGAGGACCCCGGCGATGCCGAGGAAAATGAGCCCGTACCGGGAGCGCTGCGCCGCAGGCAGCGGGCTGGGCACCCGGTGCGCCTCCGCCGGGAGCTTCCTGCGGCCCAGCGAATAGATCACCAGGCCCAGGGCCATGCCGACGGCGGCGGCACCGAAGCCCCAGTGGAACCCGTTGCTTTCCTGCAGCCAGCCGGTAACGAGCGGACCGATCAGCCCGCCAAGGTTGATGCCCATGTAGAAGATGGAGAATCCTGCGTCGCGGCGGTCATCCTTCTCGCCGTACAGCGTGCCTACGAGGGCGGTGGCGTTGGCCTTCAGGCCGCCGGAGCCGACGCCCACCAGCACCAGTCCCGCAATCAGACCGGGAATTCCCGGCACCAGTGCCAGGGCGATGTGCCCGCACATGATCAGGATGGCGGAGCCGAACAGCACGCGTTCGGAACCGAACAGCCGGTCCGCAAGCCAGGCGCCGAGGATGGTGGACAGGTAGACGCCGCCGCCGTAGGCACCCACCAGGCCGGCGGCCAGCCCCTGCTCAATTCCGAGGCCGCCCTCGGCCGCCGTGAAGTACATGTAATAGAGCAGGATCCCCTGCATGCCGTAGAAGGAGAACCGCTCCCACATTTCCACGGAGAAAAGGCTGGCCAGCATCTTTGGGTGGCCGAAAAAGGAAGTATCGCCCGGCGTTGTAGCGGGGCGATCGGATAAATGAGTAGTGCTCATTTACTCAAGGGTGACACTGCGGCCAGCGGTTGTCACATCTTCGGTTGCCCGCAGCAACTGCTGCCGCGCGGCGGCCTAGAATCCCAGCTGCGCCGCCGTCTGCAGGAGCAGTGCTTCGGAGCCCGGATGGCCGATCAGTTGGATCCCCATCGGCAGCCCCTGGCCGGCGGCGCCGCCCGTCCAGTGCACCGGGATGCTGACTGCCGGCAGGCCGCAGACGTTCACCATGGAGGACCACGGCGCAAACTCGCACTGCCGGCGGTAGTCGCCGTCGGCGTCGCCGGCCCACTCCGAGACGGGCCAGTGACCGTCCCCGTGGGCGGACCCAGTAAACCAGCCCACGGGCCGCGGCGTCTGTGCCAGCGACGGGGTGAGGATCAGGTCCCACTCGGCGTACTGTGCCACCGTGTCGCGCTGGAACTGACGCAGGAACGCCAGCGACTCGCTGAGTTTCGAGGCGCTCCGCTGCTGTGCGCGGCGCCGGAACGTGCGGGTCAGGGGAGTCAGCAGGGCCTCACGCTGCGGTGCGATCCGGGCAGCCCCGACCCCTGCGGTCCAGGCCGTCGTGAAGGCGTCCGGGTAGCGGTTGTCGTAGCGGACGGCAGTTTCGACGACGTCGTGCCCGGCCTCAGTCAGCAGGCGGACCCCGGTCTCGAGCGCGTCCAGGGCTTCGGCATCCGGTGTGAACGGGAAGATTCCGGCCCAGGGGCTGTCCAGGCTCACCCCGATGCGCAGCTTGGCCGGTTCACGGTTCACGGAGTCGAGGTACCCGGCTACGGACTCCGGGCCGTTTGAACCCTGGCTTGGACCCTCGCCTGACCCCTGGCCAGCACCCTGGGACCGGTCCCCAACCAGCGCGTCGAGCATCAGCGCGGCGTCGGTTGCCGAGCGCGCCAGCGGCCCCGCCACCACCAGCTTTGCCGGGTCACCGCCGCTTTCTCCGGCGGGGACCAGTCCCCGTCCGGGCTTGAGCCCCAGCAGGCCGCAGGCCGCAGCCGGAATCCGGACTGACCCGCCGCCGTCGGTTCCCGGCGCGAACGGCAGCAGCCCGGCTGCTACCGCTGCGGCACTGCCGCCGGAGGAACCGCCCGAGCTGCGGCTCAGGGCATGCGGATTTCGCGACGGCGGCGCGATGCGGTTTTCGCTGTAGGCGGTCAGCCCGAACTCGGGCACCTGCGTCTTGCCCAGGGAAATAGCGCCGGCACCTTTCAGTACCGCCGCCAGGGCGCCGTCCATCGGAGCGGGGCGGCGTTCCAGGGCGGCACTGCCGTGAGTCGTGACCACGCCGGCCACATCGGTGAGGTCCTTGAAGGCCAGCGGCATGCCATGGAGCGGCGGCAGTTCCTGGCCCGGAGAGCGCCGCGCGTACAGGTGGTCCGCCGCGGCGGCATCAGCCATGGCCATGTCTGGGGTGACGGTGACGAACGCCCCCAGCCGGGGATTGGAGGCGTCGATCCTGCCCAGGAAATGAGCCACTGCCTCCCGCGCGGAGAGCTCGCCGGAGCGGATGGCATCCCTGAGCCGGACGGCGGAAAGGTGGTGGATATCAGCCACGGAAGCGGAGCTCCGCCCGCTCGGGTGTTCCCGCCACGTTGCCGGTGGCGGCGGCTCGGATTATGAGGGGACGGGCAGGCACTGAGGCTCTCCTTCGGGTCTGCTGACCAGCGTAACCTGCGCAGCCGGGGGTGCGCGGCCCGTCGCTGGCGATACGCTGGTGCTGAGAGCTTGAGCCAAGGAGAGGACCCCCATGAGTGACTTCGATACCGTCACCGTCAACGACGTTCCGGCGGACGCCACCATCCTGGACGTCCGGGAGGACTACGAGTGGGTGGCCGGACACGCGGAAGGCGCCGTGCACATCCCCTTGGACCAGCTTCCCGCACGCCTCGATGACCTTGACCCGGACGATGACCTCTACGTCATCTGCCGCACCGGCGGGCGGTCCTTCCGCGCTGCCCAGTGGCTCGCGGGCCAGGGCTACTCGGCAATGAACGTGGCCGGGGGCATGGACCAGTGGCTTGAATCCGGCAAGCCGCTGGTCTCGGACAACGGCCTCAAACCAGTGGTTCTCTGACCTCCGCGCCCCCTGACGTAACACCAAAGGAAAACTGCACATGCCCTCCTCCCGCCCCACCTATACCTTCCTTGGCCCTGAGGGCACATTCACGGAGGCGGCGCTCATGCAGGTTCCGGACGCAGTGCAGGCTGTGCGCATCCCGTCGTCCAACGTCAACACCGCGCTGGACAAGGTCCGCGACGGCTCCGCTGACGCTGCCATGGTGCCGATTGAGAACTCGGTGGAGGGCGGGGTGACGGCCACGCTGGATGCGATCGCCACAGGGCAAGAGCTCCGGATCATCCGGGAGGCGCTGGTGCCCATCAGCTTTGTGCTTGTGGCCAGGCCTGGCGTGGAAATCTCGCAGATCCGCAGGGTGTCGACGCACGGCCACGCCTGGGCGCAGTGCCGGCTCTGGGTGGACGCCAATATTCCCGGCGTGGAATACTTCCCGGGATCCTCCACCGCCGCCGCGGCAATGGGGCTGCTGGAGGACGATCCGCATTACGACGCCGCCATCTGTGCACCGATCGTCGCCCGGGAACAGCCCGGGCTGCATGTGCTGGCAGAGAACATCGGCGACAACCCAGGAGCGGTGACCCGCTTTGTCCTGGTCAGCCGCCCCGGGGTGCTGCCCGCCCGGACCGGCGCGGACAAGACCACGGTAGTGGTCCCGTTGCCCGAGGACAGGCCGGGTGCCCTCATGGAGATCCTGGACCAGTTCGCCACCCGCGGGGTCAACCTGAGCCGGATCGAGTCCCGGCCCACGGGCCAGTACCTCGGCCACTACTTCTTCAGCATTGACGCCGACGGCCACGTGGCGGATGCCCGGGTGGCCGACGCCCTCGCCGGCCTGCACCGCATCAGCCCCGCCACGCGATTCCTGGGTTCCTACGGGCGCGCGGACGCGCAAACCCCCGTGGTGCCGCCTCATACGTCCGACGAAGCATTCCGTGCCGCGCATGCATGGGTCGGCGAGATACTCGCAGGGGAAACTCTCGGCTCCGGACTGACGGTGAAAGCTTCGCCCACAGCGTAGACAAATGCCCGTTGAGGCACTTCCCTGCCCATGTGACTGTGCGTATGCTTGCCTGATCAATAAGGGGGGTGGCCCCAACGAAGGGAGCGGGTCATGTCAGACAGTACCAGCACCGACAACGACGGCCAGGGAATGATCGTTAACCCCAAACCGACCTCCGAAAACGTTGACTGGGACGGGGATGACGCGGACCGGGCCGACCGCCTGCGCTTCGAAGAGGAACAGGCCATGATCCGCGAGCAGTCCGAGGCGCGTGCAGCCGCAAAGGCCGCCGCCGAAGCCGCCAAGCATCCGGGAACCGCCAAGACGGCCTAGGCCGGGGATCATTCCGCGACCGCCACTCCGCTTTGCGCGTTGTAGAACCTTCGCGCCGGAGCGTGGACGGTGTTCCAGAACCTGGCCGCCAGCCCCCGACTGAAAGTCCTTACCCGCTGATCCAGCCGGTCCCGTTGCTGACGGGCTGTGTTTCCCTGACCCGGACCAGCAGTGACCTGGGCTCCACCTGAACCGTGACCTTCGTAGCGTCCCCGGACGTGTCGCCGTCGAGCTGCGTAGGCATCGGCTCCGGGCACTTGATCACCACCTTGCCGGACCGGTACACGCTCATCACGGGCAGGTGCCGCTTGTGCTTGAAGAGGATCTTGGCGTACATGGCCAGCCACCCGACCGCGCTCCGGGGGCTCATGACCACCACGTCGAGCATCCCGTCGTCGATCATGGCCTGGGGAATGAGGTCGATTCCGCCCGGCACGAGCCCGCAGTTGGCAAAGAGGACGCTCCGGATCTTGCGGGCCTGTTCAGGCTCGTCGTCCAGCGAGATCGACACTTTCTTCCGCCGCCCGGGCAGGTGGCGGACGCCTGCCTCGGTGTAGGCGAGCCACCCCACGGCCCGCTTCAGCCCGGCGTTGGTATCGCCTACCACCTCGGCATCCATTCCGATTCCCGCAATCACGAGGAACGCGTGGTTGGATGAGTGGCCGGTCTGCGAATTCTCAATCCGCATCCGGGCCGTGTCGATGTAGCGCTGATGGCCAAAGAGGGCAGTCTGCACATTGCCGTGCAGGTCATACAAGTCCAGGTCCACGTTGCGGGCCAGGAGGTTGCCCGTGCCCAGCGGGATCAGGCCCATTGCAACCCCTGTGTGCGCAAGGGACTCGGCCACAACGCGTACGGTTCCGTCGCCGCCGCCCACCAGGACGACGTCGGCCCCGTATTCCAGCGCCGCCCGCACCTGCGAGTGGCCGGGGTCCTCCGGCGTCGTCTCGAAGAAGCGGGGGGCCTCCCAGCCTGCCGTCAGGCAGGCACGCTGTATTGTGGCGCGGGCCTCCGCGGACTTGGCTTTGACGGGGTTCAGGACTACGGCCACGCGCTGGTGTTCGAGGCCGTGCTCGTGGGCGTCCTCCCAAACGGCGCTGCGTGCGTGGGCGGCTTTGAGCTTGCGCACACCCCACCAGCTGGAGACGGCGAACGCCAGTGCCCCAGCGATCAGGACGTAGAGAAGCAGGTCGCTCATGGTGCTCCAACACTATCCCGGCCGGCGCCGCCCGCAGTTCAGCAACCTGCCACCCGTGCTGTCCGGATTTCGGGTCCGGGGCCGGCTGTCCACGGCACCCGCCCGGGCAGCGCTCCGGATTCGATACTCTTGTCTGGTGATCGACGTAAAAGACCTCAGCGAAAACCCGGACAAGTTCCGCGCCAGCCAGCGTGCCCGCGGTGCGGATGAAACCCTGGTGGACGCGATCATCGACGCGGATGCCGCGCGCCGGGCCGCCCTGATCAGCTTCGAAAACCTTCGTGCTGAACAGAACGTGTTCGGCAAGAAGGTGGCCCAAGCCAAGGGCGAGGAAAAGCAGGCGCTCCTCGCAGAGGTCCGCGAGCTCGCCGGGGCGGTCAAAGCGGCGTCAGCCGAGGCCGACGCCGCGCAGGCCAAGCAGGAAGAGTTGCTGCGCACTATCCCGAACCTCATCGAGGACGGTGTGCCGGAAGGCGGCGAGGATGACTACGTGGTGGTCAGGACCGTCGGCACGCCGCGTGAGTTCCCCGACTTCGAACCGCGGGACCACCTGGAAATCGGCGAACTGATCGGCGCGATCGACATGGAGCGCGGCGCCAAGGTGTCCGGATCCCGGTTCTACTTCCTCCGCGGCGTAGGCGCGCGGCTTGAGATGGCCCTGCTGCAGATGGCCATGGACCAGGCCATCGAGGCCGGCTTCGTCCCCATGATCACTCCGACTCTGGTCCGCCCCGAGACCATGCAGGGCACCGGTTTTGACGTCAAGCACGACGCCGAGATCTACCGTCTCGCCGAAGACGACCTTTACCTCGTGGGAACCTCCGAGGTTCCGCTGGCCGGGTACCACGCGGACGAGATCCTGGACCTCGCGCCCGGTCCCATCCGTTTCGCCGGCCAGAGCTCCTGCTACCGCCGCGAGGCCGGCTCGCACGGCAAGGACACCCGCGGCATCATCCGCGTGCACCAGTTCAACAAGGTGGAGATGTTCATCTACACCACTGCCGAAGAGGCAGCCGCGGAACACGAACGCCTGCTCGCCTGGGAAGAGGAGATGCTGGCCAAGTGCGAGCTCCCGTACCGCGTGATCGACACCGCTGCCGGCGACCTCGGCATGTCCGCTGCCCGCAAGTATGACTGCGAAGCATGGGTTCCCACCCAGGGCGCCTACCGCGAGCTGACGTCCACCTCCAACTGCACCACGTTCCAGGCCCGCCGCCTGAACATCCGTGAGCGCGTGTTCAGCGAGGACGGCACGCCCAAGGGCACGCGTCCCGTCGCCACGCTCAACGGGACGCTGGCCACAACGCGCTGGATTGTGGCCATCCTGGAGCACCACCAGAACCCGGACGGGTCTGTCAACGTGCCGGCAGCCCTGCAGAAGTACATCGGCGGCCTCCAGGTCCTGCCGGTCCTCTAGACGCTCATCCCCGCTTGACGCTCCTCCCCGCACGACGCTGGCCATGGCAGCGCGCCGGCGGTAAATACTCACACCGGGGAAACCTGTGAGTATTTACCTGCTGTTCACACGGTGCTGTGGCCCGCGTCCTAGCGGGTGTCAGGGGTGTCTGCTCTACTGATAGGCATGACTACATTGACTGAAAATTCAGCCGCTGGCATCGAAGACCAGCGAGATATCCAGCAGAAGCTCATGATCGCCCTGGACGTTGACGGAACCCTGGTGGACCACGACGGCCACATGTCCGCCGCCGTCCGCGAGGCCGCGCAGACCGTGCTTGCCGCCGGCCACGACGTCATGATCGCCACGGGCCGCTCACTCAACGCGACCCTTCCCGTCATTGAACAGATCGGGATCGACCGCGGCTACGCCGTCTGCTGCAACGGCGGCGTGACCCTGCGCCTGGACCCCGAGTTGACCGATGGCTACGAGATCATTCACAAGGCCACGTTCGATCCCGGCCCCGCGCTCCGCGCCCTCCGCAGGCGGCTCCCGTCCGCCAAGTACGCGCTCGAGGATGAGGACGGCAACTTCCTCTCCACCGAGCGTTTCCAGGACGCGAGCTTCGGGGTGGAGGCCATCGGCGTCGACTTCCAGACCATGCTTGAGGCCACGGCCGTCCGCGTCGTGGTCTTCAGCGCGGAGAACACCCCCGAGGAATTCAACGAGGCCATCGAACACATCGGCCTGGCCGGCGTCACCTACTCGGTGGGCTGGACCGCCTGGCTGGACATTGCCGCAGCGGGGGTCACCAAGGCCAGTGCGCTGGAAAGCCTGCGCCGCAGGCTCGGCGTGGAAGCTGCCTGCACGGTTGCCATCGGCGACGGCCGCAACGACATCGAAATGCTCGCCTGGGCAGGACGCGGCGTTGCCATGGGCCAGGCTCCGGAGGAAGTGGTTGCCGCGGCGGATGAGGTCACCAAGTCCGTATACGACGACGGCGCCGCGCACGTGCTGCGCGGGCTCCTGTAAGTGCCGGTCTGCCTAGGCAATCCCGGGCCGACGGTCTGACCGGAATAGGGCTTTAGCGCACCGCGGGACTGGGCTTTAGCAGTCCGCGGAAACTGTTTAGCGCACCTCGGGGTGTCTAGCGCACCTCGAGGATGAGGGCCAGCAGTCGTGCCGCGGCTGGCCGGGCGGCGTGCTCCTCGTTCCATTGCGACCTCGCCACGGCCTTGCTGACGGCCTGGGAGGTGATGCCCAGTTCCGCCGCCACCGTCTTCTGCTGGCCGCGAACACCGGGGGTCAGCAGATCCAGTACGCGCCATTCGGCCTCGCTCCTGTCCCGGACAATGTGGCCCAGCAGCCGGAGCACTGACTCGGATTCCGCCGCCACTTCCGCCAGAGGACCCTCCACGGCCACCGGGATGCGCTCCTTGCCGTAGCGAAGGCGGTCCACGGCCCGGCGTGCGTAGACCAGACCGTGCCCGGACGCGTCCTTGATCTGGTTCGGCAGAGGCTCGTTTACGGGGCCGACACCGATCCCCACGAACCAGCTGCCGCATCGCAGAGCGACCATGGCGGCTTCCACGGTCTGATGGGGACAATCCAGAATCCCCTGCACCTCATCCTCGACGGAGCGGTCAAAATCCAGGCGCGCCGGGATGTGCCGGAGGTCCTTGAGGAGCCGCGGGACCCGGTCGCCGTCGCGCCGGCTGTCTGTTTGGTTGATAGTCAGCGTGAACATGGTGGAAATCAGACTACCCGGTGGTAGCTGGGAGGCAAGATCTCCGGCCGGGGGACGTTACGGAGCTCACTTCGGCTGGCGGCGGCGTGCGTTATCCTACCCGGCCGTGCCGCCGGCGATGAGACCGAGGGGGAGAAAACGCGGAGAAAACGCGACGGCGGCAGGTGCGGTTCTCGAGGAACCGCACCTGCCGCCGTCGGTGTCTAAAGCGGACGGTGGGGTCAGTGTGCCGCAGGCACGTAACGCTTGATGGAAGCTTCGAGCTCGGCTTCGGCAGCGGCGCGGTCGGCCCAGCCCTCGGCCTTGACCCACTTGCCGGGCTCCAAGTCCTTGTACCGGGTGAAGAAGTGCTCGATTTCCTTGATCAGGAACTCGCTGACGTCAGTGACTTCCTGGATGTGGTCAAAGCGGGGATCGGCCGGCACACACAGGACCTTGGCATCCCCGCCGCCGTCGTCCGTCATGTTGAAGACGCCGATCGGACGGGCCTCAACGATGACGCCCGGGTGCAGATCGAAGTCCTGCAGGAGCACCAGTGCGTCCAGCGGGTCGCCGTCTTCGCCGAGGGTGTTCTCGAAGAATCCGTAGTGGGTGGGGTACTGCATGGAGGTGAAGAGGACGCGGTCCAGACGGACTCGGCCGGTCTCGTGGTCGACTTCGTACTTGACGCGCGATCCCTTGGGGATCTCGATAGTCACGTCATGCTTCATGGAATGCTCCTCGGCGATTGCTTGGTGTTCGCGGCACGAGGAATGGACTGTCAGTGCCGCCGACTACTATTGAGGATATAGCGAGAGGCCCAGGTTTCAGGAACTAATGGGGTAATTTCAGGACTTTGAGGACCAGCAGCATGAGTGGCACCACGGGCACGGCACGTAGCCGCGAAAGACTGCATGCGCTGATCCGGTCCTGGCCCACCGCCCTGCTCACGCTTCTTCTTGCCGTGCTGGCCCTGCCCGCCGGAATGCTGATTGCGCCTGCCCTGACCGGACCGGACCAGTCCGCCGCCCGAGCCGTCCAGAGCCCCGCATGGCAGCTCATGCCGGAACGCCTTTCCGTCCCCCAGGGTATCGGGCCGCTCAGCAACACGGCGCCCGTTCCCGTGCCGGCGGAACTGGCGGCCAAGCTGGACGCTGTGCTCAAGACGGACGGCGGCGGCACCTTCACGGGCGTGGTCCAGGACGCAGCCACGGGCAAGGTGCTCTTCGACCGGGACGGCGCCGCCAACAGGATCCCGGCGTCGAACATGAAACTGCTCACGGCCGTGGCGGCGCTGCGGGCGATCGGTCCCGAGGCACGCTTCACCACCAAGGCGGTCGCGCTGCCGCCAGCAGGCTCGCAGGCGGCCGCGCCGTCGGGTTCCGCCGGCGCCGGAACGCGGTCGGTGGTGCTCGTAGGCGGCGGGGACGTCCTGCTCGGTGGGGGCGAATCCGCCGAGGACCAGGTGCTCGGCCATGCCGGGATGGCCACCCTTGCCAAACAGACCGCAGAGTCGCTCCGCAGAGACGGGTTCACCGGCCAAGTGGAGGTCCTCGTAGATGATTCACTCTTCACCGGCCCCGCGCTCAACCCGGCCTGGAGCCCCGAAGACGTGGCAGCAGGCGAGATGGCCCCGCTGTTCCCGTTGGCGCTTAACTCCGCACGGTTCGATCCCGCAGTGACCACCGGGCCACGGCCCCAGGACTCCGCCCTTGCCGCTGGCGAGGCTTTCGCGGCCCGGCTCAGAACGGCCGGCGCGGCCGCGGGACTGACGGTGGCGCCCGCCGTCGGACGTGTTGACGGAAAACCGACGGCGAAGGCCGCAGTTCTGGGGGAAGTGCAGTCGGCAACGGTCAGCCAGCAGGTCGACCACATGCTGCAGACTTCCGACAATTACCTTGCCGAGACCCTGGGCCGCATGTCCGCAGCTGCCGCCGGCAAGCAGGCGGGCAACGAGACGGCCACCGCTGCGGTCCTCGGCCAACTCGCGGACCTGGGCATTCCCACGGACGGCATGGTGGTGGCGGATGTATCCGGGCTGGCCCTGGGCAACCAGGTCTCCGCCCGGCAGTTCTCGGAAGTGGTCCGTGCCGTCACGTCGGGCCGGGATACCCGCCTCAGGACGGCGCTGGCCGGCTTCCCGGTTGCCGGCCTCACGGGGACGCTCGGAGACAGGTATATCGACGAGACCACGGCCGAAGGCGCCGGGCTGGTGCGGGCTAAAACGGGAACCCTGAACAGCGTCATAGCACTGAGCGGCTACGTGGTGGACGCGGACGGCCGGCTTCTGGTGTTCTCCTTCATCGGCAACGGTCTGACTCCCGGTGCGGACGGCAATAAACCCGCCTTGGACGCCTCGGCAACGGTGCTCGCGGCCTGCGGCTGCAGTTAACGGGCAGTATCCCTGTTCGCCATCGACGGGCCCGGTGCCGACTGTTCGCCGGTGAGCGAACTTTAAGGCGCGTTGCCGGGCGCGTGTGTTCTGATGGTGCGTATGGAGTCAACTGCAGGCCAGCCCACAGCCCCGGCCCAGGCCCTGATCAACTGGGACCTTGCCGCTTCCACAGCAGCACGGCTTGCTCCCGCCGGCCCTTCACTGAGACCGGCTGAGATCGGCGAGGCCGTCCACCAGCTGCGCGACTTGGCTGATGCATCGGTGCCGCACGTCCACCACATCACCGGGCTTGAGGCCGCGCGCGATCTCCGCGATTCCACGGTTCTTGTTGTGGACCGGGCCTCCTGGGCCAAGGCCAACACGCAGAGTTTCGCGGTCATGCTGAAGCCCGCCATCGAAAAGATGCTGGAGAACCGCCGCGGAACCATCAGCCCGGGTGCGGCGAGCGTCAGCGGAGCCATCACCGGAAGCCAGCTTGGCGCCGTGCTGGCATTCCTTTCCAGCAAGGTACTCGGCCAGTACGATCCGTTCGCCGCCCTCGCCGAAGGTTCGCAGGCGCCGTCGGGCGGGCGCTTGCTGCTCGTGGCTCCCAACATTATCGCTGTGGAGCGCGAGCTCAACGTGACCCCCGAGGATTTCCGCCTCTGGGTGTGCCTCCACGAGCAGACGCACCGCGTGCAGTTCGCCGCAGCACCCTGGCTCCGCCACCACATGCTGAACGAGATCGACAACCTCAGCGGCCACCTTCTGGGCAACGTCGACTCGCTAATGGAGCGGGCGACGGCGGCCGCCCGGTCCCTGAAAGACCGCACCGCCGCAGGCACCACGCCAGGCAGGGGCGCCATCCTGGACCTCCTGCAGAACCCCGAGGAAAAAGCCGCGCTGTCCCACCTCACAGCCGTGATGAGCCTGCTAGAGGGCCATGCCAACGTGGTGATGGACGCTGTGGACGCCAGCATCGTGCCCTCCGTGAAGACCATCCGGCAGCGGTTCAACGCCCGCGGCAAGGACAGGGGCGCCATCGAGAAGTTCATCCGCAGCCTCCTGGGCCTCGACGCCAAGATGCGGCAGTACAGCGACGGCGCCAAGTTTGTCCGCGCCGTGGTGGAAGTGGCCGGAATGGAAGGCTTCAACCGGGTCTGGGAAGCGGCGGAGAACCTGCCCACCGAGGCCGAGATCCACGACGCCAAGATCTGGGTCGACAGGATGGGGCTTTAGTCTCCGTGCAGGGTGCATCAACGGCCCCCTCGGTGCCCCCAGCCGGCGGCTCGATTCCCCCATCCGGCGGCGGCAGCCCCGCCCGCTCCGGCCGACGCCGGCCCGGCCGGCTGGCGCCTGTCCTCGGCACGGCACGGAAGATGTTGCAGGAAGCGCTGTCCCTGGCCGGCTACCCGGAACGGATCCTCGTGGCCTGCAGCGGCGGCCCCGATTCGCTGGCCCTTGCCGCCGTCGCCTCCTATTTCGCCCGCCGCGGCCACGTGGACGGCCACGCTGTGGAGGTGGGTGCAGTGGTGGTAGACCATCAGCTCCAGGCCGGTTCCGCGGAAGTGGCTGCCCGCACGGCAAAAACCCTCAGGGAGCTTGGCCTCAGCCCGGTTCAGATCCGCACCGTTGACGTTGCTTCCAGCGGTGCGGGCCCGGAGGCGGCAGCCCGGGACGCACGGCATGCCGCGCTCGAAGCCGCGGCGACGGAGTGGGGCGCGGACGCGATTCTCCTGGGGCACACGCTCGATGACCAGGCCGAGCAGGTGCTTCTCGGCCTCGCGCGCGGCTCCGGCACGAGGTCTCTGGCTGGGATGCGGCCGGAGCGCGGCAGGTTGCTCCGGCCCTTTCTGGGCCTCAGGCGCGCGGACACCGAGGAGATCTGCCGGGCCGAGGAGCTCGAACCGTGGCACGATCCCAGCAATGCGGACCCTGCCTTTGCACGCTCCCGGACCCGCGTGGAAGTCATGCCGCTGCTCGAGGAAAAGCTCGGACCCGGCGTTGCGGAGTCCCTTGCCCGCACCGCCGCCATCCTCCAGCTGGACGCGGACTATCTGGAGGACGTGGCCAACAACACCTATGCCGCGCTCGCAGAGCGCAGCGGTCCCGACGTCAGCCTGCCGGAGGCGGCCCTCAACGAACTAGCGCCGGCCATCAGGTTCCGTGTGATCGCCAAGGCCGCCGCCGACGTCGGCGGTCAGCAGCCCAGCTACCAGCGGCTCCTCGCCGCGGAAGCGCTGCTTCGACGGCAGGGTTCGGCCGGGCCGGTGGAGCTACCCGGCGGAGTCAGTGTTTACCGTCTTTCGCTCGCCCAGCTGCTGGCAGGCGAGCCTGGTGAGGAGCAGGGCGGTACCGCCGGGGTTCCCCGCGGGGGCGCACGCTGTGGGAAGCTTGTATTCCGGCTTCGAAAACCGATCCGTAAATAGTCGCACCCGCACCGACACATCCCCGCATCTACACAGGAGCAATTGGTGGATTCATCCGACGTCCAGGCAGACCTTAAACACGTTCTCTACACCAAGGAACAGATCCAGCAGCGCATCACCGAGCTCGCGGCGCAGATCGACAAAGACTACGAAGGCCGTGAAATCCTCATCGTGGGTGTGCTCAAGGGCGCGGTCATGGTCATGGCCGACCTTGCACGTGCACTGCACAGCCACATCTCCATGGACTGGATGGCCGTTTCTTCCTACGGCTCCGGCACGCAGTCCTCCGGCGTGGTGCGCATCCTGAAGGACCTCGACACGGACCTCATGGGCAAGGACGTGCTCATTGTCGAGGACATCATCGATTCCGGCCTCACGCTGTCCTGGCTGAAGACCAACCTCGAGTCCCGCGGCACCGCATCCGTGGAAATCTGCACGGCCTTCCGCAAGCCGACGGCCGCCAAGGTGCAGATCGACGTCAAGTACGTCGGCTACGACATCCCCAACGAATTTGTGGTGGGCTACGGCCTGGACTACGCCGAAAAGTACCGCAACCTGGACTTCGTGGGCACACTGGCCCCGCACGTATACGAGTAAGCTCCCCCCCTTCCCGCGGGCCGGGCAGCCGGGCATTTCTGCTCCGCTTTGGGACCACACGCCGCCGCCGAACCTTGGAAACAAGGGCTCGACGGCGGCGTGAGGTGGTTAAAGGGTGCAAAAATGCGCAAGTGGGGCTGCGGGAAGCCTGGGCGGCCGAGGGAAGCTCCAGTTAGCGTGATGTCCGGGGCGGCGTGGCCAGGGCGAGCCGGATCTGCTCCAGCATCTCGTCGGGACGATGCAGCACGTCCTCGTAGAGGTACCTCAGGACACGGTAGCCGGTTGCTGCGCCAACGTTGTTCCGCCTGATGTCCTTCTTGAACTGTGGCTTGTTGAGATGGAAGCCCACGCCGTCGATCTCGACAATGAGGCAACGGTTAATGAGGAAGTCCACGTAGCCGATGCCCTCGAGATAAACCTGCGTCCGGACGTCGAAGCCGTGCCTCCGGAACAGCACGCGGGCAACCGTCTCGAGCAACGAATCCGACCCCCGTTCCACGAGGTCCAGAACCGCACGTGCCCGGCCGTTGCGGGCGCCAGGCAGCAGCCGCCGCAAGAAATCCGGATCTGTGCCGCCGCGGTTGTAGGCACACTCCACCATCACCAAGGCCTCAAGTTCGGGCAGGCACTGGAGGCAATGAACCAGGACGTCCTTCAAGGGCAGGACCGGGGGAAGCAGCGTCGAGACATTTCCGCTGACCCTGTGGGCAAGATGGCCGGCGGGGAGGCGGCGATGCGATGCGGCCAGATGCGGACGGTCCGAAGTCCGGATGGTCCACAGTGCGTAGTGGCCCGCGGCCGAGACGCACGTGACCGCGGCGTTGAGCTCATAGGCACGGACAAAGTCCGGATCGGCCAGGGGCAGGCGGTAGACCCCGTGCCGGTGTTTGAGCATCAGGCCCGAGTCCACTGCATGGTCGATCTGACCGCGCGTGAAGCCTGCCCTGCGCAGATGCGCGAGCCTGGTCACTCCGCCCTTGCCGGTGAGGAAATCCGCGGGAAGCATGCCGTCCAGCCTTCACCGCTCCCCGGAATTGCGGCAGTCGCCTGCCCTTCTAGGTGGACAACCCGGCTAGTTTCGATGCTGTGGAGGGGGAGTGCCGATGCCGGGGACGGGGAGTACCGACGGGTCCGTCCGGCACTTCTGCACCACTTTGGTCACCCAGGACTGAGCCGGACCCACTGAATCCGCGGGAGCCGGGGTCCCGGCGGCGTTGAAAGTGGTGCAAAAGTGCCCAGGGTGCCCACGGCGGCGGCACGGCGGCGCACGGCGGTGGCGCAAGAGGGCGGTCCGGAGGCCGAGACACAGGCGCCAGTGGACCCGCGTCCGCGCCCGTGCTACGCCCAGAGGGAACTTTTGCCCTACACCGTGCGTGATTTACTCCGGACGGTGTATAGCTAGAAGCGAAGCAGCACCACACGCGCGCAGTCCACGCGCCGTGCAGCACTACCAGGAGGGACGGGGCCAGCCCCGAACAGATGAAAGCTAAGAGTTTCTTCAAAGGCCCGGGCATCTGGATCATTGTTGTGGTCGGCATGCTCCTGCTGGCCTTTGCAACGTTGGCTCCGGGCGGTGCGACACGGATCGACACCCAGCCCGGCCTCGAGCTCCTTTCCCAGAGCGGCAAGGTGGAACAGGCCAAGATCTTCGACGGCGAGAACCGCGTGGACCTGGTCCTGAAGGACAACCTCGTCATCGATGGCCAGGACAAGGGCAAGAACGTCCAGTTCTTCTTCGTCAACGACCGCGGCCCGGACGTGGTCAAGGCCGTCACGGACTCGAACCCCTCCAAGGGCTACACAGACCAGCCGGTGGAGAGTAACTGGCTCTCCGGCCTGTTCTCGCTGCTGATCCCGGTGCTGCTGCTCGGTGTCCTGTTCTGGTTCCTGCTGTCCCGCATGCAGGGCGGCGGCTCGAAGGTCATGCAGTTCGGCAAGTCCAAGGCCAAGATGGTCAACAAGGACATGCCGCAGGTGACTTTCGTGGACGTCGCAGGTGCCGACGAAGCCGTGGAAGAGCTCCAGGAGATCAAGGAATTCCTGGCAGAGCCTGCCAAGTTCCAGGCCGTGGGCGCCAAGATTCCCAAGGGTGTGCTGCTGTACGGTCCTCCGGGCACCGGCAAGACGCTTCTGGCCCGCGCCGTCGCCGGCGAGGCCGGCGTGCCGTTCTTCTCCATCTCGGGCTCGGACTTCGTTGAAATGTTCGTGGGTGTGGGCGCTTCCCGCGTCCGCGACCTGTTTGAACAGGCCAAGTCCAACGCGCCCGCCATCATCTTCGTGGACGAGATCGACGCCGTCGGCCGTCACCGCGGCGCCGGCATCGGCGGCGGCAACGACGAACGCGAGCAGACGCTCAACCAGCTCCTGGTTGAAATGGACGGCTTCGACGTCAAGACCAACGTCATCCTCATCGCCGCCACTAACCGGCCAGACGTCCTGGACCCGGCGCTGCTCCGCCCGGGCCGCTTCGACCGGCAGATTTCCGTGGAAGCCCCGGACCTCGTGGGCCGCGTCCAGATCCTTGAGGTGCACTCCAAGGGCAAGCCCATGGCGCCGGACGTGGACCTCAAGGCAGTGGGCAAGAAAACACCCGGCTACACGGGTGCGGACCTGGCCAACGTGCTCAACGAGGCGGCGCTGCTGACCGCCCGCTCCAACGCCAACCTGATCGATGACCGCGCGCTGGACGAGGCTATTGACCGTGTCATGGCCGGACCGCAGAAGCGCAGCCGGGTTATGAAGGAGCACGAGCGTAAGATCACGGCCTACCACGAGGGCGGCCACGCCTTGGTTGCCGCGGCACTGCGCAACTCCGCCCCGGTCACCAAGATCACCATCCTGCCCCGCGGCCGCGCCCTTGGCTACACCATGGTGGTGCCGGAGAACGACAAGTACTCCATCACCCGCAACGAGCTGCTCGACCAGATGGCCTATGCCATGGGCGGCCGCGTTGCGGAGGAGATCGTCTTCCACGATCCGTCCACCGGCGCCTCGAACGACATCGAGAAGGCCACGGCGACGGCCCGCCAGATGGTTACGCAGTACGGCATGAGCGAGCGTGTTGGCGCAGTCCGCCTGGGCCAGGGCGGCGGCGAGCCGTTCCTCGGCCGGGACGCCAGCCACGAGCGCAACTACTCGGACCAGATCGCCTACATTGTGGATGAGGAAGTCCGCCGCCTGATCGACCAGGCGCATGACGAGGCTTACGCCATCCTCACCGAGAACCGCGACGTGCTGGACCAGCTGGCGCTGGAACTGCTCGAGCGCGAAACCCTGAACCAGGCCGAGATCGCGCACGTCTTCCGCGACATCCGCAAGCGCGACTTCCGCGAAGTCTGGCTGTCCAAGGAAACCCGGCCCGTCCAGACGGCCGGCCCGGTGGAATCGCGGCAGGAGAGGGCCGAACGCGAGGCCCAGGAGGAAGCCACGGAAGCCCGGCTGGAGGAACCGCTGGACGCGCTTCCGCCGCACCCGCAGGGCGTTCCCGAGGACGCCACCTTCCAGGGCGGAGTAACGGAGGCCGGTCCAGACGGCCACCACGGCTAAGCTCTTTGGTGTGACTCACTTCGAAGACGACGACCTTTCCGCCTCCGCCGATCACTCGGCGGGGGGCGGATCTGGCCGGCACCACAAGGTAGACAGGCCGCGGATTGAAGCGGCGGTGCGGGAAATCCTGCTGGCCATCGGCGAGGACCCGGACCGCGGCGGCCTGCACGACACCCCGCGGCGCGTGGCCAAGGCTTATGCCGAGGTCTTCGCCGGCCTGCACCAAGATCCGGGAAGCGTCCTCTCCACCACCTTCGACCTCGACCACGAGGAACTGGTGCTGGTGAAGGACATTCCGTTCTACTCCACCTGCGAACACCACCTGGTTCCCTTCCACGGGGTGGCGCATGTGGGCTACATCCCCTCCCACGACGGCAAGGTCACGGGACTGAGCAAACTCGCGCGGCTGGTGGATATTTTCGCCCGCCGGCCGCAGGTGCAGGAACGCCTCACCACGCAGATCGTCGAAGCGCTGGTCACGCACCTCAAGCCGCGCGGAGCCATTGTGGTGGTGGAATGCGAACACATGTGCATGTCCATGCGCGGCATCCGCAAGCCCGGGGCCAAAACCGTCACGAGCGCGGTCCGCGGGCAACTTCATGACCCGGCTACCCGTGCCGAAGCCATGAGCCTCATACTCGGAAGGTAATAAACAGACTATGGATTCCCTAGCTGCAGCACCTGGAACCGGACCCGCTACATCACCGCTGCCCGTCCTGCGCAAACCGCGGCCGGCAGCCAAATTCGAAGACCTGCCCACTGGCCGCACGCTGGTGATGGGCATCCTGAACGTCACCCCGGACTCATTCAGCGACGGCGGCAAGCACCCGACGCCGGACACCGCCATCGCGGCCGGCCTCCGGATGCTCTATGCGGGAGCCGACATCATCGACGTCGGCGGTGAATCCACGCGCCCGGGGGCGGAGGAAGTCAGCCCCGACGAGGAGCAGCGCCGGGTCCTGCCGGTCATTGAGGCCCTGGTCAAGGCCGGCGCGCTTGTCAGCATCGACACCACCCACGCCTCCACGGCGGAAGCCGCGCTGGACGCCGGGGCCGCGATCGTCAACGACGTCTCGGGTCTCAGCATCGAACCGGGAATGGCCGAGCTCGTGGCCGCGCGCAAGGCACCGTACGTCCTGACGCACCGCCGCGGCGACGCCAAGACCATGACGTCGCTGACGGAGTACGACGACGTCGCGAACGACGTCGTGTCTGAGCTCAGCGGCGTCCGGGACAAGCTCTACGCAGCAGGCGTGCTGCCCGAGCAGATCATCATTGACCCGGGCATCGGCTTCTCCAAGACGGACGAACAGAACTGGGAGCTCCTCGGAAACCTTGGCCGGCTCGAGGCGATGGGGCACAAGGTTCTCGTGGGCGCTTCCCGCAAGCGCTTCCTGGGCACGCTCCTCACCGTGTCCGGCAAGGCCGCGCTCCCGGAGGAGCGCGACGCCGCCACCGCCGCCATCACGGCCATCAGCGCGGCCGGCGGGGCGTGGGCTGTCCGCGTTCACGACGTCGGATCCAGCCTGGACGCTGTCAAGGTCGCCGCCCGCATGGCCCCCAGACCGGGCCACTGAGCAGGCAGGCACGATGGACAGGATCTCATTGAGCGGTGTCACCGCCACCGGCTACCACGGGGTGTTCGACTTCGAACGCCGCGAGGGCCAGCCGTTTGTGGTCGACGCCGTGCTGCACCTGGATTTCAGCCAGGCTGCGGCGTCGGACGATGTCCGGGACACCGCCCACTATGGCGAGGTGGCCGGGCGGATCACGGACTGGATCACCGGTGAGCCCCTGAACCTGATTGAGGCCCTGGCCGTACGCATGGCCGAGGGCCTGCTCAAGGAATTCAAGATCGAAGCCGTGGAGATCACGGTGCACAAGCCAAAGGCCCCAATCGAGGTTCCCTTCGGGGACGTCGCCGTCAGCGTCTACCGGGAGCGCCCATGAACACCCAGTACACGCGGGCGGTGCTCGCCTTGGGCAGCAACCTCGGCGAGCGGAATGACACGCTGAGCGAAGCCGTGGCGGACCTCGTCGACCGGCCGGAGGTGCGGCTGCTTGTGGTGTCGCCGGTGGTACAGACCAAGGCCGTGGGCGGCCCCGCCGGCCAGCCGGACTTCCTCAACATGGTGATTTCCGTGGAAACGACGCTCGAACCCCTGGAGCTTCTCAGGCACTGCCAGGCGGTGGAAAACAAACACCACCGGGTCCGCGAGGTGCACTGGGGGCCGCGGACGCTCGACGTCGACATCATCGTCTACGGGGACCTGGTAAGCACCGATCCGGCGCTCACCCTTCCGCATCCCCGCGCCGCGGAGCGGGCGTTTGTGCTCTATCCCTGGTCCCTGGTTGAACCTGCCGCCACCCTGAACGGGCAGCGCGTGGGCGAACTGGCGGCCAAGGCAGCCGACTACCCTGACCTCACCCCGTTCGACGGGTTCGGGGACTTCGACGGCATGCCCACAGCGGGGGCGGTGTAAGGCCGTGAAGCCCATGAACCCGCTCCTGCTCGCCGTGGTGGGCCTCGCGGTGGCCGTCGTGGGCTGGTCCGCTGCGATCCTGACCAGCCGCTACGGCATGGCAACTCCGGTGCTGCCTGCCACAGCCTTCGTCACCATGGGCGTGATCGTGGCCCTCACGCTGGTCCTGGGCATCAGGGTCCTGCGCTGGCGCAACAGCACGAAGAACAGCAACGGTACGAAGAAGAGGATCCCCCTCAATCCGATCCTCGCCGCGAGGACCCTTGTGCTCGCCCAGGCCTGCGCTTACGCGGGATCCGTCCTGCTCGGCTGGCACGCCGGAATCTTCGTCGACCAGCTGCGGATCTGGAGCCTCCGCAGCACCCTGGACATCACCTGGCTTGCCTTCGGCATGGCTGCCGGCGGCCTCATCATGGTGGTGGTGGGGCTCGTCGTCGAGCGCTTCTGCAAGATCCCGCCCGAAGACGGCGACGCCGACTCCCCGCAGGGCATGCCCGGCCAGGGCCACCGCGGCAAGGCAAAGGGGGAAGGCGAGTATGCATACCGCGGCGATTGACCCGCCGGGGATCACGTGGCTTCGCGTTTCCCCCAAATACGTTACGGTCCGCCTGGTCGAATGGGCCCTTGGCAACCTGGTCGTGCTTGGCGTGCTGAGCCTGCCCCTGCTGTTCGTCCTGCTCGGCTGGTGGACGTGGCCGCCCCGCTGGCTGGCCGTCGCCGTGCCTGCGTTCATGCTGGTGCTCGCGCTGTGGCGCCTGGTCCTGATTCCGCGCCAGGTTCGCGCCATCGGCTATGCGGAGCGCGACGACGACCTCCTCATTCGCGGCGGCATCTTCTTTCAGCGCGTGATGGTGGTCCCTTACGGACGCATGCAGTACGTGGACATAAGCGTGGGGCCGGTGGAGCGGCGGCTGGGGCTGTGCACATTGAAGCTGCACACGGCGTCCGCCTCAACCAACGCCTCGATTCCCGGGCTGCCCGCCGAGGAAGGCGCACGGCTGCGCGAACAGCTCTCAGCGCGCGGTGAAGCCAGGCTGGCCGGGCTGTGACCGCCGGCGGTCCCATGCCCGTTCCCGGAGAAAAGTACGACGGCGAGTGGCTACGGGTGCACCCGGCCTCACCGTTCGTGCGGGGCTGGGTTGCGCTGGCCGCGATCGGGTACTTCTTCGGCCGGGACACCTTCGAGCGGATGCTCCAGGGCGAGCCGCTCGTGGGCGGCCAGATTGCCGGCCGGGCCCCTTGGCTCCTGGCCGGCGGGGCACTCGTCCTGGTGCTGGCCGTCCTCGGGTTCATCCTGTCCTGGTATTTCACCCGGTATCAGGTGGCGGAGGGCTATGTCCGCGTCAATACCGGCTTCCTGTTCAAGCAGCAGCGGCAGGCCCGGCTGGACCGGGTCCAGGCGATCGACATCGTGCAGCCCCTGCTGGCGAGGATCTTTGGGCTTGCCGAACTGAAGTTCGAGGTTGCGGACGCCGGCGAGTCGGCAGTTCGGCTCGCGTACCTGCGGATGGAGGATGCCCGGCAGTTGCGGGCCACCATTCTGGCCCGCGCTTCGGGTGTTGAACTCGAGCCCGGGCGTCCTGAAGCAGCCGCGCCGGAGGCGCCGGAGCAGCAGGTCCTGCAGGTCCCGCCGTCGCGCCTGATCGGTTCCCTGCTGCTCAGTGAGCAAAGCATCTTCGTGGTGCTCGGCGGTGTGGCGTCCGTGGTGCTGTCCGCGGTTACGGAGAACAGTGGCTTCTTCCTCTACCTGATCCCGGCGGCACTCGGCTTGATCGCCGCCTACTGGAGCTCCTTCCACAAGGGCTACAACTTCACGGCGGCAGTTTCCCCGGACGGCATCCGGCTCCGGTACGGGCTCCTGGACACACAGGCGCAGACCCTTCCGCCGGGCCGGATCCAGGCGCTGAGAGTGGTGCAGCCGCCGCTGTGGCGGATCTTCGGCTGGTACCGGATGCAGGTCAACGTCGCCGGGTACGGGGCCGCCGGGAGTGACGGCCAAGGGGGATCCCGGACCACCCTGCTGCCGGTCGGGGAGATCGGGGACGTCGTGAACATGCTGGCCCTGGTCCTGCCGGATCCGGGCACCGCCGACCCCCTGCGTGTTTTCCAGTGCGGCCTGGACGGCCTTGGTTCCGACGGCGGCTTTGTCACCACACCGCGCCGGGCCCGGTTCCTGGCGCCGCTCGGCTGGCGGCGCAACGGCTTTGCCGCGACCGACACCGCCCTGCTGATGCGATCGGGACGCTGGTGGCGGCAGCTGGTGGTGGTGCCGCACCAGCGCACCCAGTCGATGGCGCTGCACCAGGGGCCGCTGGCGCGCAGGTTCCGGCTGGCCGACCTCGTGCTCCACACCACCGCCGGGCCAGTGCTCCCGCGGGTCATCCAGGCCGACGCCGGGACTGCCCTGGCCCTGTTCGACGCCCAGGCAGCCCGCGCCCGCGCCGCCCGGAAACGGCAGACCAGCGAACACTGGCTGGCGCAGGTGACCCCGCTTGTTTCGCCGGTTGAGCCTGCTCCGCTGGTTGAGCCTGCCGAAGCCGGGACGCTCGTCGAAACCGTGGATCTCGATCCCCACCAGCCCCCTAAGCTCGCAAGCTCGCCCGGGGAACCCGGCTGGCGTGGCGACGAGCTCGATCAGCGGGTTTCGCCCCGCGCGCCCAATGCAACCCAACAGGAAGGCCCGCAACGTGGCTAAGCCCGGACGCCTCGGCGTCGGAATCATCGGGGCCGGCAAGGTCGGCGCGGTCCTCGGCGCGGCGCTGCGCGCCGCCGAGCACGCCGTCGTCGGGGTTTCCGCCGTTTCGGACGCGAGCCGGGAACGGGCCGAAACCCTGCTCCCCGGAGTCCCGGTGCTTGACGTCCAGGACATCGTGGAGCGCTCGGAACTGGTGCTGCTGGCCGTGCCGGACGACGCCCTCGAGGGGCTCGTGGCGGGCCTGGCCAAACTCGGCGCCTGGCAGCCGGGGCAGCTCGTGGCACACACGTCCGGCCGTTTTGGCGTCGGCGTTCTCCACCCTGTGCGCGCCGCCGGAGCCGTGCCGCTGGCGCTTCATCCGGCCATGACCTTCACCGGCATGAGCCTTGACCTGACCCGGCTCCTGGACTGCACGTTCGGCGTCACCGCGGATGCGGCCATGCTGCCCATCGCCCAGGCCCTGGTGGTGGAGATGGGAGCTGAACCCGTGGCCATCGCGGAGGGCGACCGCGTCATCTACCACGCAGCACTCGCGCACGGTTCCAACCATCTGGTCACGCTCGTGGCGCAGGCATCACAGCTGCTCCGCGAAGTGGGCGTGGACGCTCCGGAGCGCATGCTCGGTCCGCTGCTGCGGGCCACCTTGGAGAACGCGCTCGCTTCCGGCGAGTCCGCCCTCACCGGGCCGGTGGCCCGCGGTGACGCGGGGACCGTGGCCGCTCACGCGCGGGCGCTCCGGGAGTACGACGGCGGTGCCGGCGGCGACATCCTCGAGGCGTACCTGGCGATGGCTCGGACGACGGCGCGGCGGGCTGAAGGACGCGGGCTGCTGAAACCGGACCAGGTGGAGGGAATCCGCAACGCCCTTGCCAGCACAGATGACGACGGCCCCCAGGCCCCGGGAGGACACTGATATGGGAATCCGACTTGTGACCACCGGAGCGTCGCTCCGTGCCCAGAGCCGCCTGCTTTTGACTCAGAAAAATGGCTCCTCCCAGGGGCTGGTGCCCACCATGGGCGCCCTGCACGAGGGGCACGCGGAGCTGGCGCGGGCCGCCGTCGAACAGAACGACGTGGTGGTGGCGTCCATCTTCGTGAATCCGCTGCAGTTCGGCGAGGCGGCGGACCTGGAACGCTATCCGCGGACGCTCGAGGCTGATATGGCCCTGCTCGAGGAACAGGGAGTGGACCTGGTGTTCGCCCCGTCCGTGGACGAGATGTACCCCGACGGCAGGCCAATGGTCCGGGTGACGGCCGGCACGCTGGGGGATAAATGGGAGGGCGTGTCCCGTCCGGGGCATTTCGACGGCGCCCTGACCGTTGTGGCGAAACTGCTCCATTTGGGGATTCCCGGCACCGGATTTCCGGGGAGCGGTGCGTTCGTCACCGGCGCCGGAGGAGGGCTGCCCGACTACCGCGCCTACTTCGGGCAGAAGGACGCCCAGCAGCTTGCCCTGGTCCGGCGGATGGTGGCTGACCTGAACTTTCCGGTGGAGATCGTAGCAGTGCCCACGGTCCGTTCGGATGACGGGCTGGCGCTGTCCAGCCGCAACCGCTTCCTCTCGGGGGAGGAGCGCGAGGCCGCCCTGGTGCTGTCCCGTTCGCTGCGGCTTATTGAGGACCGGGCGAACGCCAATGAGGCCCTCGATGTGGAGTCGGCCCGGGCGCTCATAGAATCCCAGCCGCTGGTTGAACTTGACTACCTCGAAGTGGTGGATCCCGGGACGCTGGAACCGCTGGCCGAGAACTGCCGGGAGACCCCGTTCCGCGGTGAGGGCCTGGCGATCGTGGCGGCCAGGGTGGGTGCCGTGCGGCTCATCGACAACGCGCCGCTCAGCTCCTAGCGTCAACTCTTCTCCCGTGGGCGGGAATGCGCCCGGCCCTTAGACTGTTGGAGTCTGCAGCGGCGTTGTCCGCAAGCCATCACTCCCAACTCTCCGAGGGTCTCTCCATGTCTACCGAAGTCACGTCCAATTCCCACGGTGAACCCGTGCGGGAGCCCGACGCTGCGTTGAGCCCGCCAGCCGGCGCTGTCACTGAAACGAAGCAGGCGCCTCCAGCCCCGACTGGAACCCCGACGGCTGACAAGATGTCCCGCGAGTCCGTGACCGTCATCGCCACGCTGCTCGTGGCCACCTTCGTGGTGATCTTGAACGAGACCATAATGAATGTCGCCCTGCAGCGGCTCATGGTGGACCTGAGGGTGGACGCTCCCACGGTGCAATGGCTTTCTACGGGCTTCATGCTGACCATGGCGGTGGTGATCCCCACCACCGGCTTCATCCTGCAACGGCTGTCAACCCGCGCCGTCTTCCTGCTGGCCATGGGCCTCTTCGCGGGCGGAACTGCACTGGCGGCTGTTGCACCCGGCTTCGAGATCCTCCTGCTGGCGCGGATCGTCCAGGCCGGCGGCACCGCCATCATGCTGCCGCTGCTGATGACCACCATCCTCACATTGGTACCGCTGGCACGCCGCGGCGCCGTCATGGGCAACGTCAGCATCGCCATTTCCGTGGCACCGGCCATGGGCCCCACGGTGTCAGGCCTGATCCTTGAGCACTTCTCATGGCGCTTCATGTTTGTCTTTGTCCTGCCCATCGCACTGGCGGCGCTGGCGATCGGCGCCAGGTTCCTGACCAATGTGGGCGAAACGGAAAAGTCCAGGCTCGACTTCCTCTCCGTGGTGCTGACCATCCCCGCGTTCGGCGGCCTGGTTTACGGCCTCAGCCAGATCGGCGGCGGGCACGGCGCCGGCGGCGGACCGGGCACGCTCGCCGTGACAGCCCTGGTCATCGGCGTAGTGGGACTCGTGGCGTTCGTGCTGCGCCAGCTGCAGCTGCAGAAGTCCGAGGCTCCGCTGCTAGACCTGAGGGCATTCAACTTCCGCATGTTCACGGTGTCCGTGATGCTCCTGGTGGTGGCGATGATTGCCCTGTTCGGCGCTGTCATCCTGCTTCCGTTGTACCTGCAGGAAATCCGCGGCCTGAAGTCCCTCGAGACCGGCCTCGCCCTGCTGCCCGGCGGCCTCGCCATGGGCCTGCTCGGACCGGTGATCGGCCGGCTGTTCGATAAACTGGGCCCCTTGCCGCTGACCGTGACAGGTTCGTCCCTCATGGTGCTGGCGCTGTGGCAGTTCTCGCTGCTGAATGCCGACACTCCGGTGTGGTGGATCATTACCCTGCATGTTGGCCTGAGCCTGGGGCTCGCGCTCCTGTTCACGCCGGCCTTCACCACCGGGCTGAATCCGCTGCCGCCGCACCTGTACTCGCACGGGTCCGCCATCATGAGCACCCTGCAGCAGGTGGCCGGTGCCGCCGGCACGGCGCTGCTGGTGTCCATCTTCGCCGTGGTCTCGGCAGGCTCCGGGCTCGTCGCCGGGATGAACGCAGCTTTCCTGACGGCCACCATCATCGCCGTTGCCGCCGTCGTCCTGTCCGCCATGATGCGAAAGACGCCAGGCGCCGCCACCCACTAAGCGCGCACGGACACTTGAGCCCCGCCCGCTAAGCGCGAACGGACACTTGAGCCCCGAATCTTCCGCTGGAAGGGGGCCGCAAGTGTTGGTTCGCGCTGGTTTCGACGGGCTCAACCTCCGCGGCGGACCAAGGGCAGGGTCAGCCGGCGAAGAACTCGCTGAGTTCCGTGACGAGCTTGTCCGGTGCGCGGTTGACGCCGTCGTGTCCGAAGCCCGGCAGGATGGTGTAGCTGGAGCCGGACAGGACGTCGTGGATCTGGCCGCATGCGACGCCGAAATATGCCGGGCTCTTCTCGCCCACAATGATGAGTGTCTCCAGGGGCAGCTCAAGGAACGGCTCGGCCGGCATGTCCGCGGCAATGATGGCCTTGATCTCACGGACGCCGGTGCGCATCATCTCGCGCTGCTGCTTGCCCACCGAAGTGCCCGCCGTGAGCTTGTTGGCCAAGGTCAGCATGGACAGCGGCATGCGGGACGAGAACGCGCCGCCGGCCTCAAGCCCCCGCTGCAAAACGGCGAGTGCGCGGTCGTCGTCTCCCGCCGCCGTCGCGCGTTCATATTCGGTGGTCCAGTCCGCCTTGACACTGTGGTTGACGGAAACGGCCGGGTCATAGACGGCAAGCCGCTCGACGGGGAGGGTTCTGGCCGCGTGGATCGCCACGGCGCCGCCGAAGCTGTGGCCGAAGACGTCCGTGCTGGACGTGTGCTTCATCACGGCATCGAGGTCTCGGATGTCGACGTCCAGCGTGTAGTCCGCGGGCTGCTCGGACGATTCGCCGCGGCCTCGGCGGTTGAAGGTGTGGACCGGGCGGCCCAGTTCGGCGCTGAGCTTCTGGGCGAAGCGGGTGTAGTCGGCGGCTGTCACCATGGAGGCCGTAACGACGACGACGCCGGAACCCGCCGATGCGAGCTCCGCGCCCGTGGTGAACAGCTCAAGTTTGCCGTCGTCGGGTGTGCTGATGATCTCGCGCGTCATGCTCCGAGCCTAGCCGAGGCCAGCCCCTCCTGACAGCCCGGCCCGCTTGCGCCGCCGTCTGCTCAGGGACTCCAGGCCCATTGACTGCGGGCCGCCGTCGGTGCCGTTCAGGAAGCGCGCCATCCTGATGGCCAGGCGCTTCCCGGGGCGGATGGGGCCCTCGTGCAACTGGCCCGGGACCACGGCGAACTCGATGGCCGGAACGGCCGCGGCAAGCTGGCGCCCCGTGTCGGCGAAATATCCGGGACTCCAGCCGCCGCTGAGCATGAGCGTGGGCGTGGACAGCTCCACGAAGTCTTCCAGGTGGGCGTCGGCGTCGAGCACGGCCCGCATTTCCTTGACGGCTGTGGGCAGCAGCTCCCGCATTTCGGCGCCGAGGTTGGTCCGCGCGGAGAGGATGCTCAGCATCCGGAGCGCCCCGAGCGGCAGGTAGGAGACCGGCCCGGCCGTCGCCAGGCCCTGCACCAGATGCGCCCAGGCGTGGTTGAGCTGCCCCGCCGTCACGGCCTCCTCCAGCTCGGGACGCCAGCGGTGGTTCAGGTTCCCGGACAGCGACACCGCGGCGTCATAGGTCACGAGCCGCCGGAGCGGAATGCTGCGTGCAGCCTGAAGCGCCACGAAACCGCCATAGCTGTGGGCCACAACATCCTGCGATCCCGTCGCCCGCATGACGGCCGAGAGGTCGCTGATCTCGGTGGCCACCGAATAGCTGTCCGGCTGCGGCGGGGACCCGGCCCTGCCCCGGCGGTTGTAGCAGTGCACGGGGCGGCTCAGCAGGAGGCTGAGCTTCCGGGCGAACGGACGGTATAAGGCGTCGGTTACCAGCGTTCCATGGATGACGACGACGCCGGGTGGCGCCGGCGCGGTCGGGTCGCCGGCGGCGGTGGTCCGGTCCGTCGTGGTGCTGTGCGCTGTGATGCGATCCGGTCGGTCAGCGCGGGCCGGCGGGCCGCCGCCAGCTGCGGTGAGGCCCGCGGGCCGGAAGGAATGCACCTCCAGCTGCCCGCCGCCGTCGTCCGTCTCAACCGTCCACGTCTCCACAGCCCGAGTCTATGCCCCACCCCCGACAGGAATTCCGGTCAGGGGAGGCCAGCGCGGCGGCAGCCCGAAAGCCAGGCAGGCGACTTCCCGGTAAACTTGATGATTGTGACTTCCGAAAACACCCCTGCCCCCAAGAATGCCCCAGAGCCGGTCGACGCCAGCGAACAGATGCGCATCCGCATGGAAAAGCGCGCCAAGCTGATTGAACGCGGGGCCGAGGCATATCCGGTGGGTGTTGAACGCACGCATTCACTCAGCGAGATCCGCGAAAAGTACGCGCACCTCGAAGCCGACGACACCACGGGCGACGTTGTCGGAATCACCGGGCGTGTGGTGTTTGTCCGGAACACCGGCAAGCTCTGCTTCGCTACGCTCCAGGAGGGCGGCGTGGACGGCAAGGGCACCCGGCTGCAGGCCATGCTCAGCCTGGCCAACGTCGGCGAAGAGGCGCTCGCGGACTGGAAGGCCCTGGTGGACCTGGGCGACCACGTCTTCATCAAGGGCGAGGTCATCTCCTCCCGCCGCGGCGAGCTCTCCGTCATGGCGGACTCCTGGACCATGGCGTCCAAGGCGCTGCGTCCGCTGCCGGTCCTGCACGCCGAACTGAACGAGGAAACCCGCGTCCGCCAGCGCTACGTGGACCTGATGGTCCGCGATGAGGCGCGTGAAATGGTCTACACCCGCGCCGCCATCACCCGTTCCATCCGTGAAAGCCTTCACCGCCACAGCTACGTCGAGGTGGAGACCCCCATCCTTCAGCTGGTCCACGGCGGCGCACTGGCACGCCCGTTCGAAACGCACATGAACGCGTTCGACCAGAAGATGACCCTCCGCATCGCCACCGAGCTCTACCTCAAGCGCGCCGTGGTGGGCGGAATCGACCGGGTCTACGACATGGGCCGCGTGTTCCGCAACGAGGGCGTGGACTCCACCCACAGCCCCGAGTTCACCACGCTCGAATGCTACGAGGCCTGGGCTGACCAGTTCGTCATGGCGGACCGCATCAAGGAGATCATCCTCGACGCCGCGGACGCCGTGGGCGCCGGACGCACCCTGCAGACCGAAGCCGGCGAGATCAACCTCGACGGCGACTGGGCCTGGCTGTCCGTGTACCCCGGCCTTTCCGAGGCTGTGGGCCAGAAGATCACGCCGGACACCCCGCTGGAGGAACTGCGCGCAGTGGCCGAGAAGCACGACGTCAAGATGGACCCGAAGTGGGACGCCGAGAAGCTGGCGGTCGAGCTGTTCGGCGAGATCGTGGAGCCCACCCTGCTGAACCCCACCTTCGTGTACGACTACCCGCCGTCGGCCCAGCCGCTTGCCCGCCCGCACCGCGAGGACGGCCGCCTGATCGAGGCCTGGGACCTCATCATCGGCGGCATGGAGCGCGGCACCGCCTTCTCCGAGCTCATCGACCCCGTCATCCAGCGCGAACGCCTCACCGAGCAGTCCCGGCACGCGGCCGCCGGCGACGTCGAGGCCATGCAGCTGGACGAGGACTTCCTCCGTGCCCTCGAGTACGGGGCGCCGCCCATGGGCGGCATCGGCCTCGGCATCGACCGCCTCGTGATGCTCTTCACCGGGGCCGGCATCCGCGAGACCATCCTCTTCCCGCTCCTTAAGCCCGAGGGGCACTGACCATGGAGTACGTGGCCGTTCTGCTGCCATCGCTGGTAGTCGGCCTGCTCTTCTGGTTTGCCATGAAGTCCATCTTCAACGCTGACAAGGCGGAGCGTCAGGCAGAGGCAACAGCCCAGGCCGAAGCTGACGCCCGCGCGGCCGCCGACGGGTCCGCACCTGCCAGCGGGTCCGCGGCGGGCCAGGACGGCACGGAGGTGCCTCGTCCCGGCGCTGCTCCGGACGCGCCTTCCGCGCCGCCGTCTGAATCAGACAAATAACAGGCAACATTCTTTCCGGGTTTTTTCCACAGGGAACCATTGCGCGGTTTTGACGCGTTGCCTTAATGCGGGAGATACTTGAATAGTTACATCCTGCTTTTCTGATTCAGGACCCTTTCCAAAAGAGAGAATTTTCATGGCACAGAAAGTCAATATCGTCCTGGTGGACGATCTGGATGGGGGATCGGCGGACGAAACTGTCCGCTTTGGGCTGGATGGTGTGAGTTACGAAATTGACTTGTCATCCGCCAATGCGTCAGAACTACGGTCCGCGCTGGAGCGCTTTGTTTCCGCCGGCCGCAAAATGTCCGGAGGCCGCCCCGCCCGCGCCAAGACATCGGGTGGACGTAGCCAGGACTCGGCGCAGATACGGCAGTGGGCGCGGGATCACGGTTACACGGTTAATAGCCGCGGCCGTATCCAGGCTGAAATTCAGGAAGCCTACCAAAAGGCAAATTCCTAGCCTGCCGGCACCTGAGCATAAGGACGGCGCCCCCGGTGTTTACCGGGGGCGCCGTCCTTTAAGTATCAGATCGTTCCCGCCGCCATAATGGATCAAGCTTTGCTTGGCGGATTCATCTGCTGGCCTCGGAGTAATCAGCCAGCTCGTGAATGACTGTTCCTCCACGGGGTGTACGTCGGTAAATGTGACGGGGACGTCAACCGCTATTCCCGGCCCGTAAGAGGTTGTGGGGCGCGCAATGCGCAGGCCGGCCGGGGCGGTGCCGGGAAGGGTATCTGCGGAGGCACGTTAAGAGGCGCCTTGGGCGGCGTTCAGGCCGGTTCCGGCAGCCCGTTCAGCAGGCGGCGCAACCGTCCCGGTTTCCCCTGTGGCGAACAAGCTCCCCAAGTCCGGATCTCCCACGTAGCATCAAAGTACGTCGTAGCTAGGAGTGTGGCGAAATGTTTGAGCGATTTACGGACCGTGCCCGTCGCGTAGTTGTGCTTGCCCAAGAAGAGGCACGCATGCTGAACCACAATTACATTGGTACCGAACACATCCTCTTGGGTCTGATCCACGAGGGTGAGGGTGTTGCCGCCAAAGCTCTTGAGTCCTTGAGCATTTCGCTCGACGGCGTCCGCGAGCAGGTACAGGAGATCATCGGCCAGGGCCAGCAGGCGCCCTCCGGCCACATCCCCTTCACCCCGCGTGCAAAGAAGGTGCTGGAGCTGTCGCTGCGCGAGGCCCTGCAGCTTGGCCACAACTACATCGGCACGGAGCACATCCTGCTGGGACTCATCCGTGAGGGTGAAGGTGTTGCGGCGCAGGTGCTGGTCAAGCTCGGTGCGGACCTCAACCGTGTCCGGCAGCAGGTCATTCAGCTGCTTTCGGGCTACCAGGGCAAGGAAACCACCGGCGCAGGCGTCGGCCCCGGACAGGCTGAAGGCACGCCGGCCGGCTCGGTTGTCCTGGACCAGTTCGGCCGGAACCTGACCCAGGCCGCCCGCGAGAACAAGCTGGACCCCGTCATCGGGCGCGAGCAGGAAATGGAACGCGTCATGCAGGTCCTTTCCCGCCGCACCAAGAACAACCCGGTGCTGATCGGCGAGCCCGGCGTCGGCAAGACCGCCGTCGTAGAGGGTCTTGCCCAGGCGATCGTCCGCGGCGACGTGCCGGAGACCATCAAGGACAAGCAGCTGTACACGCTGGACCTCGGGTCCCTTGTGGCCGGCTCCCGCTACCGCGGCGACTTCGAAGAGCGGCTCAAGAAGGTCCTCAAGGAGATCCGCACGCGCGGTGACATCATCCTCTTCATCGATGAGATCCACACCCTCGTGGGTGCCGGTGCCGCAGAAGGCGCCATCGATGCGGCCTCGATCCTGAAGCCCATGCTGGCCCGCGGTGAGCTGCAGACCATCGGCGCCACCACGCTCGATGAGTACCGCAAGCACATCGAGAAGGATGCCGCGCTGGAGCGCCGCTTCCAGCCGATCCAGGTCAAGGAGCCCTCGGTTGCACATGCGATCGAGATCCTCAAGGGCCTGCGTGACCGCTACGAGGCGCACCACCGGGTCACTATTACCGACGGTGCCCTCGCCTCGGCAGCGAACCTCTCCGAGCGCTACATTTCGGACCGCTTCCTGCCGGACAAGGCGATCGACCTCATCGACGAAGCCGGTGCCCGGCTCCGCATCCGCCGCATGACCGCTCCGCCGGAGCTGAAGGAGATGGACGAACGCATCTCCGAGCTGAAGATGGAGAAGGAGTCCGCGATTGACGCGCAGGACTTCGAGGGTGCTGCTGCGCTGCGTGACAAGGAGCAGAAGCTCATCACGGAGCGCTCGGAGAAGGAACGCCACTGGAAGACCGGCGGCATGGACGACATCTCCGAGGTGGACGAGGACCTGATTGCCGAAGTCCTGGCCAACTCCACGGGCATTCCGGTGTTCAAGCTGACCGAGGAAGAGTCCTCGCGCCTGCTGAAGATGGAAGACGAGCTGCACAAGCGCGTCGTCGGCCAGAACGAGGCCATCAAGGCCCTGTCCCAGGCCATCCGCCGCACCCGGGCAGGCCTGAAGGACCCGAAGCGCCCCGGCGGTTCGTTCATCTTCGCCGGCCCCACGGGCGTCGGCAAGACCGAACTCGCCAAGGCCCTCGCCGAATTCCTGTTCGGTGAAGAAGACGCCCTGATCACCCTGGACATGTCCGAGTACTCGGAGAAGCACACGGTGTCGCGGCTCTTCGGTGCCCCTCCGGGCTACGTGGGCTACGAAGAAGGCGGGCAGCTGACCGAGAAGGTCCGCCGCCGCCCGTTCTCCGTGGTCCTGTTCGACGAAGTGGAAAAGGCCCATGCGGACCTCTTCAACTCACTGCTCCAGATCCTGGAAGACGGCCGGTTGACCGACTCCCAGGGCCGCGTGGTGGACTTCAAGAACACCGTGATCATCATGACCACGAACCTGGGCACCCGGGACATCTCCAAGAGTGTAGCCACCGGTTTCCAGTCCGGCACCGACACCCAGACCGGTTACAACCGGATGCGGGCCCGTGTCACGGAGGAGCTCAAGCAGCACTTCCGTCCCGAGTTCCTGAACCGTGTTGACGACGTCGTGGTGTTCCCGCAGCTGACGCAGGACGAGATCATCGAGATCGTGGACCTGTTCGTGGGTCGTCTCGAGAAGCGCCTCAAGGACAAGGACATGGGCATCGAGCTGACCACGGCGGCCAAGGTGCTGCTGGCCACCCGCGGCTACGATCCCGCCATGGGCGCCCGGCCGCTGCGCCGCACCATCCAGCGCGAAATCGAGGACCAGCTCTCGGAGAAGATCCTCTTCGGCGAGATCCACGCCGGCGACATCGTGGTGGTGGATGTGGACGGCGAAGGCGACGACGCCAAGTTCACCTTCGCCGGCAACGCCAAGCCGCGCATCCCGGAGATCGCCCCGAGCGCCTAGGCTCGAGCCGCACTCAGCGCCAAGAAGCCCCGCCCGCCCCGCAAGGAGCGGGCGGGGCTTCTTTGCGCATCCATGCTCGTGCCGTTGCCGAAACGCCCCGGCCACACGTTCTCGCCCCAGGCCAGTTCTGAAAGCACCGTTTCACTGTTAGTGAACGTCCCTGTGATCCACGGCACATACGGTGTTGAATCGCAGCATGGCTTCCGATGACGCAGAGACCCTGCGCGAAAAACCAGCGACCCCCTTCCACGACCTCGACCACTACCTGGCCATCCCCCGCGTTAGTGGCCTGGCCCTCAGCCCGGACGGGCGGCGGCTGGTCACGACGGTCGCCACACTCAACAGCAAGGGCACGGAGTACGCCACCGCGCTCTGGGAGGTCGATCCCGCAGGGCAGAGGCAGGCCCGCCGCATCACCCGCAGCGCCAAGGGCGAGGCCGGTGCGGTGTTCGCGGCCAACGGAGACGTTTACTTCACGTCCGCCCGCCCCGATCCGGACAGCACAGGCGGCAAAGACCGTGACGATGACCCCGTGGCTGCTCTTTGGCTGTTGCCTGCCGACGGCGGGGAGGCCAGGGTGGTGCTGTCCAGGAGCGGCGGCGTGGAGAAGGTGATGGCGGCGCGGGACGCCGACGCGGCCTTCGTGGTTGCTTCGGTCCTTGCGGGCTCTACGGACGAAGACACCGACACCGAACGCCGCAAGAGCCGCAAGGACAACAAGGTGGCGGCCATCCTGCACAGCGAATACCCCGTCCGGTACTGGGACGCGGACCTCGGCCCCGCCCAGCCGCGGCTGTTCGCTGTGGAATCCGGGCCGGAGCGGGAACCCGGCAAGCCCGGCACGGTGGACGGCGCAGCGCGCCTGACGCTCAGAAACCTCACCCCGGCGGCGGGATCCAGGCTCCGTGAGGCCGAATCGGTTGTCAGTCCGGATGGGAAAACCATCTACACGAGCTTCGTCAAACCCCTGGCCAAGGCGGACCTGCGCTCTGTCCTCGTGGCGGTGGACGTCGCCACGGGCACGCAGCGCGTCCTCCTCGACCGCGAAGGGATGAGCTACTTCCCTGGGCCCGTCAGTCCGGACGGGAGGTTCCTGGCCGTCGTCAGCGAAAGTGACACCACGCCGCAGGAGGCCCCGCAGGTCAAGCTCCACCTTCTGGATGTTTCCGGCGAGACCGGCCTTGAGGACCTCATTCCCCTGGCTCACGAGTGGGACCGCTGGGCCCACCCGGAGGCCTGGCTCCCGGACGGCTCTGCTCTGTTGGTCACCGCGGACGACGACGGCGCCTCGCCGGTTTTCAGTGTCACCGCTGCGGCAGGAGCCGCCCGGGGGAGCGTCGCCCGGGTGACGCCGGACGCCGCGGCCTATACCGACGTCGTGGTTTCACCGGACGGCGCGAGCGCCTATGCGCTCCGCAGCTCCTACGAGTTTCCGCCAGAACCCGTGCGGATCGATCTCGCCACCGGGGACGTCAATAGATTGCCCTCGCCGGCTGAGCGCCCGCAGTTTGACGGTGCGCTGGAACGGGTGGAGACGACGGCGGCCGACGGCGCACGCGTTCCCGCCTACCTTGCGCTGCCCGCAGGGGCGTCGACGGACAGCCCGGCCCCGCTGCTGCTGTGGATCCACGGCGGTCCGCTGGGTTCCTGGAACGCGTGGACCTGGCGCTGGAACCCCTGGCTGCTGACCGCCAAGGGCTACGCGGTGCTGTTGCCGGACCCTGCACTGTCGACGGGCTACGGCCAGGCTCACATCCAGCGGGGTTGGGGCGGCTGGGGGAAGGCACCGTATACGGACCTGATGGCGATCACGGACTCCGTGGTGCAGCGGCCGGACATTGACGAAAGCCGGACGGCCGCGATGGGCGGATCTTTCGGCGGCTACATGGCCAACTGGGTGGCCGGGCAGACGGACCGGTTCAAGGCGATCGTGACGCACGCCAGCCTGTGGGCGCTGGACCAGTTCGGGCCCACCACCGACTCGTCCCAGTACTGGCTCAAGGAAATGACGGCGGAGATGGCGCTGGAGAACTCGCCGCACCTCCACGTGGAGAACATCAGGACGCCCATGCTGGTGATCCATGGGGACAAGGACTACCGGGTGCCCATCGGCGAAGGCCTGCGGCTCTGGTACGAACTTCTCTCCAAATCCCAGCTCGCCGCCGACGAGAACGGCCAGACCAGCCACCGGTTCCTGTTCTACCCGGACGAGAACCACTGGATCCTGCAGCCGCAGCACGCCAAGGTCTGGTACGGCGTAGTGGAGCACTTCCTCGCCAAGAACGTCCTAGGAAAGGACATCCCCGTCCCCGCCGAACTCGGTCTCTAAACCTGGTGCCGGTTCGACGCCTCGAGTCACCTCCGTCGTTTCCCGAGGCGCCGGCAAATGGCCGTCCGGCCGCTGCGGACGCGAGTCGGTCCGAGCGTGCGGTGAAGTGAGTCGGTCCGAGCTGGAGGCGAGTCCATGGGTCGGGCGAGCCGGGCGGGTCGGAGGTGGGTGGGGCGCCCGCCGTAAGATGGGGGCTGTGACTGACGCCTTCTCTATTCGCCCCGCCCGGACCAGCGACGTGGCCGCGATCAAACAACTCGTGGCGCCGTTGGCCGACCAGCGGATCCTGATGGCCAAGGAGACGGTGGCCTACTACGAGAGCCTGCAGGAGTTCCGGATCGCCGAGTCGGCCGACGGAGAGGTGATCGGCTGCGGCGCCCTTCATGTCATGTGGGAGGACCTCGCGGAGGTCCGCACGCTTGCCGCCTCGGATGCCTGGCGGGGGAAGGGCGTGGGCCATGTCCTCGTCGAGAGCCTCCTGGAGGAGGCCGCGGCACTCGGCGTCTCGCGGGTGTTCTGCCTGACGTTCGAGGTGGATTTCTTCAAGCGGCACGGCTTTGAAGTGATGGCCGACCAGTCGGCGCTGGACCCACAGGTGTACTCGGAACTGCTCCGCTCACATGACGAGGGAGTCGCCGAGTTCCTTGACCTTGCCCGGGTCAAGCCGAACACTCTCGGCAACACCCGCATGATCAAGACCCTCTAAGGTCTTCCGGCCGGCCGTCTGCCCTTCCGGATAGATGCTGCGGGTCTCGGGCCGCTGCCCGCGCCCCCAGTCCGGAAGGTGCACCCTCGGCAGGATCTTGGGGACCGCCAGCGCCGCGTACATCACCGTGTCCCACTGGAACCGATCAAGATCCGCTCAACGTTCCCTCAACCACATCTTTCCTTTCATACATTTGCTGGATAAACTTGCGGGAGTTTGGAAGGGACAGTCATTGGGGGCTGTCCCTTCCACTGTTTCGGGCACTGTTCCGGGGCCTGTTCCCGCCGGTATTCCCGCTGGTGATCGCGGGTTTCCGCACATAGCCGTAACCAGAGCTACCGAAGCCCGGGTCCCGGTAGTAGGGTCAAATCACATCCTGACCGATGTCCATGACGAAGCACCCAGAGCCCAGGAGCCCGGCCGTGAAAAAGCTCATTAATGACCCCCGCGCTGTGGTGGACGAATCCGTGGAAGGGTTTGGGCTCGCCCATGCCGACCTCGTGACCGTCAGCGCAGACCCGAAGTTCGTTACCCGCCGGGACGCCCCCGTGGCGGGAAAAGTAGGCCTGGTATCCGGCGGCGGCAGCGGGCACGAACCCCTGCACGCCGGCTTCGTGGGGCTGGGAATGCTCGACGCCGCGGTGCCCGGCGCCGTCTTCACGTCACCCACCCCGGACCAGATCATCCCTGCCACAATCGCCGTCAACTCCGGCGCGGGCGTGGTCCACATCGTCAAGAACTACACCGGCGACGTCCTCAATTTTGAGACGGCGGCCGAGATGGCGCAGGCGGAAGGTGTGGAGGTCCGCACGGTGCTGGTCAATGACGACGTTGCCGTGGAGGACTCGCTCTACACCGCCGGGCGCAGGGGCGTGGGCGGCACGGTCCTGGTCGAAAAGATTGCCGGCGCTGCTGCTGAGCGGGGCGACGACCTGGACGCCGTGGCGGCCATCGGGGACCGGGTGAACCAGAATGTGCGCACCATGGGTGTCGCGCTCTCAGCCTGCACTGTCCCGCATGCGGGTTCCCCGAGCTTCGACCTCGAGGAAGACGAGATCGAGATCGGCATTGGAATCCATGGTGAACCAGGGCGGCACCGGATCGCCATGGAAGGCGCCGACGCCATCACGGACCGTCTGCTGGAACCCGTGCTTGACGACCTCGGAGTCGCCTCCGGAGACAAGGTCCTGCTGTTCGTCAACGGCATGGGCGGAACTCCGCTGAGCGAGCTCTACATTGTCTACCGCCGCGCAGCGCAGGTCTTGGCGGACCGGGGAGCCACAGTGGAGCGTTCACTCGTCGGGAACTACATCACAGCCCTCGAGATGCAGGGCTGCTCCATTTCGGTGCTCCGGCTTGATGACGAACTGACTGCCCTCTGGGATGCCCCCGTCCACACCCCTGCCCTCCGCTGGGGCGTGTAGCCGTGGGGCTGGACGTTAACTGGGCCGTGAAGTGGCTGACGCTGTCTGCGCAGGCGATGGCGGAGCACCGGGTGTGGCTCATCGAACTGGACAGGGCCATCGGCGATTCGGATCACGGGGAGAACATGGACCGCGGCTTCCAGGCCGTTTTGGACAAGCTGGCTGAAAACCCGCCGGAAACCCCCGGGGCTGCGCTCAAGCTGACGGCCATGGCGCTGATGTCCAAGGTGGGCGGGGCGGCCGGTCCGCTCTACGGCACGGCGTTCCTGCGGGCCGGTACCGCACTCGGAGACGCGGCCTACATCGATGCTGCGGGGCTGGCTGCGGCGCTTGGCGCCGCCCGGGACGGGATCGTGGCCCGCGGCAAGGCTGAGTCCGGAGACAAGACCATGGTCGATGCGTGGACCCCCGCCGTCGAAGCCGCCGCCGCAGCGGCAGCCGACGGCGACACCCTTGCCGTGCTGATTGCCGCGGCCGAGGCCGCCGAGGCCGGGGCAGTGGCCACGGAGCCCCTAGTGGCACGCAAAGGCCGTGCCAGCTACCTTGGCGAGCGCAGCGCCGGCCACCGCGATCCCGGGGCGGCCTCGAGCGCCCTGATCCTCCGTGCCGCAGCGGGAGCCGCCGCGTGACAGTGCGGATTGTTGTGGTTTCGCACAGTCAAAAGATCGCCGACGGCGCTGTGGAACTGGCAGCGCAGATGGCGCCGGACGTGATGATGGTCCCGGCCGGTGGTACCTCGGACGGCCGGATCGGCACCAGCCTGGAAAAGGTGATGTCGGCCTTGGAACTCGCTGCCGGCGGCGAAGGCGTTGTGGTGCTCACGGACCTTGGCTCGGCCGTCATGACCGCTGAAGCGGCGCTGGAATTCGCGGAGGGGCCAGGCGCCGTGCTCCTCGCCGATGCGCCCATCGTGGAAGGCCTGGTGGCGGCCGCCGTGGCAGCCCAGGGCGGCGCCAGCGTGCATGCCGTTAAGCGGGCGGCCGAGGCAACCCACGGCTACCCTGCCTCGCGGCCGAAGGACGAGGAGCACGTTTCCTCGGCCGCGCACGTCGCCGCAGGGTCCGGCGCGCGCTCCGGCGGAACAACCCGCGCCGGTGGACAGCAGCCGGGACTTCCCGCTGTCCCGGACGCGACCGGCGACTTTGAGCTCGTCAACCTGGCCGGCATGCACGCGAGGCCCGCGGCGAAGATCGCCGGCGGCCTCGCCGCGCTCGATGCCGAGGTGACGGTGAACGGCGTTGACGGCGCCTCCATGACGGGGCTCATGACGCTGGGGGCTGGAAAGGGCTCGGTGCTGCATGTGGAAGCGTCCGGCCCGGACGCGGAACGCGCCGTGGCGTACGTGGCCGGCCTGGTGCAAGAGGGTTTCGGAGAGCCCTGAACCGCGACTTGGGAGCGGGCCGGCAACCTAGCGGACCAGTACCCTAGCGATCCTGGCGGAGGCTGGTCTCATCCAGTACTACCGAAGCGGAGACAAGTCGCCCGCACGGCTGGCCGAACGGGTAGTCGCCCCTCGGCGTGAAGCGCACTGTGCGCACCGGCAGGGGACTTCCGTCAATGGAGGTTCCCGAGGCCGTAACGTCCATGGGCGATTCGGTCAGGATATCCAGCACGAGCATTCCCCGCTTGGTCCCGTCCGGCGAGGCCGTAGCTGAGCACGGCATGTCCGGTCCGCGGCCGCCGTGCTCCGGAACAGCGGTCGGCGGAACGGCGGTCGGCGGAACGGCGGTCCCCGGAACGTCGGCGGGCGGAACACCGGCACCCGGAACAGCTGGCTCGGGAATGCCGGTCCCCGGAGCGCCTGGAACGCCTTGACCCGGAATGCCAGGTTTCGGAATGCCGGGCTCCGGAGCGTAGGGTACGCAGCCCAGGTCCACGGAAATGCTGCCCGGCACCAGCACCAGGTCAGACTCCCTACATACGCCCTCTTGGCATGCCTTCAGGTGAAGGGTCTGCACCGCCGGGGCGTAGCTGGCCGCCACCGTCACCGACACCCCTGATGCCTGGGCGATCGCCGGACACGCCACCTCGAATACATGGCATCCGGAGACAAGCGCCGTCGTCGCAAACGTGGCCAGAAGTACCCTTGCCTTGCCCATAACTTCAGGGTAGATCCGGCGCAATGGCGTGCGGACGCGTACAAGGAAGTGGTGCAGACATCGTTACGCCTGACACCGGAACGACTGCCGATTTGAGATCAAAACCCGGCCCAGTGGAATACAGTTTTCGGCTACGCCGGCAGCCTGTACCCGCCCTGATGCAGCTCGGCGAGGCCGTCCGCCAGCAGCCCGGCCAGTGCCCGCTCCAGCTGCTCCGGCGCGCAGTTCAGGCGGTGCAACGCGGCGAGCGGGACGCCGATCCCGGAGGCCCCGAAGCCGAGGTCCGCGGGCGCCTGCTGGAACATCTCCGCCGGCACCGGCCCGTCGGCCAGCCGCAGGACAGCCATCACGCCGCCGCGGACCTGGCGGTCAGTGCCGTGCCAGGCCTGGCCTTTGGGCGTGTACGACGGCGGCGGCTCGCCCGCCGCCAGCCACGCGCACCGTTCGCGCACCGGACACACGGCGCACTTCGGCGCACGCGCGGTGCAGACCAGCGCCCCCAGTTCCATGACCGAAGCGTTCCAGCGCACGGAACTGCCGACGTCGTCCGGCAGCAGTTCGCCGGCCAGCCGCATTTCCGCGGCCGTTAGCGCCGGAGCCGGCAGCGCGCTGCCGGAAAAGAGGCGTGCGTGGACGCGGCGGATATTGGTGTCCACCACAGTTTCACGCTGCCCGAAGGCAAAGGACGCGACGGCGGCCGCCGTGTAGCCGCCCACGCCCGGAAGGCTGAGCAGCTCGGCGTAGTCCCCGGGAACCTCGCCGCCGTGGTCCTGAACGATCGCAAGGGCAGCGCCGTGCAGCCGGAGGGCGCGCCGCGGGTAGCCCAGACGACCCCACGCGCGGACCGCTTCACCGGCCGGTTGGCCGGCAAGGGCTGCGGGTTCGGGCCAGCGCCGCAGCCACTCCTCCCAGACCGGGAGAACCCGCACCACGGGGGTCTGCTGGAGCATAACTTCGCTCACGAGCACACCCCACGGAGAGCAGTCGGGCGCCCTCCACGGCAAGTCCCTGGCTTCGGCCCCGAACCAGTTCTCCAGGGTCCGGTGGATCGCAGACAGCTCTACTTCTGCAGGGGCGCCCGCGGGCACAGCTGGATAATCGGTTGTGGTTTTGATGCCAACACTCTAGTAGAAATCCGCTGGTTCCATGCCGGCCGGTTTTTTGTCAGCTGGCTTCCTGCTGCATGTCCGGGCCCAATCCGTTGGACCGTGTTCCGTCGGGCCGTGCGGGCAGGCGTTTCACGTGGCCGTGAAGCGTCTCGCCTCCCCGGCCGTTGGCGGCCGGCACGGCAAGCGCCACCACAAAGCTGGCACCGTCCGGCTCCGCGCAGCGGATGGTCAGGCTCCGCGTCCCTTCGGGGATCGACGGAGCAAAGAACTGCAGCTGACGGGCGCCGACCGTGGCAACCTGATCAAGCCGGTACTCCGTGCCGAAGTGGTCGTGGATGGCAATTTCCGGGGTGCTGGGCTCGGAGCCGTTGGTTGAGGCAAGGTGCAGGTTGACCACGATGCCCGTGTCCCAGATCTCAACGGCGAGAACTGTGAACTCCGTTCCGTGGTTTTGATGCTTTCCAAAAGTCAGCGGCAGCAGGACGCGCTCAAGATGACCGACAGACACATGATTTTCCATCAGTGGTCCTCTCCTACTAGGCCCGGTAAGTGGTAACCGGAATTCAATTTTAGTAAGCCTGCTGACAGTTGTCACGGGAAATTGAGCAACGAATTGGACATGGCTGGTCCGGGGTCCGGCGTGGTGGGACTCCATAAACGCGGCCGTTCTCTAGCCTAGAAGGATGGGTAGGCAAGACGATCCGACATCCGGCGCGGGCCGGGGTCCGGCGCAGAAACCGGCGATGAAGAAGAAACCGGCCGCGAAGGCGCCAGCTGGAAAAAGCGCGGGAAAAAACACTGCTGGTCCGGGCCCCCGGACCGTGCGGAAGCCGAGCCCCGCCGTGTATCGCCGCCGCCGGCTGTTCGCCGGGGGAGCGCTGGTCCTGGTCCTGGGCCTGATCGCCGGCGGTGTCGCCACAGTGTCCGCCGCCGTCAGCGCCAAAACGGAGCAGGTGGCCTCCACCGAGGGCCGAGGCACGGCTCAGCCGACCGACAGCCAGGAGGCGCCGTCCGCGAGCCCCTCCGCCACGCCGTCGGCCTCGCCTGTCTGTGACCAAAAGCTGGTGACCGTCACCGCCGCCACCAACAAGGCTTCCTACGGCCCGGAGGAAAAGCCGGTGCTTACCCTGAAGGTCACGAACGGCGGGAAACTGCCGTGCAAGGTGAACATCGGGACGTCGCAGATGGAGTTCCTGGTCACCAGCGGCTCGGACCGGATCTTCTCGTCCGGTGACTGCCAGGCGTCCAGCAACGACCTCGTGAAGACCATCGCCCCCGGCAAGAGCGAGACGGCGAACTTCCCGTGGTCGCGCAGCCGCTCGGTGCAGGGCTGCGCGAAGATCTCCGAGGGGTCGGGTGCCGGCAGCGGATACTACGTGTTCATCGCCAAGCTCGGCGCCAAGGTCAGCCCCCCCGCGGTCTTCCAGCTGGGCTGACGCTTTCCGCCATTTGTTGCTCCCTAACTGCCCTTGTGGCGCCCAAAGGGCAGTTATGGAGCAGCCGCTGCGGGTTTAGAGGAAGCGGTCGAGGAGGCTGGCTTCCGCCATGCGGCTGAGGCCCTCGCGGACCGTGCGGGCGCGCTGGTCGCCGATGCCGTCCACGGTCATGAGATCGTCGATGCTCGCGGCCATGAGGTGCTGCAGCCCGCCGAAGTGGTCAACGAGCCGGTCCGCCACGGCCTTGGGGACGGCCTTCAGCCCGGACAGCAGGCGGTAGCCCCGCGGCTGAACCACGGCGTCGAGCGTGTCCACCCCGCCGGCGAATCCGATGATCCCGGCGATCTTGCCGAGGTCGATCAGCTCGGTGGGGCCCAGGCTGAGCAGGGCATTGACGGCACCGTCGATGTCCGCCCGGGACGCGTTAGGCCCGGCATAGTCACGGATGATGATGTCGCTGCCGGGCCCCCGGCCCACCGTGAGCTCGTCCAGCTGGAGGGACAGGAGCCTGCCGTCCTCGCCGAGCTCCAGCACGTACTGGGAGATCTCCTCCGAGATCCGGCGCACCATTTCCTGGCGCTGCAGCGTGACGGCGACGTCACGCACGGTGACCATCGCCTCGATTTCTAGGGCGGAGAGTGAACTGGTGACCTGGTCCAGCCGGGACCGGTAGCGTTCCAGCGTGGCGAGGGCCTGGTTGGCGCGGGCCAGGACCTTCTCGGATCCCTCCAGCACGTGCCGCAGCCCGTTTACGTAGAGGGCAATGATCTGCATGGACTGGCTCACCGAGATCACCGGGACGCCGGTCTGGATGGCGACGCGTTCCGCCGTCCTGTGGCGGGTGCCGGACTCCTGCGTTTCGATGCTCGAGTCCGGGACGAGCTGCACTGCGGCGCGGAGGATGTTCCCGGCGTCCTTGTCGCAGATGATGGCGCCGTCCATTTTGGCCAGTTCGCGCAGCCGCGTGGGGGAGAAGTCGATGCCGATGTCGAAGCCGCCGGAGCAGATCGACTCGATGGTCCTGTCCGATCCCAGCACAATCAATGCGCCGGTGCGTCCGCGGAGAATGCGTTCCAGGCCGTCCCGCAGCGGGGTTCCCGGGGCCACCCTCCCCAAAGTCGCTTTCAGCGATTCTTCAGGGCTGCGAGCCATAGACATTCCCTTCAAAGGTGCAGGGCGGGCCTGCAGGTATGCCGGTTTTCACGTGTGAGCCGGCAGGATCAAAAGTACTCGGTTTCCCGCAAGCACCATCCTAGACGTAGATTACCGCAACAACCGCACGGACAAGCCTCAAAGTGCCCCGTCGGAGGACTGCGGAAAAGCCCTCCGGAGCGCGTTCGACGGCGGCCGGCGGTCGGGCACTTTTGGCCCGCCTTCCGCACGGTTTCCGGGCCTGCGATAAACTTGAAGCCTTGGCTGGCTGGTCCCCGCCGCCACCTGGCAGCTGAATTCTCCTAAGCCTCAGATTTTTCAGGGCTTCTGACCTTTCAGTCCTCCCGCATATATTTCCGAAACCAGGATCCTCCGCGGATCGCAGCGAAAGTAGCACCGTGTCCCAAGAAGTCCTCAGCCCCGCCCGAGTCCATGAGATTCACAAGCAGGCGGGCCGACGCCGGACGTTCGCTGTCATCTCACACCCGGACGCCGGCAAGTCCACGCTCACCGAGGCCCTCGCCCTGCACGCCAAGGTCATCGGCACGGCGGGAGCCTCCAGCGGAAAGGCCAACCGCAAGGAGACAGTCTCGGACTGGATGCAGATGGAAAAGGACCGCGGCATCTCCATCAGCTCCGCGGCGCTGCAGTTCTCCTACCGCGACACCGTGATCAACCTGCTGGACACCCCGGGCCACGCGGACTTCTCGGAGGACACCTACCGGGTGCTGGCCGCCGTCGACTGCGCAGTGATGCTGGTGGATGCGGCGAAGGGCCTGGAAACGCAGACCATGAAGCTCTTCGAGGTCTGCAAGCAGCGGAACCTGCCCATCATCACCGTCATCAACAAATGGGACCGCCCGGGCCTTGACCCACTGGCGCTCATGGACGAAATCACCGAACGCACCGGGCTCCAGCCCATGCCGCTGACCTGGGCTGTGGGCATCTCGGGCGACTTCCGCGGCGTGTGGGACCTGCGCAACGACCGGTTCGCCCGGTTCCAGCGCAACAACGCCGGCGCGAACATCGCCCTTACCGAGTACTTCACCCCCGAGCAAGCGGCGGAGAGCCAGGGTGACGACTGGTCCAACGCCGTCGACGAAGCCGGACTGGTCATCGAATCCAACCTCGAGTTCGACGTCGACGCGTTCCACTCCGGCAAGGCCACCCCCATCCTGTTCAGTTCCGCGGCGCTGAACTTCGGCGTCAAGGAAATCCTTGACGCATTGGTCGACTTCGCTCCGCCCGCCGCGCCGCGCCCCGACGTAGACGGCCAGCCGCGGGCCGTCGACTCCCCGTTCGCGGGGTTCGTCTTCAAGGTCCAGGCCGGCATGAACAAGGCCCACCGCGACCACGTCGCCTTCATCCGCGTTTGCTCCGGCGTGTTCGAACGCGGCATGGTGGTGACGCAGACGCGCACCGGAAAGTCCTTCGCCACGAAGTATGCCCAGCAGGTTTTCGGCCGGGAACGCGAAGTCATCGACGAAGCCTTCCCCGGCGACGTCGTGGGCCTGGTCAACGCGTCCTCGCTACGGGTGGGGGACAGCCTCTTCCTCGAGGAACCCGTGGAGTTCCCGGCCATCCCGCTGTTCGCTCCCGAGCACTTCCAGGTGGCCCGTTCCAAGGACCCCAGCCGCTTCAAGCAGTTCCGCCGCGGCATCGAGCAGCTCGAGCACGAAGGCGTCATCCAGGTGCTGCGCTCCGACGTCCGCGGTGACCAGGCGCCGGTGCTTGCCGCCGTCGGCCCCATGCAGTTCGAAGTGGTGGAGGACCGCATGGCGCACGACTTCAGCGCACCCATGCGGCTGGAACGCCTCCCGTATTCCATGGCAAGAATTTCGACGGCGGATGCCATGCCCGCGCTGGCCAACGTGATCGGCGCGGAGGTGCTGCTCCGGTCCGACGGCGAATACCTCGCCCTGTTCAACGACGTCTGGGCGCTGCGCCGCATTGAGAAGAACCATCCGGACCTCACGCTCGTGCCGATCGGAACCCACAACCCCGCAAAGTAGCCGCTCCGGCCATCCGCGGGCCCCATGGATCCGAATACTCCATGGAACCCCGGGGTTGTCCGGTCCTACGGGCCGCACCGGTTTCCGGTCGGCCGAGCGGTGCCGAATTGTTCAACGCCGGGCATCAGGTCCGGTTACTGGAAGCAAGGTGTGCCATGTCTGCAGTTTCATCCCGGGCCGTCGTTACCGGCATGGGCTCGCTCAACCCCCTCGGCGCCACGGTTCCGGAGACCTGGACGGCGATGCTGGCCGGGCGCTCGGGCATCGCCGCGCTGTCCGAGGACTGGGCGCAGGCCCTGCCGGTGCGGATGGCGGGACGCGTCACCGCCGATCTTGCGTCCCTGCTGAGCACCCGCGAGCTCAAGCGGATGGACCGCTGCGGGCAGCTCGCGCTCGTTGCTGCCCGTGAGGCCTGGGCCCAGGCAGGAACCCCCGACGTTGACCCCGATCGGCTCGCCGTGGTGATCGGTTCCGGCTACGGGGGACTGGACACCACCCTCGCCCAGACCCGGGAGCTGGACACCAGCGGCCCGCGAAAGGTCTCGCCGCACACCCTGACCCGGATCATGGTCAACGGCCCGTCGGCCTGGGTCTCCATCGACCTCGGCGCCCGCGGCGGGGCACGGACGCCCGTCAGCGCCTGCGCGTCCGGCGCCGAAGCGATCGCCCAGGGTGCCGAAATGATCCGGTCCGGAGCGGCCGACGTCGTCATTGCCGGAGGTGTTGATGCGTGCGTCAACGACCTCATCATCAGCGGCTTCGCGCAGATCAGGGCCCTTTCCACCCGCAACGACGACCCGCGAGGGGCCTCGCGTCCGTTTGACCGGGACCGCGACGGCTTCGTCATCGCCGAAGGCGCCGGGATCCTGGTGCTGGAGAGCGAGGACCACGCCAGGGCGCGCGGCGCGGAAGTCCTCGGCGCGATAGCGGGCGGCGCCGTGACCTCCGACGCCAGTGACATCGTGGCCGCGGACCCGGACATGCAACGGCGGGTCATGGAGAAGGCGCTCGCGTCGGCGGATCTGAACGGGGCGGATATCGGGTTTGTGCACGCCCACGCCACGTCCACTCCGGTGGGCGACCGGCTGGAGGCGCAGGCCATCAAGGCCGTGATCGGCACCGCGGTGCCGGTGACGTCCACGAAGTCGCTCACCGGGCACCTGCTCGGCGGTGCCGGCGCGCTGGGCGCGATCGCCACACTCCAGGCACTCAGGACCGGCGACCTTCCGGGCACCTACAACGTGGACAACATGGACCCCGAGGTGGGCCTCAACGTCATCACCGGTACCGTCAGCGGCAGCACTGCGGCGGCGGGCATCGTTAACGCGTTCGGCTTCGGCGGGCACAGCGTGGCGCTGGTGGTAGTGGCTTCCTAGGCCACAGCCCGCGTCCCGCCCCGACCAGCTCAGTTCTTGCGCGGTGTGCGCGTCCGGATGAGAGCGGCGGTCCCGGCGGCAAGGCCGAGAAGGCCGGCCCCCAGCCCGGCGATTCCGAAGGTGTTGTCCGGAGCAGCTGCCACGGGCGTGGTTGCTGATGCCGCTGTTGTGTCAGGAGAGGTCGCATCCGCTGCCGTGGTGTCCGCTGTCTTCGTGTGAGGGCTCGCCGGACCGGCGCTCTCGCCGTGGCTGTGCTCATCGGCGGCAGCGGTGGTGACGAAGGCAGGAACCGGGTGCTTGGGCTCGGCCTGGCCGGTGGCCTCGGGCTCATTCCAGTTCACTACCGTTCCGTCGGAGTAGGTCTGCGCCGCCGGCAGCGCCACCGTGGTGCCGGCCGCAGGGAGCCGGCCGACGGATATCGAGAACGTCTGATACTCATGCTGTCCAAGCTCATGTGCCTTGTCTGCCGTCCAGCTGACGGAGGACGCGGCCTTGGTGATCGTCGCGCCGTTGACGGTGACGGGAGCCGGAAGCTTGGCTTCCGTGACCTTCGCCGTCCAGCCGTCAATGGGCTTGACCGACACCGACGTGAACGGAGTGCCGGTGGGCAGCGTGACAACGAGTTTGGTGGTCTTGGCAGTCTCGGACTCGTTGGGGACCTTGAAGGTCAGCTGGGAGAAACCGCCGGCGGAGGTCGAGGCAGGGTCCACACTGACGTGGGCGGAGGCTGCACCGGCGCCCAAGGCCATGAGGCCGGCTGCGGTGGCCAGGATAGCGGCGGATTTCAGCGTGCGTGAAGTCGGGATGTTCATGATGAAGGCCTTTCGCGTGCACTGCCGCACCCATGGCGGCGGACGGTGCTTGGGGGTGGGGGACGCTGAGTTCCGTGCACCGCCCCGGGGACCGGACAGGCTCTCCGGGCATGCCGCAGTCAGGGCATGGTGCACGGGCGGAACGCAGCGGGAGGCCCGCGAAGGCTGTCATGGCGAAGGTTCAGCCGCGCCGACGGCACGGATGACCGGTGGGCTGCCGCCGGTTCATAGCCGGCGGGAACGCTGCTGGCAGGCCGCGGAAGGCGCACGAGCGGGCGAAGCCAGGCCAGCAGCCGCCACAGTGCCTCTTCACCCTGCTGGAGCAGCCAGGCTGTGGACACCAGCGCGAGGAGATGGCCGGCCGTCATGTCGGGTGCCGCGGCTTCCACTCCGGCGTGAAGGGAGGCGGCGGGGTCGGTTCCGAAGCATCCGGCGCCGCCTGGGACCGGCCTGTGGTGCGGGAGCGGCCCGGCCAGCGACGGCGCGCATCGGGCTCCGGGGGACAGGGACGTGAAGGCGGTGTGCAGGATAAGCTGCGCTGCTCCCAGCACGCCCAGCAATGTCAGGAGGGACAGCGGCCGGCTGGCGAGCCAGGCCACCGGCGCCAAGAGGAGCACCGTCAGCACGGCTGTGACTGCCGGTCCGGGCAGCGCCCCGCCGCCGAGCACATGGCCCGCGCTGGCCAGGGACATGGCCATGGCAGTGATGAGCGCGGCGCGGAAAAGGCGCAGTGAGTTCCGAAGATCCATCTGTGCCTCCCCTCGGAGCGCAGGCTGCTGTGACATGCCGACGCTAGGCACGGCAGCGTGGGAAAACCTTGTTCCCGGGAGGGCGGCCCGACAGGAAGGCCGCCCCGGACGGGTGGGCCGCGCGTCATCATCGCCCACCGGAGACGGGGCGCACGGGCAGGACAGTAGAATTGAGCCACCGCCAGAACTGTGCCACCGCTAGAACCATGCCACCGCCAGACTCGGGCTGGCGCTGCTCGAACAGCTGATCTTCCGGAAAGGACCGCCGATGCTGCCTCGCGCCTCATTCCGGCTTTTCCGCACCGCCCTGATCGGGTCTATCGTCATCGGATTCGCGGCCGGCGGGCACCTTGCCGTCGGCGGCCATCTGCCGGAGCCTGCGATCCTCGCTGCAGTCTGTGCCGTGTCCATGATCCCGGTGGCAGCCCTAACGCGGTTCCGGCTCTCGTTCTCCGCGCTAACGGGTCTGCTCGGTGCCGGGCAGCTCTGGCTTCACTGGGCGTTCGGAGCGCTGCAGGCCGCCTCGCCTACGACGGCGCCCCAGCCGCTGATGGCGGGCCATGCCCGGCACTCCGGGACGGTACTGGCTGCGGAGGCTTTCGCCGGTGCATCACCGGCCCACGTGTCCGCCTCGGACGGCCTCATGTTTGCAGCGCACGCCTTGGCCACGCTGGCCACGGCAGTGATCATGGCTCGCGGAGAACGGGCGCTCGGGGTCCTGGCCTCCTGGCTGCGTCCCCTGGTCCGATGGCCCGAACCCGTCGGCATCGTTCCGGCACGTGTCCCCGGTCCCTGCGCTGTGCCGGCAATCCTCCCGCAGGCCGGCCCAGGGCTGCGCTTGCCGGCCCTGCGGGGCCCGCCCGCGTTGGCGATGGCCGCCTAGAGGGTCCCTTCACATGAGGACAGGGACCGAAGGCCGCCCATAGCTGCTTTCCTGCGCCGGCCACGCTGCGGGCGTGTTCCTGATGATTTTTCCTATTGTGAAAGGCACCCCTGCCATGCATAGCTTCCTTCGCCGTACCCTCAAGACCGCAGCCGCCGCCTCAATGACCGCAGGGCTTCTCGCCGCCGGTGCCGCGGCCGCTTCCGCGCACGTCACGGTCGATCCTTCCAAGACGGCCGAGGGCGGATTCACCAAGCTGACCTTCAGCGTCCCGAATGAATCCGAAACCGCCAAGACCAACCGGCTTGAGGTGAAACTTCCCACCGGCACCCCTCTGACGACGGTCTCGGTCAAGCCGATCGACGGCTGGAAGGCGCTGGTTGTCACCACCGCACTGCCCAAGCCTGTGGAGATTGACGGGGCTACTGTGACCAAGGCTCCCACCAGCGTGATCTGGACCGCCGACACCGCCCACCAGATCGGTCAGAACGAATTCCAGACCTTCACCATCTCGGTCGGCCGGCTGCCGGCTGCCGGCACAACAGTGACGCTGCCTGCCGCCCAGGGCTACACCGACGGAACCACTGTCAACTGGGCTGACACGGACGACGCCGGGCACGATCACGCCGCAGCGTCCGCGTCCCCGTCCCCGTCCGCGTCGGCGCCTGCGACTGCGGAAAAAGAGCACCACCCGGCTCCCGCCTTCATCACCACGGCAGCCGAAGCCACTGCAGCTGAAACCTCGACGACGGACGCGGCGCCGGCCGCTTCAACGGCCCCGGCCGCGTCACGCGGCGGTGAAACGGCCGGCTGGTTCGGGCTCTTAGCGGGCGTGCTTGGCCTCGCCGCCGGCGCCACCGCGCTGATCCGCACCCGAGCGCCGAAGAACTAGCCCGGGCCGCCCACGGGCGACCAGCAACAGCAGTGGCGCGCGCCGGCAGTCCGGCCCCGGGTGACCAGCAACAGCAGTGCCCCGCGTCGACGATCCGGCGCGGGGCACTTGGCGTTGCTGCCAGACCGCGGCCTTCAGGCAGGACAGCGGCAAGGCCACCGGGCCCGGCGGCGCGCCGCTAGCTGATCAGGAGAGTCAGGGCCTCGGCCAGGTGGCCGACTTCCCGCACCGAGAAGCCTGCCGGCACAGGGCCAGGGCCGTTGTGGCTGGCGGGAACTACGGCGTGCGTGAAGCCCAGCCGGTGCGCCTCCTGGATGCGCTGGTTGATGCCGGGCACGGGCCGGACCTCGCCGGCCAGCCCCACCTCGCCGAACGCAATGAGCCGCTGCGGAAGAGGTTTCTTGGCCTTGGCGGACGCAACGGCCAGCGCCACGGCCAGATCTGTGGCCGGCTCGCTGAGCTTCACGCCGCCCACGGTGGCCACGTAGGAGTCGTCCTTGTGCAGCAGGCAGCCCGCCCGCTGCTGGAGTACGGCAAGCAGCATGGCCACGCGCGAACTGTCCAAGCCGCTGGTGGCCCGGCGCGGCTGCGAGTTGGGGCTTTCGGCCAGGAGCGACTGCACCTCGGCCAGCAGGGGGCGCCGTCCCTCCATGGTCACCGTGATGCATGTGCCGGACACGGGATCCTTGGTGCGGGTGACGAACAGCCCGCTGGGGTCCGCCAGGCCCTCAATGCCGTCCTCGTTGAGGTCGAAGCAGCCGACGTCGTCCGTGGGACCGTAACGGTTCTTGACCGCACGCAGCAGCCGGAGGCGTGAGTGGCGCTCGCCCTCGAACTGGCACACCACATCCACGAGGTGTTCCAGCAGGCGCGGCCCGGCGATGGATCCGTCCTTCGTCACGTGCCCCACCAGCAGCGTGGTCATGTTGCGGCGCTTGGCGGCCGCGATGATGGAGGCCGCCACCTCGCGCACCTGGGAAACACCGCCCGAGCTGCCCTCCACGTCCGCGCTGCTCAGCGTCTGCACGGAGTCCACCACGAGCAGCTTCGGTTCCACCTTCTCCACCTGGCCCAGGGCCTGGCCAAGGTCGGTCTCCGCGGACAGATACAGCGTGTCCGCGAGGGCGTCGATCCGCTCGGCCCGCAGCTTCACCTGCGCCGCGGATTCCTCGCCCGTGACGTACAGGACACTCTGGCCCGTCCGGGCAAACTTGGCGGCCACGTCCAGCAGCAGCGTGGACTTGCCGACGCCAGGCTCACCGGCCAGGAGGATCACCGCGCCGGGCACCACGCCGCCGCCGAGTACGCGGTCCAGCTCGTCTACGCCCGTGGGCAGGAAGGCGGCGGTGGTGGCGTCCACCTCCGCGATGGGGCGGGCGGGCTCCAAAACGGTGGTGGCCGCCGTCGTACGGGCCACCGCGGCGCCGGTTTCCTCAACGGTTCCCCACGCCTGGCACTCGCCGCAGCGCCCCACCCATTTCACCGTGGTCCAGCCGCATTCCGCGCACTTATAGCCCGGTGTCTTGGACGCCCGGGAAGTCTTTGTAGCCATTGCTCCACACTATCCGGCAGGCGTGACATTCCTGTTCAGTCGGGTTCGGCCGGGCGTCTACAGCGGGGGCAGGATGTCCCGGGCTTCACGGGATTCCATGCCTGCGGCCTCCAGCAGGTCCACCATCAGCGGCCGGAAGAGCATCACCACGGTTTCGCCTTCCAGCCGCTCCACTTCCAGCATCTTCGGATGCAGCCGGCCGGCGATCGTGCCCAGCTCCTGCCTGGCGCTGCGCAGGTGGGAGCTGCGGGCGCCCTCGTGGACTTCAGCAAGCCCCAGTGAGAGTTCGTCGATGGCCGCCGCTGTCTCCTGCAGGACATCGGCAATGTTCTCGGTGGCTTCGTCGGTGAGTGCCGCGTGATTGATGGCGCTGGTCAGCCTGCGGGCAAAGACGCGGCTGTTGCGCAGCGCGAGGTCGATGTAATCCAGCGACTGCTCCAGCCGGTCCAGTTCGTCCCGGTGCCTCCGGTAGGCGGGTGCCAGCGTGGCCACCTCGCCGGATGCCCGCAGCGAGTGCCGCATGGCATCCACCAGCGGCTGGCTGCTACGGCCGCGGACCAGGGCGTGCCAGGCCTGGGTGGAGTCGCTGTACGTCAGTGCCGAGGCGCACTCGCGCAGCACTTCCGCCAGTTCATGGAGCAGCTTCTGGACGTCCTTGCGCGGTTCCCGGCGCGGGTCCTTGGGCGCCAGGACGGTCACGAGCAGGGCGACGACGCCGCCCACCACGGCGTCGAGGCTCCGGGTGAAAGGCCCGCCCGCGGGCGGCGGCAGGAGCACCACCAGCAGTGACTGCAGCGCCAGCTGCGTGGTGAAGATGTTGCCGCTGTCCAGGAAGCGGGCCAGCAGGATCGAAATCAAAAGGACGACGGCGGCCTGCCAGATCCCGGCCCCGAGCCAGTGGAGCAGCAGATCGCCCACCGCAATGCCAATGGTGCAGCCCAGGCCCACCTCAATCACCCTCCGCAAGCGCGGATCACGGGAAAAACCCAGGGCGATCAGGGCGGACGTGGCGGCGAACAACGGGCCGGAATGGCCCAGGACATACTCCGCGAAGGCGTAAGCTCCCACAGCGCCGACGGTCATCTGGATCCCGGGGATCAGCGAGTTCCGGCTGCGGACCAGCCCGGTGCGGATCCGGCCGCGAAGGAACCGTCTGCTTGCGGAGAGTCCGGTCTGGGCCATGGCTTCAGTCTATTGCCGGAGCTGCCCTCGACTTTGCCCCGGGCCTATTTGGCCGCCCACGGGTCGGCGATGCCGATGTACTGGGTGGTGGTGTACTCGGCGATGCCTTCGGAGCCCCCTTCGCGGCCGAGCCCGGACTGTTTGACTCCGCCGAAGGGAGCGGCGGCGTTGGAGATGACCCCGGCGTTGAAGCCCACCATGCCGAATTCGATCTGCTCGGCCACGCGCAGCAGCCGGTTGAAGTCACGGCTGTAGACGTAGGAAGCCAGGCCGTATTCGCTGGCGTTGGCGAGGCAGACCGCGTCCTCCTCGGTGGTGAAGGTGGTCACCGGGGCAACCGGGCCGAAGATTTCCTGCCGGAGGATCTCGGCGTCATTGGGTACGTTCGCGAGCACCGTGGGCTGGTAGAAGTAGCCCGGACGGTCCACCGGCGCTCCTCCCGTGCTGGCGGTAGCACCGGCGTCGACGGCGGCGGTTACCAGGGCGTGGACGTCGTCGCGGGCGCCGGCGTCGATGAGGGGCCCCACCTGGGTGTCCGGTTCGGTGCCGCGGCCGGTGGTCAGTGCGGCCATCGCAGCGGCGAACTTCCGGGTGAACTCTGCTGCCACGGTTTCCTGGACCAGGAAGCGGTTGGCTGCGGTGCAGGCCTCGCCCATGTTCCGCATTTTGGCGGCCATGGCGCCTTCCACGGCCTTGTCCAGGTCGGCGTCCTCGAACACGATGAACGGGGCGTTGCCGCCGAGTTCCATGGAGGTGCGCAGGACGTTCTGTGCGGCGTCTGCCATGAGGCGCTTGCCCACAGGAGTGGAACCCGTGAAGGAAACCTTGCGCAGCCGCGGGTCTGCCAGCAGCGGGCCGGAGATCCCGGCTGCGCTGGAGGAGGACACCACGTTGAGGACGCCCGCGGGAAGGCCGGCGTCGAGCATGGTCTGGGCGAACAGCTGCGCCGTCAGGGGCGTCAGCTTCGCCGGCTTCAGGACCATGGTGCAGCCGGCTGCGACGGCGGGGGCGACCTTGCGCGTGGCCATGGCGAGCGGAAAGTTCCAGGGCGTGATCAGCAGGCAGGGCCCCACCGGCTTTTTCTGGACCAGGATCTTGTTCTTGCCCTCGGGGGTGGTGAGGTAGCGGCCGTAGTCGCGCACCGCCTCCTCGGAGAACCAGCGCAGGAACTCGGTGCCGTAGGTGACTTCGCCGCGCGCTTCGGCGAGGGGCTTGCCCATCTCCAGGGTCATCAGCAGCGCGAACTCCTCGGCCCGTGCTGTCACAAGGTCAAAGGCGCGGCGCAGGATTTCGGCGCGTTCCCGCGGTGCGGTCCGGGCCCAGGATGCCTGGGCGTTGTCCGCGGCGTCGAGCGCGGCGAGGGCGTCATGGCTCGTGGCGGAGGCCAGCGTGGCGAGGACCTCCCCGGTGGAAGGGTCGTGGACGTCGAACGTGCCGCCGTCGGACGCGTCCACCCACGTGCCGCCGATCAGCAGGCCGGTGGGGACGGAGGCCAGGAGGGCGGTTTCCTGTTCGGGGGTGACGGCAGGGGAGAGTACGGGGGAAGTGGTCATGCGGGGTCTCCTCGGGAAAGTACGGGGTTTCGGCAGGCTCAACCAGCGGGGTCGGCGTCGGCGGCTCTACCAGCGGGGTCCGCTCAGTAGCTTGCGGGCGGTTCGCTCACTGCTGGCGCAATGTAGTCGGCGGCGAGCGCTTCGGAGCCGCGGGCCAGGAGTGCGACGTCGGCGCCCACCAGGACGAAGGCAGCGCCGGCGTCGAGGTAGGCGCGGGCCGTGGCGGGGGCGAAAGCGTTCACGCCGGCGGGCTTGCCTGCCGCTTTGGCGGCGGCGATGCAGTGTTCGACGGCGGCGCGCACCTCGGGGTGTTCCTGCTGGCCCAGCAGCCCCATAGAGGCGGCAAGGTCGGCAGGGCCCAGGAAAATGGCGTCCACACCTTCCACGGACAGGATGTCTTCAACGGCCTCCACTGCAGCGGTCGATTCAATCTGGACGGTCAAGCTGATGGTCTCGCCGGCGCGGTTCAGGTAGTCCGGGACGCGGTTCCAGCGGGCGGCCCGGGCAAGGGCGGACCCCACGCCGCGGACGCCTTGCGGCGGATAGCGCGTGGCGGCCACCGCCGCCTCGGCCTCCGCCGCGGAGTTCACCATGGGCACCAGCAGGTTCTGGATCCCGAGGTCCAGGTACTGCTTGAACACCACCGTGTCGTTGACCGGCGGCCGCACCATCACGTGCCCCGGATAGCCGTGCACCGCCTGCAGCTGGGCCAGGATGGATTCGAGTCCGTTCGGGCTGTGTTCGGCGTCGATCAGGAGCCAGTCCAGGCCTGCCCCGGCGCAGATCTCGGCGACCAGCGGGCTGCCGGAGCACACCCACATTCCGGCCAGCGGCCGGTCTGCGGCGGCCAGGGCATCGCGGAACGTGGCGTCCGGTTCTACTCGAAGCGGCATGTGATGCTCCCCAGCGGTCCGTAGTCGGCGTGCACGGTGTCGCCCTTGTAGACCCACAGCGGGCGGGTGAAGGACCCGGCCAGGATGATGTCCCCGGCCTGCATGCCGTCCCCGTGGGCGGCAATCTTATTGGCGAGCCAGTGCACGCCGTTGGCCGGATGGTCCAGCACGCCTGCGGCGACGCCGGTCTCTTCCACCGTCTGGTTCTTGTACAGGATGGCGGAGACCCAGCGGAGGTCGACGGCGTCGGGGCGGACGGGATTGCCGCCCACCACCATGGCTCCCATGGCGGCGTTGTCCGCGATGGTGTCCACGATGGTCCGGCCCTCCATCTCGATCCGGGAATCGAGGATCTCGAGGGCCGGAACCACGTAGTCGGTGGCGTTCAGGACGCCAAAAATGGTGCAGCCGGGCCCTTTGAGCCCCTCTTTCAGGACAAACGCCAGTTCAACCTCCACCCGCGGATGCGTGTACTGGTCCCACTGCACGGAGCAGCCGGTCTCGAGGACCATGTCATCGAAGATGGCGCCGTAATCGGGTTCGGTGATGCCGGTAGCTGCCTGCATGGCTTTGGACGTGAGCCCGATCTTGCGGCCCACCAGCGTCCGGCCCGCTTCCTCGTTCCGCCGCCGCCACAGCTGCTGCACGGCATAGGAATCCTCCACCGTCATGTCCGGGTAGCGGGCCGTCAGCCGCGGCACCGGCTTGCGGTTCCGGCCGGCCTCGAGCAGTTCGTCCGCGATCGCCTCGATCGTCTTGGGATCCAGCACGCTAGACCTGCGCCCCGAGCTTGAAGCCCGTCTTTTCTCCGGCAGGGCCGTCCTCTTCCTTGCGGGTGTAGGAGAAGCCGTCCGCGCCCACGGTAACTGCCATTTCGGAGGCATCAGTGCGTTCGATGACGGGCTGCGGGTTTCCGTCCAGGTCCAGGACCAGGGAGGCCTCGGTGTACCAGGAGGGGACAACCGGGTTGCCCCACCAGTCGCGGCGCTGGTTGTCGTGCACGTCCCAGGTGACCACCGGGTTGTCGGGGTCGCCCGTGTAGTAGTCCTGCGTGTAGATCTCGATGCGGTGGCCGTCCGGGTCCAGGATGTAGAGGTAGAAGGCGTTGGAGACGCCGTGCCGGCCGGGGCCGCGTTCGATCCGGTCGGAGATGCGCAGTGCGCCCATCTTGTCGCAGATCTGAATGATGTTGTGCTTCTCGTGCGTGGCGAAGGCGACGTGGTGCATGCGCGGGCCGTTGCCGCCGGTCAGGGCGGTGTCGTGCACCGTCTGCTTGCGGTGCATCCACACGGCGTATGAGACGCCGTCGGAATCCTGGATGTCTTCGGAAACGCGGAAGCCGAGGTCCTCGAGGTACTTGCGGCCGCGCGGGACATCCGGGGTGACCTGGTTGAAGTGGTCCAGCCGCACCAGTTCTCCGGCGGAGTAGAGGTCATAGCGCTGGGTGAGGCGTTCCACATGCTCGGTCTCGTAGAAGAACTCGTACGGGAAGCCCAGCGGGTCCTCGACGCGGACGGAGTCGCCGATGCCCTTGGTGAAGCCCTCCTTGCGGCGCTCGGTGCGGCAGCCGAGCTCCTTGTAGTAGGCCTCGGCGGCGTCCACCTCGGCGGGGGACTTCACCCGGTAGGCGAAGGCGGCCACTGCGGCGATGGGTCCCTTGCGGAGGACCAGGTTGTGGTGGATGAACTCCTCGAGGGAGCGCAGGTAGATGGCGTTTTCATCTTCCTCGGTGACGTGCAGGCCGAGGACGTCAACGTAGAACTCGCGGGACTTGGCGAGGTCGGTGACCACGATTTCCATGTAGGCGCAGCGGACGATGTCCGGTGCCGGGACGCTGGGGGTGGGGACGAAGTTGTTCATGGGATTCTCTCTTCTTTGAAAGGGGTCTTGGGCGATGGACGACGGCGGCGGGCAGGCTGGGGTGCCGGCGTCGCCTACGCGCCGAATTTGGGCGTGTGGACGGAGCCGAGGGTGATGTGCACGGCCTGCTGGTCGGTGTAGAAATCGATGGAGCGGTAGCCGCCTTCGTGGCCCAGGCCGGAGGCCTTGACGCCGCCGAACGGGGTGCGGAGGTCGCGGACGTTGTGGCTGTTGAGCCACACCATGCCGGCCTCGACGTTCTGGGAGAAGTTGTGGGCCCGGGTCAGGTTCTGGGTCCAGATGTAGGCGGCGAGCCCGTACTTGGTGTTGTTCGCCAACGCCAGCGCCTCGTCGTCGTTCTCGAACGGCGTAATCGCGACGACGGGGCCGAAGATTTCCTCCTGGAAGATCCGCGCGTCGGGTGCGACGTCGGCGAACACGGTGGGGGCGATGTAGTTGCCTTCCGGGAGGTGCTCCGGGCGGCCGCCGCCGGCCAGCAGCCGGCCTTCGGACTTGCCGATCTCCACGTAGGACGCCACCTTTTCGTAGTGCTCCGGGTGGACCAGGGCACCCACCTGCGTCTTGGGGTCGTGCGGATCGCCGACGACGATCTTCTTGGCGCGGGCGGCGTACTTTTCGCAGAACTCGTCGTAGATGGCGCGCTCGACCAGGATGCGGGAGCCGGCGGTGCAGCGCTCGCCGTTGAGCGAGAAGACGCCGAACAGGGCGGAGTCGATCGCGGCGTCAAGGTCGGCGTCCGCGAACACCACGCACGGGGACTTGCCGCCGAGCTCCATGGACAGGCCCTTAAGGTTGGCGGCGGCGTTGCGGAAGATCGTCTGCCCCGTGGTGGTCTCGCCGGTGAAGGAGATCAGCGGGACGTCCGGGTGCTTGACCAGGGCGTCGCCGGCTTCCTCACCGAGGCCGTTGACCAGGTTGAAGACGCCGTCCGGCAGGCCCGCGTCCTTGAAGATCTGCGCCCACAGCGAGGCGGAGAGCGGGGTGAACTCGGCCGGTTTGAGGACCACGGTGTTGCCGGTGGCCAGTGCCGGGGCCAGCTTCCAGGATTCCAGCATGAACGGGGTGTTCCACGGGGTGATCAGGCCGGCGACGCCGATCGGCTTGCGGTTCACGTAGTTGATCTGCGAGCCGGGCACCTTCATGGCGTCGTCGAACTGGGCCACGATCAGGTCCGCGAAGAAGCGGAAGTTCTCCGCTGCGCGCAGGGCCTGGCCCTTGGCCTGGGTGATCGGCAGGCCGGTGTCGAATGTTTCGAGTTCGGCGAGGCGTGCTTCCTGGGCCTCGACGGCGTCGGCGATTTTGTTCAGGACGCGGGCGCGTTCGCGCGGCTTCATCTTTGGCCACGGGCCGTTGACGAAGGCTTCGCGGGCCGCGGCGACGGCGAGGTCGATGTCCTCCTTCTGGCCGGCCGCGGCGGTGGCGTAGTTGTTGTTGGACACCGGGTCCAGGACGTCGAAGGTCTTGCCGCCCACGGAGTCAACGAACTCGCCGTTGATGTAGTGCTGGATGTGGGCGGGGAGGTCCTCGGGGATGTAGTGCGTCTTCGTTTCCGGGGCAGTGAACGTCATTGTTTTTCCTTACTGCTGTGCGGTCTGCGGGGTCTGGTGGTCGGTTGCGGCGGCCAGGTAGGCGTCCAGGGTGGCGCTGCGGTGGAGTCGTGCTGCTTTCTCTATGTCGTCTGCGCTGGCACCGATTTCGATGAGCCGGAGCAGCGCTTCGTGTTCGTCCACGGACTGATGAGCGCGTCCGGGGACAAAGCGGAACGTCGAGGAGCGCAGGGAGGCCAGGCGGTTCCAGCCGCGGTGGACGAGGTCCAGGATGTGCGGGTTGGGGCAGTGCTCGAAGAGGACGCTGTGGAAGTCTTGGTTCAGCTGCGTGAAGCGGACAGGATCGAAATGGTGCAGGCATTCCCGCATCTCCTCGTTCACGGCACGCGCCCGGGCGATGGCCACGGAATCGATCAGCGGGGCGGACAGCGCGGTGGCGGCGCCCTCCACGATGCTCAGCGTCTGCATGGTGTACAGGTATTCCGTGGGGTCGATGCCGGACACGGTGGCGCCGACGTTGCGCTCGAACTTCACCAGGCCCTCGGCTTCGAGCCGCCTGATGGCTTCCCGTACCGGAACCACACTGACGCCCAGGTCCTCGGCGATCTTGGCCAGCACCAGCCGGTAGCCGGGGGAGTAGGTCCCGTCGATGATCCTGGCCTTAACGGCGGCGTAGGCCTGCTCCGACTTGCTGCCCGTGCTGGTACCTGCGGCGGTGACAGTCTCAGTCATTGGCTTTGTCCGTTTCCCATTGTTCGTACTTGGCCCGCCACTCGTCGTTCAGCGGGTAGAGCCCGTCCACGCTGTGGCCCTGCTGCACCATGTCGGCGATGAAGACTTCCTCGCGTTCCTGGGCGATCGAATCGTCCGCGAGCTCTTCGGCGAGGGCCGGCGGGATGACCAGGATGCCGTCCGAGTCGGCCACGATGATGTCGCCCGGCTGCACGGTGGTGCCGCCGCAGGCGATGGTGATGTCCGTGTCCCACGGGATGTGGCGGCGGCCAAGCACCGCGGGATGCGGGTTGGCATAATACGTGGGCATGTCCATTGCGGCCACGGCGGCGAAGTCACGGACGCCGCCGTCAGTGATGATGGCGGCCGCGCCGCGGACCTGCGCGCGGAGGGCGAGGATGTCCCCGATGGTGCCGGTGCCCTTCTCGCCGCGGGCCTCCATCACCAGGATCTCGCCCTCATTGACCAAGTCGATCGCCCTCTTCTGGGCGTTGAAGCCGCCGCCGTGGGTCTTGAACAGGTCCTCGCGGTTGGGTACGTAGCGCAGGGTCCGGGCCAGGCCCACGATCCGCTTCTCCGGGCGGGTGGAGGTGAGGCCGTCGATGCTGACGTTGTTGAGGCCGCGCTTGCGCAGCTGGGAGGACAGGGTGGCGGTGCAGACGCTTTCCAGCTTGGCCTTCAGTTCAGGGGCCAAGACAGGTCCGACGGCGGCTGCCTCCGCCGCAGCAAGGCCGGCCGCTTCGCGCGACCCGTAGGCTTCCTCGCGCTGGAGATCATCGGTCTTGGGCCGGGCGCCGAAGTCGGCGAACGCCGTCGTGCCCTCCTCGACTTTGGTGACCAGCCGGCCGGTGGTGATGCCCGGAGCGGCGCCGCCCGCCGTCGTCGTGCTGGTGCTGGTTTCAGCGGTGCTGACTTCAACTGTGCTGACTTCAACCTCGACGACGTCGCCCGGCTTGGCGACGGACGCGCCGGCCGGCGTGCCGGTGAGGATGATGTCACCCTCTTCGAGGGTGAGCAGCTGGGACAGATCGGCGACGAGCCGGGCGAACGGGAAGAGGAGGTCCTCGGTGGTGTCGTCCTGGACCAGCTCGCCGTTGTGCCAAGCCCTGATCCGCAGTTTCGCGGGGTCCACCGCATCGGCGGCGATCAGTCCCGGGCCCACAGGCGTGAAACCGTCTCCGCCCTTGGAGCGGAGGTTGGAGCCCTTGTCCGCGTAGCGGAGGTCGTAGACGCCCAGGTCGTTGCTGGCGGTGACCCACTCGACGTGGCTCCAGGCGTCCTCGAGGCCGACGCGGCGGGCGGGCTTGCCGATGATCAGGGCGATCTCGCCTTCGTAGCCGAGGAGTTCGCAGCCGGCGGGGCGTTCCACTGTTGAGCCGGTGAGGGCCAGGGAGGACGATGGTTTGAGGAAGTAAGAGGGCTGCTCCGGTGTGCGGCCGCGCTGGGCAGCCCGGCTGGGGTAGTTGATATGCACCGCGATGACCTTGCGGGCCGCAGCGAGGATGTGGTCAGTGACCTGTTCCAAGAGTTACTCCTCATCGAGTACGAAATCGTATACGAAAACTATTGCCCAAGAAGCGCGGGGCGTCAACCCCTGTTTGGCAGGGACTTTTCGGGCACTTGTAACCCATGTCATATCTGGCGTACAGTTCTGGATCAACGACGATGTTTCGATTATGGAACTGGTAGTTCTAATATCGAACATCAATGGCGATAGTCAGCCACACAACGAAGTGAGGAAAGCCCGTGCAGTTCCACCACCACGGTTACGTTTCAGGTGACCCGCGAGTCCAACCGGCCGCCGGCGTCGGCATCGACCGGCCAACAGAGCTTCCCGACGAAGTGGACGTGCTCATCGTGGGCACCGGGCCTGCGGGCATGCTCACGGCAGCGCAGCTGTCCCAGTTCCCGGGCGTCACGACGCGGATCGTCGAGCGCCGGGACGGCAGGCTCGCCATTGGCCAGGCCGACGGCATCCAGGCCCGGAGTGTCGAGACGTTCCAGGCCTTCGGCTTTGCCGAGCGGATCACCGCAGAGGCGTACCGCATCACCGAGATGGCCTTCTGGAAGCCGGACCCCGCGGATCACTCCCGCATCGTCCGCGCAGCCCGCGCCGTGGACGACCCCGCCGGCATCAGCGAGTTCCCGCACCTGATCGTCAACCAGGCCCGCGTGCTGGACTACTTCGCCGAGTTCATGGCCAACTCGCCCAGCCGCATGGCGCCAGACTACGGCTATGAGTTCCGCAGCCTCGAGGTCACCGGCGCGGGGGAGTACCCCGTCACAGTGACGCTCCTGCACACGGCCGGCCCCGATGAGGGCCGGGAGCGCGTTGTCCGGGCCAAGTACGTTGTCGGTGCAGACGGCGCGCGTAGCAAGGTGCGGGAATCGATCGGCTGCACCCTCGCCGGCGACCAGGCCAACCACGCCTGGGGCGTCATGGACGTCCTTGCCGCCACGGACTTCCCCGACATCCGGCTGAAGTGTGCCATCCAGTCGGGTGAAGGCGGCAGCATCCTGCTGATCCCGCGCGAAGGCGGCCACCTCTTCCGCATGTACGTCGACCTCGGCGAAGTAAACCCGAATGACAAGGGCGCAGTGCGCAGCACCACCATCGAGCAGATCATCGCCAAGGCGAACGATATCCTCCACCCCTACACGCTCGACGTCCGCAACGTCGCCTGGCACAGCGTGTACGAGGTGGGCCACCGCCTCACTGACCGGTTCGACGACGTCCTGCCGGAGGACCGGGGCACCCGTACGCCGCGCGTGTTCATCACCGGCGACGCGTGCCACACCCACAGCGCCAAGGCCGGCCAGGGCATGAACGTCTCCATGCAGGACGGCTTCAACCTGGGCTGGAAGCTCGGGCATGTGCTGGAGGGCCGTAGCCCGGAGAGCCTGCTGTCCACCTACTCGGCCGAACGCCAGGTCATCGCGAAGAACCTCATCGACTTCGACAAGGAGTGGTCCACGCTCATGGCGAAGAAGCCCGAGGAATTCGAGAACCCCTCGGAGCTCGAGGACTTCTACGTCAGCACCGCCGAATTCCCGGCAGGCTTCATGACCCAGTACGCCCCGTCCATGCTCATTGGCGAGCCGGCGCACCAGGATCTCGCCACCGGGTTCACTATCGGCAAGCGCTTCAAGTCAGCGCCCGTAGTTCGGGTCTGCGACACCAACCCGGTTCACCTTGGCCACCAGGCGAAGGCCGACGGCCGGTGGCGGATCTACGTGTTCGCGGACGCGGCAGCGCCCGCGGCGGGACAGAACGGCGCCCCGTCGCCGACCACGGAATTCGCCGCGTGGATCGCGACGGCGGCCGACTCGCCGCTGGCCGCAACGCCGTCGGGCGCCGACCGCGATGCCTGGTTCGACGTGAAGGTGATCTACCAGCAGGACCACACCAGCATCGACATCGGCGCCGTGCCGGCGGCGTTCAAGCCTCAGGTGGGGCCGTTCCGGCTCACCTACCTGGAGAACGTCTACGCCACCGATCCGGCGGCTGACATCTTCGAACTGCGCGGCATCAACCGCGGCGGCGCCGTCGTCGTGGTGCGCCCGGACCAGTACGTGGCAAACGTCCTGCCCCTGACGGCGACGGCGGAGCTCGCCGCGTTCTTCGCGCCTCTCCTGAACCGGCGTCAGACAGCGGCAGCCTGAGCTGGCCGGGTCCTGTATTCGGCAGCGGCGTACACACCCAGGATCCGCACCTCGGTGGTGAAGAAGTCCAGCTCCTCCAGGGCAAGCTTCAGCGGCAGGTCCTCCGGGTGTCCCTCCACGTCGGCCATGAACATGGTGGCAGCAAACTCGTCGCCCACCATGTAGCTCTCCAGCCGGGTCATGTTCACGCCGTTGGTGGCGAACCCGCCCAGTGCCTTGTAGAGCGCGGACGGGACGTTCCGGACGCGGAACACGAAGCTGGTCACTGCCGGCCCGGGCAACTCGTCTCGGGTCGGCAGTTTCTTTTCAGGCGCCAGGACCACGAAGCGGGTGGTGTTGGAGGGGTCGTCCTCGACGGCGGAAGCCAGCACTTCCAGGCCGTAGAGTTGCGCTGCCAGCGGGGGAGCAAGGGACAGTTTGGCGGGGTCGTTCCATTCCCGGACCTCGCGGGCTGACCCTGCGGTGTCTCCGGCGATCACGGGCTTGAGGCCGGCGCTGCGGATCAGCTTCCGGCATTGGCCCAGGGCGTGGATGTGGCTGTGGACCTCGGTGGCCGCCTCGATGGTGCTCCCCGGGATGCCTAGCAGGTCGAAGTGGATGGGCAGGAAGAACTCACCCACGATCTGCAGGTGGGACTGGGGCAGCAGAATATGGATGTCCGCCACCCTGCCGGCGATCGAATTCTCGATCGGGATCATGGCAAGGTCAGCCTCGCCGCTAGACACCAGTTCGAATGCGTCCTCGAAACTGGCACTCGGGATACTTTCCAGCTCGGGGAACATCTGGATGCAAGCGATATTGGAGTTGGCGCCGGGCTCACCCTGGTACGCAATCTTTTGGGCCATGCTCCGTATGGTTTCACGCGTGGCGCCCCGCCACTCACCCAGGTGACAATCGATGTCGTAATGGACGCCGAATACGACAACAAGGAGGCCGGGGTGTCTTCTGCGCCCCGGCCTCCTTGTTGTCGTCGTTCTTTTGAACCGAAGCCTAGCCGTTGATTACCTGTGGCACGCCGAGGGCTTTGAGGCCTTCCACGCCGAATTCCAGGCCGTAGCCGGACTGCTTCGCGCCGCCGAAGGGGACGCGGGGGTCCACGGCGCCGTGCTTGTTGATCCAGACAGTGCCGGCCTGGATCCGGGCGGCGACTTTCCGGGCCGCGGGCAGGTCGGGGGACCAGACAGAGGCGCCGAGTCCGACGTCGAGGGCGTTAGCCATGGCCACGGCTTCGTCTACGGTGCTGTAGCGGATGATCGGCAGGGCGGGGCCGAACTGTTCCTCGGCCACCAGCGGGTTGTTGTTGTCGATGTCGGCCACGAGGGTGGCGGGGTAGAAGTGTCCGGGCTGGCCGGGGTCGGGGTTGCCGCCGAGCAGGATGCGGGCGCCGGATTCCCTGGCGGCTTCCACGAGTCCGGCGACGATGTCGTATTGGGCTTTGTTCTGGAGCGGGCCCAGGACGTTGTTTTCGTCGAGGCCGACCCCCATGGGCATGGCTGCGGCGACCTTGGTGAGTTCTTCGCAGACGGCGTCGTAGATGTCGTCGTGGACGTAGAGGCGTTTGAGGGCGGCGCAGGTCTGGCCGGTGTTGATGAAGGCGCCCCAGAAGAGGTCTTCGGCGATGGTTTTGGGGTCGGCGTCGGGCAGGACGATGCCGGCGTCGTTGCCGCCGAGTTCCAGGGTGAGGCGTTTGACGGTGTCGGCGGAGGATTTGATGATGGCCCGACCGGCGGCGGTGGAGCCGGTGAACATGATTTTTCCGACGGCGGGGTGTTCGGCCAGGCGGGCGCCGACTTCGCGGTCTCCGGAGACGACGGTCAGGACGCCGTCGGGGAGTTCTTCGTTGAGGACCTTGGCCAGGGCCAGGACGGAGAGCGGGGTCATTTTGGAGGGTTTGACCACCACGGTGTTGCCCATCCGGAGGGCGGGGGCGATCTGCCAGATGGTGATCATCATGGGCCAGTTCCAGGGGCCGATGGCGCCGACGACGCCGATGGGCTGGTAGTGGAGTTCGGCGTAGGTTTGGCCGTCGTCGACGACGGTTTCGGGTTCCAGGGGTGTGATGGCGGTGGCGCGGAGCCAGGCGGCGCAGGCGCCGACTTCGAAGCGGGCGTTGGGGCCGTTGAGGGGCTTACCTTGCTCGCGGGAGAGGAGCCGGGCGAGTTCTTCGGCGGAGCGTTCGACGGCGTCGGCGGCCTTGAGGAGCGCGGCGGACCTGGCGTCGTGGCCCAGCGCGGCCCAGGCCGGCTGGGCTTCCGCGGCGGCGGTGATGGCGTGTTCGAGGTCCTCGAGGGTGTGGACCGGGGCGTCGCCGACCGGGGTGCCGGTGGCGGGGTCAAGGATGGTCCGGCTGTTGGAGCCGGCGTCCGCGGTGATCGAGGCCAGCAGGGCGTCGTAGGTTTCCATGGGGTACTCCACTTCGAGTAGGCAATGCGCACCGGCCGGCATGGCCTGAGGCTATGTCTCGAGTCTGCCCGGCCGGCGCCGGGGAGTCTTGTGTATCCGCGAACGGCTCTTGACCCCAGGCGAACTTTTTTGCGCCGGTGCACCGCGTAACAAACGGCCGACTCACAGCACTTTGTTGCCTATTAGGCAATGTCTGATGTTCGATAGTCACATTGTGAGTTGCATCACGAAGGCTCAATTCAACGATATGAAGCCCATCGGCCAAGGAGCGGACCATGGAAATTCTTACCAGGACGGAGGTCCAGGCAGCAGCCACCAGGCTGGTCGACGCCTTTGCGGCCGCCGACTTCGAGGCATACTTCCGGTGTTTCGCGGAGGATGCCACCTTCGTGTTCCACACGGAACCTTCCCGGATTGAATCGCTGGAGAAGTACCGGAACCTCTGGCAAAGCTGGCTCGACTCCGGCTGGCGGGTCGTCGAATGCCAGAGCTCCGGACAGGCCGTCCAGCTTGCCGGCACCGGCGCCGTCTTCAGCCACGATGTCCGGACGGTTGTCGAAGTGAAGGGAGCCAAGGATGTGCTCCATGAACGGGAGTCCATCATTTTTTCCAGGACTCCGGACGGCCGGATCCTGGCCATCCACGAACACCTTTCACCCGCGTACGTCTCCTAGGCAAAGGCACCCTCATGACGATCAACTCCGACGTACCGGCAGCGACTGAGGTCGAAAAGCACGGTATCGAGCCCATCCCGGCGAAGGACCGTAGCGCCCGGCCCCTGGACCTGTTCCGGCTGGTGTTCGGCGGCGCCAACACGTTTGCCACCGTGGTTCTCGGCTCCTTCCCCATACTTTTCGGACTCTCATTTACAGACGCCTTGTGGGCTACGGTCTTGGGCGTGGTGGTGGGCGGCCTGATCCTGGCACCCATGGCCGTCTTTGGTCCCACCAACGGGATGAACAATGCCGTTTCATCCTCCGGGCACCTCGGAGTCCATGGGCGGGTGGTGGGTTCCTTCCTGTCCCTGCTGACGGCCTTCGCCTTCTTCTCCATCTCCGTCTGGAGCTCCGGCGATGCCCTGGTCGGCGGGGCCAACCGTTTGATCGGCCTGCCGCAGAACCCGGTCACCCTCAGCATCGCCTACGGCGTTTTTGCAATCCTGATCCTGACCGTTTGCATTTACGGCTTCCGGTTCATGCTGCTGGTTAACAAGATCGCCGTGGTGGCGGCCTCGCTGCTGTTCCTGCTCGGCATCTTCGCCTTTGCCGGCGCCTTCGATCCCTCCTATGCGGGCATCTTCGGCCCGGCCGCGGATGCCGCCACCAACGCATTGTTCTGGCCGTCCTTCATCGGTTCTGCATTGATCGTGATGTCCAACCCCGTCTCCTTCGGCGCCTTTCTTGGGGACTGGTCCCGTTACATCCCCGCTGACACGCCCAAGATCCGGGTGATGGCAGCCACTTTCTTCGCGCAGATTGCCACCCTCATTCCGTTCGGCTTCGGGCTAGTGACGGCCACCATCATCGCCATGGAGGCCCCATCATTCTTCGAGGGGTCGGACTATGTGGGCGGCTTGCTGGCGGTTTCCCCGGCCTGGTATTATCTGCCGGTCTGCCTGATCGCACTGATCGGCGGCATCTCCACCGGGACCACTGCCTTGTACGGCACCGGCCTGGACTTCTCCAGCGTTTTCCCCAGTTTTTCCCGCGTCCAGGCGACCATCTTCATCGGCTCCATTGCCATCGTGTTTATCTTTGTGGGCAAGTTCGCATTCAACGTGGTGCAGAGTATCTCCACCTTCGCCGTTCTCATCATCACGTGCACCGCGCCGTGGATGATCATCATGACGGTGGGCTACATTGTTCGCCGGGGCTGGTACGACGCCGACTCCCTGCAGGTCTTCAACCGCCGGCAGACCGGTGGCAGGTATTGGTTCAACCATGGCTGGAACTGGCGGGCCATGGCCGTCTGGATCTTCGCGGCGGTGATGGGCATCCTCTTTGTGAACATCCCCGGCCAGTTCACCGGGCCGCTCGGCGACCTGGCCGCAGGCGTAGACCTGAGCATCCCCGTTTCCATCGGATTGGCCGCAGTCCTCTACCCCCTCGTGCTCTGGCTCTTCCCGGAACCGGCCGACGCCTTCGGGCCTGCCGGTCCGAGGTTCGTCAGGGCTGCAGAAGCCAAGAATGTCCCAATCATTGCAGAGGGGCCGGCTGAACCGGTTCCGGCAGAAATCAGCTGATCCTCCGTCTCTGGCACCCAACGATCCAATGGCCGGTTACCGCAGACAGGCGGTGACCGGCCTTTGGCGTTCCCGGGGTGAGGCACTGTCCTCGAAACAGGTCTTTGCGCTCAGGAACAACAACTGATCGCTGCACGACAAGGCGCCTTCTGAGGCGACTGCCATGCTGGATTTCACGGTGCAGCTTTGCCCGGGCCCGGCACCCTTCCCAAGCTCTTTCCCCGGAACACCCCCAGCATTTTTCCCAGCACTCATGACCGTTAAGAAGGATCCAATGAGTATTTCGAATCCCGAATCCCGGACCGCAGAACCCGGGTCCCGCCAGGAACACTCCACTGCCCTGCGCGCAGGCAGCATCGGCGTCCTGGGCATCCTGTTCTTTGTCCTGTCCGCGCAGGCCCCGCTGACCGGGATCGTGGGCGCCGCACCCCTGGCGGCAGCGCTCGGCAACGGCGCCGGTGCCCCGGGCGCCTATCTCATCGTCGGCATCGTCATTGTGATCTTCGCCGTCGGGTTCGTCGCCATGAGCCGGAAAGTAGAGACCAACGGCGCCTTCTACGCATATGTCACGGCGGCGTTTGGCCGCAAGGTCGGCGCCGGGGCGGCATGGCTGGCGCTGCTGGCGTACAGCACCGTGCAGGCCGCAATGTACGGTCTGTACGGGGCTGCCTTCTCCGGGCTGCTTGCGTCCACCGGCATCGGCGTCCCCTGGTGGCTGTTGGCCGTGGCCACCATGGCCGGGGTCCAGGTGCTGGGTTCCATGAACATCGAGCTCGGCGCCCGGGTGCTCGCCGTGCTGGTGGGCCTCGAAGTCGCGATTCTCCTCATGTTCGGTTTCTCCGTGCTGTTCAAGGGCGGCGGGCCGGAAGGCCTGAACTTCGCGGCCTCGTTTTCGCCCGAGGCCATTGCGACCGGCGCGCCCGGCGTGGCCATCATGTTCGCGGTGGCGTCCATGTTCGGTTTCGAATCCACGGCGATCTACTCCGCAGAAGCCAAGGATCCGCACAAGACCGTGGCCCGGGCCACCTATCTCTCCGTGGGCATCATCGCCGTGTTCTTCTCCTTCATCACGTGGATGCTGGTCAGTTTCTATAGGCCCTCACAGGTAGCCGACGCCGCGGGCGCCGCACTGGAATCGGGGGACGCCACGTCATTCGTCATCGGCCCCATCGTCGAACTGTTCGGACCATGGGCGGGCGTCACCGCCGGAGTCCTCCTGGTGACCTCCCTGCTGGCCGGCATCATTGCCTTCCACAACGGCATCAACCGCTACCTCCATTCGCTGGCGCTGCGCGGTTCGATGCCGGCCGTGGTGGCCCGGACCAACAAGCACCGTGCCCCTGCAGTCGCGGCGTGGATCCAGACCGTGATCGCCGCCCTGCTGGTGGCACCGTTCGCCCTGCTGGGACTGGACCCGGTGCTGACCCTGTTCTCCTGGTTCAGCGGGCTCGCTGTTGCGGCACTCCTGGTGCTGTACATGCTGTGCTCGCTCGCCGTCGTCGGCTATTTCCGCCGGGAGCGGGTGACCGGACAGTGCTGGCGGACGCTCATTGCCCCGTCACTCGCCGCCCTGCTACTCGCATGGGTCCTCTCCCTGGTGGTCAGCAACTTCACATCCCTCATTGGCGGAAGCGCCGAAACGGCCGTTTGCCTGCTGGTGGCCGTCCCCGTGATTTTCCTCGCCGGAGTGCTGGTCGAGATCCGGGTGGAGAAGCGTGGCCCGGAACCTAGACCTTGAGTTCGCCGGGTAACGGACTTTCGACGGCGGCGGGGCGGGCGGCGGTTTGGTGCCGCCCGCGCCAGGCGAGGCCGCCGGCAACCAGCAACAGCGCCAACAGCGACACGGCCGCTCCCGCGGCAATCTCCGGTTCGCCGGGCCACCGGCCGGTCAGTCCCATAAATGCCGGCACCGTGGCAGAGGCCTGGCTGGTGAGGACGAGGGACCAGCCGATGAGCGGCGTGAGGTGCTCCATGCCCAGCGCAAGCTGAAGGTAGAACAGCAACCACAGGTAGGTCCAGCACAGCCAAAGGACGGCCAGCAGCGGATCCTCCCCGGACCAGGCTGCGGCAAGCAGGAGGCCGCACAGGCCCACCATCCCGCAGAACCAGCCGAGCACCCTGGACCCGAGCCCCAGCAGGAAATCCAGGCCGACGTACACGTAGGTCAGTCCAAACAGGAACATCCCGGATGCTCCGAGGAGCAAATGCAGGCCGCCGTCGCCGGTAATCCCCAGGTACGTGATGCCCAGGGCCAGCTGGATGCTGCCGATGACCAGGCTGATCACCGCGGCGTCCCTGCGGGGGAGCAGCTTCAGCGCTGCGAGCCCGTTGATCAGCAGCGCGGCCCCGGAGAGAAGCAGGCAGATATGGGCCATCAGAAGTCACCTGCCGAACCCCAACCCGAGGCCATTGTTTTCGTTTCATGGAAATTAAATGTCACAATACGGAGGTTAGTCGAAGGCCGATTGGCCATGCGTGGCCCGTGCAGTCACAATTGGATATGTTGAAGTTTCAATAAAAGGGTGCCGGTCCGGCGTATGCCGGAGACTTCCCGCGCCCGGTTCGACGTAAGGAATCATCATGGATGCACGGCTCGAGGCCATCAGGGATACCGTCCTGGCCAGGAATCCGGGAGAAGCCGAGTTCCACCAGGCCGTTACCGAGGTGTTCGAAAGCCTGGGTCCGGTGCACGACCGCCACCCGGAATTTCTTGAAGGCGCAGTGCTGGAGCGGCTCTGCGAGCCCGAACGGCAGATCATCTTCCGGGTCCCGTGGACGGACGATGCCGGCCGGGTGCAGATAAACCGCGGCTTCCGCGTGGAGTTCAACTCCGCGCTGGGTCCCTACAAGGGCGGCCTGCGCTTCCATCCCTCGGTGTACCTGGGGATCGTGAAGTTCCTCGGCTTCGAGCAGATCTTCAAGAATGCCCTCACCGGCATGCCCATCGGCGGCGGCAAGGGCGGCTCCGACTTCGATCCACGCGGCCGCTCCGACGCGGAGATCATGCGTTTTTGCCAGTCGTTCATGACCGAGCTGTACCGTCACATCGGTGAATACACCGACGTTCCCGCCGGTGACATCGGCGTGGGCGGGCGAGAAATCGGCTACCTGTTCGGGCAGTACAAGCGCATCACCAACCGCTACGAATCCGGCGTCCTTACCGGCAAGGGCATTTCCTGGGGCGGATCATTGGTGAGGCCGGAGGCCACGGGCTTCGGCACGGTGATCTTCACGGAGGAGATGCTGAAGACCCGCGGCGCTTCCTTCGACGGCCGGCGGGTGGTGGTGTCGGGCTCCGGCAATGTGGCCATCAACGCCATCGCCAAAGCCCAGTCGCTCGGCGCCACCGTGGTGGCCTGTTCCGATTCCTCCGGCTACGTCGTGGATGAGGCGGGAATCGACGTCGGCCTGCTCCGGCAGATCAAGGAAGTGGAACGCGGGCGGCTCAAGGACTACGCCGTGCGCGGGACCCACGTCGCCTACGTGGAGGGCGGCTCGGTGTGGGACGTTGATGCCGCCGTGGCATTGCCCTGCGCTACGCAGAACGAACTCGGCGGCGATGCCGCTGCCCGGCTTGTCCGGAATGGGCTGCTCGCCGTCGGCGAGGGCGCCAACATGCCCTCCACGCGTGAGGCGGTGGCGGTGTTCCAGGACGCCGGCGTGCTGTTCGGGCCGGGCAAGGCTGCCAACGCAGGCGGCGTCGCCACCTCGGCCCTTGAAATGCAGCAGAACGCGAGCCGGGATTCCTGGAGCTTTGAGCACACCGAACAGCGGCTGACCGAGATCATGGTGGGAATTCACGACCGCTGCGCAGCAACCGCGGATGAGTACGGCGCCCCCGGAAACTACGTGGCGGGCGCGAACATCGCCGGATTCGTCAAGGTGGCCGATGCGATGCTGGCCCAGGGCCTGATCTAGGGCCGATCCAGGCCTGATCCACAACGGCAGGCGGCGTCAGGCGCCGCGCCGCCAGTCGGTGGGGGATTCGCCGAACGCTTCGCGGAAGGTGCGGCTGAAGTGGGCCGCGTCCAGGAATCCCCAGCGCGCCGCGACGGCGCCTACCGACGTGCCCGCGTGGAGAGGGTCCCGCAGGTCGCGGCGGATACGCTCCAGCCGCTTGCTCCTGATCCAGCTGGCAACGGTCGAGCCTGATTCGTGGAACACGTTGTGCAGGTGCCGCGTGGAGATGAAGTGCGCCGCCGCGATGCTGGCCGGCGAAAGGTCCGGGTCCGCCAGGTTGGCCTCAATGTACTCGCGGACCGAGGTTGCCAGCACTGCCTGGGGCTTCATCCTGTCCGGTGCCACGGCCAGCTCCGAGTGCAGCATAGTTGACACGAGGTCGAGCGCGTTGGCGGCCAGCCGCGAACCGCTGGGGCCGCTGAGGGCCTCCAGGTTCTCGGCGAGCTGAGCAATAAACGGACCCACAATGCCCGTCAGGCCACTGCCGCCTGACAACCGGACCGCCGAGAGCTGCCCCACATAGTCGGGCGGCAGTGACAGTGCGTCGTGCGGGAACATGACCACCATCATCCGCGCCCGTTCCTCAAAGGCGAGGGTGTAGGGCCGGTTGGTGTCGTAGATGGCCAGGTCTCCGGGCCGCAGCACCGCCTCGCGGTTGTCCTGGATGAGAAGCCCGGTCCCTTCCAGCTGGAGATTGAGTTTGAAGTAGCGCTGGTCCGACTGCGCCAGGAGGGCGGGCGTGCGGTGCACCTCGTGCCGCGTCGCGGAGACCTCCACGATGCACAGGCGGTCCATGACCCGGGACCGCATTCGGCCGCGGAAGCCGCCGGCGTCGGCCGTCTCGGCGAGCAGCGGCACGAAGGATTCTGCCACGAGGTGCCGCCAATGGTCGAACGATCCCGCCACGCGGGTGTGGACGTCCTGGCGCCCGGGGCGGGCAGTAATTGCAGACATGGATGTTCCTGACGACGGATGGCCATCTGAAGTTAGTCCCCAGCACTGTGTCCTGGAACACAGTCATTTCAGGTTAGCGGCGAAGTTCCGCCGTGTCATCTTTTTTCAACACATGTCGAAAAAAGATTCCCTGGCTGGCTGCGTATTCACTTGTTCTTCCCCCGGGCGGCCACGGCCCACCGGTCCACCAGCTCACCGCGGCTGGTGACTGCGACGTCGTCGGCCAGGTTTATCGCAAGGCACACATGGTTGGGGATGACGCGCAGCCTCTGTCCGATCGCCGGCACGGTCGCGCGCTCGGGCCACTCGACGGTGGCATGGTGCTCCGACAATGCCGTGATCTGGGCGTCGGGCTGGTCCATCAGCCGGCCGAAGCCGCTTGCCCATGCCGGCCGGTCGCTGCCGAGAACCTTGCTGCCGGCGTCGATGATGAAGCGTGCGGGGCCGTCCGCCGTGGTTTCATGCTGGCTGACCACCGTGGCCGCCACGGTCAGTGCGATGTCCTCGACGGCGCACCGCCCCAGCTCCAGCTGCTGGGCGTCGCCGAAGACATAGACGCCCGGACGCACCTCGGTGGCCACCGAATTCTCGGTCAGCATCGCCGTCGGGGTTGAGCCGCCGCTTCGGCAGGTGATGTGGAACCCTGCCGCGGCGAGGACTTCGGACGCCTGGTGCAGGGCCCGCTGCTCCTGCCGGGCCGCCTCGGCCGGCATGCCGGGCGCATAACTGTGGCCCGGGAAGGTGAAGACTCCCGCGACCTTCAGGCCGGCCTGTGCCGCTGCTTGGGCCACCGGCACCACTGCCTCCGGACGGACCCCGCTCCGGTGGTGGCCGCTGTCGACCTCCAGGAGAACGCTCACGCTCCCGGCCGCCTTCCCCAGCCCGGTTCCCAGCATGGCCGCCCCTGCCGCGGAATCCACGCCGACGGCGATTTGTGCAGTTTCCGACAGGCGCCGCAGCCGGTCGGCTTTTTGGGGGGAAATCCAGAGCGGATAGGCGATGAACAGGTCATCGACACCCGCAGCTGCAAACACTTCCGCTTCGCCGATGGTTGCCACGGTAAGGCCCGATGCTCCCGCAGCGATTTGGCGGGCGGCGATCTCGGGGATCTTGTGCGTTTTGGCGTGCGGGCGCAGGCGTAGGCCTTTTGCCCGGACAGCCGATGCCATGCGGTCGATGTTCCGCTCGAGTATGTCCAGGTCGACCATGACTTCCGGCGTGTCGATTTCCTTTGGGATGGTCACAGCCGGCATCTCCTGGTTGGTCATCTCCGCCGTCGCGGTCCGGGGGCGGGGTCTTGAACTCACAAGGCTAGCGGGTCAGCAGGGCCAGGAAGCCCTCGAGCTGTTCGTTCAGTCCGAGGTCGGTGCGGCCTTCCGGGGCCAGCGCTGCCCATATCTGGGCGCCGAGGAGCATGTTCAGCAGCTGGCCGGCGAGCGCGTCGTCGTCGACGGCGGTTGTGACGGCGCCGCTTTTCCTCGCCTCCGCGAGGTGCCCCAGTAACGCTGCGTGCCACTGCTCCATGGATTCCCGGTGGATGGCGGCCTTTGCGGGGTCGTTGACCGCCTTCTGCCAGAACGGGATCACGATCCGCGCCTCGTTGATGCGCTCCTCGTCCAGCGGCAACACTTCCACGCAGAAGGCCCGCAGGGCAGCGATCCCGGATTTGCCGGCGGTGACCGCCTCGATTCGCTGGTTGGTCCGGTTGAAAACGTGGCTGAAGGCGAATGCGAGGAGGGTGTCCTTGGTGGGGAAGTACGGCTTGAGGGCTCCGTTGGCGAAGCCTGCTTCGGTGGCAATTTCGCGCATGGTGGCGCCCTCGATGCCCAGCTTGGCGATGATCCGCCAGGTCGCGTCAACCAGTTCCAGGCGACGCTCGTCATGGTCAACAATCTTTGGCACGCTGGCGCTCCCCCGGAACTTTTTTGTGTCGAACCCTTGTGATCCATCTTACGGACCGTTTATTCTCTACAACTATAGAAAATAAAAATCCGACCTGCCAAGGTCCCGGACAAAAGGCCGTCATGACCCCCTCCATAACTGACACGCTTACGCCGCACCGCCTGGCGACGGGCGCCGAAATCACGGACGTCCAGGGCATTCTTAGCGCCGGCGGACTTCTGGGCCCGGAGAAGCGGATTGCCTACCTCGGCCTGCTGGATCCGGCCCGGGGCGCGACGCCCGAACAGGAGGACCGGCGCTTCCGGGTCTTCATTCACGATGTGACCGGCGGGCAACCCCTGGACGTCACCGTCTCGGCCACGGGCGGCGCGGTGATTTCCGCCGTCGAACTGGACACTTCCGTGACGGGTGAACTCCCCGTACTCGAGGAGGAGTTCGAAGTCGTCGAGGAACTCCTCGCCTCCGACGAACGGTGGCTCAGCGCGCTCGCGGAGCGTGGACTGGAGGTCAACAAGGTGCGCGTGGCCCCGCTGTCGGCCGGCGTCTTCGAATACCCGGAGGAGAAGGGGCGCAGGATCCTCCGGGGCCTCGCGTTCGTGCAGGAGTTCCCGCAGGACAGCGCCTGGGCGCATCCGGTGGACGGCCTCGTGGCCTACGTCGACGTCGTCAGCAAGACGGTGACCCAGGTGCTGGACACCGGCGTGTTCCCCGTTCCCGCGGAACACGGCAACTACACCGATCCGGAGCTGACCGGCCCGCTCCGCACCACCCAGAAGCCCATCAGCATCACGCAGCCAGAAGGGCCCAGCTTCACCGTGGCCGGCGGCAACCACGTGGAGTGGGAGAAGTGGAGCCTGGACGTCGGCTTTGATGTCCGCGAAGGCGTGGTGCTGCACAACCTCGCCTTCCAGGACGGTGAGCGGAGGCGCCCCATCATCAACCGCGCATCCATCGCCGAGATGGTGGTTCCCTACGGTGATCCGTCCCCGATCCGGTCGTGGCAGAACTACTTCGACACGGGGGAGTACCTGGTGGGCCAGTACGCCAACTCGCTCGAACTGGGGTGCGACTGCCTCGGTGACATCACCTACCTCAGCCCGGTCATCAGCGACGCCTTCGGCAACCCCCGCGAGATCCGCAACGGCATCTGCATGCATGAGGAGGACTGGGGCATCCTGGCCAAGCACAGCGACCTCTGGTCCGGCGTCAACTACACGCGCCGGAACCGCCGCCTGGTGATCTCCTTCTTCACCACCATCGGCAACTACGACTACGGCTTCTACTGGTACCTGTACCTGGACGGCACCATCGAGTTCGAGGCCAAGGCCACCGGCGTGGTCTTCACCAGTGCCTACCCCGAGGGAGGGTCGGACAACATCTCGCAGCTGGCTCCCGGGCTGGGGGCGCCCTTCCACCAGCACCTTTTCAGCGCCCGCCTGGACATGGCGATCGACGGGTTCACCAACCGGGTCGAGGAAGAGGACGTTGTCCGGCAGCCGATGGGGGAGGGCAACGAACGGGGCAACGCCTTCTCCCGGCGGCGCACCCTGCTGGCCCGCGAATCGGAAGCCGTCCGTGAAGCTGACGCGCGCAACGGCCGCACCTGGATCATCTCCAATCCGGACTCGCGCAACCGGCTCGGCGAGCCGGTGGGCTTCAAACTCCACGCGCAGGGCCAGCCCACACTTCTGGCTGATCCGGGGTCCTCCATCGCGCAGCGCGCCGCCTTCGCGACGAAGGACCTGTGGGTCACCCGGTTCGCGGAAGACGAGCGCTACCCCACCGGGGACTTCGTGAACCAGCACGCCGGAGGAGCGGGCCTGCCGGCCTACGTCGCCCAGGACCGGGACATCGACGGGCAGGACATTGTTGTCTGGCACACCTTCGGCCTCACCCACTTCCCGCGGACCGAAGACTGGCCGATCATGCCGGTGGACACGGTCGGTTTCAAGCTGCGCCCCGAAGGATTCTTTGACCGCAGCCCCGTACTCGATGTGCCTGCCGGTTCGCAGCCGGCTTCCGGCGGACATTGCCACGGCTAGGCTGACGCCGTTGACAGCCCTTCGGGAACGGGGCCGCGCCGCCGGCCCCGTCCTCCGCCCCGGCCCCATTGTCCACTCCCGGCTTGTCCACTCCCGGGTTGTCGCCGCTGCGACGGCTGCATCCTGCCTGGTCCACCTCTGGCTCGTCACGGGCAGCCACCACGGGCTGTGGCTTAACGTGCTGATGCTGGCCATGGTGGGAGTCTGCCTGCCCTGCGCTTTCCACATCTGGCGCGATGGAAGGGCGGGTTCCCTGCGGCAGGTGATGGCATGCGGGCTGGCCATGACGGTGCTGCACGCCGCCCTGCTCCTGGGTGGTGCTGCCGGTGGCGCGGCGGCCGGTCACAGCCACGGGACGGCCCTGCCGGCAGCAGGGGCGGGCTGGTCCGCGGCTGGTTCTGCCTCTGGCGGGTTGCTGGCCATCGTCGCCTTGGAAATTACGACGGCGCTGCTCGCCGCCACGCTGCTGGCCCGGCTCCGGCGCCGGTGACCTAGCGCCCCCCGGTGATCGAGTCGTCTGGCCGGATATGATCGGATTTAGCCTGCGCAAAGGCCTGCGCAAAGGCCTGCGGGGGCTCAGGCCGGCCGCACCACCGAACCACCGAACCACCGAACCACCGAACCACCGAACCACCGAACCACCGAACCACCGAACCACCGAACCACTGCCACCCGGGGATGAAATGATCACGCGAGCTGACGTCGATGAAGCCGCCGCCAGAATTGCCGGGCTGGTGCGGCGCACCCCGGTGATAGCAGCGGACCGGGGGAGCTATGCCGGGAACGTGTGGCTGAAGTGCGAGTTCATGCAGCACACCGGGACGTTCAAGGCGCGCGGTGCGTTCAACCGGGTGCTTGCCTGCCGTGAACGCGGCGAGCTGAAGGAGGACGTCGGAATCGTGGTGGCCTCCGGCGGCAATGCCGGCCTGGCCAACGCCTATGCCGCTGCACAGGCCGGCGTGCCGGCCACCGTCTTTGTCCCGGAGACCGCCCCCGCCATGAAGGTGAAGAAGCTCAGGGAATCCGGGGCCTCCGTCATCCAGCGCGGCGCCGAATACGCCATCGCCTACGACGCCGCCGTCGCTTATGCAGCCGAATCCGGCGCCGTGTACTGCCACGCCTACGACCAGCCGGAGATTGCCGCGGCTGCCGGCACGGTCGGTTCGGAGCTCCTGGAACAGCTGGACGGCGTGGACACCGTGCTGGTGGCCGTGGGCGGCGGGGGCCTGATGGCCGGGATTGCGGCCGCCGTCGAAGGCCTGGCCAACGTGGTGGGAGTGGAGCCAGCCACTGCCCCCACGCTCCGTGCTGCCCTCGAGGCGGGAGCCCCGGTCGACGTGGCCGTCGCCGGGATCGCGGCGGACTCCCTGGGAGCCCGGCGAATCGGGCAGATCGGCTTTGAAGTTGCGGTCAGGACCGGCGTGAAGAGCCTGCTGGTGTCCGACGACGAGATCGTCGCCGCGCGCTCGCTGCTGTGGGCCGAGTACCGGATGGTCGTGGAGCACGGTGCCGCGGCCGCCTATGCTGCGCTGACGTCGGGGGCCTACGTTCCGGCGGAGGGCGAACGCGTTGCCGTTATCCTGTGCGGCGCCAACACGGACCCTTCCACCGTCTGACGGTCCCCGCCGGAGGCTGAGCCCCAGAGGATGTACGTCGACTCAGCGCGGGCTAATGCGGCGGGCCTAGGGCGCCAGCCGGCGGAACTCGGAGCCGAAATGCAGCAGCGGGTCCGACGCCTCGGCCGGTGAAGCGTCGCTGCCCATCGCCAAGACCTCTCCGACAACGAGCAGGTGGGTGGCGGCCGGATGAACGGATACCGTTCGCAGCTCAAAGTAGGCGAGGGCTCCTTCGATAACGGCCGCTCCCGTGGCTGGACCGCGTCGGAAGGGAACCTGCGCGAGCATTCCGTGCAGCGGGATCCCGGGGCTGGCCAGCCAGTTCGCGGTGCCCTGGTGATTGCCGGACAGCAGGCTCAGCGCCCACGTACCCGCTTCGGCAACCGCCTCGCCGATCCGCGATTCCGAATAGAGGCTGACCAGCAGGGTCGGCGGATCGTAGGAAACTGAGAGGAACGCGCTGACGGTCGCGGCATAATCGCGGTTGCGCAGCACGGTGGAAACCACGCCGACGCCGGCGGCGATGTCGCTGCTGAGCCTGCGGTACAGGTCCACGTCAGCGTCCGACGGCGGCCCCTCGCCAAGGCGGTGTGCATCCAGGTTCCCGGGTGTCTCCATGAAGCCCATCGTGTCACGCGATGCCGGGCGGCGTGCCCAGTTTCAGGAGGGAACAAGCCCGTGGAACCGCGCCTCGCAGCCGTGCATGGGAAGATGGTCCCCTACGGCTGTGACGTAACTAACGCAATGCTGACCCTGCATGTGTAAGCCAATGTCCCGCTGCCGTTAACCTTCCGTTCACCTTTGACCCCAACACTCGTTACCTGCGGCCCATAACTTCGATGAAGGTACAAAAAGTACGCAGCTCCCTGTCCGGACGTCTCCGGTTCGGATCGCATCAGAAAACCCTGGAAGGGGTACACCCAGTGAAGGCACTCCGCTTCGGCCGCCACGCGGCTATCGCTGTCATCGCCGTTGGCGCACTCGCGCTCACCGCTTGCGGTTCAGACAACGCCACTAACACTCCTGCAGGCACGCAGTCCGCTGCCGGCACCAAGGTCACCGGAACCCTGACCGGCATCGGTTCCTCTGCGCAGGGCGCAGCTATGGACGTCTGGAAGACCAACTTCGCCGCCGCAAACCAGGGCGCCACCGTGCAGTACTCACCGGACGGTTCCGGGGCTGGCCGCAAGGCCATTCTCGACGGCTCGGCACAGTTCGCCGGTTCCGACGCCTACCTGAAGGACGAGGAGCTCGCGAGCGCCAAGACCCAGTGCGGCCCTGAAGGCGCCATCGACATCCCGGTCTACATCTCCCCGATCGCCATCGCGTTCAACGTGCCGGATGTCATGGACCTGAAGCTGGACGCTCCCACGGCGGCCAAGATCTTCCGCGGCGAGATCGCCAAGTGGAACGACCCCGCCATTACTGCCCTGAACCCGGATGTCAAGCTTCCGGACCTCAAGGTCACCCCGGTTAACCGCTCCGACGACTCCGGCACCACCACGAACTTCACCGAGTACCTCGCGGCTGCGGCTCCGGAGGTCTGGAAGGACGAGGCCGACGGCGTGTGGCCCGCTTCGCTGAAGGGCGAGAACGCCAAGGGCACGTCGGGCGTCGTCAAGACCGTCACCGACACCCCGGGTGCAGTGACGTACGCAGATGACTCCGCAGTTGGCGGCAAGCTGGGCACCGCCCAGATCAAGGTCGGCTCCGAGTTCGTCAAGATCTCCCCGGAGGCCGCTGCCAAGGCCGTTGACGCCGGCAAGTCCGTCGAAGGCCGCGCCGCCAGCGACGTTGCGATCAAGCTGGACCGTACCACCACCGAGTCCGGCGCCTACCCGATCGTGCTGGTTTCGTACCACGTAGTCTGCTCCGCCTATGACAAGCAGGAGACCGTTGACCTGGTCAAGGCTTTTGAGACGTACGTAGTCTCCGAAGAGGGCCAGAAGGCTGCCGCCGAGTCCGCAAAGTCGGCTCCGCTGTCCTCCGCCCTGACGGAGAAGGCTACCAAGGCCATCGAAGCCATCAAGGTCAAGTCGTAAGGTTTGAACTGAACGCCGAAGTTCCCCGCCCAGCCGAAAGGCAGGGCGGGGAACTTAGCCGTGTAAAAACCGGCTCCACAAAGATCCACAATTCTGCAACACCAACACCGAAGGGCCAGGTATGACCACCACCTCCCTGACAAGTTCCCGTGGCGCAGGCCGCGCCGGGGATAAAGTCTTCTCCGGAGCCGCCCTGGCAGCAGGGTGCCTGATCCTTGCCGTGCTGTTCGGCGTTGCGCTCTTCCTCCTCATCCAGGCCCTTCCGGCTTTCACGGCCCCTGCTTCGGATATCCAAGGCGGAAAGGGCTTCTTTGCCTACATCTGGCCGATTGTCATCGGCACGCTCATCGCGGCCGTCATCGCGCTGGTCATCGCCACGCCGGTTGCCATCGGCGTCGCGCTCTTCATCTCGCACTACGCGCCGCGGCAGCTGGCCTCCGGCCTCGGCTACGTGATTGACCTCCTCGCCGCCATCCCCTCCGTGATTTACGGCGCCTGGGGCGCGGCCTTCCTGGCCAGCCAAATTTCCCCGGCCTATGACTGGCTCGCGGACAACATGGGCTGGCTGCCCATCTTCCAGGGACCTGCATCAGCCACCGGCAAGACCATCCTGACCGCAGGCATCGTGCTGTCCGTGATGGTGCTTCCGATCATCACGTCGTTGGCCCGCGAGATTTTCCTGCAGACCCCCAAGCTGCACGAGGAAGCCGCACTTGCCCTAGGCGCAACGCGCTGGGAAATGATCAAGATGGCCGTCCTGCCGTTCGCCCGCCCGGGCATCATCAGTGCCGTCATGCTGGGCCTCGGCCGGGCGCTCGGCGAGACCATGGCCGTGGCGCTGGTGCTTTCCTCCGGCGCCCTCACCGCCAGCCTGATTCAATCTGGCAACCAGACCATCGCAGCCGAGATCGCGCTTAACTTCCCTGAGGCGAGCGGCCTGAAGGTGAACACGCTGATTGCCGCTGGCCTGATCCTTTTCGTGATCACCCTGGCCGTCAACATGGTTGCCCGCTGGATCATCAGCCGGCACAAAGAATTCTCGGGAGCCAACTAAATGACCTCCACCCTGACGCCGGCCCGCAAAAGGTCCGCACTGACCAAGGGCCAGCTGCCCAAGTTTGCCCCGTACGTCGTCCTCGCCGTGGCGCTGGTTCTCGGCGCAGCGATCCTCGCGCTGATTGGCTTCAACGCCTTCGGCTGGGGCCTTCTCTCCGCCATCCTCTTCGCTGCAGGATTGGTGGGCTGGAGTGCCGCCGTGGAAGGCTCACGCAAGGCCAAGGACAAGCTCGCCACGTGCCTCGTGATGGGATCCTTCCTTATTGCGCTCCTGCCGCTCATTTCCGTGATCTGGACCGTCCTGGTCAACGGCATCCCGGGCATTATCACGCCAGGGTTCCTGGGCACGTCCATGAACGGCGTAACGGGCGTCTTTGACAACAGGGCGGCCGAAGGGACCGGCGCCGTCCTCGGCGGGATCTACCATGCGCTCATGGGCACGCTCCAGATCACCCTGCTGGCGACAGTTATCTCTGTACCCGTGGGCCTGCTGACAGCGATCTACCTCGTCGAGTACGGCAACGACCGCCCCCTGGCCCGCGCCATCACGTTCTTCGTGGACGTCATGACCGGCATCCCGTCCATCGTGGCCGGCCTCTTTGCCGCAGCGTTCTTTTTCGCCATTGTTGGCCCAGGCACCAAAACGGGCGCCGTCGCCGCCGTCGCGCTTTCAGTGCTCATGATCCCGGTGGTGGTCCGCTCCAGCGAGGAAATGCTCAAGATCGTCCCCAACGAGCTCCGCGAGGCGGCTTACGCCCTGGGCGTCCGCAAATGGCGCACCATCCTCAAGGTAGTCATTCCGACGGCGATCTCCGGCATCGCGTCCGGCGTCACCCTCGCGATCGCCCGAGTGATCGGCGAGACCGCACCCATCCTGGTGACGGCGGGCTTCGCCACGACCATCAACAACAATGTGTTCGGTGGCTGGATGGCCTCCCTGCCCACGTTCATTTACACGCAGATCCTGAACCCGACCTCGCCGTCCAACCCGGACCCGTCCTCGCAGCGGGCCTGGGGTGCCGCGCTGGTGCTCATCCTCCTGGTGATGCTCCTGAACCTCGGCGCCCGTCTGATTGCCAAGAGTTTCGCCCCGAAGACCGGACGCTAGGCAGGTCCCCGGCCGTTCCGGAACGGGCAGCCGGGATCTAGACTTCAATCCATACCAGCAAGTTAAAGGAACATCATGTCCAAGCGCATCGACGTCAAAGACCTGAACGTCTACTACGGCAACTTCCTTGCCGTCGAAGACGTCAGCATCAACATCGAAGCCAAGTCCGTCACGGCGTTCATCGGCCCCTCCGGCTGCGGCAAGTCCACGTTCCTGCGGACGCTCAACCGCATGCACGAGGTCCTGCCGGGCGCCCGCGTCGAGGGCGAAGTGCTACTCGACGGCGACAACCTGTACGGCCCCGGCGTCGACCCCGTCACGGTCCGCTCCCAGATCGGCATGGTCTTCCAGCGGCCCAACCCGTTCCCCACCATGTCCATCCGGGACAACGTGCTGGCCGGCGTGAAGCTGAACAACCAGAAGATGTCCAAGGGCGAGGCCGATGCCCTCGTGGAGCGCTCGCTCCAAGGCGCCAACCTGTGGAACGAGGTCAAGGACCGCCTGGAGAAGCCGGGTTCCGGTCTCTCCGGCGGCCAGCAGCAGCGGCTGTGCATCGCCCGTGCCATCGCCGTGGAGCCGCAGGTGATCCTGATGGACGAGCCGTGTTCCGCTCTGGACCCGATCTCCACCCTGGCCGTTGAGGACCTCATCAACGAGCTCAAGGACCAGTACACCGTGGTGATCGTGACCCACAATATGCAGCAGGCGGCCCGCGTTTCGGACAGGACGGCGTTCTTCAACATCGCCGGAACCGGCAAGCCGGGCAAGCTGATCGAGTTCGCCGAGACCAGCACCATCTTCAACAACCCGAGCCAGAAGGCCACTGAGGACTACGTCTCCGGCCGCTTCGGATAATCCCCACCGCCGCCCTCGCCTCGCAAGCTCGGCCAGGGACCCCTGGCGGCGTGGGCCCAGCCACCGCCGCCCTCGCCTCGCAAGCTCGGCCAGGGACCCCTGGCGGCGTGGGCCCAGCCACCGCCGCCCTCGATTGCCCGTAAACGGCCCTTCTGAACGCTCAGAGGGGCCGTTTGCGCTTTCGATGGGTGGGGCTACGCCCCGATGAGCGGCGACATTGCCAGCTCAAGGACGAAGGCGCCGGCTGCGGTGGCAACCGGCGTAAGAACCCATAGCCACAGGATTCGGATCACCAGCTTCCGGTGGACTGCGGCGAAGTTCTGGTTTTCACCCGCGCCGAGAACGGACGCCGTGACGGTGTGCGTGGTGGAGACGGGCCAGTGGAGGCCGATCGCGCCGATGAACAGCAGAATGGCGCTGAAGCCCTGTGCCACCACGCCGCGGAGCGGATCAATCCGGATGAGCCGGTAGCCCAGTGTGTGCGAGATGCGCCAACCGCCGAACAGTGTCCCCACAGTGATCGCAACGGCGGAAAGCATCGCCACCCACAGCGGGATCGAGCCGCCGCCACTGTATCCCGCCGCCAGAAGGGCCAGGAGTAGCACTGCGCTGATGCGCTGCCCGTCCTGGAGCCCGTGGCCAAAGGCGACAGCCCCGGCGACGATCGACTGTGCGGCCCTAAAGCGCTTGTTGATGACACTCGGTTGCGCATAGCGGGCGGCCCAGGTGACCGGGAAGACCAGTAGGTAGGCGCAGATGAAGGCGATGACCGGGGAAAACACCAGGGGGAGGACAACCTGATGCAGGAGGGAGGCGTCCACGCCGCCCACGGAATTGCCGCCCACCACCACACTCGCGGTACCGGCGCCCGCCAAGCCGCCCACCAATGCATGCGTGGAGGATGACGGTACGCCGCGCCACCACAGGATCAGGCCCCACACACAGGCGCTGGCCAGCCCGGCCACCAGGATGGTCAGCCCACTGTTGCCGGAGGGAAGGGTGATCCAGTTCTGGCTGACGGCAACGGCCAGTCCGGCGCTGAGCAGGGCGCCGATGAAGTTGAAGATGGCCGCCAGCAGGACGGCCACCGTCGGCGTAAGCGCCCGGGTGCGGACGGCCAGGGCCACAGCCGTGGACACATCCCTGAAGCCGTTGATGAACGCGAAGGCTGCGGCCAGGACCACCACCAGGGCGAAGATGAACAGCGTCACGTCAGGATTCCTTGACGATGATGCTGCCTACCTGGGTGGCGATGCGCCGCATGTCCTTGGTGACGTCCACCAGCTGGTTGGCGACGTCCCTGTTCCGGGCGTACTGCGTGGCCTTCATGTCCTTGAGCATGTCCGCCACCCAGATCCGGTGCGTCCGCTCGGCCCGCTTGGCCAGGCGGAGCACTTCGATCCAGTAGTCCTCGAGGTCGTCGAGGTTGTTGAGCCGCCGCATGGCATCAGCCGTGAGTTCGGCCTGGCGGCTGATGATTTCCAGCTGGTCTGCGGCCCTTTTCGGTAGCCGGTCCAGCTTGTAGAGGGCAACGAGCTCGGCGGCGGCGTCCAGCTTTTCGATTGCTTCGTTGAGGCACAGGGACAGGCCGTACATGTCCTCGCGGGGCAGCGGGTTCACGAAGCTGGTGCGCATGTGGGTCAGCAGGGCGAAATGCAGCTCAGCGGACTTGGCCTCGTGGTTGTGCATGTCCTCGACGAGCCGGTGATGCTCCGTGGCCGGCGCCCCCAGGATCTCCGCCATGGTGGCGCTGGCCAGGACGATCTGCCGTGCCAGCTGCGAGAGAAGGCTCAGCCCCGCGGGCTCCTGCGGAAAAAGGCGCAGCTTCATTAGTACCGGTCTCCGGAGGATCGTCAGGGCTGGGCACTGCGGACGGTGTGACTTGACGTCGTGCCCCGCAGCTAGTCAGTACTTTACCGGCACCGGCAGCCGGGCATGAAAGTGGTGCCGAACCGGATACGCCTCTCGGCGGTAGGCCGCTCTAGGCGGCTAAATGTTGAAGCCCGGGGGTTTCGCGGTTCGGCACCAGTTTCAGTGTTCTACTTTGCCCGTTCCAAGTCAACATTGACAGATCGGTCCTGATGGGTCAGTCCAGCTCGCCCAGCCGCCAGGCGTTGGCGGCGTGTTCGAGGTCCTCGGCGGTCTTCACCAGGAGGTGCGAGTTGCGCGTCAGCTTACGGGCGTGCACCTCATTGCTGTGGTCGGCACCGTCCGCAAGGGTGGCCTGGCCCAGCGCAACAACGCGGCAAAACGCGGCCGAACGCTCCAGCGCGACGTCGAAGTCGCCGTCGAACGCGCCGGACAAAATGGCGTCAGCCATGGTCCTCATTTCGTCGGCGCCGGGCGGTTCGGCCGCTCCGGCAACCACGTTGGACACCTGTGCCGTGTCCTTGCCCGCCTTGAAGTAGACGGAGATGCGCTCCGGATCCTGGACGGTCGCTGCGCGCAGGGCATACAGCCGCCACAGTGCACCCGGGAGTGAGCGCGCCGGGCTCTCGGCCCACATTTCGGCGATGGCCTCCAGGCCCTGTTCGTCGGCGAGCTTCACCAGGCGTTTGGTGATGACGGGATCGTCGCTGTCGCGCCCGTGGCGCACCAGGGCCTGGGCTGCGAGGTGTGCCGCTTCGGACACGCGTGCCGGATCAGCACCGCCTGCGAATGGCTCGAAATCGATGGGCGCAAAAGGCTTTGGTTTGTGGTGCCGCTCCGCCCCGCCCGGGCCGCTGGTTCCTGCTTTCTCGCTCATGCTCCCACGCTACTCCTGGTCCGTGCGGGAATCGAGCGTGCGGTCGGAGCCCCCGCTCCGCGGAACCGCGCGGTTTCCGCCGTCGCCGGGCCGGAAAATCGACGGGACGACGGCGGCGGTGGGCCCCGTGCGAAAGACGCCGTGGACTGGGGTACAGTGTTAACGTCCAGAAATGGACTGGAGCTGACACCCGCTGTGCAGGCCGCTGAGGCAGGCATTTCGACAGTCAGTTTGGGCCTTTAGCTCAGTTGGTAGAGCATCGGACTTTTAATCCGTGGGTCGTGGGTTCGATCCCCACAGGGCCCACTCTTTTAGCGAAGAGTGGAAAGTCCCCGGTTCCTGGCAACAGGAGCCGGGGACTTTTTTGCGTGCCTGCCGCCCGGCGCCACTGCGGCATTCGTGTTGCGGCGCGGCGTCGCGCACAATAGCCCCATGATTAAACGCAACGCGCGGCTGCCGCGGCTTGAGGACGTGGCGGAGCGTGCCGGCGTCTCGCACCAGACCGTCTCCAGGGTGATCAACAACCACCCCAACGTCAGCAAGGCCACGCGCGAACGCGTGGAGGCAGCCATTGCCGAGCTCGGGTACCGGCGCAACACCGCGGCGCGGAGCCTGGTCACCCGCCGCTCCCAGACCATCGGCGTCCTGGCCAGCGAGCTCTCCCAGTACGGTCCGGCCAACACGCTGCTGGGAGTTGAACAGGCCGCCCGGAACGCCGGCTATTTTGTCAGTATCGCGGCGCTGAAGTCGGTCAGCCGTGAGTCGATTTTCGACGCCGTCAGGCACTTCATGGACCAGTCCGTCGACGGGATTGTGGTGAGTGTGCCGCACTCCGAAACGCTGCTGGCCCTGGCGGACCTGACACTCGGGGTCCCGGTGGTGGCGGTGGGGTCGTTGGGAAGTGACGCGGTGAGCGGTGCCATGGTGGACCAGGCGCGGGGAGCCGAACTCGCCGTCGGGCATCTGATTGAGCTGGGCCACCGGCGGATCGGGCACGTCGCCGGACCGCAGGACTGGATCGACGGCGTGGCGCGGGCAGAGGCATGGAGCGCCACAATGCGTTCCGCGGGCCTTGAGGACGATCTCCTGATGACGGGTGACTGGAGTGCCGGCAGCGGCTACGAGATCGGCAGGAAGCTGGCCGCCGAGCGCTCGGCCACGGCCATCTTCGTGGGTAACGACCAGATGGCCCTTGGCCTGCTGCGCGCGTTTAATGAGGCCGGCGTCCGCGTGCCCGACGACGTCTCCGTCGTCGGGTTCGATGACCAGCCGGAGTCGGGCTACTTCACCCCGCCGCTCACCACTGTCCGTCAGGACTTCGAGGAACTCGGCCGGCGCTGCATAGACCTCATGCTGACGGCCATCGAGGACGGCAAGGGCGTCAGCAGCACCGTGGTGGCGCCCGAACTGGTGGTGCGGCAGAGCACCTCCGCCCCTGCCTGAACCTGGATTTCCCGCATCCTGATTTCGGCATAGCTGGTAAACTAATTGTTAGCGCTAACTTAGGGGGAGGGATGTCAGTAGGATCAGAGACCAGGCGTCCCCCCGTGATGGAGGACGTGGCCAGGCTGGCCGGTGTTTCACACCAGACGGTCTCGCGGGTCCTCAACGCCCATCCGAACGTCAGCCCCCAAACCCGCGAACGCGTCGAAAAGGCCATCGGGGAATTGGGCTACCGCCGGAACACCGCAGCGCGCAGCCTGGTTACCCGGCGGTCCCAAACCATAGGCGTCCTGGGAAGCGACATGTCCCATTACGGTCCGGCCAATACGCTGCTTGGAGTGCAGCAGGCAGCCCGTGACAAGGGCTATTTCGTCAGCGTGGCCAGCCTCAGTGAAGTCACGCCGGCCGCGATCAAGGACGCCCTCGAATACTTCATGATGCAGTCAGTGGACGGCATCGTCGTGATCGTGCCGCACGAGGCCATGTTCGAATCGCTCAGCACCATCAGCATGGCCGTCCCGCTGGTTGCGGTGGGCTTCGGCGTCGACGAGCGGCTGAGTGTCGCCGCGGTGAACCAGCGGATGGGCGCCAGCCTTGCCGTGCAGCATCTGGTGGACCTCGGCCATGCAGCCATAGCCCATGTTTCCGGGCCGCCGGACTGGATTGACGCCGCCGCCCGCATTGACGGCTGGCGTCGGACCCTCGCCCAGGCGGAACTTTCCGACTCCGTGCTGATCCGGGGCAACTGGAGCGCCGAAAGCGGCTACCGTGCCGGGCTTGAACTTGCGGCCGCAGGAAATGTCACCGCGCTGTTCGCAGCCAACGACCAGATGGCACTTGGAGCCCTGCGTGCCTTTAGCGAAGCCGGGCTGCGCGTCCCGCAGGACATCAGTCTCGTTGGTTATGATGACCAGCCCGAGGCCGCCTATCTTGTGCCGCCCCTGACCACTGTCAACCAGGGTTTCAAGGAACTCGGAGCCCGTTGCATGCAAATGCTCCTTTTCGATATGGCCAACGGCCATTCAGGTGCATCGTCAGTGGTCAACCCCAGGCTTGTGGTTCGCTCGACGACGGCGCCGCCACCCGCCGCACGCTGAGCCCGGGGGACCGTGGCTGAGGCCCGTGCACGCCTCTCAAATGGCACCCGCAGGGCCCGGCAGCTGGGAAGCTTACCGGGCCCTGCGGGAGATGCTGACGACGACCGTACCGTGCGGCTATGAACCCAGGAAGAAAGTGGCCGCGGCCCTGTCGTTCTTGCCTGCCTGGGCTACGGTGAGGACGCTCTGCCGGAGCAGCAGATAGGAACCGGGAAGATCGACTGACTCGAAGGAGACTCCTGCCGGATCCGAAAGTCCGCCTCGCTGGATGAATGCCGACGACGATCCGGCGGTGGACGCGATTGCGACGGTTGAGCTTTGGATCCGAAGGTAACGTCCCTTGGTCAGGACCGGCTCGATGACCACGGAGTTCTTCTTGGCATAGCCGGGGGCAATGCGGAACTGGGACCCCCCCAGCGACGGCGCCGACGAAGCTGTGACGATTGTCCCGTCGTGAACGAGGTAGGCGCCGGGGGCGGCGGCTGATTCCAATCGCACGGGGAGCTCCCCGTCCCCAACGGGAACTCCAAAATCGGGTGTTCCGTCTGCCTTCCAGTGCAACCGCTGAACGCGGGCATGCCTGTTGGGGTCAAAGAGCGGGTTGCCGATCGGGTCGCGGTAGGACCTGGCGTGGTACACGAGAACGTCATTGCCCGCTTCGTCGACGGTGAAGGAGTTGTGCCCCGGCCCGTACTGCTTTGACCCCTCCGAGGTGCTGAATACCGGCGTCGGGGTCTTCGTCCAGGACGCCGCATTGAGCAGATCCGCGTTTTCGTCGGCGGTCAGGAGGCCCATGCAGTAGTTGGCGTCTGTCGCACTGGCTGAGAAGGACACAAAGATCCGGCCGTTCCGCTTGATCACGGCGGGCCCTTCGTTGACTTTGTACCCCCTGGTTTCCCAGTCCAGCGTGGGGACGGCGATGCGGACCGGAGCGCTAGACAGGGTGGAGGGAGATGACATGGCGGCGATGAACAGGCTCGAATTCACGCCTGTATCGCTCTGGGCCCAGAGCAGGTACCGCGTGCCGGCGTGCTCGAAGGTGGTGGCGTCCAGGGAGAAAGTGTCGGCGTGCGTGTACACCCGGACCGGTGGTTCCCACACCGCGGTCGTCGGGTCAGCCGCGGCCGTGGAGATCACGTAGATCCGCACCCGGAAAACGTCGTTGCTGTCCCCGGCGGCGAAGTAGATGTGCCACTTCCCGTCAAAGTGATGCAGCTCCGGTGCCCAGATGTAGCCTCCCATGGTTCCGGTGGCGGGCCGCGTCCACACCACGGCCTCCGAGGAGCTGCCCAGCCCGGAGATGGTGGATGAGGAGCGGAGGATGATCCGATCGTATTCAGGCACGGAGCCGGTGAAGTAGTACCTGCCGTCGGTGTGCTTCATGAGCCAGGGGTCAGCCCGTTGCGGAACGACCGGGTTGATGACCGGCGTCGGAAGGGCGGGAGCGGCGGCGGCCGCCGGGGCCGTCACCAGGGTTCCGGCACCCGCGCCGGCCAGTATCACCGTGGTGGCTGCGGCGGTTCCGGAGCCGAGGAACGAGCGGCGCGAAAACTGCCGGTTGAGGGGAGCATTCATGTTGAGAGCGTCCTTCCTGGATTCCCTTCCACGCGTGGGCGCGGTCGGCCTCATGCGAGGCCGCGCGGCAGCGGAGAAGGGGTCATTGATGAAGCACCGGACTGGGACTGCGGCACAAGGCGTGCAGGCTCCCGGGCCGGGCTTCGCGATTTGTGAATGGTTTTGGCGCTGATGAATCGGGTGTGACGGGTTGGGAGGGCCAGCGACGCCGGGCCGCTTAAGCCGTCTTCCTGGCGAAGAGCCGCTGCAGCAGGATGAAGGCGAGGAGCAGTCCGCCGATGACGATCTTCGTCCACCAGGAACTCAGTGTTCCGTCGTAGGCGATGAAGGTCTGGACAATTCCCAGCACCAGGACTCCCACGACGGATCCAAGGACGTAGCCCGTTCCGCCCGTCAGCAGGGTGCCGCCAATGACGACGGCGGCGATGGCATCAAGTTCCATTCCCTGCGCTGCGAGGCTGTAGCCGGAGAGGCTGTAGAACGAGAACAGGACTCCGGCGATGGCCGAGCAGAGCCCGCTGAGTGCGTAGACCAGGATTTTTGTCCTCGTTACCGGCAGCCCCATGAGCATCGCTGAGTGCTCATTGCCGCCGATGGCGTAGACGGTCCGGCCAAAGCGGGTGTGGTGGAGGATGAAGAAGGCTGCGGCAACTATGGCCAGCGCCAGGAGTACACCCGGTGAGACGAAGAGGTCCCCGGGAAGCGGGATCTGGGCCTGGGCCACGCTGGTGAAGAATCCCTCGGTGACGGGGATCGAGTCGAGACTGATGACGTAGCAGAGGCCGCGGGCGAGAAACATGCCGGCGAGGGTGACGATGAAGGGCTGGATGTCAAAGTACTGGATGATCAGTCCCATGAGGAGGCCCAGCCCGCCACCGATGACCAGGACAAGGAATATGACAGCGGCCGGATTCCAGCCCTGCTGGAGAAGTGTGGCGCTGACCATCATCGACAGTGCGACGACGGCTCCGACCGACAGGTCGATGCCCCCTGTCAGAATCACAAACGTCATGCCGACGGCGAGCACGATCAGGAAGGTGTTGTCGATGAAGAGGTTCAGGAACACCTGGCCGGAGAGGAAGCTCGGGTACATGCCCGCACCCACGGCGAACATGGCGATGAAGAGCCCCAGGGTCGCGAGGGTCGGCGCATAGCGGGCGCCTCCGCGCATGCGGCTGCGGAGGGGCGACGGTTCCTTGACGGTCAGTGGCGTCAGGGTGGACAGGGAGGACATCAGATTGCGACCTTTTCCTTCGTGCCGGGCTTGGGTGCGGCTTTGAGGCTCCTCAGCAGGTTCCGTGCCTTGGGCGCCTGCAGGAGACATACGGTAATGACGACGAGGGCTTTGAACACCAGCGTCACTTCCGGCGGGATTCCGAGCGTGTAGACGGTGGTGGTCAGGGTCTGGATGATGAAGGCCCCGATCACGGTCCCGGCCAGGGTGTACCGCCCGCCGGCGAGTGAAGTGCCGCCGATGACGACGGCAAGGATCGCGTCCATTTCAATGTAAAGGCCTGCATTGTTCGCGTCGGCCGCGGTGACATTGGAGCTGATCATCAGGCCGGCGATGGCGGCGCACACCGCGCTGAAGACGTAAACGATCCAGATGATGTTCCGCGAGCGCAGCCCGGCCAGGCGGCTGGCCACCGGGTTGATGCCCACGGCTTCGATGAGGATTCCCAGCGCCGTGCGCCGGGTGAGGACGGCCGCCAGGACGAAGACTGCCGCGGTGATCAGGATGGAGACGGGAAGGGTGAACAGGTACCCGGCACCGATTGACTTGTAGTGGTCATTCGATACGGAGACGATCTGGCCGCCCGTGATGAGCTGGGCGATGCCCCGTCCGGCGGTCATCAGCACCAGAGTCGCAATGATGGGCTGCACACCGACAGTTGAGACCAGGAACCCGTTCCACACGCCCAGGAGAAGGCCCGCCAACACGGCGATGAGCACGGCCATGGCTGCCGTTACCGGCGAGGCAGGTTCCGGGGAAGCGGCGATGTAGGCGCACGACGCCGCTCCGGCGATGGCTACGACCGCGCCGACCGAGAGGTCAATGCCCCGGGTGGCGATGACCAGGGTCATCCCCAGGGCAATGAGGATGGTCGGGGCGCCGTTGCGCATGATGTCGATGATGCTGCCGTAGAGGTGTCCGTCCTGCATCCGCAGGCTCAGGAAGTCGGGCCGGAAAATCTGGTTCAGCAGCAGCAGCGCTGCCAACGCGATCACCGGCCAGGCAAGGCGGTTCTTCATAAGGGATTTCACTGCGTACCTCCGGCGATGACCGTCATGACGTCTTCCACTGAGACGTCGTCATTCTTGATTTCGGCGACCATTTCCCTGTCCTTGATGACGGCGACGCGGTCGCTCAGGCGCAGGACCTCTTCGAGCTCCGAGGAGATGAAGAGGATGGACATCCCTTCTGTCGCGAGTTTGTTGACGAGCTTTTGGATCTGGGTCTTCGCCCCGATGTCGATTCCCCTGGTTGGCTCATCGAGGATCAGCAGTTCGGGGGAAGTGATCAGCCAGCGGGCGAGCAGGACCTTCTGCTGGTTCCCGCCGCTGAGGTTGCGGATCAGGGCGTCGGGATTTGCCGGGCGGATATCGAGGGTTGCGATGTACTCGGCCACCAGCTCGTCCTGGACGCGGCGCGGGATACGGCGCGCCCAGCCTTTGCTGGCCTGCATGGCCAGCATGAGATTGTCGCGGACGGACAGGTCTCCGATGAGGCCTTCCTCTTTGCGGTCCTCGGAACAGAACCCGATGCGCTTATCGATCGCGGTCCGCGGGGAGCGGATCCTTTGGCTGACGCCCTTAACCCTGATGGAACCTTCATCGGCCTTGTCGGCACCGAAAAAGAGCCTGGCAATCTCGGTCCGGCCTGCTCCCAGCAGGCCTGCGAGGCCAACGACCTCCCCGGGGTAGATGGACAGGTCCACGTTCGACACCGATCCCTTCCTCCCGAGCCCGCGGGCCTCAACGAACGGCGTCACCTCGGAGCCTGTCCTGGCACGTGTCCGGGCAGGGGCCTGGTCCAGCTCGGCGAGTGCCTCCATTTCCTTGCCGATCATCTTGGAAATCAGGCCCATGCGGGAGAGGTCGCGGGTCAGGTATTCGCCCACGAGCTTTCCGTTGCGGAGCACCGTCATGCGGTCGGAGATCTCGTAGACCTGCTCAAGGAAGTGGGAGACGAACAGGATCGCTACGCCGCGGTCGCGGAGGTCCCGGATGACGCGGAAGAGCTGGTTGACTTCATCGGCATCGAGGCTCGACGTTGGTTCATCCAGGATGAGGACCTTGGCGTTGATCTCCACCGACCTGGCAATGGCGATGAGTTGCTGGACCGCGATGGAATGCGAGGACAGCAGGGATCCGGGATCAACATGGTTCAGGTGCAGCTCTGCGAGGACCTCCCGGGTCCGGGACCGGACGCCCTTCCAGTCAATGGAGCCGCGGCGGCGCGGCTCCCGTCCCAGCAGCACGTTTTCTTCAACGGTCAGGTTGGGGCAGAGGTTGACCTCCTGGTAGACAGTGCTGATGCCGGCTGCCTGGGATGCTGCCGGCGTCGAGAACTGCTTGTGCTCGCCGAGTACGGTTATCGTGCCGGAATCAATGGTGTACACGCCTGTCAGGGCCTTGATCAGCGTGGATTTGCCGGCGCCGTTCTCTCCCATGAGGGCGTGGACTTCACCTTGGAAGAGGCGGAAGTTGACTCCGTCGAGCGCCTTAACTCCTGGAAATCCAATAGCTATGTCGGTCATCTCGACGACCGGAACGATTTCGTTCATCCTCGTATCTTTTCTGTGCTAGGTCTGCCGTGCGGCGGGCGGCCGTGCGGCGGCGGTGATCCGCCGCCGCACGGGCGTTCAGGGGCGCCGGGACTCAGTAAGGGCGGCTGGCAAGGACCTGCTTTGCCTGTTCCTGGGTGAAGGTGGTTTCCTCGGTGACGACCCGTTCCGGGACGGTCTCGCCGGCGATAACCTTCTTGGCAAGGTCCATGAGCTGGTCGCCGAGCATCGGGCTGCATTCGACGATGTAGTTGATCTTGCCGTTGCTCAGCGCGGTCATGCCGTCCTTCACCGCGTCGATGGTGACGATCTTGATGTCCTTGCCGGGAACTTTGCCGGCCGCTTCGATGGCCTCGATGGCACCCAGGCCCTCGTCGTCATTGTGGGCGAAGACAACGTCGATGTCCGGGTTGTTCTTGAGGAAGGCCTCCATGACCTGCTTGCCGCCGCTGCGGGTGAAGTCCCCACTCTGCGAGGCGATGATCTTCAGCTTCGGATTAGCCTTGATGGCTTCCTCGAACCCTTCTTTCCTGTCGTTCGCCGGAGCGGACCCGGTGGTGCCCTGAATTTCGACGATGTTGACGGTGTCGGAGGCTGCCTTCGAATCCTCCACGAGCCAGGCTCCCGCTTTCTTGCCCTCCTCAACGAAGTCAGAACCGAGGAACGTCTTGTACAGGGTCTTGTCCGAGGAGTCGACCGCCCGGTCGGTGAGGATGACGGGAATCTTCGCCGTCTTGGCCTCCTTCAGCACCGTGTCCCAGCCGGACTCCACCACGGGGGAGAACGCAATGACGTCGACTTTCTGCTGGATGTAGGAACGGATCGCCTTGATCTGGTTCTCTTGCTTTTGCTGGGCATCTGAGAACTTCAGGTCGATCCCGGCCTTCTTGGCGGATTCCTGTACGGACTTGGTGTTTGCGGTGCGCCACCCGCTTTCGGCGCCGACCTGGGCAAAGCCCATGGTGATCTTGTCACTGCCCGCGTTGCCGGCAGCACTGCCGGTTCCGCCGCAGGCTGTCAGCGTGAGCATTGATGCGGCGGCAACCGCAATTAGGGATTTCTTAAACACAACATCCTCCCGGAAGCGTAGTTACATGCAGGCGGGAGAATTCGAACACCGCCATTGCTGCAAGTGAGCTGATGCGCTCTGCGACTCATTGTGAACGCTAACAAAGAAAGTCGTCAAGTAGCCAGGGTCACAAATTGGCGACTCGGCTGACTGGCTGGCCGGCCGCACTATCGAGTGGCGGCCCGAAGGGAATCCCGGAAGGGTGCCCCAGGCGTGATCCACCCGCCTGCCGTTCTTGTCAAGGCTCTTTACAACACTGCAAAGATGTCGAATACTTTTCCCGACGCGCACTTTGTTAGCGTTAACAGCTTTTTGTTTACCCATTCACCGGCGGCCACGCCCGGGGACGGTTTTGCATCCTGCGAAACTGTCGGCGGCCGCCTTGCCTGAGCTGCGCCGGCGAGCCGGCGGACCGTTCAATGGAGAAAGGCCATCTCTTCCATGCCATCGAAATCCCCAAGTCCCGCAAAGCGGGCCTGCACCATGGCGCTTGCCGGATCACTGGCAGCAGCGATGCTGTCACTGGCCCCGGCGCTGGGCGCCAATGCAGAGACAGCAACAAACCGAACCATCAACATCAATGCCGCCGAGACCGGGCCTTCGATCGATCCCACCATGTACGGGGCCTTCTACGAGGACATCAACCAGGGCGCCGACGGCGGCATTTACGCCGAACTCGTCCAGAACCGGTCGTTTGAATTCAACTCCGGGGACAACCGCACCTACACGCCCATGACCGCCTGGGAAACTCTCAGGCGGGGCAGCGACGGAACAGTCGCCGTGGTCAATGACAGCAATCGCCTGAACGAGAACAACCGGAACTACCTGCAGATCGACGCCGCCAGCGCCGGCGCAGGCGGCGCCGCCGGTGTCGGCGTCCGCAACAGCGGCTGGAACGCCGGGCAGAAGCTCGAGGCGCACAAGAAATACAACTACTCAGTCTGGGCACGCACGTCCAACCCCGCCGGTACAAGCCTTGCCGTAACGCTGGAGACGCCGGAAGGCACCCGCCTGGCCACCGCCACGATCAAAATCAAGGGTGACAAGTGGGCCAAGTACGATCTGACGTTGTCGCCCAAGTCCTCCACCGGAGCGGGCCGGCTGGCGACAGTCGTTCAGGGAACTGGCACGGTCCGGCTCGACATGATTTCGCTGTTTCCGCAGGACACGTGGAACGGCAGGGCAAACGGCCTTCGTAAGGACCTCGCCGAAAAGATCGCAGACCTGAACCCCGGATTCCTGCGCTTCCCGGGCGGCTGCATCGTCAACACCGGAAGCTACGACACCTATTCAGCCCCCAACTACACGCGCGCCCGCACGTACCAGTGGAAGGACACCATCGGGCCGGTGGAGCAGCGCCCGGCGAACCGGAACTTCTGGGGCTACAACCAGACGTACGGCCTCGGCTACATGGAGTACTTCCAGTGGGCAGAGGATATGGGCGCAGTCCCTGTGCCGGTGGTTCCCGTGGGTGTCACGGGATGCGGCGACAACAAGTCCGCTCCCGACCAGGCGACCCTTGACCGCTACATCCAGGACACGCTCGACCTCATCGAATTCGCCAACGGCGATGCCAGCACCGAGTGGGGTGCAAAGCGCATCGCATACGGCCACCCTGAGCCCTACAAGCTGGACCGCATCGGCCTGGGCAACGAGGAGTACAAGCCCGAGTTCAAGCAATACTTCACCCAGTTCTACAACGCCGTCAGGGCCGCCCACCCCGAGATCAAGATCATCGGAAACACGGGGCCGTTCAGCCAGGGCCCCGAATTCGACGACCTCGCCAAGTTCAACGCTGACACGGGCGTGGACCTCGTCGACGAGCACTATTACAACGAACCGTCCTGGTTCCTTAACAACAACCACCGCTACGACTCCTACAGCCGCGACAGCTACCAGGTCTTCCTTGGCGAGTACGCCTCCCGCGGAAACAAACCCTTCAACGCGCTCGCGGAAGCTTCCTACATGACCGGCCTCGAGCGGAACGCAGATGTGGTCAAGATGGCGTCCTACGCGCCGCTGATCGCGAACGAGGCCAACACGCAGTGGAGCCCGGACATGATGTTCTTCAACGGAACGTCCGTCCGGACCACCCCCAACTACGAGGTCCAGAAGCTGTTCATGAACAACGTCGGCACGCAGGTGGTGCCGAGCACGCAGGAAAACCCGGCCTCGACCGTGGCGCCGATTGCAGGCAAGATCGGGCTGTCCACCTGGGCCACGTCCGCCCGCTATGACGACGTCAAGGTGACCGGCAACGACGGCGCAACGTTGTTCAGCGATGACTTCTCGGGAACGGCTGCGGCGTGGACCGGCAACGGCACCGGATCCTGGTCCATCCAGGACGGCGCCTACGTGCAGTCAAGCACCACCGCCCTGAACACCATGGTGACGGCCGGAAACGCCGACTGGAGCAACTACACGCTCAACACCAAGGCGACAAAGCTGGCGGGCTCGGAAGGGTTCCTTGTCTCCTTCGGAGTCAAGGACACCGGAAACTACTTCTGGTGGAACCTGGGCGGCTGGAACAACTCGAAGTCCGTCGTCGAGAAAGCCGTCAACGGCGGCAAGACGAATGTCCTGGAAAAGAACACGGTGATCCAAACCGGACATGAATACGACATCCGCATCGAGGTCACCGGGCGCATCGCCAAGCTGTACCTGGACAACGTCCTGTGGGGCACGGTGGACGATACGCCCGCCGATCCCATCTACTCCGTGGTCACCAAGGACGCAAAGTCAGGCGACACCATCGTCAAGGTGGTCAACACCTCGGCTGAGCGGACTCCCGTGGATGTCAGCGTCACCGGCGCGACCAACATTGCCGCCACCGCTGCCGTGACGACGCTCACCGAGACTGCGGACGGGCAGAACCTCGCCTCCGCGGCGAGCACTTTCAACGGGGCAGGGCCGAAGTTCACCTACACGTTCGAGCCCAGTTCGGTGACCTTCATCCGGCTTACCGACGGCAGCTCACGCAAATAGGAACGTAACCCAGGCTTGACCACAGGTGGCCCGGCTGGCGAGCCGGCCGGGCCACTTGTCTCGCCCTACTTCCGCGGCAGCCCGCGACAACGTACCGGAGATCCAATGACGAATCCAGTATCCAGGCGCAATATCCTCAGGCTCGGAGCGGCCGCTGCGGCGCTTCCATGGCTCCCCTCGCTTGCAAGCGCGGCCACGGCAGCCGCCGCGCAGGGTCCCCTGCCAGCCACCGGCGGCGTTACCGCCGCGCTTGCCCTTCGCCCTTTCAAACTTTCAGACGTCGCGCTGGGCCCCGGAGTCTTCGCCCGGAAGCGCGACTTGATCCTCAACTTCGCCCGGGGCTACGACGAGCGCCGCTACATCAATGTTTTCCGGGCCAACGCCGGCCTCCGGCCGATTGCCGGCGTAACGCCCCTGCCGGCCGGCGGGTGGGAAGGCCTCGACGGCGAAGCGAACGGGAACCTGAGGGGTCATTTCACCGGGCACCATATGTCCATGCTGGCCCAGGCCTATGCCAGCACCGGGGAGGAGGTGTTCGGGACGAAGCTGCAGAACCTGGTCTCCTCGCTCCACGAATGCCGGCAGTCGCTCTCGCAGGATCCCTCCGTCCAGGCAACAACCGGCCGGGTTTCCGCTTCCGCCGTCGAGCTGGCCCGGGGGTCCTGTCTCTACGGTCAGCTGCCTCCGGGATCGGTCGACGGGCTTCACAGTATGACGTTCGCAGCATGGGTGCGCCCCACAGCGGCGGCGAACTGGGCGCGGATATTCGACTTCGGAAATGACACCAGGACCTACGCCTTCCTGACGCCGCGCGACGGTAGCGGGCTTCCCCGATTCGCCATCACGCGGAACTTCGCGGGCGGCGAGCAGACGATCGTGGGTTCCTCGCCGTTGCCGGTCAACGAATGGAGCCATGTCGCGGTCACGCTCGACGGCGGGACGGGCACACTGTACGTCAATGGCCGGCGCGTCGGCCAAAACGCCGCCATGACCTTGACCCCCGCGATGCTGGGGAGCCTGGGCAACGTGTGGCTGGGCCGTTCCCAGTACAACGACCCGACTTACGCGGGCGGGTACCAGGACATCAACATCTGGTCGGCGGCGCTGACCGCGGGGCAGATCGGAGAGCTGGCCGGGGCGCGCGCTTCCGCCACCTCGGCAGGCGGCGGGGACGTCATTTCCATCGCCTGCGGCGAGACCAGCGGGTCGACACTGGCCGACGCGTCCGGAAAGGGCCGTCACGCCACCCTGCGGCGCACCTGGGGCCTGCCCAGCCACCCCGGGTTCCTCGCGGCCTACCCCGAAACGCAGTTCATCGAACTCGAGAGCAGGACCACCCCTGACTACCACCGTGTCTGGGCCCCGTACTACACCGCGCACAAGATCCTGAAAGGCCTGCTGGATGCGTACACGGCCACGAAGGAACCGAAGGCCCTTGACCTGGCAGTCGGCCTCTGTGACTGGATGCACTCGCGGCTCAGCAGGCTCACCCCGGCCGTCCGCCAGCGCATGTGGGGGATCTTCTCCAGCGGCGAGTTCGGCGGCATCGTGGAAGCCATCCTTGAGACCCACGGGCACTCCGGCAAACCGGAGCACCTTGAACTCGCCAAGTACTTCGATCTCGACTCCCTCATCGACGCGTGTGCCGCCAACAAGGACGTCCTCACCGGCCTCCATGCCAACCAGCACATCCCGATCTTCACCGGGCTGATGCTCATGTACAACAAGACCGCCGATGAGAGGTACCTCAGGTCCGCCCGCAACTTCTGGGGCATGGTTGCAGGCACGCGAACCTACAGCATCGGCGGAACAAGCCAGACCGAATTCTGGAAGGCGCCCAACCAGATTGCGAGCACGCTGCATGACACGGACGCCGAAACCTGCTGCGCCTACAACATGCTCAAGCTCTCCCGCGAACTGTTCTTCAAGGAGCAGAACCCCGCATACATGGACTACTACGAACGCGCGCTCCTGAACCAGGTGCTTGGCTCGAAGCAGGACCAGGACAGCGCGGAGCTGCCGCTTGCGACCTACTTCATCGGCCTTCAGCCTGGCGCCGTCCGCGACTTTACCCCGAAGAACGGGACCACCTGCTGCGAAGGCACCGGCATGGAGTCGGCCACTAAGTATCAGGATTCGGTGTACTTCACTGCCGAGGACAACAGCGCACTGTACGTGAACCTCTATATGCCCTCCAAGCTCAACTGGGCGGACAAGAACCTAACAGTGACGCAGGAGACCACTTATCCGCTCGAGCAGCGGTCGAAACTTACGGTCGCCGGCGACGGCCAGTTCGAACTGCGGCTAAGGGTTCCGGCATGGGCGACGGCAGGCTTCACCGTCCGCGTCAACGGAACCCCGGTCGACGGGCGGGCGGCACCCGGCACGTACCTCAACATTCCCAGGGCGTGGAAGAGCGGCGACTCTGTAGAGATTGACATGCCATTCACCCTCCGTGCCGAAAGGGCCCTGGACGACCCGACAGTCCAGACGTTGATGTACGGACCTATGCACCTGGTCGCACGGGACAGCCGCACCACCTTCCTGCCGTTCAGTCTGTACGCTACGGCCAAGCTCAACGGAGACCTCGCCCCGGCCGTGCAGCCGGTTGCCGGCAAGCCGCTGCACTTCACCCTCTCCGGCGTCGAACTGGCGCCCTTCCTCGAAGGAACGGCGGACGCATTCCACTCATACTTCCGGCGCAATGAGCCGAAAGTCGTGTTTGGCGGCGTGGATTCCGGCGTGCCCAACCCCGCACGGGCCAACAAGACCACCCTGCTCGACGACGTCTGGGACGCCGCTTCCTTCGTGAACAAGCCTGAACTGCTGAAGCGCGTCGGCCAGGTGAACAGCACCTGGATCATCGAGGGCGCCCTTTCCCAAGCTGACGCCGACCGCATCTACCGGTGTGCCCAGCGCGCAGCCTTCACGGCTCCGGCCGGCGAGATCGATGACCTCCAGGCCGTTGCGGATGCAGTCCGCACCGCCGGCACCATGACAGCCGAGGCGCACGCGATGCTCGGCTCCCGGCTGGAAGCCGCCCGGAAAGCACTGGCGGAGAAATCCACTGCGAAGGCTTTGCAGTACCTGAAGCAGTACATCGACTTCGCCGGGCACAGCGTGCACAGCCAGGCCCTCCGGGACATCCTGGTGAGCGGTGCGCAGGCGCTCATTGTCAGGCTGACCTCCTGACTCCTGACTCCTGACCTCGCAACCTCCTGATCCGTGCCGCGCAGCAGCGGCTTCCCAAGGCCCCAGGGCCTGCCCCAAGACCCGTCAACCGCGGCTCCGTTGGCCGCCCTAACGAAAGCATCATCCATGCCCCTAATTCCACTTAGAGCCCGCACCGGGCCGGCAGTCCTCACAGCGGCTGCCCTTGTCCTTGGCGGCCTCGCCGCCGGCGCCCCCGCCCAGGCCGCCATTGACGACGGCCTGGTCCTCAAATACAACCTGACCGAACCGACGGGATCCGTTGCCGAAGACACCTCCGGAAATGGCCGCAACGGCGCGATCAGCGGCGACGCCAGCCGCCTCGGTGATGAAGGCCTGCAGCTCGGCGGCACCAACGCCCATGTCCGCCTTCCCAACGACGTCATGCGGGGCCTCGACTCCATCACCGTCTCGACGGACGTGAAGATCGCTTCGGATCAGGCCACGCCCTATTTCATTTGGGGACTCGGCAATACCAGCAACGGCACCGGAAACGGCTATCTGTTCACCACCGGCAACTCGTACCGCACCTCGATCGCCAGCGGTAACTGGTCAACAGAGCAGACTGCCAATGCCGGCAGGGACCTGGCGCGAGGCGCCTGGAAGACCATCACCTACACCCTCGCCGGCGGCACCGCCGTTCTGTACGAGGACGGCGTCGAAGTGGCCCGCAGGATCGGAGTCACCATCACCCCCGGCAGCATCGGCGGCGGAGGCACAACGGCCAACTACCTGGGACGATCGGTTTACAGCGGAGACAAGTACCTGAAGGGGCAGGTCCGCGACTTCCGCATCTACAACCGTGCCCTTTCGGCGGCTGAAGTGCGCGAGCTCGGCTACGTCTCCCCGGAAGAGAAGGTGGCCCTCGATCTGCAGGATCTCTCGCTCGGGGACACCAGCGCCGTTACCGCCGACCTGGCCCTGCCCCTCACCGGGCCCAACGGGTCGGCCTACACCTGGTCGTCCTCGAGCGAAGGGACGGTCTCGTCCAAGGGCGCCGTCACGCGTCCCGCTTACGGGACGGGGAACGCGACCGTGACGCTGACGGCCACGGCCACTTCCGGTGAGGCATCGGCTACGAAGACGTTCACCGTGACGGTCCTCGAAGACATCAGCGGCGAGCAGAAAGTCAGCGAGGCCGCAGCCGCCCTGAACGTGTGGGATGCCGGGGGAATCCGCGGCAACATCACCCTGCCCACGAACGGCCTGCACGGGACCAGCGTGGTTTGGGAGTCGGGAGACGAGTCCGTCATCACCGCCACCGGTGAGGTCACGCGGCCGGCCTTCGGCGGAGAGCCTGCCCGGCTCAACCTCCACGCGTTCGTCAGCTACGGCAAGACCAGGACGAAGAGAACTTTTCGCGTCACCGTCCTTCCGCTGCCCAGGGCAGAGGCCAAGGAAGGATACGCCTTCGCGTATTTCACCGGCAACGACATCGCCGGAGAGAACATCTTCATGGCCGCCAGCCGGGGCAATGACGCGCTCAAGTGGGACGAACTCAACGGCGGACAGCCCGTGGTGAAATCCGGTCTTGGCACAAAGGGCCTGCGGGACCCCTTCGTCATCCGCTCTCCGGAAGGCGATAAGTTCTACATGATCGCCACCGACCTCTCCATCGGCAGCGGAACCTCGTGGGACGCCTCCCAGCGCCAAGGCAGCCGGTACCTGGAAGTCTGGGAGTCAACGGACCTTGTGAACTGGTCCGAGCAGCGGCACGTGAAGGTCTCTCCGGACACGGCAGGGAACACCTGGGCGCCGGAAGCCCACTACGACGAGAAGATCGGGGCCTACGTCGTCTACTGGGCTTCCAAGATCTACGCCGACAACGACCCCAACCACTCCGGCGGTACCCACAACAAGATGATGTACTCCACCACGCGCGACTTCCGGACGTTCAGCGAAGCCAAGGTCTGGAACGACCCGGGTGATTCGGTCATCGACTCCACAGTTATCAAGGAGGGCGACACCTACTACCGGTTCACCAAGGACGAGGCCCGGGTCTCCGGTTGCCTCGACATCATGCAGGAGAAGTCCACCGATCTGCTGGCCGTCGATCTGCCGGCCACGAACCCGCGCAACTGGTCCCTGATGGCCAACTGCATCGGCAAGAACGCCGGGACCGGCGGCGTGGAGGGGCCGACCGTCTTCAAATCAAACACCGAAGAGAAGTATTACCTCTTCGTGGATGAGTTTGGTGGCCGCGGCTACATCCCGCTGGAAAGCACCAGTCTCGAGAACCCCGACTGGAAGCTCGCGAGCAACTACGAACTGCCTCGTGCGCCGCGCCACGGCACTGTCCTGCCCGTTACCAAGACCGAGCTGGAGCGCCTTCACAGCCAGCTCGGCTAAGGCGGCACGGGGAAGTACCTGACGCCAAGAAGGACCCAGATGCCTGGAAGGGCAGGGGGCTCCGCCCAGCAGGGCGGGGCCCCTGCCCCATTGGTGCGACGAGTTGGGCGGAGGGAACAGCACGGCCTGGGCGCCTCAAAATTGGGCGCCGCCAATGCTTGACGCGTAGATATGTTAGCGTTCACAATCTAAGAGAATCTTTTACGTTTTCGATACCGGGCATAGGGGCCAGCACCTCCCGGATGGAGGTTTTTAGCATGCAATCCAGTGACGACACCGGTTTCAACCCCGGCAGCGAAAACTATGTCATCGGGGTGGACTACGGCACCCTGTCGGGCCGCGCCGTGGTGGTCCGGGTCCGCGACGGCAAGGAGCTCGGCAGCGGGGTGTTCGACTATCCGCACGCGGTGGTCACCGACGCACTTCCGGCCGATGTGGCGAGCATAGCGGATGGAACAGTCACACGCCTTCCCGGCGAATGGGCACTTCAGGTGCCGAACGACTACCGGGACGTACTCCGGCACGCTGTGCCGGCCGCGATCGCGGACGCGGGCATTGATCCGTCCAACGTGGTCGGGATCGCCACGGACTTCACTGCGTGCACCATGGTGCCGGTGAAGGCCGACGGCACCCCGCTGAATGAAGTGCCCGGCTTCGCCAACCGTCCTCACGCCTACGTCAAGCTGTGGCGCCACCACGCCGCGCAGGCGCAGGCGGACCGGATCAACGCCCTCGCCGCGGAGCTGGGCGAGACCTGGCTGCCGCGCTACGGCGGGCTGATCTCCTCCGAATGGGAGTTCGCCAAGGGACTCCAGCTGCTCGAGGAAGACCCGGAAGCGTACGCGGAAATGGACCATTGGGTGGAAGCCGCGGACTGGATCGTCTGGCAGCTGTGCGGCAACTACGTCCGCAACGCGTGCACGGCCGGCTACAAGGGCATCTACCAGGACGGGAAGTATCCTTCCGAGGAATTCCTGGCCGCGCTGAACCCGCAGTTCAAGGACTTCGTGAGCACCAAGCTGGACCACACCATCGGCCGGCTCGGTGACGCCGCTGGGTTCCTGACCGCCGAGGCTGCCGCCTGGACCGGCCTGCCGGAGGGCATCGCCGTGGCCGTGGGCAACGTGGACGCCCACGTCACCGCCCCGGCGGCCAAGGCGGTGGAACCGGGACAGCTCGTGGCCATCATGGGCACCTCGACCTGCCATGTCATGAACGGGGCTGAACTGCGCGAAGTGCCGGGGATGTGCGGGGTGGTCGACGGCGGCATCGTCGACGGACTCTGGGGCTACGAGGCCGGCCAGTCCGGCGTGGGCGACATCTTCGGCTGGTTCACGAAGTACGGTGTTCCGCCGGAATACCACGAGGCGGCGGCCGCTGCGGGGCTGGGCATCCACGAATACCTCACCGAGCTGGCTTCCGGGCAGGCGATCGGGGAGCACGGCCTGATCGCCCTGGACTGGCACTCCGGCAACCGCTCGGTCCTGGTGGACCACGAACTCTCGGGCGTGGTGGTGGGCCAGACCCTGGCCACCCGCCCCGAAGACACCTACCGGGCGCTGCTGGAGGCCACGGCCTTCGGCACGCGCACCATCGTGGACGCCTTCCGCGACTCCGGCGTGCCGGTGAAGGAGTTCATCGTGGCCGGCGGACTACTGAAGAACCAACTGCTGATGCAGATCTACGCGGACATCACCGGTCTGCAGCTCTCCACCATCGGCTCCACCCAGGGGCCCGCCCTCGGATCCGCCATCCACGCCGCCGTCGCCGCCGGAAGGTATCCGGACATCCGGGCAGCCACGGCCGCCATGGGCTCCGCGCCCGGCGGCGTGTACACCCCGATCCCCGAGAACGTTGCCGCGTACGACGAGCTCTTCCGGGAGTACCGGACGCTCCACGATTACTTCGGCAGGGGAACCAACGACGTCATGCACCGGCTCAAGGCCATCCAGCGCCAGGCGGCCAAGTCCCTGCTCGCCGAGGAGGTCTCCGCATGAGTGCCCTCCTGGACACCCTTGCCGGGATCCGGGCCGAGGTCTGCGCCCTGCACGCCGAACTGACCCGCTACGAACTGGTGGTGTGGACTGCCGGCAACGTCTCCGCCCGCGTTCCCGGCCACGACCTGATGGTCATCAAGCCATCCGGAGTCTCCTATGCGGACCTCACTCCGGAGAGCATGGTGGTGACGGACCTCTACGGCATCCCCGCCGACGGCGAGTGGGAGAACCCGGCCCTCACGCCGTCGTCGGACACGGCCGCGCACGCCTACGTCTACCGGCACATGCCCGAGGTCGGGGGAGTGGTGCACACGCACTCGACCTACGCTACGGCATGGGCGGCCCGCGGGGAGGCGATCCCGTGCGTGCTGACCATGATGGGCGATGAGTTCGGCGGCACCATCCCGGTGGGCCCGTTCGCGCTGATCGGCGACGACTCGATCGGCCGCGGCATCGTGGAAACCCTGCAGGCTTCCCATTCCCCGGCGGTCCTGATGCAGAACCACGGCCCGTTCACCATCGGCAAGGACGCCCGCTCGGCGGTCAAGGCAGCCGTGATGTGCGAGGAAGTGGCCCGCACCGTCCACATCGCCCGGCAGCTCGGCGAGCCGCTGCCCATCGACCCGGACAAGATCGAGTCGCTCTACGACCGCTACCAAAACGTCTACGGCCGCTAGGTCCAACAAACGGCCCCCAGGCCCGGCGCACGCCCGGTGCAGGCCCCGCAACTTTCCCTTTCACCCCAGAGCTTCCCAGGAGAACCACCATGCCCCACGCCGCCAACACCTCCCTTGAGCACTACGAGGTCTGGTTCCTCACCGGCAGCCAGCACCTCTACGGCGAGGACGTCCTGAAGCAGGTCGCCGCGCAGTCCCAGGAGATCGCCGCCGCCCTCAATGCCTCCTCCGACGTGCCGGTCAAGCTCGTCTGGAAGCCCGTGCTGACCGACTCGGACGCCATCCGCCGCACCGCGCTCGAGGCCAACTCGGACGACGCCGTAATCGGCGTGACCGCCTGGATGCACACTTTCAGCCCGGCGAAGATGTGGATCCAAGGCCTGGACCTGCTCCGCAAGCCGCTCCTGCACCTGCACACCCAAGCCAACGTGGAGCTGCCCTGGGCGGACATCGACTTCGATTTCATGAACCTGAACCAGGCCGCGCACGGCGACCGCGAATTCGGCTACATCCAGTCCCGCCTCGGCATCCCGCGCAAGACCGTCGTCGGGCACGCCTCCAACCCCGCGGTGGCCCGCCAGGTGGGTGCCTGGCAGCGCGCCTCCGCCGGCTGGGCCGCCGTCCGGACCCTGAAGCTGACCCGCTTCGGGGACAACATGCGCAACGTCGCCGTCACCGAAGGCGACAAGACCGAGGCCGAGCTGCGCTTCGGCGTCTCCGTGAACACCTGGTCCGTCAACGAGCTTGCCGACGCCGTGCACGGCGCCGCGGAGTCCGACGTCGACGCCCTGGTCGCCGAGTACGAGCGCCTTTACGAGGTGGTCCCGGAACTGAAGGCCGGGGGAGCCCGGCACGAATCGCTGCGCTACAGCGCCCGCATCGAACTCGGCCTGCGCAGCTTCCTTGAAGCCAACGGCTCGGCCGCGTTCACCACATCCTTCGAGGACCTCGGCGAACTGCGCCAGCTGCCCGGCATGGCCGTGCAGCGGCTGATGGCCGACGGCTACGGCTTTGGCGCCGAGGGCGACTGGAAGACCGCGATCCTGGTCCGCGCCGCCAAGGTGATGGGCGCGGGGCTGCCCGGCGGCGCTTCCCTCATGGAGGACTACACCTACCACCTCACGCCCGGCGAGGAGAAGATCCTGGGCGCGCACATGCTCGAGGTCTGCCCGTCGCTGACCGCCACGAAGCCGCGCGTCGAGATCCACCCATTGGGAATCGGCGGCAAGGAAGACCCCGTCCGCATGGTCTTCGACACCGACGCCGGCCCCGGCGTCGTGGTGGCGCTGTCCGACATGCGGGACCGCTTCCGCCTCGTGGCCAACGCCGTGGACGTGGTGGACCTCGACGAACCGCTGCCCAACCTGCCCGTCGCCCGCGCCCTCTGGTCACCCAAACCGGACTTCGCCACGTCCGCAGCGGCCTGGCTCACCGCGGGTGCCGCCCACCACACCGTCCTCTCCACCGCCGTCGGAATGGACGTCTTCGAAGACTTCGCAGAAATCGCCCAAACCGAACTGCTCACCATCGACGACGGCACCACCATCAAGCAGTTCAAGAAGGAATTGAACTGGAACGCCGCGTACTACAAGCTGGCCGGCGGGCTGTAGCCGCCTGTGGCGCAGGCGGCGTTGGCTCTGGGGGCAGTCCGCTTCGCGCTCAGCCCGTCTGGGAAGCGCGCGAAACGAGCTGAACCTTGACTTCCTGCGATCCCGATTCCCGGCGGAATTCAACGGTCACGGTTTGTCCCGGGCTCCTGCTCCGCAGGGCGGCGAGCAGGTCCTCGGGCGACGCGAGCTCTGCGCCGTCGAGCTTCACGAGGACGTCGCCGGGGCGGATGCCCGCTCTGGCTGCCGGCCCGCCGTCGGGGACTGCCAGGGCCAGAGCGCCGCGCGTGTCCGGCAGGCCCAGCCGCTCGGCGATCTGCGGGGTGATCTCACCCAGCGTCAGGCCAATAAAGGCGTGATCGGCCGTGCCGTCCTCGCGGAGCTGGTCCGCCACCTTGACGGCGGTTGCCGCCGGGATGGCAAAGCCAAGGGCCACCGCCCCGGCTTGCGGCGGGATGTAGGCCTCGCTGATTCCGATCACCTCACCCCTGCCATTCACCAGCGCGCCGCCGGAGTTTCCGGGGCTGATGGCGGCATCGGTCTGGATCAGGTCCACGAGCGACTGGCTGCTGGCGGCGGACCCGGGGATCTCCCGGTGCAGGCCCGAGATGATTCCCGCCGTCGCTGTGTTCTCGAATCCCAGCGGCGAACCGATCACGACGGCGAGCTCGCCGATCCGGGGCAGCTCGGATTGGAATTTGGCCACCGGAAGGTCGGTCCGCTTTGCCTCCACGAGGGCGAGGTCGGAGATGGCGTCGGTGGCCCGCACTGTGCCGGCGACGCGGCGGCCGTCGGCGAAGGCCACTTCAACGTCCGTGTTGCCCCGCACCACGTGCTCGTTGGTCAGGATCAGCCCGTCTGCCGAGTACACCACGCCGCTCCCCAGGCCGCCGTCGGTGAAGATCGTGACCACAGACGGCTGAACGTTGCTGACGATGGAGGGAATATCCGCGGGTCCCTGGGGAATGCCCGGCGCCTGCCCCTTGGTGGGCTGCGCAGCGGTGGCCTGCCCCGCCGTCGGTTTCGGCGCCGTGGTGCTGCCGGGCGTGCCGCCGCCTGGATCGCCGGTGGTGCCACCTGGGGAAGCGGTGGCTGGGGTGCTGCCGGAGGGCAGCGCTGACGACGGCGGCGCCGGACTCCCGGTGCAACCGGATGCCGCGACTGCGAGAACGGCAGCCGTTCCGAGGATTCGGAGGGTGCGGTACGCACGATGCGGGGGCGCTGGCCGGGGGTTCATTGGACTTCCTCTCATTGCCGGGCGGGCGGGAGCCTGTTCTGGAAGCTGATTAAAAATTAACCCCGAATGTACTCGCGGTGCCAGAGCTCTTGACGGGCGCGGCTGATAGCGTTCACACTTGGTTCTATAACGTTGTAGAAAACAGGGATGAGGGCATCTGATGGACACTCCAGCCGGCAACTCCGCAAAAATCACCATTGATCCGGCGTTCACCGTGGGGCCGGTGAGGCGCAGAACTTTCGGCGCCTTCGTCGAGCACCTGGGCCGCTGCGTCTACACCGGCATCTTCGAGCCGGACCACCCGCAGGCGGACTCGGACGGATTCAGGTCCGACGTCCTGGAACTGACGCGCGAGCTGGGCGTTTCCACGGTCCGCTACCCGGGCGGAAACTTCGTGTCCGGCTACCGCTGGGAGGACGGCGTGGGCCCTTCAGAGGAGCGCCCCGCTAGGCTGGACCTCGCCTGGCACTCCACGGACCCCAACCTGGTGGGCGTGGACGAGTTCGCCAAATGGTCGGCTAAGGCCGGGGTGGAGCCGATGATGGCCGTGAACCTGGGTACGCGGGGCACCCAGGAAGCCGTGGACCTGCTGGAATACTGCAACGTCGACGGCGGCACGGCCTTCTCGGACAGGCGCAGGGCCAACGGCGCCGAGCAGGGCTACGGCATCAGGATGTGGTGCCTGGGCAACGAGATGGACGGGCCCTGGCAGATCGGCCACAAGAACGCCCTGGAGTACGGCCGCGTGGCAGCCGACGCCGCCCGGGCCATGCGCATGGTTGACCCCGGCCTCGAGCTCGTGGCCTGCGGCAGCTCCGGGCCGGGCATGGACACCTTCGGCGAGTGGGAACGGGTGGTACTGACCGAAACGTACGAACTCGTGGATCTCGTCTCCGCGCACCAGTACTTCGAAGACTTCGGCGACCTTCAGGAACACCTCTCGGCCGGCCACCGGATGGATTCCTTTATCCGGGACATCATTTCGCACATCGACCACGTGAAGTCGGTGAAGAAGTCCGCGAAGCAGGTCGGCATCTCCTTTGACGAATGGAACGTCTGGCACGCCAGCCGCGACGAATCCAAGGTTCCCTCAGGTACGGACTGGCCCGTCGCTCCCGCCTTGCTCGAGGATCTCTACTCGGTGGCGGACGCCGTCGTGGTCGGCGACCTGCTGGTCACCCTCCTGCGCCACACCGACCGTGTCCACTCGGCGAGCCTTGCCCAGCTGGTCAACGTCATCGCCCCGATCATGACGGAACCGGGCGGACGCGCCTGGAAGCAGACCACCTTCCACCCGTTCGCCTTGACCTCCCGGCACGCGGCGGGCACCGTGCTGCAGCTCGCGGTCGAGTCCCCGCTGCTCAGCGGCGGCAAGACCGAGGATTTTGCCGCGCTCTCCGCCGTGGCAACGCACGATGCCGAGGCTGGCGAGGCTGTGGTTTTTGCTGTCAACCGATCAGCTGCCGAGGCGCTATCGCTGGACGCCGCCGTGGCCGCGCTCGGCAACGTGCGGGTAATCGAGGCCGTTACTTTTGCCAACAAGGATCCGTACTGGCACGCGACGGCGGATGACTCCACGTCGGTGCTGCCCGCGGAGAACGTGAGCGTGAAGCTCGACGCCGGCCGCCTTACCGCGGTTCTCCCGGCCGTTTCGTGGACCATGATCCGCCTGGCCGTGGAATCCTGACCTACGCCCCCTGGTTGGGGGATCCGCCCGGTTGGGACCCGCGTGGTTGGGACCGGCGCCTAGCTCGCGGCGGACAGGGTGAGGAACGGCTCCTGCCGGCCCTCATCCTGTCCCGGGCGGATCCTTGCAGTGCCGTCCCGCTCGGCAGTTGGCCCGTCCACAGGGCACTGCGCCGCGGGCTGGAGCGCATCGGTTTCTACGCTCAATCCAAAGAGGGCCTCGAGGGCTGCGGTGTAGTCGTCCTGCCGCCCGGCCGCGGCAAGTTCCCGGGCCCGGGCGGTGGGAACATGCAGGAGCTGCCGCACGACGCGCCGGAGGGCGAGCTCCACCGCTTCCGCCGTGGCGGTGCAACCGTGCTGGTTTTTCACCCGCGCAACCTCGCCGGCAAGGACCTGCTGCATGTGCCCGCGGAGGGCCACGATGGCAGGGTCCATGAGGCGGGCCTGCTGGTCCTCCTCGAATTTCAGCGCCGCCTGCCGGATCAGCTCTTTGGCCTGCCGGACAACGTCCGTGTGCTCGGGCGGTGAAGCGAGCCGCACTTCCTCGAGCGAGATCAGTTCAATCCCTGAGAGCCCGCCGGACTCCGGCTCAAAGTCCCGGCTCAGTGCGAGGTCGACGACGATGAGACTCGCCGGTGTGCCCTGCCTGAACTTCCGGAAGTCCGCCGCACCAAGCCGCGGGCCGCGGCCGCTGCACCCGATCACCACATCGGCGCTGTGAATAGCGGCCGGCAGATTGTCCCAGGTAAGGGCTGCGGCCCCGCGGGACGAGGCAAATGCCTCCGCCCGCCCGGACCAGGAGAACACCGAGACTCCGGTGCATTGCCTGGCCGCCAACAGTGCCATGGTGGAGCCCGCATAGGCACCGGTGCCGATGACCACCACGGACAGGCCTGCCAGATCGCGGGCTTCCAGGTCCCGGCCGGCCTGATCACGACCCAACCGCGCACCGAGCCCCAGCTTCGCCGTTGCCAGGTCCAGGGCCACAGAGACCATGGACCGGCCGGCGTCGCCCAACGTGGTCAGCGCGCCCACATCGCGCGCTGCCCGGGAAGCTCCCTGGAACAGGCGGACAAGCGCCCCGCTGGCCGTGCCCGTTTCCTGTGCCGCCGTGAGGGACCGGCGCAGCTGCCCGGCGATTTCCCGCTCGCCTACCACCGCGGAATCCAGCCCCGCCCCCACCGAGAACAGGTGTTCGGTCATGGCCTGCCCCATCAGCACATCCACAGCATGGACCAGTTCGTGCCGGGAAACGGCGGAGCATGCGCTGATGACGGACAGCACGTTCTCCCGGGCAGCTAGAGGGTCGGCGCCAGGGACGGTTTCGCAGTAGACCTCGAAGCGGTTGCACGTTGACAGGACAACGGCTCCGGCGATCCCAGGCAGGTCGGCGATGACTGCCGGCGTGATCCGCCGGGGGCCTGAGCCCAGCAGAGCCAGGAACTCCAATCCTGTGCCGCGCTCCGCTGATGCGGCGCGGACCGGCCCGGGCACCCGGGCACCGCGATGTGAGGCGACCAAGGCAAACAGCCTCCGGTCTGTGACGGCCCAATCCGCCGCGGGCATCTCAGGACTCTGCGCCAATTCCTGCCTACCTTCCCCATGATTTCCCCCAGAACTTTCCCCGGACCTACCGCAAGGCGTTGCCCCCAGGCGGGCCCCAGGAAACTCCCCCCGGTATTCCCTAGGGGACCCGCACTGTGGGTCTCCCCCCAATATCCCCGTGGCCAGGCGCCGTTGCCCGGCCACAGAGCTGAGAGACCTTGGACAAAGGGTGGTTCAGGCACCTTGGGAATTTCTTGCGGGCGGGGCGGTCCGCTTTCTGCAACGATGTACTCAGACGAACCACCGCTAGAAGGAGCCCTTGGATGGCCGTGACCATGAATGATGTTGCCCGTGCCGCTGGCGTGTCGCTTAAAACGGTGTCCAACGTGCTCAACGACTACGAGTTCATCAGGCCGGCCACCAAACAGAAGGTGCTCGATGCGATCGCCGAGTTGGGCTACGAGGCCAATCTGACGGCGCGGAGCCTTCGGTCCGGAAAGTCCCGGATGCTAGGGCTGGTCCTGTCGGACCTCTCCGTGCCGTACTACGCTGAGCTCGCCTCACGGCTCATGACTGTTGCTTCTGCCCGGGGCTACCGCGTGCTCGTAGAGCAGTCCGCGGCGGAGGAGGCGAACGAGCTCAGCGCGCTGCAGGGTACTTTCCGCCAACTCACGGACGGGCTGCTTTTCACGCCGTTGACGCTGGGGGCCGAAGCCATTGCCCACCATCGCGGAAGCAAGCCGATGGTGATGCTCGGCGAGCACATCGATGACCCCCGGTTTGATCTCGTCACCATGAAGAATGTCGGAGCCGCCCGGGCGCTCACCGCTCACCTCCTGGCGGGAGACCGCCGTCGGATAGCGGTGATTGGAGCGTCGGAGGAAGATTCCACCGGAAGCCCGGGCCTTCGCCTGACCGGGTATCGGGAGGCGCTCGCCGCCGCGGGAATGGACTTTGACCCGTCGCTCATTGTGCCGGCGGAGTGGCGGCGTGATGGCGGCGCCTCTGCCGTCGGGGAGCTGCTGGACAGCGGAGCGGATTTCGATGCCGTCTTCGGATTAAATGACGCATTGGCGCTCGGCGCCATGCACGAACTGCAGATCCGCGGCGTCAACGTGCCGGCGGACGTCGCCGTGGCAGGTTTTGACGACATCGACGAGGCACGGTTTGCCTCGCCGTCGCTTACCACCGTTGCCCCCGGCATGGACGAGATCGCCGAACGCTCCATCGCGCTACTGATCGATCGGGTCGAGGGCACTGAAACGGCGGAGCAAGGAGTGCACGTGGAAGTGGAGTTTGAGCTGCGGATCCGCGCCTCGGCACCCTAGCGACGGTTGCGGTGCGGCCTCCAGAGGCGTTATTTCCGGTGGCATCCTGGGTACGGGGAATTGCGGAGCAACGGAAAGGATCCGCCATGATCGTCCTGCTGATCATCGATATGCAGAATGCCTACTTCGAGGATCCTGCGCTGGCCCAGCGGCGGGAGGGTTTGGTCCGCTCCTGCAACAGCCTCATCCGCGAATTTGCCGCGAACGGCGCCAAAGTCCTGTTGGTGGGCACTGAACACGAGCGGGACAAGTCCACGTGGTCGCTGAACATGTTGGACGATGACCAGGGGTTTATCTTCCGCGGCACGGAGCAGGCCGCAATGGTATCCGGCCTGGAAACGGGTGAGCTGCCCCGGCTCATCAAGACGCGCGACAGCGCCTTCACGGGGACAGACCTCGTCTCGAGGCTGCGGAACTGGGACGCGGAGGAGCTGGTGCTGGCCGGAGTCGCCACGCACAACTGCGTAGCCCAGACGGCGGCCGACGCCTTCGCGCACAACTTCCGCGTTGTGTACGCAGAGGAAGCGATGGCATCCGGGGACGAGCAGGCGGCGGCGGATATGCTGCGTATCCTGTCCGCCGAATACCGCCAGCCCGTCCTGTCCACGGATGAGATCGCACAACGCCTGAAGGGCATCTAGCGCCGGCGGGAAGCACGGCCCTGAAATCTGGCGGAAACGTCCGCCGCCTACGCTGGTGGCACACCGCAGCTACGGCATGCCCGCGCGGTGCCCGCCGTAGAAGGGATTCCCGGAATGCATCTGCTGCCCCGCGAGCAGGAAAAGCTCATGATCGTGGTCGCCGCCGACCTTGCGCGCCGCCGCCAGTCGCGCGGGCTCAAGCTGAATTTTCCGGAGGCGGTGGCCGTCATTAGTTATGAACTGATTGAGGGGGCGCGGGACGGACGGAGCGTGGCCGAACTGATGAGCTACGGCACCACCCTGCTCAGCCGCGACGACGTCATGGAAGGCGTGCCGGAAATGATCCACGACGTCCAGGTCGAGGCCACCTTCCCCGACGGCACCAAGCTCGTCACCGTCCACGATCCCATCCGCTAGGGGTGCCATGATTCCGGGAGAGTACGTCCTGCGGGCTGAGCCCGTGGTGGTCAACGCGGGCCGCGAGGCGATCGACGTCGTCGTCGTTAACACCGGTGACCGCCCCGTTCAGGTGGGTTCGCACTACCACTTCGCCGAAGCGAACCGCGCGCTCGAATTCGACCGCCGGGCTGCCTACGGGTGCCGCCTGGACATCCCCGCGGGCACGGCTGCGCGCTTCGAACCCGGCGACAGCAAGACCGTCCGGCTGATTGCACTGGCCGGAAGCCGGGAGGTATTCGGGCTGAGCAATGCGGTGAACGGCAGCCTAAGGACGGCACAGTCCGCACCGGGAAACGCAGGGGGAGCACAGTGAGCTTCGAATTGTCCCGCAGGCAGTACGCGGACCTGTACGGCCCGACGACGGGTGACGCCATCCGCCTGGCGGACACCGACCTGTTCCTCGAGATCGAAAAAGACCTCACCGTATATGGCGAGGAAGTGGTGTTCGGCGGCGGCAAGGTGATCCGCGACGGCATGGGCCAGAACGGCCAGGTGACGCGGGACGGTAACGTCCAGGGCGGAGCCGTACCCGACACCGTGATCACCAATGTGGTGGTGCTGGACTACACGGGCATCTACAAGGCGGACGTCGCCCTGAAGGACGGCCACATTTTCAGGATCGGGAAGGCCGGCAATCCGCAGATCACCGACGGCGTGAACATTGTGATCGGCGCCAGCACCGAAATCATCGCGGGGGAGCGCAAGATCCTCACCGCCGGCGGCGTGGACACGCACATCCATTTCATCTCCGCGGACCAGGTGCCCGCGGCACTCTGCAGCGGCGTGACCACCATGGTGGGCGGCGGCACCGGCCCGGCGGAAGGCACCAAGGCCACCACCGTCACCCCCGGAAAGTGGCACATCCAGCGCATGCTGCAGGCCGCCGAAGGGCTCCCCATCAACATCGGCCTGTTGGGCAAGGGGCACGCATCCGCCGTCGAACCGCTGGCCGAGCAGATCCGGGCTGGGGCGGTGGGCCTGAAAGTGCACGAGGACTGGGGCTCCACGACAGCGGCGATCGACACCTCCCTGAAGGTCGCCGACGAATACGACGTCCAGGTGGCCATCCATACCGACACCCTGAACGAGTGCGGTTTCGTGGAGGACACTGTCCGTGCCATCGGTGGGCGGGTCATCCATACCTTCCACACCGAGGGCGCCGGAGGCGGCCACGCGCCGGACATCATCAAGATCGCCGGGCTGCCCAACGTCCTGCCCGCCTCCACAAACCCCACGCTGCCGTACACGCGCAACACCATCGAAGAGCACCTGGACATGCTCATGGTGTGCCACCACCTGAACCCGGACATCCCCGAGGATGTGGCCTTCGCCGACTCCCGCATCCGGGCCGAAACCGTCGCCGCCGAGGACGTGCTGCAGGACCTGGGCATCTTCGCCATCACCGCCTCCGATTCCCAGGCCATGGGCCGCGTGGGGGAGGTGATCACCCGCACCTGGCAGGTGGCGGACAAGATGAAAAAGCAGCGAGGCATCCTTTCGGATCCCGACGGCGGTGCGCACGGATCCGCTCTTGGCTCCGGCGCGGAAAGCGACAACTTCCGCCTCAAGCGGTACGTGGCGAAGTACACCATCAACCCGGCCATCGCGCAGGGCATGGCCGACGCCATCGGCTCAGTGGAAGAGGGGAAGTTCGCGGACCTGGTGCTGTGGGACCCGGCGTTCTTCGGCGTAAAGCCCGAGCTCGTGCTCAAGGGAGGCCAGATCGCCTACGCGCTGATGGGTGACGCCAACGCTTCCATTCCCACGCCGCAGCCGCGCACCATGCGCCCCATGTTCGCCACGTTCGGCAAGGCCCTGCAGCAGTCCTCCATCACTTTCCTGTCCCAGGCCGCGATTGACGCCGGCGTGCCCGGGGAACTGGGCCTGGAGAAAGTCATCCGGCCGGTCTCCGGCATCCGGACGCTGACCAAAGCCGACCTGAAGTACAACGACGCCACCCCGGACATCCAGGTGGATCCGGAGACGTACAAGGTGACGGTGGACGGCGAGAACGTCACCTGTGAACCTTCAGATGTGCTGCCGATGGCACAGCGCTACTTCCTCTTCTAGGAGAACCACATGATCATCGAGAAGATCCTGGGCAACCTGCACGATCAGCCCGCCGGCCAGGACACCTACTACGGGCTTCACAAGGAGAAGGTGGTGCTGCCCAGCGCCCAGCTGGTCAAACGGATCCAGCGCGTCACCACCGACCACGGCAAGGAACTCGGCATCCGGCTGCCTGCGGGTTCACCTGACCTTCGGGACGGCGACATCCTCCATCTGGCCGAGACCAACGTGATCGTGGTGTCCGTGCTGCCCACCGACGTCCTGGTGATCGCGCCGCGGACCATCCACGAGATGGGAACCGTGGCGCACTCGCTGGGCAACCGCCACCTGCAGGCGCAGTTCTTCGACCCGACCTCCGAATACGGCGCTGAAGTCATGGTCTGCCAGTATGACCACACCGTAGAGGACTATCTCAAACACGTCGGAGTGCCCTACAACCGCCAGGAACGCGTCATGCCAGTCCCCTTCCGCCATGCTGAACACAGCCACTAGCTACCAGCTGGCCCTGCAGCAGCTCACCGATTCCGCGCTGCCTACCGGGGCGTTTGCGCACTCGCTGGGGTTTGAAACCTACATTGAGCGCGGGTTGGTTCATGATGAGGCGTCGTTTGGGGTTTGGCTGAGTGCTTTTGTTTCCCAGCAGCTGACCTACTCTGACGGACTGGGCATCCGGTTCCTTTATGAGGGTGTCCCCGTGGCCGAGCTGGACGCGCTCCTGACCGCGCAGCTCCTGCCGCGGCAGCTGCGGGAGGCCAGCATCAAGATGGGCACGCGGCTGCTGGAAATCGGCGACGAAGTCTTCCCCTCTCCTGAGCTGACGGCGTACCGGGAACTGGTGACTGCGGGCCGTTCCGCCGGCCATCAGCCGCTGGGGTTCGCCGTCGTCGCCCGTTCACTGGGCGTGCCTCTGCCCGAGGCGCTCGCGGCGTACCTTTTCGCCGCCGTCACGTCGTTGACGCAGAACGCGGTCCGTGCCATCCCGCTGGGGCAGAATGCCGGCCAGCGCCTATTGCGGAAAGCGTCCGACGGCGTTGCTGCCGCCGTCGAGCGGGTCGGTCAGCTCACGCCGGACGACTTCGGCGCCGTCAGTCCCGGGCTGGAAATTTCGCAAATGCGGCACGAGCGTCAACGCGCCCGCATGTTCATGAGTTAGTAGGAGGAAAGAATGTCTGAACCCATCAAGATCGGCGTCGGCGGACCGGTTGGCGCCGGCAAGACGCAGCTCGTGGAGCGGCTCACCCGCCATATGAGCGGCGAAATCTCCATGGCCGCCATCACGAACGACATCTACACGATCGAGGACGCCAAGATCCTGGCCGCAAACGGAATCCTTCCGGAGGACCGGATCATCGGCGTAGAGACCGGCGGCTGCCCGCACACGGCCATCCGCGAGGACACGTCCATGAACACCGCGGCCATCGAGGAGCTGAAGAAACGTCATCCGGACCTTCAGGTGATCTTCGTAGAATCCGGCGGCGACAACCTCTCCGCCACGTTCAGCCCGGAACTGGTCGACTTCTCGATCTACATCATCGACGTGGCCCAGGGCGAGAAGATCCCGCGCAAGGCCGGCCAAGGCATGATCAAGTCCGATCTCTTCATCATCAACAAGACCGACCTCGCACCGCACGTGGGCGCAGACCTGTCAGTCATGGAGCGGGACTCCCGCGAGTTCAGAGGCACCAAGCCGTTCTGCTTCACCAACCTGAAAACGGACGAAGGCCTCGACGCCGTCATCGAATGGGTGCGGCGCGACGTCCTGATGCTCGACCTGGCGAAATGAGCAGCGGCCCGCCCGAGGCGGCTCAAGCAGTCATCTCACCCGGGCCTGCTGATCGGCCCGAGAGGGGCCGCCTTGAACTCCTCATCACTGAACGCGGCGGGAAATCGATTGCCTCGAGGCAGTTCCATCAAGGCGGCTTGAGGGTTTTACGGCCGCACTACCTCGATGATTCGGGGCAGGTTTGCTATGTCATCGTGAATCCGGGCGGGGCGTATCTTGGCGCGGATCTCTATGTCATTGATGTGGAGGTGGGTTCGGGGGCGAAGCTACTGCTGACGACTCAGTCGGCGATGAAGATCTACCGGACCCCGGGCTCGTTTGCCGAGCAGCGGATGACCCTGCGGCTGGGGGAGGGGGCACAGCTCGAACTCGCACCGGACCAGCTCATCGCATACCGGGAGGCCAGCTACCGGCAGAACACGCACATCACTGTTCGGCCGTCGTCGAGCCTGATGATGGCCGAGGTGGTCACTCCGGGGTGGTCGCCGGACGGATCATCCTTCCGGTACGAGGAACTGCGGCTCCGCAACGAGATCCACGTGGACACCGGCGCAGGCACTGAACTGCTGGCGCTCGACAACCTGCTGGTCCGCCCGCCTCTCGACGACGTCACGGGAATGGGCTTCATGGAGGGCTTCAGCCATCTGGGATCGCTGATCGTCGTGGATCCGCGCGTGGACCAGGCGCTCGCCGACGAACTCCACGCCGTGACCCAGGACCATGACGCCTTCACCGGAATTTCGCTGACCCAATCCGTCGCCGGCACGACTGGCCTCATAGTGCGTTCGCTCGCCAACAGCACGGAGGGTCTGGCCCGATTGCTGGGTGCGTGCACGGCACTCTTGCGTCACAATTGGAATGGTCAGGATCGCCTGAATTTGAGGAAGCACTGATGACAACGCTGTCAGACCTGGCCGTCCTGTACCGCACCCGCGAACACCTGTCGATGCGCACCAGGCTGCTGTGGACGTTCGGTGCTGTGGTGGCGTTGCACGCCGCCACCATCTCCCTTCTTGCACTCGGTACGGCACATGCCGGCCAGCCGCTGGCCCTGGGGCTGGTCCTGACCGCTTACGTGGCGGGCATCAAGCACAGCTACGATTGGGACCACATCGCCGCAATCGACAACTCCACGCGAAAGTTCGTCGCGCAGCGGCGGAACCCTGTCAGCGTTGGTTTCGCATTCAGCCTGGGGCACAGCTCCGTGGTGGTCCTGGCCGGCGTCCTGGTGGTTTCCGGTTCGACCGCCGTCGGGCGCCTCATGGAGGAGGGCGCCACGGGCAACATCGTGCTGGGGTTGATCGGCAGCGGGGTTTCCGGGCTGTTTCTGCTGCTGATGGGCATCTTCAACGGCTCCGCGTTCGTGCGGACGGCACAGCTGTACCGCAGCGCCAGGACGGGCGCGAGCATCTCCATCGAAGACCTCGAGGCCAAGGGCTTCGTGGCGCGGCTATTGGCTAAGCCGCTATCCCGGGTCCAGCATCCGCGCAACATCTATGCAATCGGCTTCCTGTTCGGGCTGGGGTTCGACACTGCCACGACCATCGGGCTACTGGTCATGACAACGGCGGCGTCCCTCGCCGGGGTGTCGCCGCTGGCGCTGATGGCCTTGCCGTTCGCGTTCGCGGCATCAATGACGTTCTGCGATTCGTTGAACGGGGTGGCCATGATGCGGATGTACAGGTCCGCTATTCATGATCCCAGCCGAAAGCTTGGCTTCAACGCCGTGGTTACGGGCATTTCGTCCCTCTCGGCACTCGTCGTCGCCATCATCACCCTGGGCGGACTTTTCGATGCGGCGTTCGGCCTCGGGGATCCGATGACGGCGTGGCTGGCGTCCATCGATCTGGGTGATGCCGGGCTGCTGCTCGTGGCTGCCTTCCTGGCCGTTTGGGGCGCCGCGTCTTTGCGGGGCCGGCTGCGGGGCCACCCCTGACGCGGACCGGAGCGGGTGGGAGGATAGGACGCATGGAACTGCACATCACAGGGGACCCGGCGGCCGACAGATTACTCAGCGACGATGCGTTTGCACTGCTCACCGGCATGCTGCTCGATCAGCAGGTGACCATGGAGTCGGCGTTTGCCGGTCCCGAAAAAATCCGGACGCGCATCGGATCCATGGACCCCGCGGCCATCGCCGGCTACGACCCCCAGGGCTTCGTGGAGGTGTTCAAGGAGCGCCCCGCCGTGCACCGTTTCCCGGGATCCATGGCCGGCCGTGTCCAGGCACTCGCTGAAACCGTGCACCAGGACTGGAACGGGGACGCCACAGCCATCTGGACCCAGGGTGACCCCGACGGCCGGGAGGTGCTGCGGCGGCTGAAGGCCTTGCCTGGATTCGGCGAGCAAAAGGCAAAGATCTTCCTGGCGCTCCTCGGCAAGCAGTGCGGACTCCAGGCGGAAGGCTGGCGCCAGGCCGCCGGCCATTACGGCCAGGAGGATGCGTTCCTGTCCGTTGCCGACATCGTGGATCCGGAGTCCCTGAGCAAGGTCCGGGCCAGCAAGCAGGCCGCCAAGGCCGCCGCCAAGGCGGCGAAGGACACCGGGGACTAGCGCTGCGTTAGCCCAGTCAGGCGACGACGGCGGCAGGGGCGGCCGCGCCTTCCGGCAGGTCGGCGAGCAGCTCGTCAGCCGTGGGCGGGTTGGCGCCCGGCCGGCGGACCGTGATGGCCGCGGCCTTGGACGCCATGCGTCCGAGCGTCTCCAGAACGGCGGGAGCCAAGCCGTCGGTCCCGCGTGCCAGCAGCCCGTAGATCAGCGCCGCCATGTAGGAGTCGCCGGCGCCGATGGTGTCCGCCACCACCGATCTGATGGCCGGGATGTGCAGTTGCGTGGCCGGGGTGGCCAGCAGCGACCCCTCGGAGCCGCACGTGACCACGGCGAGCCCGGCGCCCAGGCCGAGGATCCTTGCGGCCGCATCCTCGAGCCGCAGGCCCGGGTAGAGCCACCGTGCGTCCTCGTCGCTGAGCTTAACCACGTCCGTCAGCGGAACAAGCTCCTCGAAGATGGCCCTGGCCTCGGCCTGGCTGCCCAGGAGTGCAGGGCGGACGTTGGGATCGTAGGTGACCACGCATTCACGGTGCGATTGTTCCAGGAGCGTCTTCACCGCCGCGGCCCCGGGGGCCAGGAAGGTGGCGATCGAGCCGGTGTGGAGCACCTTCGGGAGGAACGCCGGCGCCACCGGCGGCAGCTCCCAGCGGATGTCGAACTCGTACCTGGCGGAGCCGTCGGCGGCCAGGGTGGCGGTGGCGGACGCCGTCCGTCCTGGCGTCCTGGAACCCGGAAGGAGCACGACGCCGGCGCCGTCCAGGTGCGCCTCGATCGCTGCGCCGCGGTCGTCGTCGCCGATGGAAGTCAGGAGGGCGGCGCGCACGCCGAGGCGTCCGAGGCCATATGCGACGTTCGCCGGAGACCCGCCGGGGTGTTCGACGGTCCCTTCGGGGGAGGTGACGACGTCGACCAGAGCTTCGCCGATGACGATGACATCAGGGGTTGCCGGGGGAGTTGCGCTGGAATGGGTCTTGAGCATGGAGGGGCCTTTCACGGGGCCGTCCGCGGACCTGTTAGGGCCCGCGGACGGAGTTGGGGAGGGTAAAGCGGTGGTGCGGTAAAACGGCATTGCGGTGGCGCTCTAAACGGCGGCCGGTTAGGCGGTGGCGGCACCCGTCATGATGGCCACCGCATCGGTCATGCTGTGCGACTCGGGCGTGATGGTGGCCGCGCATTTTCCGAGGCGCTGGATGTGGATCCGGTCTGCCACGTCAAACACGTGCGGCATGTTGTGGCTGATGAGGATGACGGGCAGTCCTCGGTCCCGGAGGTCCCGGACCAGCTGCAGGACCTGGTTCGATTCCCGCACGCCGAGGGCCGCCGTCGGCTCATCCAGTACCACCACTTTGGATCCGAACGCAGCGGCACGGGCCACGGCGACGGCTTGGCGCTGTCCGCCGGACAGGTTCTCGACCGGAACCGTCACGTCTTGGAGCGTGGAGATACCGAGCCTGGTCAGCTCCTCCTTGGCTTTGCGGCGCATGCCTTTGGTGTCAAGGACGCGGAAGATTTTTCCCAGGGGCCCGGGAAGCCGTTCCTCGCGGCCCAGGAACAGGTTGGACGCGACATCCAGCGCCGGCGAAACAGCAAGGTTCTGGTACACCGTTTCGATGCCGTGGGCGCGGGCGTCCTGCGGGCGCTTGAAGTGGACCGGCTGCCCGGATAACTTCAACTCGCCCGAATCGGGGATCTCGGCGCCGGTGAGGCACTTGATGAGTGTGGACTTTCCCGCGCCGTTGTCGCCGATGACGGCCAGGACTTCGCCGGGGTAGAGGTCAAGGCTGACGCCGTCCAGGCCCACCACCCGCCCGAACGTTTTGACGAGGTTCCTGGCCTGCAGGATCGGCTGGCGGACCTCGGTGTTGGCGGGCTGGATTTCGGTGGCAGTCATGATTTCACCTTTCGGATCCACTGGTCGATGGACACAGCGAGGATGATGAGGACGCCCACGGCGAGGGTCTGGTAGAGCACGTCGAGCCCGGCCAGTGACAGGCCGTTGCGGAACACGCCCACGATCAGCGCCCCGAGGAGCGAGCCCCACACGGAGCCGCGGCCACCGAAGAGGCTGGTCCCGCCAATCACGACGGCGGTGATGGAGTCGAGGTTGAGATCCACCCCCGCGTTGGGGCTGGCAGCGTTCGTGCGGCCGATCTGGATCCACGCGCCGATCGCGAGCACTGCCCCCGCCGCGAGGTAGACGCTCATGAGGACGCGGTTGACCGGAATACCGGCCAGGCGGGCGGCTTCCTTGTCATCGCCCACTGCGTAGACATGCCGGCCCCACGCGGTCTTCCCGAGAATGAAGGCGACCGCGATGTAGAGCAGGAGCATCATCACCACGCCCGTGGAGATGCGGACCGGGCCCACCGGGAACGTGCTTCCCATCCAGGTGAGCAGGCCGGGCATGCTGGAACCGCGGACTGTCGAGCCGCCGGAGTACAGCAGCGTCAGGGCAATGAAGATGTTCAGCGTGCCCAGAGTGACGATGAACGGAGGGAGCCTGAACCTGGTCACCAGGAAGCCGTTCAACGCCCCTGCCGCGAGGCCCACGACGAGCCCGGCAAGGAGCGCAAGCGGTCCCGGCATGCCGCTGCTGACGGCCAGCTGCGCCACCACCATAGAGCCGAGGATCATGACGGCGCCCACCGAAAGGTCAATGCCCGCGGTCAGGATGATGAGTGTCTGGGCGATGGCCAGGGTTCCCACCACCGAGACCTGCTGGGTGATCAGCGATAGGTTCTCGACCCGGAGGAACCTGTCGTTGAGGAGCCCGAAGACCACTACCGCGACGAGCAGCACGATGGCGGGGCTGAGGGCGGGGTAGCGGTGGAGGACGTTGCGGATACGGCTGAGCGGGGTCTGTCGATCGAGGAATTCCTCGGCCAGGTCGGCATGCCCGGTTGCGGGCGGGCCTGCTGTCTGTTGCTGGGTCACGGTTGCTCCTGAACTTCAAGGTTCTGCTGGGGCTGGTTCTGCTGGGAAGGACGTCGGCTTGGGCCGCCGGTTGTGTTGCTGTCCGCCGCGGGAGGGTGCCGATGCTCAGCGCCCTCCCGCGGAGGGTGTCCAAGGCTGGTTACTTGCCCCAGCAGATCTGGGAAGCCTCGGACGTGGTGATGCTCTTGACGCCGTCGGCGGCCTTGTCCGTGACGAGCTCCACGCCGGTGTTGAAGAAGTCCAGGCCCTCGGAATTGGCCGGCTTCTTTCCGGTCTTGGCGAGCTCAACGATGGCCTTGACGCCCATCTCAGCCATCTTGACCGGGTACTGCTGGGCCGTGGCGCCGATGATGCCGGACTTGACGTTGTTGACGCCGGCGCAGCCGCCGTCAACCGAGACAACGAGCACGTCCTTTTCCTTGCCCGCAGCCTTCAGTGCCTCGAAGGCGCCGGCCGCGGCAGGCTCGTTAATGGTGTAGACAACGTTGACGTTCGGGTTCTTGGCGAGGAGGGTCTCCATGGCGGTGCGGCCGCCGTCTTCGGCGCCCTGGGTCGCCTGGCTGCCCACGATCTCGTAGTCGCCGCCCTTGCCACCCGTGTACTTGCCGGTCTTGGCTTCGTCGCCGTTCTTCTTCTTGTCGGCAGTGTCGACGCCTAGACCGGTGAGGAAGCCCTGGTCACGGTTGTAGTCCACCGAGACAACCTTGTCGTCGAACAGGTCCAGCAGTGCGATGGTGGCCTTCTTACCGGCCAGCTGAGCGGCGGTCCACTTGCCGATCAGCTCACCCGCGGCGAAGTTGTCCGTGGCGAACGTGATGTCGGCCGCATCGGCGGGGTCCGGCGGCGTGTCGAGTGCGATGACGAAGAGGCCCGCGTCCTTCGCCTTCTTCAGTGCGTCCACCACGGACGGGCCGTTGGGCGTGATCAGGATGCCCTTGTCGCCCTTGGAGATTGCGTTTTCGATTGCCTGGATCTGGGTCTCTTCGTCGCCGTCTGCCTTGCCGGCCGCGAGCTTCAGGTCCACGCCGTCGGCTTCGGCGGCCTTCTTTGCGCCGTCCTGCATGGACACGAAGAAGGGGTTCGACGTGGTCTTTACAATCAGGGACACACCGACCTTCTCCGCGGACGAGCTTCCGGTAGACGTAGTGGCCGTGGAACTTCCGCCGCAGGCGGTGAGGCTGAGCGTGCCGAGGGTCAGGACTGCGCCGATGGCGAGCATGCGGTTGGTGACTGTCCGCGGGGCTTTGGAACTCAACATTGAATCTCCTGGTTTCGTGGCACTTCCCGTGCCTGACAACGATGTCATACATCATGTAATCAACGTCACAGGGTAGAGTCAAGATAAATTCGATGATGAAGGACCAAGTTATGACAACGATGTCTAATCGTTACCAAGCCGAGGCGGCCAAGAACCGGCCCACCATGCGCCATGTCGCAGCCTTGGCCGGAGTTGGGATTAAGACTGTCTCGCGGGTGATGAACGATGAGCCGGGCGTGTCCGAGGCAACCCGGCAGCGGGTCCTGGGCGCTTCCCAGCAACTCAATTACCAGCTGGACATGGCCGCCGGCAGTCTCCGCCGCTCCGGCCGCCAGACTCTTTCCATCGGGCTCCTGCTGCCCAGCGTGGCCAACCCGTTCAGCAGCGAGATCCACCGCGCGTTGGAGGACACGCTTGCTCCTCGCGGAATTGCCGTCTTTGCCGCCAGCATCGACGACGACCCCGAGCGCGAGAAGTCACTTGTCGCCGCGTTCCTGGGACGGCGTGTGGACGGGCTGGTCCTGACCCCCATCGCCAAGAGCCAGTCCTACGTCATTCCGGAGCATTCGCGCGACCTGCCCATGGTCTTCATTGACCGCGAACCGGTGGGCCTGGAGGCGGACGCGGTGGTGACGGACAACGCCGTCGGGGCGGCCAAAGCCGCAGCCCATCTGATCGCGCAGGGCCACACGAAGCTTGCCTATCTCGGCGACCGCGGTGATATTCAAACGGCCCGCGAACGCCGGCGCGGCTTCACCGAGGAACTTGGGCGGGCGGGCATCGCAACGTCCGCGATTCCGCTGCGGGACGGCCTGCATGACGAGGAATCGGCGCGCCTGGCAGCACTGGAGCTGCTCACGGCGGAGGATGCACCCACGGCCATATTCTCCAGCCAGAACCTCGTCACGTTCGGGGTCATGCGGGCTCTAAAGGAGCTTGGCGCCAGCAAGCGCGTGGCCCTGGTGGGGTTCGACGATTTCACCCTGGCGGACATGATGGACCCCGGCGTCACCGTCATCGCACAGCACCCGGAGCGGATCGGGAAGCTCGCCGCCGAGCGGCTCCTGGCCAGGATCGACGGCGACGAGCAGGCCCCGCAGACGTATGTCGTCCCGTCGGAACTCATTCTGCGGGGATCCGGGGAGATCCGGCCGCCAAGCTGAGCCGTATCCGGCCAGCCACTAACTGTTCAACCCGCCCACCTCGATCCACAGCCCACATCATCCACAAGAGGGGAATCCCATGACCAAAACGCTGTACGCCGAATTCACCGTGAAACCCGGCAGCGAAGCCCGCGTAGCGGAAATGATGCGCGAACTGACCGAGCAGGTGCGCAGGGAGCCGGGCAACCAGCTGTTCCTGCCGTACACCCGGGAAGCCAATCCCCGCGAGTACTTCGTGTTCGAGGTCTACGAGGACGCCGCGGCATTCCAGGAGCACATCAGCGCGGATTACGGCGCCACGTTCAACGGGGAGCTGGCGAACCACATCGAGGAGGACGGTTCGGTGCTGACCTGGCTCCAGCCAATTCACTGACCCGCGTCAGGTCGGGCCGGCGATAGGCGGAATGGCCACCGGGCGGCGATAGGCGGCACAACCACCAGGCCGCCGAAACCCCGGACTCTCCAGACAACAGTGAGGGCCGGTGCCCGCATGATTCATGCGGGCACCGGCCCTTTCGCTGGTGTCCCGTGGGCTGCGTGCCCCGGTGGCCTGCCCGGGGACTTAGCCCTTGCTCTTAGTGGGCTTTTGCGCTGTTCCGAACATGGAGTTGCTCAGGGGTGTCACGGTCAACGACTTCAGCTGGGCGGTGCCGCCCTCGGCGAAGAGCGCCACCTGGTTTGCCCCCTGCGCCGGGAAGACCTGGTCTGTAATGGTCCGCAGCCCGTTCTGGGCGAAGACCTCCACGGAAGACCGGTCGACGTAGATGCGCAGGGTCACGTTGCCGTTTGCGTCCACCGTGACGGGCGCCGAGTCCACCGACGCGAAAAGCGGGTGGAAACCGGTATCTCCGGAGTTGCTCCTGTCCACGTACAGCTCGCCCGCTGCCTTGTCATAGCCGATGACGGTTGAGGTGCTGCCGTTCCCCAGCACCGTGATCCCCGCCTTCGAAGCGGTGCCTGGCGCCAGTGTCACGTCGATCCGCTGCACCTGCCCGAAGGCAGCCGTCGGCAGCGCATGGGTACCGGGGGCGATGTTTCGCGTCCGCTTCTCCGCATAGCTCACGCCTGTGCCGAGGCCATCCGCCTGCTGGACGGCTTTCTGCGTGAGGCGCGGCCCGCTTGCCGTCTGGGTCAGCGCAACCTGGCGGGGCAGGGACATGGCACTGCGCCACGGTGTTGTCGGAATGCTGTTGGCGTAGTCCCAGTTGTTCATCCAGCCGAGCATGATGCGCTTGTCCTGGGGCATGTTGCCAAACGAAACTGAGGCGTAGTAATCCCGGCCGTAATCCAGCCAGTCGTAGGTCTGCAGCCTGGGTGTTGCCGGCCGGGGTGATGCCACGAACTCATCGGCAAGAATGTGGCCCCAGCCGAACCGGTTGTTGTCCACCACCCTGATGCTGGCCCGCCGGCCCTTGAATTCCGCAACATTCCAGGATGCCCAGTCCAGGACTTCGCTGTTCGCGCCGGTGGCCGTCCGGACCACCTGACCGTCGACTACGAGGTTTACGGTGGTCTCGTCGGAGCGGAGAACGGCGGCCTGGTCCGTCAGCATCACGTGGTCAAGGGTGAGGTGTCCCCAGCCTCCGGTTGCCTGGTCCACGATCCGCAGTTGTGCCTCCTGCCCGGCGAATTCCGACACGTCCCAGCCCTTCCAGTTGAGGGCGCCGGCGTCGTCGCCCGCGAGGCGGCGCACCACGTTGCCGTTCACCAGCAGCTGGACCTCGAGAAGCTGGCCGGAGTCCGCGGAGCGGTGCCCTCCGCCCACGAGCATGCTCATGAAGTTCCGGGATAGAAGGAACGACGGCGACGTCATGGTTCCCTGCCTGTCGTCGCCGGGAGCCCCGCCCGATTCGAACGTGTTGATGCGCTTTGCGCCGATGAAGAAGTCACCGCCGGCGGTGGCGGGCTGGGACGCGGGCGTGAGATCGCCGGTGCCTGTCCAGCCGGCGTCGGCCATGGTGGAACCGTCGGGAGCTTCAAAGCCGTTGAACAGAAGGTCGCCGGGCGGCGGCGTGTTGTCCAGCTTGTCCGAGACGCGCGGATGCTGGCCGCCGCCCACCAGGAAGTTGAGGTAATCACTGTCCACGGTGAATTCCGGGGAATTGATGGAGCCGAGCGGCCAGTCGCGGTCGTTGAAGGAGTTGATCAGGCCGCTGCCGGCGAAGCCGGTGACGGTGTTCTGACCTGCCAGGGTTCCGGACGCGGGTGCCTCCCCGAACGGCCCGTTCTTCGCGTTGCCGGGTTCGTTATTCACGGCCCAGCCGTTGTAGGTGGCGTCATTGAAGCCCGCAAGGGGAGTGCCGGCAGGCAACGCGTCGCTCGCCTTCGTGCTCTCGGAAGTGAACGTGGTGCCGTCGAACCTGCCCACGAAGTACTGGCCTGCCGAGCCTCCGGCCACGCCACCGGGGTTGATGTTGACCACCATGACCCACTTGATGTTCGATGGATCGCCGTCGACCGCGAGGGGGAAGAGGTCGGGGCATTCCCACAGCCCGCCCGTGGCATTGGCCGGACCGAATTCGCTGAGCGGCGTCCAGTCCTTGAGGTTGCTGGACTTGTAGAGCACCACCTTGTGCTCCGTAGCCTCGACGGCCGTCATCACCCAGTAGCCGCCGCCTCCGGGGGAGTCGTACCAGAACACCTTGGGGTCGCGGAAGTTCGCCGAATTGCGGTTGAGCACCGGGTTGGCGCTGTACTTCGTCCACGTCTGGCCGTCGTCCAGGCTGTACGCCAGTGACTGTGCCTGCAGCCCCCGGTAGGGTGAGGCGTCCTTGTAGGCGCTGGTGAAGATTGCCACCATGGGCGGATTCTCGGCCGTTCCGAATCCGGACGAGTTGCTCTTGTCCACCACCACGCTCCCGGAGAAAATGTCCTGCTGGTCATCTGTGGCGATGGCCAGCGGCTGCTCCTTCCAGTGCACCAGGTCCGTGGACGTGGCATGGCCCCAGGACATGTTCCCCCACGTGTTTCCCGACGGATTGTGCTGGTAGTACAGGTGGTAGACGCCCTTGTGGAAGACCATCCCGTTGGGATCGTTCATCCAGTTCTGTTTCGGCGTGTAATGGATCGCCGGACGGTGTTGCTCGTCTCCTACCGTTCCTGCTGCCGGCGCCGGTACTGCCCCGGCCAGCGCCGCGGCAAGGCTGAGACCCGCCATGGTTAGCGCAGTGCTTGCCTGCATTTTTCGTGAATTTCGGATGTTCATATTGCTGAAATCGCCCTTCATCGCGCGTGTCCTCCCGCAGACAACGTTGTCAGTGACTGGAACGCTAGGTGATGTCCACGAGACAAGTCAACGGTCCATTCCGCGTTGTATATGGCGGCGTTGGAGCATTCACTGGCCGGATGGCGTTAGCACGCGATTCGACACCGTTGTCAAACTGGGCGGTCGATGCCGCCGGCCTCGTGGTTGGCCTGCGAAGGCTGCCTTCAGCCGGTTGCTAGGCTGGGAGTATGAAACGTACCTTCCTCGCACTGTCCATGCTCCCTGCGCTAGTACTTCTGGCGGGCTGCGGCCAGGCCCAGGAAGCCGTGCAGAACGCGGCCAGCTCGGCGGCCTCCGGCGTGGCCAACGCCGCGGCCGAGCAGGTCAAGGGCCAGATCTGCGCCCTGCTGGAGGACGGACTGGTCAGTGCCTCGGACAAGGTAGCGCTGACCGGACTCGTCGCCGGAGCCGAGACCGCCGGCGTTCCGTCCGAGATCACGTCCCCGCTCAAGGAAATTGCGCAGGCCGGAGACCAAGTACCCAGCGAATCTGTCGCCCAGCTGAAGAAGGCCTGCGCCGCAGCGTAGCCGCACGGAATGATTAGCGCGTGATGCTGAGTGACTCCACGGGCATTGCACATGACGCCGCCTTCGATTTCCCCGCTTCGCCGGCGGCCCGGTTATTCCGTCCGGTGTCGTCGCACCAATCGATGTTGTACGGCATGGCGGTCACTTCCGCGTCTCCGACCGCCATGCGATCAGGGACGTCAAAGCTATAGGTGAATCCCCCGGCGTCAGTCATTGGGGAGGTTGTGTTGATAACCTTGACCCCCTTGGCGTCGGTAACGATGACTTGAATGCGGGCATTTGCGCCGTAGCGGGGATTGCAATCCGCATCAGGCGCTGTGACTTTCACCGTCTCTCCTGGCTTGGCACTCGATGGGCTTACCGAATAGGCGGGCGGTATACATGGCGGCTCCCCGCTGGAGGAGGACGTGCAACCTCCGGCTGTGGCCATTACAGCGGCGCCGACCACTGCCACCATCGAGAATGGCCGAATTCTGCTTCCTTTACGACAGCTGGAATGGGACGCCATGTCCCTATTGTTGTTCCGCTGTCACGAACTCTCCCGCGATGCTGTATTTCGTACCCGTATCGTTGCGCTTCCTGCGAGCTAGTCTGACCCGCCGGACCGGACGTCCCATGGCATCTAGGGAATGCGCGTCATGGCCCGTAGCGCTGGACCCAGCACCGCGCCGCCCTGCAATAATCGGAACCAACAGTTGCGCCCCTCGCTGAGAAGCGGCCGGCCGCAGCGGCAGCACTGCAATTTCGGGCCGATCACAGCAGACGAGGCGGACATTAATGAAGGCTCCCAGCCAGCACGAGGCATCTTCCGGAACACCCGCCGATTCCGTCAGCACCGAACTCTTGCACTGGCTCGCTGAAGTTCACGGGGTGGAGACGACGTACCAGGGCTGGGACAGGCTTCCGCACGAGGTGGCGCCGGCCACCCTGGTCCGTGTACTGGCCGCCCTGGGCGTGGAGGCCCACACAGACCAGCTCATCGAGAAGGCGCTGGCCGATGCGGAGTTGGCGCCCTGGCGGCGGATGCTGCCTCCCGCCGTCGTGGTCCAGGAAGGCACCACGGCGCTGGTGCCGGTCCACGTCCCGCACGGGGCTCCTGTCCGGCTGACTGTCTCGACGGAGGACGGCCGGGAGCTCATCGCCCCGCAGGTGGACATCTGGGTGGAACCGCGCGTCGTCGACGGCGTGACCATGGGCAGGGCCACGTTCGACATGCCGGACAACACCGGCCTGGGATGGCACACGCTGCGGGCTGAGTCCGACGGCAAGGTTGCCGAGGCCACGCTGGTGGTGGTTCCGGCCCGGCTGTCCACGGCCGCTGCGTTGGAGGATCGCCGGGGCTGGGGTCTCGCCACGCAGCTGTACTCCGTCCGCTCCAAGCGGTCGTGGGGCATCGGCGACTTCGCGGACCTTGCGGAACTGGCCGCGCTCGCCGGTGCCCACGGCGCCGACTACGTGCTGGTGAACCCCCTGCATGCGGCCGAACCCGCGCCGCCGATGGAGCCCTCCCCGTACTCGCCGTCCACCCGGCGCTTCTTCAACCCGCTCTACCTCAGGATCGAAGCGATTCCGGAGCTGGCCTACCTGAAACCGAAGCTGCAAGGTGTTATTCGCAGCCTCAGGAAGCAGGCGCGGCAGCTGAACAAGGACACCACCCGGCTGGACCGGGACAGGGCGTATAGCGCCAAGCTGGCAGCGCTGGAACTGCTCTATCAAGCACGCCGTTCACCGTCCCGCCAGCGGGCGTTTGAGGACTTTTGCCGTGCGGCGGGTGCGGGTCTGGACGACTTCGCCCTCTGGTGTGCGGTGCGGGAGGACCTCGACGCCGATGACCCGTTTTGGACAGATCCTGCGGCGGCGCTCGGATCGCCGCTGCTCGAAAGGCTGCGGGGCGAACTGGCGGAACGGATCGACTTCCACCGGTGGCTGCAGTGGCTCTGCGATGAACAGCTCGAGTCGGCCCAGGCTACGGCCAGGCGGGCAGGCATGCGTCTCGGCGTCGTCCATGACCTTGCCGTCGGGGCCGACCTCCAAAGCTCCGACGCCTGGGCGCTGCGCGGAGTCCTCGCCTCCGGTGTCAGCGTGGGGGCCCCGCCGGACATGTACAACCAGTTGGGGCAGGACTGGCACCAGCCGCCTTGGCATCCCACGCGCCTGGCTGAGGCGGGCTACCAGCCGTTCCGGGAGATGCTGGCTACCGTGCTGCAGCATTCGGGCGGGATCCGGGTGGACCACATTCTCGGGTTTTTCCGGCTCTGGTGGGTGCCGGCGGGCAATTCACCTGCGGACGGTGCCTACGTCCGCCTGGACCACGACGCCATGATCGGCATCCTCGCGCTGGAGGCGCAGCGCGCCGGAGCCGTGGTAATCGGGGAGGATCTGGGCACCTTCGAGCCGTGGGTCCGCGATTACCTTGCCTCGCGGGGCATTCTGGGCACCTCCATTCTGTGGTTTGAGAACGACGGCGACGCCCCGCTTGCGCCGGAACAGTACCGTGTGCAGGCGCTCTCCAGCGTGAACACGCACGACCTCCCGCCGACAGCGGGCTATCTCGCCGGGGACCACGTCACCCTGCGGAACGGCCTGGGGCTCCTGGAGCGGTCCGCGGAGGAAGAACGCCTGGAACACAACGCCAAGCTGGAGAAAATGATGGCCCTGCTCCGGCACCGCGGCCTCCTCCCCGCCGACGAGCCGGGTACCGAGCAGGAAAGGGTCGAGGCCCTGCACCGCTTGCTCGCGCAGTCCCCGTCGGTCCTGCTCGGTGTGGCGCTCGTGGACGCCGTGGGTGAGCGCCGCGTCCAGAACCAGCCCGGGACCACGTCGGCCCAGTACCCCAACTGGCAGGTGCCGCTGGCAGATTCCGATGGCGAATCCGTCCTGATCGACAGCCTGGAGGAAAACGAGCGCTTCAACTCGCTACTGGCGGCCGTGGACAGGTCTCTCCGCGGCTAGGTCCTCAGCTCTGTGCAGTAACCACGTGCGTGGTGTGGTCGTACCTGAAGGTGACCGGACCGCCGTCGTGGTCCAACCGGATGTTGGACCCGTTGGGCACGCCGTCCTGGCCGTAATTCTCGTCCCACAAACCGTTGATGGCCGCCTTGAACTCGTACTGGCCCGGGGGAAGGTCCGCGGTCAGATTCCAGGTGCGGCTGACCGGGTCCAGCGTCATGAAGGCCGACTCGCACGCTGGTTGCCAATCTTCCGGGCAGCCCATTTCGCTGTTGAGGCTGCCGGCCACCGTGACCGATTCAGGTTGAGGTGCGGCTCCGACCAGGACGGTCCGCACGCCGCTAACCACGTTGAATCCGGGGCCTGCCATCGCGGCCCGGTAACGCACCTCTGTGCCGTCAGCCAGGTTCAGCGGGGCCAGATTGTCAGCCACGGTGTAGGCGGGCGAAGAGCCATCGGGCTTGCCGACGGCCGTCCAGGGTCCCCCGGCCACGCTCCGTTCAAAGCCCACCACATGGCCGGCCTTTTCCGGATCCGCCGTGGCGACCACGTCCACGTTCCCTTGGACCGTGCTGCCTTCCGCAGGCTGCCGAATGGTGAGCACGGGCGCCGGAACCGTCGCGGCCCGTGCGCTGCTGACCGATGTGTGGCCCGCGTTATCCAGTGCCACGGCGCGGTACTCCACCGTGGCGCCCGGATTGAGCGCTGCGATGTCGTGGAAGACACGGTAGGGGGCGGTGTCATCCGTGCCGATGGGCTCCCACTGGCCGCCGGCCGTCTTCGCCTCGAACGTGACCTCGTAGAACGAAGTACCGGCGACGTCGGCCGTCACCTGCATCCTGCCGTTATCGCCCTGGGAGGTGGCGCTGGCCGCCGCGGGGACAGGGGCCTGAAGTGATACAGCTGGTGCGGCTTTGGATTTCGGAATCCGGCCCGATGACTGGTAGATGACCGCTGACAGCGGCGGAACCGTAACGGTCAGCCTGCCGTCCGAGGAACTCTTGGATTTGGCAGCTGCATCCCCATAGACGAGGCTGTAGTTGCGTTTCGCGATGTAGGTGGGGATAGCCGCCGTCTTAGGCTGTTCGCTGTTATTCAGCGCCACCACGTACTCCCGCTGGTCCTGCGCGTAGATGCGGGAAAACGCGTAGATGCCGGGGCCGTCCGCTGCGTACCGGTGCTGGTGGGCGCCGTCGCGGAGGGCGGGATGATCCTTGGTCAGTTGCGCCAGTTCGCTGATCTTCCCGTAGAGCGGGTGCCCGGTGTTGAAGTGGTCTGAGGCATGGGTGGCGTCAGTGCCGAGCAGGTCGTCGTCGAGATACTCAGTCACCTTGCTCGCGAAAAGCGTTTGGCGCGCGTCCTGATCCCCGCCGGGGCCGGTGAAGCCCTGCTCGTCACCGTAGTAGATCACCGGGTTGCCGCGGGAGAAGTACATCAGCTCGTGGGCCAATTCGTCACGGGCCACGCGTTCGGCGTCGTTTGAATCCGGGTTGTCCGAGCTGATGAAGCTGCCGATCCGGCCCATGTCGTGGTTGCCCAGGAAAGTGGGCAGTTGGTACACGTTGGAATCGGCGTCGGTGTACCAGTCGTCCCCGGCGAAGAAGGTCTCGAGCTGCCTGGCGTCCTGGCTTCGGGAGGCAAAATTGCGGGCGGCGTCCTGGAACGGGAAGTCCAGCACGGCCTGCATGCCGTTGCGGGTGGTGAACTGCGAAGTGAAGCTCTTGGACGTGTCGAAGACTTCGCCGAACATGAAGAATTCGTCCTTGCCCTGCTCCTTCGCGTAGCTGAGGACGTCGGGGCCGAACTCTTGCCAGAACTCGTCGTTCACGTGTTTCATCGTGTCGATCCGGAAGCCGTCAACACCGAAATCCCGGATCCACGTCTGATAGACGTCCTTCATGCCGTCCACCACCTTGGGGTGCTCGGTGAACAGGTCGTCCAGGCCGAAGAAGTCCCCGTAGTAGGAGTTTTCGCCGGCAAAGGTGGTGTCCCCGCGGTTGTGGTACAGCGTGGGATCGTTCAGCCAGGCTGGAACCTTCAGGTACTTCTCAGCCGGGTCGAGCACCGGCGTATAGGGGAAGGACAGCTTTGCATCGAGCTTTGGGAAGTCCGCATGGCCGGCGAAGTCACGGTCATCGAAGACCTCCCCTGCGGCCGTGCGGTAGGGCTCCTTGTCCTTTGACACGTAGCCGGTGCGGGCGCCTTCCTTGTACCCGATGACGTCCGCCGTGTGGTTGGTGATGATGTCGAAGTACACCTTCATTCCGCGCGAATGGGCCTCGTCGATGAGCGCCTTCAGTTCCGCGTTGGTACCCAAGTGGGGATCGATCTGTGTGAAGTCCGTGACCCAGTACCCGTGGTAGCCGGCGGAGTTGTCCTCCGGTTGAACGGCTTTGTTCTTGAAGCTGGGCGTCAGCCAGATGGACGTGGTCCCGAGGCCTTGGATGTAGTCGATCTTGTCCAGCAGCCCGTTCAGGTCGCCGCCGTTGTAAAAACCTTTGCGCTGCGGATCGAAGCCGGAGACCATCGGATCCGAGCCGAGGCCGCCGTCGTCGTTGGCTGTGTTCCCGTTGCTGAACCTGTCCGCCATGACGAAGTAGAAGTTCTCGTCAGTCACCGGCGCCCGCAGGGAATGAACGCCCGACGGCGACTGGTCGCCTGATGGCGCGCCCGGTCCCCTTCCCGGTGCCGCCTGGGTTGGTGGGGCGGCGGTTGCCAGCAGGAGCAGGGAGGCCGCCGCCGCTGCGGAGGTGCGCAAGGAGACGTTGTGGGCGGACTTGCCGGCCCGGAAGCCGCCGCGGCGCAAGGATTTCCAGAGGGGATTATTGAACATGGCTGGGGCCTTCCGCGAAGCGACGCTGCTCTGCCGGGCCGATGTGTCCCGGTCTGCCTTGTCTGGTTGTCGGGTCTGACTGTGTTGCCGGTCGACATGTCCAGGCCGCGGAAACACGGCAGTCGCGTGCCTTGCTGTCAAGCAGGTGTATTGCGAATGACGGATCCTGTATTGGGCTTGTCGATTTGTGGCTTAGCTTGCCACAATCAGGGCCGTTGGGGAACCCGCAACGAGCCGGTGGTGCACATCTCCGGGCATCCCGGTTTCAGGATCCAGGCGGAATGTGGTCACATCGTGGGAGCGCTCGTGGGCCACATGAAGCCAGCCATTGCGGACCAGGTGGTGCCGCGGCCAGTCCCCTCCGCTTGGGTAGTCTGCCAGCGGCCGGAGCTGCCCGGCTGTGCGGCCGGCTGCGCCCGAGGTCGTGCTGTCAGTTGAGTCGGCCTCCATCCGGAGCACACTGATCCGGTTGGAGCCGCGCACGCCCACATAGGCGTGCCTGCCGTCGGGGGAGAGAGCAATCTCGGCCGCCGAGTCACCATCCTGCACGCCGCCTGACGTTGCCGGACCACGTCCGACTAGCTCGAACTTCTCTTGATGCGAAAACTGCCCTGTATCCGATGCCGCCCGTACAGCGAAGACCTCGATCGAATACTCGGACACCACGAACACCGTTCCGCCGGGATGCTGCACGAGGTGCCGGGGGCCGCTGCCCTTTGGAAGCACCACCTCGTGGTCCGGTGCAAGGCCGGTCCCCGGAATGTAGTGCCATACGCGCAGTAGGTCATGGCCCAGATCCGTCGTCATGATCCTGCCGTCGGCCAGCATCAGGCTGGCGTGGGCGCGACTCGGACGGCCGCCGTCGGCAGTGTTTGCGTCACCGTGGGGGTCCACCGACGGCTCCGCCGAATAGCGGGCCGTGATGCCGCCCTCGGCATCCAACTCGTAGAGCAGCACTTGGCCGTCGCCCCAACAGGCAACTATCAGGAACCTGCCCTCCGGATCGACGGCAACGTGGCACGCAGCCTCGCCGGCGGCCCACGGATCACCAGCCGCCTCGAGCCCGAATTCGCCCCGGCGGCGGTAGGCCTGGACGGTTGTGGCAGTCTCGCCGACGGCATAGACCATGGGAAGCGACGGGTGGACGGCAACGAACGACGGCGAGTCCGCCTTTGTAGCCGTGCCCAGCCAGGTGAGTGTCCCATCAGGATTGGTCAAGACGGCTCCGATGCCGGCCCCGTGGCCTCCACTGTCCGCTGTGTACGAGCCGGTCCAGATGAGCGTGTGATTTTCGCTGCGGGTCATCGTCCCATCCTGCCAAGAATTGCCGCGATTGGCGTCAGATAGCATGGACTTTTGCGGGCTTGCTCGAGCCCTGAACCGCTTTTGAAGACGCGGCTTTGAAGACTCCGGGAGGTGAGAACGATTCACGCTATGCCAGCCTGGGTTCTCCCTGTCCGCTGCCCACCGGACCTTCGGGGCTAGTCGATGCACGGAGCGCCCATCGTTCAACCGAAGGACGCACTCATGCCTGTTCACCCCTCTTTGACCCGTTCCACTGTTATCGCCCGGCTCCGTGCCGCGGGCTGTGTCTTCGCCGAAGACGAGGCCGATCTCCTTTTAGCCGCACCCTTCCCCCCAAGTGAGTTGGCCGCGGCGGTCGAGCGGCGAGTTGGCGGGTTTCCGCTTGAACATATCCTTGGCTGGGCCGAGTTCTGCGGTCTGCGGATCGCAGTGGATTCGGGAGTCTTCGTACCGCGTCGTCGCACGGAATTCCTGGTTAGCGAGGCGGCGGCGCTGCTTGCGAGGCGGTACCCCGGTCCCGGTGTTGCTAACCCATATCCAGCCGACCCACATTCAGAAGTCACTCAATCAGCCGCCCCGGCCGCGGCTCCTACACGCTTCAGGGCGCACACCATGGTGCCCGAGGAGCCGGCCAGTCCGGCGGGGCTTCAGCCGGCGATCTCGTCGGTTCGCGCGGATTTCGCCTCCTCTGCCGGCGCCGAAAAGGTTGCGGTGCCGGCCGGAGCCGGGGCCAGGTCCACGACAATGACGGCGCGACCAGAGCGGATTGTCGTGGACCTCTGCTGTGGCTCGGGCGCGGTGGCTACCGCGCTGGCTGCGGCACTTACGGGCATCGAGTTGCATGCCGCCGACGTCGATCCCTCCGCAGTGCGCTGCGCCCGCCGGAACGTTGTCCCGGCAGGTGGCCACGTCCATGAGGGAGATCTCTACGCGGCGCTGCCGCCGAGGGTGAAAGGCCGCGTCGACCTTCTGGCGGTCAACGCGCCATATGTGCCCACTGCCTCCATCTGCAGCATGCCCCACGAAGCCCGGGTGCACGAACCCCGGGTCTCGCTCGATGGAGGGCCCGACGGACTCGACGTTCAGCGAAGGGTTATCGCGCAGGCCTCTGCATGGCTCCGGACTGGCGGGCACCTGCTCATTGAAACAAGCCGCCGTCAGGCCAGCCAGACCGCAGCGGCCATGACCCGGAGCGGACTGACGCCCCGCATTGCCCGTTCGGAGGAACTGGACGCGACGGTGGTCATCGGGCGGAGGTAGCTGGGCGCGGCAGCTAGTCAGCTGGCTGTCTGGCTACGTTCCGGCTGGGATGTTTCCACGGTGCCCCTGCACATGCGCCGACGGTGGTGGCTTGGGCGCTGTGGTGTGCGCTACCTTGCGTTTCCGGGCCGGGTGGTCAGTTTCGGAGTTGGTGGTTTCTCCGCGGTACCTGGCGGGGGTCGATGTGGGGTGGCGGGATGAACCAGGGGATGCCTGATCGCATGTGGATGGTCCATTGTTCTTTGTG